>CBDBLS010000041.1:0-350830 GCA_965207105.1 Roseovarius sp. | reverse complement strand
CGGGGATGTTGTTTTCCAGCCAGTCGGCGAAGCCCGGGTGTTTCTCCCGGTAGCTGGCGACAAGGGTGCCCGGCTCTGCTTGTGCCGTTTGCAAAGAAGACGCATTCCATACCGCGCGCAGTTGTTTTCCAATGCGCTCCCGCGTGTCCCTGTCGGGCGCGTGGTTCACAGCGTTCCGGGCCAGGTGGAACCGGCAGCGCTGCCATGTGGCCGCCCCGAACACCGCACGTCGTGCGGCCTTCAGGCCAGCGTGATCATCAGACACGATGAACGTGGTCCCGCACATACCGCGGGCCTGCAGGCTTTCGAGGAACCCGCGCCAGTGCACTTCCGCCTCGGACAGCTTCACAGAGAGCCCGGGAACATGTCTGCGCTCATCGGCCCCTGTGCCGATGGCCGAAAGCACCGCCACGTCGCGTACAACGCCGTCATAGCGGGCCTTTTCGCAACGCGCGTCAATGATCGGGTACTTCACTTGCCCCAGAGGGCGATTGCGCCAGGCGTCCGGTTCATCATCAAGCAGTTTGGTTGCGCGGCTGACCCGGGTCGAGGACAGGCTCTCGATCCCGAACCCGCGCATCACCGCTTCGGCCTGACGCGTCGAGACACCCTTGATGTACATCTCCGCCACCGCCAACATGACGGCACGCGAAGATCGCTGCCCCCGTTCCAGAGATTGAGGATGGAAGGGATCGCCCGCGTGTCCGGCGGTTTTGGGCACCTGCAGGGTCACGGTTCCTGCAGGAGTGTCGATCCGCTTCGGCTTGTACCCGTTGGCATAGCCCTGCCGCTCAGGGGTGCGCTCATAATGGTTGGCCTTGAGAAACTGCTCACGCTCGATCTGCAGCGCAAGCTCGAAGAGCTGGCCGAAGATCCGCCCCGGGTCCGTTGCTCCGGTTGCAATCAGTTGTTCCAAAACAGCCTCGATCGTCGTATCGTGTCTCAGGTCCATTTGCTTCCTCCATGAATGTTTTCACCTCCATGGGACAGCACGATGGCGCCGCGTTTTACCTGGGGCATGCCCCCCGGCAAAACGCCTCACGGCGCAAACCTCCAATAAATTTCCAGACCTCAGGTTACACTATCTGGCGCGGATCAGCGGCGTCATTGCCATCCTCATACCCCGCCGCAATCATCATGATCCGGAAACGGATGATGTCCTCCAGGCTATGCCTGACCTTCTCGGGATCGCGCAGGTCCGTGAGGCAGGACGACAGAAGACCCGGCATGTCGTGCCGGCGCTCCACCTCCCGCAAAAGCGCCAGGTCGGCATCGGAAGTCATCTCCGCGCCGTCGAAATTGAGCGGCACAGGCTTGCCATTCACGGGTGACAAAACCGGCGCGGCCGGGGTAAACCGCTTCATGGTGAGGTGTGGCTCCTGAAAACTGCGTTTTTTCGCATCGACAGCATAAAAATGCAACTTTCCAAAAGATTACGCTACCATCACCAACCCCTCGAGAATAATTCGGGTTAAGATGTTTCGGGGCCGTATAGATGAGACACTCGTGACGTACAGTCATCGAATATACAGCGAAATCGGAGGCCTGTTGGGTGAAGAGACTTGGGGCTGGGCCAGTGATGAGCAGAATCTAAACTGGGTGGTCAGTTTGAGGGAGAATCGTGTTATTGATGATATTGTGTATGGGGTTGATCAGGAGGTCAGTACAACTCAAAATCTTCTTGAGCGGCGAGAATCACCTATTTCGATACTGCTTAAGGTTGATGACGGCGAGGTTCAAGGCTTCTCCGTGGCACCAGGTTGACTGAACCTCCTCCGACTAAAGTCAGAGGGTTCAGTGGTTCATGAGCGCAGGGGTATCGCATGAATAGCATCTTTTGGTTTGCCTTGATCTTCTATCTCTGATTCAGTTTTCCAAAGTTTATGTCCGGAGGGCGCTGCTTTGGAAAATACCGTGTTGTTTCAATCTTTTGCCTCGTCGATTTCCGATCCCCGCCAGGAGACGAAGGTGGTGTATCCACTTGATGGGATTCCGCTTTTGAGCCTGTGCGGAGTGGTGTCGGGGTGCGGGAGTTTTGTCGATGTTGCCCTTTATGGCGAGGAAAAGTTGGGTTTCCTGCGCAAGTTGGCTGCGTTTGAGCATGGCATACCCTCCCACGACACGCTTTCGACGGTGTTTCGGGCGCTTGATCCTGAAGAGTTCAACGCAGCCTTTGCCGCGTGGGCGTCCGGGTTGGCCGGGCGCGTTGGAGGAACGCTCGTTGCCATTGACGGCAAGACAGCGCGAGGCTCAAGGGCCGGTGGTGAAACGCCTCTGCATCTGATCCCGGCCCGGTGTAACGATCTACGCCTCGTGCCCGGCCAGCAAGCCGGCGCGCACAAAAGGAACGGGATCAAGGACATCCCCGTTCTCCTGGATTTGCTCTTCCTGGAGGGCGCGGTCGTGACGCTGGATGCGATGGGGTGCCAACGTGAGATCGCCTGCAAAATCCGTGACAAGGGTGCTGACTATGTGCTGGCCCTGAAGGGCAATCAGGGGCTTCTCCATGAGGACGTGAAACTGTGGTTCGAAGAACAGGATCGGGAAAACACAGAATCACTACAGACGGTTGACGGCGACAGGGGTAGGATTGAAACGCGAACATACACCCAATGCGACGCCATCGGCCGGTTGAAAAAGCGCCATCCCCATCGGGAGGGGTTGCTCAGCATTGGCCGCGTCGTCCCGCTTCGGGAAAGTGGCGGGAAGACGACACGGCAAACGCGGTACTTCATCCCGTCCCTGCCAAAAGACGCCGCGCGCTTTGCCCATGCCGTACGCTCTCACCGGGGAATTGAAAACCGCCTCCACCGGGTGCTTGATGTCACCTTCCGCGATGACGACAGCCGGATACGAAAAGATCACGCACCCGCCAACTTCGCCGTCATCAAGCACATCGCAATGAATTTGCTCAACAAAGCAAAAAGCGAGAACTCCCTCGGAGGAATGCGGAAAAAGGCAGGCTGGAACAACCGCTTCCCGCTTCAAATCCTCGCGCCGTGAAACTCATGCGATTCCCCTGTTCATGAGCGCCTTCGGCGCACGTTTGAATGTTTTTCCGACTAAAGTCGGAGGCTTTAGGCCAGATTGTGGAAAGTAAAATCCCTCGGCTCTGTTGCAGGGAAAGACTGGAGACGGGGCAGCCGGATGCAGGGCACAACATCCATGCCCGTCTCCCGCGCGATCGCACACGGTCCTGCCCCGGCAATAATGGTGTTGCCCCCGGCGAACAGGACGGGACCGGTAAAACCGGGTCCCCTGATCGACACCGCGATCTGCCGGACCTGATCCGCAGAACGGGCACGGGAATTCCGCACACAGGGGGTTTCAGGGCACGGGGACACCCGTCGGCAGCCGCCCGATCTCCGGATGTCAATCGCAGAGTAAAATGGGTCCATGTCGCGGCGTAAAAATGGGCCACTTCGGTTGATGTTTTGTGGCGCTTTTGCACGCGTGCTCGTCACAAAGCTGAAGCGTGCCAAAGCGCATGCTGGCCATAAGGCCAGCATTATTCTGACTGTGATTGCGGGCTGGTTATTTTCGGTTGTTGCGACTGTGTTTGAGCCGATAGCTTTCGCCATTCATCTCGAGGATGTGGACGTGATGGGTTAAACGATCGAGTAGCGCACCGGTCAGCCGCTCAGAGCCAAAGACTTCAGTCCATTCATCGAAGGGCAGGTTCGAGGTTATGATGATGGAGCCGCGTTCATAGCATTGGGATATGACCTCGAAGAGCAGCTCTGCGCCAGATTTGCTGAGCGGTACGAAGCCCAGTTCATCAATGATCAACAGGTTCTGGCTGGTCAGTTGCTTTTGAAGGCGCTGCAATCTCCGCTCATCTTGAGCCTCGATCAGATCATGGACTAATGCCGCAGCCGTTGTGAAGCGCACCTTCAGTCCTCTTTGACATGCAGCCAGCCCAAGTCCCAGGGCGATGTGTGTCTTGCCCGTGCCTGACGGGCCGAGCGCGATGATGTTCTCCCTGCGATTAACGTAATCGCATCGTGCCAGATCCATCGTCAGGGGCTTGTTCAAGCTTGGCATGATCTTGAAGTCAAAGCTATCCAAGCTCTTGGTGCTGGGGAACTTCGCCGCTTTGATGCGCCGTTCAATCATCCGGCGTTCGCGGTCGATCAATTCCATCTCACACAGCCGCGCCAGATAGTGGATGTGATCTTTGTTCTCTGCAGCACAGAGCTGCGCCTGTTTGGCATACTCGCCTTGGAACGTTGGCAGTCGCAGTTGTTTAAGATGATGCCGTAGAAGAATCCGAGGGGCTTCGGTCATGCCGCGGTCCTTCCCATCAAGCTCATGTAACTGGATGGGCGTGTTGTGCCGACATTGGCCTTGGGCAAGTATGGATAGAAGTCCAAATCCAATCGTGGTGGCCGCTTCTCAACCCGACACAGTACAAGGTGTTTTACGGCGTCATAGCCAATTGCACCCATATCTATTGCCTGCTGGATTGCGCCTTGCACAACATCCATTTCGAAGGTCTCCAAAAGGCGCAAGACTTGAACGTATTCTCGCTTGCCCGGCTTACCCATTCTGGCTTCAAGCAGTCGGTGCAGCGTGGCAAATACATCTGGCAAATGCCAACCCTGCAAAGGCGCGGCCTGATCCAGGGCACCCACCTTTTGTTCAAGCAGGGGCAAAAAGTGCAATGGGTCAAAGACCATATCCGCTGATGTGTAGGATCGTTTGTGCCGCGCAATAATCTCATTGCCGCAGCCGATGATAACCTCATGCACAAACCCACGCACATGAACATCGTGGTGCGCATAGGCTACTGGCACCGAGTAATCATTGCTGCGATAGCGCACCATTGAGATCGACGTTGCACGCGTGCTGACGTGATCGCAGGCTTCATATTCTGCGACGGGCAATCCCATCAGAGCATCCAAATCCGACATCAGGCGTGCGCCTATGGTTTGGGTGTGACCCCGCAACGTATCGGCCTGACGTGCTAAACACTTCTCTTCCAAATGTGCGTTCAGATCATCAAAGCTGTCATAGCGAGGTGCGGGAACCATGAAGTTGCGGCGGGTGTATCCAACCATGCCCTCAACGTTGCCTTTATCGTTCCCTCGCGCGGGTCTGCCAAACTTGTCATCAAACAAGTAATGCGACTGCAGTTCCGTAAACCGACGTGTGCGGATGCGCGTCTTATCCCCGAGTATCCGAGCCACGGCGATCTTGGTATTGTCGTAGAGAATGGATTGCGGAATGCCGCCAAAGAATGCAAAGGCGGACACATGGCCATCGCAAAACGCCTCGGTTGTCTCAGCTGGATATCCCTTCACAAACACCGCATCAGAATGTGGCAAGCTCATCACGAAGAAGTGGATCTTGCATTCCACGCCACCGATCACGCCCAGCGTCTCACCAAAATCAACCTGCGCATGGCCCGGCCGATGCGACAACGGCACAAACACCTCTTTGGTGCGCCGTTTTTGCTCGCGCACGTAATAGGTCACCGTGGTCAGGCTGCCGGCATATCCATGCTCATCGCGCAGCCGTTCAAAGATGCGCTTGGCCGTGTGTCGCTGCTTTTTGATCAGGGCTTTGTCTGTGCGCAGTATCTCATCGACCACACCAACATAACCATCAAGCGTTGGCCGCCGAGGCGCTTCCGACCGACGATACCCAGGCGGAAGTTCATGGCGCAGCATCTTCGCGATCGTCTTACGATCTTTGTTCTCTAATCTGTCAATGCGTGTTTCCTGAGTTTCCTGCTTTTGATGTCAGAGGTTGCCTTTGTTCTCTTCGAACTCTGAGGTTCATGATGGGGTTGGCTGGGTGTGGGTCGGCAATGTTGAAACCGCAATCATACCGTTGGTCTTGGCTGTTGCTACAGAATCGGCGCCGTGTCTCACGCCCTCCCTCGGGCATCGTCCCAGATGGGAACTTTGATTTAGGAATCCTCGTTGTCGCCTCGTAAGCCTTACGCGGACTGGAAGTCAGTTTTGTCTCGCATAATGGCATGAAGTATGATTGCCAGACGACGCGCCAGAGCCACTCGGGCCTTTCTCATCGTTGAGCGCGCACCGATTGCGAGGGCCCATGTCTTCAATTTGAGCGGAGCGGCATACCGCGTCAGCATCACATTGGCGGCCTCATAGAGAAGCGTTCTGACGCGCACGTCGCCCCGCTTTGAGATGCTGCCCGTGTAGTCGATTTCACCAGATTGATGCCGTCGCGGCACCAGTCCAAGATACGCCCCCACATCACGCGATTTCCTGAAACGCGACGGATCATCAATTGCTGCGGCAAAGGCCAATGCTGTGATCGGACCGACCCCTGGTACCGTCATAAGGCGCTGGCAGACTTCGGATTTGCGGGTCATCTTTTTGATGTCGCCATCAATGGCTGCAACCGCCGCGAGGATTGCTTCGCGTGCTGCGAACAGTCCGCAAATTGCGGCATGGAGGCCAGGCACTCCATCGCTAACTTTTAGCGCCGCGTTTTTGAATGCCGGAGACAAAGCTCGTGGCAGCCGCACGCCGAAGACGACGACCAGACCGCGGATCTGATTGTCGAGCGTCACACGCTGTCCGACCAGCTTCTTGCGGGCTGCGATCAGCGACCGGATTGCGTGCGCTGACAGTGATTTGACATGGGTCGGCTTGTAGAATCCCGTCCGCGCCAGGTGTGCCAAACCGCGGGCATCATTGCGGTCCGTCTTGTGGCCGGCCAGAGATTTAAGGGCCTGATATGCTTGCCTGCTCTCGATGCAAACAACCGGGACACCAAGCTCCGTCAGCCCATGGTAAAGCATTGGTGCCATCCGTCCCGTTTCAAATACAACTTTGGCACATGGTGGTCCAGAAGCGAGGAAGTCAGCGATCGCTTTTGGTGTTGAGCTCGCTTTTCCTTCACGAATAAGGGCCCCTTCACGATCCAGAATGCAGATATGCGTCTCTTCCATGGACACATCCAAACCAGCAAAATATTCCATTGGTCAGTCTCCTTTTCAATTGCATGTGCATCCAGAATAACAGGGGTAACTGAGTGCTGATCCTGATTACGCCATGTTGAAAAACCGCGCCGCTTCTCGGCCAGACATACCGTCCTTCAAACAAGCACGGCGCACACGACTATAAATATCCACAGAATACATCTCCCGCCCTCCGAATAAACGAAGGGCACAAACTGGCGGACTTTTACTCCGCTACAACTGCGATATGCAGCCGCTTCTGTGGCCCAATATTGCTCCGCGTTTTACATTGCTGACAAGCGGTCAATTTTCTCTCAAGCGGTGGGCCATCTCGCAAGGGAAGCCAACGGAACTGTAAAGAACAGCCCTCAGGGGCTTTCACCAGGACAAAAGGTTGACCGCGCGTCGGAAGCCTTTGCTGAACTTTTGCTGTCAGGTGTGGAAGGTATAGGTACCAGTGAGGCATTTGAAGACCGCATGTACCCGCAGTTGGCCTCGGTTTTTGGAAAGGGTGTGGAGGCCGAGAGCATTCTTGCGACCAGGCTTTTCAAACCGGGCGACACGGAATCTCAACACCGCCCTGTTCACAAGATTGTCGCGGAATATTGTGCCGCAGGATACCTTGTCAAGCGGATTACAGACCCGGCAAACCCATTGGCGTTGGCAAAGTGCCTATCGATCATTGCGCCAAATCTAACCGTGCGCGATGATCTCAGAGGGCTTGTCGGGTGGATGGCATCACTCGGCAACAAGCCAATACAAGAGTGTGTTATCGACCTTGACCCCTACGCCGTGCTTGCAAACGGCGACCCGTCACATCTCGCCCCTTCGTCCAGGAAACGTCTTGTACGCAAGCTTGGGGAGGTGGAGGACAATGACCCGTATTTTCGAAGAGGCGATTTCCGGCGCCGATTCAGTGTCGCAGGGTTCTTCACCGAAGATGTCGTGGATGAGATCAGACCCTTGTTGGTGTCTGGCAGCGATGGCGACCTTGGCGATTTGATCCTGGAACTTTTGACGGGCTCACCAGCAACAGCTCACCTTTCTGAAGAATTACGCCATCTGGTCCTTTCGCCAACTGAAAATGAGGACACGCGCCTTCTTGCCAACGCCTGCTTACTCGAACTGGCGGAGCATGATCATAGAGCTGATTGTGACGTTCTGATTTCAGAAGCCAGTAAAATATCACTGGAGGTCGTCGCCGGGGCCATTGAGAGGCTCGGATCCAGGGCCTTTGGTCTGCAGTATCTTGCAGGCTTCCTTCGCGTTTGCTCCAGTCTCTATTCGGGCCATCAAGAGCAGTATGTGCGGATAATCGGGTCGCGATATTTCGTGAAGCGCTTCATTCGCACGTTGGATTTGACAGCCACCGAATGGTTGCTGGATGAACTAATACCAGCGGCCTTAATGTCTGACTCACTTTTGTGATTTCAAATTTACTGCATTTCTGAATCAATGGCCTCCAGAAGCAAGGAGGTGCTCATGGGTGGGGCAGTCAAGATTACGCGCACAGATATGTCCGCGCAAGATTTGCGTTGTGCTGCAAAGCGAACCAGGGATGGTCGTGTTGTCCGTCGAATACTCGCCATAGCGCTGGTGCTTGACGATGTGGACCGCGCAACAGCGGCCCGTAGCAGCGGTATGGATCGCCAAACTCCCAGAGACCGGGTGCATCGCTACAATGCAGAGGGCCTTGGTGGGCTTTCTGATCGGTGTGGCAAGGGTGCAAAGCCACGCCTGTCCCTGGAGCAACAGGCGCTGTTTGTGGCTTGGGTTGAGGCTGGGCCTGACCCGGCAAAAGATGGCGTAGTGCGGTGGCGCTGTGCCGATTTGCAGGTCCGCGTTGAAGAAGAATTCGACGTAAAGCTACATGAACGTACGATTGGCAAGTATCCAGCCAGGCATGGTTTTCGTCGCCTTTCCGTGCGCCCGGAGCATCCCAAAACTGATCCCGCTGCACAGCAGGCTTTTAAAAAAACTTTGCCAGCCTCATAGCCGATACCCTGCCAAAACATGCAAAGGGGAAGCCGCTTGAGGTATGGTTCCAGGATGAAGCCCGCGTCGGGCAGCAAGGAACCCTCACCCGCAAATGGGCCAGGCGTGGAACCCGCCCGCGCGCACCACGTGATACGCGCTGCAAATGGAGCTATATCTTCGGCGCGGCCTGTCCTGCCTGTGGCACGGCGGCTGGGCTGGTCCTGCCTTACGTCAACGCCGAAGCAATGGGGCTGCATCTCGATGAGATCGCAAAGACAATCGCACCCGGCGCACATGCCTTGCTCATCATCGACGGGGCTGGTTGGCACGGAGCAAAATGCTTGCAGGTGCCAGATAATACTACACTCGTAAAACTGCCCCCATACTCACCGGAATTGAACCCAATGGAAAACGTTTGGGCCTATCTGCGGTCGAACAAACTCGCTGTCTCTGTCTTCGACACATATGAAGAAATCCTCGAAAAATGCGCCCGGGCCTGGAACTTCTTTGCGAACGACCCTGAACGCATAACTTCAATCACAGATCGAGAATGGATAAAGGTCAATTAATTGGGCCGTTGGTATAACACAGGCACTGACCTGCACATGTGGCAAAAAATCATATGAATGCGACTGTCGAAACGGGATCAGCAAGATCGTCGGCGTGTTGTTGGATCGATACTTTGCAATGGCGTTGCCTCCCTGCGATCCAATGCGGGTATGGCAGTGGGTTGGAAACCTGAATTTTCATGAGAGTAAGGGTCCGGAGGAAAGCAATTCAGTCCGCGAGCTGCAGAAAAACCATGGGCTTCGACAAGGCATTATTGCATATGTGTTTGGCGACCTGATCGACCGGGACCGGATATTTGAAGCGAAAAGGCACTTCCAGTTTTTGGACGGGTTTCATTCAGGGCTCTGTCTGCGGCCTGAAGATTACAGGTTTATAGTTGATCTGGCTTTTGACACCGACAATCCGGTCTTGTGGCCGGGATTCATGGCTAAAAGACCTCTGCGTGATTGCGCTATTTGGGGATTTATTGATTTTTGAGCCAGCTTTTGGGTTCCGCCTCTGGATTTGAGGCGGATTGGTTTTGCGGGTTTGGTTTACGCGATTGCCTGGGTTTGTTGGTTGAGAGTTATTTTGTTTGCGGCCTTGAGGAGGTTCTGCGAGATGGCGGCCATGACCATCTGCGCATGGGTTTTAGCGACACCAAAGTAGCGCGCGCGGTGTAGACCGAAGAGACGTTTCATCGTGCCAAAGCACTGCTCAACCCGGAACCGACGTTTGGAGATTTGCTTGTTGAAACGTTTCTCGGACTGGCGCAAAGGGCGGTTCCGTGCAGCCTTGCGCATGATGCCATCGCGGTGCTGTCCTTTCAGGGCGGCTCTGTTGGCTTTGCCCGCGTAGGCCTTGTCGGCCAATACGCGCTGCGCACTGGCCCCCTTGATCATCGTTTTGAACTCCGGGCTTTCGCCCGCATTGGCGGGCGTGACATGCACCTTGTCGATGTACCCCTCTTCGTCTGTGCGGGCAAAACCCTTGAAGCCCAGCGTGCACTTTGAGCCCTTCTTCACCCAGCGGGCATCCTTATCTGCGCTGTAGTGCACATCCGGGTTCTCCTGTGTGTCGCCTTCTTCGCGATCCTGCGGCGCCTCGATATGGGTCCGCGGGCGGGCGGCGCTCTCTATCAGGGTTGCGTCGATAATCGCCGCCTCGGCTTCCTGGAGCTTGAGGCCGTGTTTCTCGATCTGTCGGCAAACCTCGGCGAGAAGATCATCATAGACACCAGCGTGAACCAATGCATTGCGAAATCGACAGTGGGTGGTCTCATCTGGCACAGGGCCATGTAGATCAAGCCCGCAAAACAGCATGAAATCTGTAATCGGCGGAGCAATACTCGGCCACGGTAGCGGCGTCGTTGTGTTGTCGCGGGCGGCGTAAAAGTCGTCCACTTTTGCCCTTTCGTTTGATGGGAGGGCCGGGGGATTTTCACCGTGGAATTGTATTTGAAGGTGCGTCGGGCTCATTTTCAGGATGGGTTGAGCGGGCGTCGGATTGCCCGGGATTTTGGGATTGGCCGAGACAGTGTTGCGAAGATGTTGGCCTATTCGGAGCCACCGGGGTATCGGCGGACAGCGCCGATTAGGCGCCCGAAGCTGGATGCGTTCACCTGCCAGATCGACCAATGGCTTACTGAGGACAAAGCGCGTCCGCGCAAGCGGCGCCACACCGCAAAGCGTATCTTTGAGAGGCTGCGCGACGAGTGCGGCTTTGATGGCGGATACACAATCGTCAAAGACTGCGTCCGGGCCAGGAAGCGCTCTGGCAAAGAGATGTTCGTGCCGCTCAGCCATCCGCCCGGGCATGCGCAGGCGGATTTTGGTGAAGCGCCTGTCGTGATTGGCGGCGTTGAGCGGAAGGCGCACTTCTTCGCCTTTGATCTGCCGCAGAGCGATGCGTGTTTTATCCGGGCCTATCCTGCGGCAACCACCGAGGCCTGGCTGGATGGGCATGTGCATGCCTTTGCTTTCTTTGGGGCGGTTCCCCTGTCGATTCTCTATGACAATGACCGCTGCCTGGTGGCGCGGATCCTGCCGGACGGCACCCGGCAAAGAACCCAACGGTTCAGCGCAATGCTGTCGCATTATGTGGTCCGGGATCGCTACGGCCGTCCCGGCAAGGGGAACGACAAGGGAGCGGTCGAGGGGTTGGTCGGCTACGGGCGGCGCGACTTCATGGTGCCGGTCCCGTCCTTTCCGGACCGGGATGCGTTCAACGCTCACCTGGAAGAGCAATGCCGCAAACGGCAGGACGATGTCCTGCGCGGACACAAGGCCAGCATCGGCGAACGGCTGCAAGCCGATCCGGCGGCAATGCAGGATTTGCCCGGCGCACCCTTCGAGGCCTGTGAGTTGCAAAGTGGCCAGGTCACATCGACATCGGTGGTGCGGTATCGCGGTAACGACTACTCGGTACCGGTCGCATATGGCCACCGCGCGGTCTGGATCAAGGGCTTCGTGATCCGCGTCGTTATCGGTTGCGCCACTGAGGTGATCGCCGATCATCCCCGCTCTTATGACAGCGGTGACATGGTGTTCGACCCGCTGCATTACCTGCCGCTGATCGAGCGCAGGATCATGTCCTTCGATCAGGCTGCGCCCTTGCAGGGTTGGGAACTGCCTGACGCCTTCGCCACGCTCCGGCGCTTGCTGGAAGCCCGGCAGGGCAAGGCGGGCAAAAGGGAGTATGTCCAGGTCCTGCGCCTGTCGGAACGGTTCGAGCTGGAGGTGCTGCATCTTGCCGTCAAAGACGCCCTGCGAATGGGGGCGGTCAGCTTCGATGCGATCAAGCACCTCGTCCTGTGCCGCGTCGAGCGAAGGCCCCCGAGGTTGGATTTGGATGTCTATCCGTTCCTGCCCGGAACCAACATCGCCACCACCTCGGCTTCTTCCTGTATGAGCCTTCTGTCAGGAGGTGACGCATGACGGATGCACCCGAACTGCCGCTGACACACCACCTCAAGACTCTGCGCCTGCCCACCTTCCTGCGCGAGCATGACAAGCAAGCGCGCATTTGTGCGGCGGAAGGCCTGGATCATGTGCGCTATCCAGCCCGGCTGACCGAGCTGGAACCAATCGATCGGGAGAGGCGCATGGTCGAGCGCCGGATCAAGGCGGCAAAGCTTCCAACCGTCAAAAGCCTCGACAGCTTCGACTTTACGGCCATCCCCGGTCTGAACAAGATGATGGTGCTGGAACTGGCGCGCTGTGAATGGATCGAGCGCAGGGAGAACGTCATCGCGCTCGGCCCGTCGGGAACCGGCAAAACCCATGTCGCTCTCGGGTTGGGGCTGACCGCCTGCCAGAAAGGGTTGCCTGTCGCCTTCGTAACCGCCGCAGCTCTCGTGCACGGGATGATGGAGGCCCGCGACGAGAAACGCCTCCGGCAGCTTCAGCGCAAACTGGCCAAGGTCAAACTGCTGATCATCGACGAGCCGGGCTTCGTCCCCTTGAGCAAAACCGGCGCCGAGCTTCTGTTCGAGCTGATCTCTCAGCGCTGCGAGCGTGGCTCAACCCTGATCACATCGAACCTGCCCTTCGAGGAATGGACCGAGACATTCGGCACCGAACGCTTGACCGGCGCGCTCCCGGACCAGCTGACACATCACGTCAACATCCTCGAGATGAACGGCGAAAGCTACCGCCTCAATCAGAGCCGCGCACGTATTGCCAACCCTTCAACCTGACAACTGAACAATCGGCCTGACGGCCAATGCGCCTTGGAACGTGCTTGCTGATTGGTGGCCACACGCCCCAAGGCGCACTCCACAAACTGGCCGACTTTTGCTCCGCCCCAGTGGCCGGATTTTACTCCGCCGTTGACACATTACCGGCAACGATCTCGGCAACCGGATCAATTCCGGTGCCGGCCATGACTCGGTCAATTCCGGCGATGGCCACGACACGATCATTGGCGTGCCGGCAATGACAGTATCGACGGAGGTGTCGGCTTCGATCAGGCGCGTTTCAGCGTGGCCAGGAGCGCATTCACCGTCACGAAGGACGGAGATGTCTATACCATCGTTTCGGCAGAGGGCACCGATACGGTCACGAATGTCGAGGAGTTCGTCTTTGGTGACACAACCCTGAGTGCTGCGCAGATGGATGCCCTTGCCGGGACCGCCGACCAGGACCTGGACGGCACCGCTGGCGATGACACGATCTATTCCGGCTACGGCGCTGACACGATCAACTCCGGCGATGGCGATGATCGGATCAACTCGGGCCGTGGCCATGACTGGATCGAGTCGGGCCGTGGCCATGACTTCATCAGGTCCTTGACAGCCAAGAGTCTGGTCAGCCCGTTTTGGCTGATGGGCCATCAAATTGCATCGCGCCCTAAAGGACCAAGTCATCGCTGTAGAGATCAAGAACCCACGTGGGCAACTGCGGCAAAGCAAAGGTCAGAACACCATTGGTGAGCGAAAGGGCTCTTTGTGGCGGCTGGTTCAGTTGGGAGTTATCAAACACATGGCCGATATCACTTTGCAGGATGGCCTGACGGATGAGGGGACCGGAGCGATCATAGCGGTTTCTGATTTTCTCTTCAGGCACGGGGTGTCCGCCCTCCTTGACCCGTTCGCCGACACGGGCCACCGACAGATCAGGATGCTCCACCGAGATGTGAAACGTCATGACGCGATAACCAAGGGCCTTGGCTTGGGTAATAATACCAGCGGCCTTAATGTCTGACTCACTTTTGTGATTTCAAATTTACTGCATTTCTGAATCAATGGCCTCCAGAAGCAAGGAGGTGCTCATGGGTGGGGCAGTCAAGATTACGCGCACAGATATGTCCGCGCAAGATTTGCGTTGTGCTGCAAAGCGAACCAGGGATGGTCGTGTTGTCCGTCGAATACTCGCCATAGCGCTGGTGCTTGACGATGTGGACCGCGCAACAGCGGCCCATAGCAGCGGTATGGATCGCCAAACTCCCAGAGACTGGGTGCATCGCTACAATGCAGAGGGCCCTGGTGGGCTTTCTGGTCGGTGTGGCAAGGGTGCAAAGCCACGCCTGTCCCTGGAGCAACAGGCGCTGTTTGTGGCTTCGGTTGAGGCTGGGCCTGACCCGGCAAAAGATGGCGTAGTGCGGTGGCGCTGTGCCGATTTGCAGGTCCGCGTTGAAGAAGAATTCGACGTAAAGCTACATGAACGTACGATTGGCAAGTATCCAGCCAGGCATGGTTTTCGTCGCCTTTCCGTGCGCCCGGAGCATCCCAAAACTGATCCCGCTGCACAGCAGGCTTTTAAAAAAACTTTGCCAGCCTCATAGCCGATACCCTGCCAAAACATGCAAAGGGGAAGCCGCTTGAGGTATGGTTCCAGGATGAAGCCCGCGTCGGGCAGCAAGGAACCCTCACCCGCAAATGGGCCAGGCGTGGAACCCGCCCGCGCGCACCACGTGATACGCGCTGCAAATGGAGCTGTATCTTCGGCGCAGCCTGTCCTGCCTGTGGCACGGCGGCTGGGCTGGTCCTGCCTTACGTCAACGCCGAAGCAATGGGGCTGCATCTCGATGAGATCGCAAAGACAATCGCACCCGGCGCACATGCCTTGCTCATCATCGACGGGGCTGGTTGGCACGGAGCAAAATGCTTGCAGGTGCCAGATAATACTACACTCGTAAAACTGCCCCCATACTCACCGGAATTGAACCCAATGGAAAACGTTTGGGCCTATCTGCGGTCGAACAAACCCGCTGTCTCTGTCTTCGACACATATGAAGAAATCCTCGAAAAATGCGCCCGGGCCTGGAACTTCTTTGCGAACGACCCTGAACGCATAACTTCAATCACAGATCGAGAATGGATAAAGGTCAATTAATTGGGCCGTTGGTATAAGATCAAGCTTGGAGGGATGAGAGAACACGGTTTCCGTGGCAAAGCTTGTACGATCCGCCATCAAGGACGTGCGGCGTTCAGAGGCAATCTGTGCTGCTTCGTAAGCTGCATTCACATCACCGTCTTTGATCTCATCGCGCTGGATAATGTCAGCGTTGATGAAAGGCACTGCAAATTTTGGCGCGATCAGCGTCTCGTAGAGCGTGGATTTGCCTGACCCGTTCGGACCTGCCAGCATCACCAGCGTTGGACGCGGGGCAGGGGCCACGCTCAGGCTGCGGCCTCAGGGTAAACCAACTCGCCTTTTTCATTCAGCCCAACACCACGCCCCATCTGGCGACGCTGCGCAAAGAACGTCTTTTCTTGATCGGAGGGGCCGGTGACATCTTCACCAAATTGCGCAAACCAGACTTCTTGCTCTTCGGCGCTCAGCTCATCGGGGGAAAGCTCTCCTGCAAGGGCGGCGTTGATGTGCTGATAATCAAACGCGCTCGATTGCTCGATGGCACGACCGATGTTGATCCAATGGGTGATTTGCCCCGCAACAGACCGGCTTTGCAAACCGGATTCACGGCGGACAACTGACATGACGTCATCAGAAAGCTTGACAGATTGGGCCATGGTGCCTCCACTCTTAGATAGGTAGCAAAATGCCACCTCTCGTATATATATGGCGACAAAACTGTAAATGTCCAGTTAATTGGTAGACCTACAAGGTTGTAATCGGCGGAGCAATACTCGGCCACGGTAGCGGCGTCGTTGTGTTGTCGCGGGCGGCGTAAAAGTCGTCCACTTTTGCCCTTTCGTTTGATGGGAGGGCCGGGGGATTTTCACCGTGGAATTGTATTTGAAGGTGCGTCGGGCTCATTTTCAGGATGGGTTGAGCGGGCGTCGGATTGCCCGGGATTTTGGGATTGGCCGAGACAGTGTGCGAAGATGTTGGCCTATTCGGAGCCACCGGGGTATCGGCGGACAGCGCCGATTAGGCGCCCGAAGCTGGATGCGTTCACCTGCCAGATCGACCAATGGCTTACTGAGGACAAAGCGCGTCCGCGCAAGCAGCGCCACACCGCAAAGCGTATCTTTGAGAGGCTGCGCGACGAGTGCGGCTTTGATGGCGGATACACAATCGTCAAAGACTGCGTCCGGGCCAGGAAGCGCTCTGGCAAAGAGATGTTCGTGCCGCTCAGCCATCCGCCCGGGCATGCGCAGGCGGATTTTGGTGAAGCGCCTGTCGTGATTGGCGGCGTTGAGCGGAAGGCGCACTTCTTCGCCTTTGATCTGCCGCAGAGCGATGCGTGTTTTATCCGGGCCTATCCTGCGGCAACCACCGAGGCCTGGCTGGATGGGCATGTGCATGCCTTTGCTTTCTTTGGGGCGGTTCCCCTGTCGATCCTCTATGACAATGACCGCTGCCTGGTGGCGCGGATCCTGCCGGACGGCACCCGGCAAAGAACCCAACGGTTCAGCGCAATGCTGTCGCATTATGTGGTCCGGGATCGCTACGGCCGTCCCGGCAAGGGGAACGACAAGGGAGCGGTCGAGGGGTTGGTCGGCTACGGGCGGCGCGACTTCATGGTGCCGATCCCGTCCTTTCCGGACCGGGATGCGTTCAACGCTCACCTGGAAGAGCAATGCCGCAAACGGCAGGACGATGTCCTGCGCGGACACAAGGCCAGCATCGGCGAACGGCTGCAAGCCGATCCGGCGGCAATGCAGGATTTGCCCGGCGCACCCTTCGAGGCCTGTGAGTTGCAAAGTGGCCAGGTCACATCGACATCGGTGGTGCGGTATCGCGGTAACGACTACTCGGTACCGGTCGCATATGGCCACCGCGCGGTCTGGATCAAGGGCTTCGTGATCCGCGTCGTTATCGGTTGCGCCACTGAGGTGATCGCCGATCATCCCCGCTCTTATGACAGCGGTGACATGGTGTTCGACCCGCTGCATTACCTGCCGCTGATCGAGCGCAGGATCATGTCCTTCGATCAGGCTGCGCCCTTGCAGGGTTGGGAACTGCCTGACGCCTTCGCCACGCTCCGGCGCTTGCTGGAAGCCCGGCAGGGCAAGGTGTCAATCGCAGAGTAAAATGGGTCCATGTCGCGGCGTAAAAATGGGCCACTTCGGTTGATGTTTTGTGGCGCTTTTGCACGCGTGCTCGTCACAAAGCTGAAGCGTGCCAAAGCGCATGCTGGCCATAAGGCCAGCATTATTCTGACTGTGATTGCGGGCTGGTTATTTTCGGTTGTTGCGACTGTGTTTGAGCCGATAGCTTTCGCCATTCATCTCGAGGATGTGGACGTGATGGGTTAAACGATCGAGTAGCGCACCGGTCAGCCGCTCAGAGCCAAAGACTTCAGTCCATTCATCGAAGGGCAGGTTCGAGGTTATGATGATGGAGCCGCGTTCATAGCATTGGGATATGACCTCGAAGAGCAGCTCTGCGCCAGATTTGCTGAGCGGTACGAAGCCCAGTTCATCAATGATCAACAGGTTCTGGCTGGTCAGTTGCTTTTGAAGGCGCTGCAATCTCCGCTCATCTTGAGCCTCGATCAGATCATGGACTAATGCCGCAGCCGTTGTGAAGCGCACCTTCAGTCCTCTTTGACATGCAGCCAGCCCAAGTCCCAGGGCGATGTGTGTCTTGCCCGTGCCTGACGGGCCGAGCGCGATGATGTTCTCCCTGCGATTAACGTAATCGCATCGTGCCAGATCCATCGTCAGGGGCTTGTTCAAGCTTGGCATGATCTTGAAGTCAAAGCTATCCAAGCTCTTGGTGCTGGGGAACTTCGCCGCTTTGATGCGCCGTTCAATCATCCGGCGTTCGCGGTCGATCAATTCCATCTCACACAGCCGCGCCAGATAGTGGATGTGATCTTTGTTCTCTGCAGCACAGAGCTGCGCCTGTTTGGCATACTCGCCTTGGAACGTTGGCAGTCGCAGTTGTTTAAGATGATGCCGTAGAAGAATCCGAGGGGCTTCGGTCATGCCGCGGTCCTTCCCATCAAGCTCATGTAACTGGATGGGCGTGTTGTGCCGACATTGGCCTTGGGCAAGTATGGATAGAAGTCCAAATCCAATCGTGGTGGCCGCTTCTCAACCCGACACAGTACAAGGTGTTTTACGGCGTCATAGCCAATTGCACCCATATCTATTGCCTGCTGGATTGCGCCTTGCACAACATCCATTTCGAAGGTCTCCAAAAGGCGCAAGACTTGAACGTATTCTCGCTTGCCCGGCTTACCCATTCTGGCTTCAAGCAGTCGGTGCAGCGTGGCAAATACATCTGGCAAATGCCAACCCTGCAAAGGCGCGGCCTGATCCAGGGCACCCACCTTTTGTTCAAGCAGGGGCAAAAAGTGCAATGGGTCAAAGACCATATCCGCTGATGTGTAGGATCGTTTGTGCCGCGCAATAATCTCATTGCCGCAGCCGATGATAACCTCATGCACAAACCCACGCACATGAACATCGTGGTGCGCATAGGCTACTGGCACCGAGTAATCATTGCTGCGATAGCGCACCATTGAGATCGACGTTGCACGCGTGCTGACGTGATCGCAGGCTTCATATTCTGCGACGGGCAATCCCATCAGAGCATCCAAATCCGACATCAGGCGTGCGCCTATGGTTTGGGTGTGACCCCGCAACGTATCGGCCTGACGTGCTAAACACTTCTCTTCCAAATGTGCGTTCAGATCATCAAAGCTGTCATAGCGAGGTGCGGGAACCATGAAGTTGCGGCGGGTGTATCCAACCATGCCCTCAACGTTGCCTTTATCGTTCCCTCGCGCGGGTCTGCCAAACTTGTCATCAAACAAGTAATGCGACTGCAGTTCCGTAAACCGACGTGTGCGGATGCGCGTCTTATCCCCGAGTATCCGAGCCACGGCGATCTTGGTATTGTCGTAGAGAATGGATTGCGGAATGCCGCCAAAGAATGCAAAGGCGGACACATGGCCATCGCAAAACGCCTCGGTTGTCTCAGCTGGATATCCCTTCACAAACACCGCATCAGAATGTGGCAAGCTCATCACGAAGAAGTGGATCTTGCATTCCACGCCACCGATCACGCCCAGCGTCTCACCAAAATCAACCTGCGCATGGCCCGGCCGATGCGACAACGGCACAAACACCTCTTTGGTGCGCCGTTTTTGCTCGCGCACGTAATAGGTCACCGTGGTCAGGCTGCCGGCATATCCATGCTCATCGCGCAGCCGTTCAAAGATGCGCTTGGCCGTGTGTCGCTGCTTTTTGATCAGGGCTTTGTCTGTGCGCAGTATCTCATCGACCACACCAACATAACCATCAAGCGTTGGCCGCCGAGGCGCTTCCGACCGACGATACCCAGGCGGAAGTTCATGGCGCAGCATCTTCGCGATCGTCTTACGATCTTTGTTCTCTAATCTGTCAATGCGTGTTTCCTGAGTTTCCTGCTTTTGATGTCAGAGGTTGCCTTTGTTCTCTTCGAACTCTGAGGTTCATGATGGGGTTGGCTGGGTGTGGGTCGGCAATGTTGAAACCGCAATCATACCGTTGGTCTTGGCTGTTGCTACAGAATCGGCGCCGTGTCTCACGCCCTCCCTCGGGCATCGTCCCAGATGGGAACTTTGATTTAGGAATCCTCGTTGTCGCCTCGTAAGCCTTACGCGGACTGGAAGTCAGTTTTGTCTCGCATAATGGCATGAAGTATGATTGCCAGACGACGCGCCAGAGCCACTCGGGCCTTTCTCATCGTTGAGCGCGCACCGATTGCGAGGGCCCATGTCTTCAATTTGAGCGGAGCGGCATACCGCGTCAGCATCACATTGGCGGCCTCATAGAGAAGCGTTCTGACGCGCACGTCGCCCCGCTTTGAGATGCTGCCCGTGTAGTCGATTTCACCAGATTGATGCCGTCGCGGCACCAGTCCAAGATACGCCCCCACATCACGCGATTTCCTGAAACGCGACGGATCATCAATTGCTGCGGCAAAGGCCAATGCTGTGATCGGACCGACCCCTGGTACCGTCATAAGGCGCTGGCAGACTTCGGATTTGCGGGTCATCTTTTTGATGTCGCCATCAATGGCTGCAACCGCCGCGAGGATTGCTTCGCGTGCTGCGAACAGTCCGCAAATTGCGGCATGGAGGCCAGGCACTCCATCGCTAACTTTTAGCGCCGCGTTTTTGAATGCCGGAGACAAAGCTCGTGGCAGCCGCACGCCGAAGACGACGACCAGACCGCGGATCTGATTGTCGAGCGTCACACGCTGTCCGACCAGCTTCTTGCGGGCTGCGATCAGCGACCGGATTGCGTGCGCTGACAGTGATTTGACATGGGTCGGCTTGTAGAATCCCGTCCGCGCCAGGTGTGCCAAACCGCGGGCATCATTGCGGTCCGTCTTGTGGCCGGCCAGAGATTTAAGGGCCTGATATGCTTGCCTGCTCTCGATGCAAACAACCGGGACACCAAGCTCCGTCAGCCCATGGTAAAGCATTGGTGCCATCCGTCCCGTTTCAAATACAACTTTGGCACATGGTGGTCCAGAAGCGAGGAAGTCAGCGATCGCTTTTGGTGTTGAGCTCGCTTTTCCTTCACGAATAAGGGCCCCTTCACGATCCAGAATGCAGATATGCGTCTCTTCCATGGACACATCCAAACCAGCAAAATATTCCATTGGTCAGTCTCCTTTTCAATTGCATGTGCATCCAGAATAACAGGGGTAACTGAGTGCTGATCCTGATTACGCCATGTTGAAAAACCGCGCCGCTTCTCGGCCAGACATACCGTCCTTCAAACAAGCACGGCGCACACGACTATAAATATCCACAGAATACATCTCCCGCCCTCCGAATAAACGAAGGGCACAAACTGGCGGACTTTTACTCCGCTACAACTGCGATATGCAGCCGCTTCTGTGGCCCAATATTGCTCCGCGTTTTACATACCTGGTTTGCACTGTCCGCTTGGGCAAAGGACACGCAATCACTTCAGCCTTGGCAACGAAGTCTATCGTTCAGCCTCGGCAAGCTCGCTGGCGGCGGCAAGACTCCGTCCCGCAAGCAGGCCATGCACGGAGAGAAAATTCTCGCTGAGGCTCGAAAACTGGGTTTCAGAGACTGACTGCCATGCTTTACACCGTCAATTTCAACGCCGCTTCGATTTCCGCATGTTCGAATGCTTCAGCATAGGTCCGTAAATCGCCCGGAGTTGCCGCTTCGCCGCGAAATGCCTTTTTCCAATTGCTTGCAACTGTTCTCGCCATACTCAGTACCTCTTGTTTGGCATCGGCCAGCCCCATGTCGAAAAACCCGCAGGCATCGAGCGCAACGTCAAGGGACGCGTCGAACGAGCCGCCCTGCACGATACCCGTTTCCAGAACCCTGTGACGCGACGGCGAGGGGTTGATGTCGAAAGCCGGTGACAGCCGCCACCTATCCCCACTGGCATAGATGAAACCGTGGTTCTTCAGGTGATCGTCTTTGTTCGACACGAGGAGTGTGAAAACAATCCGCCGCCAGAGTTCGTGCAGATCATCGACGGGCCTGCTGGAAATCTGCCGGATCACGTCGGCGATATCGGTGTAGAAGCCGCCTTCCTCGCCCTGCCAGTCCAGCGCCGTGCGAGCTGAAATATAGGGGATGCGCGTTTCGCCGCGTCGGTCGAACCTGCGGATGAGCGCGATCGGGCTATCGCTGTCCCGCAACTCCAGTTTCGCCTCAGCAACCCGCAACCCACACATGGCCGCAAGCTTCAAGGTGGCAACCTCTGCGCGTTCGACAGGTTTGGTGTCTTGCGCGGAAGTGAACTTGGCGATCCAAAGATGGCCATCGCCTTCCACATTGGCTTTCGGACGCGCACCGCCCAATGAGCCCGCAATACCGGCCAGATCACGCGCTTCTTCCTCCGCACCGCCAGGATCGCGCTCAAACCGCTGCGCAAGAGCGCGCAACCGTTCGAGTTCGACCAGTCGCGGGATTGGCGGTGTCAGATCGGACAGCGGCTCCATGTCTTCGCCGAGAAACCGTAACGCGCCCTGCCTTGTGCGGTCATCGGACAGCACGAGATAGTCGAACTCGCTGAGACCGCCTCCAAGCGCCTTGCTCATCAAAGCCCGCCCCCAGGAATCCGGTGCGGCGTCGGCAAAGCATCCAGGGAGCGCCGAACGCTTGTCTTCCCGCCCGCTGCTGAAGTGACTGCCTTCACGCAAGGGTAATCCCGGCGACAGCGCGAACCTGTCCGATGCGGCCAGCCACGCGTCGGCATATTCGAATTGTGAGTGCTGACGTCGGCCGTCGCTCTCGAAGCGAAGACGGCCAACAATGCGTTTGCCCTCTCCGAGAGCGACGATCGCCTCAGGCATCAGAAACCGACCCCTTCTTCATCGTCCGAATCCGGTGAGGGGGCGAGTTGGTCTTTGCCCGATGAATGCGGTCCGGGTTTTCGTTTTCGGTCGATCCGCTTGGGAAGGGCCTCCCGGTCAAGGAGCAGCCCGGTATCGTCAGATCCGGCATCGAGGAACTCCGCAATGCGCTCGATCTCGCCAAGGACAAGGCAGGCCATCGCCAGCGTGCCGATGCTGACACCGTCATCGCCCTTCTCAAGGCGCATGATCGTGCTTTCGGACACACCGACGCGCTCGGCGAACCCCTTTACGGAGATACGCCGCTTCAAGCGCGCCGTCTTAATGTTCGCTCCGAGAGCTTCAAGTGCGCGCCGTGCGCTCAGTGAACTTACCTTAACTGCCATATCTGACGCCCATTCCATATTTATACGTCAAATATGAATGTTAGCAGACAAATCATGTTTGAACAACTATTCTCAAGGTATCGCCCAGGGGAATCGCATGAGTTTCACGGCGCGAGGATTTGAAGCGGGAAGCGGTTGTTCCAGCCTGCCTTTTTCCGCATTCCTCCGAGGGAGTTCTCGCTTTTTGCTTTGTTGAGCAAATTCATTGCGATGTGCTTGATGACGGCGAAGTTGGCGGGTGCGTGATCTTTTCGTATCCGGCTGTCGTCATCGCGGAAGGTGACATCAAGCACCCGGTGGAGGCGGTTTTCAATTCCCCGGTGAGAGCGTACGGCATGGGCAAGGCGCGCGGCGTCTTTCGGCAGGGACGGGATGAAGTACCGCGTTTGCCGTGTCGTCTTCCCGCCACTTTCCCGAAGCGGGACGACGCGGCCAATGCTGAGCAACCCCTCCCGATGGGGATGGCGTTTTTTCAACCGGCCGATGGCGTCGCATTGGGTGTATGTTCGCGTTTCAATCCTGCCCTTGTCGCCGTCAACCGTCTGTAGTGATTCTGTGTTTTCCCGATCCTGTTCTTCGAACCACAGCTTCACGTCTTCATGGAGAAGCCCCTGATTGCCCTTCAGGGCCGGCACATAGTCAGCACCCTTGTCACGGATTTTGCAGGCGATCTCACGTTGGCGCCCCATCGCATCCAGCGTTACGACCGCACCCTCCAGGAAGAGCAAATCCAGGAGAACGGGGATGTCCCTGATCCCGTTCCTTTTGTGCGCGCCGGCTTGCTGGCCGGGCACGAGGCGTAGATCGTTACACCGGGCCGGGATCAGATGCAGAGGCGTTTCACCACCGGCCCTTGAGCTTCGCGCTGTCTTGCCGTCAATGGCAACGAGCGTTCCTCCAACGCGCCCGGCCAACCCGGACGCCCACGCGGCAAAGGCTGCGTTGAACTCTTCAGGATCAAGCGCCCGAAACACCGTCGAAAGCGTGTCACGGGAGGGTATGCCATGCTCAAACGTAGCCAACTTGCGCAGGAAACCCGACTTTTCCTCGCCATAAAGGGCAACATCGACAAAACTCCCACACCCCGACACCACTCCGCACAGGCTCAAAAGCGGAATCCCATCAAGTGGATACAACACCTTCGTCTCCTGGCGGGGATCAGAAATCGACGAGGCAAAAGATTGAAACACACGGTATTTTCCAAAGCAGCGCCCTCCGGACATAAACTTTGGAAAACTGAATCAGAGACAGAAGATCAAGGCAAACCAAAAGATGCTATTCATGCGATACCCCTGAGGTATCGCCCAATGCGGTAGAGCAGCACGAGTGCAAGGCCCACTGAGACTGCCGAACCAGCGCAAAATCAAACCCCATTCGGGGTGTCCGCAACGCACCCTTAGAGTAAGAAGCCTGCGGCCGTTCCCGTGACGGGTTTGGAGGTCGAGAGAGAGGCTCCCGGCTGCCCGTCTCGGGAGATCCCAATGAATACCCAAATTATCGATGCCGGGCGTGACGCCAGTGGCGGTTACAAGGTTGATGTGTCACGCGGTAAAAACGTGGATCGCGTGTCATCGGAGTGGTTTTCGCGCCCCGACGATGAGCGATACTTGTCACTCGACGACCTCTTCGCTTCGGTGAAAACCCGCGCTGAGCGGAGCCGGACACGGACCGTGGAGAGCGCCGCGATCCGGGTTGAGGCGCATCGCGATGACCCCGAGAAACTGGGGTTGGTCCTACCCGGGGCCGACGAACCCATCGGACCCACGCATTGGAGCTTTGGCCAACTCTCGAGCCTTGTCGGCGCGCCCGCAGCATATTTGCGCCAGCTGCCCGCGCCGCTGGCGGGCATCAACCTGCAATACGGCCTGGCCAACCACCGCGCCGAGCAGATCAAGACGATGGAGGTCGCGGATGGCCGCACGGAACTGCGCGCCGTGACCGGCCCCGACTACGGCCGTATCTACGACCACGAACTTGTCTCTGCCGTGCAGCGCATCGCGGGCAACGGCACCGGTGACACGCGCTGGAAAGTGTCGGGCGTGCTCGATTGGTCGACCGGAATCTGAATTGCCCCGGTTTTACCGGAGGGTTGTTGTTTCAAATATTAGGCTGCTTTTTCAGCTTCGATCAAGGCTTCATAGAAATTCTCCTCTGCTTCTTGTGGCGTGACGTATCCGATTTTGCTGTGCAGGCGTTTTGTGTTGTACCAATTGACCCACTTCAGGGTTTCCCATTCGATCTGTCCGACAGATTTCCATGGCCCCATGAAGTCGATGACTTCGGTTTTGAACAGGCCAATTGTGCTTTCGGCCAGGGCGTTGTCATAGCTGTCGCCAACACTTCCGACGGATGGATCGATGCCGGCCTCGGACAGTCGTTCGGTGTAGCGAATGGATGGATATTGCGACCCACGGTCCGAATGGTGCACCAAATCCCCGGAAGGAACGCGCTGATAGATTGCCTGGTTCAAAGCGTCCGGCACAAAGCCGGTCGTCATGGACGTGGACACGCGCCAACCGACGATCTTACGAGCGAAGACATCAATCACGAAGGCAACATAAACCATGCCCTGCCAGCTTGAGACATAGGTAAAATCACTGACCCGGAGCTGGTTTGGCATCCGGGCTGTGAAGTCGCGATTGACTTTGTCGTCCGGGCATGGCCGAGAGGTGTCAGGGTTGGTGGTGATTGGCTTTTGACCGCGCACAACGCCCTGTATTCCCATAGCTTTCATCAGACGTTCCACTGTGCAGCGCGCGATATCATGACCCGTCCGGCGCAGGTCATGCCAGATTTTACGCGCGCCATATCGTTTACCACTGCCATCAAAGGCTTCCCTGATCTTCTCTCGGTCGATGATGTCCTGTTTGGCCCTGTCCGATGCCAGATCAGGATCGCGGGCAACGGCCGTACGGGCATAAAATGTAGATGGGGCAATCGGCAGAACCCTGCAGATCGGCTCGACCCCGTGGATCACTCTATGCTCTTCGATAAAGGCGATCATCGCTTGAACGGGCGGTCGAGCTCCGCCTGGGCAAAATATGCAGACGCCTTCTTCAGGATTTCATTGGCCTGACGAAGTTCACGAACCTCGCGTTCCAGTTCTTTAATACGATCCTTCTCTGCCGTTGTTAAACCGTCGCGCTGCCCAGCATCCCGTTCCGCTTGTCGGCACCATTTGCGCAGGCTGTCCGTTGAGCATCCCGGTTCAGGCGCTGTCGCCCGGCAAGCGGCTGTATCACCGGTGTAATTACTGCGTTGTTCCTGAAAAAGCCGAACACCACGGGCACGCAATTCGGCAGGATAGGCGGGGTTGTATTTCTTCTTGGTCATATGGATCACCTGTAGAGTGTTTTACTCTCCGGTAAAACCGGGGCAATTCAGCCCCTTCGGGAACCGGCCATGGGCAGGACGGCTCCGATGCTCGGGATGCTGTAAAACGCGGAGCAATATTGGGCCACAGAAGCGGCTGCATATCGCAGTTGTAGCGGAGTAAAAGTCCGCCAGTTTGTGCCCTTCGTTTATTCGGAGGGCGGGAGATGTATTCTGTGGATATTTATAGTCGTGTGCGCCGTGCTTGTTTGAAGGACGGTATGTCTGGCCGAGAAGCGGCGCGGTTTTTCAACATGGCGTAATCAGGATCAGCACTCAGTTACCCCTGTTATTCTGGATGCACATGCAATTGAAAAGGAGACTGACCAATGGAATATTTTGCTGGTTTGGATGTGTCCATGGAAGAGACGCATATCTGCATTCTGGATCGTGAAGGGGCCCTTATTCGTGAAGGAAAAGCGAGCTCAACACCAAAAGCGATCGCTGACTTCCTCGCTTCTGGACCACCATGTGCCAAAGTTGTATTTGAAACGGGACGGATGGCACCAATGCTTTACCATGGGCTGACGGAGCTTGGTGTCCCGGTTGTTTGCATCGAGAGCAGGCAAGCATATCAGGCCCTTAAATCTCTGGCCGGCCACAAGACGGACCGCAATGATGCCCGCGGTTTGGCACACCTGGCGCGGACGGGATTCTACAAGCCGACCCATGTCAAATCACTGTCAGCGCACGCAATCCGGTCGCTGATCGCAGCCCGCAAGAAGCTGGTCGGACAGCGTGTGACGCTCGACAATCAGATCCGCGGTCTGGTCGTCGTCTTCGGCGTGCGGCTGCCACGAGCTTTGTCTCCGGCATTCAAAAACGCGGCGCTAAAAGTTAGCGATGGAGTGCCTGGCCTCCATGCCGCAATTTGCGGACTGTTCGCAGCACGCGAAGCAATCCTCGCGGCGGTTGCAGCCATTGATGGCGACATCAAAAAGATGACCCGCAAATCCGAAGTCTGCCAGCGCCTTATGACGGTACCAGGGGTCGGTCCGATCACAGCATTGGCCTTTGCCGCAGCAATTGATGATCCGTCGCGTTTCAGGAAATCGCGTGATGTGGGGGCGTATCTTGGACTGGTGCCGCGACGGCATCAATCTGGTGAAATCGACTACACGGGCAGCATCTCAAAGCGGGGCGACGTGCGCGTCAGAACGCTTCTCTATGAGGCCGCCAATGTGATGCTGACGCGGTATGCCGCTCCGCTCAAATTGAAGACATGGGCCCTCGCAATCGGTGCGCGCTCAACGATGAGAAAGGCCCGAGTGGCTCTGGCGCGTCGTCTGGCAATCATACTTCATGCCATTATGCGAGACAAAACTGACTTCCAGTCCGCGTAAGGCTTACGAGGCGACAACGAGGATTCCTAAATCAAAGTTCCCATCTGGGACGATGCCCGAGGGAGGGCGTGAGACACGGCGCCGATTCTGTAGCAACAGCCAAGACCAACGGTATGATTGCGGTTTCAACATTGCCGACCCACACCCAGCCAACCCCATCATGAACCTCAGAGTTCGAAGAGAACAAAGGCAACCTCTGACATCAAAAGCAGGAAACTCAGGAAACACGCATTGACAGATTAGAGAACAAAGATCGTAAGACGATCGCGAAGATGCTGCGCCATGAACTTCCGCCTGGGTATCGTCGGTCGGAAGCGCCTCGGCGGCCAACGCTTGATGGTTATGTTGGTGTGGTCGATGAGATACTGCGCACAGACAAAGCCCTGATCAAAAAGCAGCGACACACGGCCAAGCGCATCTTTGAACGGCTGCGCGATGAGCATGGATATGCTGGCAGCCTGACCACGGTGACCTATTACGTGCGCGAGCAAAAACGGCGCACCAAAGAGGTGTTTGTGCCGTTGTCGCATCGGCCGGGCCATGCGCAGGTTGATTTTGGTGAGACGCTGGGCGTGATCGGTGGCGTGGAATGCAAGATCCACTTCTTCGTGATGAGCTTGCCACATTCTGATGCGGTGTTTGTGAAGGGATATCCAGCTGAGACAACCGAGGCGTTTTGCGATGGCCATGTGTCCGCCTTTGCATTCTTTGGCGGCATTCCGCAATCCATTCTCTACGACAATACCAAGATCGCCGTGGCTCGGATACTCGGGGATAAGACGCGCATCCGCACACGTCGGTTTACGGAACTGCAGTCGCATTACTTGTTTGATGACAAGTTTGGCAGACCCGCGCGAGGGAACGATAAAGGCAACGTTGAGGGCATGGTTGGATACACCCGCCGCAACTTCATGGTTCCCGCACCTCGCTATGACAGCTTTGATGATCTGAACGCACATTTGGAAGAGAAGTGTTTAGCACGTCAGGACGATACGTTGCGGGGTCACACCCAAACCATAGGCGCACGCCTGATGTCGGATTTGGATGCTCTGATGGGATTGCCCGTCGCAGAATATGAAGCCTGCGATCACGTCAGCACGCGTGCAACGTCGATCTCAATGGTGCGCTATCGCAGCAATGATTACTCGGTGCCAGTAGCCTATGCGCACCACGATGTTCATGTGCGTGGGTTTGTGCATGAGGTTATCATCGGCTGCGGCAATGAGATTATTGCGCGGCACAAACGATCCTACACATCAGCGGATATGGTCTTTGACCCATTGCACTTTTTGCCCCTGCTTGAACAAAAGGTGGGTGCCCTGGATCAGGCCGCGCCTTTGCAGGGTTGGCATTTGCCAGATGTATTTGCCACGCTGCACCGACTGCTTGAAGCCAGAATGGGTAAGCCGGGCAAGCGAGAATACGTTCAAGTCTTGCGCCTTTTGGAGACCTTCGAAATGGATGTTGTGCAAGGCGCAATCCAGCAGGCAATAGATATGGGTGCAATTGGCTATGACGCCGTAAAACACCTTGTACTGTGTCGGGTTGAGAAGCGGCCACCACGATTGGATTTGGACTTCTATCCATACTTGCCCAAGGCCAATGTCGGCACAACACGCCCATCCAGTTACATGAGCTTGATGGGAAGGACCGCGGCATGACCGAAGCCCCTCGGATTCTTCTACGGCATCATCTTAAACAACTGCGACTGCCAACGTTCCAAGGCGAGTATGCCAAACAGGCGCAGCTCTGTGCTGCAGAGAACAAAGATCACATCCACTATCTGGCGCGGCTGTGTGAGATGGAATTGATCGACCGCGAACGCCGGATGATTGAACGGCGCATCAAAGCGGCGAAGTTCCCCAGCACCAAGAGCTTGGATAGCTTTGACTTCAAGATCATGCCAAGCTTGAACAAGCCCCTGACGATGGATCTGGCACGATGCGATTACGTTAATCGCAGGGAGAACATCATCGCGCTCGGCCCGTCAGGCACGGGCAAGACACACATCGCCCTGGGACTTGGGCTGGCTGCATGTCAAAGAGGACTGAAGGTGCGCTTCACAACGGCTGCGGCATTAGTCCATGATCTGATCGAGGCTCAAGATGAGCGGAGATTGCAGCGCCTTCAAAAGCAACTGACCAGCCAGAACCTGTTGATCATTGATGAACTGGGCTTCGTACCGCTCAGCAAATCTGGCGCAGAGCTGCTCTTCGAGGTCATATCCCAATGCTATGAACGCGGCTCCATCATCATAACCTCGAACCTGCCCTTCGATGAATGGACTGAAGTCTTTGGCTCTGAGCGGCTGACCGGTGCGCTACTCGATCGTTTAACCCATCACGTCCACATCCTCGAGATGAATGGCGAAAGCTATCGGCTCAAACACAGTCGCAACAACCGAAAATAACCAGCCCGCAATCACAGTCAGAATAATGCTGGCCTTATGGCCAGCATGCGCTTTGGCACGCTTCAGCTTTGTGACGAGCACGCGTGCAAAAGCGCCACAAAACATCAACCGAAGTGGCCCATTTTTACGCCGCGACATGGACCCATTTTACTCTGCGATTGACAGGATGCACAGCATCGGAGAAGACCACCATCCCATCGCCTGCAAGTTCGGTCATCAGGGCCTCATACATGGCGATAAACGCCGCCTGTTTGACTTCATCGGCCTGTGCAGGCGGCAATCGTGGCTGTTTATACTCAAACCCCGGACGGCGCATCAGCCTGGCGGCCCCCGAGGGACTGTAGCTCCGCCCGTATTCCGCCGGAACATACGCACAGACCTCGTCTACGTTCCGTGCCGGGTTTTCGGCAAAACGGGCTTTCAAAGCCCGTTCGCGCTCCCCCGACAAATGCCCTTGTCGCTGGCTGTAATCCTTCAAGCCGAAAAACGACAGCCCCGCCCCGGAAAAGGCAAACCGCCACTCCGTCAGAACCGTCGGGCCGATATCCAGAATCCGGCAAACCGTTCCGGCGTCTTCTTCTGCATCCAACAGCGGAAACGCACGGGCGCGCCTCCAGACAAGCGCTTCAACCTTGCGGCGGCGGCAAATGGCCTCAAGGGCCAGGCGCTGATCGGCAGATAGCGAAACCGTTTTGTGGGGCTTGTTCATGCTCTCAAAGTGCATGCTGTGATACGTATGACCATGCGGCAAATTGAATCAACCTCTCTACAAATTCTTCAGGTCAATTCAGGCGAAGGAGTATACTTCAACACGTTCTCGCATCATGTCTTCGATCCGGAGCGCCGACACCTAACCCGAGCTTGTACTCCGACGGTTGCTTCACGCTGCAGGCTTGCGCTACGGGTTGCATCGAAAGAACTTGCCCGGAAAGCCGGACATAGTGCTGACGCGCTGGAAGGCAGTCGTGTTTGTTCATGGGTGTTTCTGGCATCGTCATTCAGGTTGCCACTGGTGTACCACACCGGCGACCAACAGCGAGTTCTGGAATGCAAAATTTACAAAGAATGTACAACGTGCCGGGCAGTGGCTCCACAATCACATGAGAGCCGGGTTATTTGTAAGAGCCTGATTTAAAACCAGTTGAATGAATCCAGTAGGTTGTGATTCTGTTCGGTTTGATAGCTGAACGGAGATATTTATGGCCTGGACAGACCTCACCCGCCGCCAGCATGAGCGCGCAGGCGGCAGGTATGCAAGTGATTTGACCGATGCAGAATGGGCAATAATCGTCCCTTTACTCCCGGCGCGCAGAACAACGGGCAGACCCCGTACCATTGATTTGCGTGATGTGTTTGACGCGATCCTTTATATCGCGACAACCGGTTGCCGGTGGCGTATGTTGCCCAATGACTTCCCGTCGGTTTCCACGGTGCGTGGCTGTTTCCATTCATGGCGCAGGGATGGCCTGCTGGACGAGATAAACCGTGGGCTCGTCAGAAGCGCGCGACTGGCTGAGGGTCGCAAGGCCCGGCCAACAGCGGGGGTCATCGACAGTCAGAGCGTAAAAACAACGGAAAGTGGCGGGGTTGGAGGCTATGACGCAGGTAAAAGGATAAAGGGGCGCAAACGCCATATCGTGACCGATACCATCGGATCGCTCATTGGCTTCGTAGTCCACAGTGCCGGTATTCAAGACCGGGATGGCGCGCCTGACGTGCTGGCGACTGTCGCGAACCGCTATCCCACGCCGGGTCATCTATTCGCCGATGGAGGCTATGCAGGACCCGTATTACGAGACGCGCTGAAAGCCATTGGCTGCTGGACCGTCCAGATCATCAAACGCTCTGATACGGTCGAGGGGTTCGAGGTTTTGCCCCGTGGATGGGTGGTCGAGCGAACCTTCGCCTGGCTCGGACGATGCCGTCGTTTGGCAAAGGACCGGGAGAAATCCATCGCAAGCGCCGAAGGGTGGCTGCTTATCGCCCACATCCGTCGCGTCACACGCCACCTCGCAAGGAATTGAAAGCGTTCAATTAGTTTTAAATCAGACTCTAAGACAAGAGGGGAAAAGGCACCACGATCAGCGGACTTGATCCAAGATTGGCTGCGGTCAGACCATGAGCAATTTGAGACGGGTATAATTCGCCCTCATGTGTAGCTTTTTGTCCTGACCTGACGCTGTGGGTGGAGGAGTTGCCTGCCAACTGGATTTTAAGATGGTATTTCAATGCAGTACCCAAGACGGCTTCTGATAATATCCGTGCAATTCTATGCTGCGGCTCGAAACAGCAACTTGAGATTTGAGCGAGCCCCCGCAACCATCTCAACTTGCGATGCAAGTTCACGAAGATCGGCCGCCCCCACTGGGTGGCCGTCTTTCGTTTGCAAGTTGAGATTTGAGCGCCCTCCCGCAACCAATTTTCAGCTAAGTGGCTGATTAAGAGTCTGACTCAAAAGTTTATGTTTGAACAGAATGCCTTGCTATCCGCCTTGTCAAGAGACGAATACCGGCAACCAAAACCCATGCTACGGAACTTTCAACGGTTGCCTCCCGATCTTTTGCCAAACGACGGCAACGTCCCGGCCACGCGAATGTTCGCTCGACCCCCCATCTTCGTGGTGGAAGAACGAACCCCTCGGCTTTGTCAGGGCGCTTGACAATCTCCAATGTCCATTTTCCCTGCAGGGCCAAAGCATCCCGAAGCTTTGGCCCTGCATATCCTGCGTCCGCAAAGATGTGCCCCAGCCGCGGGAAGCGGATGCGCAGTGCTTTGAGACCATCCACAGCACCATCCCGATCCTGTATATCGGCGGCGTGAACAAGGATCGGCAACAGGAAACCTTGCGTGTCTGTCACGATGTGACGCTTGCGCCCTTTGATCTTTTTGCCCGCATCAAAGCCTGAAATGCCGCCGCTTTCCGTTGTTTTTACGCTCTGGCTGTCAATAACGCCCGCAGTGGGGCTCGCCTCACGGCCCGACAATTCGCGCGCCGCCATCATTGACAGATGGTTGATCCGGTGTAACAGAGCGTTGTCGCGCCAGTCGTAAAAACAGTTCTGCACAGTCGAGACCGCCGGGAAATCCCGCGGGATCATGCGCCACTGACATCCCGTGGTCGCCATATACATAATCGCGTTCACAACACGGCGCGGATTCGTCTTGCGAGGGCGACCACCTCGCTTCGCGGCAGGTAACAGGGGCCGAACAAGCGCCCATTCCTCCATAGTTAAATCGCTTGGATAAAAGCCCGTTTTACGCCTGTGCTCCGCGCGGGTGATGTCTGTCCACGTCATGGGATCCTCCAGGTTCTTTCAAAACCAATGAATCATAAACACGTGATATCACTCAACTACTTTTGAAACAGCCTCTAAGAGAAAAGCCCCTGTTTTACAGGGGCTTTTTCTTTGTGGTGGTACACATCTGTTGTGCACTTCGGGTATAATCGACATGCCTAAATCGAGATGCCACACCAAAGACAACAAAGGGTAATGTGCGCGGCATTTGCCGTCATCTGCGCCGCGAGATCGAGGTCGTCATCTTGCGCGGGGTACTTTCGAGCGACCAAGTGCACATATTCGTGTCGGTGCCGCCCAAGCTGGCGATCTCGGATCTGGTGCGCAAGATGAAGGACCGTTCGTCTTGCCGGGTGCAGGGTGAGTTTCCAGCAACCCGCAAGCGCTACCGGGGCTGCCGGTTTTGGGGCAGAGGGTGTATTTCAACCGCCAACGGCGCCATTCCCGAGCAGATCGTACTTCAGTACCTGAAAAACCACATCGCTGATCCGGCCAGTGCCAGCCGGTCGTCCTTTAGTTTGTCAAACTCAAATCCGCGAGCACAGATTAAAACTACATGCTGAACCTTCGGGTCGACCAAAGCAAAAACTTGCAACACCTTCGCCAACATGAGCTATAGGCCAGACCCTCAACTTAACCGATACACATTGCCCATGATCACGAAAGCTGACTTTCGTAGAAAGGTGCCCTTGGCCGGATTGTAGCCTATGACAGGTTACTCCCACCACCGGTCCACCGAGGCGATATCATCATCCGACCAGCCGAAGTGATGGGCAAATTCATGCACGGTCACATGGGTGATCAGATCGCTCAGTGTCACATCGCCCCGATCCCGCCATTCTGCCAGAATCGGTTCGCGAAACAGCCAGACCGTATCGGGGGCCTGGGGTTGGTGGCCAACCGACTTCTCGGTCATCGGGATGCCCTCGTAGAGCCCGGTCAGCTCAATCGGGTGGCGTAAGTCCACCGCGTGCAGCATATCGGCACTGGGCCAATCCGCTACGCGCAAGGCCACAAGACGGGCCGCCTCTCGGAATGGTTTGGGAAAACCATCGACCGTGGCGCGGGCGATTTGCTCAAAGCTGTGGCTGTCCGTGGCGGCAGGTGTTTGCGGGTCGTTCATGCCCTGAATATGGGGGGTGACGCGACCCGCGAAAAGGCCCTTACAGCATCAGTTGGTAACTATGCGCTGCATAGCGATATCCATCGCCATCCCGTTCCACATAGCCCAAGCCGGGCCAAGGCATGTGATAGCCTACAAACGGCACCCGGTCGGCGGCCATCATATCCAGCAATGTGCGGCGGGTCCGGGCGGCGGCGACCTTGTCCATGTCGAACTTCACCTCCCAATCGGGCCTGGCCAGGGACCAGACGTAGTGATTGGCAAAGTCCGCCGCGATGATCAGGGATTTTCCTTCACTTTCAATGATATGCACCATGTGCCCCGGCGTGTGTCCAAAGGCGGCCATGGCGGTGTGGCCCGCGAACCCGCTGGCGCCGTCTTCCATCATCACGGTCTTCTCAGCCAAGGGGCGCACGTTACTGTCAAAGCCTGCGTTTTCGATTGTCGCCCAAGCGTCATACTCCACCCGGCCGGTGGCATAGTGGACTTCGTCCCTGTTTCCGGACAGTTTGATTATGGCTCAATTATACCGGAGCTACGCCAAAACCCGAAACTTCTCATGAGTTATGACGCGAAAATTGTCTGAGACTTGGCTTCGGAATGTTTTCCACTCGTTTGGTATGGTTACGCGGAAGAACTTCAGGATTGCATTCGCAAACTGTTTTTGGGTTGGGTAATGATGATTGTGCGTCACGAACTGGTGCATGACAGCCCATAATCGTTCAATGGGGTTCAGGTGCGGGCAGTATGGCGGCAACTGGATAAGGTGGATGCGGCAATCTGGCCTTGCGAGAAACGCCCTGACATCCGGCCCTTTGTGATAGGGCGCGTTGTCCCAGATGACGTGGATTAATCGCTTGTCGGGGTTGCGCGTTTCAATCTTGGCTAGAAGCTGCGTGGCACTGACACCGTCGACGGTGGTTGGCTCGACAAAGGGCGCGTCGAAGGTTTCAAGGTTGAGCCCGCCATGGATATTCACACGGCCTCGCCCAGCAGTGGTCGGGACTGCGGGGTTTGAGCCTGCCTTCACCCAGCCATATGCAGGCTTTGTCTGATATTCTGGGTGGACGGCATCAGCGAAATAAACGGCTTCATCAGCGCCAAGCTCGGTCATCAACCGCTCGTACATCGTAATGAAGCTGGCCTGTTTCTCGACAGATACACCCCGTGGCAGGGCCTTGGGTTTGCGATACTCAAACCCGAGCCGGGCAAGAAGCTTGATGCAGCCAGAATGCGAGTAGCGCAGGCCAAATTCTGTTGAAATATGGGCTCTTATCTCAACTGTCGAACGGCAGAAGCGACCGTTCAGCCAATCGCATAATGCAGCCTCTTGATCTGGGGCCATACGAGATTGACCCCCTTTCCAGCCATCGGCGGCAAGCGCGTCCCAGCCGCTTTCACGGTAGGTTTTGTGCCAGCCACGAATGGTGTCGTCGTCCAAATATAGAAATTCCGCGATTACTTGACAGGACTTCCCGTCATCCAGCAAAAGGAGCGCATTTGCACGCCGTGCAATCCCATGATCTTCGCGTTGACTGCGCACACAGGACTCAAGCTCAAGGCGCTCCGTGGGAGAAAGAAAGTTGGGACGGATCATGCGGCTAGGGCCTGTTGAGATACAGGATTCCCATTTCCATTAATTTCTGATTCAAGTTTCCAAAATGGAGGCGAGAATGTTGAGTGACCGGTTTTTGATAAGTGACGGGCAATGGGATCTTATAGAGCCCCATTGCCTTGGCAAGAAGAGCGATCCGGGGCGGACTGGAGGTGACGCCCGTTTGTTTGTGGAGGCTGTTTTGTGGATCGCCCGGACAGGTGCGCCATGGCGGGACTTGCCGGCTGAATTTGGCAAATGGAATTCGATTTTCACACGGTTCAGATATTGGGTTAAACGGGACGTATTTCATCATATGTTCAATGAGTTATCCGAAGATATCGACTTCGAATATACGATGATTGATGGCACGATCTGCAAGGTACACCGTCATGGACAGGGCGCAAAAGGGGGACTCAAAATCAGGCCATCGGAAAGTCTCGCGGCGGAATGACCACCAAAATTCTGGCGCTGACCGACGCCTTTGGCAACCTCATCGACTTCCGGCTGATGCCCGGACAGGCGCATGACCTGCTCAAAACACGTGAATTGCTGGCAGATGTTTGCTGCCGAAATCTGTTGGCAGATAAGGCCTTTGACGCGGATTGGCTTCGGGCGTTATTGGCAGAAAGGGACATTGAAGCCGTTATTCCACCCAAGTCCAACCGCAAAAGCCCAGCTTCATGTGATATGGAAATCTATAAGTGGAGGCATCTCGTCGAAAACTTCTTTCAGAAACTCAAAGAATTCAAACGTATAGCAATGCGTGCCTGCAAAACCGACACCAGTTTCGAAGCCATGATCCACATCGGAGCGACAATAATCCGCACACGATGAATCTCAACAGGCCCTAGCTGAATCGTTCTACGGTCAGACGTCAACCCGTCAAAAGTCGGGTGCTCGAGGACTCTGTGTATAGCATTTATTATGCGTGGCGACCTGTGATAGAACACACCATGAACAAAATTATGGGTGCGGCACATGGATCATCAGGCTTTTTTGGTGTGGCTTAACGAGATCGACAACCTTTCATCGAAACAACGGGCTGAAACCGGACGGCTCGTTGCCGGGGTTTCGTCGCTGGAAAGCGTGATCGATCTCCCTGAGGCGACTGTTCGCGAGGGGCGTATCTGTCCGCACTGCGCTTCGGGCGGTGCGATCATCAGAGGCCATGCAAGTGGCCTGACGAGGTTCTTTTGCAAAAGCTGTCGCAAAACCTTCAACGCGCTGACCGGGACGCCGCTTGCCCGCTTGCGCCACAAGGACAGGTGGGCAGAGTTTGCAGCTTCCCTGCGCGACGGCGAAACGGTAAAGGCGTCCGCTGAGCGTTGTATGGTGGCCGACACCACAGCTTTTCGTTGGCGTCATCGCTTTCTTCAGGCTGTAACGGTCGGTGCGGTCAAGCTGTGCGGGATCGTCGAAGCCGACGAGACGTTCTTTCGGCGCAGCCGGAAAGGGGACCGTAATCTCTCTCGAAAAGCCCGCAAACGCGGGGGAAAGGCCTCAAAACGCGGATTGTCGAAGGAGCAGGTTCCGGTCCTCGTTGCGGTCGACCGATCAGGCACCACCATCAGTGCTGTCTTGCCTGCGGTGACAGCCGAACATCTCAAAACGGTTCTGCAGCCACGTCTTGATGGGGACGCTCTCCTGGTGACCGATGGCTGCACCGGGTACCCGCCCTGCGCCGCAGAAACGGGCGTCAGCCATGAAAGTCTCAACCGGACCGCCGGAGAACGTGTCCGTGGTGAATTGCACATTCAAACCGTGAACAGTCGGCATGAGCGGTTAAAGACCTTTCTGCGCCGCCATCGGGGTATCGCAACCAAATACCTGGACAGCTACCTTCGGTGGTTCCACCTTGCCGTCCTTCCGAGCCACCAAACGCCGCGCGCGATACTTGCCGCAGCAGCAGGCATCCTGCCTGTAATACGCCACGCATAATCAATGCTAATTGAGCCTTGATTATTGACCCTATGCGGCCATTTTCCAAGTCATATTGTTGAACGCCTGTTGCGGCGTTTGGTATCCGATGGCGGAGTGACGCCTCTGCCGGTTGTGGAAGACCTCGATATATTCGAAGATTGCGGCCTTGGCTTCCGCCCGTGTTTTGAACCTTTGGCGGTGAACCATCTCCTTTTTCAATGATGCAAAGAAGCTTTCCATTGGCGCATTGTCCAGGCACTCGCCCTTGCGGCTCATGGATTGCGCAATCCCTGCTTTTTCGATCAGCTTGCGATACTCGCCACCGGCGTACCGGCTCCCCCCTGTCGGAGTGGTGGATCAGACCGGGAACAGGGCCTCTGCGCCCCGGGGCCATCGTCAGGGCATCGCAGCAAAGCTCGGCCCGCATGTGATCCTCCATCGCCCAACCAACGATTTCCCGCGTGGCCATGTCTTTCACGCCGGCCGGATAGAGCCACCCTTCATCCGTATCGATACAGGTGATATCGGCCAACCAAACCGTATTGGGGGTGAGGCAGTGGAACGCCTGTTCCAACAGGTTTGGCGATGGGCTCATTTTGTGATTGCTATCCGTTGTCACGGGCTTGCGGCGCTTGTTCGGGCGTGGAGACACCTTGTTTTCCTTCATGATCCGCGCCACCCGCCGCTCGGAGACGGTTTCGCCATCGGCCACCAGGTCCTGATGGATCCGCTTTGATCCGTAGCATTTCCTGCCGGCTTTGAAGAAAGTCTTGATCCTGGGCGGCAGTTCCGGATCTCGAACGTCTCGATCTGCTTTACGCTGATCCCTCGCCGGTTGGTCTGCCGGGAAACCATAAAACCGGCCCCGGGAAATCGCCGGAACCCTGCAAAGCGTGGAAACCGCGTATCGAGCTTTATGGGCAGTGACGAATCTGCGCTTGTTCGTCATGGTTTCACCGCCCGTGTCGCGAAAAAAGCGGATGCTTTGTGCAAAATCTCCACTTCCTCTGTCAGGCGCCTGTTCTCCTTGCGAAGACGGGCCGGTTCCGCTGCATCCGCCTTCCGCCGCCGCCTGGCTTCAGCTGAGCCGAACGCTTCGGTCTCAAGCCGCCAGGTCTTCAACTGTGTGCCGGTGATACCAGGCTCCCTGGCAACGCTGCCCTGTGTCGCGCCCGGTTCATAAAGCCGCTCAACCGCCGCTGCCCTATACTCGTCCGTATAGTTCCGTCGATGGTGTCCCATTTCGTGCCCCTTTCATGGACAGGGGTAAAGTACCCCAGTGTCCGGAAACAGGGACGAAGTTCATAGCGTGCATTGGGGAAGGTGGGCGCGCCGTTTTCCATCAACCCGCCGATGTGATCGCCATGCATGTGGGTGATCACCACCAGGTCGATCATATCGCTGGTGTATCCGGCGGCCTCAAGCGCGGTGTGCATCCCTTCGGCGTTCAGCCCGGTGTCAAACAGCACCAGTTCGCTGCCGGTATTGATCACGGTGTGGGTAAAGAAGAACTGCACCTGATCGCTGGGAATGTTGGCCTGTTCGGAGGCAGCGTTAAAGTCTTCGGCGCTGACATTCATTCCGAAGATGGTTTGTGGGTCGGGGCGCGTCGCTGTACCTGCCAGCAGGGTGGTTACCTCGAACCCGCCCAGCTTGAACCGCCGGTAAGGTGCCATATCCACACCCAACATGGGTGCTTCGGCGCGAGCGGCGATCGGAGCAAGGGGCAGGGCGGCAGCAGCGGCCATCATGGTGCGGCGGGTCAGGCGGGGGGATGTCATGGCAGGTCTCCTGTTTGGGTGAGTTATACTTAGAGCATTCCCGTGACAGAGTTGCCCCTCTCACGCTAATGTGAGTGCTAAAGCGTTTCGCGGGTAATCTGAACCACAGCTATTCGCAAAACGCCCACGATATATGAGTGTTGCGCGCGTTTTGCGTCAACTGAGTGCCTCAAGTTTGACGCGAAACGCTTTAGGAGTGCGCGATGACCAGCAATAAAACGCAACCAACCCGGCAGTCTCCCGCCGATTTCATTGCCGGGGTTGAACCGATCCGCCGCCGTACGGATGCCGAGGTTCTGCTGGATTTCTTTCATAACATAAGCGGTTTCGATCCGGTGATGTGGGGTCTCTCTATCATCGGGTATGGGCGCTATCACTATGTCTATGAAAGCGGGCGCGAGGGCAATTTTCTGGCCACCGGGTTCAGCCCGCGCAAGGCCAGCCTGTCGCTGTATATTATACCGGGATATCAGGATTACAGCGCCATTCTGGACCGGTTGGGCAAGCACAAGCTGGGCAAGGCCTGCCTTTACATCAACAAACTGGACGATGTGGATATGGATGTGCTGGCCGAGCTGATCCGCACGGGCCTGCGGGACCTGAACAAAAGATGGCCTGTGGCGCCCGGCTGACCCGGCAATTTCTGGACAATCGCGCGCCGCTGTGACATTGCCCGCAGCGAACTAGGAGCATGAGCCATGACCACCACCCGTTTCGCGCCCTCCCCCACCGGTTACATCCATGTGGGAAATCTGCGCACCGCCTTGATGAACTACATGATCGCCCGCAAGGCAGGTGGCACGTTTATCCTGCGGATCGATGACACCGATCCGGAACGCTCGAAACAGGAATATGTCGATGCGATCCAGGAAGATCTGGGGTGGCTGGGCCTGACCTGGGATCAGGTCGAGCGGCAGTCCGAGCGGCTGGACCGCTATGCCGAAGCGGCCGACAAGCTGCGCGAGATGTGCCGTTTTTACGAGGCGTTTGAAACCCCGACCGAGCTGGACCTGAAGCGCAAGAAACAGCTGAACATGGGCAAGCCGCCGGTCTATGACCGTGCCGCACTTGCCTTGTCGGAAGCTGAAAAGGATGCACTGCGGGCTGAGCGCGGCAGTGGCGTGTGGCGTTTCAAACTGGATCAGGAGCGGATCGAATGGAGCGATGGCATTCTCGGCGATATCTCGATTGATGCGGGATCGGTATCGGACCCGGTGTTGATCCGGGGTGACGGACAGGTGCTGTATACTTTGGCCTCAGTCGTGGATGACACCGAGATGGGCGTGACCCATGTTGTGCGTGGATCAGACCATGTGACCAACACCGCCACACAAATCCAGATCATTCAGGCGCTGGGCGGCCATGTGCCTGAATTTGCACACCATTCCCTGTTGACCGGCCCGCAAGGCGAAAGCCTGTCCAAGCGGCTGGGCACGCTGTCTCTGCGTGATTTGCGTGCCGCGGGTGTCGAGCCGATGGCGCTGCTCAGCCTGATGGCGCGACTGGGGTCATCCGATCCTGTTGAGTTGCGCGCGGATATGGCTGAGCTGATCGAGGGATTTGATATTTCACGGTTCGGTTCGGCCCCGACCAAGTTTGACGAACAGGATTTGTATCCGCTGACCGCGCATCATCTGCAAACGCTGCCCTACGAGACGGTCAAGGATCATGTGGCCGCTCTGGGCGTGCCCGAGCATCTGGCACTGCATTTCTGGTCGGTGGCGCGTGATAATATCACCACGATGGGCGACCTTCAAGGGTGGTGGGTTTTGTTCCGTGACGGGGCCGATCCGGTGATCGACGAGGAGGACGCCGCTTTCGTGACCGAGGCCATGGCGATGCTGCCCGACGGGCCTTACGACACCGAAAGCTGGGGCCAATGGACCACGGCGGTGAAAGAGGCCACAGGGCGTAAGGGTCGCGGCCTGTTCATGCCCCTGCGCAAGGCGCTGACCGGGCAGTCGCACGGACCCGACATGAGCCAGGTGTTGCCACTGCTGCAGGTGATCCGCGCCAAAGGGTGATCTGCGCGTTTCGCGATTGATCGGCAGGGCCGTGGCGACTGGAGTCTTGATGTTTACGCTCGTGCGACTGCGTCCTGACACCTGTAGTCAGAAGGCGTATGCTAGGCTGATGCGGGGAGATGAAAGATGGACCCAAACACCGCTCTGGCCCTGATTGGGGCAACGGCATTTCTGGTAAGCATTCCGGCTCCGAACGTTGCCTTGATCATTGCAAACACGATCACACGGGGGTTCCTGCTTGGCGCGATCACCGTGTTTGGCACGACAATTGGTGTGGCCATTCAACTGGCCATTGTGGTCACCGGGCTTGCGGTGCTTCTGGAACTCGCAGCATCGGCCTTTACCTGGCTTAAATGGGGCGGGGTTCTTTATCTGCTCTATCTGGGGATCATATCCTGGCGGCAGGGCATCGAAGACCTGCAAGACGCCACGCCAAGCCGCAAACCGTGGCGCGTCCTTTTCTGGCAGGGATTGCTGCTGGCGATGATCAACCCCAAGACCCTGCTGTTCAACGCGGCGTTTCTGCCCCAGTTCGTCAATCCGGACGCGGGTACGGCATCCCTCCTGCCGGTCGCGACCCTATACCTCTGCGTGATTTTTCTGGGCGACCTTCTATGGGCAGCTTTTGCGGAGTCGGCGCGTCCGTTGATCCTCAGGTTGGGGCGATTGAGGCACCGGCTGACGGGCTGCCTGTTCTTCGGCGCAGCGTTCGGGTTGGCTTTGTCGCGCGTTGGGCGCTAAATCACCAGGGTTGCGAGGGTGACCCACAGATGGTTGAGTGCGGGTCTGATCGAAAGGCTCGTCCATGAGTGAAGACCGCGCCATATTCCTGACGGGCAACCTGTTTGCTCATGTCAGTGTCATGTCTCTGATGGCGTCAGTCGGTCTGATCGCGGTATTCTTTGTCGATTTTATCGACATGATCTTTATCTCAATGCTGGGCGAGCCGGAACTGCAGCCGCTGTGGGCTATGCGGGCGCGATCCTGTTTGTCACCACGTCGTTCGGTATTGGCCTTGCGATCACGGCCGGCGCTTTGGTCGCGCGGTCGCTTGGCGCGGGACAGCGCGAAGAGGCACAGATCAAAGCCACCAACACCCTGATCTACGGGGTTCTTTTCGGGGCTGTATTTGCCGTATTGGTGTGGGTCAACCTGCACCATTTGGTCACCCTTCTGGGGGCCGCGGGTGAAACGGCGGAGCTGGCCGTTCATTATCTGCAGATCATCGTGCCTACATTGCCCTTCCTGATGGTTGGCATGATTGGCGGGGCAATCCTGCGCGCGCATGGGGATGCCAAGCGGGCGATGTATGCCACGATCTATGGCGGCCTCGTCAATGCGGTGCTGGATCCGATCCTGATCTTTGGTCTGTCGATGGGTCTGACCGGGGCGGCCTGGGCCAGTGTGGCGGCGCGGCTGACCATCGCAGCGATGGCCTTGCGCCCGATCCTGCGCCATTACGGCGGCTTTGCCTGGCCGACGCCGATGGCGCTGTTGCGCGATCTGCCGCCCATATTGGCGATTGCGGTTCCCGCGATTCTGACGCAACTGGCCACGCCGGTGGGACAGGCCTATGTCACCCGCGCCATGGCGGCTTACGGCGAGTCGGCGGTGGCGGGCATGGCCATTGTGGGCCGATTGATCCCGCTGGCTTTTGGCGTGATCTTCGCCCTTTCTGGTGCGGTCGGGCCGATTATCGGGCAGAATTTCGGAGCCAAAGACCGGGGCCGGGTGAATGGTGCTCTGTGGGCGGCGCTGGTCTTTACGGGGCTTTACGTGACGGGGATGGCCCTGCTGTTGTTTGTCCTGCGCGCGCCGCTGGCCAATTTGTTTGGCATCGACGGGCAGGCGCGCGATCTGGTCTATCTGTTTTGCGGTCCACTGGCGCTGACCTGGTTTTTCAACGGCATGCTGTTCATTGCCAATGCCGGATTCAACAACCTCGGCCATCCGTTTTATTCGACCACCCTGAACTGGGCACGCCATACGTTGGGCGCGATCCCCTTCGTGATGTTTGGTGCCTGGCTGATGGGTGCGCCGGGCGTGTTGATCGGACAGGCGGTCGGGGGCGTTTTGTTCGGTTTGCTGGCCTATTGGATGGTCCTGCGCAAGGTGGCGACACTGCCTGCCTTCGGGGAACCTGAGCCATTTCAGCGCCAAGCCCGTTTGATGCAGCTGTTCCACATCCGCCGCTAGGGGCGGATCAGTTGGCCCCCCAACGCCGCCAGATGATCATCGACAAAGGCCCGCTCTGAGGGGCCAAGCCTTGTGTGGCGCGGATAAATCGGATCGGCGCGATCGCTGAGAATGGGCGCATCCCACCCGCTGGTGGTGTCGAAAAAGCGCCTCGCGCCTACCTCACCAAATTCGCGCAGATAGCCCTGTACCACCACGTCGATATAGCTGAGCAGGACTGGCCCGGTCTCATTCGGGTGACCATGTTTGCCATCCGGAATGGCATAAACCGCAATCTCGGGTTGCTCGGGCAGGGGGTGGGCCACTTGGTGGGCGGCGGCGACGCGCTCATACGCCCCTTCGCGTTTGTCCAGAGCGGCCCAGTCATCATGGGGCACCTGCGCAATCAGCCCGTCAATCTCGGATCCCGGATCGGGCACCACCGTCAGATAGGCAACCTTGCGCAGTCGGGTGTGCCGCCAAACCCGCCGCCAACCGGTCAGCCGTGCGGGGTGCGCGCCCTCAAAATGGTGGGTGTCACGGTTCACGAGGCTGCCATAGCCGAAGAAATAAGCATGTGGGATCAATGTCTTGGTCGTGCCCTTGATTTAGGTCATGTTTTATTGGCCTTTTTGCACGCAGGTTGGCACCAGTTCAAGTAACGAGGCCGATTTATGCGGATTACCAAACGAACAAATATCGCGATCCGCGTGCTGATGTTTTGCGCGGCCAACATGGATCGGCTGGTCACCAAATCCGAAATCGCCGCGCGCTGTAACACCTCGGAAAGCCACCTTGCGCAGGTGATCAACCGGTTGGCCCAACTTGATTACCTGCACACACAACGAGGCCGCTCGGGCGGGATCACCCTGTCACGGGAACCCGATCAGATCGTGATTGGCGATGTGTTCCGTCAGCTAGAATCGCATACGCCCATCGCCGAATGTTTTGCCGATGTCGACAATACCTGCCCTCTGATTGGGGCATGTCGTTTGCGTCTGGCCATCGCTGATGCGGCCGAGGCGTTTTTTGCGCAGCTTGATGAGGTCACGCTTGAGGCGCTGGTCTGCGGCAACGATGCCTTGTTCGAGATTTTCACACCCACATCCTGCACCCAAAAGGAATTGGCCTGAGGACATCGCAGCAAAACCGCTTGAACCGACTCAACCGGTATACTAACGTACACGCAAATCGGAACGGGAGAACTGGCCTCGCCAGTGCCGAAGGAGCAACCGCCCCGGAAACTCTCAGGCAAAAGGACCGCCCGATTTCATAGACTCTGGAGAGACCTCGCACAATGGCGGGGCGCCGAAGGGATAGCGATCTCAGGCGAAAGGACAGAGGGGGCATCATCGTAAGGCTTTCGTGCCTTGCAGACGTGATGCCGGACTGATTTGATAAAATCAAACTGGCGCAAATTGGGAAGGACACCCGATGAGCGAGACTTTGCGGCAAACGCCCCTGACCGCCCTCAATGCCGAATTGGGCGGCAAGATGGTGGGATTTGCGGGCTATGAGATGCCCGTACAATTCCCCTTGGGCGTGATGAAAGAACACCTGCACACCCGCGCCAAGGCCGGGCTGTTTGATGTCAGCCATATGGGGCAGGTGATTGTGCGCCACGCTGATGGCTATGGCGGGGCTGTGGCGGCGATGGAAACGCTGGTGCCGGTCAACCTGTTGGGCCTTGGCGACAAGCGTCAAAGATATGGGTTTTTTACCAATAACGCGGGTGGGATCACGGATGATCTGATGATCGCACATCGCGGCGATGAGATGTTCGTGGTGGTCAATGCGGCCTGTAAGGTGGGTGATATTGCCCATATGCGCGCCAATCTGGAGGGCTGCGAGGTCGAGGAAATCACCAACCGTGCCCTGCTGGCCCTGCAAGGTCCCGCCGCCGAGGCGGTGTTGGAACCCATCGCACCGGGCTGTGACATCATGAAGTTCATGGATGTGGGCCTGTTTTCCTCCGACTACGGCGTGCTTTGGATTTCCCGCTCGGGCTACACCGGCGAAGATGGCTATGAAATCTCGGTGGAGGCGGATCGCGCCGAAGCACTGGCGCGGGCATTGCTGGCCCATGACGACGTGGAACCGATTGGACTGGGTGCGCGCGACAGTTTGCGGTTGGAAGCCGGGCTTTGCCTTTATGGCAACGATATCGACATCGCCACCAGCCCGGTTGAGGCCGGTTTGACCTGGGCCATCCAGAAAGCGCGTCGCACCGGCGGTAAGCGCGCGGGCGGCTTTCCGGGGGCGGCCCGTATCCTGCACGAGCTGGACAATGGCGCGACCCGTAAACGCGTGGGCCTGCGCCCCGAGGGGCGTGCCCCGATGCGTGAAGGCACTGAATTGTTCGACAGCGACGCCGGGGGCGCGGCCATTGGCCATGTCACCTCGGGGGCGTTCGGACCCACCATCGAAGGGCCAATGTCGATGGGCTATGTGCCTGCCGATCTGGCCACACCCGGCACACGACTTTTCGGCGAGGTCCGGGGCAAACGCCAACCTGTTCAGGTGGCCGACATGCCCTTCACCCCCGCCACATTCAAACGCTGATTACCAAGGGAGAGACCAATATGAAATTCACCGAAGAACACGAATGGCTGCGCGAAGAAGATGGCGTGATTGTCGTAGGCATCACCGAACATGCCAGCGAGCAATTGGGCGACATCGTTTTTGTGGAACTGCCCGATGTGGGCACCGAAGTGACCAAGGATGAAGAGATCGTCGTAATCGAAAGCGTCAAGGCCGCCAGCGATATCCTCGCCCCGATTGATGGCGAGATCGTTGAGGTCAACGAGGCACTGACCGATGAACCAAGCAAGGTGAATGAAGATGCCATCGGGGATGGATGGTTCGTCAAGATCAAAGCCAGTGATCCGTCTCAGATGGACGATTACATGGATGAAGCGGCCTACCAGACCTTCATCGCCTGATCCGACCCGGGGCTGAGATTTTTCGTGCGAAAAATCTTTGACCTTCGGTGAGAGTATTTTTGGAACCGTGAAAGGGCCTTTGCGCCCGCCACAGACGTGGGAGACCGTTATGACGTTCAAACCGACCGACTATCTGCCCTATGATTTCGCCAACCGTCGCCATATCGGCCCATCCCCTGAAGAGATGGATGAGATGTTGGCCACCGTCGGGGCATCCAGCCTTGAGGCACTGATTGACGAAACCGTGCCCCAGTCGATCCGTCAGAAAGAACCGCTGAATTTTGGCAAGCCGAAATCTGAGCGCGAGTTGATGCACTCCATGCGCAAGACGGCAGCCAAGAACAAGGTTCTCGTCAACATGATCGGGCAGGGGTATCACGGCACGGTCACCCCGCCAGCGATCCAGCGCAACGTGTTGGAAAATCCAGCCTGGTACACTGCCTATACCCCCTATCAGCCCGAGATCAGCCAGGGCCGCCTTGAGGCATTGCTGAACTTTCAGACCATGGTCAGCGACCTGATGGGGCTTGAGATTGCCAATGCCTCGCTGCTGGACGAGGCGACTGCCTGCGCCGAGGCGATGACCATGGCGCAGCGGGTGGCGAAATCCAAGGCGATGGCCTTCTTCGTGGATCGAGATTGCCACCCGCAGAACATCGCGGTGATGAAAACCCGCGCCGCACCCTTGGGCATCAAGGTGATTGTCGGCAACCCCGACAAGATGAACCCCGAAGAGGTGTTCGGCGCGATTTTCCAATATCCCGGTACCTATGGCCATGTGCGCGATTTCACCGACCACATCGCCAAGCTGCATGCCCATAAGGCTATTGGTATCGTGACGGCCGACCCGCTGGCCCTGACCCTGCTGAAAGAGCCGGGCGCGATGGACGCGGATATCGCCGTGGGCAGCACCCAACGCTTTGGCGTGCCGATGGGCTATGGCGGCCCGCATGCGGCCTATATGGCCTGCCGCGATGCCTATAAACGCGCCATGCCCGGGCGGATCGTGGGAGTCAGCATCGACAGCCAGGGCAACCGCGCCTACCGGCTGTCCCTGCAAACCCGCGAACAGCATATTCGCCGCGAGAAGGCGACCAGCAATGTCTGCACGGCGCAGGCGCTTCTGGCGGTGATGGCCTCGATGTATGCGGTGTTCCACGGGCCAAAGGGCCTCAAGGCCATTGCGCAGCGCATTCATCGCAAGACCGTGCGTCTGGCCAAGGAGCTTGAGGCGGCGGGCTTCAAGGTCGACCCCAAGGTGTTCTTTGACACGATTACTGTGGATGTGGGGCCGCTGCAGGCGGCTGTGATGAAATCGGCGGTGGATGAGGGCATCAACCTGCGCCGCGTCGGTGAAACCCGGGTCGGCATCACCCTGGACGAGGCGACCCGCCCCAAGAACATCGAGGCGGTCTGGCGCGCCTTTGGCATAGCGGAGCGAGATGATGACTTCACCCCCGATTACCGCGTGCCTGAGAATATGCATCGCACCTCGAGCTATCTAACTCACCCGATTTTCCACATGAATCGGGCCGAGACCGAGATGATGCGTTATATGCGCCGCCTGTCGGATCGCGATCTGGCGTTGGACCGGGCGATGATCCCGCTGGGCAGTTGCACGATGAAGCTGAATGCCGCGGCCGAGATGATGCCGATCAGCTGGCGTGAGTTTTCCCGCCTGCACCCCTATTGCCCCGCCGATCAGGCGCTTGGCTATAAGGAGATGATTGACGATCTCAGCCACAAGCTGTGCGTGATCACCGGCTATGACGCCCTGTCGATGCAGCCCAATTCGGGCGCGCAGGGTGAATATGCGGGCCTTCTGACGATCTCGGCTTATCACCGCGCCAATGGTCAGGGGCATCGCAATATTTGCCTGATCCCGATGTCTGCGCATGGCACCAATCCGGCCAGCGCGCAGATGGTGGGCTGGAAGGTGGTGCCGGTCAAATCGGCCGAAAACGGCGATATCGACGTCGACGATTTCCGCGCCAAGGTCGAACAGCACAGCGAAAACCTTGCCGGGTGCATGATCACCTACCCGTCGACTCACGGTGTGTTTGAAGAAACTGTGATCGAGGTGTGTCAGATCACCCATGATCACGGCGGGCAGGTCTATATCGACGGGGCCAATATGAACGCCATGGTCGGCCTGTCCCGCCCCGGTGATCTGGGCGGCGATGTCAGCCACCTCAACCTGCACAAGACCTTTTGCATCCCCCATGGCGGTGGTGGACCCGGCATGGGGCCGATTGGCGTCAAGGCGCATCTGGCACCGCATTTGCCCGGCCATCCCGAGACAGGGGGCGAACAGGGGCCAGTGTCCGCAGCGCCCTTCGGTTCACCCTCGATCCTGCCGATCTCTTGGGCCTATACGCTGTTGATGGGCGGTGAGGGGCTGACCCAGGCGACCCGCGTGGCGATCCTGAATGCCAACTACATTGCCAAGCGGCTCGAAGGGGCGTTCGACGTGCTTTACAAAGGGCGCGGCGGGCGGGTTGCCCATGAGTGCATCATCGACACATGTCCCTATGCCGACAGTGCAGGCGTCACGGTTGATGACATCGCCAAGCGCCTGATTGATAGTGGGTTCCACGCCCCCACGATGAGCTGGCCTGTGGCGGGCACCCTGATGATCGAACCGACGGAATCAGAAACCAAGGCCGAGCTGGACCGGTTCTGTGACGCCATGCTGTCGATTCGCGCAGAAATCCGCGCGATCGAAGAGGGCAAGATTGATGCCGAAAACAATCCGCTGAAAAACGCACCCCACACGATGGAAGATCTGGTGAAGGAATGGGATCGCCCCTATTCTCGCGAAGAGGCGTGTTTTCCTCCGGGGGCTTTCCGGGTTGATAAATACTGGCCTCCGGTCAATCGAGTCGACAACGTCTACGGCGATCGCCATCTGGTCTGCACCTGCCCAACGATGGAAGAGTATAGCGAGGCCGCTGAATAAGCCTGCCGTCAGGAAAAACGGGCGGCCCTGTGATGGGGCCGCCCGGTATCAGTGAAAAGTCTACAAAAAAGGCTTAGCTGATCAAATTCAAATGTCTTGGCGATTTCGCAGAATAGCGAAGACACTGTTTTGAAAGTATCCGTCTTGATCAAGGAGAATTTTGCGACCATTCGCGGTCAGCCTTGACAAGCGCATTTGCCATCTCGATCAGCTTTCTCATGAGCGCGGTGAGAGCGACTTTGGCAGGCTTCCCGGCTGCCATCATGGCCTGGTATTTCCTTGCGAGGTCAGGGTTGTGGCGTGCCGCGACGAGAGTCGGCATGTAAAGAGCGTCGCGCAGGAATTTACGACCGCCCTGAATGAAGGCCTTGCCGCGCCATTGCCCGGACTGTCGCGTCATGGGTGCGGGGCCCGCCGGACTGGCTGCCTTCCTGCGGTCCAGTGTTCCGATCTCTGGAAATTCGACCAGGATGGCGACGGCAGCGACCTCGCCGATGCCGGGAATGGAGCGGAGAATATCATGTGCGCGCGCCCTTTTCCGACAATCACGCAGACGCGTCCCGAGTTCATCGTCAAGAGCCGCGATCTGGCGTTTGACCTGCGTCAGGCGTGCTTTTGTCTGGCGGCGTGTGAACGCCAGAGTCTGTGTTTTCACACGGTTCAACAGCCGGGTTCTGTCCTTGACCAGGGCCATCCGCGCGATCTGCAACTCTTTGAGTTCATGTTCATTCCTGTTGTAAGGCCTGTCCGGTACCGGATCGAACGCCGAACCCATCGTGGCCAGGATGCGCGCGTCAACGGCATCTGTTTTGGCACGCGTTCCATGCGCCTGGGCAAAGCGGCGGGCCTGTAGTGGATTGATTTTCACCAGAGGCAATTTGCCCGGGAACGTCTTCTCAAAGGAGGCATGGTAAGCACCCGTTGGTTCAAAGACCACGATTTGTGGCTGTTCGCTCCCGATCCAGCGCCTGAGCGCGCGAAAGCCGGAAGCGGTGTTGTCGAATTGGGCATGTTGTCCTGTCTTGATCCGATGCACATCCAAATGCGCTTTGGAGATGTCGATCCCGATGCTGTCCTTCATTATCTTCGATGTCCTGTGCCTGTCGTGCAGAGCCATGAGCTGCTGCGTATCCGTTCAGGCCTCATGCGAAGACGGTGGCTGATCAAACTGTAGCACGGTTCATTACAACCAGGCCCCTCACGATCCAGCGACCGTCGAAGCCAGTCACGCCATATATGGCGTGACTGGCTTCGCCTCAAACTTCGCATGAAACCCAGGGAAAGTCATAAGACAAGCCCTCCTTTGTAACAGGTATTTGACGCCCGAAAAAACAGCCGGGGCTTATGCCGGGCTGTTCTTATCTGCGGCATCCGCGTCCAACAGAAACGCAAACTTATCCCGCAGTCGCAGCCAGCTGTCTTTGTTGGGGGCGGTCAAAAGATAGCCTTCACGCACGCCTGCATTGTAATCCGAGCCATCCAGCATCGCCGCATGCCCGCCTGCCTGCTGGCAGATCAGCACCCCTGCCGCGTGATCCCAGGGCGTCATCATCCCCGAGAGGCAAAAATCCATGCCGCCCTGCGCCAGCGTGCGATATTCATGGCACGAACAGCGCAACACCTGTGTGCGGGCGAAATCTGGGAAGGTGGCGGCCATCTCGGCCTGACGCTCTTTGGGCATGAGGTAGAGGTGGATAAAGCCTGACATCTCATCCAATGCGCCGCCTTGCGACATTTGCAAGGGTCTCTCTGCTCCAAGGTTGCGGGCCAGTCGGGCTGGGTGGGCTTCGTCCGCGAGGATCCAGTCGTCCATCACCGGATCATAAAGCAGTCCCAGCACCGGCTTACCAAATCGCGTTATCGCCACGATCACGCCGAATATCGCCAACCCATGGGCGAAATTCCAGGTGCCATCCAGCGGATCGACGATAAAGGCCAGTTCCGCCTCGCCGATCTTGTCGCGTAACGTATCATCGGCGCTGGCGGCTTCTTCGCCCACCACCAGAGCATGGGGGAACATCCGCTGAATGCCGCGTGCCAGGATCGCCTCGGTGCCGGTATCTGCCTCGGTCACCAGATCATAGCGCGAGGACTTGGCCGATACATCCGCATGGCCCAGATTGCGAAAGCGCGGCATGATCTCGGCCCTGGCGGCGCGGCGGACAAGGTTGATCAGGCTGGCTTGCTGCGCCGGGGTCAGCGGAGAGGTGATAGGGATGGGCAGGCTGTCAGTCATAAGTCGATTCCTTGGGGGCTACGCTGTCACCGTGCCAGCCCCATGCGCAGGGTACAACGGCCCTATTCCCGTGCGCGCAAAATCGCCGCAGGCCGCGCGGTCAATGGACCCCGGGCAAAGCCCATACCGGCCAAGAGGGTGACAACAATCCCCGCTGCGATGATACTAAGGGCCGAGGGCCAGATCACCTCAAAACCCGTCTCCATGATGTAGTAACTGACGGCCCAGCCCCCCAACAGGCCAGCGCCAAGGGCCACAGCCCCGGCGGCTGCGCCCAGAATCCCAGCGCGGATAATCAGGCTTGTCAGGATGCGCGCGCGGCTGGCTCCGAGGGTTTTCAGGATGGCCGCTTCATACCGCCGCGCCGACTGATCCGCCGCCGCCGCGCCAATCAGCACCAGAAACCCGGTGAGCAGCGTGACGGATGCCCCCCAGGACACTGCCGCCGCCAACCCAGCCAACAGGTCACTGACCCGGCCAATCGCGTCGCGCACCCGGATCGCGGTGACATTGGGGAACATGCCAGCCACATCGCGCAGGATGGCCGCTTCCGCCTCGGCCTCGGCATAGACCGTGGCGATGAAGGAATGCGGCGCAGCCTCTAAGTGTCTGATTCAAAATGGGATGAAGGATTTCAATCTGTTGCAAGTAGTCGGGTCACGCGCCTGATGTGGGCGATGAGCGGCCAGGCCTCGGCGCTTTCGATGGATTTCTCCCGATCCTTTGCCAAACGACGGCAGCGACCGAGCCATGCGAAGGTGCGTTCCACAACCCATCTGCGTGGCAGCACCTCGAAGCCCCCGGCGGTGTCGGAGCGCTTGATGATCTGTAGCGTCCAGCGTCCGAGGCTCACGAGGGCACCCCGCAGCTTCGGCCCGGCATAGCCGCCATCCGCGAACATGTGGCGCGGTTTCGGGGCCTCACGGCGGAGCCTGGCGAAGACCCCGGGCGCACCGTCACGATCCTGAATGTTGGCCGTATGGACCTCGCATGCGATCAGATTGCCACAGGTATCAGTGATAATGTGGCGTTTTCGACCTTTGATCCGCTTGCCCGCATCGTAGCCGGAAAGGGACGTGTTTTCAGAGGTTTTAACGCTCTGGCTGTCGATCACACCGGCTGTCGGCTGCACATCGCGGCCTGCCGCGAGGCGCACGGCCGCGACCAGGTGGCGGTTGATCCGGGCCAGCAGGCCATCATCTCGCCAGAGGTGGAAATAGTAACGCACAGTCGAGACCGCAGGAAAGTCCTTCGGCAGGAGCGACCATGCGCACCCGGCGGCGGCAAGATACTGAATCGCATTCCAGACCCGACGCAAATGCACCTTTCGCGGACGCCCAGGGCGGTTACGGCCGGGTAACAATGACCGCACGATATTCCATTCAGCATCGGTCAAATCACTTGGATAGCACTTTGTTTCGCGCATATGCTGCGCACGGGTGAATTCAGTCCAGGCCATTGTGATCTCCGTTCAATTTCACAACCGAACAGAATCACACCCTGTTGAATTCACTCAACTCATTTCTGATCAGACACTAAGACTGCGGGGTTCATCACCATGATAAAGCCCATGCCAGCCGTGGAAAAATCCACCTCGCGCAGGGATGTCAGTGTGGCCTCGATATCGCGGCCAAGGATGTTCACCGTCAGCTGATCGCCCAGCGATAGCCCCATCTAGACGGCCTCTTCGGCGGCAAAACTCACCTGCGGCGCGCCGTTATACCCTTCGCCCCACCACGTCCCATCGGTCAGGGTTGTCGTTTCGGGCAAGGCCCCGGCATAGCTCACGCCACGATCGCCTTCCAACACCCAGTGATCCCCCGCCACCTTGGCGGTCGGGCGGTCATTGATACGGGTGATGATGCCACGCAGCATCGGCGCTTGTTCGATCCGGCTGATTGCGGGGTCATTTACGATCCGCTCCAGAAAGCCGGGCATCTGGTCCTTTTGCAGATCAATGAAAAAATAGGACGGCGCTTGGCCGGGCAAATCACGTTCAATGGCACCACGCAGGTTGCCGTCGATCTGCCCCACAGCGGCCAGCACCGACAGGCCCAGACCCAGACCCAGGGACAACATCACGGGTCCTGCCGTGGAGCCTGGTCTGCCAATCGCGCCCAAGGCCCATCCCAGGGCCGGGCGGCGGCGGGATGCCGGGCGAAGGACCCTGGCGATCCGGCGCAGCAGCAATGCGGCCAACGTCAGCAAGAGCAGCGCCCCTGCGATACCGCCCGCAGTCCACAGAGTCAGTTGCAGATTGCCCGAAAACCATGCCGCCGAGGCCAGCAAGGCGATGATCAGCAGGCCGGTGATCCCGATATAGGGCCAGGCTGGCAGCGCCCGCGTGTCCGATAATGCATCGCGAAACAGGGTCGAGGCGCGCACCTGTTCGGCCTTGGCCAATGGCCAAATGGTAAAGATCAGGACAGCCAGAAAGCTATAGATCAGCGCCTCGAACACCGGGGCCGGGTAGGGCACAAACACCGCTGGCACCGGCAGGCGCGCCTCGATCAACGGGGCCAGCAGGATCGGTAGTCCGACGCCCAAAAGGACGCCCAGTGCGATGCCCAGAAGGCCCAAAACCCCGACCTGAATGAAGTAAGTCAGAAAGATCACCTGCCGGTCGACCCCTAACGTTCGCAAGGTGGCGATGGTGCGGGTTTTGCTGGCCAGATAAGCGCGCAGGGCTGCGGAAATGCCCACACCGCCCACGGCCAGACCAGAGAGGCCCACAAGGATCAGAAACGCGCCCAGCCGGTCAACAAACTGCGCCACCCCGGGCGCGCCATTGCGTGCGTCCTGCCAGCTTATCCCGCTGGTTTCAAAACGTGATTTTGCCTCGGCTTCCAGCGTGGCGAGGTCACTTCCGGGCGGTAGCTTCAACCGATACTGCGTCGAAAACAACGTGCCCGGTGCCAGCAGGCTTGAGGCTTCCAAAGCGCCGCGCGCCACGATGGTGCGCGGGCCAAGGCCAAAGCCTGCGGCGGCAGCATCCGGCTCACTGTCTAGCACTGCGCGTAGCGTGAAGTCCTGTGTGCCAAGGCGGAATGTGTCGCCTAGGGTTATGCCCAGCTGTGCGATCAGGATCGGGTCCATCACCGCGCCGGGTAACCCGGCCTCTCCCAATGCCTGATCCAGCGGCATTGGCGGATCCAACACCACATCCCCGATCAGCGGATAGGCCCCGTCCACGGCCTTCACTTGTGTTAACATCCGTGTCTCACCCACCACGGCGAGCGAGCGGAAATCGGCAATCTCGGACACCGCCTCGGACATGCCCTCCATCTAGGCGCGCTCGTCCTCATCCGCAAAGCGATAGGTTAATTCCAGCGCCGCATCGCCTCCCAGCAGCACCGCCCCATCGCGGCTCAGGCCAGCCTGAATGCTCTCGCGCACGGTGCCCACGGCCGCAATCGCAGCCACCCCAAGGATCACGCAGGCCAGAAAGATCCGGAAACCCCGCAAGCCCCCGCGCAGTTCGCGCCGCGCCAGTCGGGCCGCAAGGCCAAGGCTCATGCCGAGGCCTGTTCCGGCGCATCTATGCGCCCATCCTGCAGGGTAATCACCCGGTCACAGCGTGCTGCCAGCGTTGGGTCATGTGTAACAAGAACCAGTGTCGCGCCGTGCCGTGCGCGCAGATCAAACAACATCTCGACAATCGTCGCCCCGTTCGCGCTGTCCAGATTGCCCGTTGGTTCATCCGCCAGCACCAGATCGGGGCGCGGTGCGGCGGCGCGGGCGAGCGCCACGCGTTGTTGCTCGCCGCCCGACAATTGCGAGGGATAGTGATCCATCCGGTCGGCCAATCCGAAGGCCGCCAGCTCCTCGCCCGCGCGTTCAAACGCATCGCGCGCACCTGCCAGTTCCAGCGGGGTGGCGACATTTTCCAGCGCCGTCATGGTGGGAATCAGATGGAAGGATTGAAACACCACCCCCACATGATCGCGCCGCAGTCGGGCCAGTTGATCTTCGCTCATCGCCGTCAGGTCTTGACCCAAGGCCAAAACACGGCCGCCTGTGGCCTGTTCCAGCCCGCCCATAAGCATCAATAGCGAAGATTTGCCTGATCCCGACGGCCCGACCAGCCCCAATGTCTCGCCCGCATGGACATCCAGCGAGATGCCGTGAAGGATTGCCACATCCCCGGCATTGCCTTTCAGCGACAGCGAGGCATCTTTGAGGGAAAGAATAGGTTGGGTCATGAAGGAAGGGCCATTTGGTGACGCATCTGAAGACATATGGGGTATGCGCCCTGCTGGGCAAGGCATTGATCGTGTTTCTTTTTCTGGCCGCACCTTTGCGGGCCGAGCAGATCACCATTCTGGCCCTAGGCGACAGCCTGACCCAGGGCTATGGGGTGGTCGAGGCCGATGGGCTGGTGCCGCAATTGCAGACGTGGCTGGACGGACAGCGGGCCGAGGTGGCCCTGATCAATGGTGGCGTGTCGGGCGATACCACCGCAGGCGGGGCCGCGCGCGTGGCCTGGAGCCTGGAGCCTGATGTGGATGCGATGATTGTGACGCTTGGCGGCAATGACCTGTTGCGCGGGATCGACCCGGCGGTCAGCCGTGCCAACCTTGAGGCGATCCTGATCGCTGCTAGGGACGCAGATGTGGATGTCTTGCTGGTCGGGATGCGTGCGCCGGGAAATTACGGACCGGCCTATCAAACCGCGTTTGATGCCATGTATCCTGAGTTAGCCAGCGACCATGACACCCTGCTGCACCCCTACTTCTTTTCCGGGCTGGGTGAGGGTACGCCGGATGTGCTCCAGCCCTATTTCCAACCTGATCGCATCCATCCCAATGCCGACGGTGTGGCGCGAATTGTCGAAGGTCTCGGCCCGTCGGTTCTGCGTCTGATCGAGCGGGCGCAATAAAAACGGGCACACCCGGTGGCGCGCCCGTTTCGATAGGGACTATGTAAATCGCCTTACAGAACAGTCACAACCGCGCCCATGGGCACACGCTCATAAAGGTCGATCACATGGTCGTTGATCATTCGGATACAGCCATTTGACACGGATCGCCCGATGGATTTCGGAGCAGTCGTACCATGGATGCGGAAATACGTGTCGCGTCCGTTCTGGAACAGGTACAGCGCGCGCGCGCCCAACGGATTGCCGGGGCCGCCCGGTTGCACATAATCATTGTCGATGAACTTGGAATAGGCGTTCGGATCGCGCTTGATCATGTCGTTGGTCGGGCGCCAGGTGGGCCATTTTTTCTTGGCACCGATTTCGGCGGTGCCGGTGAATTCCAGCCCGGCCTTGCCGACGCCCACGCCATAGCGGCGCGCGGTGTCCGGCCCGGTGACCAGATAGAGGAAATGCGCGCGCGGCAGGACAAGAAGCTGACCTTCCTGATACTGGCTGGCGATTTTCACATCTTGCGGGGCGTATTTGGGATTGAGTTCAAAGGATTGCGCGACGGCAGGCACGGTGGCAGCAGCCAGCCCGGTCGCAATAAATTCGCGGCGTTTAATCATCTTGCGGTTCCCTTCTCGCGTTGTGATTACCGTCTATCGTGCCAGTTCACGAAGGGGAAATCAAAATAGAGTGAAGCCATTTGCAGCAGTTTTTGCGCGACTGTGGCGCGAAGGCAAAGCGGATCAGGCGCGTTGCAGGCCCTTGGGCTCGGTTTTGGGGGTCGGTTTGGGCTGCAGCAGCGCATAGGCGATCAGGGCTGCGGCCACGATCAGGGCGACCAGGAAATAAACCTGCACAGCGCCCCACAGGCTGAGACCGAACAGAAGCCAGCCAAATAAGGCCGAAATCGTCCCGAAAACGCTGCCAAGGATCATTGCAATCGACGCCATATTTTAAGTCTCCCCAGGGTGTCGCGAAGATAGTTAACGCCTCGATTGAGGCGGGATTGAGGCGGGATTGGGGCAAGTGTGGTGCAATTTTGGGAATGAAAGCAACTTTGAGATAATGTTTTCGGCGGGTATTCGCCTATAGCATGTATTTCTGGATTGTGTTGAGCCGACTGCCAATCCGCCAAAAGTGATCGTTCTATTACTAAATGTAGGGCGGGGTTCAACCCCGCCATCTTAGATCATTGTAACCAGGGACGAGGCGGGTTGGAAACCCACCCTACGGCTTGCTAGTTGGCTAGCATTCAAGCTTTGGCTCCTTTTATGTTTCAAAAGAGTTTGAACAAGCCTTAAAACGGTACACAAGTATACAGCCCTTACGTCAAAACCCGAAATTTCCCGTGAGTGACGATGCGGAATCTGTCTGACACTTGGCTTCGGAAGGTCTTCCACTGATCTGGGATGGTTTCGCGAAAGAATTTCAGGATCGCATTCGCAAACTGTTTTTGTGAGGGGTAGTATTGATTGTGCGTCACATGTTGATGCATGACGGCCCATAATCGTTCAATGGGGTTGAGATGTGGGCAATACGGCGGCAACTGGATCAGGTGGATACGGCAGTCTGGCCTTGCGAGGAAAGCCCTGATGTCTGGCCCTTTGTGATAGGCTGCGTTGTCCCGGATGACGTGAATGATGCGCTTGTCGGGGTTGCGAGCCTCGATCTTGGCGAGAAGCTGTACGGCACTGACCCCGTCAACGGTGGTTGGCTCCACAAAGGGCGTGTCGAAGGTTTCAAGGTTGAGCGCACCATGGATATTCACGCGGCCACGTCCTGCCGTGGTGGTGACCGCTGGGTTTGATCCGGCCTTGACCCAGCCGTATGCAGGCTTTGTCTGATATTCCGGGTGGACGGCATCGGCGAAATACACGGCTTCATCCGCTCCAGGCTCGGTCATCAGGCGTTCATACATCGCAATGAACTCGGCCTGCTTGTCGGCCGATGCTACCTTCGGCAAGGGCTTGGGCTTGCGGTACTCGAAGCCCAACCGAGCCAGAAGCTTGATGCAGCCGGAATGTGAATATTCCAGGCAAAATCTAGACGTAATGTGCGATCCAATCTCAACTGTCGAGCGGCAAAAGCGTCCCTCCAGCCAAATGCATAGTGCAGCTTCCTGTGTCGACGTCAAACGTGATTGACCACCTTTCCAGCCGTCGACGGTAAGTGCGTCCCAGCCGCTGTCACGATAGGTTTTGTGCCAGCCAAGAATGGTGTCGTCGTCCAAATATAGAAATTTGGCAATTTGGACGCAGCTCTCACCGTCATCCAGCGGCAAGATCGCATTTGCGCGCCGGGCTATGCCATGATCCTCGCGCTGCCTGCGAACGCAGGCCTCAAGCTCAAGGCGCTCTGTAGAAGAAAGAAAATCAGGCCGGATCATCACCCTACTTGAATCGATCGCCGCTATGACGTCAACCCGTGAAAATTCGGAGGCCCGAGGACTCGGTGTATAGTACAATTTCCCCCGCCCTAGAGGATTGCGCAACCTGACGTCTGGAAATTGCTGTGAAGGCGTCATTCATCGAGCCCTTCCCATTTGATGTATGCTTTGGTTTCGGTTTCCCGTTTTTCGTCGATCCCGACGGGAACAGCGGTTGAGAGGCGCAACAGAGAGTCGAGGTTCGGGAAGACCCTGACCTTGGCTGTACGCCGTTTCAGTTCCTGCCGGGTCGGACGCTCGATGCCATTTGACGTGCGCATGCGCTTTCGATGCGCTTCAGGCAAGGAGAAGACGGCGAGCCCCTCGGGGATGTTGTTTTCCAGCCAGTCGGCGAAGCCCGGGTGTTTCTCCCGGTAGCTGGCGACAAGGGTGCCCGGCTCTGCTTGTGCCGTTTGCAAAGAAGACGCATTCCATACCGCGCGCAGTTGTTTTCCAATGCGCTCCCGCGTGTCCCTGTCGGGCGCGTGGTTCACAGCGTTCCGGGCCAGGTGGAACCGGCAGCGCTGCCATGTGGCCGCCCCGAACACCGCACGTCGTGCGGCCTTCAGGCCAGCGTGATCATCAGACACGATGAACGTGGTCCCGCACATACCGCGGGCCTGCAGGCTTTCGAGGAACCCGCGCCAGTGCACTTCCGCCTCGGACAGCTTCACAGAGAGCCCGGGAACATGTCTGCGCTCATCGGCCCCTGTGCCGATGGCCGAAAGCACCGCCACGTCGCGTACAACGCCGTCATAGCGGGCCTTTTCGCAACGCGCGTCAATGATCGGGTACTTCACTTGCCCCAGAGGGCGATTGCGCCAGGCGTCCGGTTCATCATCAAGCAGTTTGGTTGCGCGGCTGACCCGGGTCGAGGACAGGCTCTCGATCCCGAACCCGCGCATCACCGCTTCGGCCTGACGCGTCGAGACACCCTTGATGTACATCTCCGCCACCGCCAACATGACGGCACGCGAAAATCGCTGCCCCCGTTCCAGAGATTGAGGATGGAAGGGATCGCCCGTGTGTCCGGCGGTTTTGGGCACCTGCAGGGTCACGGTTCCTGCAGGAGTGTCGATCCGCTTCGGCTTGTACCCGTTGGCATAGCCCTGCCGCTCAGGGGTGCGCTCATAATGGTTGGCCTTGAGAAACTGCTCACGCTCGATCTGCAGCGCAAGCTCGAAGATCTGGCCGAAGATCCGCCCCGGGTCCGTTGCTCCGGTTGCAATCAGTTGTTCCAAAACAGCCTCGATCGTCGTATCGTGTCTCAGGTCCATTTGCTTCCTCCATGAATGTTTTCACCTCCATGGGACAGCACGATGGCGCCGCGTTTTACCTGGGGCATGCCCCCCGGCAAAACGCCTCACGGCGCAAACCTCCAATAAATTCCCAGACCTCAGGTTACACTACCCCCTAGAGTTTTTTGAGACACCGTTCAAGACATGACCCAAGGGGATGATTGAGGTGTATCATGACGGAACAAAGGAAGGTTGAGCGCGAAGGATCCGGAGCTGCGGAGACTTCACATATCGCAGCGGATCCGGCTCCGGCCCGGCGCCGGAGACTTACGGCTACACGCAAGCAAGAGGCCGTTTGTCAATCGCAGAGTAAAATGGGTCCATGTCGCGGCGTAAAAATGGGCCACTTCGGTTGATGTTTTGTGGCGCTTTTGCACGCGTGCTCGTCACAAAGCTGAAGCGTGCCAAAGCGCATGCTGGCCATAAGGCCAGCATTATTCTGACTGTGATTGCGGGCTGGTTATTTTCGGTTGTTGCGACTGTGTTTGAGCCGATAGCTTTCGCCATTCATCTCGAGGATGTGGACGTGATGGGTTAAACGATCGAGTAGCGCACCGGTCAGCCGCTCAGAGCCAAAGACTTCAGTCCATTCATCGAAGGGCAGGTTCGAGGTTATGATGATGGAGCCGCGTTCATAGCATTGGGATATGACCTCGAAGAGCAGCTCTGCGCCAGATTTGCTGAGCGGTACGAAGCCCAGTTCATCAATGATCAACAGGTTCTGGCTGGTCAGTTGCTTTTGAAGGCGCTGCAATCTCCGCTCATCTTGAGCCTCGATCAGATCATGGACTAATGCCGCAGCCGTTGTGAAGCGCACCTTCAGTCCTCTTTGACATGCAGCCAGCCCAAGTCCCAGGGCGATGTGTGTCTTGCCCGTGCCTGACGGGCCGAGCGCGATGATGTTCTCCCTGCGATTAACGTAATCGCATCGTGCCAGATCCATCGTCAGGGGCTTGTTCAAGCTTGGCATGATCTTGAAGTCAAAGCTATCCAAGCTCTTGGTGCTGGGGAACTTCGCCGCTTTGATGCGCCGTTCAATCATCCGGCGTTCGCGGTCGATCAATTCCATCTCACACAGCCGCGCCAGATAGTGGATGTGATCTTTGTTCTCTGCAGCACAGAGCTGCGCCTGTTTGGCATACTCGCCTTGGAACGTTGGCAGTCGCAGTTGTTTAAGATGATGCCGTAGAAGAATCCGAGGGGCTTCGGTCATGCCGCGGTCCTTCCCATCAAGCTCATGTAACTGGATGGGCGTGTTGTGCCGACATTGGCCTTGGGCAAGTATGGATAGAAGTCCAAATCCAATCGTGGTGGCCGCTTCTCAACCCGACACAGTACAAGGTGTTTTACGGCGTCATAGCCAATTGCACCCATATCTATTGCCTGCTGGATTGCGCCTTGCACAACATCCATTTCGAAGGTCTCCAAAAGGCGCAAGACTTGAACGTATTCTCGCTTGCCCGGCTTACCCATTCTGGCTTCAAGCAGTCGGTGCAGCGTGGCAAATACATCTGGCAAATGCCAACCCTGCAAAGGCGCGGCCTGATCCAGGGCACCCACCTTTTGTTCAAGCAGGGGCAAAAAGTGCAATGGGTCAAAGACCATATCCGCTGATGTGTAGGATCGTTTGTGCCGCGCAATAATCTCATTGCCGCAGCCGATGATAACCTCATGCACAAACCCACGCACATGAACATCGTGGTGCGCATAGGCTACTGGCACCGAGTAATCATTGCTGCGATAGCGCACCATTGAGATCGACGTTGCACGCGTGCTGACGTGATCGCAGGCTTCATATTCTGCGACGGGCAATCCCATCAGAGCATCCAAATCCGACATCAGGCGTGCGCCTATGGTTTGGGTGTGACCCCGCAACGTATCGGCCTGACGTGCTAAACACTTCTCTTCCAAATGTGCGTTCAGATCATCAAAGCTGTCATAGCGAGGTGCGGGAACCATGAAGTTGCGGCGGGTGTATCCAACCATGCCCTCAACGTTGCCTTTATCGTTCCCTCGCGCGGGTCTGCCAAACTTGTCATCAAACAAGTAATGCGACTGCAGTTCCGTAAACCGACGTGTGCGGATGCGCGTCTTATCCCCGAGTATCCGAGCCACGGCGATCTTGGTATTGTCGTAGAGAATGGATTGCGGAATGCCGCCAAAGAATGCAAAGGCGGACACATGGCCATCGCAAAACGCCTCGGTTGTCTCAGCTGGATATCCCTTCACAAACACCGCATCAGAATGTGGCAAGCTCATCACGAAGAAGTGGATCTTGCATTCCACGCCACCGATCACGCCCAGCGTCTCACCAAAATCAACCTGCGCATGGCCCGGCCGATGCGACAACGGCACAAACACCTCTTTGGTGCGCCGTTTTTGCTCGCGCACGTAATAGGTCACCGTGGTCAGGCTGCCGGCATATCCATGCTCATCGCGCAGCCGTTCAAAGATGCGCTTGGCCGTGTGTCGCTGCTTTTTGATCAGGGCTTTGTCTGTGCGCAGTATCTCATCGACCACACCAACATAACCATCAAGCGTTGGCCGCCGAGGCGCTTCCGACCGACGATACCCAGGCGGAAGTTCATGGCGCAGCATCTTCGCGATCCTCTTACGATCTTTGTTCTCTAATCTGTCAATGCGTGTTTCCTGAGTTTCCTGCTTTTGATGTCAGAGGTTGCCTTTGTTCTCTAATCTGTCAATGCGTGTTTCCTGAGTTTCCTGCTTTTGATGTCAGAGGTTGCCTTTGTTCTCTTCGAACTCTGAGGTTCATGATGGGGTTGGCTGGGTGTGGGTCGGCAATGTTGAAACCGCAATCATACCGTTGGTCTTGGCTGTTGCTACAGAATCGGCGCCGTGTCTCACGCCCTCCCTCGGGCATCGTCCCAGATGGGAACTTTGATTTAGGAATCCTCGTTGTCGCCTCGTAAGCCTTACGCGGACTGGAAGTCAGTTTTGTCTCGCATAATGGCATGAAGTATGATTGCCAGACGACGCGCCAGAGCCACTCGGGCCTTTCTCATCGTTGAGCGCGCACCGATTGCGAGGGCCCATGTCTTCAATTTGAGCGGAGCGGCATACCGCGTCAGCATCACATTGGCGGCCTCATAGAGAAGCGTTCTGACGCGCACGTCGCCCCGCTTTGAGATGCTGCCCGTGTAGTCGATTTCACCAGATTGATGCCGTCGCGGCACCAGTCCAAGATACGCCCCCACATCACGCGATTTCCTGAAACGCGACGGATCATCAATTGCTGCGGCAAAGGCCAATGCTGTGATCGGACCGACCCCTGGTACCGTCATAAGGCGCTGGCAGACTTCGGATTTGCGGGTCATCTTTTTGATGTCGCCATCAATGGCTGCAACCGCCGCGAGGATTGCTTCGCGTGCTGCGAACAGTCCGCAAATTGCGGCATGGAGGCCAGGCACTCCATCGCTAACTTTTAGCGCCGCGTTTTTGAATGCCGGAGACAAAGCTCGTGGCAGCCGCACGCCGAAGACGACGACCAGACCGCGGATCTGATTGTCGAGCGTCACACGCTGTCCGACCAGCTTCTTGCGGGCTGCGATCAGCGACCGGATTGCGTGCGCTGACAGTGATTTGACATGGGTCGGCTTGTAGAATCCCGTCCGCGCCAGGTGTGCCAAACCGCGGGCATCATTGCGGTCCGTCTTGTGGCCGGCCAGAGATTTAAGGGCCTGATATGCTTGCCTGCTCTCGATGCAAACAACCGGGACACCAAGCTCCGTCAGCCCATGGTAAAGCATTGGTGCCATCCGTCCCGTTTCAAATACAACTTTGGCACATGGTGGTCCAGAAGCGAGGAAGTCAGCGATCGCTTTTGGTGTTGAGCTCGCTTTTCCTTCACGAATAAGGGCCCCTTCACGATCCAGAATGCAGATATGCGTCTCTTCCATGGACACATCCAAACCAGCAAAATATTCCATTGGTCAGTCTCCTTTTCAATTGCATGTGCATCCAGAATAACAGGGGTAACTGAGTGCTGATCCTGATTACGCCATGTTGAAAAACCGCGCCGCTTCTCGGCCAGACATACCGTCCTTCAAACAAGCACGGCGCACACGACTATAAATATCCACAGAATACATCTCCCGCCCTCCGAATAAACGAAGGGCACAAACTGGCGGACTTTTACTCCGCTACAACTGCGATATGCAGCCGCTTCTGTGGCCCAATATTGCTCCGCGTTTTACACTGACAGCAGGTTCCATGGCGAGGGCCACCGCAAGATCCGGGCACGTCTGCGCTGCAAGGGCATTCGAACCTCGAAGGCGCGGGTGCTCCGACTCATGCGGGAGAACGGGCTTTGTGCGAAGCCATGCCATGGACCCGCCCATGGCCCCCGTGCCCATGACGGCACGATCATCCCGGACAACATCGATGAGATGTGGGGCACGGATATGACGGGGACCGTTCCTGGCACAGGTCGCCAGGTTGCCGTCTTCATCGCGGTTGACCATTGCCCGGCGGGCTGCGCAGGCGGTCATAGCCTCTCAATCAGCATCATTCCGAAGGTGTTATGGCTCGCAGTACATCGGCCACGACTTCCAGAACGGGATTGCCTGGCCGGGCGCGAAATCCTCGCCGTCCCTTGTCCGCGCTCCCGAAGGCAACGGCCGCGCCGAGCGATTCATTCGAACCCTGAAGGAAAACCCGCTCCGGGTCAGAACTTTCGACACCATCGAGGAACTCCAGGCCGCCCTGCAAAAGTTCAAGGAGGACTACAACGAAGAATGGCCGATCCAGCGGCACGGACACCGTTCGCCAAACCAGTTCAGATGTGACGCAATGGACAAAATCCAGGCCGCCGCATAAGCTTCACGAGTGTCTCAATAACCCTAGGGCGCTACAGGGGCCACTACTTATTTCCAGGACAAATTCGAATATGAAAAGCGCTTGCTACCTTCCGAGACTTTGTCTGTAGCAGTGATTTCCGATCAGTTGATCTATTCACGAAGCCCACAGCATCTATACCGGAGCTACGCCAAAACCCGAAACTTCTCATGAGTTATGACGCGAAAATTGTCTGAGACTTGGCTTCGGAATGTTTTCCACTCGTTTGGTATGGTTACGCGGAAGAACTTCAGGATTGCATTCGCAAACTGTTTTTGGGTTGGGTAATGATGATTGTGCGTCACGAACTGGTGCATGACAGCCCATAATCGTTCAATGGGGTTCAGGTGCGGGCAGTATGGCGGCAACTGGATAAGGTGGATGCGGCAATCTGGCCTTGCGAGAAACGCCCTGACATCCGGCCCTTTGTGATAGGGCGCGTTGTCCCAGATGACGTGGATTAATCGCTTGTCGGGGTTGCGCGTTTCAATCTTGGCTAGAAGCTGCGTGGCACTGACACCGTCGACGGTGGTTGGCTCGACAAAGGGCGCGTCGAAGGTTTCAAGGTTGAGCCCGCCATGGATATTCACACGGCCTCGCCCAGCAGTGGTCGGGACTGCGGGGTTTGAGCCTGCCTTCACCCAGCCATATGCAGGCTTTGTCTGATATTCTGGGTGGACGGCATCAGCGAAATAAACGGCTTCATCAGCGCCAAGCTCGGTCATCAACCGCTCGTACATCGTAATGAAGCTGGCCTGTTTCTCGACAGATACACCCCGTGGCAGGGCCTTGGGTTTGCGATACTCAAACCCGAGCCGGGCAAGAAGCTTGATGCAGCCAGAATGCGAGTAGCGCAGGCCAAATTCTGTTGAAATATGGGCTCTTATCTCAACTGTCGAACGGCAGAAGCGACCGTTCAGCCAATCGCATAATGCAGCCTCTTGATCTGGGGCCATACGAGATTGACCCCCTTTCCAGCCATCGGCGGCAAGCGCGTCCCAGCCGCTTTCACGGTAGGTTTTGTGCCAGCCACGAATGGTGTCGTCGTCCAAATATAGAAATTCCGCGATTACTTGACAGGACTTCCCGTCATCCAGCAAAAGGAGCGCATTTGCACGCCGTGCAATCCCATGATCTTCGCGTTGACTGCGCACACAGGACTCAAGCTCAAGGCGCTCCGTGGGAGAAAGAAAGTTGGGACGGATCATGCGGCTAGCTGAATCGTTCTACGGTCAGACGTCAACCCGTCAAAAGTCGGGTGCTCGAGGACTCTGTGTATACTTGATGAACAAAGAGCTTTTTTTCTTGCTGACGGCAACCCTGTGAGTGTCATCGGGCTTTCTGAATAGAGAGTGTCCTGTCTTCTGTGTATGAGTAATTCGGTCCATGCTTCCAAACTGAAGGAGCATGACGATAATGACGATTTCCAAGGAACTACCGGGCGAGCTGCCTAGCGGTGTTGAGCGACCCAAAGATTTACTTGGCGACAAGGGTCTGATGAAAGAGCTGTAAGGTCCGGCCGATGGAGCGGATGTTGGGGGCTGAGTTGACCGAGCATCCGGGCTATGAACCACACGGTGAACCTGCCAGCCAGCAGACCAACCGGCGCAACGGAGCGACGCGCAAGGTGCTGAAGGGCAATGACGGGGCGGTGCCGATTGATATCCCACGTGACCGTGACGGCAGTTTTGAGCCGGAACTTATCCAGAAAGGCCAGACCCGGATCGACGGGATGGATGACAAGACTACCGGGCTTTACGCAGCTGGTTTATCAACCCGTGATATCAGCAGCCACCTTGAGGAAGTCTATGGGTTACGGGTCTCTGCCGACCTGATCAGCCGTGTCGCCGATGCTGTTCTGGAGGAGGTCCCGGACTGGCAAAACCGGGCTTTGGAGCCGGTTTACCCGATCGTTTTCCTTGATGCCCTACGTGTTGAAATCCGCGATGCCGAGAGCCGTCAGGTCAAGAACAGGGCCGTATACGTGGCCCTGGGCGTCACCCCTGATGGTGAGCGTGAGGTTCCGGGCCTGTGGATTGCCGCCAATGAAGGGGCCAAATTCTGGCTGTCCATTATGAGCAATCTCAAAAACCGGGGGCTGGAGGACATCCTGATCGCCGTTGTGGATGGCCTCAAGGGTTTCCCCGACGCTGTCAACGCGGCCTATCCAGATACCACCGTGCAAACATGTATTGTACATCCGGTGCGCCATTCATTGAACTTCTGCGGCTGGAAAGATCGCAAGGAAGGGGCCAGAAGCCTGAAGCAGATTTATCAGGTCTTAAACGACGGGGAGGCCGCCAAAGCCCTTGATGCTTTCGAGGATGAATGGGGCCAAAAATACCCCTCGATCGCCCCGGGCTGGCGGCGGGCATGGCAGGAGGTGATCCCGTTCTTCGCCTTCCCCCCGGATGTGCGCAAGATCATCTATACCACCAACGCCATAGAAAGCCTGAACCGGGTCATCCGGAAAACTACCAAAACCCGCGGCGGCCTTCCAACCGACGATGCTGCAACAAAGCTGATCTATCTGGCCATCCGCAACTTCGAAAAATCCGGTCGATGTGTCAGAGAATGGGTTGCGGCACGAAACCGGTTCGCTATCCTATACCCGGAACGGTTCAACAGATGACCCGTTTTAACCGCATGGGCCAAACCCCATACACAGAGCTTCGGACATTCCCCTGTCGGAATCACCGCACAAACTTCTTATGCTTCAACCGCTTTGGCTCCAAAGCATCGGCCCCCAATCGCCGCTTCTTGTCTTCCTCGTAATCCTCGAAGTTGCCCTCGAACCACTCCACATGCGCCTCGCCTTCGAAGGCCAGAATATGGGTGCAGATGCGATCGAGGAAGAACCGGTCGTGTGAGATCACAACGGCGCAGCCGGCGAAGTCGACTAGGGCGTCTTCCAGTGCGCGCAGGGTTTCGACGTCCAGATCGTTGGTCGGCTCATCAAGCAGCAGCACGTTGCCGCCCTCTTTCAGCAGCCGGGCCATGTGCACGCGGTTGCGTTCACCGCCCGACAGCAGCGAGACTTTCTTCTGCTGATCCCCGCCTTTGAAATTGAAGGACGAGCAATAAGCGCGGCTGTTCACCTGCGCATCGCCCAACTGGATGATCTCGGCCCCGCCGGTGATCGCCTCCCACACGGTGTCGCCATCTTTCAGGTCATCGCGCGACTGATCGACATAGGACAGATCAACCGTGTCACCATATTCGATGGTTCCCGCATCGGGGGTTTCCTGCCCTGTCAGCATTTTGAACAACGTCGATTTACCCGCGCCGTTGGGGCCGATGACCCCCACGATCCCGCCGGGGGGCAGCGAGAAATCCAGATCCTCGATCAACAGCTTGTCGCCCATGTGCTTTTTCAGACCGTTCACCTCGATCACCTTGCTGCCAAGGCGCGGGCCATTGGGAATGACGATTTGGGTCCGGGCGATTTTCTCGCGCTCGGACTGGTTGGCCAATTCGTTATAGGTGTTGATCCGGGCCTTCTGCTTGGCCTGACGAGCCTTTTGGCCCTGACGCATCCATTCCAACTCGCGTTCCAGCGTCTTCTGCTTGGATTTGTCGTCCTTGGCTTCATGCTCCAGCCGTTTGGCCTTTTGCTCCAGCCAGGCGGAATAGTTGCCCTCGTAAGGAATACCCTTGCCGCGGTCCAGTTCCAGAATCCAGCTCGTGATATCATCCAGGAAATAGCGGTCATGGGTGACGATCAGGATTGTACCTTTGTAATCAATAAGATGCTGTTGCAGCCAGGCGATTGTCTCGGCATCCAGATGGTTGGTTGGTTCATCAAGCAGCAGCATCTCGGGCGCTTCCAGCAGCAGTTTGCACAGGGCCACGCGGCGCGCCTCACCGCCCGACAGGGTTTTGACATCAGCGTCATCGGGCGGGCAGCGCAGGGCCTCCATCGCGACATCAATCTGACTGTCGAGATCCCAGAGGTTCTCGCTGTCGATCTGATCCTGCAACTCGGCCATCTCATCGGCTGTCTCATCGGAATAGTTCATCGCCAACTCGTTGAACCGGTCCAGCTTGGCCTGTTTGCCGGCCACGCCCAGCATCACGTTTTCACGCACGCTGAGGGACTCGTCCAGCTTGGGTTCCTGCGGCAGATAACCGACCTTGGCACCCTCGGCTGCCCAGGCTTCGCCGGTGAAATCTGTGTCCAGCCCGGCCATGATCTTCATCAGGGTCGATTTACCGGCACCGTTCACCCCGACCACACCGATCTTCACGCCCGGAAGGAAGCTTAGATGGATATTTTCAAAGCATTTCTTGCCGCCAGGATAGGTCTTGGAGACGCCCTGCATGTGATAGACATATTGATAAGCGGCCATGGCTGTGCTTCTTTCTTTTTAAATCTCAACCGATATGCATGTAACCGGGACAGCCCATGATTTCAAACACCGAAATGCTCTGTGGCTGCGTCCGGATGCATCAATGAGAAAGCCTTCGCCCCGGCTGGTCTTTGTGCTTTGGCTGAGTTTGGGGCTTGCGGCCTGCGGTGCGGCTATAAATACAACGACCATTCTGGCACCTGCACCGAACCTCTATTATCTCCGGGACGGATGATATCTATCCGGCCGGGGATGTGCCGAAAGGGTTGCGCCGTACTCTGACGGAAATCCTCTATGTCACGGATCGCAATGCTGAAATCGACGCGGATGGCGACTTGTCAGGCTATGGCAGTGGGCGCAGCCACTCTATGGCGTTCGGGGTCAGCCTGGTCGAGTATGGCGGGCTTGAAACATGGGACGAGCTGATTTTGCGCACCCATGAGGGTGACGCCAGGGCGCTGACCCGGCTTGACCCGGTCTATCTGGAAGAATTTACGCGCTTTCCGGCGACACCGTTGCCCTTTGGCTAGGCCGGGGGCGGCTGCAGGCCACGACCGAGACCGCCAACGCGTACCGGGCCAGCACCGGGGTGATGCGCCACGAACTGGGCGCACGATTGCGCAATCACGGGCTGAACCGGGTGCTGGTATACATCCACGGCTTTAACAACGAGTTTAACGACGGCGTCGGAACCCTGGCCAATATCTGGCATTATGCGGGGCGACGCAGCCTGCCTGTCAGCTATTCCTGGCCCGCTGGAAATGACGGGTTGCCCGGGTATTTCCGCGATTCTGAGGCGGGCGAGTTCTCGGTGTTTCACGTTAAGGAATTCCTGCGGATGCTGGCCTCGGTGCCCGAAATTGACAAGATCGATATCGTCGCCCATTCACGGGATCGATATCGTCGCCCATTCACGGGGCAGTGCGGTGATGACCGATGCGCTGCGCTAACTGATCATCGAGGCGCGCGCCAGCGGGCGGGATCCGCAGGCTGCGCTGAAAACAGCTATTCTGGTGCTGGCCGCAGCGGATCTGGATGTCGGGGTTGTCCAGCAACGGCTGGTGGCCGAGCGTTTCTCTGATGGGTTCGAACAGATCAATATTTATGTCAATCCAGATGATGGCGCACTGAGATTGTCGGGGATCATTGGCAAATTCGATCGTCTTGGCAGTTTAGGGGCCAGCGAGGTGTCATCCGAGCAATTTGCCAAGTTGGTTCATCCGGGCAATGTCAGTATCGTGATTGTCAAAGATCCAGGAGCCGGGTCGGGGCATTCCTATTTTCGCGAGAACCCTGCCGTGATGTCCGATATTGTGCTGGCCTTGCGGACGCGCCAGTTGCCGGGCACCAAGTATCGTCCGCTGGACCTTCTGAGCGAAAATGTGTGGGAATTGCATTCCAATTACCCGGACGAGGTTCTGCCAGATATGCTTAATCAACGACGCATTGACCGGTAGCCTTGCGATGGGACGCGGTTGTCCTGGCACATGTTGTGTCAACGGCGGAGTAAAATCCGGCCACTGGGGCGGAGCAAAAGTCGGCCAGTTTGTGGAGTGCGCCTTGGGGCGTGTGGCCACCAATCAGCAAGCACGTTCCAAGGCGCATTGGCCGTCAGGCCGATTGTTCAGTTGTCAGGTTGAAGGGTTGGCAATACGTGCGCGGCTCTGATTGAGGCGGTAGCTTTCGCCGTTCATCTCGAGGATGTTGACGTGATGTGTCAGCCGGTCCGGGAGCGCGCCGGTCAAGCGTTCGGTGCCGAATGTCTCGGTCCATTCCTCGAAGGGCAGGTTCGATGTGATCAGGGTTGAGCCACGCTCGCAGCGCTGAGAGATCAGCTCGAACAGAAGCTCGGCGCCGGTTTTGCTCAAGGGGACGAAGCCCGGCTCGTCGATGATCAGCAGTTTGACCTTGGCCAGTTTGCGCTGAAGCTGCAGGAGGCGTTTCTCGTCGCGGGCCTCCATCATCCCGTGCACGAGAGCTGCGGCGGTTACGAAGGCGACAGGCAACCCTTTCTGGCAGGCGGTCAGCCCCAACCCGAGAGCGACATGGGTTTTGCCGGTTCCCGACGGGCCGAGCGCGATGACGTTCTCCCTGCGCTCGATCCATTCACAGCGCGCCAGTTCCAGCACCATCATCTTGTTCAGACCGGGGATGGCCGTAAAGTCGAAGCTGTCGAGGCTTTTGACGGTTGGAAACTTTGCCGCCTTGATCCGGCGCTCGACCATGCGCCTCTCCCGATCGATTGGTTCCAGCTCGGTCAGCCGGGCTGGATAGCGCACATGATCCAGGCCTTCCGCCGCACAAATGCGCGCTTGCTTGTCATGCTCGCGCAGGAAGGTGGGCAGGCGCAGAGTCTTGAGGTGGTGTGTCAGCGGCAGTTCGGGTGCATCCGTCATGCGTCACCTCCTGACAGAAGGCTCATACAGGAAGAAGCCGAGGTGGTGGCGATGTTGGTTCCGGGCAGGAACGGATAGACATCCAAATCCAACCTCGGGGGCCTTCGCTCGACGCGGCACAGGACGAGGTGCTTGATCGCATCGAAGCTGACCGCCCCCATTCGCAGGGCGTCTTTGACGGCAAGATGCAGCACCTCCAGCTCGAACCGTTCCGACAGGCGCAGGACCTGGACATACTCCCTTTTGCCCGCCTTGCCCTGCCGGGCTTCCAGCAAGCGCCGGAGCGTGGCGAAGGCGTCAGGCAGTTCCCAACCCTGCAAGGGCGCAGCCTGATCGAAGGACATGATCCTGCGCTCGATCAGCGGCAGGTAATGCAGCGGGTCGAACACCATGTCACCGCTGTCATAAGAGCGGGGATGATCGGCGATCACCTCAGTGGCGCAACCGATAACGACGCGGATCACGAAGCCCTTGATCCAGACCGCGCGGTGGCCATATGCGACCGGCACCGAGTAGTCGTTACCGCGATACCGCACCACCGATGTCGATGTGACCTGGCCACTTTGCAACTCACAGGCCTCGAAGGGTGCGCCGGGCAAATCCTGCATTGCCGCCGGATCGGCTTGCAGCCGTTCGCCGATGCTGGCCTTGTGTCCGCGCAGGACATCGTCCTGCCGTTTGCGGCATTGCTCTTCCAGGTGAGCGTTGAACGCATCCCGGTCCGGAAAGGACGGGATCGGCACCATGAAGTCGCGCCGCCCGTAGCCGACCAACCCCTCGACCGCTCCCTTGTCGTTCCCCTTGCCGGGACGGCCGTAGCGATCCCGGACCACATAATGCGACAGCATTGCGCTGAACCGTTGGGTTCTTTGCCGGGTGCCGTCCGGCAGGATCCGCGCCACCAGGCAGCGGTCATTGTCATGGAGGATCGACAGGGGAACCGCCCCAAAGAAAGCAAAGGCATGCACATGCCCATCCAGCCAGGCCTCGGTGGTTGCCGCAGGATAGGCCCGGATAAAACACGCATCGCTCTGCGGCAGATCAAAGGCGAAGAAGTGCGCCTTCCGCTCAACGCCGCCAATCACGACAGGCGCTTCACCAAAATCCGCCTGCGCATGCCCGGGCGGATGGCTGAGCGGCACGAACATCTCTTTGCCAGAGCGCTTCCTGGCCCGGACGCAGTCTTTGACGATTGTGTATCCGCCATCAAAGCCGCACTCGTCGCGCAGCCTCTCAAAGATACGCTTTGCGGTGTGGCGCTGCTTGCGCGGACGCGCTTTGTCCTCAGTAAGCCATTGGTCGATCTGGCAGGTGAACGCATCCAGCTTCGGGCGCCTAATCGGCGCTGTCCGCCGATACCCCGGTGGCTCCGAATAGGCCAACATCTTCGCAACACTGTCTCGGCCAATCCCAAAATCCCGGGCAATCCGACGCCCGCTCAACCCATCCTGAAAATGAGCCCGACGCACCTTCAAATACAATTCCACGGTGAAAATCCCCCGGCCCTCCCATCAAACGAAAGGGCAAAAGTGGACGACTTTTACGCCGCCCGCGACAACACAACGACGCCGCTACACGTGGCCGAGTATTGCTCCGCCGATTACACCCTATGCGGCCATTTTCCAAGTCATATTGTTGAACGCCTGTTGCGGCGTTTGCTATCCGATGGCGGAGTGGCGGCGCTGACGGTTGTGGAAGACCTCGATATATTCGAAGATTGCAGCCTTGGCTTCCGCCCGTGTTTTGAACCTTTGACGGTGAACCAACTCCTTTTTCAATGATGCAAAGAAGCTTTCCATCGGGGCATTGTCCAGGCACTCGCCCTTGCGGCTCATGGATTGCGCAATCCCTGCCTTTTCGATCAGCTTGCGATACTCGCCACCGGCGTACCGGCTCCCCCTGTCGGAGTGGTGGATCAGACCGGGAACAGGGCCTCTGCGACCCGGGGCCATCGTCAGGGCATCACAGCAAAGCTCGGCCCGCATGTGATCCTCCATCGCCCAACCAACGATTTCCCGCGTGGCCATGTCTTTCACGCCGGCCGGATAGAGCCACCCTTCATCCGTATCGATACAGGTGATATCGGCCAACCAAACCGTATTGGGGGTGAGGCGGTGGAACTCCTGTTCCAACAGGTTTGGCGATGGGCTCATTTTGTGATTGCTATCCGTTGTCACGGGCTTGCGGCGCTTGTTCAGGCGTGGAGACACCTTGTTTTCCTTCATGATCCGCGCCACCCGCCGCTCGGAGACGGTTTCGCCATCGGCCACCAGGTCCTGATGGATCCGCTTTGATCCGTAGCATTTCCTGCCGGCTTTGAAGAAAGTCTTGATCCTGGGCGGCAGTTCCGGATCTCGAACGTCTCGATCTGCTTTACGCTGATCCCTCGCCGGTTGGTCGGCCGGGAAACCATAAAACCGGCCCCGGGAAATCGCCGGAACCCTGCAAAGCGTGGAAACCGCGTATCGAGCTTTATGGGCAGTGACGAATCTGCGCTTGTTCGTCATGGTTTCACCGCCCGTGTCGCGAAAAAAGCGGATGCTTTGTGCAAAATCTCCACTTCCTCTGTCAGGCGCCTGTTCTCCTTGCGAAGACGGGCCGGTTCCGCTGCATCCGCCTTCCGCCGCCGCCTGGCTTCAGCTGAGCCGAACGCTTCGATCTCAAGCCGCCAGGTCTTCAACTGTGTGCCGGTGATACCAGGCTCCCTGGCAACGCTGCCCTGTGTCGCGCCCGGTTCATAAACCCGCTCAACCGCCGCTGCCTTATACTCGTCCGTATAGTTCCGTCGATGGTGTCCCATTTCGTGCCCCTTTCATGGACAGGGGTAAAGTACCCCAGTGTCCGGAAACAGGGACGAAGTTCATTCGGCCACCACCTGCATCCCCAACAGTGCGCTGAGTCGGATGATCGAACGCACCACGGCGCGGTTGCGCGGGTCGGTTTCAAGCTGGCTGATCATCGAGCGGTCCAGCTTGATCGCGTCAATATCGAATGCCGCCATATGTGCCAGCCCGGCGTACCCCGTGCCGAAATCGTCCAGCGCCACGCGCACACCCAACCGCTTAAGTCGGTTGATCGCGGTCGTCACATCCAGGCCAGCGCGTTCAAATATCGTGGTTTCCAGGATTTCGACACAGATGTCGTCGGGTGCAAGGCCGCGCGACTGCAAGGCCCAATCCAGCAGGCCGGGATAATTCACATCCGCCAGAATCGAACTGGAAACGTTGATCGCCATGCGCAGGTCGCCAAACCCGGCATCGCGCAAATGCACCAGGGCATCCAGCGCGCGGTTCATCGAAATGTAATCGATCTCGGCAAGCACACCGTTACGTTCGGCCGGGCACAGAAAATCCCCGGGCAGCAGCAGGCCGCGCTCGGGGTGGTTCCAGCGCAGCAAAGCTTCGCAGCCAACGATGCGGTTTTGGGACAGGCTCAGCTGGGGTTGCAGATGCACTTCAAACTGCTCCCTGGCCACGGCGGTCTGCAGGTCGCGCGCCATCTGGATCTGGCTTTTCTGGACCTGTCCAATGTGGGGCGTGAAAACATAACCTGACCGCGCCCGCTGTCCTTGGCGGCATAAAGCGCCTGATCCGCCATTTGAATCAGTTCTTCGCCGCTGGTACCGGGGCGTTCCGGAAGGCTGGCACCGATTGAAGTGTCCACTTCGATGATCTGTGAGGTCCATTGCAGAGGCTTTTGAATGGCGGCGCGCAGGGTTTTGGCCCGGGCGATCAGCTGCTCGCGCGACGAAATACCGGGGCAGATCAGCAGAAATTCATCCCCGCCGGTGCGACAGGCCAGATCGTCAGGTGCACAATTGGACCGCAGCGCCTGTGCGATATGCACCAATGTGGTGTCGCCGGCGGCATGTCCCAGCGTGTCATTGATATCCTTGAACTTGTCGATGTCCAGTTGCAGCACGCCAATCTCGTGCCGGGCGATCCTGGCCCTGGCGCTGGCCGTTTCGAGGAACCGGGTCAGTTTCTTGCGATTGCCAAGCCCGGTCAGATCGTCGTGATGGGCAGCATGTTCCAGATCGACCTGCACTTGCCGAAGCGCGGTTTCGGTATGGACCTGATCGGTGACATCCCGGCAGGTGATCACCACTTTCCTGTCACTCTCTTTTGGCCCCAGATCAAGCAGGGCAAAGCTTTGCTGGTTCCAGAACCGGCTGCCATCGCGGCGCATATGCTGAGAGATCTTGAACTGGCGGAACAGCGCACTTTCCGGATCATACCGGAACTGCTCAATCTGATCCGATGGTGGGCGGTCTTCGGGGGGAATCAGAAATTCCAGCGGACGGCGGCCACGCATATCCTCAAGGTTCCAGCCATACATCGCCTCGCAGGCCGGATTGATCCACTCGATTCGCGCCTGCATGTCCTGCAACACGATGCCGTCACGCACCCGGTTCAGGATCAAGCCAAACATGGCCCGATCCATCCCATCTGCCCCCGATACATCCGGGGTGTTGCGTGTGAATATACTGCGCTCTGACAAAACTCTGCGCTCACCTCGTTACCTAGGCCCTCAATGTCGCGCTGGGGGTCTTAATATCCGGTGGCCAAGCCCTGGCTAACTGGCTAGAAACAGTATCAAATTTTCAAAGGTTTTAGGCCTTGCCGCACTACAAGCTGCCTTTTGCGCGCCCCGGTCAGGTGATCGGGCTGTTGGGTGGGTCTTTTGATCCGCCCCACCCGGGTCATGTGCATATCAGCCGCGAAGCGCTCAAACGCTTTGGTCTGGATCGGGTCTGGTGGGTGATTAGTCCCGGTAACCCTTTGAAAGAAAAGGGTCCTGCCCCGATGGATCGGCGTAACGCCGCTGCGCGCCGTCTCATCTCCCATCCCCGCATTCAGATCACCGATATCGAGGCGCAGGCGGGCACACGCTACACTGCTCAGACGCTGGCGACCCTGCAACATGCGCGCCCGGATCTGCGCTTTGTGTGGCTGATGGGGGCAGATAATCTTGCGCAATTTGATCAATGGCAGGACTGGCAACAGATCATGTACCGGGTGCCGGTTGGCGTTCTGGCCCGCCCGGGCAAGCGTATTTCGGCGCGCCGCTCCAAGGCGGCACAGGTGTTTGCATCCGCCCGTCTGCCCGGGCGGCACAGCGTGTTACTGGGGCGTGCCTCTGCGCCAGCCTGGTGTTTTGTGAATGTGCCGATGATGGATCTGTCCTCGACCGTGCTGCGCGCCAGCGGAGCTTGGGGCGATACGCACGAGGATGTGACTGTCAAGTCTGTGAAATCTGCATTGTCTGATGGTCCGGGCTGAGGCTATCGTGGCGTCATGACAAAGCAGTTTTCACGACGTTTGTTTTTGGCCGGTCTCGCCTCCGGGGCGGGCAGCATGGCATGGGGCGGGGCGCCTTCAGTATCATTGCGTCCGCAAGCGCGCCCCGATGACTTTCTGCGCCGCACCGCCACCGGGGCCGATGCCCTTATTCAGAACGCCAAGCTGGGCGGGCAGGTGGGCTTTTCCGTGGTGGATGTGAAATCCGGTCTGGTGCTGGAAGAGCATGGAGGTGCCAAGGGCCTGCCGCCCGCCAGTGTCACCAAGGCTGTGACCGCGCTTTATGCGCTGGCCACTCTGGGCGCGGCCCACCGGTTTGCCACGCGCCTGATTGCCACCGGGGCGGTCAGCAACGGGGTGTTGAAGGGTGATCTGATTCTGGCAGGCGGGGGAGATCCGACGCTGGATACCGATGCGCTGGCCGGGTTGGCGGCCAAGCTGAAGGCGGCAGGTGTGCGCGAGGTGCAGGGCAAATTGCGCACCTATGGCGGGACCCTGCCATATGTCCGCGAGGTGGACACAGATCAGGCCGACCATGTGGCCTATAACCCGTCGATCTCGGGGCTGAACCTGAACTTCAACCGGGTCCATTTTGAATGGAAACGCGGAAGCAACGGCTACACCACCACGATGGACGCGCGCTCGGCCAAGTATCGCCCGGCGGTGCAGGTGGCGCGCATCTCGGTCTCGCCGCGCGAAGGCCCGGTTTACACCTATAAGGACCGCAGTGCCTATGACGAATGGAGCGTGGCGCGCAAGGCGTTGGGCAAGGGTGGCGCGCGCTGGTTGCCGGTGCGCAAGCCCGAGGCCTATGCCGCCGAGGTCTTCGCGACCTTCGCGCGTTCGCAGGGGATTGTCCTGCGGATGGGCAAACCGCTGAAATCGCGCCCTGGCGGCACCGCGTTGGCCAGCCATCAAAGTGCGCCACTGCGCGATATCCTGCGCGATATGCTGAAGTATTCCAACAATCACACCGCTGAATGTGTCGGACTGGCCACCAGCGTGGCCCGCAAGGCCAAGGCGACGTCGCTGCGCGTATCCGGTCAGGAAATGAGCAAATGGGCCCGCAGTACTCTGGGAATGCAAAGTGTGAAATTTGTCGACCACTCTGGCCTCGGCGCGGCCTCGCGCGTGCCGGCAGCCTCAATGGCGCGGGCCTTGGCGGCTGCGGCGCGCGAGGGTGCGCTGAAACCCATCCTCAAGCCGATTGGGCTGCGCGATGCCAGCAACAATGTTGTCAAGAACCATCCCATCAAGGTGATGGCCAAGACCGGTACACTTTACTTTGTCAGCTCGCTGGCCGGGTATATCACTGCCCCTGACGGAACCGAACTGGCCTTTGCGATCTTTACGGTGAATGACAAGCTGCGCGGACGCATTGATCGTCAAAGCGGCGCACGCCCGGAAGGGTCGAGCAGTTGGAACAAGCGTTCCAAGACCTTGCAGCAAAAGCTGATCGAACGCTGGGGCACGGTCTACGGCAGTTGACCCCAGGCTTTTGGGCTGGTTTGGCGCGTTGCGACCCAGCGCGATTGGTGATCCAAAACAATTGGGCAAATCTGGTCTGTGGACTTAAGGTCTGCCTGCAACGCAAGCTGAGGGTGTTCCTGTGAGTGGGTTTTGGCGACCAGAACGCCGCAATCGCAATATCGGAACCGCCCGTTCGGGTGTTTCCAAATCAAACGACATGCGAATTCCTGAAAGCTGCCAAGATGAACATGGTCGCTTTTCATGGTATTATGAACGTCTTGAGAGTGTCCAACATCAGGACGTGATTTTGGGCGAGCACCGGTTGACGGTTTTGTATGAGCCTCCGCACGAGGGGTTCATCTATGGATGCACGCCGCCTGACGTGATGAAAATCTTTAAGGCGGTGTTGGGCAAAAAATGCATCCTGCCGGATATTATTGTTTTTCGTCAGCCAACTCGAAAGCAAAAACAACAAAAGCCTGTTTGGGGTCGCGCTCTTTTATTTTGCTACGATTGGAAAACATGAAGGAACGGCGATCATCCTGGAAGCTCAGGAACTGGGACGTCTTCTAAAGTGGTCGAAGCGACTGACTGTGGAGGATCGCGCCGAGTTTGACCGCCTAGTTGCGGATGGTCATCTGTTTGTCGAAGGTAAACGACACTATCAAACCGAGCTGGTCGAGACGGCGGTTCGAAATACCGTTCTTTACCGGACCTTGCTGCACGAGCTGGGTCATTTGGCGCACTACTATCATGCCGTTCTCAACGAGCTAACCCGAATTATTCTTGAGGGGTTGGTGATGGTAGCGTAACCTTTTGGAAAGCTGTATTTTTGCTGTCGATGCGAAAAAGCGCAGTTTTCAGGAGCCACACCTCACCATGAAGCGGTTTACCCCGGCCGCGCCGGTTTTGTCACCCGTGAATGGCAAGCCTGTGCCGCTCAATTTCGACGGCGCGGAGATGAGTTCCGATGCCGGCCTGGCGCTTTTGCGGGAGGTGGAACGCCGGCACGACATGGCGGGTCTTCTGTCGTCCTGCCTCACGGACCTGCGCGATCCCGGGAAGGTCAGGCATAGCCTGGAGGACATCATCCGTTTCCGGATCATGATGATTGCGGCGGGGTATGGGGATGGCAATGACGCCGCTGATCCGCGCCATGACCCGTCCTTCAGGATCGCGCCCGAGCGCAACCCGGAGACGGGTGCGGCGCTGTGCCCGCAGCCCACAATCCCGCGGATGGAAAACCTGCCCGACGTGCGTGATCCGATCCGGATGGCACGCAGCATGGTTCGTTTCCATCGCCAATCCTTTGCGCGTGTGCCCGGGCAGATCGTGCTGGACATCGACGACACTTTTGACGCGGTCCACGGGCACCGGCAGTTGCGCCTGTTCAACTCATACCATGATGAATATGGCTTCCAACCCATCGTCGTCTTCGATGGTGATGGACGGTTGGCCGGGGCCTTGCCGCGCCCGGCGCGCCGCCCCGGGGGGGCGGAAAGCGCCGCACATCTGCGCCGCTTGATCCGGGAGACCCGCAAGCACTGGCCCAGGACCGGGATCCTGCCGCGCGCGGACAGCCATTATTGCGGGCCAGAGGTTCTGGACCTGTGTGACCGGCCGGGCCTGCGCCATGTCTTTGGCCTGAGCCGCAATGCGCGCCTTCAGGAGGAGGTTCAGGCGTTGGAGGCATCGACGGCAACCCGATATGCGCGCAATGCCGGCCAGAAGGTCAGACGGTTCAGAACATTCGCCTGTGCGGCTGGGTCCCGGTCAAAAGCCCGCCGCGTGGCAGCCCGTGTCGAGGTCAGTTCCCGGGGGCGGGACACTCGTTACATCGTGACCAATCCCGACGGCGGGCGTGGCAGGCATCTCTACGGGAAAATCTATTCTGCCCGTGGTCAGGCCGAGAACCACATCAAGGGATGGAAGACCCATCTCGCCTCGGACCGTACCTCCTGCACCAGGGCGTCAGCCAATCAGATGCGGCTTATGCTGCATGGCTGTGCCTGTTGGATCTGGTGGACACTCCGGGCCGCTTGTCCAAAACGGTCCCGATGGCGGCATGCCCGGTTCGATACCCTGCGCCTGCATCCGGTCAAACCCGCGGCAACCATCGTCGAGAAAAAAACCGGGATCGTGATGACATTGCCGGCTTCATGCCCGCGCAAGTCGCTGATCGGCCTGTTGCCTGGGGCACTGCCGCCGCCTCACCCTGTCTGACGCTGATCAACACGCCCCGCCCACACAAAAAACCAACCGCCAAATTACCAAACCGCCAGACAGGAGCGCCCGATGCAAAATCAGGGCGAAGATCAACCATGCCGCATCAAATCGGAATGGTTGCCAACAAAGCATCAGGTGCCAAAACAGGGCGCTCGTGAATTTTTGCAGTTAACGCATTCCAAAGCTTCTGCGGGACGGCCTAGGTTTTTCAGCACTTGCCCACGACGAAAGTTGATTTCAGCGCCATCAAGCGGGGCAACCTGCCAGGACGTGTCGCCAGGAGAACCGGAGAGGGAAATTGCTCTTTCCAGAGTCGCTTGGGCCCCTTCCAGATCTTCATTCTTGATCTGTTGTTCCGATAGCTTGACGTGAAAAATTCGACGCTCAGGTGCCCATTTTATTGCCTCCCGAAATGCCTTTTCAGAGCCTATGGAATCCCCCTCCAGATCACAGATCAGACCAAGAAGGGCATGGTGCCGGGCTTCTCTTGGGTCGTGTTCCAGCAGCACTTCAAGAAGGGGCCGCGCTTCAGCCAGTTTTTCATCTTTCACAAGTGCAAAGATGTCGCCGAAATTTGGCAGCTTTTCTTCTGAAAAATCAAAATATGAGCTGCGCAATCTGCTGACAATACTCCTGACAAAGCCATCGGTCCCCCGCCCTAGAGTTTTTTGAGACACCGTTCAAGACATGACCCAAGGGGATGATTGAGGTGTATCATGACGGAACAAAGGAAGGTTGAGCGCGAAGGATCCGGAGCTGCGGAGACTTCACATATCGCAGCGGATCCGGCTCCGGCCCGGCGCCGGAGACTTACGGCTACACGCAAGCAAGAGGCCGTTCCGCGCGTTCTTCGCGGCGAAGATGTTGAATTGGTCGCACGTTCGTTTGGTGCGACAGCTGCGGATGTCAGCGGTTGGCGGGATGCATTTCCCGAAGGAGGGTCATCAAACCTGAAGTCCCGTCCGCGCGACGTGCGCGATGAGGGGATTGACCGTCTGCGGGCCAGGGTGGGTGAGATCACCATGGATAACGAACTTCTGTATGAGAGGATCGCGAAGATGGAGGCGGGCCACCCTTTCGGGCGCCGGAGGTCGAAACGATGAGTGCCGTCATCTCGATCTCCACGGGCAAAGCCTACGGCGTTTCCCGGGTGTGCCGGGTCTGGGGAGTGGGCCGCGCAAGCGTGTATCGTGACTTGCGCCCGCTTCCGGCGGAACCCGCGCCGCGCCGCCGCCCTGGTCCTCGGGGACCGATGTCTGCCGCTGATCTGGTCGAGAGGATCAAACAAGTGATCACTGACAGCAGGTTCCATGGCGAGGGCCACCGCAAGATCCGGGCACGTCTGCGCTGCAAGGGCATTCGAACCTCGAAGGCGCGGGTGCTCCGGCTCATGCGGGAGAACGGGCTTTGTGCGAAGCCATGCCATGGGCCCGCCCATGGCCCCCGTGCCCATGACGGCACGATCATCCCGGACAACATCGATGAGATGTGGGGCACGGATATGACGGGGACCGTTCCTGGCACAGGTCGCCAGGTTGCCGTCTTCATCGCGGTTGACCATTGCCCGGCGGGCTGCGCAGGCGGTCATAGCCTCTCAATCAGCATCATTCCGAAGGTGTTATGGCTCGCAGTACATCGGCCACGACTTCCAGAACGGGATTGCCTGGCCGGGCGCGAAATCCTCGCCGTCCTTTGTCCGCGCTCCCGAAGGCAACGGCCGCGCCGAGCGATTCATTCGAACCCTGAAGGAAAACCCGCTCCGGGTCAGAACTTTCGACACCATCGAGGAACTCCAGGCCGCCCTGCAAAAGTTCAAGGAGGACTACAACGAAGAATGGCCGATCCAGCGGCACGGACACCGTTCGCCAAACCAGTTCAGATGTGACGCAATGGACAAAATCCAGGCCGCCGCATAAGCTTCACGAGTGTCTCAATAACCCTAGGGCGCTACAGGGGCCATCAAACCCAAGCAGCTCCAGTTGCTCTTCGATATTCCGTGCAAAACACGAACCGATTGTGAAAATCTTGGCACCAGATTCTATCTGGAATTTTGGGCGAATTTTGGGCCAGGTCTCTGGTTTGAGCCTGTCATGCGCATTCGGCTATGATCCTTCGGGGTTTTTCGTAACAGCGGAGGCAAAGCTGATATCGTAGCTCTCTGATTGAGTGTCATCGTATGTCATTGGGGCTCCGTTACCATAGAGTTGTAGCCTGCACAGAAGGAGTGGCTGTTATTCAATGTCTCTCAAACGCTAATTGGCATTTTCGGCGCTACGGACAACCATATGATGATCTAAATCTGGGCAGTGCCAGACCGCTTTAGTGGAGATGGCCAGAATCAATTGGCTCTGAGGTGGGCTCAGCACAAATCATACAGCGGTATTAAACGAGGTATGTTTATGCGGTATGGTTGTAATGTTACATCGGTGGGCTGTCGCTCGGCCATATTTCAGAAGGCAGCCGCTACAGGTCGGCGCTCTGGCGGGGATCGCAGGATTTGCGGGTTCTCAAATTATGGGCATTATCGTATGATAGGGGATGAGCATTTCAAACGACGTTATCATCATCGGGGCCGAATCGGCGGGGTTGTCAGCGGCCAAGGAGCTGGCCCGCCTGGGCCTGAGCTGCCGGGTTCTGGAAGGATCGCACCGCATCGGCAGGCGCGCCTACTCCGAAGAGATCGCACCGGGGGTCTGGTTCGATTTGGGCTGTTCCTGGTTGGTGGGAGGGGCGGATAATCCCTTTACGAGCATTGCCGATGATCTTGGTATCACGCTTGGCAAAGACACCGAAGAGATGTTTCGCCTCAAGAAGATTCTGTTCCATCGCGATGGTGCAATGCTGACCAGAGCCGAACGTGCCGCTTGCCAGCGGTATTACGAAGAGACGGATGCCAATCTGGGCAAAGCGGCCGAGGCCGACGCCGACAGCGCCCTGAGCGACATCATCGAGATTGATCACGAATTTGCCCCGCCGCTGCTGGGGGGTATTTCCACCTCCTGGGGGTTGGATGCAGATATGATCTCGACCTTTGACAACAACAGTGCTGTTGGTGGCCTGGGCTATCCGGTGCTGCGCGGATATGGCAATCTGGTGGCGGATTGGGGCGCAGACGTGCCCGTCACCCTGAATGCTCCGGCCGTATCAATCGACTGGTCAGGGCAGGGTGTACGCGTTGAAACTCCCAAGGGAACGGTTGAGGGGCGCGTGCTGCTCAGCACCGTGTCCACAGGCATCCTTGCCTCGGGCGAGATCCGGTTTGCGCCTGATTTACCGGAGTGGAAAACCGAAGCCATTCATGGCCTGCCCATGGGAACAGAGAACAAGATCGGGCTGCATTTTGACACAGATGTTTTTGGCCTCGAAGGCCGGGGATATTACAGCACCTGGAATGACAATGGTGATTTTGCGAAGGTGAATGCCTGCCCGATGGGGCTGAACCTTGCCATGGTGTTCATGGGCGGGCGTCAGGGTATCTGGCTGGAAAAACAGGGGCCGCGGGCTTGTACGGAATTTGCCATCGACCGGGTGGCGGATATTTTTGGCAATGACATTCGCAAACATGTCACCCGCGCCATTCCGACTGCCTGGAACAGCGAACCCTGGACACGCGGCAGCTGGGCCTGTGCCCAACCCGGTCAGGCGCATCAGCGCAAGGCTTTGGGACAATCGGTGGATGAGCGGTTGTTCTTCGCCGGCGAGGCGACCAGCATTGGAGGGCAAGGCACCTGTAGTGGAGCGTTCCAATCTGGCCTGCGCGCAGCACAGGACATCGCCGCGTTGATCGGTGCGAACGCCGCATCTGTCTAGTCCGGCAGCAACTCGTCCAACAATTGATGCGGGAAATTGCGCCGTACGGTCACGGCATAAAAGCTCTCAACGATGCGCAGATCAAAAGGGGCCGCGGCCAATAGGCCCGCCGCCACCTCGTCACGCACAACAACCGAGGGCGCGATCGCGATCCCGGCATTTTCGCGCGCCAGCAGACGCACCATTGCCATATCATCCACATCGGCCAAAATGCGCGGGGTGATGCCCAAACGTGCGACCAGGCTTTCAAACCCGGTCCGAATAGGGCTTTCGGTCGGCAGGATGATCGGTTGGTTGGCCAGCAGCTCTTTCAGTGTTGGATAATCAAGCCGGGCAGGGTGGCCATAAACCCCGACGGGCTGTTCATCAATGCGGTGGGCCCTGAAATCGGAATAGACCTCGGAATGGGGTGGCTCCGTGGTCAGCACCACGTCGAGGGCGAGCGATTTCAACGCCTCATAGAGCACCCGCGCCGACCCGGATTTCAGGATCACATCGGTCTCACCGGCGGCCAGAATTGGGCGCAGAAACGCGAGTTGGAAGTTCCGGGACAAGGTCGATAACGCGCCAACCCGCAAAGGCGGGCGTATTTCGCCAGAGCGATCCAGCGTCGCCAGCAATTCGGCCCCGGTGCCAAAAATCTGATCAGCATGGTCCAGAGCGATCTTTCCGGCCTCTGTCAGCACCAGTTTGCGCCCCGCGCGTTCAAACAAGTCATGGCCAAGGCGTGCTTTTAACTGTTTGATTTGCGTTGATAATGCAGATTGAGACAAGTTCATTCGCTCGGCTGCACGGGTCAGGTTGCCCTCATGTGCGACCTCGCGAAAGTACCGCAAATGGTGATAGTTCATTTCCAACATTGTTCTATTAAACAGAACGAATTTCTCTAATCAATGTAATTTTATTGAGTTAGCGAAGGCGTTACCTCTCTTCGAAATCGATTCAAGGAGCTGTGCCCAATGACCCTTCTTCCCTTGCTTGCCCCACTCGGCCTCTTTCTGGTGGCCCTTTATCTGACACTGCGTCCGGTCCCGCGTGCCTCGGCGCGGTTGCGCTTGCCGGAATATGCGGCCCTTGGCGCGGTGGTGGTTGGGTTGATCTCAACCATCACCTTTGCCGTGATGGGTCCAACCACAAGCCCGGTTTTAGACGTCTACGGTCTGGGCCTGTCGGTCAGGATCGACATCGTCTCGCTTGCGATGATGCTGACCGTGTCTTTCGTCGGATGGGTCGTGCTGCGGTTTTCACGCACCGCTCTTGATGGCGAGGCGCGGCAGGGGCCATTCATGGCCGACATGGCGACGACATTGGGCTGTGTCTTGCTGCTGGTCACGGCGGGTAATCTGGTCCAGTTGGTTCTGGCCTGGGTGGCTGTGGGTGTCGGTCTGCACCGCTTGTTGCTGTTTTACCCCGAACGCCCGCGCGCCCAACGGGCCGCCAAGAAGAAATCCGTCTCAAGCATGATTGGCAGCTTGTCCCTTATCGGCGCCGTGGGCCTGCTGGTCTGGGGCTATGGCACCGCTGGCATTGGCGAAATCAACGCCGCCGCCCGCGCCGGAGACATCCCGCCGTTGCTGTGGTTGGCCGCGATCCTGCTGGCGGTGGCGGCGATCTTTAAATCCGCTCTGATCCCGACCCATGGCTGGCTGACCGAAGTGATGGAGGCGCCCGCACCGGTGTCGGCCCTGCTGCACGCGGGCGTGGTGAACGCGGGCGGCTTCCTGTTGATCCGCTTTGCCGATGTCTTGCTGGCCATGCCCGGCGTGCTGGCCACATTGGCCCTGATCGGCGGTTTCAGCGCGCTGGTTGGTGCAGCAGTGGCGCTGACCCAGCCTGCGGTGAAAACCGCGCTGGCATGGTCCACCTGTGCGCAGATGGGCTTTATGGTGCTGCAATGCGGTCTGGCGCTGTTCCCGCTGGCGCTGCTGCATATCGTAGCGCATTCGCTGTACAAGGCGCATGCCTTCCTTGCCGCTGGCGGCGCTGTCGAGCAAGTTGCCTCGATCCGTCGGCCCGGACCGGTGGCCGTGCCTGATCTTCGCGCGGTGGCCAGAGCCTTTGGTTTGGCCCTCGTGATCTATGGCGGCGTCGGTCTGGCCTTTGGCATCCTGGACAAGCCTCCTCAGACGGTGGCCCTTGGTGCGATCCTGATCTTTGGCGCGGCCTATCTGATCGCTCAAGGCCTGGCGGATATGGCCCCCTGGCCACTGACATGGCGGGTTGCGCTGATGTCGGGTGCGGCAACGGTTGGCTACTTCACCTTGCAGACTGGCGCGACGTATCTGTCGGCAGGCACCTTGCCACCGCCGCCCAGTCCGGATGGGCTGATCTGGAAGGTGATCGCCCTGTCTGTGGGTGGATTTGGTCTGGCCGCTGTGGCCCAAGCAACCTTCCCGCTCTGGGCCGGGCATCCGGCAATGGCCGGGATGCGGGTTCACCTGATGAACGGTCTTTACCTCAATGCGTTGACCGACCGGATGACCGGCCACTGGCGCTCAATCGACACCAACTTGAAAGGATAACTGACATGGCCATGCCGACCCTTCAATTCACCGGCCCCTCGCTTGAGCTGTTCTCGCGCGCGGACGCTGCCATCGCCCATATCCCCCCGGCCTTTCCCTTGTCGGCCACGGTCGCGGTAAACCCTTTCCTTGGTCAATCCTATGAACGCCGCGCGGTCACCGCCGCCCGTCTGGGCCGGGTCGCTGGTTTGCGGATCTTCCGGGACCGTAGTGATCTGAGTGAAATGTGGGACGAGGGCCGTCTGACCGAGGCCGACCTTGAGGTGGCCGCTGCGACTGAACCGGGGCTGACCGGTGACGATCTGCGCGACGCGCTTAGCGCATCGACGCCTCAGCCCAGGGCACTGCCCGACATTTCCGAACTGGCCCAAGCGGCCAGCGGCATCGCATGGCCCGAGTTCATGGCCGAGCGGATCGGTGCCTGGGCCGCGGCCCATTTCGATCAGGGTCAGGCCTTTTGGCCCGCGCCTGATAAAGGGCTTTATGCCTCTTGGCGCGCCTTTGCCAGCCGCGATCTGACACGGGGCATTGCCGGGCTGAGCGGTTTTGCCAGCGATGTGGCGGCCCTGCCGGACGATCCGCGCGCCGGGTTTGCTGCCGTTTGTGGTGAGTTGAACCTGAGCGGAGAAGCGGCCGAATTCTATTTTCACCGCTTGCTGATGAGCCTGGGCGGTTGGGCGCAATATGCCCGTCACATGGGCTGGATTGCCGAACGCGATGGCGGACGTAATGAGGCGACGTTTGAGTTGCTGACCATTCGCCTGACCTGGGACCTGCTGCTGCACAAACGCTACGAGGCCGAGATTGGTGCCACATGGCGCGAGACCCATGACGCCTTCGCCGCGCCGCTGGAGCCCAGCCATGATGATCGTCTGGATGCAGCCTTGCAAGAGGCCGCTGACCGCGCGGCGGAACGGGCGCTGGCCGAACGCTTTGATGAGGGGCGGGGCGCGGCTGAGACAGAAACTGACACGCCCGCTATTCAGGCCGCATTTTGCATCGACGTGCGCTCGGAAATCCTGCGCCGGGCACTGGAAAAGGCCGATACCGGCGTGCAAACTATCGGCTTTGCAGGCTTCTTCGGGCTGGCGATTGAACATGTCGCCGAAGCCTCGGACATCGTTGAGGCGCGCGCGCCGATCCTGCTGAACCCCGGTGTGTCGCCCCGGGTGCACAGCGTTGCAAATGACGATTTCTCCCGCCGGATGGAACGTCGCTCGCACCGTGCTTGGGGCCGCTTTAAAATGGCCGCCGTGTCGGCCTTTGCCTTTGTCGAGGCCGCCGCCCCCCTCTATGTGGGCAAGCTGATCCGCGACTCGGTGCCCAGCCAGCGCGAAGCAAAGGCCGAGCCTACGCCGCGACTGGACCTGGCTCTGGAAGACAAGATTGGCGCGGCCAATACGATCTTGCGCGCCATGTCGCTGACCGAGGGGTTTGCCGGGCTGGTCCTGATCGACGGTCACGGCTCGACCGTGGCCAACGCACCCCATGCCAGCGCGCTGCAATGTGGGGCCTGTGGCGGTCATGCGGGGGATGTGAACGCCCGGCTGCTGGCCGGGTTGCTGAATGACCCGGAGGTGCGGATCGGCCTGCGCGATCATGGCATCGAGGTTCCCGAAACCACACATTTCATCGCCGGGCTGCATGACACCGTCACGGATGAGGTGCGCCTGTTTGATGATCAACCCGATGCCGCGCATGATCAGGCGATTGCCCGCCTGAAAATCGCGCTGGCCAAAGCGGCCACCGGCGCACGGATGGAACGCGCGATGGTGCTGCCCCCGGCCGGGACGCCCGATGACATGCCCTTGCGCGGGGTGGACTGGTCAGAGCTGCGCCCCGAATGGGGTCTGGCAGGCTGTGCAGCGTTTATCGCAGCGCCACGGTCCCGCAGCACCGGCCAGGATCTGGGCGGGCGCGCCTTCCTGCATGACTACGAGTGGCAGGCGGATGAAGGCTTTGGCGTACTTGAGCTGATCCTGACCGCGCCGGTCGTGGTGGCCAGCTGGATTTCGCTGCAATATATATAATGGCTCGGCGCTGGCGCCGGATGCGTTTGGGGCGGGCAACAAGCTGCTGCATAACGTCACTGGCGGGATCGGTGTGGTTGAAGGCAATGGCGGGCTGCTGCGCGCCGGGCTGCCCTGGCAGTCGGTGCATGACGGCGATACCCTGCGCCATGAACCGCTGCGCCTGTCGGTGGTTGTTGAAGCGCCCGCCGAGGCGATCAGCACCATTCTGGACACGCATCCGCAGGTCCGCGCTTTGTTTGACAATGGCTGGCTGGCCTTGTTCACCATGGACGGGGAAGGGCGGATCAACAGCCGCTATGACGCGGGCAGTTGGCGGCCTTTGAGTGGTGCTCCTGAGCCGCGCAAGCTGAACGCGGCATGATCACCGCCAGCGGAGACACAATCTGTTAAGGCAGATGCCTCCGGCGGGGATATTTTTGGCAAGAAGAAGCGGGGGCGCAGTCACGGGTGGCTGCGCCCCTTGGCCTGTCAGGTCTGCAGATAGCTTTCCAGACTGTCATCCAGCGCGTCTTTCCACGGGGTGTGGTGCGGCGGTGCTTTCTTTTTGGTCATCGGTGAGGTGTAGCCGTTGTTGCGGAAGGCCATGATGTCTTGCTTCTTGTGCTTCTTCCACTCGTAGAAGGCTTGATTTGAGGCCTCGACATCAAAACTAGGATAATCCGTTTCGCTGATCAATTCGAGTACGTACTCGCCCTGATAGGCAATCGCGCCATAATCATCCTCGATCGCGTCTTCCTCGGCCTCACGGCGGATCGGATCGGCCTCCATCTCGGCCTGCGAGGGCAGGGCGATCTTGCCCATGATATGATCGCGCGCCCACCAAGCCTGCGCGTCAAACATGTTGAACGTGTACCATTGGTCCTGCATGCTCAGATAGAGCATCTTTGGGTTCTTGGTCCAAACCACGCCCTTGTAGAGATCGGCGGCCGCCAGGCGGTTGGCGGTTTTCAGACGCAGATCGTCGGGCAGGAAATTGAAGTGATGGCGATAGCCGGTGCACAGGATGATCGCGTCGATATCCTTGCTGGTGCCGTCTTTGAAATGCGCGGTGCGCCCCTCGACCTTGACCAGCGCGGGCACCTCTTGCCAATTGTCGGGCCATTTATAGCCCATGGGCGCCGTGCGGTGGGCCACGGTCACTGATTTGCAGCCGTATTTCCAGCACTGGCTGCCAATATCTTCGGCAGAGTATGAGGTGCCGAGGATCAGGATGTCCTTGTCGATGAATTCGCGCGCGTCGCGGAAATCATGGGCGTGCAGGATGCGGCCGTTGAAGCTTTCAAAGCCGGGGTAATAGGGCACATTTGGGGTTGAGAAATGGCCCGAGGCGACGATCACATGATCAAACTCGCCGATCTCTTCTTTGTCGTTCTTTGAATCACGCGCGGTAACGGTGAACATGCCGGTATCATCGTCATAGCGCACATCGCGGACCACATGGTTGAACTTGATCCAGTCGCGCACGTCGGCCTTTTCGACCCGGCCCTTGATGTAATCAAACAGCACAGCGCGGGGGGGGAAGCTGGCGATTTCCTTGCCGAAATGTTCGTCAAACGTGTAATCCGCGAATTCCAGACCCTCCTTGGGGCCGTTCGACCACAGGTAGCGGTACATCGAGCAATGGCAGGGTTCGCCATCTTCATCGACTCCGGTGCGCCACGTATAATTCCACAGTCCACCCCAATCGGATTGCTTTTCATAGCAGACCACTTCGGGGATATCCTCGCCATTCTTCTTGGCGGATTGAAAGGCGCGTAATTGCGCCAGACCCGACGGACCCGCTCCGATCACGGCGACACGTTTCTTTGACATTTTGAATTTCTCCCTTGATTGGTGTGGACCAAATTTAGATACTGGTCTTATTGGTTCTATCCAGTAAGCCAAAATTCGAACCAATCTGTCAATTGCTATCTGCGGGAGAGATTAAGATCGACGCCTCAAGCTTTGCCCATCGTCTGGCGATCAGCGGCGCCTTGCCCCGTTTGTCCGTGGGGATGACCAACACGGTGAACATTGGATTTCTGGCGCCTTTGTCGGGGCAGGTGGAGTCTTGGGGATTGCCGGGCCTGCATGGCTGTCGGATCTGGGAAAGCTGGCTCAATCAGGCGGGCGGGCTGTTGATCGGCGGGCGGCGCTATCCGATCCGCATCCATGCCTTTGATTGCGGAAACGATGCTGAGACGGTGCTAAAAGGTGCCACCGAGTTGGTGCAGGCCCATGATATCAAGTTGATGATGATGCTGGGCGGGGATGCCTTTGCCGCCGTTGCCGATTTTCTGACCGACAAGAGGGTGCTGACCTCGACTCTGCTGCCGTCGGATCTGTCGCCCGACACACGCTATCTGATTGCGCCCTCCGAGGTACACCCGATCTATGTGGTCACTGGCGTCGATTGGTTGGCGCGCAGCAATCCGGCGTTAAAGACTGTGGCGATGTGCAGCCAGCAGGATGGCATGGGCCTGCCCTCGCTGGCCACCTATCGTGCTGCGTTCAAGACGGCGGGCTGGGACGTGGTGAAAGAGGTACAATACCCGGCCGAAGGGGGCGATCCGGCGCAGATTGTGCAACCGATGTTGGATCAAACCCCCGATGTCCTGTGCTGGTGTACCAGTTACACGCCGATGGTGCATGCTATGACCGAGTATGCGTACAAGGCTGGCTTCAAGGGTCAAATCCTGTCCTGCACCTTGGATCAATACGAAGCGTTGACGGCACGCACCTCGATCCAGTTCATGGAAGGCATCACCTTTCAGTTTCCCGATTTCGATGACCCGGCGTTGCGCGAAAAGACGTTTTTCTTCAACCGTCCGAACGAGTTTTACGAAGCGTACACAACGGATTATCCGGGCAGTTGGAGCGCGGTCAGTTGGGAATATGCCGCGATCCTCGATATCTGGCACGCCGCCGTAGAAAAGGCCGAATCGGTCAACACAGGCTCGGTTTTGGCGGCGATGAAGGAACTGGGCCATGTCACGCATGCCTTTGGTCCGGCTGAATGGTGGGGCAGCGATATGTTTGGCATAGACAATGCCTTGATCGGCGACTGGCCCGTGGTGACGATACAGGATGGCAAGGCGCGGATCGTCAGTTTCGGATCTGTGCCAGACTGGCTGTCGCGCCACAGTGATCTGTTAAAGGCCGAGATGCAAAATCTGGGACAGATGTGGGATCAACGGGTCGCCCGACACGAGGCACCACCGGCCCTGGGTACGCGTCAGGTGACGGTCTGATCATCCTGCAACAGCAGGCTTTGTTCTTCGATAAGATGTAATTTTATGAACTCGACCGCCGAGGCGACGTCGCGTGATGAGATCGCATTGAACAGCGTGTTATAGCGTTTCTGATGGTCCTGAATCCGTTTGGGCGTCAACGCACGACGGCGTAGCTGAGTGCGGAAACTCTGACGGTATGTCTCGATCGTCAGACGATAGCAGGATGCCAAAAGCGGGTTGCCCGTACCTTCCGCGATTTGGGTGAACAACTGCTCTTCCAAGGTGATAAACGCATCCACATCAGTCTGGATTGCCTCGATCTTGGACAGGGTTTCGGCCAGCGCGTTCAGCATTCTTGGGGTCATGTTCAACACGGCCAGACGCACCATTTCGGGCTCAAGAATGCCGCGCACCACAAGGTGATCCAGCGGGCTGGTATCGTCGGCCAATGTCGGATCGGTCCCGGGCGCGGGCCCGGACGAGCGGTAGGTGACAAAGCTGCCGCTGCCGGGTCTGCGCCGGATCACCGATTGCGCCTCAAGCACGTCCAGCGCCTCGCGCACGGTGTTGCGGGCCACGCCCAACTCAGCCGCCAGCGTGCGCTCTGATGGCAGACGAGTATCAATGGGATACTCCTCGGCCTTGATGCGCGCAAAAAGCGTATCGATCACGATCTGGGCCGTGGCCCCGATGGGCTGCGGCGTGGCGGCCTGCGGCTTGTTTGCCTGCGTGTTCATGACATCCTCAATCAGCGGTAGGGTCTTGTAGACTATACCACTTTCTGGCGAAAGGTACCAATAAAACCGCTGTCAGGAAGAATTGGTTCTTTTCTGGTGTCACCCTCTTGGCAGTGTCATGCCCGGATCATAAGGCGAGGGCGCGATCACCTGTGCGGGAGTCATGGTGCCGATGATGTCGATCTCAAGCGTGGTGCCGGTTGCCGCGAGATCCGGGGTCACAAACGCATAGGCGAGGTTTTTGCCAACCCGGTGCCCATAATCGCCCGAGGTTACCGTGCCCACCACCTGGCCGCCCAGCATCACCGATGCGCCGCCATGGGCCGGGGCCACATCGCTATGCACCTCCAGCGTGACAAGGCGTTTGGTCGGGCCATTGGCGTGGCGCTCTATCAGGGCGGCTTTGCCCATGAAATCAGACTTGTCCAGTTTGACGAACCTGTCCAGCCCGGTCTCGAACGGGTCAAACTCGGTCAGAATATCGGCTTTCCAATGCAGGAATCCTTTTTCCATGCGCATCGAGTCGACTGCCCGGGCTCCGAAATGCGTCAACCCATGGGCCTCGCCGGCCTGTCGCAGCGCCAGGTAAGCGCTATAAAGATGCGCATTTGGAATATGAATTTCATAAGATAACTCACCGGAAAAGCTGACAGAAAAGACTGTCGCAGGGGCAATGCCGACAAAGCATTCACGGGCCGAAAGCCATGGGAATGTATCACCCGACCAATCCGCGCGGCTGACCGCCTGCAACACATCGCGCGCTTTTGGCCCGGCCAGCACAAGAATAGTCTGATCATTGGTGAGGCTACGGATTTGCACATCTTCACCGTCGCGCAGGTGCATCTGCAACCAGTCCATGTCGTGCCATTCCGCCGCCGCCGCCGAGCCGTACCAGACGCGATCCGGGCCCCGATCCGACGCGGGCAGGTTGGCTACCGTGGCTTCACCTTTAAGCATCCCGTGGTGATTGGGCAGATACCCCAAACCAATCCGCCTCGGTTTGCGCGGAATGGTCCCACAGATCATCCGGTCGAGGAAATCATGCACATCGCTGCCAGTCAGTTCAAAGCGGTTGAAGCCGTTGACTTCGGCCAGCCCGACGCTGTTCTGAACGGCGCTTACTTCGCTTTAACAACGTCAAACACATTGTTGAATTTAAAAGAATAGTCTTCGTAAAAATCTGGTGAGGGCTTGAATAACTCAGCCCGTTCCCAGCCGTTCACAAGGGTAAACTCCGCGCCTGCCGCCTCTAACACGGGCGTCAGAGGCGTGGTCTTGCCGGGACGGCCAGCGGGACGATGTTCATGGGGAAAGTGAAAGCGGAATTCGTTTTGATAGTCCTTCTACCGCCTTCAGCGCGCATAGTTCGACATTGCCATGAGTGGTGAAGCGCCGTGGATCAAGCATCCAGTGTCAATCGCAGAGTAAAATGGGTCCATGTCGCGGCGTAAAAATGGGCCACTTCGGTTGATGTTTTGTGGCGCTTTTGCACGCGTGCTCGTCACAAAGCTGAAGCGTGCCAAAGCGCATGCTGGCCATAAGGCCAGCATTATTCTGACTGTGATTGCGGGCTGGTTATTTTCGGTTGTTGCGACTGTGTTTGAGCCGATAGCTTTCGCCATTCATCTCGAGGATGTGGACGTGATGGGTTAAACGATCGAGTAGCGCACCGGTCAGCCGCTCAGAGCCAAAGACTTCAGTCCATTCATCGAAGGGCAGGTTCGAGGTTATGATGATGGAGCCGCGTTCATAGCATTGGGATATGACCTCGAAGAGCAGCTCTGCGCCAGATTTGCTGAGCGGTACGAAGCCCAGTTCATCAATGATCAACAGGTTCTGGCTGGTCAGTTGCTTTTGAAGGCGCTGCAATCTCCGCTCATCTTGAGCCTCGATCAGATCATGGACTAATGCCGCAGCCGTTGTGAAGCGCACCTTCAGTCCTCTTTGACATGCAGCCAGCCCAAGTCCCAGGGCGATGTGTGTCTTGCCCGTGCCTGACGGGCCGAGCGCGATGATGTTCTCCCTGCGATTAACGTAATCGCATCGTGCCAGATCCATCGTCAGGGGCTTGTTCAAGCTTGGCATGATCTTGAAGTCAAAGCTATCCAAGCTCTTGGTGCTGGGGAACTTCGCCGCTTTGATGCGCCGTTCAATCATCCGGCGTTCGCGGTCGATCAATTCCATCTCACACAGCCGCGCCAGATAGTGGATGTGATCTTTGTTCTCTGCAGCACAGAGCTGCGCCTGTTTGGCATACTCGCCTTGGAACGTTGGCAGTCGCAGTTGTTTAAAATGATGCCGTAGAAGAATCCGAGGGGCTTCGGTCATGCCGCGGTCCTTCCCATCAAGCTCATGTAACTGGATGGGCGTGTTGTGCCGACATTGGCCTTGGGCAAGTATGGATAGAAGTCCAAATCCAATCGTGGTGGCCGCTTCTCAACCCGACACAGTACAAGGTGTTTTACGGCGTCATAGCCAATTGCACCCATATCTATTGCCTGCTGGATTGCGCCTTGCACAACATCCATTTCGAAGGTCTCCAAAAGGCGCAAGACTTGAACGTATTCTCGCTTGCCCGGCTTACCCATTCTGGCTTCAAGCAGTCGGTGCAGCGTGGCAAATACATCTGGCAAATGCCGACCCTGCAAAGGCGCGGCCTGATCCAGGGCACCCACCTTTTGTTCAAGCAGGGGCAAAAAGTGCAATGGGTCAAAGACCATATCCGCTGATGTGTAGGATCGTTTGTGCCGCGCAATAATCTCATTGCCGCAGCCGATGATAACCTCATGCACAAACCCACGCACATGAACATCGTGGTGCGCATAGGCTACTGGCACCGAGTAATCATTGCTGCGATAGCGCACCATTGAGATCGACGTTGCACGCGTGCTGACGTGATCGCAGGCTTCATATTCTGCGACGGGCAATCCCATCAGAGCATCCAAATCCGACATCAGGCGTGCGCCTATGGTTTGGGTGTGACCCCGCAACGTATCGTCCTGACGTGCTAAACACTTCTCTTCCAAATGTGCGTTCAGATCATCAAAGCTGTCATAGCGAGGTGCGGGAACCATGAAGTTGCGGCGGGTGTATCCAACCATGCCCTCAACGTTGCCTTTATCGTTCCCTCGCGCGGGTCTGCCAAACTTGTCATCAAACAAGTAATGCGACTGCAGTTCCGTAAACCGACGTGTGCGGATGCGCGTCTTATCCCCGAGTATCCGAGCCACGGCGATCTTGGTATTGTCGTAGAGAATGGATTGCGGAATGCCGCCAAAGAATGCAAAGGCGGACACATGGCCATCGCAAAACGCCTCGGTTGTCTCAGCTGGATATCCCTTCACAAACACCGCATCAGAATGTGGCAAGCTCATCACGAAGAAGTGGATCTTGCATTCCACGCCACCGATCACGCCCAGCGTCTCACCAAAATCAACCTGCGCATGGCCCGGCCGATGCGACAACGGCACAAACACCTCTTTGGTGCGCCGTTTTTGCTCGCGCACGTAATAGGTCACCGTGGTCAGGCTGCCGGCATATCCATGCTCATCGCGCAGCCGTTCAAAGATGCGCTTGGCCGTGTGTCGCTGCTTTTTGATCAGGGCTTTGTCTGTGCGCAGTATCTCATCGACCACACCAACATAACCATCAAGCGTTGGCCGCCGGGGCGCTTCCGACCGACGATACCCAGGCGGAAGTTCATGGCGCAGCATCTTCGCGATCGTCTTACGATCTTTGTTCTCTAATCTGTCAATGCGTGTTTCCTGAGTTTCCTGCTTTTGATGTCAGAGGTTGCCTTTGTTCTCTTCGAACTCTGAGGTTCATGATGGGGTTGGCTGGGTGTGGGTCGGCAATGTTGAAACCGCAATCATACCGTTGGTCTTGGCTGTTGCTACAGAATCGGCGCCGTGTCTCACGCCCTCCCTCGGGCATCGTCCCAGATGGGAACTTTGATTTAGGAATCCTCGTTGTCGCCTCGTAAGCCTTACGCGGACTGGAAGTCAGTTTTGTCTCGCATAATGGCATGAAGTATGATTGCCAGACGACGCGCCAGAGCCACTCGGGCCTTTCTCATCGTTGAGCGCGCACCGATTGCGAGGGCCCATGTCTTCAATTTGAGCGGAGCGGCATACCGCGTCAGCATCACATTGGCGGCCTCATAGAGAAGCGTTCTGACGCGCACGTCGCCCCGCTTTGAGATGCTGCCCGTGTAGTCGATTTCACCAGATTGATGCCGTCGCGGCACCAGTCCAAGATACGCCCCCACATCACGCGATTTCCTGAAACGCGACGGATCATCAATTGCTGCGGCAAAGGCCAATGCTGTGATCGGACCGACCCCTGGTACCGTCATAAGGCGCTGGCAGACTTCGGATTTGCGGGTCATCTTTTTGATGTCGCCATCAATGGCTGCAACCGCCGCGAGGATTGCTTCGCGTGCTGCGAACAGTCCGCAAATTGCGGCATGGAGGCCAGGCACTCCATCGCTAACTTTTAGCGCCGCGTTTTTGAATGCCGGAGACAAAGCTCGTGGCAGCCGCACGCCGAAGACGACGACCAGACCGCGGATCTGATTGTCGAGCGTCACACGCTGTCCGACCAGCTTCTTGCGGGCTGCGATCAGCGACCGGATTGCGTGCGCTGACAGTGATTTGACATGGGTCGGCTTGTAGAATCCCGTCCGCGCCAGGTGTGCCAAACCGCGGGCATCATTGCGGTCCGTCTTGTGGCCGGCCAGAGATTTAAGGGCCTGATATGCTTGCCTGCTCTCGATGCAAACAACCGGGACACCAAGCTCCGTCAGCCCATGGTAAAGCATTGGTGCCATCCGTCCCGTTTCAAATACAACTTTGGCACATGGTGGTCCAGAAGCGAGGAAGTCAGCGATCGCTTTTGGTGTTGAGCTCGCTTTTCCTTCACGAATAAGGGCCCCTTCACGATCCAGAATGCAGATATGCGTCTCTTCCATGGACACGTCCAAACCAGCAAAATATTCCATTGGTCAGTCTCCTTTTCAATTGCATGTGCATCCAGAATAACAGGGGTAACTGAGTGCTGATCCTGATTACGCCATGTTGAAAAACCGCGCCGCTTCTCGGCCAGACATACCGTCCTTCAAACAAGCACGGCGCACACGACTATAAATATCCACAGAATACATCTCCCGCCCTCCGAATAAACGAAGGGCACAAACTGGCGGACTTTTACTCCGCTACAACTGCGATATGCAGCCGCTTCTGTGGCCCAATATTGCTCCGCGTTTTACAGTGCTGATCAGCGGGTGGCGGCGGGCGCATTCTGCGGCATCGATCACGTCGAAATGCACATCCATGCCCCGGGCCATCGAGGCGAAGTGGCGATAGCCTTCCATCTGTGCCTTGGTATTGGCCAGGCGGATACCGCCATCGCCGTGATGATAGTTGATCGGATACTCAGGATCGTCGGCCAATTCCTTGTAAAGATTTATGGAATGGGTTTTCAGGCCCACCATCGTCTGAGTCATCCCGAAGTTGGTCACCTGCGCTGCCGAATGCCAGGTGGTGCCGCTGGTCAGTTCGTCGCGCTCCACCAGAACCACGTCGCTCCAACCTTCCCGGGTGAGGTGATACAGGGTTGAGCAGCCGGCAATGCCGCCGCCGATCACAACACAACGTGTTTGGCTTTTCATCGGGTCTCTCCGTCAGGGTTTGCCCCACTGACAGGCTGAGAGGCCTTTGGGTCAATCAGATTGCGATAGTTTCTAAATAGTCGAATGTGATATCTTAATAAGTGGCCCGAGATGCTTTCCGCTTGCGCCAACATGGGGTGAAGGGCGCATGATCCTGCCAAATGATGCCTTTGGCCGGAGACCATTTCGATGAATACGGAAGCCCCCCGCAAAGCCCGCCGGTCCGGGCGCAAAGACCGCCTGGCCAAACGCGCGGCCCCACCTGTGATCAATCCGGCGCCGCCCGGGCAATTGGGCGGGCAATACCGCCCCCTCAGCGAGGCGGATTGTCAGGTGATCTATGCCACTGCCTTGCGGTTACTGGATCAGTTGGGGATGGGCGAGGTGCCGGAGCGTCTGGCAGAGATTTTACTGGCAGAAGGCGCGTGCGATCTGGGCAACGGACGCTATGGCTTCCCGAAGGCGCTGGTGGAAGACATGATCGCCAAGGCCCCGAAATCCTTTACCTTTCATGGCCGTGATCCGGACCGTTCGATTGAGGTGGGCGGCAAGACCGTTCATTTCGGCACCGGCGGTGCTGCGGTGCAGACGCTTGATCTGGACAGCGGGCTCTACCGCAGTTCAACCCTGCAGGATCTGCATGATTTCACCCGATTGCAGGACACGCTGACCAATGTCAGTTGGTTCACCCGCTGCTGCATTGCCACGGATGTCGCAGATCCGTTCGATCTGGACGTAAACACGGCCTATGCGCTGATGAAGAACACGACCAAGCCGGTCGCGACGGCCTTTACGCTGGCCGAACATGTTGATCCCATCATTCAGATGTTTGATATCGCTGCTGGCGGCGAAGGCATATTCGCCAAACGCCCCTTCGTGAAGGCGCATATCAGCCCGGTGATTTCGCCGATGCGCTATGGCGAGGACGCGGTGGATGTGACCTTTGAGTGTCTCAAGCACAATATCCCTCTGTCTTGCATCACCGCTGCACAGGCCGGGGCGACGGCACCCGCCACCATGGCCGGGTTTCTGGCGCAGTCTTTGGCGGAGACACTGGCCAGTCTGGTGATGGTCAACGCCATCAAACCGGGCCATCCGATGGTGTTTTCAAACTGGCCATTGGTGATTGATCTGCGCACCGGGGCCTTTGCCGGGGGCGGTGGAGAAACCGTGCTGCTGAACGCAGCCTCGGCACAGATGTCGAACTGGCTGGGGCTGCCCTCGGGTGTTGCGGCCAGCATGACCGACGCCAAGGCCATTGATGCGCAATACGGCGTGGAAAAGGGCATGACCTCGCTCGCCGCCGGGCTGGCCGGGGGCAATCTGATCTATGAAAGCTCGGGCATGACCGCGTCCTTGCTGGGCGCCAGTTTCGAGGCGTTCATCCTGGATGATCAGATGCACGCCATGACCTATCGCGCGCTGCGCGGGGTCGAGGTGACCGAAGACAACCTCGGTTTTGACGCGATTTGCGAGGCGGTTCTGGGTGAGGGGCATTTCCTGGGCGGGCAGCATACGTTTTCGGCGATGGAACGAGACTATGTCTATCCCGAATTCGCGGATCGTGAGAACCCGAAGACATGGGCGGATGAGGGCGCGCGCGATGCTTGGACCGTGGCCAATGAAAAGGCACGCAGTGTTCTGGCCGAACATCACCCCGAGTATCTGAGTACCGCGCAAGAGGCAGCGATCCGGGACGCCTTCAGAATAGCGTAGTTGAGCCGCGCTGGATAAAGAGGTCTACTCTGGCCGATCCTTTAGCAATGTAAACACCTCGGACAACCAGGGGATACGCGCCACCGCCGGGTCAATCGCACGGGTCTGAACCAGTTGGCGCAGGGTGCTGGCCACCACTTCGGCGGCGGCTGAGGGGTGCAGACCGGTGGTGAAAACCGACAGGTAGCGCGCAAATCCCTTGTCCGGGAACGGCAACAGGCTGACCTGCCGCTGAAACCGTGTGGCACGGATGTAATTGGTGGGCGTGGTAATCGCCCAGCCCGCGCCTTCGGCGACCATCGACATGATCGTCTGATTGCTTTCAAACTCAAACCGGTTGGGCAACTCGCAGCGCAGGCGACGCAGATGCGCCTCAATCTGACGACCAATGATCTGATCGCGGCTATAGCGCAGCAAGGGCAGGGGGCTGTGACCGTCAAGATATGTGGGGGCATCCGCCTCGGCCATCGTCGGCACAGCCAGAACGAAGGGATCGCGCAGCACCGGGTGTTCGATCAGATCGCCCTGATCGAATCGGGGTCGTGCTGCAATGCCGATGTCCACATCCTGATCACGCAGCATCTGCAGGGTCTCGTGGCTGGGCCGGGTAAGGTGGCGAAAGGTACAGTTGGGCATGGCGGTGCTCAGCAGGCGGGCCAGTTCCGGGGCAATCTCACTGTCAAAATCCTCGACCACCGCCAAAGACAGGGCGCGGGTGTCGGCCATCCGCCCGCTTTGCGCCTCGATCTCGGCACGGCGCAGGATCTGCAGTGCCTCATCGACATGGCGCAGAAACACAGCCCCCGATGGAGTCAGGCGCATAGGACGGCGACCGTGATCAAACAGGCTGACGTCAAGGGTGGTTTCAAGCTGGCGCAGGTGATGCGACACGGTGCTGATCGACAGGGCGGCCTCTTGCGCGGCCTCCTGCACCGACCCGCTGCGCGCGGCCAGTTGGAACACTTCAAGCCATTTCAGGCTGAGTCGAGATCTCTTCATGGCGGCATCCCTTCGGGCGGCAAAGCCTAAACCATCAAAGGAAACATTCTAAAATATCGAATGTAAAGCAGATTTGCGATCAGGCCGTCTTGCGCTGCTTCACAAGACGCTCCTGTGTCTCCGCCCAGATCACGGGCAGCGTGCTGAGCGCGGTTTGGACGCGTGTAGGGTCATCTGAACGGAGCGCCGTTTCGGCCAGCCCCAGGGCCTTTTGAAGACGCATCGCGCCAACCGTGGCGGCAAGGCCTGCAAACTGGTGGAGGTCCGCGATCAACCAGGCAGGGTCCCCCGGTGGCGAGTCTGGCAGCGCCACGAATAACGCGTCACCCTCGGTCTGAAATCCATCCAACAGATCACTGATCCTGTTGTCGCTCAGGCTGGTGCGCAATTCACTTAACCTTTGGGTGTCAAGGGTTGGAGGCGCGATCGGATTTGCCACGCCAACGGGCGCTCCGGCCAACGCGGCGCGTAGGTCGGCACGGCGTAGCGGTTTCATCAGCACGCCATCAATGCCCGGGCTGTCGGGTAAGGTTGACATGGTATGGGCGCTGAGCGCCAGAATACGTGATCTGGAAGAGGCGCCATTTCCCTGACGAATGCGCCGGTCGGCTTCGGCCCCGTCCATCACCGGCATGGAGATATCCATCAGGATCAGATCAAAGCGCCGTTCGGTCGCGATCTCCACGCCCTGGACCCCATTGGTGGCCTGCCAGACGTGGTGTCCGTCCTGACGCAACATCTCTTCCAGAACGGTGCGGTTGATCTGGTTATCCTCGACAATAAGGATATCCATCTCCACATGTGGCAGGGCCGGTTCCGGGCGGGCGGGCAAAACCGACCCGGTGGCCGGCGGCAGCGGCAGACGCACCCAAAAGACGCTGCCCAGCCCTGTTTCACTATCCAGCCCCAGATCGCCGCCCATTAACTCGACCAGATGGCGCACGATCCCCAGACCAAGGCCCGAGCCTTCGGTGGCGTGGGACCCGCTATCCAGCCGCACAAAATCATCAAAGATGCGGGCATGATCGGCCTTGTCGATGCCCATCCCGGTATCGGTGATCTGAAATTCCACCAGTTCAGGGGCGCCCGGAACACAGCGGCAGGCCTCAATCGTGATATGACCATTTTCGGTGAATTTGATCGCATTTCTAATAAGATTCAACAACACCTGATGCACGCGATTGGGATCCCCCCCGGACAACGCCCAATGGTTCGGCAGGGGGCGGGGCGTGATGCAACGTATTGCCCCGTAGATTGCCGCTCAGCCCCTGTTCGCGCAGCAGTTTCTTGACCAGTTTGTCGAGGTCAAACACCTCGTTATTCAGGCTGAGCGCGCCTTGCTGGGCCTGGGTGATATCCAACGCGTCGTTGATCTGGGTCAGCAAGGCTTGACCCGAGCTTTGCATGATCCTGATCAGCTTGGCCTGTTCTTTGCTCAGCCTGGTATCCTGTAACAGGTCAAGCGTGCCCAATAGCCCGTTCAGCGGAGTGCGCATCTCGTGGCTGATTATGCCCAGAAACCGCGCCTTGGCCTTTTCGCCCGATAGCGCCGTGTCGCGTGCGGCCAGAACTTCGGCCTGATCCGCCATACGCCGGGCAATGTTGCGAATAAAGCAAATCACTACGGTCTGGTCGCCGCGTCTGGCGCGATCATTGGACAGCTCGACCGGCAAGCGGGTCCCTTTGGCCGTCTGCGCGATCACGTTGGCGCAGAGGTTAGGTGCGTCTTCACAGGATTTGTGCAGCATTTCGGCGCTGACCCGATTGACGACGCCATTGGGCTCTTTGCGCAAGAGAACCTGATCGATGCGCGTGGAGTCGGATGGCCCGCCGCCATCGAAAAACAAGGCATCAGCGGCGCGATTGGTGTCGATGACACGTCCGTCCGGACATACCACCAACACCGCATCCTGCGATGTGTTCAGGATCGTCTCAAGACGTTTGAGCGTCGTCTGGTTCTCCAGGGCGCGGTGACGATAAAGCCGGTAAAGCTGCCACAACAGCAAGGTCAAGGACATCAGCGCCAGCAATAATGCGACACTCAGCAGGGTGACCCTCAAAAGGCGGTTTTCCAGTTCGCGACGTTCGACCACGGTGGCACGCTGGTGGGCAGTGATGGCGATATCAAGCAGTTCGACGATTGGGACGCCAAGATCAGTGGACAGGCGTTCTAACGCGGTCGGTTTGTTCAAAGGCTGCCTGGAAGTGGCATCCAGCCGGGCCTCCAAAGCCTGAATAATATCGGTAATCCGTGCCAGTGGCGCGGCGGCGGCATCCCCCAGAAGACCCAGGTATTCGGGATTGGTGGTGATAACATCTGCCCGTTGGATCAGCGCAGCCATCTGCTTATCCACAGCAACGACACTGTCCGGAACGCCGGGTTGATAGGTGTGAAAGGCCTCATGCAATCTGACCTGCTCAACCTCAAGCCGCGAGATAGATTGGATCAGGCTGTCTTTTTCGGTGGTCAGGTAATCATCAAGCCGCAGGAAAACTTGTGTGGTCAGCACGATCGTGGCCAACAGCAACAGCCCGGACAGACCAGTGAACAGGATCAGTTGCGCCCTGCGGCCGATCCGCCATCTGCCGATCTGGGTTGGCGTCATGCTGCATTCATTTCTGGTCGCTGGCCTCAACTGGTGAAAAGCAGTATGATAGGGTCTGTGTTTGTTCTTGGCTCAATTAGCATTGATTATGCGTGCCAACCTGTAATAGAACACACCATGAACAAAATTATGGGGTGCGGCACATGGATCATCAAGCTTTTTGGGTGTGGCTCAACGAGATCGACGACCTTTCATCGAAACAACGGGCTGAAACCGGACGGCTCGTTGCCGGGGTTTCGTCGCTGGAAAGCGTGATCGATCTCCCTGAGGCGAATGTTCGCGAGGGGCGTATCTGTCCGCACTGTGCTTCGGGCGGTGCGATCATCAGGGGCCATGCAAGTGGCCTGACGAGGTTCTTTTGCAAAGGCTGTCGCAAAACCTTCAACGCGCTGACCGGGACGCCGCCTGCCCGCTTGCGCCACAGGGACAGATGGGCAGGGTTCGCAGCTTCCCTGCGCGACGGCGAAACGGTAAAGGCGTCCGACGGGCGTTGTATGGTGGCCGACACCACAGCTTTTCGTTGGCGTCATCGCTTTCTTCAGGCTGTAACGGTCGGTGCGGTCAAGCTGTGCGGGATCGTCGAAGCCGACGAGACGTTCTTTCCGCGCAGCCGGAAAGGGGAGCGTAATCTCTCTCGAAAAGCCCGCAAACGCGGGGGAAAGGCCTCAAAACGCGGATTGTCGAAGGAGCAGGTTCCGGTCCTCGTTGCAGTCGACCGATCAGGCACCACCATCAGTGCTGTCTTGCCTGCGGTGACAGCCGAACATCTCAAAACGGTTCTGCAGCCACGTCTTGATGGGGACGCTCTCCCGGTGACCGATGGCTGCACCGGGTACCCGCCCTGCGCCGCAGAAACGGGCGTCAGCCATGAAAGTCTCAACCGGACCGCCGGAGAACGTGTCCGTGGTGAATTGCACATTCAAACCGTGAACAGTCGGCATGAGCGGTTAAAGACCTTTCTGCGCCGCCATCGGGGTATCGCAACCAAATACCTGGACAGCTACCTTCGGTGGTTCCACCTTGCCGTCCTTCCGAGCCACCAAACGCCGCGCGCGATACTTGCCGCCGCCGCAGGCATCCTGCCTGTAACACGCCACGCATAATCAATGCTAATTGAGCCTTGTTCTTTGTAAATGTCTCTGGCACACACTACAGGGGGCCAGGGGGCTTTTTCGCGTTAATTGTAGCGTTTCCTATTGGGGATGCCTCGACTGGCCAAAGGACCAAATCGTCGATGCCCAAACTGCTATTGGCTGATGATCACGCGCTGGTGCGCGAAACGCTGGCAGATTATCTGCGTCATCAGGGCGGTTTTCAGGTGGTCAGTGCGCCCAGTCTTGACCAGGCCTGTCATGATTATGTGGCGTTCGGCCCGTTTGATCTGATTTTGCTGGATTACTCGATGCCGGGCATGGACCAGTTGGCTGGCCTGACGCGGATGCAAGAATTGGCGGACTGCCCGGTGGCCATCCTGTCGGGCACGGCCCCGCGTGACGTGGCACGCCGCGCCTTGCGCGATGGTGCGGGTGGCTTCCTGCCCAAGACACTTGCGCCGCTGGATATGGTAGGGGCGGTGCGTGAAATGCTGGCTGGCGACGTCTATATGCCGATCGAGTTTCTGTCCGACCCCACACAGGGGGAGCTCAGCATTGCCTTAACCCCGCGCGAACTGGATGTGTTGCGCGGCATCAGCGAGGGCAAATCCAACAAGGAAATCGCCCGCGACCTGAGTATTCAGGAGGTTACGGTCAAGCTGCACCTCAAGACGCTTTCGCGCAAGCTGGGCGCGCGCAACCGCACCCATGCCGCGATGCTTGCGCGCGATCAGGGGCTGTGCTGAAACGGGGGTTTACCTTGGCAGGCCTCGCGTGTTTAACGGCATTACGATGAAGCGCGGACGCACATATTCCATGGAAGATTTCTTCGGCGCGCTTCTTTTGATCGGGGCGCTGTTTGCCTTGGGCCTGTTCAATTTCGAATCTGACGAACCCTTGGTCGAGGCCGGGATACGCGCGCAGGCCGATGCGATCACTGCAGACAGTGTGCACGGGGTGCGCGCCGTGGTGGAGGGGCGTGATATCACCCTGCAGGGCCTCGCTAACAGCGAGGCCGAGAAAGCCGATATTCTGGGCCAGTTGCGCAAGATCGAAGGCCGCGCCAAACTGCGTTCTGAGGTGACGCTGTTGGCCCCGATGGAGCCGTTTGTTTTTGGTGCGCAGCGTGAGGCTGGCGGCGAAATCAGCTTTTCCGGGGGGGTGCCCAGCGAAGCGGTACGCCATGCTTTGCGCCAGGATTTCGGCGAGGGGGTTGCCGCGCTGACCCTTGCATCGGGTGCACCGGACGCGCATTGGCTCGATGCTGTGACAGCCGCGTTGAGGGCGTTGTTACAGCTGGATCGCGGGAGTCTTGACCTGCAAGATCAGACATTGCACCTGACGGGTGACGCGCTGACCCCGGACGTCAAAGATCGCGCCCTGCTGCTGATCGAGGATTTGCCACCGGGCTACGTTGTTTCGCACAAGATCGCAGTACTGGATGATGGCACGCCCCTGCGCCTGAACGCGGCCCGCAGCGAGGGCAGTGTGCCCAGCCTGTCTGGCAAGCTACCAAACGAGCTTGTCGCTCAATTGCCAGCCACCGAGGGCACAGAAATCGCCGCCTCGTCCTTGCCTGTTCCGTTCGAGGATTGGGGGCAGGGGGTGTTACAAGGGCTCGGCGCGCTTGAGCATTTACATTCTGGCCACCTGGTCGTGATCGGGCGCAGCCTGACCCTGACCGGCGATGCCTGGTCGCAAGAGACGTATGATGCGGTGAGTGCCGCGCTCGATGGACTGCCATCCGGGATGCAGGTCTCTGCAGATATCACACTGGCGGACAGTGGTGCGCCCTTTGGGTTAACTCTGACGATAGCCGAGGGTGTTGGCACAGCCGCTGGCAAGGTGCCGCGCAGCCTGTCTGCCCCGGTTTTGTCGGCCCTGATCGGCGCGCCACTTGAGGCGGGCGAGCTTGAGATCGCCCGTATCTCACCCGGCCAGACCTGGTGGGACGCGGCCAGTATCGGGGCCGAGGGCCTGCGCATGAGCGAAAGTGGCGCCTTGCAGTTTGATGGAACAACTCTGGCTCTGAGCGTGCTGGTACAAGACCCGCCTGCCGCCGACGGGTTGGCCGCTCATTTGGCCGGACTGCCGGAGGGGATCGACCTGGCGCTGGACATCACTCTGATCGACGATGGCACACCTTTGCGTTTGGCGCTGGACTTCGATGGCTCGGAGGCAATCCTGTCGGGCAAACGATCAGAGAGCCTGACTACGGACATGCTGAGCGATGCACTTGGGGCCAGAGTGATCGAGGGCGAGTTGATCACTACGCCCAACCCGCCGCCGCAAAGCTGGCAGGCGGCGGCGATCACGGGGGCCAAGGCCCTGAGATTGTTCGCCCGGGGGCGACTGGAGCTGACAGGCGATCAGTTGTTGTTTAGCGGTACGGTCCTTGATCCGGCCCGCGAACGCGAGGTGCTGACCTTGTTGGAGACCCTGCCCGCCGGGTTCAGAGCCACTACGGATCTGACCTTTCAGGACGATGGCCGCCCCTTTGCCTTCCGGCTTGTGTTCGATGCTCAACGTGCCACGCTCAGCGGCAAGATCCCGAACGATCTCGGGCCAGCGTCACAGGCAGCCATCCTTGGGTTTCCGGTGACAGCCGAGGCGCTCGACTTTGCCGCGATTCCCGCCGATGCCGAGTGGTGGATCGCAGCCCGGACCAGCCTCAAGACACTGTCCTCACTGCAACATGGAACGCTGATCATGGACGCCCATCAGATCACCCTGTCAGGCATCGCCAAAGACAAAAGCAACGCGGAGAGCATCGCCGAGCAGCTTGCAGCCTTCGAGGAAGGTTTCAAAGTCACCTTTAAAATCACCACGCCCTAAGCCCCCTGCCAGCCAAAGAAAAAGCCCCCACATCCGTCAGAATGCAGGGGCCTGTTAATATCATTCAGAAATTATGCCCGGCGACGACGACGTCCTCCGCCCGAGCGGCCACCGCGGCCGCCATCTTCGCCATCGGCAGACGGCGCTTTATTGGTGCGGATCCAGGCCGCGCCGTGGGGGGTCATTGTCGGTCAGGAAGTTGGGCGGCGCGAATGGCTTCCATTTCCTTACCCGCGCGTGGTTTGGTGGACCCAAGGCCAAAGAGCTGACAGAAGGTTTCGTCGTCCATGCCTTCGGGGATCACGATACCCGCAGCCTCAGCGGCGGCGCGTTTTGCGTCTTTGTCCAGCTGTTTCACAGGCAGGGCCACAGGGTTCATAATCGCCGACGTCATGCCCGCGCCCATCGCCATGGGCAGGAAGGGCGTTATTGATGCCGTGACGGTTGGGCAGGCCAAAGCTGATGTTGGACGCCCCGCAGGTGGTGTTCACACCCAGCTCTTCGCGCAGCTTGCGCACCAGGGTGAAGACCTGCAGGCCCGCGGTTCCCATCGCACCGATTGGCATCACCAGCGGGTCCACCACGATGTCATGCGCCGGGATGCCGAAATCTGCGGCCCGTTCAACGATTTTCTTGGCGACGGCAAAGCGCACTTCGGGGTCTTCCGAGATGCCGGTGTCATCGTTCGAAATAGCGACAACCGGTACGTTGTACTTCTTCACCAGTGGCAGAACAAATTCCAGACGATCCTCTTCACCGGTGACCGAGTTCAGCAGCGGGCGGCCCTCACAGGCTTGCAACCCGGCTTCCAACGCGGCGGGGACCGAACTGTCGATGCAAAGCGGCACATCCACCAGCCCCTGAACCAGCTCAATCATCCTGGTCATCAATGGCGGTTCGGTTTCATTCGGGTTGGGGTTCGAGTTGTAAACCACGCCCGCATTCACGTCCAGAACCGTGGCCCCGGCCGCAACCTGTGCCAGCGCATCCGCCTCGACGGTTGAGAAATCCCCGGCTTCCAGTTCGGCCGCCAGTTTCTTGCGGCCCGTGGGGTTGATACGCTCGCCAATCACGCAGAAGGGGTGATCAAAGCCGATGATGGCGGTCTTGGTTTTGCTCTCAACAATGGTGCGGGTCATTCATTTATCCTTGTTTGAAGCGTTTCCAGTTTAAGCAAAAACACCGCTTGAACCGGAAACGCGTGCAACGTTTCAGCGACTTATGCGTTTCGGGCTTGAATGGGAGTCAAACCTGGTCCGAAGCGCTTTCGTTGGCGGGAACGCCCGAGGCGCCGCCGTTTTCAATCGCCCAGTTGGCGTTGGTCTTGATCCCGCCCAGCGGGAAGAAATGCACCGACTCGATATTGAAATCGGGGTTCTCGGCCTTGTGATCTGCCAGCGCTTTGACAATCTCCTCAGGCTCATAAGGCAAGAGCAGCTTGGACACATCCATCGCGCGGCGTTGCAGCACCTTCAGCGAGGGTCCAACACCACAGGCAATGGCGAATTTGATCAGCGTTTGCAGTTTGGCCGGCCCCCGCGATGCCGATATGAACCGGCAGGTCGATCTCGGCGGCGCGCAGGCTGTTGGCCCAGTTGATCACCGGGTGAGCATCAAACGAGAACTGTGTGGCCAGCGCCATTTTGGCGTCAGAGGTTTCCGAGAATTTCTGTTTCCAGAGCAGGGCCTCGTCGATGTTACGGGTGCCGCCATCGGGATCAATGTCGCGGTTGCCTTCGGGGTGACCCGCCACATGCAGGCGTTTGAAACCTGCCTTGCCAAATTCGCCGCTTTCCAGCAGTTGCATCGAACTGTCGTAGTCACCATGGGGCTTGGCGACACCGCCCGCCAGCAGCAGCGCCTGATCAACGCCGGCTTCGCCCTGATACCGCGCGATCCAATCGGCCAGGGTGGCCTGATCCTTGATGATACGTGCCGGGAAGTGGGGCATCACAGGATAGCCGTCATCGGCCAGACGTTTGGCCGTGGCGACCATCTCTTCGATCGGGGTGCCTTCGATATGAGCGATGTAAACGCGCGTGCCTTCGGGCAGCAGGTCGCGGAAATTCTCGACCTTTTCGGCGGTGCGCGGCATCACCTCGATCGAGTACCCCCTGAGGAATGCCTCGACATTGCCATTTACCGGTTTGTCAGCGGCGCTTTCACGCTTGCGGAAATTCAACAAAGCCATAGCGGCCTCCCAAAAAGAGCGATTGCTCATGACTGACCACTATTGGCCCATCCATTATTTGCGATCAGCGCCTTGATCCGGTCCTGATCGTATTCAGCGTCCAGCCGGGCCGCTTCGGCCTCGACCACCGCGTCGGCCTCACCCTCGACAGGGTAGGGGGCGGCCTTACGCCATTCCGACAGGTATTCATCCGTGCCCGCCGCGCCGGTTTTCATCGCCGCCCGGTCAATCGCCTGCTCAAACCGCTCAGGCAGCTGTTTTTTTAAGCCACGACGGCCCTTGCCCACAATCACCTGTGCGGGGATATCGCGCCAGTAGACAACAGTGACATCAACCATAGCTGATTCCTCTTCCTCAGTTGTCCCTATCTAGGGCACACGGCGGCACATTCAGGGCCGGTTTTCGACTTCATGCATTCTCACAGCGACGTACATAGCGTATCGCCCCCTTTGCAGACCACAGCGCGGACCATGAAAGTTATTCATAACAATGTTGGGACCGGAGTTTGCCTGTGATGTTATGCGCGCACTTCTGGATGTCCCGCAGCGGCGCAGTTTGTGAACCAATGCAAAACAGAGACGGCTGCAACTGCTCCGCCCAATTGCGAAAAATGCGTTTAACCGCAAAAATTCACGAGCGCCCTGTTTTGGCATCTGATGCTTTGTTGGCAACCATTCCAATTTGATGCGGCATGGCCCTGTACACGACTCATGCGATTTTCTGCCTGATTTTGGGCCAGTGTCGGAAGGCTTGTTCCGGCTGGGTTCGCAGGAGCCTTCCGATTTCGTCGAGACCAATGCGGAAGATGGATTTGGCGTATCGCCCATGAGACTTTCGAGGCCGTTTCCGTGTTCCGGGCCTGGTGGATGCCACCTTTGCAGCCCATGCCATGGCCAGGGCAGGGAGACCGACCAACAAGCTCGACTTTTCGGCGATCGGGAGACGGGTGTCTTCCAGGTTGAAGCCCTTTGTCTTCGCTTCGGCGAACAGGCATTCGATGGCCCGGCGTTTGCGATAGACGGTCAGGGCGTGATGGGCGGGTTGGTTGCCGACAACGACAGGCAATTCCTTACCCTTGATGCGCCTGGCTGCGAAGTTCAGCCAAAACGGTGCAGTGCCCCCGGCAGCCCTGAAGTGGGCCGTGAATGTGCGCGGGCCACGGCAGGTGCGCGGCAAGGTTCGCAGACTTTGCCGGACGCCATCCCCGCCTGTCACGTACCGGTTCGACTTCACGCGGATGATGAAAGGAACGTCCTGTTCATGCAGGAAAGTCAACCAATCAAGGCCGATAAACCCACGATCCGCCGGAAGGCACCTGATGCTTCCGGACCCGAACAGATCCAGACAGCGCTTCATCAGTGCAATGCGCTCGCAGGTGTTGCTGTTGCCGGCCTTGCCCGACACGGTCCAGATCAGGGGCACGCGATAGCGGCGCGTGGCGACGGCAGGAACCAACAGGTTGATCTCCTTGCGCCCGATCTTCCGGTTCGTGCGATCAAGGCACGGATGCCGGCTCCCGGAGAGCCCGGGTATGCGAACAACAGGAGGGGCAGACCAGTCTTGCCCGAGGTTGACACGCTGAAAAAAGCGCTGCAATCGACGGCAGGTGCTTTCAGCCTTGGCCTGCGTCGGCATCTCACCGCGAATGTGGCTCAAATTGACGGTTCGAACGCTGGCAATGCCAATCACCGGGAGGCAGAGTGTTTCGAGGCGACTATTGTTCAGCGACAAGCCGTCGGATAGTTTCGCCGAGAGGGTGTCGATTGCTTTTCGGATCATGGGAGGCTCCATCGTAATTTGAAGAATCCCAATGAAAATCACAGATTTGCGCCCTCAACCACCTCTACTGTCGTGTACAGGGGCGGCATGGTTGATCTTCGCCCTGATTTTGCATCGGGCGCTCCTGTCTGGCGGTTTGGTAATTTGGCGGTTGGTTTTTTGTGTGGGCGGGGCGTGTTGATCAGCGTCAGACAGGGTGAGGCGGCGGCAGTGCCCCAGGTAACAGGCCGATCAGCGACTTGCGCGGGCATGAAGCCGGCAATGTCATCACGATCCCGGTTTTTTTCTCGACGATGGTTGCCGCGAGACTGACCGGATGCAGGCGCAGGGTATCGAACCGGGCATGCCGCCATCGGGACCGTTTTGGACAAGCGGCCCGGAGTGTCCACCAGATCCAACAGGCACAGCCATGCAGCACAAGCCGCATCTGATTGGCTGACGCCCTGGTGCAGGAGGTACGGTCCGAGGCGAGATGGGTCTTCCATCCCTTGATGTGGTTCTCGGCCTGACCACGGGCAGAATAGATTTTCCCGTAGAGATGCCTGCCACGCCCGCCGTCGGGATTGGTCACGATGTAACGAGTGTCCCGCCCCCGGGAACTGACCTCGACACGGGCTGCCACGCGGCGGGCTTTTGACCGGGACCCAGCCGCACAGGCGAATGTTTTGAACCGTCTGACCTTCTGGCCGGCATTGCGCGCATATCGGGTTGCCGTCGATGCCTCCAACGCCTGAACCTCCTCCTGAAGGCGCGCATTGCGGCTCAGGCCAAAGACATGGCGCAGGCCCGGCCGGTCACACAGGTCCAGAACCTCTGGCCCGCAATAATGGCTGTCCGCGCGCGGCAGGATCCCGGTCCTGGGCCAGTGCTTGCGGATCTCCCGGATCAAGCGGCGCAGATGTGCGGCGCTTTCCGCCCCCCCGGGGCGGCGCGCCGGGCGCGGCAAGGCCCCGGCCAACCGTCCATCACCATCGAAGACGACGATGGCTTGGAAGCCATATTCATCATGGTATGAGTTGAACAGGCGCAACTGCCGGTGCCCGTGGACCGCGTCAAAAGTGTCGTCGATGTCCAGCACGATCTGCCCGGGCACACGCGCAAAGGATTGGCAATGGAAACGAACCATGCTGCGTGCCATCCGGATCGGATCACGCACGTCGGGCAGGTTTTCCATCCGCGGGATTGTGGGCTGCGGGCACAGCGCCGCACCCGTCTCCGGGTTGCGCTCGGGCGCGATCCTGAAGGACGGGTCATGGCGCGGATCAGCGGCGTCATTGCCATCCCCATACCCCGCCGCAATCATCATGATCCGGAAACGGATGATGTCCTCCAGGCTATGCCTGACCTTCCCGGGATCGCGCAGGTCCGTGAGGCAGGACGACAGAAGACCCGCCATGTCGTGCCGGCGTTCCACCTCCCGCAAAAGCGCCAGGCCGGCATCGGAACTCATCTCCGCGCCGTCGAAATTGAGCGGCACAGGCTTGCCATTCACGGGTGACAAAACCGGCGCGGCCGGGGTAAACCGCTTCATGGTGAGGTGTGGCTCCTGAAAACTGCGCTTTTTCGCATCGACAGCATAAAAATACAGCTTTCCAAAAGGTTACGCTACCATCACCAACCCCTCAAGAATAATTCGGGTTAAGTGATCCCTGCCGTGTTCCTCGGCGGCTCGGTTGGATCAAGCCGCTACGCGGATGCAGGTTTTTCCGGGGCGGCAAAAGCGGAACTGCAATTCAGTGTCAAACCTCCGTCTAAAATCGCCGGAGTGTGGTTTCATCCACATCCCAAAACCGAAGGCAGCAGTATCAGGCGCGGCATCTGGAGGCCAGACTATGGGGTCCCGCATTTGGAGAAATCCTGCCAGATTGAGACAATCTGTTCACATTCAGCAGCAAAAAAGACCGGCATTAGGCGCAATGTTCCGCCAATTGGTCGTATACCTGATCAGGGCAACCGTTCTAATGGTAATGCCTGCTGGCGGAGGTTGAAATAGCCCCAGACTCCACTTGCATCGGCGCGCTTGCAACCCTAGAACGGCCTCTGATTTTGACCGCCGCAGACGCCTCTGCGGCCCAATGCATATGAGAGGACGACAATGCAGGTCACCGAGACACTGAACGAAGGGCTGAAACGCGCTTACACCATGAACCTCAGCGCCAAGGAACTGGACGACAAAGTTGTCGAAAAGCTGAAAGAGGCCCAGCCCGAAGTTGAAATGAAGGGCTTTCGCAAAGGCAAGGTGCCGCTGCCGCTGTTGAAAAAGCAGCTTGGTCAGCGGATCATGGGCGAAGCCATGCAAGAGGCCGTTGATGGTGCCATGTCGCAGCATTTCGAGGCCAGCGGCGAACGCCCCTCGGCCGAGCCCGCCGTCAAGATGACCAATGAAGATTGGAAAGAAGGCGACGACGTTGAGATCGAGATGAGCTATGAGGCGCTGCCTGATGTGCCCGAGATCGATCTGAGCAAGGTCAAGCTGGAAAAGCTGGTGGTCAAGGCCGATGATGCGGCTGTTGACGAGGCGCTGGCAAATCTGGCCGAAAGCAGCCAGGATTTCAAAGATCGCCGCAAGGGCAGCAAAGCCAAGGACGGCGATCAGGTTGTGATCGATTTTCTCGGCAAAGTCGATGGTGAGGCGTTTGAGGGCGGTGCGGCGGATGATTATCCGCTGGTGCTGGGCTCGAACAGCTTTATCCCCGGCTTTGAAGAGCAGCTTGTCGGTGTGAAAGCCGATGAGGAAAAGGCCGTCACGGTCAGCTTCCCCGAGGAATACCAGGCCGAGCATCTGGCGGGCAAAGAGGCTGTGTTTGACTGCACCGTGAAGTCGGTGAAAGAACCGGTTGCTGCCGAGATCAACGATGATCTGGCCGTCAAATTCGGTGCTGAGGATCTGGCTTCCCTGAAGACGCAGATCGGTGAGCGGCTTGAAGCGGAATACGCTGGTGCGGCCCGCGCCGTGATGAAGCGCGGCCTGCTGGACGAGCTGGACAAGCAGGTCAGCTTTGAATTGCCGCCGACCATGGTCGAAATGGAAGCCAGGCAGATCGCGCATCAGCTATGGCATGAGGACAACCCCGAGGTTGAAGGGCATGATCACCCCGAGATCGAGACCACGGACGAGCACACCAAGCTGGCCGAGCGCCGGGTGCGCCTGGGGTTGTTGCTGGCCGATATGGGCAAGAACGCCGAGATCGAAGTGTCAGATGCCGAGATGACTCAGGCTGTGATGGAACAGGCGCGTCAATATCCGGGCCAGGAGCGTGAGTTCTTTGAATTTGTGCAAAGCAACCCGGGCATGCAACAACAGCTGCGCGCACCGATCTTTGAAGACAAGGTCATCGACCATGCCTTTGAGCAGACCAAGATGAAAGAGAAAGAGATCAGCAAGGACGATCTGCAAAAAGCCGTCGAGGCGCTGGACGATTTCTGAACCCTTTCGGGTCCTGTAAATGAATTAGGCCGCCCCTGCCAAGGGCGGCCTTCTTCGTTCTGCCGTGTTGGCGTCGCGATCCTGCTTGGGGGTCAGGCGTCGCAATTGCGGCGGGAACGAAGCATTCCTGTAAGAGCCTGCTGCAAGGCCAGAGCGGCCGAGCGTTCACGTTGGCTATCGGCTGAGGTGATTTGCTCGTGGCAGTAAGTGTATTAGTTCTGACTTTATCTGACACCGTCCCCTTCTCAGCTAGCTGAGAAGGGGACGGCACATCTCTTGAAGGAGATGATGGTTATCCGTTTTGATGGTGGTGCACACCAACCACAAAACGAGGAAACCATCATGTTGAACACTACCGACAAGATCATCAAACACAAAACCGGCCTGCTGAACCTGGCCGAGGAACCGGGTAATGTCTCGAAGGCCTGCCAGGTCATGGGCTACAGCCGGGACACGTTCTACCGTTACAAATCTGCGGTCGAGGACGGCGGCGTTGAAGCCCTGTTCGAACGCACCCGGCGCAAACCCAATCCGGCAAACCGGGTTGATGACGCCACCGAACAGGCGGTGATCAAATCCGCCACCGACTTCCCGGCTTACGGCCAGGCCCGCACCTCGAACGAGTTGCGCAAGTCGGGGGTGTTTGTATCGCCATCCGGGGTCCGGTCGATCTGGCTGCGCCATGATCTGGCAAACTTCAAAACCCGGCTCAAGGCACTGGAGGCCAAAGTGGCCGCTGACGGCGGCATCCTGACGGAGGCACAAGTGCAGGCACTGGAAAAGAAGAAGCTGGATGATGAGGCCTGCGGTGAGATCGAGACTGCCCACCCTGGCTATCCGGGTTCACAGGACACGTTCTACGTCGGCACCCTGAAGGGCGTTGGGCGGGTCTATCAGCAGACTTATGTGGACACCTGTTGCAAGGTGGCGCATGCCAAACTCTACACCACCAAGACGCCGATCACAGCGGCTGATCCGCTCAATGACCGGGTGCTGCCGTTCTACGAAGAGCACGACCTGCCAGTGCTGCGTATCCTGACAGATCGCGGAACGGAATATTGCGGGCGTGTCGACAAACACGACTTCCAGCTCTTCCTGGCAATTAACGACATCGACCATACCAAAACCAAGGTGAAATCGCCTCGGACAAACGGCATCTGCGAGCGGTTTCACAAGACGATCCTGCAGGAGTTTTACCAGATCACGTTCCGCAAAAAGGTCTATCAATCCATCGAGGAGTTGCAGGCTGATCTGGATGAATGGCTGCGACACTATAATACCGAACGAACTCATCAGGGCAAAATGTGTTGCGGTGGAACCCCGTTCCAGACCATGATTGAGGGCAAGCAGATCTGGAAGGAAAAGTCAGTGAACTGAACTTGGCCTGACAGACGCCGCCGGAAAAACGGCCAACTGTCAGATCAAGTCTGAATTACTACACATACACCCAATGCGACGCCATCGGTCGGTTGAAAAAGCGCCATCCCCATCGGGAGGGGTTGGTCAGCATTGGCCGCGTCGTCCCGCTTCGGGAAAGTGGCGGGAAGACGACACGGCAAACGCGGTACTTCATCCCGTCCCTGCCAAAAGACGCCGCGCGCTTTGCCCATGCCGTACGCTCTCACCGGGGAATTGAAAACCGCCTCCACCGGGTGCTTGATGTCACCTTCCGCGATGACGACAGCCGGATACGAAAAGATCACGCACCCGCCAACTTCGCCGTCATCAAGCACATCGCAATGAATTTGCTCAACAAAGCAAAAAGCGAGAACTCCCTCGGAGGAATGCGGAAAAAGGCAGGCTGGAACAACCGCTTCCCGCTTCAAATCCTCGCGCCGTGAAACTCATGCGATTCCCCTGCTATGGAGGAATGGGCGCTTGTTCGGCCCCTGTTACCTGCCGCGAAGCGAGGTGGTCGCCCTCGCAAGACGAATCCGCGCCGTGTTGTGAACGCGATTATGTATATGGCGACCACGGGATGTCAGTGGCGCATGATCCCGCGGGATTTCCCGGCGGTCTCGACTGTGCAGAACTGTTTTTACGACTGGCGCGACAACGGTCTGTTACACCGGATCAACCATCTGTCAATGATGGCGGCGCGCGAATTGTCGGGCCGTGAGGCGAGCCCCACTGCGGGCGTTATTGACAGCCAGAGCGTAAAAACAACGGAAAGCGGCGGCATTTCAGGCTTTGATGCGGGCAAAAAGATCAAAGGGCGCAAGCGTCACATCGTGACAGACACGCAAGGTTTCCTGTTACCGATCCTTGTTCACGCCGCCGATATACAGGATCGGGATGGTGCTGTGGATGTTCTCAAAGCACTGCGCATCCGCTTCCCGCGGCTGGGGCACATCTTTGCGGACGCAGGATATGCAGGGCCAAAGCTTCGGGATGCTTTGGCCCTGCAGGGAAAATGGACATTGGAGATTGTCAAGCGCCCTGACAAAGCCGAGGGGTTCGTTCTTCCACCACGAAGATGGGGTGTCGAGCGAACATTCGCGTGGCCGGGACGTTGCCGTCGTTTGGCAAAAGATCGGGAGGCAACCGTTGAAAGTTCCGTAGCATGGGTTTTGGTTGCCGGTATTCGTCTCTTGACAAGGCGGATAGCAAGGCATTCTGTTCAAACATAAACTTTTGAGTCAGACTCTTAATTTGCCAACTGAAAAATCCCTACTGTAAAAGTAGAGAGTACGCGGCATCTATTCCCGTAAGGCGAGTGTACCATATTTAGGATCGAGCTGTCGAATTATGTCACATAAAAAAGGGCCGCACATACCAGATGTGCAGCCCTCTAATGTTACCTTGAAACTGAGACCTGAAAAGGATCAGGTGTCGTTTTTAGGTTGCTCGTCGCTTGTATCGGCCTCATCGCCCACGTCTGCTGTCAGATCATCGTCTTCACTGGCAGCGGCGCCAATGTCGTCAAACAGCTCGGCGATTTCGAACTCGGCGATTTCTTCGGCTTCGGCAGCGGCATCCTGAATGGATTTGCCCGAGGCCTGAAGTTCGGCCTCTTCCTGAGACCGCGCCACGTTCAGCACGATGGTGGCATCCACTTCGGGGTGCAACGAAACGTTTACGTCATGCAGACCCAGATCCTTGATCGGGCGGGTCAGGGCGACCTGCTTGCGATCAACGGTAAAGCCTTCGGCGGTGGCCGCTTCGGCGGCGTCACGGGTCGAAACCGAGCCATAGAGCGCGCCAGCGTCCGAGGCCTGACGAATCACGATGAACTGCTGCCCATCGAGTTTGGCGGCCATGGATTCCGCTTCTGCGCGGGTTTCCAGGTTGTTGGCTTCCAGCTGCGCCTTGCGGGCATCGAAATCTGCGATGTTGCGCTCAGAGGCCGACAGAGCCTTGCCCTGAGGCAGCAGGAAGTTGCGGGCATAGCCCGGCTTCACATCGACGACTTCGCCCATCTGACCCAGCTTGGCCACACGTTCAAGAAGGATAACTTGCATATCAGATACTCCTTACTTCACAGCATAGGGCAGCAAGGCCAGGAACCGTGCGCGTTTGATGGCCCGGGCCAGCTCGCGTTGTTTCTTGGCCGAGACGGCGGTGATGCGCGAGGGCACGATTTTGCCACGCTCAGAGATGTAGCGTTGCAGCAGCTTGGTATCTTTATAGTCGATCTTCGGCGCATTATCACCCGAGAAGGGGCAGACCTTGCGGCGGCGGAAAAATGGTTTTGCAGCCATAACTTAATGTCCTTTCTTCAAGCGGATCAACGACGTTCGCGGCGGTCGCCACGTTCGTCACGTTTTTGCATCTGAACCGAAGGGCCTTCGACATGTTCGTTGACCTTGATGGTCAGCACGCGCATCACATCGTCATGCAGGCGCATCAGGCGTTCCATCTCCTGCACGGCCTCAGAGGGCGCGTCGGTCTTGATGTAGGCGTAATGGCCCTTGCGGTTCTTGTTGATCTTGTAGGCCATCGTCTTGATACCCCAATACTCGTGCTCAACGAGTTTGCCGCCATTGTCGGACAGCACGGTACCAAAATGTTCGATCAGCCCTTCGGCTTGCGTGTTGGACAAGTCCTGACGCGAGATAAACACATGCTCATAAAGCGGCATGTTTGCTCCACTTCTATCAAGGCGCATTTCAAAGGCGGGCCAATCCTTCTGCGACCCATCCACGAGAGACTGCGCGGTTCATAAAAAACTGCAGAAGGAAGCGGGCATATACGACGGATTGTTCATACAGGCAAGGGCGCAATGGCGATGGGCGACCTGTCGTCAGAATATCTCCGCTGATGTGCCCCATTGTGGTCGCGATTGCCTGTCAGGATTATGGTTAAGGACAGGATAAAATACGCAAGGGAGGGCTGTTATGGCTGTGATCAGTGAGACATCCCACGAGTTTGAAAAAGTACAGGCGTTGCGGAAATCACTGCGCGAGGTCAGTGTCGTCAACCGCAGTGGTCGGGTGTTCCTGGGAGCGGTTCTGGTGGTGTCGGCCCTGGGTCTGTGGCTGGTTCCGGTGAGTGAGGGCGATGCGGGGATGCAGTTGATCAAACTGTTGATCTCGCTGGTTCTGTTGGGCCTGGGCGCGATGTTTATCAGTTCAGTCGATGATCGCGGCGTTGCCCCGGAAATCCAGATTGATACTCAGGCACGAGAGTTGCGCATGCTGAGGGCAGGTATGTCCGGACAAATGACAGTTGTCACCCGTCACAACTTTGACAGCCTTACAGAGGTGACGTTGAAAGATCAGTTGCTGACCGCGCGCCGCGGCGCGGGCGAGACGTTGTTTTCCATTCCAGTCACCAACAAACACACCGAAAAAGCGCTTGGGGCGGCTTTGGAGGGGATGATCTGATTTCCAGATCTTTGGGTTAGATCACCCGAACTCCAGCCTTTCAGCTTGGGCAAAATCGTGATGATCCCTCTCCCTTTTTTGCCTCGTATTTGTTCCGCCCGCCAATCGGGTATAAAACGCGCTTTGTCTCACAGCGAGTAGAGCCAAACTTCGGTAAACTCCTTCGCGCCAACCGGACGGTGCCAGCTTCCGGCATGTTGCCTATACGTTCGACAGGCAGATGCTTGTATAGATATAGAGGAGCCGAAGTTGGGATCGACCCAAACGCCCGGACCTGGCAGATACAAAGTGCACTGAAAGCTCAGTCGCCAACGCCAACGCTGAAAACAACCACAATCTTGATGTGGGCAGATACAAAGTGCACTGAAAGCTCAGTCGCCAACGTCACCCTAGGGCCTGACGATGCCCCCAAGCACCGCCTCTACAACGTACGCGTCATCAGCATATATCGCTCGCGCGGTTGAAAATGCAGCTTTTCATAGAGGCTCCGGGTCTTGGTGGCCTCGCGATCGACCTCAAGATGAGGGCCTTCAACCCGGCCCCGGCCAGTGCCTTGGGCAATGACAACAGCACCTCCGAGCCGATCCCACGCCCACGCACACCGGGGCGGATATAAACCTCGTCAATAAATCCATCCATGCCACCCAGCTCAATCGACCAGCCGAAACTAACGGTGACATAGCCAATCGGCGCGCGGGCCGGGCCGATCAGATAGACCGCACCATGGGGCGAACCCTCCAGCAAGGGCAGGATCGCGGCGCGGCGTACCGGGTCGTCCTGGTTGATGCCTTCCTCTTGGTGGAAATCGCCCACCAGACGCATCACGCGCTCAAGGTCTTCGGGTTTGGCAAGGTTGAGGGCGGTCATAGCCGGGCCAGCCTTTCGGTCAGAAGGTCAAAGAAACCATCGGCGTCCAGGTCGCCAATGAAATAAGCGTTGGGTGCATGATCGCTCACACCCCACCAATCGGCGACGGTCATGCCCATGGTCAGCTCGGAGGTGGTTTCGACCTGTACGTTGACCTGCCGTCCTGTGAACAGATCGGGGCGGATCAAATAGGCGGTCACGCAAGGGTCATGCAAGGGCGCCCCCTCGGAGCCGTATTTCTCGCGGTCATAACGCTCAAAAAACTCGGTCATCTGCGCCACGGCGATGCCCACGGGGGTGGCAAGCTCACGGAAGGCATCATTGCGTGGTTTGGTCACCAGCGCTTTATGGGTGACATCCAGCGGCAGAACGGTGATCGGTACACCCGAGCGGAAAACAATGTCGGCGGCCTGCGGGTCGACATAGATGTTGAACTCCGCCGCAGGGGTGGCATTGCCAACCTCAAAGTAGGCGCCACCCATCAGAACGATTTCTTTAACCTTATCAATAATATCCGGTGCGGTATTAAATGCGGTTGCGACGTTGGTGAGCGGCCCGATGGGGCACAGCGTTACCGTGCCTGATGGTTCGGCACGGAGCGTGTCAATGATGAAGTCAACCGCGTGCTGATCTTGCAGGGGCATGACCGGTTCGGGCAGGTTGGGACCATCCAGTCCGGTCTTGCCATGCACATGCTCGGCGGTGACCAGATCGCGTCCCAAAAGACGGTCACAGCCGGCAAAGACAGGCATATCAATTTTACCTGCTAACTCGCAGATAATACGCGCATTTCGGGTTGTCAGTGGCAGCGGAACGTTGCCTGCCACACAGGTGATGCCCAAGAGGTCAATCTCATCCGGGCTGGCCATCGCCAACAGAATTGCGACAGCATCGTCCTGACCGGGATCGGTATCAATGATGATCTTTCGTGCGTTCATTTGGGGACCATGGATGCGCGTATCAGAAATGTCCATGCGGGGTTATTCGGTTTGGCGCTCTTCTGCCTTGGCGCAATCCCAGAGTGCATCCATTTCTTCCAGATCCGACTGCTCGGGCGTTTTGCCGGTCTCGGCCAGAAACGCCTCAATCCGTTGAAATCGCCGTGTGAATTTGGCATTGGCCCCGCGCAGGGCGGCCTCGGGCTCCACCCCCATATGGCGCGCCAGATTGGCCATGACGAATAGCAAATCGCCGAACTCTTCCTCGACCTTATCGTGGGTTAACGTGTCAACCGCTTCGGTCAATTCGGCCGCTTCTTCGGTGATCTTGTCCAGCACATGCGAGGCATCTGGCCAGTCAAACCCAACCCGCGCGGCGCGTTTTTGCAGTTTAACCGCACGCAGCAAAGCGGGCAGTCCGACGGCGACACCGTCCAGCACGCCGGATTGGTTCTTGGCCGCCCGCTCGGCTGCTTTCACGGTTTCCCAGTCGCGGGTCTGTTGCTCGGCTGATTTATCACGGCTTTCGGTGCCAAAGACATGCGGGTGGCGGGCCACCATCTTGTCACTGATCCCATCGGCCACATCGTTGAAATCAAACAAGCTCTTTTCATCGGCCATTTGTGCGTGAAACACCGCCTGCAACAAAAGGTCGCCTAACTCATCACGCAACTCGTCCCAGGCTTCACGCTCAATCGCATCGGCCACCTCGTAGGCTTCTTCGATCGTGTAGGGCGCGATGGTCGCGAAATCCTGCTCGATATCCCAGGGACAACCGGTCTCGGGATCGCGCAGGCGGCGCATAATCTCGATCAGGCGGGGCATGCCCCCTTTTGGGGTATGGATCAGAGTGTCGTCAGCCATTGCGCGTCGTCCATGAATGGGGTTGAGTGGACCCTGACCTGCCTTTTAACCGGAGTCCAGCCTATGGCCGTGATCAACCGCATTGCCGGGTTTGCCGACGAGATGGCAGGCTGGCGTCAGCATTTGCATGCGCACCCCGAACTGGGGTTTGAGTGCCATGAGACGGCGGCGTTTGTCGTCGCCCGGCTGCGCGAGTTCGGGATCACCCAGATCGAGACCGGGATTGCACAAAGTGGCGTTGTAGCGGTGATCGAAGGGCAGAGTGAAGGACCCACAATCGGGTTGCGCGCGGATATGGATGCGCTGCCCATCGAGGAGGCAACCGGTGTTCCTTATGCATCTGAGAATGCTGGAAAAATGCACGCCTGCGGTCATGACGGGCACACCACAATGTTGCTGGGTGCGGCAAAATATCTGGCCGAGACGCGTAACTTCAAGGGTCGTGTGGCGCTGATTTTCCAACCTGCCGAGGAAGGCCCGGGCGGGGGGCGCGTGATGGTCGAAGAGGGCATCATGGACCGGTATGACATCGAACAGGTCTATGCGCTGCACACGCTGCCGGGGCACGAGGCAGGCCGCCTGATGACCACGCCGGGGCCGATCATGGCTGCCGCCGACACGCTGCATATCCACATCACCGGGCGCGGCGGGCACGGGGCATTCCCCGAAGAATGCGCCGACCCGGTCGTGGCGGCCTGTGGAATTGTGCAGGCTATTCAAACAATTAAAAGCCGAAATGCATCTAAGAGAGATGACCTGGTGATCTCGGTCACGCAGATTCATACCGGCACGATTGACAACGTGATCCCCGAAACCGCCTATATCAACGGCACCATCCGCACCTTTGACAAGGGTGTGCAACAGATGGTGTTTCACCGGTTGCAGGAAATCGTTGACGGGCAGGCGGCGGCCTATGGCGTTGAGGCACGGCTTGAGATTGAGCTGGGTTATCCGCCCACCGTCAATCACGCCAGTTCGGTGGATTTTGCGGTCAGCACGGCGCAGGAGATCGTCGGCGACGCGGTGACGTCAGATTACCCGGCTGAAATGGGGGCCGAGGACTTCGCCTATATGCTGGAAGCCCGCCCGGGCGCATATCTGTTTCTGGGACAGGGCGAAGGGCCGGGGCTGCATCACGAGGCGTTCAATTTCAATGATGAGGTTGCCCCGATTGGTGCCTCGTTCTTTGCGCGGCTGGTAGAGCGGGCGCAACCGGTCACATAAGGGAGAGAGAAAATGGGGATGGAAACGGCAAAAGACCACGTGGATGAGGCCTTTACCCGTGATGATATGAAGGGCTCCAGCAATGAGGCCACCTTTGGCGGGGCGCTGTCCTTCATGCGGCGCAAATACACTAGACTCGATTGGCAATAAGGGCGGTTATTTTTGAACGGAGGTATCCCTGCCCATTTGGTCAGGCTGTTTTCAAATTCAGGTTTGCCAGGGCCGCTACATTCCTTGCGATCATATCCGCCTGGCCATTATTGCGATGGGTATCGGCAAAAATCCCGAACTTTTTCATGCGGCAAATTCCATGCTCTGCGCCGATGCGCAGCTTTGCGTGCCATGTGTTGCAGCTTTTCCGCTCTTTGGCAAGGGGATGGTTCTTTGAGGCTTTGAGCGGGACTTCCAGCGACGTTCCCGGATAACCGGGATCGCCCGGGACAGGCACACCGGGAGGCTTGTCCACGCGCGCTTCATCATATATCCGCCTGTCGTGCTTTCGCCCGGGCTGTGCAGGACCAACGGCCAGGATCCTTTTCCTGTCGTCGGTAATGATCCGGTGCGACGCTGTATGGCGTTTCTTCTTTCCTGAATAACTGGCTTTGCGCCTTGACGGCGTCCCGGGGCGCTGAACAGGGCGCTCGGTACCATCGATCACAGGATAGAGAAGATCGTTTCTTTCCTGTGTCGATAATTTGATCCTGCGCTCCGGCATGGCGAAATGGCCAGCCATCACCGTCGTCATGGCGCGAACGCGGCGGCAAACTGTAGGGCTGGAAATGTCGAAAAGCAGGCCAACAAAGGCCTGGCCGGCGTATGTGCGGTAATGGATCAGGCACAAAAGCATTTGTTCCGCCAGTTGCAGCCGATACTTCCTGCCGCCCCCGATGGCCCGTTGTCTGTTCTTTCGGGACAAACGCGCGGCTTCATTGGCAAGCCAAATCGGGTGAAGCTGACAAACCGGAGCATCAAAATCCGCCGGACGTATTCCGGAAAGGCGGAAAAACAACTCTGGACGTGCTCGTAAAACTTTCAGTACGGCCATTCCGGCAAACTCCACTGCTTCGGTGAAGCTGGAATGGCAGAAATCTCCCTGTTGCGAAACAGGTCTACTAAGGATTTAAGCGACGTTGATCTGGCCATCACTGGTGTGCCGTTTGATCAGGCCGTGACCAATCGGCCTGGCACCCGCTTTGGCCCCCGTGCCATCCGCGAAGCCAGCACGCTTCAGGCCTTTGATGCGCCCTATGGTTGGGGCGATTATGATATGATGAGCGAGTTCAACGTCATCGATTATGGCGATGCGGCGTTTGATTATGGCCGTGTGTCTGAATTTCCGGCGGCGCTAACCGCGCATATCAAGAGGCTTCTGGATGCCGGTGTGGCCAGCATCGCGCTTGGTGGAGATCATTATATTTCCTACCCAATCTTAAAGGCTTACGCCGAGAAGTTCGGGCCACTTTCGCTGTTGCAATTTGATGCCCACACCGACACCTGGCCCGATGATGACCCGGACCGGATTGATCATAGCACGATGTTCTACAAGGCCATGAAAGACGGGCTAGTTGATCCGGCCCGGTCGGTTCAGGTGGGCATTCGCACTACAAATGCCGACCCGTTGGGTGTCAACATCATCGATGCGCGTGAGGTGCATCTGGGATGCGCGTGAGGTGCATCTGGAAGGACCGGTGAAAACGGCTGAGAAGATCAAACGCATCCTCGGCGATCATCAAACCTATCTGACCTTCGATATCGACGGGCTGGATCCGGCCTTTGCGCCGGGCACGGGCACGCCGGTCTGGGGCGGGCTGACCACCGGGCAGGCGTCGATCATCCTGCGCGATCTGGCAGGGATCAATATGGTGGGGGTGATGTCGTCGAGGTGTCGCCGCAATATGATACCACCGGTGCAACCGCCATTGCCGGGGCGCATGTGGCGATGGAACTGGCCTGCATCTGGGGTTGGAACCGGCGAAAGGGCTGAGGCATGAAATGGCTACTGTACGTTTTGGCAGCTGTTCTGCTGGCGGCCATTGCTCTGGTGATCTGGGTGCGATTGGCACCGTCTGATCCTGCCGTGTGGCACGTTATGCCCGGCGCCGTGACCGACCGGGACATGGCCGGTGGTGCGATGCGCGTGGTCGGGGCCGGGGAGGACGGGCTGACCCAACTGGATCAGATCATCCGTGCCGGGCCGCGTACGAATGTGCTGGCGGGATCACCGGAGGCGGGCATGATCACCTATGTTGTACGCTCAAAAGTCTTGGCTCAATTAGCATTTATTATGCGTGGCGACCTGTGATAGAACACACCATGAACAAAATTATGGGTGCGGCACATGGATCATCAGGCTTTTTTGGTGTGGCTTAACGAGATCGACAACCTTTCATCGAAACAACGGGCTGAAACCGGACGGCTCGTTGCCGGGGTTTCGTCGCTGGAAAGCGTGATCGATCTCCTTGAGGCGACTGTTCGCGAGGGGCGTATCTGTCCGCACTGCGCTTCGGGCGGTGCGATCATCAGAGGCCATGCAAGTGGCCTGACGAGGTTCTTTTGCAAAAGCTGTCGCAAAACCTTCAACGCGCTGACCGGGACGCCGCTTGCCCGCTTGCGCCACAGGGACAGATGGGCAGAGTTTGCAGCTTCCCTGCGCGACGGCGAAACGGTAAAGGCGTCCGACGGGCGTTGTATGGTGGCCGACACCACAGCTTTTCGTTGGCGTCATCGCTTTCTTCAGGCTGTAACGGTCGGTGCGGTCAAGCTGTGCGGGATCGTCGAAGCCGACGGGACGTTCTTTCTGCACAGCCGGAAAGGGGGCCGTAATCTCTCCGGAAAAGCCCGCAAACGCGGGGGAAAGACCTCAAAACGCGGATTGTCGAAGGAGCAGGTTCCGGTCCTCGTTGCGGTCGGCCGATCAGGCACCGCCATCAGTGCTGTCTTGCCTGCGGTGACAGCCGAACATCTCAAAACGGTTCTGCAGCCACGTCTTGATGGGGACGCTCTCCCGGTGACCGATGGCTGCACCGGGTACCCGCCCTGCGCCGCAGAAACGGGCGTCAGCCATGAAAGTCTCAACCGGACCGCCGGAGAACGTGTCCGTGGTGAATTGCACATTCAAACCGTGAACAGTCGGCATGAGCGGTTAAAGACCTTTCCGCGCCGCCATCGGGGTATCGCAACCAAATACCTGGACAGCTGCCTTCGGTGGTTCCACCTTGCCGTCCTTCCGAGCCACCAAACGCCGCGCGCGATACTTGCCGCAGCAGCAGGCATCCTGCCTGTAACACGCCACGCATAATCAATGCTAATTGAGCCAAAGTCTTTGGCTTTCCCGACTATATCACAGTCCGCCAGAGCGGTCCTCAGATCGAGATTTACTCGCGACTGCGCTTTGGGGCGTCAGATCTGGGCGTGAATGCCAAGCGACTGGACCGCTGGCTGGCTCTGTTTGGGCAGGGAGGATGACAGGCAGCCGTCGCTGATCTCACGCCACATTGGCACGTTCAGCGACATCTGACATTGCGCCATAAAACTGCGGCCATCCACATGCAGGCAGGTCATATCGCCAATCTCAAGACGTGCGCCGGATTTATCGGTGCAATAGCAATCAATGGCTTTGCCCCCCATCGTGCCATCGGCAAACAAAGGGTTGGCAATCAGGATCAGGGGCAAAAGATACCTCATTTGGCTATTATACCATGGGTTTTCGCCTTGACCAACGGTTTTGAATACGTGACAGGATCGCCCTCATGATACCCTTGGACAGATTAGAGCAGATCACCCAGCGCTTCGAGTTTATCGAGGCGCAGATGGCACAAGGCGGCGGCGATATCGCCCAGTTGGGCCGCGAATATGCCGAGCTGCGCCCGGTCGTCGAGGAAATCCGTAGCTATCGTCAGGTACTCGGGGATATCGACAGCGCGCGCGCCATGTTAGATGACCCTGAAATGAAAGAGTTGGCCGAGGAAGAACTGGCCGGGCTTGAGGCGCAAAAACCTGATCTTGAGGCGGCGTTGCAACTGGCCCTGCTGCCCAGGGACAAGGCCGATGCACGCCCGGCCATGGTGGAAATCCGCCCCGGCACAGGCGGCGAAGAGGCCGCCCTGTTCGCAGGCGATCTGCTGCGGATGTATCAACGCTATGCCGAAAACCATGGCTGGAGTTTTGACATCTTCGAAGAAACCCAGACCGAATTGGGTGGAATCAAAGAAGTGGTGGCCCATGTGAAGGGGCAGAATGTATTTGCCCGGATGAAGTTTGAATCCGGCGTGCACCGGGTGCAGCGCGTGCCCGAAACCGAATCCGGCGGTCGCATTCATACCTCGGCAGCCACCGTCGCGGTTCTGCCCGAGGCCGTGGATGTGGATATCCACGTCGATGCCAATGACATCCGCATTGATACGATGCGCGCGTCCGGGTCGGGCGGGCAGCATGTCAACACTACCGATTCCGCCGTGCGTATCACCCATATTCCCAGTGGTATTGTTGTGACCAGTTCCGAGAAATCCCAACACCGGAACCGCGAGATCGCGATGCAGGTGCTGAAAACCCGGCTCTATGATGCCGAGCGGCAAAAGGCGCATGACGAACGTTCTGCTGATCGTGCGTCGCAAGTGGGGTCGGGGGATCGGTCCGAACGCATCCGGACCTACAATTTCCCGCAGGGGCGGATGACCGATCACCGCATCAACCTGACGCTCTACAAGCTGGATCAGGTGATGCAGGGCGATCTGGACGAGGTGATTGACGCGCTGACCGCCGACGCCCAGGCCACATTACTGGCGGAGATGGAGGGGTGAGCGAAACCGAGGCTTTGGCCAGAGGCGCCGCGATCCTGAAAGAAAGCGGTATTACAGACCCTGCGCGCGAGGCGCGCCTGTTGTGGCGGGCCGCTTTTCCGCGCAGATACACCGACTATGACGATATCACTAACGGGCAGATGGTGGCGCATTACGACGACTTGCTGCATCGTCGGGCCGCGCGCGAACCCATATCTCATCTTTTGGGTTATCGCGATTTCTATGAACATCGCTTTTATATTGACGGCAATGCGCTTGATCCACGCCCCGACACCGAAGCCCTTGTGATCGCGGCTTTGGAGTGTCCTTTCAAGCGGGTGCTTGATCTGGGAACGGGCTCTGGGTGCATCCTGCTCAGCTTGCTGGCAGCGCGCGCCGACGCCACCGGAGTTGGAACTGATCTGTCTGTGGTCGCCCTGGACGTTGCTCGACGAAATTGCGCCAAACTCGAATTGGAAACGCGAACGGAATTGCTGCGGTCCGACTGGTTCGGTGATGTCGAGGGGTGGTTCGATCTGATCGTGTCCAACCCGCCCTATATCGCTGCCGACGAGATGGTGGGCCTGGCCCCCGAGCTTGGCTTTGAGCCGCGCATGGCATTGACGGATGAGGGCGACGGGTTGAGCGCCTATCGTGCGATAACCGAGGGGGCAGGGGGCCACCTGACGCTCGGTGGGCGGCTGATGGTTGAGATCGGTTGGCAACAGGGCGAGCCCGTTTCAACCCTGCTTCAAGAGGTCGGCTTTGATGCTGTCACGGTACAGCCCGATCTGGACGGGCGCGACCGTGTGGTCAGCGGGGTTTGGCCAAAATAGGGTTGTTTGCGCCAAATCCGGCAAAAAATGCACCCTTTCTTTGCCTTTGCCCTTGTACAGTGGCCCGTCGCATGCTTATTGATGAATAGTCAACGCGACAGACACCCGTTTGGGCGATCCCGCTTGACACCAAGCCATGACACGTCAGATTCGGCAAATTCTACTCGGCGCAAGGGGCGCCAATCGGATCAAGCGACGATTTGAGCATAGGGCAATCAGCTAATCCAATGAGATCATCGAAGTCACGTTCGCGCAACAAAAGCAATCGCAACAATAATAATAACCGCTCTGGGGTCAATGTTATCAACCGTGTGTTTGACAGCTCGGGCCCCGAGGGCAAAGTGCGCGGGACGCCGCAGCAGATTATTGAAAAGTATAACCAGCTGGCACGCGATGCCCAGCTGAGCGGTGACCGTGTGGCCACCGAAAACTTTCAGCAACATGCCGAGCATTATCTGCGTCTGCTGGGCGAGGCCCAGAAAGAACAGGATGCCAAGCGCGAAGAGCAGGAACGCCAGAACCGTGAGCGCCAGGCCGAGCGGGATCGCGAACGCGCCCAGCGTCAGGAACGCGAATCAAACGGGGGCGATCTGTCTGATGCGCCCCAGCCCGACGTGATGGTCGCTGAAAGCGGGGATGCCGGTCTGGTGGAAACACCCGAGGCCCAATCCGTGCCCAAGCCAAAGCGCCCGCGCAGGCCCAGGAAGCCGGTCGAGGAGGCTGCTGCACCGGACGCCGCGCCGGATACCACAACTGAGGGCGATGCGCCGGAAGCGGCCGAATAGGGCCACGACATAGATCAAAAAAACGCGGGCCCTTCGGCCCGCGTTTTTGCTTGTACAAAGAGAAGGCGTAGGGCTTTTCCGGGCGCGAACGGCTCAGCCCTGAAACTGTCGGGCCAGCGCGCAGAACTGTTCCAGGCCCACGGTTTCGGCGCGATCGGTCGGTTTGATCCCGGCAGCGATCAGGCGATCCTCGATATCGGGTGCCAGGCCTTTTAACGCCGCGCGCAGCATTTTGCGGCGTTGGTTAAAGGCTTTGGCGACCACCCGTTCGAGGGTTTTGGGATCGGCCGGAAAACGCGGCTCGGGCAGGGCCTTCAGATGAACAACGGCAGATGACACTTTCGGTGGCGGTGTAAAGGCTTCGGGGGGCAGGCTCATGACGATCCGTGCATCGGCCCTCCATTGCGCCAGCAGGGCCAGGCGCCCATAGGCTTTCGAGCCGGGCTGCGCTACGATCCGCTCGGCCACCTCGCGCTGAAACATCAGGGTCAGGCTGTCCCAGAAGGGTGGCCATTGGGGCGGTGTCAACCAGCGCACCAACAGCTCGGTGCCGACATTATAGGGCAGGTTGGCGGCGATGCGGATTGGCGGGGTCAGATGGTCCAGTGGGTTGATTGCAAGCGCATCGGCATTCAGCACAGACAGGCGATTTGGATAGGCCTCTGCGATCTCTTCCAGCGCGGGCAGGCAGCGGCTGTCTTTCTCAATCGCGACCACCCGGCGCGCGCCCTCGGCCAGCAGACCCCGGGTCAGCCCACCGGGGCCGGGACCGATTTCAAGCACATCACACCCCGTCAGATCACCGGCTTGGCGTGCGATCTTGGCCGTCAGGTTGAGGTCCAGCAGGAAATTCTGGTCCAGCGATTTGCGTGCCGAAAGGCCGTGATCGGCGATCACTTGTCGCAGCGGAGGAAGGGTGTCGATGCCGCTCATGGTTGCCGCGCCTCGCCCATCCGGGCCGCCATTTTTAGCGCTTCGATCAGCGATGTGGGATTGGCGACGCCTTGACCCGCGATATCAAGGGCGGTGCCGTGATCCGGAGAGGTGCGCACGAAGGGCAGGCCCAGCGTGACATTGACACCCCGGTCGAAATCCAGCGTCTTGATCGGGATCAGCGCCTGATCATGATACATACAGATTGCAGCGTCATAGGTCCGGCGCGCGGCGGCGTGAAACAGCGTATCCGCAGACAGTGGACCAACCACATCAAACCCCTCATTGCGCAGCCGGTTCAACACGGGGGTGATCAGAGTGATTTCTTCATGCCCCATTTTGCCGCCCTCGCCAGCATGGGGATTCAGCCCGGCAATGGCCAGCCGGGGGGCAGCAATCGCGAAATCGCGGATCAGGGCGGCATGGGTGATGCGAATGGTCTCTTCCAGTAAACCGGGGGTCAGCGTGGCAGGCACATCAGCCAGCGGAATGTGGATTGTTGTGGGCACGACGCGCAGCTGGTCCGAGGCCAGCATCATCACCACGCGTGGCACCCCCGCCAGCGCGGCCAGATACTCGGTATGGCCGGGGTAGGCAAAGCCCGCGCCATCCTGCAACGCCTGTTTGTGGATCGGCGCGGTGCACAGCGCCAGAGCCGCGCCGGACTGCACCAGATCGACGCCTCGGGCGATCACGTCGATCACCGCTTGCGCATGGGCAGGATTGGGCTGCCCAAGGGTCAGATCCCCGGGAAAGCTGTGTGGGAGAACAGGCAGGGCGCGGGCCGAGACCTCCGTCGCCTCGTTGGGAGAATCGATCAGCACCACGGGCGTGCCTTCAGGCAGATGCTCAGGGTCCCCAAGCAGGAAAAACGGAATCGAGTCGCGCAGAGCGGACCACGCTGCCGCTGCCAGCTCGGGGCCGACCCCAGCTGGTTCGCCACAACAAAGCGCAATGGGCGCTGTCATTCCTTTTCGATGATCCGCGCTTCGGCCCGCAATTCTTCAAGATAGCCATTTGCAAAGCTGTCCAGCCGGTTGTTGGTGATAAAGGCGGTCAGGTCCTGATCGGTCGGACCCTCACCCTCTAGCAAAGGCGAGCGACCACAGAGCATGACCACGCCCAGCGTTTCGCCCCCCGAGCGGGTGACGGTGCCAACCTCGCCGGGATCAAGCCGGGCCAGTACAATGGCGATATCCTGAGGGATTTCTTCGGGCGTCTGACTGGTCCGTTCAAGCACTTCGGGCGGTTGGCCCTGGGCGAGGCCATACAGGTCGTCGCAGGTGTCTGTATCGTCCTCGACCTGCTGAGCGCGGCCCAGGTTCTCTTCGATACTTCCGACGGTCATATAGTAAATCGCATATTCAATCGCGCTGTATTCGGGGGCAGGGGCGTCTTGCTCTTCGATATCGCGCAGCTGGAACAGGGCAATCGCCCCCTCAAGCGGCAGGGGATCGCTGACCTGACCGGGGGCCAGTCCCAAGATGATCGGGCGCAATTGCGGTGGCAGATTGGTAAGCGGCACCCAGTCCATCCGCCCACCCCGACCGCGCGTGCGCGACGCTGAATGACGTTGCGCCTCGACCGAGAACTGGGCCTCGGTCTTGGTGTTTGCCGAAATGCGCGCCGCGCGTTCCTGCACCTCTTCGGCCTGTTCGGGAGGCGCTGGCATGATGATTTCAGACAGCAGGACACGCACGCTGGAGCGGCTGCCCGACACGGCGGCTTTGGCGCGCTCAAGATCATCCTCGCTGACCGATACACGAGGACCGAACCGTGCGCGTGTCAATTCACGCCATGTGAGACCCGCGCGTACAAAATCGCGCAGCGTGCTGGCGGACACACCGGCGCTTTCCAGTCCTTTAAGCATCTGTTCGCCGGACATGTTGGCGCGGGATGCAAACTCTTCGACGCCACGCTGGACCTCCTGATCTTCCAGAACAATGCCATTGGCCCGCGCGGCGTCCACTTTCAGGCGATCCTCAATCAGCTGGGTGCGGGCCAGCTCGGTCGGATTACCGGGCGCGCGAAACAACTGCATCATGCGGGCGCGCTGCTCAAGCTCGTAGCGGGTGATGGATTTATCATTCACGATGATCACCGGCTCGAACAGGTTTTGCGCCACCGTCGGAAGGGCAGGCAGCGTCATAGCAACCGAAAGGGCCAGGGCAGCGGTGATTTTATGAAACGAAAAGGTCATTTAGGTTAGTTCCTGCATGTCCGGACGTAGCTTTTGTCCTGCGTTTTGGTGGTGAAGCCGCGCAAGGCCACGGTCAGGCTGATATCTGTCGATGGCTCCAGAATAGTCGAAGAGGTGAAGCGGCGCGAGGCCGAAAGTTTCGCCTCGACGCATTCATTTGTGTAAGTCAGGCCAATCCCCGCTGTCACGTTCCGGTCGCTGGCCACGTCATAGCGCCAATTGGCACTTCCCGTCCAGTGGCGCGAGAGGCGGTAACTGCCATCAACGGCCCATTCCGAGGTGGTGTCGGGGCGGTTCTCGGCCAGATCAGAGCGCAGCCAGATATAGGTGGCGCCGATGTCGGCCAAGTCGTTTTTCCAATTGGCGCGGGCTTCGGCCTTGGTGGTGTCATAGGCCCCGTCAAACAACCCGCGAGCGGTCAGCGCGAGGCCAAAGGGGGTTTTCAGCTGCCCGGCAATCAACACATCCGAGTGGCGGCTTTGCAACCCCGAGGTGTTGGAAAAGCTGCTCAGCCCGCTGGCGTCCAGTTGCCGTTCTTCGCGCACAACCTGCCCGACGACCAGCGTGTTCTCCCAGCCTTTGGGGTCGATCCGGCTCCAGCTCAGACCATAGGCTGCCGAAAGCCCGCGTTCACGCCGGTCTGCTTCGGGAAAGCGTGACATGCTCAGCAGGTTGCCCTCATCAAATTCGACATGGGTGGATTGATCATTGGCTAGGTTCTTGGTGCTGCCCCCGGCCCAGCCCAATTGCACCATCGGCTCGATGATATGGCTGGCCCCCGCGCCGGTGCGTTTGAGCAATGGCCAACGCAGCTGGATCGCACCGGAGGGGGTAATTTCGGTGTCCCGACTAAGTGAGGTGCCCCCGGCCTGATCCACAAACACGCTGTCGATGGCCACTCCGGTCTGGAACCGCGCCAGCACCCCCAACGGCAGCACCCAATTGCGCGCCCAATCGGCTGAGGTAGTAAAGCGGGTCACATCAAGACCATCGGCATTGAGATCAAAGTCGGGTCCATCCGTGGTCAGATCGGACGAGCGGTAATGGCTGTGGGCCAGGGCCGAGAATACCCGCTCACCGCCCAGCCGGGACGGGAAAAACCGGCGTTCATATTCGCCGTCCAGTGCGATGGTGGGCAAGGTCGAATTGGACTCACCGATGCGCAACGAATGGAAATGGGTGATCGCGCCGCGGATGTACTCATCGCGCCGGACCCGCTCAATGGCCAGCTGACTGTCGAGCCGATCCTTGCTGGAGTACGAGTAATCCAACAGATACGTGTCGTCATTCACAGCCTCGATATCGAAGGTCAGATTGTAACCGAGACCCAGCTCGAACCGCCCTTCGCCAAAGATGTAGGCCCGGGTCGAGCGGAGGCCCTGATCGTCATCGGAGAAGGCACCGCTGAATTCGACCTCGCCGTTGCGGAACGCCTGACGAAAGCGATACTCCAGCGTGGTTGTTTTGGTGGCGATGAATGGCGTCAACGTCAGATCGGCGTGATCACCCAGCTTGATGAAATACGGGACTTTCACGCCGGTCCCCAAGGTCGAGGAATTATAGATCACTGGAATCAGAACACCGGTAGCGCGGGTCAGCGTCGGATCGGGCAGGCGCAGGCGCGGCAGGTAGAGGATAGGGGTGTCCAGCACCCGGACCTGTGCATCGTCAAAATAAAGTTGTTGTTCTTGCTGGTCGTGGATCACACGGCGTGCCCGGATTTGCCATAGTGGTGGGCGGCCGTTTTCACAGACCCGACACGAGGTCACGGAGGCCTTGTACAGCTGCGAATAACGCCCGTTGACGCGGTTCATCTCATGCGCGGCCAGTTGCAACTGGTCATCCATTACCACGCGCGCGCCAATAAGGATGCCGTTTTGGAGCGAGCGATCCAATTCGGCTGCATCCGCCAATACAAGAATGCGGCCGTTTTCCTCCTGCAGGGTGATCGGCCCTTCGATCTGCAACTGATCGGCGGCGCGGTCATAAACGATGCGCTCCGCCTGCAGGCGGCGGCCTTCGTAGAGGGCCTCGACATTGCCCTCGGCCACCAGCGTATCATCGCCCGACAGGTAAACGTCGTCGGCCACCAACAGGGCAGGTAGCGCCGGATCGCTGGCCATGGATGGTTCGGACTGGGCCAACACCGGTTGGGCCAGATAGGGGATCACAAACAGCCCCAGAATCGTAAAAAGAAGAGCGCGCAACGTCATCCATCCTCCATATGAAGAAGGATACCTATCGCCAAGAGGAACGAGGCCACGGGCGGCGCCCAGGCCGCCAGAAGGATGGGGATTTGCCCGTTCTCGCCCAAAATCTGCGCAAAGTTACGGATGTAGTAAAGCGTAAAGCCCAACAGCACGGCCGTCAGGACCGACATGCCGGTGTTGGACAGGCGCGCGTGGCGCATGGTGAATGCGGCTGAGACCAGCACAAGCGCAATCAGAAACAGCGGGCGCGACAATTCCATCTGGAACCAGACCGCATAGCGGCGGGCGGAAAACCCGGCCTCTTCAAGCTGGCCAATGAATGCGGGCAAGTCCCACAGAGGAATGTACTCCGGCTTGCCAAAACTGTCGATGATCCGGTCCTGCGTCAGGGCCGACGGGACGCTCAGCTGATCCATCTTCTGTGATGTCGCCTCGGGATTGGTGCCCGCGCTCAGATCCCACAGTTTGACATTGCTGAGCAGCCATTCACCCTGCTTTAGCTCGGCCGTTTCGGCATTCACCCGGCTGAGCGGCATGCCATCGGGGTCAAAGGAAATGAACGTGGCGTTGAACAACACGCTGACATCCGAACTCGCGCGCACCGCGTGGATCACTGTCTGACCCGTCGGGCTGCCCTGACGCAGCCACAAACCTTCCGAGGCGATTGCCAACACGTCTGACCCGCCCCCCAGATAACCATTGACCAGTTCATTGTACCGTTTCGACGAGGCGGCCACGATTGGGTTCAGCATGGTGATGGTCAGGATGCCGATCAGCGCAGCAACCGTCACCGGAGCCACCAGGCCTTTCAAGGCCGAGCGTCCCGCAGCCCGAACCACCACCAGTTCGGAGGATCGTGACAGGCGCAAAAACAGCGCCACCGTGGCCAGGATCATCACCAGTGGCAGAATCTCATAATTGGCGTGGGGCAGGTTTAGCAGGACAATTTCGGCCACCGACCAGAAGGGCAATTCGGGGAAATCCTGCAACTCATCCACCAGATCGATCAGCCCCAGCAAGACAATGAAGACCAACGCGATCAGCGCAAAGGTCCAGAAAAACTTACGGGCAAAATAGAAATGCAGGATCATGCGGCACCTCCCGTCGGGCGGCGCTTGGCCAATAGCCGCCTGAACCAGCCCGGGTTGGCGGCCAGATAAAGCAGCAATGCCGTCAGCAGTGCGCCCGCCGTGGCCGGTAGGTACAACAGCGGCCACAATGTGGCCTTGGCCAGAACCGGGTCCGAGACCACACCCTCGACCAGCTTGATGCCCACCAGTAACAGGAACGCCAGCACAATCTGCCACCAGACGCCAAACCGGCTGAACGTGCCCAGCAACAGGGTGGCAAAACCCACCATGGATGCCACGATACAAAGGAGTGCCTGATTGAACCGGTTATGTACCTCAAAGGCGACTTGCCCCAGAGTGGCCCCTGTGCGTTCCGACGCGGCCTGCGGGGTCAACAGCAACTCGGGCGTTGGGGCGAAGGCGATGTTGTTAAGCTGGATTTCGTCGCGTGAAATCAGGCTGGAGATGTCGTAGGAAAAATCCTCGAAATGGGTGGTGAACAACCGGTTGCCGTTCTTGCGCATCACCTGACTGAGCCCTGTCAGCATCACCAGTTTTGTGCCACCGCCTTCGCGTACCAGAAAGGCGCGCCCTGACGTATAGGTCACCGAATTGTCCACATCGCGCTGGTCCGACAGGAACACATCTTTCAACTCGCCCTCCGGGGTGATTTCATGGATATAGAACGTGATGCTGGGGGCAGGGTGCAGAAACTCGCCCTCGGTCAGCAACTTGGCGGTGATGTTGCGTGTCACCTCGGCCTGTCGCAAGCGCAGCTGGGACAGGCTAACGGGGATCAGAAGATGGGTCAGGATCGACATCATCACCGCAATGATCACGCCATAAACCACCACAGGCCGCACCAGCCGCCAGGGCGAATAGCCCGTGGCCTGCATCACCGTCAGCTCACTTTCCGTACTCAGCCGGTTGGTGACATAAACCGCCCCTGCAAAGGCCGCAATCGGCAGCACCACGCCGATCACACCGGGCAGGGTCAGCGCCGTGAACTCAAGGAATACCCAAGCCGGCTGGCCATCGCCAATCAGGCGGTCAAACATCCGCACAGCCTTGTTGATCCAGAAAATCGACACCAGCACCAGCGCGAAAAATCCGAAGAGTACCATGAGTTGCGACAGCATATATCTGTCGAATCTGGCCAATTGCATCCCCCCGAACACGAAATCTTGTGGGCAACCTATCGGAATTCCACAAAGGGGAAAACTGCAAATGCACCTCTTTTGGCCGATGAGCGGGAACGTGATCGCCAATCCGCAGCCCGCGCGGCTGGTCAATCATTTGCAGGCGCGTTAGGTTTGGGGAATATCCGCCAAAAGGAGCGCAAAAATGACCACACCTGTCGCCGTTGATTTCATTGAAACCGATCTGGATCAGATTGCCACAGCGACCGGTCGCGTGGCGGTGTTCCTGACGCCCGACGGCAAGATGGACCCGTCTGCGCGCCGGGTGAACCGGCTGACCAAGGGTGCCTTGGCGCGGATGGTGGAAAACGGCGCGGTTGAGAAGATGAAAGAGGGCGAGGTCAAAACCCTGAACTATCCCACCGGCATGGTCGCCGAGGCGCTGGATGTTGTGTGCCTTTCGCGCAATGCCAAATCCGATCAGGCGCGCAAAGCCGGTGTTGCTCTGGGCAAGGTCAAAGGCGAGGCAGCGCTGAGCGTGCTGGCCGGTCTCGTGCGCCGCTCGGCCGATCTGGCGCAGGGGATTGCCCTGCGGGCCTATGAGTTCACCACCCATAAGACGGCTGAAAAGAAAGACATCGGCGGCGTCACCATGATGGTCTCAAAACCTGATGAGACCTCGACCGATGCCGCTCCGTTGCTGGCCGTGGTCGAGGGCGTGCATTTCACCCGCGATCTGGTGGCCGAACCTGCCAACCACCTGACCACCACGGAGTTTGCAAAGCGTATCAAAGACATGGAGGCGTTGGGCCTAACCGTTAAAGTGATGGAAGAGAAAGAGCTTGAAAAGCTCGGCATGGGATCGTTGCTGTCGGTTGGGCACGGCAGCATCAGCCCCTCAAAAGTGGCGATCATGGAATGGATGGGCGACAAGAAGGGCGCGGCCCCGCTGGCCCTGATTGGCAAGGGCGTGGTGTTTGACACCGGCGGCATCAGCCTCAAACCGGCTGCGGGTATGGAAGATATGACCATGGATATGGGCGGCGCGGGCGTGGTGGCCGGTGCGATGCGTGCGCTGGCGCTGCGCAAGGCCAAGGCCAATGTGGTCGGCCTTGTGGGTTTGGTGGAAAACATGCCGTCGGATCGCGCCACGCGCCCCGGCGATGTGGTGACTTCGATGAAAGGCGACACGATTGAGGTGATCAACACCGATGCCGAGGGCCGTCTGGTGCTGTGCGATGTGCTTTGGTACGCGCAGGAAACCTATAAACCTGCGGCGATGGTTGATCTGGCGACACTGACCGGGGCGATCATCATCGGTTTGGGCCATGAAAAAGCGGGCGTTTTTGCCAATGACGATTCGTTCTGCAAGGATTTCCTCAAGGCCGCCGAGGCCGAAGGCGAGGGCGCGTGGCAGATGCCGCTGGACCCAGCCTATGACGAACAACTCAAAAGCCAGATTGCCGATATGAAGAACGTCGGTGGGCGCGCTGCAGGCTCGATCACTGCGGCGCAGTTCCTCAAACGATTTGTCAAAGATGAGGTGCCGTGGATCCACCTTGATATCGCCGGGGTGGCCAGCGTGAAGTCCGAGACCGCCTATGCGCCCAAAGGGGCGACCGGCTGGGGTGTGATGGCGCTGAACCGTCTGGTGGCGGACAACTACGAGGGCTGAGATGGGCGCGGCCTTCTTCTATCACCTCACCCGTGCGCCGCTTGAGGCGACCTTGCCCATTCTGCTGGGCAAGGCGCAAGGCGCGGGGTGGCGCGTGGCCGTGCGCGGGGCGGATAAGGCGCGGCTTGACTGGCTGGATCAAAAGCTGTGGCTGGGTCCGGAGGAGGGGTTTTTACCTCATGGGTTGGCCAGCGCGCGCCATGCCGCGCAACAACCCATCCTGTTGACCGATCAGGCGCCCTATCCCAACGACCCGGCCTGTGTGATGTTGATCGACGGGGCTGATCCTGATCCAGATGAAGTCACCAAGATGGAGCGGGTCTGGGTGCTATTTGATGGCCATGACGACGCTGCGGTTCAAACGGCGCGGGGCCACTGGAAGGTGCTGACCGACGCGGGGTGTTCGGCGCAATACTGGTCCGAGGAAAGCGGCAGATGGGAGAAGAAGGCCGAAGCGTGACCTCCTTCTCTGTCGCTCAGAACGACATGATCCGCGTGTTATCCGCCAGCAGACGGGCCGCCATTGGTTCCGGTTTGGCAGCGGTAATCCCGTCCAGCAGGGCATCGGCACCAACCCTCTTGTTGGGCAGGTAAATCGCGCAAACCTCGACCATGCCGCCTTCGGCCATGATCATTTGCATCAAGCCCTGGGGTGTCATGTCCATGGGTTTCTGCGGGGTGGTGGCGCTGGCCGGGGCATCCTTCAGCGCCAGATCGCCACCCGGGCCGCACAGCAACGTATAGGTTTTGGCCCCTTGTTTCAGCGATTGCATGGTCAGAACCATGCTCATCAACTGGGTTTGGGGTTCATCGCTGGTCAGGATCGTGACCAGATCCGGCGGGCCATCGGCCTGTGCGGGCAGGGCGAAAAGGCTGGCAAAGAGGGTGGCAAGCAGTGATCGACGCATGGGATATCTCCTTTGATCCATAAAACCTGAATCACAAAGTCAGGTTTGGAATCAGAAGTAGACCTCAGGGGGTGTCGAAGCCTTGATCCAGATCAATCATATTTCATAAATTGAATATGTTATTGAGACAAAAATCAGCGGGTCAGCACCATCTTGCCGCCGCTGATTTCAACGCTGGAAAACCGCTGTAGATATTCCATGCCCAGCAGCGAACGATCCATCTCGCCTTCATTGACCGTGGCGCGCACGCGGGTGTCCCGCAATGGGCCGACATTGATGCTATCCAGCGTGACGGGGGCGGTGCGCACCTCACCATTGGCGGTAAAGGCGCGGCCCACATAGGCCAGCGTGCCGGTATCAATCCCGGCGGCCTCGGCATCGTCATGGGTCAGCACAATGCTGGTGGCCCCGGTATCAACGACGAAATCAATGGGCGTGCCGTTTACATTGGCGGTGAGATAGTAATGCCCGTCCATGGCGTGGGCCAATTCAATCTGATTGTCACCCGTCACACTGGCAATGCCCGGGGTCACTGTGTTGCGGATGTCCCCCAACAGGCCCACAGCCGCGATCACGCCAATGAAAATCAGCCCCCAGACCAACGCCTGTTGTGTGATCTTGCCCAGTGAATTGCGGTTCTGGGCAAAAAACCATAACACAATCATCGCCCCCAACAGGGAAAGATACAGCAACCGGCCTGTGTCATACTCGCTCATGTGTCAGATATAGGGGCAGGGGCGGCGAATGAGAAGATCATCCCGCCAGCCCAAATCCGCGCAGCCCGTCCAGTACGAACTGCACTGCGAGGGCCGCCAGCAACATGCCAAACAGGCGCGTGACGACGTTGATCCCGGTCTTGCCCATCAATCGCTCCAACAGGCCCGCCGTCATGAACAGCAGCAACACCAACCCCACAACCGCCAACATCATGGCAATCACCCAAGCCAGCCCCTCGATACCGGGGCGTTGCCCGGCCAGCAGGATCACCGATGCGATTGACCCGGGGCCGGCAATCAGTGGAATCGCCAAAGGAAAGACCGACGGATCATCGCCGTCGTCTTCTTCGGCCTCATCCGATTGCGCCTTGCGCCGCTTGGTGCGCCGCTCAAACAGCATATCCAGCGCGGTCAGAAACAGCAGAATCCCCCCGGCAATGCGAAAGGCGGGCATCGAGATGCCGATAAAGCCCAACACCGCCTCGCCAAACGCAGCAAAGGCGATCAGGATCAGGGCTGCCGTGACACACGCCCGTAGCGCGATCAGGCGTCGCCGTCGCGCTTCGATCCCTTGGGTCAGCGCCACAAACAAGGGCGTCATCCCAATGGGGTCAATAATCACGAACAGCGTGACAAAGGCGGTGATCAGAAAAGCGGTGTCCATGATGTGTCCGTGGATTCGGGGTGCCCCAGTTGCATCATGCCCAGTGGGATTTGCCAAGCCATGTTATCGATCATGCATACATGTGCTAAGGGCAAGCGCGGAGGAGCACGCATGACGAAACCGGTTCAGTCATACATTCTGTGTACCAGTCCACGCAGTGGCAGCACGTTATTATGTGGGTTGCTGAAGGCCACACAGCGGTGCGGCCTGCCGGATTCTCATTTTCACGAACCCTCGCTGCAGGCGTGGCTGGGCTATTACGATCTGGAGGATGTAGCCTTTGCGACGCGCGCCGATGCTGTTGGGGCTGTCGTCAAGGCGGCCCGAGCCTATGGTCAAGATGGTACCGATATGTTTGGTCTGCGGTTGCAACGGCAAAGTGCTGCGTTTTTCTTTGATCAGCTAGCGCATCTTCATCCGCAACTGACGGGCGACGCGGCGCGCATTGACGCGGCGTTCGGGCGCACGGCCTATTTGTATCTGACCCGGGACAACAAGCTGGATCAGGCGATTTCCTACGTGAAGGCCACACAGAGCGGGCTGTGGCATCGCGCCCCTGACGGCACCGAGGTTGAGCGTTTGTCGGCCCACCGCGACCCTGTTTACGACCGCGCGGGGCTCAGCCAATAGATGGCCCTTTTCGAAACGTATGAGCGCGAATGGCGGGGTTGGTTCAAGGGGCAAGGCATTCGCCCGCTTACCATCACCTACGATGCGCTGGCCGCTGATCCCTTGGGCGTATTGGCGCAGGTTGTGACGTATCTGGGCCAGAACCCTGCCGTGGCAAAAACAGTGCGCCCACCCGTGGCCAAGCTGGCAGATGCGACAAATCAGGCATGGGCCGCGCGCTACCTGGCTGAGCTGACCTAGTGTTCAGAGTCTGACACTTCTTACCTATTTCCGCGGATTTCATCCAGCGTGTCGAGTGCGCGGCGTTCTCGGGTGAGGATATCCTTGGCGCTCCTGGTCCATTTGAAAGGCTTCGGTTTCTCGTTGTGGAGCGCCGGATAGTCGTAGACCGCAGCCTCCAGGTCATCGACGCTGGAATAGCTGCCGCGTCGGATGCGCCCGGCGGTGATCTCGGCGAAGAAGCGCTCGACCAGGTTCAGCCATGAGGCGCTGGTGGGGGTAAAATGCAGCTTGAAGCGGGGGGGCTTTTCGAGCCAGGCCTTGACCTCGGGTGTCTTGTGGGTGGCGTAGTTGTCGAGCACCGGATGGACCTCGCATCGCACTGGCGTGGCCTTGTCGATACTGCGCAGGAATTTCAGGAACTCCCTGGCTCTGTGGCGGGGCATGCAATTGCCGATGACCGTGCCCGTCTTCACATCAAGGGCGGCGAACAGCGTGGTCGTGCCGTGGCGTTTGTAATCATGGGTCATGGCGGCGGCGCGACCCTTCTTGAGCGGCAATCCCGGCTGGGTGCGATCAAGTGCCTGAATTTGCGACTTCTCGTCGACGCACAGCACCACCGCCCGCTCCGGCGGGTCAAGGTAGAGCCCGACGATATCGGCGACTTTCTCCTCGAACAGCGGATCGTTCGACACCTTGAACCCTTTCGTGAGGTGCGGCTTCAGGCCCGCCTCGGCCCATATGCGTCCCACGCTCGAAGGCGAAATACCCACGGCCTCGGCCATCAGGCTGCGGCTCCAGTGAGTGGCATTCGCAGGGGACTCCTGAACTGTCTTGGCGATCACCTTCAATCGTGTCGCAATCGGCAGCGGCGGCACCCGCGAAGGTCGGGTCTTGTCACGTTTGAGGCCAGCTACACCCTCATCGAGATAGCGTTGCTGCCAACGCCACACGGTAGGTTTCGAAGTGCCCGCCCGCCGCATGATCTCAAACGTGCCGCAACCATCCGCCGTTGCCAGTACGATCTCGGCCCGCCAGACCAGTTTGCGAGGGCTGTTGCGGTTGGCGATCAGGGCTTGAAGCTCAGAACGCTCGGCGGGGCCAAGGTAAAGGCAGATGTCAGTGCGTCTCATGGGCCGGGTATGGCACAGAAAACCGACAGTGGGAATCTTATGTCAGGTGCTGAACACTAGCGTTCGGCCTTCTCTAACCGCTCAAGTGCCTTTATCCAAAGGCCCTCTGCGCGTTCAATGCCATCCATCACCTCGGCATATTTTTTGTTCCACCCGGCGGCCTGGGCAGCGTTTTCTTCTTCATACATAGACGGTTGCGCCAGTTTGCTGGCGACCTTGTCGCGCATCTCGTTCAGCTTGGTGACCCGCTCCTCGCATTTACGCACCTCCTGGCGCAGGGCCAGAATATCGTCGCGCGACAGGCGCTTTTTCGCAGGCTTGGGTTTGCCGGTCTTGGCGGGCTTGTCGCCCGACAACAACGCGGTGCGATAGCTTTCCAGATCTCCCTCATACGGGGCCACGCGGCCATCTTTGACCAGCCACAACCGGTCCGCCACGAGGCTGAGCAGATGCATATCGTGGCTGACCAGAATAACCGCGCCAGTATAGGCGGTCAGCGCCTCCACCAAAGCTTCGCGGCTTTCGATATCAAGGTGGTTGGTTGGTTCGTCCAGGATCAGCATATGGGGCGCATCGATCGTGGCCAGCATCAGCGACAGTCGGGCCTTTTGCCCGCCCGACAGCTTGCCCACCAATGTCTCGGCCTGTTCAGCCCCGATGCCGAAACCGCCAAGGCGAGCACGCAGACGCGATGGTGTCTCACCGGGGCGCAGGCGGCGGATGTGATCAATCGGGGTTTCGTCGATATGCAGCTCGTCCACCTGATGCTGCGCGAAATAGCCAACACGGAACTTAGATGCGGTGGTCATGCGTCCCGTGAGAGGTTTAAGTTTGTCCGCCAACATTTTGGAAAGTGTAGATTTTCCTTCACCGTTCTTTCCCAGAAGGGCGATACGGTCATCCTGATCAATGCGCAGGTCAAGCTGGGACAAAACTGCTTGCCCGTCATAGCCGACCGAGGCACCTTCAATGGCGATGATCGGGGGCGAGAGTTCCTCGGGCGACGGGAAGGTGAATTTCTTCAACGCGGCCTCTTGCGGGGTGGTGATCGGGGTCATTTTCTCGATCATCTTGAGGCGCGATTGCGCCTGCACGGCTTTTGAGGCTTTGGCGCGGAAGCGATCCACAAAGCTTTGCAGATGGGCGCGCCGGGCTTCCTGCTTTTTTGCCTCGGACTGGGCGGCAGCAAGGCGGGCACTGCGCGTGCGCGCGAAGGTGTCGTAATTGCCCTGATACAGCGTCAGCTTGCGATCTTCGAGATGCAGGATGGACCCCACTGCGCGGTTCAGCAATCCGCGATCATGGCTGACGATCAACACCGTGTGGGGGTATTTTGCCAGATAGGTCTCCAGCCACAGCGCACCTTCCAGGTCGAGATAGTTGGTTGGCTCATCCAGCAGCAACAGATCGGGCTGTGAAAACAGCACAGCGGCCAGCGCCACGCGCATCCGCCATCCGCCCGAGAAATCCGAGCAGGGTTGCAGCTGCTCGGCGCTGCTGAACCCCAGGCCACGCAGGATGGCGGCGGCGCGCGCCTCGGCCGACCAGGCGTCGATATCGGCCAGACGCATCTGGATATCGGAAATGCGGTCGGGGTCTGTCGCTGTCTCGGATTCTGACAGCAATTCGGCACGCTCAACATCGGCCGCAAGCACTGTGTCGATCAGAGATACCTCGTTGCCGGGCACTTCCTGCGCCACACCGCCAATGCGCGCGCGCTGGGGCAGGGTGATCGCGCCGCTTTCCAACACCAATTCGCCCCGGATAAGGCCAAACAGCGTGGTTTTGCCGGTGCCATTGCGCCCGACAATGCCCACCTTGTGCCCCCCCGGAATGGAGGCCGAGGCGTTTTCAATCAGCGGGCGGCCCGCCACGGAATAGGAGATATCATCAATGCGCAACATGGGCCGAGCCATGCCGCAACTACGCGGCGGCGTCAACGTCCCTTGATCACTCCGCGGGGACGGTGCCGGTGAATTCAGCCTCGATACGGAATCTAACCAGATCGCCGACACCAGCGGTGGAGCCGGGTTCAGGTACGCCGAAGGTCATACCAAAGGCCGAACGGTTGATTTGTCCGGTGGCCGAAAACCCGATGCGCGCATGGGGTTCGAACGTGTCGGCGGGAATGGCCCCGTTCAGATCAACCTGGAATGCGACCGGGGCAGAGACGCCCAGCATTGTCATGCTGCCTGTAACGGTGGCGCTGTCTTCGTCGGTCAGGGTGACGCTGTCAGAGGTGAAGGTGATCGCTGGATAGGTGGCAATATCAAACCAGGGGGCGGCCAGCATAGTATCGAGAACCCCCTCTGGCGGGCTGGGCAGGTCCAGGGATGCCGGGTCAATCGTGGCGGTCAGTTTGGCTGCGGCAGGATTGCCGGGATCGAGCGTGAGCGTGGCATCGAAGCTGTCAAACCCGGCGGTGTAATCGGTCAGGCCAAGATGGTTGACAGTAAAGATCAGGCTGGCATGGGCCGGGTCCAGCCGAAACTGCTGCGCAGGGGTCGCGGCGGGGCCAGTGGTCTCTCCATGCGCACCGGCATGCAGTACCGCGATGAAAAGAAATGACAACATGACGAAGGCTCCGATCTGAGGGGGTGTTCGAGGGCAATCTCAGAGGCTGTTCCAAAAGTAGTTGAGTGATATCATGTGTTTATGATTCATTGGTTTTGAAAGAACCTGGAGGATCCCATGACGTGGACAGACATCACCCGCGCGGAGCACAGGCGTAAAACGGGCTTTTATCCAAGCGATTTAACTATGGAGGAATGGGCGCTTGTTCGGCCCCTGTTAGCTGCCGCGAAGCGAGGTGGTCGCCCTCGCAAGACGAATCCGCGCCGTGTTGTGAACGCGATTATGTATATGGCGACCACGGGATGTCAGTGGCGCATGATCCCGCGGGATTTCCCGGCGATCTCGACTGTGCAGAACTGTTTTTACGACTGGCGCGACAACGGTCTGTTACACCGGATCAACCATCTGTCAATGATGGCGGCGCGCGAATTGTCGGGCCGTGAGGCGAGCCCCACTGCGGGCGTTATTGACAGCCAGAGCGTAAAAACAACGGAAAGCGGCGGCATTTCAGGCTTTGATGCGGGCAAAAAGATCAAAGGGCGCAAGCGTCACATCGTGACAGACACGCAAGGTTTCCTGTTACCGATCCTTGTTCACGCCGCCGATATACAGGATCGGGATGGTGCTGTGGATGGTCTCAAAGCACTGCGCATCCGCTTCCCGCGGCTGGGGCACATCTTTGCGGACGCAGGATATGCAGGGCCAAAGCTTCGGGATGCTTTGGCCCTGCAGGGAAAATGGACATTGGAGATTGTCAAGCGCCCTGACAAAGCCGAGGGGTTCGTTCTTCCACCACGAAGACGGGGTGTCGAGCGAACATTCGCGTGGCCGGGACGTTGCCGTCGTTTGGCAAAAGATCGGGAGGCAACCGTTGAAAGTTCCGTAGCATGGGTTTTGGTTGCCGGTATTCGTCTCTTGACAAGGCGGATAGCAAGGCATTCTGTTCAAACATAAACTTTTGAGTCAGACTCTTAGGTGTGTTGTCCATGTTGGGCCAGCGCGCATTCGCCGCTTTTCAAAGCCTTTGCCTCATGCTATCGGAGCCGCCAATGAGGGGCGCGGGCGATGGGCCACGCGCGGAAACACTGACTGAAAGAGGCTGACATGGCTGTTGAACGCACGCTGAGCATCATCAAACCCGACGCAACCAAACGCAACCTGACTGGCAAGATCAACGCCAAGTTGGAGGATGCCGGTCTGCGCATCGTCGCGCAAAAGCGCATTCATCTGACCCCGGCGCAGGCTGGCGTGTTCTATGCCGTTCACGCCGAACGCCCGTTTTATGGCGAGTTGTGCGAGTTTATGGCGAGCGCGCCGGTGGTTGTGCAGGTTCTGGAAGGCGAGGGCGCCATTGCCAAGAACCGCGAAGTGATGGGCGCGACCAACCCTGCCGATGCGGCCCCCGGCACAGTGCGCGCCGAATTTGCCGAGTCGGTTGGCGAAAACTCGGTTCATGGGTCTGACGCGCCGGGAACGGCTGCGGTCGAAATCGCGTATTTCTTCTCGGGTCTTGAGCTGGTCGGCTAAGCGCGAAGAAGTATTCTTGAGAAGGGGCGGTTCGCTTGGGCGAGCCGCCCTTTTTCGGTTGTGAAGACTGGCGGGGGTCCAGTCCGTCATGCTTCCGGTTTAGAGGTCGAAATAGGTCATCAGCGGGCCGATGTAGTAAATCAGAAGAATAATGCCGATACCCGCCGCCAACAGCATCAGCGCGATGAATTACGTTTCACCAGCGGGATGGCCATCATCCTTTGGCGGCGACAGCAAGGCAAAAACCCCTGCCAGGCAGAGAAAGATGCAACTGCGCCGATCAAGGTCATGTGCTGTTTACATCGCATGTCTTGATGACGCCCATCCGATCAGGGTGAGATTCTCGTAGCAGGTTCAATCACGCCGATCTGATCGAGGATCTGCTCGAACTCTGATTTGGGAGAGGCGATGTTTGCTGCTTTGATCGCATCAAAGCGGGCGCGCAACTGGCGTTTTTCGTCACCTTGGCAATCATTCCAGGGGCGTCCCTGCAAACCCATGACAAGCGCATAGTATCCAATGAAATGGGGGGACGTGCCGGTGGCCAACAATCGGGCATAAGCGGCATCCGCACCCAAGGCGCGCAGCTCTTTTGCTGATGTGATACCTGCACGCAGGCAAGCGGCCTCAACAGCGGGGCCAAGATTGCGGATCGTCGATACGGGTATGCCTGCCATACCCGCACGATATTGCAAAACTCTACTAGGGTCTGTTGACAATCATCGTGTTGCAATGAGCATGGCACAGAGGTGCCAGTTGGCAGCGTAGCTTGTATCAGTCTTGTCGTATCGCGTTGCCATGCCTCTGAATTCCTTGATCTTTGCGAAATGGTTTTCGATGAGATGGCGCCACTTGTACATGTGGGTATCGTAGTCCCGTTGAACTTTTCGGTTCGATTTGGGCGGGATGACAGCGGTTGCGCCACGCTCATCAAGGTCTTGCAGGAGCCAGTCGGCGTCGAAGGCTTTGTCGGCCGGCAACGCCCCAAAGGAAGCCCCCTTGATCAGAGGAGCGACCCCCTTCATGTCGTGTGCCTGTCCCGGCAAAAGCAGAAACCGGAACAGGTTACCGAGCGCATCGACCAAGGCCACGACCTTGGTCGTCAGTCCGCCGCGAGAGCGTCCGATAGCCTGGTGTTGAGTCCCCCTTTTGCGCCCGAAGCCTTCTGATGAGCTTGAACAATCGTCCCGTCGATAAGGGCATATTCCAGGTCCGGCTCGCCACTCATGGCATTGAAAAGACTCTCGAACACGCCGTTCCTGGCCCATCGACGAAATCGCTTGAACTGGCTGTTCCAGTTGCCAAACTCTTTGGGCAAATCCCGCCATGGGGACCCTGTGCGTACGCGCCATAATACTGCTTCCATAAACCGGCGATTATTGCGCGCGGTAACACCCGGATCGCCTGCCTTGCCCGGTATAAGCGGCTCAATCTTCTCCCAAAGCTCATCGGAAACAGCCAAACGATTTGCGTCCATCAACACCTCCATTTTGGAAGCTTGAATCAGACTTCAGGCAAAATGGGAACCCCGAATGTCAACAGGCCCTAACAGAAACCGGTCAGATCGCGGCGAAGTCGGTAAAGACCTGTTTCGAGATGATCTTGGGTTGGTTTTGCTGAGTCGGTTTGGGTTTGCTGGGTGGCTTGGGTGTCACATTCGGCATTGGTCTGCTCCTTTTTTTGTAAGCAGTCCAGCCGGACGCACCCGACTGGCGCTTTTATGGTTATCCACAGAGACTATCCGAGGATGCAGACGAGGGTTGGATGAGAATGTGGCGAAAGTGAGGCCTAGGTTAACAAGAGGTTAACAATCCATCCGACCTATGACCGAAACACCATAGTTTTGGAAAGGCTCAATTAGCATTGATTATGCGTGCCAACCTGTGACAGCACAGAACATGAACAAAATTATGGGGTGCGGCACATGGATCATCAGGCTTTTTTGGTGTGGCTCAACGAGATCGACGACCTTTCATCGAAACAACGGGCTGAAACCGGACGGCTTGTTGCCGGGGTTTCGTCGCTGGAAAGCGTGATCGATCTCCTTGAGGCGACTGTTCGCGAGGGGCGTATCTGTCCGCACTGCGCTTCGGGCGGTGCGATCATCAGAGGCCATGCAAGTGGCCTGACGAGGTTCTTTTGCAAAAGCTGTCGCAAAACCTTCAACGCGCTGACCGGGACGCCGCTTGCCCGCTTGCGCCACAGGGACAGATGGGCAGAGTTTGCAGCTTCCCTGCGCGACGGCGAAACGGTAAAGGCGTCCGACGGGCGTTGTATGGTGGCCGACACCACAGCTTTTCGTTGGCGTCATCGCTTTCTTCAGGCTGTAACGGTCGGTGCGGTCAAGCTGTGCGGGATCGTCGAAGCCGACGGGACGTTCTTTCTGCACAGCCGGAAAGGGGGCCGTAATCTCTCCGGAAAAGCCCGCAAACGCGGGGGAAAGACCTCAAAACGCGGATTGTCGAAGGAGCAGGTTCCGGTCCTCGTTGCGGTCGGCCGATCAGGCACCGCCATCAGTGCTGTCTTGCCTGCGGTGACAGCCGAACATCTCAAAACGGTTCTGCAGCCACGTCTTGATGGGGACGCTCTCCCGGTGACTGATGGCTGCACCGGGTACCCGCCCTGCGCCGCAGAAACGGGCGTCAGCCATGAAAGTCTCAACCGGACCGCCGGAGAACGTGTCCGTGGTGAATTGCACATTCAAACCGTGAACAGTCGGCATGAGCGGTTAAAGACCTTTCCGCGCCGCCATCGGGGTATCGCAACCAAATACCTGGACAGCTGCCTTCGGTGGTTCCACCTTGCCGTCCTTCCGAGCCACCAAACGCCGCGCGCGATACTTGCCGCAGCAGCAGGCATCCTGCCTGTAACACGCCACGCATAATCAATGCTAATTGAGCCTTTGGAAACGATACGCGGTGTTTCGGCCAATCTTTCAGACGCGCGCCTAGGCCCTGGCGGTGTTTTCAGCGATCATCGCAATCATTTCAAACATCACCGCTGCTGCCGTCAGGGCGGTGATGTTGTTGGGGCTGTCCTTGCTAGGCATCATGCAGACCACGTCGCCGCCAATGATGTTCAACCCCCGCGCGGCGCGCAGGATACCGACGGCTTCGTCGATATCAAATCCCTTTTCACCGGGCTCAAGGTTGGACACGGCCGGGGCCACGGTGGGATCAAGGCAATCGAGGTCGAAGGTGATATAAACTGGGCGGTCGCCCAGTACCTCTTTGGTCTGTGCCACCACATCTGCCAGCCCGCGACGACGGAAATCTTTCATGGTCACAACGTTATAGCCGTAGTCGTAAGACGGTTGCAGCCAATCGAGACTGCGGGGATGGCCGCGCAGTCCGATCTGCATTGAGCGTGTCGGATCGACCTGACCCTGATCGGCGAGGTACGCCCCCCAATGGGCCGCAGATTTCTTGGCACCGAGGAAATGATCAACCTTGGTAAAGACATCCGTATGGGCATCCAGATGCAGGAAGCTGATCGGCTCACCACTCGCCAGCTTACCCCCGCCAAGCGCCTGCACAATCCCGCCAGTGATCGAATGATCGCCGCCGATCGAAACAGGACGTGCACCTGCGGCGTCGATGTCTTTGTAGAACGCTGTGATCTGCTCGATGCAGTCTTCATTGTCATTGGCGCGGGGGAAAGGCACGTCGCCGACATCTGCAATCTTGGCGCTGTTCCAGGGATCAATCTGAAATTCCATATGCACGCGGCGCTGCACGGCCGAGACGTGGCGCAAGGCACGTGGACCAAGATGTTGATCTCGCTCAGTTGTTCCATTGCCGGTGGAGTGCGGCACGCCAACAAGGGCGATATCCTGTCCTTCGGGTCCCTCATGCGGGGCGCGGAACATGGTGGGAATGCCCCACCAGTAAAGGTTCTCCATCATGGATTTCTGATAGGGATCGGTCATGATTATCCTCCGTTGCGCATGAAAAAAGGCCCGAACTCTATTGAGCCCGGGCCTTTCCTAAATGCAAGATCAGTCTTTTTGATCTTCGCGTTTAAACGCGCCTTGCACGATCCGGTCCATCACCATTGCGAGGAACAGAATGGCAAAGCCCCCCAGCAGGCCGGGGCCTTTGGCGGCGAATTGCAGCGCCTCAAGGATTTCCTGACCCAAGCCACCGCCGCCAATCAGCGAGATGATCACCACCATCGACAGGCACATCAGGATGGTCTGGTTTACACCGGCCATGATCGAAGGCAGGGCCAGCGGAATTTCCACATCCTTCAGCTTTTGCCAGCGCGTGGCGCCAAAGGCATCTGCGGCCTCCTTGATGCTTTCGGGCACCCCGCGCATCCCCAGGGCGGTCAGGCGGATCACCGGGGGCATCCCAAAGATGATCGTGGCCAGAATGCCCGGCGGGTTGCCGGTGCCGAAAAACGCGATGATCGGGATCAGGTAGACAAAGGCGGGCAGGGTCTGCATCAGATCCAGCACCGGTTCGGCCATTCGGTACGACGTTTGGATTTGCCAAACCAGATGCCCAACGGAATGCCCATGGCGACGCAAAGCAGCACCGCAGCCCCAACCAGCGCCACGGTTTCCATCGTCAGCGCCCAGTAGCCCAGGAATGCGGTATAGGCCATCGCCGCGACCGTAAAGATCGCCACGCGCGGCCCCGCCGAGCGCAACGCCGTGACTGCGATGACCAGCATCACCACTGGCCAGGGCGTATCGTTCAGCGCGATGGTCAGACCATCCAGAACCGTGCGCACGCCCGTGACAATCCCGTCAAACACATCGTCGCCAGCGATGGCAGCGGCATCAATCCGTGCCTCCATCCACGAGGCAACAGCGCCAAACAGCGTGCCGTTGCCCTCGCCCAGCACATATTCCGAAACCTCGCGTTCGGGGAAGGACTCAAGCATCGCCATCGAGGCATTGACGGTAAAGCGATAGATCACCAGCGGGGCAATCGCCGCCGTCAGAACCGCGCCCATCACAGCATTGCGCGTTGAGCGCCCGCTTTCGGTATGGTCGGGGTCAATCCGCCAGTTCGAATACTGCCGTTCATAGACCGTGTTGGCATAAAGCCCCTGAATGGCCTTGAAGATCAGCAGCATGACAATGCCGGTAATCATGATGCCTGTCGCCTCGGCCTGCGCCCGCTCGCCCTTTTCCATATTGGTGTCGATGGCGCGCTGCATATTGTCAGCCAGCTTTGTAAAGCGATCAATATCGACCTGTTCAGTTGCCTGCGCCGCCTGATCCAGCCGTTTTTGCATGGTTTCGGCCTGTTTTGCCGCGCGTTCCATGAAATCTGATCCTGGCGTGCCCCAAAGGCCACGCCCGATCTGCACCCAAGCGATGATCTCTAGGATCAAAAACGCCCAGAACATGCCCCAGATCGCACGGGAAGACGCCCAGAGTGGGCCAAGTACTGCTGCCCAGAAGTTAAACGTCTTGGGCATAAAGCTGGTGTTGTCATGAATCTTGTGGAACGCATCGACATAGTAGTCGCCGTTCACTTCGGCGAAGTCCTTGATCGAGGCATCCAGCGTGTCGCGATCCACCTCGATATCCGAGGCGGCGGTGACTTTCATTTCTGTGGCAGTCTCAGTCATCTTTGCCCCCCTGGATGCCGCGCAGCAGGCGCGGTTTGGTGACAACACCCACATCGGTGCCGCCTTCGGTGATCACCACCGGTTGCTCAGTTTCCACGGCCAGATCAATCAGCTGATCCAGATCGGCGCCATGATCGGCGCGCGGGCCCCCGTCAAGCGAGCCCTTGAATCTGTCCAGCGGTTCCATGATCGAATGGGCCTTGACCAGCTTCAGCTTGGAAATGCCCTGCACAAATTCGCGGACATAATCGTCCGAGGGGTTCATCACGATGTCCTCGGGCGTCCCAATCTGTACGATCACACCGTCTTTCATGATGGCGATCCGGTGGCCGATGCGGATGGCCTCGTCCAGATCGTGGGTGATGAACAGGGTGGTTTTCTGCAACTGTGCCACCAGCGCCTTGAACTGGTCCTGCAATTGCAGGCGGATCAGCGGATCAAGCGCCGAGAACGGTTCGTCCATCAACAGCACCTCGGGGTCCGAAGCTAGGGCGCGGGCGATGCCCACACGCTGCTGCATCCCGCCCGACAGTTCTTTGGGCGGGCGATCCTCATAACCGGTCAGGTCCACCAGGCCCAAGGCATGGTCCGACACCGCCCAGCGTTTGGATTTCGACACTTTGCGGATTTCCAGCAGGTAGGCGACGTTGTCGCGCACCGAGCGGTGCGGCATCAGCGCCATATGCTGAAACACCATGCCGATCTGTTGCGATCTTATGCGGCGCAACTCCGCCTCGGAAATCTTTGAGACGTCATGGCCCAGAATTTCGATATTGCCCGATGTCGGCTCGATCAGCCGGTTGATATGGCGCACCGAGGTGGATTTGCCCGAGCCCGACAGGCCCATGATACAGAAAATTTCACCGCGTGGTACTTCAAAGCTGGCGTCCTGAACGCCGACCACACAGCCAAAGCGTTCCAGCACCTGTGGCTTGGTCAGGCCTTCCTTCAGAACGGTCTCCATTGCCTCGTCTGCCCGGGCACCGAAAATCTTCCAGACATTTTTGAGTTTTACGACTGGGTCGTCCATACCATCCCCCGTTGGTCCGCTTTTCGCGGTTATTCAGATATAAGGAGGCCGTCGCGAGACATGTCGCGACGGCCCGATAGTATGGCTTAGTTGGTCAGCCAGCCCAGAACGGTTTCTTCGTTGGCTGCAACCCATTCTTTTGCAAAATCAGCAGCTTCGACGCCATCAACCGCCAGGGCCTTGCCCATCGCGCTCAGGTCATCGCCCTGCATCTGGAAGTTGTTGAACAGAGCCGCCACTTCGGGATGGGCCTCTTCCAGAGCCTTTGAGTAGTGCAGGTGCAGGGTGGCACCGTTCCACGCGGTCGAGGCTTCGGATTTTTCCAGCCAGTCAGGATCGTCTGTGGGCTGAACAATGGTCCAGGTGGCCGGATCATGTGCGGGCTCTTCGAGCACGTGCAGTTCCTGCGTTACAAAGATGTAATGCGGGCTGTAGCAGAAACCGACCTAGGGGTCCCCGGCTTTGGTGGCGTTGGCCAGGTTTGCATAGGCGATGGTTTCTTCATACTCGGTCAGCTCGAAGATTTGATCGTAGCCGTATGATTTCGCACGGATTTTCTCAACCACGGTCGAGGCCCAACCGGGCGCGCCAATCCACACTTCGGGGGTGCCGTTGCCGTCGGTGTCAAAGATCGCCATCTTGTCGGGATCGCTGAGATCATCGATGGATTTGATGTCATGCTCTTCGGCGATGTATTTCGGAACACACATGCCTTGCTCGGCCTGAACGGGGTTGCCGTTCATCACCACGGTGCCTTTGTCTTTGACATAGGTGTCATGCAGGTTCTGCTGGTTGGGCATCCAGACCTCGGGGTGGGCATGCATCGAGCCTTTGTCCATCGCCTCGAACACAATCGGGTTGGTGCCGTTTTGCAGTTCCACATCCAGACCCAGGTTGTCTTCGATCACCACTTCCAGCACATGTGCAGTGGCATTGACCGAAGCCCAGTTCGGAACGCCAATCACGACGTCAGCTGCCAGCGCAGGGCCAGCGGCGACCATCATGGTGGTGCCCATAAGTGTGGTAAATTTCGTCATCATTCTCTACCTTGTTGATCCGTCCACTTTTTGCGACGGGTTTTGGCTGTCTAGCAAACAGCTTGCGCCGATGACCTGCATCGATCGCGGATTTCGTTGGTAAATTGTATCTCCTTGGCGCGGGCGGTTGAATCCGCTCTGTCCTATTTTGAGTGGTGGCGGGTGACCCGCTCGCGCATATAGGATCATAGCCTGCGCGGGCCTGACAAGGGTAGGGCGGGCAAAAAGGGCTTGAAATTGAAAGTTTTTGTCGATTCTTTTGATCATTTTCAGGTAATCGAAAAGTGACTTCAGGCAATCCGAAGGTAGCACTCAAAAAACGCCGCACTCCGGGCAAATCTCTAAAACTTGATTTAAAAAGACCTGAGACCTTCGCAGGATGTAAACCGGCCTGCGCCTAGTCTGCCGCTCCGCAAGACGGAGGCGATTGCGATGGTCGGCTATATCTCTGAGTTTCAGTATGTGGGCAGCACCAATGAGGAATTCATTGAGGTTGCATTGCCTGAGGGCACCGATCCATCCGGCTATATTGTCCATATCTATGACTATACAGGCTCGATCATCTCGTCCCATCCGTTGGGGGACGCAGATGGCACAATGGGTGGGCATGATGTTTATACAGTCGATGCCGGAACACCGGGCTTTTCTGTTGGCGATTCGATGGGGAACTTCTATCCCGATGACGCCGTCGCCCTGGTGGACGGGTCAGGCAGCGTTGAGCAATTCATCTAGTATGGCGGGAATACGGTCACTGGCGCTGAAGGTCCCGCAGCAGGGCTGACCAGCACAAGCGTGGGATCGGCAGGGTTTGATCAGTCTCTGCAATCGGACAATGGCGGGGCCAGCTACTTCACGCAGAACACACCCAACCAGGGCAGTATTCCGGCCTGTTATGGCCCCGGCACACTGATTGCGACACCGCAAGGCCGGCGCCCTGTCGAAATTCTGCGGGCGGGTGATATGGTGTGCATTCACGATGGTGCACCACAAGAGGTCCGTTGGCTCTGGGCAGGGACGCAACCGTTGGACGACGCAGATGGGCATCAAAAGCCTGTGCTGATCAAATCCGGTGCTTTGGGGCCCGGTCGACCGGTGCGCGATCTGATTGTCTCGGGCCAACATCGTATTGCGGTGGGCCGGCCGGGACAGTTGGAGGGAGCGTTTGCGCGCCCATGCTTTGTGCCGACCAAGGCGCTGGTCTGCCTTCCCGGCGTGCGCCACATGCTTGGGAAACGTCAGATTGTCTGGCACCATCTGCTGTGCAGCGATCATCAGTTGATCCTCGCCGAAGACGTGGTGTCCGAGACGTTATTGATCGGACCACAAATCCTGACAACCCTTAGCCGGGCGCAGCGCACGACGGTGGCCTGTGCCCTGGGGCGCAGGTTGGATATCACCAAAACCATGCCAACCGCCTTGCCGTGCCTGACGGTGGGGGCGACCCGGCGCGCCCTTGCTATGGGCGGGCGCCACGCAGCCTGACAATCACTCGCTGCGCAACATCCCGACCAGCGGCAGAAACCAGGACCAGTTCGCGGCCGCGCTGTCATTGACGATCAGGCTTTTCTTGCGCGTGAAGACCGGCGCGCTGTCCAGTAGGTGCAAATCTCCCGCCGTGACATAGGGGGTCGCCAATGCGCGGGGCAGATAGCCGACCCGCCACGTTCCAACAGGCACTGCAACGCCCACCACGAGCTGTCAAAGCTGATCCGCGCGACCCCGGCATTGTGATAGGCCTCATCATGCTGGCGGCGATACTCTTCGCCATGATCCACAAAGATATACTGCGGGTCCGCATCAATCGGCGTGTCGGGGCGGTCGGAATAGAGGACCAGTTCTTCGGGGGGCAGTGGGTGCACCGTCTGGTGGCCGCGCGCCACGGATTCGTAAGTCAGGATCACATCGACCATCCCATCGCTCAACCAGCGTTCCAGATCGCGGGCCCCGCCTTGCAGGACCGATACGTCCATCTCACGATGCCCCGAAATCACCCCATCAAAAAACGCGCGCCCTGGCCCGTGCCACAGCTCGCGGTCACAGCCAAAGGTACAGATACTCTCCAACCCCGAGGGCAGGGCCGTGTCATGCTTGGCCTGTCGCCACAGCCCGGTCATGATCCGCGCATAGCGCAAAAGTTTGGTGCCCGCGGGCGTGAGTGTTGCGCCGGACTTCTGGCGCGTCAGCAGGGTCTGTCCCAGTTCTTCCTCAAGCGTCTTCAGGCGTGCGGTGACCGTCGATTGCGTGACATTCAACTGATGCGACGCGCGCACCAGACTGCCGGTCTCGACAATCGATAAGAAGGTTTGCAGGGCGGTCAGGTTCATCTCTGCCTCTCAATTCGAATTTTCCGCACTTATGCAGCAAAACAATTCAATATCAAGAATTACAGTGGTGTGGCACAGTGAGACGCAGCGAACAGGCGAGGACGGAATGCAAGACTATCAAATGTTGATTGGGGGCGCGTGGGTTGATGCGTCTGATGGGGGACGCTTTGAGACGGCCAATCCCGCCACTGGACAGGTTTGGGCGACAGCCCCCGAGGCCACGGCCGAGGATGTGGACCGGGCCGTCAAGGCCGCACACCGGGCCTGCTACGAGGGGCCATGGGCCAGTTTGACGCCCAGCCAGCGGGGCGCGTGCCTGCGTCGCTTGGCGGATCTGATGGCCGAAAAGTCCGAAGAAATGGGGGCGATCGAAACCCGCGATAGCGGCAAGATGTTTTCCGAAACCCGTTGGCAGGCCAAGTATATCTCCGAGTTTCTGATGTTCTATGCAGGTGCTGCCGACAAGATCAGCGGTGACACTCTGCCCATCGACAAGCCTGACCTGTTTGTCTTTACCAATCGCGAACCGCTTGGCGTGGTGGCCGCTGTTGTCCCTTGGAACTCACAACTGTTTCTGACGGCAGTCAAAATCGGCCCGGCGCTGGCGGCGGGCAACACCGTGGTGCTGAAGACCTCCGAACATGCCCCGGCGGTCATTCTGGAATTCGGTCGCCTGATTGCCGAGGCCGGCATCCCCGACGGCGTGGTCAACATCGTGACCGGTCACGGCGATCCCTGTGGCAAGGTGCTGACCAGTCATCCACTGGTCGCGCGTGTGTCCTTCACGGGCGGGCCAATCGCGGCAAAGCATGTTCTGATGAATTCCACCCAGAATTTTGCCGAGGTCAGCCTGGAGCTGGGCGGGAAATCGCCCTTTATCGTCTTTGACGATGCCGATCTGGAAAGCGCCGTTAACGGCTCGGTTGCCGGTATTTTTGGCGCTTCGGGGCAATCCTGTGTCGCGGGGTCGCGCCTGATCGTGCACGAGGATATTGCCGATGAGTTTCTGGCCCGGATGATCGAGATCGCGGGCGGCATCCGCCTTGGTGATCCGATGGCCGAGGATACACAAATGGGCCCGCTTTGTACCAAGGGTCAGATCGAAAATATTGAACGTGAGGTGGCCCGCGCGGTTGAGGAAGGCGGGACCGTTCTATGTGGCGGCGCGCGCGCTGATGCGGGCAGCGATCAGTTTTTTCAACCCACCATCATCGACTGCCCGGGGCCGCATCTGCATATTGTCGATACCGAGCTCTTCGGTCCGGTTCTGAGCGTGCTGCGCTTTCGCACTGAGGAAGAGGCTCTGGCCCGGGCCAACGATACCGAACACGGGCTGGCGGCGGGGATTTTCACCTCCAACAGCGCCCGTGCCATGCGGGTCAGCAAGGCAGTGCGCGCCGGGATCGTCTGGATCAATACTTACCGCGTGATCAGTCCGGTGGCCGAATTTGGTGGCATGAAATCAAGTGGTTATGGCCGCGAAAGCGGGTTTCAGGCGGTCTATGATTACACCCGTCCCAAGACGGTATGGATGAACACATCGGATGCACCGATCAGCAATCCGTTTCAAATGCGTTGAGCAAGGAGTGAGGACATGAAATTTCATTTGGCGATCAATCTGGAGCGGATGAACCCCGAGACCAATATGAAAGCGGTGCGCGATCACACGCTGGAGATGGTGAAGATGGCCGATGCCGCCGGGTTCGAGATTGCTTGGGCCGCCGAGCATCATGCGCTTGAGATGACCATCGCGCCCAATCCGTTCCAGATTCTGGGGTGGTGGGGCGAGCACGCCAAAAACATACGCCTCGGTGTGGGCGTGGTGAACGCGGCCTATTGGCACCCCATTGATCTGGCTGGTGAGGCGGCGTTTCTTGATCTGATCAGCGACGGGCGGTTGGAATTCGGCATCGGGTCTGGCGCCTATCAGCGTGAATTTGACCGGATGAAACCCGGTCTGGATCAACGGGATAGCTGGCGGTACATGCAGGAAATGCTACCCGTGGTGCAACATTTGTGGCAGGGCGATTACGAGCATGACGGCGAATTCTGGCAGTTCCCGACGGCCACATCCTGCCCCAAACCGGTGCAACCGGACGTGCCCGTATGGGTTGCTGCGCGTGCACCGATCACCTTCGATTACGCGGTTGAGCATGGCTGCAACATCATGTCCTGGCCCCTGACAATGCCGATGAGCGAGGCCGAGACCTATCGCGGGCGGCTGGACGATGCGATTGCCAAGAACGGTGGCAAGTATGACGGTAAGTGGTCGCTGATGCGCCACACGGCGGTCTATGAGACCGAAGACGATCGCGCCGATGCGATGTCTTCGATCCGCAGTGTCCTGGGACAGTTTGGGAACCTGCTGATGAAATCCGGCGAGGTCATCAACGGTTTCCCCGAGCGAGTGGCGCTGGAAACTCTGGATGGCAATGCGCGGGTTGATCCGCAGATGCTGGAAGAAAACCTGATGTTCGGCTCGCCTGCCGAGGTCACCGAAAAACTGCGCGGCTATGAGGCGCTGGGGGTTGATGCCTTTATCTATTACGCCTCGATGGGCATGGATATGGATCAACAGAAACGCAGCCTGCAACTGTTCATAGATCAGGTGATGCCTGCCTTCGCCGACAAGGAGATGGCCCATGCCGGTTGAGTTGCGCCGCACGCTGACGCAAGTCCAGACCACCTATCGTGAAGGCTGGAAAGACGTAGCCGAGCCGACCAAACTGGTCACCGCAATTGCGATCATCCGCAACCCGTGGTTCGGACTGGGCCATGTCGAAGATCTGGGACCGGAGATTCGCGCGCACGCTCCCGTACTGGGCAAGCTACTGACCGATATGGTCCTCAAGGAAACCCGTGGCACGGTTGAGGGCTATGGCAAATCGTCCGTTGTCGGCATGGGCGGTGAGCAGGAACACGGTCAGGGTCTGACCCATACGCTGTGGTTTGGAAACCAGTACCGCGAGGCGGTGGATGCCAAGAGCTATCTGGTGTTTTCCAACACGCGGGGTGGGGCGGGAACCTCGCTGATCATCCCACTGATGGATAAGGATGATGGCGGGCGGCGCTCGCATTATCAGACCATTCACATGCAGGTGCCTGATGCTCCGGCCGAGGATGAGATCATCATCGCGCTTGGCGCCTCGATCGGCGGGCATGCCAATCACCGGATCGGGGATCGATATGCGGACCTGAAAGAAATGGGCCGGGATGTCGACAATCCGGCGGGCGTGTAGATGCCTGTCAGTGCGGGCGGCACCGCCTATGAGTTGACTGGACCCCAAGGCGCGCCTGTGGTGGTGTTAATCCACGGGCTTGGCATGACAAGCGCGTGCACATGGGGTCCGATTGCACGCCTTTTGGCAGGGCAGTTCCGGGTGTTGACCTACGACCTCAATGGCCATGGCGGGACGGCGTTGCCTGACGGAATACCCAGCCTCACAACCCTATCCGAGCAGTTGATCGCCCTGATGGATGAGTTGGACATCGCCAAGGCGGCTTTGGTCGGGTTCTCACTGGGCGGGATGATCAACCGGCGCGTGGCGATGGACCATCCAGACCGGGTGTCGGCGCTTGTGATCCTAAATTCCCCGCATGAGCGCGGAGAAGAGCAGCAGCGCCTGGTTGAAGAGAGCGCGCGGGACACCAGTGCAGGTGGGCCGGAGGCCACGATTGATGCCACGCTGGTGCGATGGTTCACGGAGGAATACAGGCTTGATAACAAGGCATTGGTGGGCGAAATTCGTGCTTTTGTTCTGGCCAATGATCATCACAGCTATGCGCTGAACCGGCAGGTTCTGGCCTCCGGCCTGATCGAACTGATCCGCCCTGATCGACCGATCACCCATCCGACATTGGTGGTGACCTGCGAGAATGACAGCGGCTCGACCCCGGCGATGAGCCATGCGATCGGGTCCGAGATTGACGGGTCTGAGGTGCAAATCGTGCCGGGCCTGCAACATCTGGGTTTGATTGAGCGCCCCGGGCTGTTTGCCGGTCGGGTCGAAGATTTTCTGGACCGGACTTTGGTCTAGGACACAGCAAACAGGACGACGATTATGACAAAACTGACGGGCGGTCAGGCCGCTGTTGAGGCTTTGAAAGCCGAGGGAACCACCCATGTATTCGGGCTGATTGGTTCGGCCACAATGGAGATGTTCGACGCGCTTTACGATGCGCCTGACATTCGGTTCATCGGGGTGCATGACGAGCGCACCGGCACCCATATGGCGGATGCATTCGCGCGGATGAGCGGGCAGGCGGGTGTGGTTCTGGCCGGGCAAAACGGCCCCGGGGCCACCAACCTTGTCACCGGGCTGGCACAGGCCAAAGCGGCCTATTCCCCGGTGGTCAGCATTGCCGGTGCCCTGGCCAGCGGGCATAAATACCGCGATGCGTTTCAAGAGGTTGATCAGGACGCGCTGTTCAAGCCAGTGACCAAGAGAACCTGGACCGCCACTAGTACCGACCGCGTGCCCGAGATGATACGCGGAGCGTTTCGCGAGGCGCTGGCCCCCCGGCAAGGCCCGGTGCAACTGAACCTGCCGCGCGATGTACTGGCCGGGCAGGCCGAGTTCGAGCCGTTCCTGACCCCGGATCAATATCGCCCCTGTCATGCGCCGGCTGGCGCCTTCGCGGCGATTGCCGGTGCTGTGGAATTGCTGAGTGCTGCAAAGCAGCCCGTGATCATTGCCGGTGGCGGGATCAAGACCACCGGTGCGGCGGAGCAATGCATGGCGCTGGCCGAGGCGTTGAATTGCCCGGTTGTGACCTCGCCGGGGCATGGCGATGCGGTGCCGTTCGGGCATCCGCTGAATGCCGGGCAGATGGGGCCGCGCGGTAATATCGTGGCCTCGCGTCTGGTGAAAGAGGCGGACGTGATCCTCGCCCTGGGTACGCGGATCGGGTTTAACGCTACTTTCTATACCTATGATAACATTAATAAAGACGCCAAGATCATCCATGTGGAACAAGAACCGACGGCGATTGGCCGCTACTTCCCGGTCGAGATGGGAATCATGGGTGACACGCCGACAGTGGCCGATCAGATGCGCGCCGAGGCCGAGCGTCAGGGCAAGCGCAGCACAGCAGATGCCTGGACCAGAGCGTTTCAGGCTGACCGCGCTGCCTTTCTCAGCAAGCGGGATGCAGATGCACAGGTCGATGCGATGCCGATCCACCCCACGGGTCTGTTCAAGACACTGCGCGATGTGTTGCCCCATGACGCGGCCATCACCATGGATGCGGGTACTTTATGTTTGCAGGCCACCGACGCGCTGAATTACTGGACGCCCAAAAGCCTGTTCACCCCGCTTGATTTCGGCCTTGTTGGCTTTTCCTTCGCTGCTGGCCTTGGCATCAAGCTGGCCGCGCCGGATCGCCCTGTTGTGTCGCTGATGGGCGATGGAGGCTTTGGCATGACCGTCTCGGAACTCAGCACGGCGGTGGATTACGGGATCAACACCGTCACCGTGGTGATGAACAACGGCTGTTGGGGTGCCGAGAAGGCCTATCAGAAAGACTTCTTTGGCAAACGCTATATCGGCGCAGATATCTCCAGCCCGCCCTTTGACAAGCTGGCCGAGCTTTATGGCGCGACGGGCTATAAAGCGACGACGCTGGCGCAGATGGCTGAGGCGATCGAGGCAGGGTTGCAAACAGACGGTCCTGTCGTAATTGACACAGCGGTGGACCCCGAAGCGCTCTATTCTTTCCGAAGGGACAGTTTCAAGCATCGCGGAGGATAAGCCATGAAAACACAGAAAATAACACCCGCCATCGGGGCCGTGATTGAAGGCGTCGATCTGAGCAAGCCGCTAAGTGGGGCCATGGCCGACGGGCTCTATGACGCGTTGCTGGAGCATCAGGTGATTTTTCTGCGCGGCACGGATATCAGCCCCGAGGCCCATATGGCCCTCGCGACAAGTTTTGGTGAGTTGGACGCGCCACACCCGCTTTATCCGCATGTGGACGGGTTCGAGCGGATCGTGAAATTGGAGAATGACAGCGGGGCACCGCCCGATACCAATACATGGCACACCGACCTGACCTTCAAGGCGGTCCAGCCTTTCGCGTCGATCCTGGTGGCCCGCACCGTCCCCGAGGTGGGGGGCGATACGATGTGGTCGTCCTGTTATGCGGCCTATGACCGGCTGCCCGACGGGATAAAAGCCGATCTTGAGGGGTTGGAGGCCGTGCATGACATGGGGGATTTCCGCAATTCCTTTGGCACCAGCGCGCAGGCGCTGAACAATGGGATGGCGCGGTTTGGCCATATGATCCGAACGCTGATCGGCACACATCCCGTCACCGGGCGCAAATTCCTGAATTTCAACGAGGCGTTTGTGACGCATATCCTTGGACTGCCCACGAATGAGGCGAACGCACTGAAAACCTGGCTGGCGACGCATATGAACAAACCCGAAGATCAGATGCGCTGGCGGTGGGCTGCGGGTGATCTGGCGATGTGGGACAACCGCTGTACGATGCATTATGCCGTGGCCGATTACCTGCCGAACTATCGCTGTATGAACCGGATCACGGTGGTCAGTGATCGGCGTGCCGCACAAGGATTGAGAGAGGCCTCATGAGCGACAAAACCTATCCTGCCACCGAGGCACAGCGCCAATCGGATGATTGGAACCCGGTCTGGGATATGATGGCCGAGATGGATCCGGACTATCTGGAGGCGTTTCTGGCGTTTCGCGCCGTGCCTCAGAAAAACGGACCCTTGCCGCAGAAAACCAAAGAGTTGATTTTCATCGCAATCAACGCCGCGACAACCCATCTGTGGGCGCCGGGCGTGCGGCGACATATGCAGAATGCTCTGCGTGAAGGGGCAAGCAAGGAAGAAATCCTTGAGGTGCTGCAACTGACCTCAATCATGGGGGTGCATTCGATGACCCTTGGGGCGCCCATTCTGGTGGAGGAGCTGGAAAAGGCCCGGAAGGCGGAATGAGGGTCCGCTTGTAATCCGGGCTGGGATTTCTCATTGTTGGGCAGGTTTGAAGGAACAAGACGTATATGCCCACATCAAAACTGAGCCAGGATCCCCATAAGGTTCAGGACATCCGCGAGAAAAACCTTGAGACGGCGATTGGCCGCGAGGTGCGCGAGTTTCGCCGCCAGCGCGGGATGACCGTGGCCGATCTGGCACAGGCGACGGGGCTGTCGGTGGGGATGCTGTCAAAAATCGAGAATGGCGTCACCTCGGCCTCGCTGACCACGTTGCAATCGCTGTCGGCGGCGCTCAGCGTGCCGGTGACGGCCTTTTTCCGCCGCTTTGAAGAACGCCGCGAAGCGGTGCATGTGAAAGCGGGCGAGGCGGTCGAACGCGAACGTGCAGGCACGCGGGCCGGACATCAATACAGCCTGCTGGGTCATCTGGGGGCCAATTCCAGCGGCGTAATGGTGGAACCTTACATCATCACCCTGACGGCAGAATCTGATATTTTCCCGACCTTTCAACATGAAGGCGTCGAACTGCTTTACATGCTGGAAGGTGAGGTGGGTTATCGCCATGGCGATCAGAGCTTTCACCTGAAACCCGGCGACAGCCTGTTTTTTGATGCCGATGCGCCGCATGGTCCGGACGAACTGATTGCGCTGCCCGCGCGCTACATTTCGGTGATTTCCTATCCGCAGACCGGATCTGGATAATTTCCTCAGAGGAAAAATTAATTCTTACGGTTGAAGTGGCTGCAGGGCTGCGCTAGGCTTCCTGTCAAAGAGTTAAGGGAGGCGCCGATGTGCGGAATCGTCGGACTATTTTTGAAAGACAAGTCGCTTGAACCCAAGCTGGGGGAAATGCTGACCGAGATGCTGATCACCATGACGGATCGTGGCCCGGATAGTGCAGGGATCGCGGTTTATGGCGATGACAACGATGGACGCGCCAAGCTGACCATTCAGTCGGGCGATCCGGTGGAAACCTTTCATGGGCTTGAAGATGAACTGTCAGAACGTCTGGGCGTTGCAGTGCATCTGCGGGCCAAGGACACCCATGCGGTGATCGATCTGCCCGAGGACAGGATGCGCGATGCCCGCGCTGCCTTGAAAGAGTTGCGCCCAGAAGCACGCGTGATGAGTGCCGGGGAAACCATTGAGATTTATAAGGAAGTTGGCCTTCCCGGTGATGTCGCCGAACGGTTTGACATCCCGCGTCTGGAGGGCACCCATGGCATCGGTCACACCCGCATGGCGACGGAAAGCGCCGTGACCACGCTGGGCGCGCACCCGTTTTCCACCGGGGCGGATCAGTGTCTGGTCCATAACGGGTCGCTGTCCAATCACAACTCGCTGCGCCGGGAACTGGCGCGTCAGGGCGTGACGGTCGAAACCGAGAATGACACCGAAGTGGCCGCCGCCTATCTGACCTGGAAAATGCAGAATGGCAGCACGCTGGGTGAGGCGCTGGAAAGCGGGATTGATGATCTGGACGGGTTTTACACCTTTGTCGTGGGCACCAAGGATGGCTTTGGTGTGGTCCGTGACCCGATCGCCTGCAAGCCTGCCGTGATGGCTGAAACTGATCAATATGTCGCTTTTGGCAGCGAATACCGGGCCTTGGTCAGCCTGCCGGGCATCGAAGAGGCCCGCGTTTGGGAGCCTGAACCCGCAACCGTTTATTTCTGGAACCATTAAGATGCAGACATTCGATTTGGGAGAGAAGGGGCTGCGCGCGTTGCACGAAGAGCTGCACGCCAAGGCCGCCACCACCAACAAAACCGCCTGGGAAATTGTGAATCCCAAAGGCAGCCATGCGATTGCCGTCGGGTTGGATGCGCCCATTGAGGTCACCGTGCGCGGCTCGACCGGCTATTACTGTGGCGGGATGAACAAACAGGCCACTGTGCATGTGGACGGCAGCGCCGGTCCGGGATTGGCCGAAAACATGATGAGTGGCACCGTGATTGTCGAAGGTGACGCCAGCCAATATGCCGGGGCGACCGGGCATGGCGGACTGCTGCTGATCAAGGGTAACGCCGCCTCGCGCTGTGGTATTTCCATGAAGGGAATCGACATCGTGGTGCAGGGCAATGTCGGCCATATGTCGGCCTTCATGGCGCAGTCGGGCTACCTTGTCGTGTGCGGTGACGCGGGCGAAGCGCTGGGGGATTCGATCTATGAGGCGCGGCTGTTCGTGCGCGGGTCTGTCAAAAACCTTGGGGCGGATTGCGAAGAAAAAGAGTTGCTCCCCGAGCATATCGCGGTCCTGACCGAACTGCTGGAGCGCGCCGGGATCGATGCCAAGCCGGAAGAGTTCACGCGCTATGGCTCGGCCCGCAAGCTCTATAATTTCGACATCGACAACGCATATTGAAGGAGATCGACATGGCGAAGGACGACGACCACCACATCCCGCGCACCGTGCCGATCCAGTCGGCCACATTCAGCCCCGAGGTCAACGCCGAAATCCGGCGCGCGGCGGCGACCGGGATTTACGACATCCGGGGCGGCGGTGCCAAACGTAAGGTCCCGCATTTCGATGATCTGCTGTTTCTGGGCGCAAGCGTCAGCCGCTATCCGCTGGAAGGCTACCGCGAACGCTGCGACACCAATGTGGTGCTGGGCACGCGCTATGCCAAGAATCCGATCGAGCTGGATATTCCGATCACCATTGCCGGGATGAGCTTTGGTTCGCTTTCGGGGCAGGCCAAAGAATCTCTGGGCCGGGGGGCCACTTTGGCGGGCACCTCGACCACGACGGGCGATGGCGGGATGACCGAAGAAGAACGTGGGCATTCCGAGAAACTGGTGTATCAGTATCTGCCCAGCCGTTATGGCATGAACCCGGATGATTTGCGCCGCGCCGATGCCATTGAAGTGGTTGTCGGGCAGGGTGCCAAGCCAGGCGGCGGTGGTATGCTGCTGGGTCAGAAGATCACCGAACGGGTGGCGCAGATGCGCAACCTGCCCGAAGGGATCGATCAGCGGTCAGCCTGTCGCCATCCCGACTGGACCGGGCCGGACGATCTGGAAATCAAGATTCTTGAGCTGCGTGAAATCACCGACTGGAAGGTGCCGATCTACGTGAAGGTTGGGGGGGCAAGGCCTTATTTTGACACGACTTTGGCGGTCAAGGCCGGGGCCGATGTCGTGGTGCTGGACGGCATGCAAGGTGGCACGGCAGCGACGCAGGATGTGTTCATCGAGCATGTCGGTCAGCCGACTCTGGCCTGCATTCGTCAGGCCGTGCACGCGTTGCAGGATCTGGGCATGCACCGCAAAGTGCAGCTGATCGTCTCAGGCGGCATCCGTACCGGCGCAGACGTGGCCAAGGCGCTGGCTTTGGGCGCGGATGCAACCAGCATCGGCACAGCCGCCATGATCGCCATCGGTGACAATGATCCGAAATGGGAGGCCGAATACAACAAGCTCGGCTCGACCGCCGGGGCCTATGATGACTGGCACGAAGGTCGGGATCCGGCAGGGATTTCCACGCAGGACCCGGAGCTTTCGGCGCGTCTTGATCCGGTCGAGGCCGGGCGCAAACTGCGCAATTACCTCAAGGTGATGACGCTGGAGGCGCAGACACTGGCGCGGGCTTGCGGCAAATCCCATGTTCACAATCTGGAACCCGAGGACCTGTGCGCTTTGACCCTTGAAGCGGCGGCCATGGCGCAGATACCGTTGGCCGGAACCGAGTGGTATCCGGGCAAGCCGGGCACGGCCTATTGAAACAAAACGGGGAGGCGGGCCAACCGCCCCCTGACCACATGACAACAGGGAAAAGGACTTTTGACAGATGAGCATTGATCTGGCCGCCTACGCTGCGGAAAAGGGCGTCAAATACTTCATGATTTCCTTCACCGATCTGTTCGGCGGGCAACGCGCCAAGCTGGTGCCTGCACAGGCAATTGCCGATATGCAAGAGGACGGCGCGGGCTTTGCCGGTTTTGCCACATGGCTCGATATGACGCCGGCACATCCCGATATGCTGGCTGTGCCGGCACCGTCGGCTGTTATCCAACTGCCGTGGAAGCCTGAGGTGGCCTGGGTGCCTGCCAATCCGATGATGGAAGGAGAAGACGTCGCGCAAGCCCCGCGCAATGTGCTGCGCCGCCTGATTGACGAGGCCGCAGTCGAGGGCATGCATGTGAAGACCGGCATCGAGGCCGAGTATTTCCTGCTGACACCCGACGGGACAGAGTTGAGCGACGAGTTCGATACTGCCGAGAAGCCTTGTTACGACCAGCAGGCTGTGATGCGCCGCTATGACGTGGTGCGCGAGATTTGCGATTACATGCTTGATCTGGGCTGGGGTCCGTATCAGAACGACCACGAGGACGCCAATGGCCAGTTCGAGATGAACTGGGAATTTGATGACGCGTTGAAGACGGCGGACAAGCACAGTTTTTTCAAGTTTATGACCAAATCCGTCGCCGAGAAGCACGGGTTTCGCGCCACTTTCATGCCCAAGCCCGTCGAGGGGCTGACCGGTAACGGGTGTCACGCGCATATCTCGGTCTGGGACGCGCCGGGGGATGCGGCGAAGGTGAATGTGTTCGCCACGGATGCCACCGGCGGCAGCCCGACAGCAGAACTCGGCCTGTCCGAACAGGGCGCGCACTTCCTTGGCGGGATCATGAAACATGCGAGCGCCCTGGCGGCGATTACCAATCCGACGGTCAACAGCTACAAACGCATCAACGCCCCGCGCACCATGTCGGGTGCCACATGGGCGCCCAACACGGTGACATGGACGGGTAACAACCGCACCCACATGGTGCGCGTGCCCGGCCCGGGCCGGTTTGAACTGCGCCTGCCGGACGGGGCTGTAATCGGCGGAGCAATACTCGGCCAGGGTAGCGGCGTCGTTGTGTTGTCGCGGGCGGCGTAAAAGTCGTCCACTTTTGCCCTTTCGTTTGATGGGAGGGCCGGGGGATTTTCACCGTGGAATTGTATTTGAAGGTGCGTCGGGCTCATTTTCAGGATGGGTTGAGCGGGCGTCGGATTGCCCGGGATTTTGGGATTGGCCGAGACAGTGTTGCGAAGATGTTGGCCTATTCGGAGCCACCGGGGTATCGGCGGACAGCGCCGATTAGGCGCCCGAAGCTGGATGCGTTCACCTGCCAGATCGACCAATGGCTTACTGAGGACAAAGCGCGTCCGCGCAAGCGGCGCCACACCGCAAAGCGTATCTTTGAGAGGCTGCGCGACGAGTGCGGCTTTGATGGCGGATACACAATCGTCAAAGACTGCGTCCGGGCCAGGAAGCGCTCTGGCAAAGAGATGTTCGTGCCGCTCAGCCATCCGCCCGGGCATGCGCAGGCGGATTTTGGTGAAGCGCCTGTCGTGATTGGCGGCGTTGAGCGGAAGGCGCACTTCTTCGCCTTTGATCTGCCGCAGAGCGATGCGTGTTTTATCCGGGCCTATCCTGCGGCAACCACCGAGGCCTGGCTGGATGGGCATGTGCATGCCTTTGCTTTCTTTGGGGCGGTTCCCCTGTCGATTCTCTATGACAATGACCGCTGCCTGGTGGCGCGGATCCTGCCGGACGGCACCCGGCAAAGAACCCAACGGTTCAGCGCAATGCTGTCGCATTATGTGGTCCGGGATCGCTACGGCCGTCCCGGCAAGGGGAACGACAAGGGAGCGGTCGAGGGGTTGGTCGGCTACGGGCGGCGCGACTTCATGGTGCCGGTCCCGTCCTTTCCGGACCGGGATGCGTTCAACGCTCACCTGGAAGAGCAATGCCGCAAACGGCAGGACGATGTCCTGCGCGGACACAAGGCCAGCATCGGCGAACGGCTGCAAGCCGATCCGGCGGCAATGCAGGATTTGCCCGGCGCACCCTTCGAGGCCTGTGAGTTGCAAAGTGGCCAGGTCACATCGACATCGGTGGTGCGGTATCGCGGTAACGACTACTCGGTACCGGTCGCATATGGCCACCGCGCGGTCTGGATCAAGGGCTTCGTGATCCGCGTCGTTATCGGTTGCGCCACTGAGGTGATCGCCGATCATCCCCGCTCTTATGACAGCGGTGACATGGTGTTCGACCCGCTGCATTACCTGCCGCTGATTGAGCGCAGGATCATGTCCTTCGATCAGGCTGCGCCCTTGCAGGGTTGGGAACTGCCTGACGCCTTCGCCACGCTCCGGCGCTTGCTGGAAGCCCGGCAGGGCAAGGCGGGCAAAAGGGAGTATGTCCAGGTCCTGCGCCTGTCGGAACGGTTCGAGCTGGAGGTGCTGCATCTTGCCGTCAAAGACGCCCTGCGAATGGGGGCGGTCAGCTTCGATGCGATCAAGCACCTCGTCCTGTGCCGCGTCGAGCGAAGGCCCCCGAGGTTGGATTTGGATGTCTATCCGTTCCTGCCCGGAACCAACATCGCCACCACCTCGGCTTCTTCCTGTATGAGCCTTCTGTCAGGAGGTGACGCATGACGGATGCACCCGAACTGCCGCTGACACACCACCTCAAGACTCTGCGCCTGCCCACCTTCCTGCGCGAGCATGACAAGCAAGCGCGCATTTGTGCGGCGGAAGGCCTGGATCATGTGCGCTATCCAGCCCGGCTGACCGAGCTGGAACCAATCGATCGGGAGAGGCGCATGGTCGAGCGCCGGATCAAGGCGGCAAAGTTTCCAACCGTCAAAAGCCTCGACAGCTTCGACTTTACGGCCATCCCCGGTCTGAACAAGATGATGGTGCTGGAACTGGCGCGCTGTGAATGGATCGAGCGCAGGGAGAACGTCATCGCGCTCGGCCCGTCGGGAACCGGCAAAACCCATGTCGCTCTCGGGTTGGGGCTGACCGCCTGCCAGAAAGGGTTGCCTGTCGCCTTCGTAACCGCCGCAGCTCTCGTGCACGGGATGATGGAGGCCCGCGACGAGAAACGCCTCCGGCAGCTTCAGCGCAAACTGGCCAAGGTCAAACTGCTGATCATCGACGAGCCGGGCTTCGTCCCCTTGAGCAAAACCGGCGCCGAGCTTCTGTTCGAGCTGATCTCTCAGCGCTGCGAGCGTGGCTCAACCCTGATCACATCGAACCTGCCCTTCGAGGAATGGACCGAGACATTCGGCACCGAACGCTTGACCGGCGCGCTCCCGGACCGGCTGACACATCACGTCAACATCCTCGAGATGAACGGCGAAAGCTACCGCCTCAATCAGAGCCGCGCACGTATTGCCAACCCTTCAACCTGACAACTGAACAATCGGCCTGACGGCCAATGCGCCTTGGAACGTGCTTGCTGATTGGTGGCCACACGCCCCAAGGCGCACTCCACAAACTGGCCGACTTTTGCTCCGCCCCAGTGGCCGGATTTTACTCCGCCGTTGACAAGTGCGTATCTTCCAATTTCAACAACGATGTCCTCATCGGCGACAGATAAGAGCGCTTCTATTGTGTGACTGGTTGGGTTTTTCCGGAACTCGGCAAGCAATCCTGTCCTTGAGCTGATATGGCCCGGATTCCCTGCCGCTGTCAGAGCTGCCCGTCGGACTGAAGGGTCTGGGTCGCTGAAGCCGATTTCCAAAGTACTTCGCTGCGGGTTGCTTGATTGTATAAGGGCGAAGGCCCGGGCCCGGACGGATGGTGAATTGTGCTCCAGCCATGGCAGGATTTGTGCCTGTGGCAGCCTTAGACGCACACGGTTCGCTGCCTGTAGAGCGAGTGTGAGCAAGCTGTCGGGCAAGTCCTGTGCGGCAAGGATCTTGCTGATTTCTCTTTTTTGCAGCGCCATTCCCAATGGCGCCGAGAGTTTCCAAGGCAAGCTGTTGTTCTGGTAAAGGGGCTGCAATTCCGAACCCCTTGAACCGGTTCCAAAGGGTAACGAGACCCGGAACAGCTATATCTCCCAAGCCCCGTTCTACAATCTGGGCGCACAGCAGGTCGACGTTAGACAGTGTAGCCTTGCCAGTCTTCTCGACGAGGTCTTCGTCGGACAAGCCCTCGAGATATTCATCGCCCATATCCTGCTGCGGGGTATCTGGCCCACACCAAGTCCCGCGCTCTTCAAACAGATCCCCCTGCTCTGGGAACGCCTGTGAATTGGTAGGCCTGATCATGCCGCTATAGCGCTTTGTTCCTGCGCATCGATCATCTCCTGACAGGCCCATGGCAAGAGGTCTTGGATGCGGTTTGCCGGATGGTCCTGAATACGCTCGAGCACCCAAGCGAGCCAGGCTTCGGGATTGACGTTGTTCATCTTGGCGGTCTCGATGAGGGTATAGGCTATCGCGGCGGATTTGCCGCCTGCCTCTGATCCCATGAAGAGATAGTTCTTGCGCCCAACGGCCACAGGGCGCACCGCCCGCTCAGCTGTGTTGTTGTCAATCTCCAGAACGCCATTGTCGAGATAGGGCCGTGCCTTTGGTATGCGCGCGAGCGCATATTTGATAGCCTTTGCCAGCGGTGTCTTGCTGGAGATTTTGCCAAGCTGCTCCTTGAGCCAGTCCTCCAACTCATCAAAGATCGGCTTGGCGTATTCCTGGCGCAGGGCCACGCGCCCAGCAGGCGGGAGACCCCGCGCTTGCGTCTCAACATCATAGAGCTTTCGAATGCGCAGGACCGCTTCGCCCGCCACGGGCAGCTTCAGACTTTCGTAGAGGCTGTAAAACTCCCGGCGCACATGGGCCATGCAGGCCATCTCCTTGACCCGCCCGGTACGGTAGGCGTCGTTATAGCCTGCATAGGCATCTGCATGGGCATAGCCCTTGTAGGGCTTGAGGTGTTTGCCGGGATGCTCGGACCCTCGGCTGATCGAGAACTGATACCATACAGCGGGCGGGGCCGCTCCAGACCAGGCGCTCTCATCTCTGGCGTAGACCCAGAGCCGCGCCGTTTTGCTCTTGTTCTTGCCGCGCCCCTTGCCCTTCTGGAGCAGCTTGACCGTTGTATCGTCCATGAAGATGGCCTGCGCTTCAAAGACGTGATCCCGGATCGCATCTGCCACGCGCTCCAGCAGCTTGGTGCATTTGCCCACCCAGAGGGCCATGAGCGATCCGCTCAGATCGATCCCTTCATTCTCAAACATCTGACTCTGTCGGTAGAGGGGCAAGTGATAGCCGTATTTGCAGCACAGGATATGGGCCATCAGTGCAGGCCCGACAAAGCTCTTGGGGATGGGGCGACCTGGCATCTCAGCCTGAACCACCTTGTCACAGCAGGTGCAGGCCAGCCGTGGGCGCTCGATCTGATTGACGATGTAATGGCCCGGCACATATTCCAGCTCTTCCATCACATCAGTTCCCAGCTCTTTGAAGCTGCCACCGCAGTCTTCGCAGGTCTCACTGGGCTTGAGGATCTTCTTCCTGCGCTTGAGGCCTTCAGGAAACGGTTTGCGCTTACGCGGGGTGCGCGGCGGCTTTGCGCTCTCGGCGTCAGAAGATGTTTCTTCGTCGGGAGCCTCAGCCGCTTGCTCGATCTCCAGCTCTTCCAGGATCAGCTCGAGCGCCAGTTGCGCGCTGCTTTCCGATGTGGAACCAAAGCGGTGTTTTTTATGCCCGTGCAGTTGCAGGCGCAGATCGGCAATGAGGGTATCTCTGCTCAGGATCGCTCGCGCATGGGCGGCGCGCTCGGCGGCCAGGGCGGCCTCCATCTCATCTTTGAGCCGCTTTTGCGCGGTGGCATGGCTGAGTGAGAGGCCTGACATCTGAGCATCCTTACGGGCCAGTTCCGCCGCTTGCGCGGCAACAAAGGCCTGCACATCAGCGGGCAAATCAGCCGGATTTGGAGTAGGTTCGCTCATGCCGTCATATAACAAAATCGAGCCTCAACGGGAATCCCGAAACGACAGGAAAACCCATAAAACATTACCCTATCCGACCATCCCGGGCCGCCATGTCCTGAGCGGCATGCGCCAGTCAATGCCTTCCATCAGCATCGCAAGCTGCGCACGGCTCAGGTTGATCTTACCCTCTTGTGCAGAGGGCCAGATAAACCGACCGCGCTCAAGGCGCCTGGTGAACAGACACGCCCCCTGACCATCCCACCATATGACTTTAATCTGATCTCCGCGCCGCCCGCGGAACAAAAACAGATGGCCGGAGTAAGGATCACCCGCCAAAACCTGCTCGGTCTGTGCTGCCAGGCCGTTAAACCCGCGCCGCATATCCGTAACACCCGACGCCAGCCAGATCTTTGCATCCGCCAGAACAGGGATCATGCCGCCAGCCCCCGCGCCAGTTCAAGAACAAACCCTGCATCAACACCATCGCCCACGCTCAGCCTGCGCCCGTTCTCAAGCGTGATCTCTATCCGGGAACCAGCTTTAGGCAGCACTTCCGGCTGCACGGCTGCGGCATCGTGATCGCCGCCTGAAATCTCAACAGGCATGAAACCCGCAGCGTCCGACGCGTCCGGCTGGAACCGGGCATCGCCGCGCCACGCATAAATCCGATTGGCGCCCACACCGTGCTTCTTGGCCACCATCGGCACACTCACGCCATCAGCATGGCTCTCCGCCACAAGCCGCCGTTTAAACTCATCCGAGTATTTGGAACCTCGCCCACCCCGTCGCCTGCTCATCAGCAAAATCCTCATATCGCGCCAGCCATACCGCCAGCTTCGCGCAATAATCGCATCTCACATCATGCCAAAATAGAGGGGGTTCCCTTGATGCTTACAGAACGTCCAACGGGTCAGGATAAGGATGTGCCTGGGCCAGAGCGGGTCTTGTTCCCCGGTTATCGTGGCAAACACCTTTCGGCCCGCCAGATATCTCGATTGTTCAAACAGACTGCGCAGGAGGCGGGTATCACTAAGCCGGTCACGTTGCACACATTGCGTCATTCGTTTGCGCCCCATCTGTTGGAGCGTGGCGTCGATATCCGGGTGATACAAGCACTTCCCGGTCATACTAAACTGACGACAACCGCCCGCTACGCCAGCGTTGCGACTGGGATGATTGCAGCAGTCGACAGCCCACTGGATGACTTGAACAAATCCAGACGCAGGAAAGGCAAAGCCAGGCCTTCGTAAGCCACTTTGCCTTCTCCATCGCTGGAAGTTGCGGAAATCTTCCGCACCTATGGTGCTGCGTATCGCGCCATAAATGTAGGTCACATCAGCTTTGACCAGTTCAAGGTGATGAACGCCATCGAACGCTGCCGCACAGCGGCGCTTGGTGGGCATGTGGCACGCTGCGCCGACTGCGCCCACGAGCACATCGCCTACAACTCATGTCGCAACCGCCATTGCCCCAAATGTCAGGCAGGTGCGGCAAAGGTATGGTTGGCGGCACGCGAGGCTGAATTGCTGCCAGTGCGGTACTTTCACCTCGTCTTCACCCTGCCAAAGCAGATTGCCGACATTGCACATCAAAACAAACGCGAGATCTACAATCTGTTGATGCGGGCCAGCGCCGACACGGTGATCAAAATCGCAGCCGATCCGAAGCACCTCGATGCCCGGGCCGGTATGATCTCTGTGCTGCACACCTGGGGCTCGGCCATGACGCGCCACCCGCATGTCCACATGATTGTGCCGGGCGGTGGCTTGTCTGCGGACGGCACAAAGTGGATCGCCTGTCGCAAGAACTTCTTTCTGTCCGTTCGGGTGCTATCGCGTCTGTACCGACGTCTCATTCTGGAAGGACTGGTCAAACTACACAAAGCCGGGAAGTTGCACTTCTTTGGCGATCTTACGGACCTAACCGACCAAAATTCCTTCAATGCCTTCCTCAAACCGCTGCGCAGGATCGACTGGGTCATCTATGCAAAGGAACCGTTCGCGGGGCCAAAGGTCGTGCTGGCATACCTGTCGCGCTACACCCATAGGATCGCCATTTCCAACAGCCGCCTGATCCGTTTCGATGAGCGCAGTGTCACCTTCCGCGTCAAGGATTACCGCCTTAAAGGCGCGGGTCGCCACACTGCCATGACGCTAACGACGCCTGAGTTCATCCGCCGCTTCCTGATCCACGTCTTGCCCAAAGGCCAGCACCGCATCCGCCACTACGGGTTCTTCGGGAACGGCAATCGCGCGGCCAATATCGCCAGGATCAGGCAGTTGCTCGGGGCCAACCGATCAAACAAAGATCGCACTGATGAGGACGGTCCCGGCGATACTATTGAGTTGCCCCGTGTCCTCGCGCTTCCTTGTCCGTGTTGCGGCGGGCGGTTGATCATCATCGACACAGTTGCGCCAAATCAGCACCCCAGAGCGCCACCAAAATCAAAAAGGGCCGCAGCATGAAACGCGCGCCACACATAACGAACAACACCTTCAGCCGCAGGCGACATCACCTGCGAACCCATCATTGTGCACTGATCTTGTCGTGGATAAAGCAAGAGGTGATGACGACGACAAAACACCGCGCATATCGACAAGGTGTTGGCAACGCAGACACCGTGCAAGCACAACAAGGTCTGTTCAACCAGTCTGTCAGGTCAAACCAGACGCAAGCCCAACGCGCAAATCCCCATAACAACCAACCCACCAAAGCCCAACCCCGCGATTTCCCGCTTGAGCGCTTCTCCGACGCCAAGCAACGAAACCGCGTCACTCAAACACAGCGCAAGGCGTCCGAGAAACCTACATCAAATATAGGACATAACCGAACAGGTATGCTTTTCTCATCAGCTCACACACTTTAATAATGACTTTTTATGGAAGAGCAATTTAAGGTTGAATCATCGTAACTGAACCTCCTCTTACTAAAGTCAGAGGGTTCAGTGGTTCATGAGCGCCTTCGGCGCACGTTTGAATGTTTTTCCGACTAAAGTCGGAGGCTTTAGACCAGATTGTGGTGTCAATCGCAGAGTAAAATGGGTCCATGTCGCGGCGTAAAAATGGGCCACTTCGGTTGATGTTTTTGTGGCGCTTTTGCACGCGTGCTCGTCACAAAGCTGAAGCGTGCCAAAGCGCATGCTGGCCATAAGGCCAGCATTATTCTGACTGTGATTGCGGGCTGGTTATTTTCGGTTGTTGCGACTGTGTTTGAGCCGATAGCTTTCGCCATTCATCTCGAGGATGTGGACGTGATGGGTTAAACGATCGAGTAGCGCACCGGTCAGCCGCTCAGAGCCAAAGACTTCAGTCCATTCATCGAAGGGCAGGTTCGAGGTTATGATGATGGAGCCGCGTTCATAGCATTGGGATATGACCTCGAAGAGCAGCTCTGCGCCAGATTTGCTGAGCGGTACGAAGCCCAGTTCATCAATGATCAACAGGTTCTGGCTGGTCAGTTGCTTTTGAAGGCGCTGCAATCTCCGCTCATCTTGAGCCTCGATCAGATCATGGACTAATGCCGCAGCCGTTGTGAAGCGCACCTTCAGTCCTCTTTGACATGCAGCCAGCCCAAGTCCCAGGGCGATGTGTGTCTTGCCCGTGCCTGACGGGCCGAGCGCGATGATGTTCTCCCTGCGATTAACGTAATCGCATCGTGCCAGATCCATCGTCAGGGGCTTGTTCAAGCTTGGCATGATCTTGAAGTCAAAGCTATCCAAGCTCTTGGTGCTGGGGAACTTCGCCGCTTTGATGCGCCGTTCAATCATCCGGCGTTCGCGGTCGATCAATTCCATCTCACACAGCCGCGCCAGATAGTGGATGTGATCTTTGTTCTCTGCAGCACAGAGCTGCGCCTGTTTGGCATACTCGCCTTGGAACGTTGGCAGTCGCAGTTGTTTAAGATGATGCCGTAGAAGAATCCGAGGGGCTTCGGTCATGCCGCGGTCCTTCCCATCAAGCTCATGTAACTGGATGGGCGTGTTGTGCCGACATTGGCCTTGGGCAAGTATGGATAGAAGTCCAAATCCAATCGTGGTGGCCGCTTCTCAACCCGACACAGTACAAGGTGTTTTACGGCGTCATAGCCAATTGCACCCATATCTATTGCCTGCTGGATTGCGCCTTGCACAACATCCATTTCGAAGGTCTCCAAAAGGCGCAAGACTTGAACGTATTCTCGCTTGCCCGGCTTACCCATTCTGGCTTCAAGCAGTCGGTGCAGCGTGGCAAATACATCTGGCAAATGCCAACCCTGCAAAGGCGCGGCCTGATCCAGGGCACCCACCTTTTGTTCAAGCAGGGGCAAAAAGTGCAATGGGTCAAAGACCATATCCGCTGATGTGTAGGATCGTTTGTGCCGCGCAATAATCTCATTGCCGCAGCCGATGATAACCTCATGCACAAACCCACGCACATGAACATCGTGGTGCGCATAGGCTACTGGCACCGAGTAATCATTGCTGCGATAGCGCACCATTGAGATCGACGTTGCACGCGTGCTGACGTGATCGCAGGCTTCATATTCTGCGACGGGCAATCCCATCAGAGCATCCAAATCCGACATCAGGCGTGCGCCTATGGTTTGGGTGTGACCCCGCAACGTATCGGCCTGACGTGCTAAACACTTCTCTTCCAAATGTGCGTTCAGATCATCAAAGCTGTCATAGCGAGGTGCGGGAACCATGAAGTTGCGGCGGGTGTATCCAACCATGCCCTCAACGTTGCCTTTATCGTTCCCTCGCGCGGGTCTGCCAAACTTGTCATCAAACAAGTAATGCGACTGCAGTTCCGTAAACCGACGTGTGCGGATGCGCGTCTTATCCCCGAGTATCCGAGCCACGGCGATCTTGGTATTGTCGTAGAGAATGGATTGCGGAATGCCGCCAAAGAATGCAAAGGCGGACACATGGCCATCGCAAAACGCCTCGGTTGTCTCAGCTGGATATCCCTTCACAAACACCGCATCAGAATGTGGCAAGCTCATCACGAAGAAGTGGATCTTGCATTCCACGCCACCGATCACGCCCAGCGTCTCACCAAAATCAACCTGCGCATGGCCCGGCCGATGCGACAACGGCACAAACACCTCTTTGGTGCGCCGTTTTTGCTCGCGCACGTAATAGGTCACCGTGGTCAGGCTGCCGGCATATCCATGCTCATCGCGCAGCCGTTCAAAGATGCGCTTGGCCGTGTGTCGCTGCTTTTTGATCAGGGCTTTGTCTGTGCGCAGTATCTCATCGACCACACCAACATAACCATCAAGCGTTGGCCGCCGAGGCGCTTCCGACCGACGATACCCAGGCGGAAGTTCATGGCGCAGCATCTTCGCGATCGTCTTACGATCTTTGTTCTCTAATCTGTCAATGCGTGTTTCCTGAGTTTCCTGCTTTTGATGTCAGAGGTTGCCTTTGTTCTCTTCGAACTCTGAGGTTCATGATGGGGTTGGCTGGGTGTGGGTCGGCAATGTTGAAACCGCAATCATACCGTTGGTCTTGGCTGTTGCTACAGAATCGGCGCCGTGTCTCACGCCCTCCCTCGGGCATCGTCCCAGATGGGAACTTTGATTTAGGAATCCTCGTTGTCGCCTCGTAAGCCTTACGCGGACTGGAAGTCAGTTTTGTCTCGCATAATGGCATGAAGTATGATTGCCAGACGACGCGCCAGAGCCACTCGGGCCTTTCTCATCGTTGAGCGCGCACCGATTGCGAGGGCCCATGTCTTCAATTTGAGCGGAGCGGCATACCGCGTCAGCATCACATTGGCGGCCTCATAGAGAAGCGTTCTGACGCGCACGTCGCCCCGCTTTGAGATGCTGCCCGTGTAGTCGATTTCACCAGATTGATGCCGTCGCGGCACCAGTCCAAGATACGCCCCCACATCACGCGATTTCCTGAAACGCGACGGATCATCAATTGCTGCGGCAAAGGCCAATGCTGTGATCGGACCGACCCCTGGTACCGTCATAAGGCGCTGGCAGACTTCGGATTTGCGGGTCATCTTTTTGATGTCGCCATCAATGGCTGCAACCGCCGCGAGGATTGCTTCGCGTGCTGCGAACAGTCCGCAAATTGCGGCATGGAGGCCAGGCACTCCATCGCTAACTTTTAGCGCCGCGTTTTTGAATGCCGGAGACAAAGCTCGTGGCAGCCGCACGCCGAAGACGACGACCAGACCGCGGATCTGATTGTCGAGCGTCACACGCTGTCCGACCAGCTTCTTGCGGGCTGCGATCAGCGACCGGATTGCGTGCGCTGACAGTGATTTGACATGGGTCGGCTTGTAGAATCCCGTCCGCGCCAGGTGTGCCAAACCGCGGGCATCATTGCGGTCCGTCTTGTGGCCGGCCAGAGATTTAAGGGCCTGATATGCTTGCCTGCTCTCGATGCAAACAACCGGGACACCAAGCTCCGTCAGCCCATGGTAAAGCATTGGTGCCATCCGTCCCGTTTCAAATACAACTTTGGCACATGGTGGTCCAGAAGCGAGGAAGTCAGCGATCGCTTTTGGTGTTGAGCTCGCTTTTCCTTCACGAATAAGGGCCCCTTCACGATCCAGAATGCAGATATGCGTCTCTTCCATGGACACATCCAAACCAGCAAAATATTCCATTGGTCAGTCTCCTTTTCAATTGCATGTGCATCCAGAATAACAGGGGTAACTGAGTGCTGATCCTGATTACGCCATGTTGAAAAACCGCGCCGCTTCTCGGCCAGACATACCGTCCTTCAAACAAGCACGGCGCACACGACTATAAATATCCACAGAATACATCTCCCGCCCTCCGAATAAACGAAGGGCACAAACTGGCGGACTTTTACTCCGCTACAACTGCGATATGCAGCCGCTTCTGTGGCCCAATATTGCTCCGCGTTTTACAGATATGTCCGCGCAAGATTTGCGTTGTGCTGCAAAGCGAACCAGGGATGGTCGTGTTGTCCGTCGAATACTCGCCATAGCGCTGGTGCTTGACGATGTGGACCGCGCAACAGCGGCCCGTAGCAGCGGTATGGATCGCCAAACTCCCAGAGACTGGGTGCATCGCTACAATGCAGAGGGCCCTGGTGGGCTTTCTGATCGGTGTGGCAAGGGTGCAAAGCCACGCCTGTCCCCAGAGCAACAGGCGCTGTTTGTGGCTTGGGTTGAGGCTGGGCCTGACCCGGCAAAAGATGGCGTAGTGCGGTGGCGCTGTGCCGATTTGCAGGTCCGCGTTGAAGAAGAATTCGACGTAAAGCTACATGAACGTACGATTGGCAAGTATCCAGCCAGGCATGGTTTTCGTCGCCTTTCCGTGCGCCCGGAGCATCCCAAAACTGATCCCGCTGCACAGCAGGCTTTTAAAAAAACTTTGCCAGCCTCATAGCCGATACCCTGCCAAAACATGCAAAGGGGAAGCCGCTTGAGGTATGGTTCCAGGATGAAGCCCGCGTCGGGCAGCAAGGAACCCTCACCCGCAAATGGGCCAGGCGTGGAACCCGCCCGCGCGCACCACGTGATACGCGCTGCAAATGGAGCTGTATCTTCGGCGCAGCCTGTCCTGCCTGTGGCACGGCGGCTGGGCTGGTCCTGCCTTACGTCAACGCCGAAGCAATGGGGCTGCATCTCGATGAGATCGCAAAGACAATCGCACCCGGCGCACATGCCTTGCTCATCATCGACGGGGCTGGTTGGCACGGAGCAAAATGCTTGCAGGTGCCAGATAATACTACACTCGTAAAACTGCCCCCATACTCACCGGAATTGAACCCAATGGAAAACGTTTGGGCCTATCTACGGTCGAACAAACCCGCTGTCTCTGTCTTCGACACATATGAAGAAATCCTCGAAAAATGCGCCCGGGCCTGGAACTTCTTTGCGAACGACCCTGAACGCATAACTTCAATCACAGATCGAGAATGGATAAAGGTCAATTAATTGGGCCGTTGGTATTACCCGAGGCATTGCGTGCCAATGGGTGATGATCCATCACCAGTTCGCGCAGGCGCTCCTCCAGCACATGGGTGTAAATCTCGGTCGTGGCCACATCGGCATGGCCCAGCAACGTCTGGATCGCGCGCAGATCAGCCCCATTGGCCAATAAATGAGTGGCAAAGGCATGGCGCAGTCGGTGCGGGGTAACCTTGTCGGGACTGATCCCGCCAAAGACGGCGAGTTCTTTGATCAACATGTAAAACCTGTGCCGCGTCAGATGTCCGGTTTTGCCCCGGGAGGGGAAGAGAAACGGCGAGACAGATTTACCCTTGGCTTTGGCCATTTCTTCGGCAGCATCGCGCAGGCCCAGCCAGACCCCCAGCGCTTCACGGGCAGGCGGTGACAGCGGCACCATGCGTTCCTTGCCGCCCTTGCCCTTGATCAACAACACCCGCGGATCGCCCCGCGCCGCAGCGACCGGAAGCGAGACCAGCTCGCTCACCCGCATGCCGGTGGCATAGAGCAGTTCCATGAGGCAGGTGTTGCGGCAGCGGTCCTGGTTACTGCGTGCCGAGAGGCGGGCGGCGTCCAGCAGGGCATCCACCTCGGCCTCGCTCAGCGTTTTGGGCAGGCGCTGATCGCGCCCCGGGCCGCGAATGCGGATTGCCGGGTTGTCCTCGCGTAGTTTTTCCTCGAACGCAAAGCGGTAGTATTGCTTGATCGCTGACAGGCGGCGCGCCCGGGTGGACTTGGCCAGCCCTTGCGCGTCGCAATGCACCATATAGGCCTCGATTTGCGGTTGATCGGCGGTGTCGCCCGCACCACCCTGATCGGTTAACCAGCCCAGATAGTCATCCAGATCGCGCCGATAGGCCGCCAACGTATTCTCGGCGGCCCCGAGTTCGGCGGCCTGTGCCTCAAGAAACGCGCCCAGCCAGCTCATCAGCGCTGCACCAGGATCAGCAGTTGCAAGGCGGTGCGCCGGGCGGTGTCTTCCAGCCCTACGGCGCGCAACGTGGCGATGCCTTCGCGCACATCACGTTCGCGCCCTACACGGCCTTGCCCGAGTTGGATTGTCGCCAGCAGGATGGCCTCGCCCAGCTTGCCCTGGTCAAGCAGGGCTGCGTGCTCATCAGAGGCCGTTGTGGTGGCGAAGCCGTCAACAATCGCTGTCTCCAGTGGAGTCTCGGTCTGTGTCCTGTCGGGTTGGCCCCGCGCCAGCCCGGCCAGCAAGGTTTCAAACTCGGTTTTGGGTGGGTAGCGGATCGGCGCCTCCTCATAATCGGGGGACAGAAGGACGATTCGGTACGCCAGTGGTTTAGTGTCGTCCGGCAGCTCCAACTCCATCAACCCATCGGCAAAAAGCTGGGCAAAGGGCACGGCCAACCCTCGTTCTTTCGCGGCGACCCAAGCATCGGGCAAGGCATCGGCCACCTTTTGCGGATCACGCGAAAACAAGGCCTTGTCAAAGCGCTGGAAGGCACGCGCCCGGTCCCAGATATCACCCGAGGCGGCGGGGCTGCGATCAGTGTAGAGGCCTAGCAGATGGGTTGCGGGCAAGGCCCCGGTGCGCGCCAATCGCTCGGCCGCCTCCAGTTCAGACCGCCAGCCCGTGGTGCCGCGCAGATCGGCCATGGCAAAGGCGCGTGGCAAGCGGTTGGTGGGCAGAGGCGCACCGTTGGCCTCATACAGCCGGAAGACCAGCGGTGTCGGCTCGGCCGGTGGGGCAAGTTGCGGGCTGCTTTCAATCATCTCGGGATCAAGGAACTGGGCCAGCAACGTGGCGACCGGGCCTTCCAGCGTACCAATGGCCACGGCGGTATCAAAGGTTAGCGCGGCGGTGCTCCAATCGCCTGCACGTGCGGTGCAGAATATCCGCGCTGCATAGTCGGGGCTGAGGCTCGGTTGTTCGCGCAGCAGGGCACAGGCCTTGTCCTCGTCACCGGTCAGCAAGGACAGGTTCAGCCACAGATCAAACAGCCCCTTGCGCGTCGGTCCGGCCCGTTCAAGCAGGGCGCGTGCCGGGTCTACTGCGCCAAAACGTACCAGTGTATGTACCCGCGCCCTGAGGAATTCTGCGTTGCCATTGACGGCGACGGGTGCATCCGCCTCGGCCAGCAAAAGCGTGTAGATCAGCGCCTGGATTGCGGGCAGGGCATCGGGGTCGGTCCGAGCCAGATGGGCGATTACATCACTCGCCGTGCTGGCGCGCCACATGCTGCGGGGCAGGCCGGTAGTGGCGGTGGGCAGCAGGCCGACAGAATCGGGTTGCGCTTCGCCCAGCGGTGTCACCTCGACACCGGGAATGTTGGCGGTGGTGGTCACCGGGGGCTCATCCGACGGGGCCAGAAGGGGCTGAGCCAGAGGCACAGAGTTTTGCTTGTCCAGCCAGTCAATCGCCGACAATGGTTGTTGCGCGCCCGCAGCGGACACCCAAAACGCGGTCAGTAGAAGGGCACTAGTTCGTCTCAAGTAGGATTTCCTGACGAATCGCGCGTGTCTCCGGCGAAAAATCAACCCCCAGAAACGGTCCAATATAGGCATAGCAAACAAGTGCCAGGAACCCCAGAACAGTTAGGTAAAACAACCACTTGATCAGTCGTAACATTGTTGGCCTGCTCGGTATTGTTTTGGTTTTTCTTCCAACTTTATAACTGGCCTTTTCGGCAAGATCACGTCATTCAGGGAAAAATCGGAGTATTTGGCAGCGGAGCGCCGAGGCGTGGCGAAATCAGAAACTTGGACAGTGAAGAAAACCATCGTGCTGGTGGGCATGATGGGGGCTGGTAAGACCGCTGTCGGCAAGGCGCTGGCCGTGCGGTTGGGCGTGCCCTTCCTGGATTCTGATACCGAGATCGAAAAAGCCGCTGCGATGAGCATTGCCGAGATTTTCGAGCGCGATGGCGAGGCGTTCTTTCGCGACCGTGAAACCGAGGTGATTGATCGTTTGCTGGAAAGTGCGCATGGCGTGCTGTCCACCGGCGGTGGGGCCTTCCTGTCCGAACGTAATCGCAGCCTGATGTCGCAAAAGGGAGTATCCGTCTGGCTGAATGCCGATCTGAGTCTGCTTTGGAATCGGGTAAAGCATAAGGATACCAGGCCTTTATTGAAGACATCTAATCCTTACGAGACGCTGAAAGATATTTATGAGGCGCGGGTTCCGATCTATGCATTGGCCGATCTGAACGTCACCTCACGCCCGTCCTATTCAATCGAGACCATGGCCGACAAGGTATTGGTCGCGTTGTCAAAACGCACAGATGTGTTGGAGAAAACCACGTGATGGAAAAGGTTCATGTTGATCTGGGCGCGCGGGCCTATGACGTGTTGATCGGACCGGGATTGCTGCCCCAATCCGGCGCGCTGATTGCACCGTTTCTGACCCGGCCCAAGGTGGCGATTATCACCGATGAGAATGTCGGGGCTCTGCACCTGGACACACTTCGCAGTGGATTGGAAAAGAACGGAATTTCGAGCGAAAGCCTGATGTTGCCCGCTGGGGAGGCTACCAAATCCTGGTCGCATTTTGAGCGCGCTGTTGAATGGTTGTTAGAGCAGAAGATCGAGCGCAATGATGTGGTCATCGCCTTTGGCGGCGGCGTGATGGGCGATCTGGTTGGTTTTGCTGCGGCCGTGCTGCGGCGCGGAGTGCGGTTTGTGCAGATCCCCACGAGCCTTCTGGCGCAGGTCGACAGTTCGGTGGGTGGCAAGACGGGCATCAATGCCCCGCAGGGTAAAAACCTGATCGGGGCATTCCATCAGCCAACGCTGGTTCTGGCCGATATCGATGTGCTGGGTACGTTAAGCGAACGCGATTACCTGGCCGGGTATGGCGAGGTCGTTAAATATGCCCTGCTGGGAGATCATAATTTCTTTCAATGGCTTGAAGGCAATGCCTCACGTGCCGCAGGCGGAGACATGCAAGCGCGTATTACTGCCGTCAAACGCTCGGTTCAGATGAAAGCCGAGATTGTCGTGCGTGATGAGATCGAACAGGGGGACCGCGCTTTGCTGAACCTTGGGCACACGTTCTGTCACGCGCTGGAGGCGGCCACGGGCTATTCTGATCGCTTGCTGCACGGCGAGGGCGTGGCCGTTGGCTGTGCGTTGGCGTTTGAGCTGTCGGCGCGGATGGGCCTGTGTTCGCAGGAAGATCCCAGCCGCGTGCGTGCTCATCTGCGCGACATGAAGATGAAGATTGATCTATCTGATATCAAAGGGGATTTTCCAGATCCAGAAGGCATGATGAACCTGATGGGGCAAGACAAGAAAGTGGTCGATGGACAGCTTCGTTTCATCCTTGCGCGTGGTATTGGCGACGCCTTTGTCACTGCGGATGTACCGCGCGATGCGGTTCTGTCTGTCCTGAACGATGCCTTGGCCTCCCGCGCCGGTTAAAGCGATTTGGGCATGTTCACACGCTTTGACAGTGCCTCGCGCGTTTCCATCCGTTCCGAGTAACGGTTGGTCAGATAGGGCAGTTGCGCTCGGGTGAGCAGCGTGAATTTCACCAGTTCCTCCATCACATCAACAACGCGGTTATAGTATGGGCCCGGTTTCATCCGCCCATCTTTGTCAAATTCGTCCCAGGCCTTGGGCACTGAGGACTGGTTGGGAATGGTCAGCAACCGCATCCAGCGCCCGAGGATTCGCATCTGATTGAGGGCGTTGAAACTTTGCGACCCGCCACAGACCTGCGCAATCGCCAGCGTTTTGCCCTGCGTCGGGCGTATCCCGCCGATGGGGGCTAGCGGTATCCAGTCGATCATGGTTTTCATCACCCCGGTCATGGCGCCGTGGCGTTCGGGGCTGACCCAGACCATGCCGTCGCACCACATCACCAGATCACGCAGGTCTACGACCTTCGGATGCGTTGGCTCGGCATCATCGGCCAGCGGCAGACCAGAGGGATCAAAGCTGCGCGTTTCGGTGCCCAGATGGATCAGGATGCGCGCGGCTTCTTCGCTGAGAAACCGTGAATAAGATGTCTCGCGTAGGCTGCCATAGAGCAGCAGGATGCGCGGGGGAGAGCCAGCGTTGTCTGGCGCGGCAAGGTGTCAACGGCGGAGTAAAATCCGGCCACTGGGGCGGAGCAAAAGTCGGCCAGTTTGTGGAGTGCGCCTTGGGGCGTGTGGCCACCAATCAGCAAGCACGTTCCAAGGCGCATTGGCCGTCAGGCCGATTGTTCAGTTGTCAGGTTGAAGGGTTGGCAATACGTGCGCGGCTCTGATTGAGGCGGTAGCTTTCGCCGTTCATCTCGAGGATGTTGACGTGATGTGTCAGCCGGTCCGGGAGCGCGCCGGTCAAGCGTTCGGTGCCGAATGTCTCGGTCCATTCCTCGAAGGGCAGGTTCGATGTGATCAGGGTTGAGCCACGCTCGCAGCGCTGAGAGATCAGCTCGAACAGAAGCTCGGCGCCGGTTTTGCTCAAGGGGACGAAGCCCGGCTCGTCGATGATCAGCAGTTTGACCTTGGCCCGTTTGCGCTGAAGCTGCAGGAGGCGTTTCTCGTCGCGGGCCTCCATCATCCCGTGCACGAGAGCTGCGGCGGTTACGAAGGCGACAGGCAACCCTTTCTGGCAGGCGGTCAGCCCCAACCCGAGAGCGACATGGGTTTTGCCGGTTCCCGACGGGCCGAGCGCGATGACGTTCTCCCTGCGCTCGATCCATTCACAGCGCGCCAGTTCCAGCACCATCATCTTGTTCAGACCGGGGATGGCCGTAAAGTCGAAGCTGTCGAGGCTTTTGACGGTTGGAAACTTTGCCGACTTGATCCGGCGTCCGACCATGCGCCTCTCCCGATCGATTGGTTCCAGCTCGGTCAGCCGGGCTGGATAGCGCACATGATCCAGGCCTTCCGCCGCACAAATGCGCGCTTGCTTGTCATGCTCGCGCAGGAAGGTGGGCAGGCGCAGAGTCTTGAGGTGGTGTGTCAGCGGCAGTTCGGGTGCATCCGTCATGCGTCACCTCCTGACAGAAGGCTCATACAGGAAGAAGCCGAGGTGGGGGAGATGTTGGTTCCGGGCAGGAACGGATAGACATCCAAATCCAACCTCGGGGGCCTTCGCTCGACGCGGCACAGGACGAGGTGCTTGATCGCATCGAAGCTGACCGCCCCCATTCGCAGGGCGTCTTTGACGGCAAGATGCAGCACCTCCAGCTCGAACCGTTCCGACAGGCGCAGGACCTGGACATACTCCCTTTTGCCCGCCTTGCCCTGCCGGGCTTCCAGCAAGCGCCGGAGCGTGGCGAAGGCGTCAGGCAGTTCCCAACCCTGCAAGGGCGCAGCCTGATCGAAGGACATGATCCTGCGCTCGATCAGCGGCAGGTAATGCAGCGGGTCGAACACCATGTCACCGCTGTCATAAGAGCGGGGATGATCGGCGATCACCTCAGTGGCGCAACCGATAACGACGCGGATCACGAAGCCCTTGATCCAGACCGCGCGGTGGCCATATGCGACCGGTACCGAGTAGTCGTTACCGCGATACCGCACCACCGATGTCGATGTGACCTGGCCACTTTGCAACTCACAGGCCTCGAAGGGTGCGCCGGGCAAATCCTGCATTGCCGCCGGATCGGCTTGCAGCCGTTCGCCGATGCTGGCCTTGTGTCCGCGCAGGACATCGTCCTGCCGTTTGCGGCATTGCTCTTCCAGGTGAGCGTTGAACGCATCCCGGTCCGGAAAGGACGGGATCGGCACCATGAAGTCGCGCCGCCCGTAGCCGACCAACCCCTCGACCGCTCCCTTGTCGTTCCCCTTGCCGGGACGGCCGTAGCGATCCCGGACCACATAATGCGACAGCATTGCGCTGAACCGTTGGGTTCTTTGCCGGGTGCCGTCCGGCAGGATCCGCGCCACCAGGCAGCGGTCATTGTCATAGAGAATCGACAGGGGAACCGCCCCAAAGAAAGCAAAGGCATGCACATGCCCATCCAGCCAGGCCTCGGTGCTTGCCGCAGGATAGGCCCGGATAAAACACGCATCGCTCTGCGGCAGATCAAAGGCGAAGAAGTGCGCCTTCCGCTCAACGCCGCCAATCACGACAGGCGCTTCACCAAAATCCGCCTGCGCATGCCCGGGCGGATGGCTGAGCGGCACGAACATCTCTTTGCCAGAGCGCTTCCTGGCCCGGACGCAGTCTTTGACGATTGTGTATCCGCCATCAAAGCCGCACTCGTCGCGCAGCCTCTCAAAGATACGCTTTGCGGTGTGGCGCCGCTTGCGCGGACGCGCTTTGTCCTCAGTAAGCCATTGGTCGATCTGGCAGGTGAACGCATCCAGCTTCGGGCGCCTAATCGGCGCTGTCCGCCGATACCCCGGTGGCTCCGAATAGGCCAACATCTTCGCAACACTGTCTCGGCCAATCCCAAAATCCCGGGCAATCCGACGCCCGCTCAACCCATCCTGAAAATGAGCCCGACGCACCTTCAAATACAATTCCACGGTGAAAATCCCCCGGCCCTCCCATCAAACGAAAGGGCAAAAGTGGACGACTTTTACGCCGCCCGCGACAACACAACGACGCCGCTACCGTGGCCGAGTATTGCTCCGCCGATTACACAAGCTCGGCGGTGTCGAGATTAGGCAACTCAGTCGTTGTGCTAGGCCTCATCGGGGAACCAGTGGCGTGTACGGTTGGCGAATGCCACGAGCGACAGCATGACTGGCACCTCGACCAACACCCCGACAACGGTGGCCAGTGCTGCCCCGGAGCCAAGGCCGAACAGGCTGATGGCGACCGCCACGGCTAGCTCGAAAAAGTTGGCTCAATTAGCATTGATTATGCGTGGCGTATTACAGGCAGGATGCCTGCTGCTGCGGCAAGTATCGCGCGCGGCGTTTGGTGGCTCGGAAGGACGGCAAGGTGGAACCACCGAAGGTAGCTGTCCAGGTATTTGGTTGCGATACCCCGATGGCGGCGCAGAAAGGTCTTTAACCGCTCATGCCGACTGTTCACGGTTTGAATGTGCAATTCACCACGGACACGTTCTCCGGCGGTCCGGTTGAGACTTTCATGGCTGACGCCCATTTCTGCGGCGCAGGGCGGGTACCCGGTGCAGCCATCGGTCACCGGGAGAGCGTCCCCATCAAGACGTGGCTGCAGAACCGTTTTGAGATGTTCGGCTGTCACCGCAGGCAAGACAGCACTGATGGTGGTGCCTGATCGGTCGACTGCAACGAGGACCGGAACCTGCTCCTTCGACAATCCGCGTTTTGAGGCCTTTCCCCCGCGTTTGCGGGCTTTTCGAGAGAGATTACGCTCCCCTTTCCGGCTGTGCAGAAAGAACGTCTCGTCGGCTTCGACGATCCCGCACAGCTTGACCGCACCGACCGTTACAGCCTGAAGAAAGCGATGACGCCAACGAAAAGCTGTGGTGTCGGCCACCATACAACGCCCGTCGGACGCCTTTACCGTTTCGCCGTCGCGCAGGGAAGCTGCAAACTCTGCCCACCTGTCCTTGTGGCGCAAGCGGGCAAGCGGCGTCCCGGTCAGCGCGTTGAAGGTTTTGCGACAGCTTTTGCAAAAGAACCTCGTCAGGCCACTTGCATGGCCTCTGATGATCGCACCGCCCGAAGCGCAGTGCGGACAGATACGCCCCTCGCGAACAGTCGCCTCAAGGAGATCGATCACGCTTTCCAGCGACGAAACCCCGGCAACGAGCCGTCCGGTTTCAGCCCGTTGTTTCGATGAAAGGTTGTCGATCTCGTTAAGCCACACCAAAAAAGCCTGATGATCCATGTGCCGCACCCATAATTTTGTTCATGGTGTGTTCTATCACAGGTCGCCACGCATAATAAATGCTAATTGAGCCAAAAAGTTTGATGTACCGATCAACGCACAGGGCGCCGCCACATTGAAGGGCACTTTCCAAGCCTTGGCGAGACCGTAGGCAACAAAGAAGATTCCGTAGGTTTGCAACAACAGCGGCACGGCGATCAGTGCGATCACAAGCGGGGTTTCGAGGATCACCTCTCCCTGAAAGCCAAAGAGCAGAACCACGGTAACAAGCAGCCCCAGTATTGTGATCGGTTTAATCCGGTCGCGGAAGGCGTCAACCGCCGACTCGCCTCCACGGGCCATCAGCCGGATGCGGGTCAACATCCCCGCGATCAGCGGGATCACGATGTAGAGCACCACAGACAGGATCAGTGTTTCCCACGGGACGATGATATCGGTTACACCCAGCAGGAGGGCGACGATGGGCGCGAAGGCAAAGACCATGATCACATCATTTACGCTGACCTGCACCAGTGTGTAGGCGGCATCGCCGCGCGTCAGATTGGACCAGACGAAGACCATCGCGGTACAGGGTGCTGCCCCCAGAAGGATCACACCCGCCAGATAGGCCTGCGCATCATCGGGTGGGATAAGACCGGCAAAGACATATTCAAAGAACAGCACCCCAAGGGCGGCCATGGTGAAGGGTTTGATCAGCCAGTTGACCAGCAGCGTGATGATCAGCCCTTTGGGTCGCTCGCCGATCTGTTTGAGGGCCGAGAAATCTACCCCCACCATCATCGGGTAGACCATGGCCCATATCAGAAGCGCCACTGGCAGATTGACCGAGGCGACCTGAAGATCCGCCAGCACCTGGAACAGACCCGGCATGATGTAACCCAACAGCACCCCCGCTGCGATAGCCAGCATCACCCAGACCGAAAGCCATCGCTCAAAAAAATCAATGCCTCCAGGCGCGTCGTTCACGGTGTTGTTTGTCATTCTGTCAAGCCTTTCTGTCATCGGTCAGGCGGTTGTAGAGAGGTGATCTGATTGGCCGATGTCATCCAGGTTTTTCTGCAGGCTCAAACGGTCCAGCGTGGCATGAGGTAGGTTGACGAAAATCGAGATGCGATTGCGCAGCATCCGGTAGGTTTCGGCAAAGGCCAGCGCGGTGTCGGTCGGGCTGCTGGTCACGGCTGCCGGGTCGGGCAGACCCCAATGGGCGTTCATCGGTTGACCGGGCCAGAACGGGCAGGGCTCATTGGCCGCGCTGTCACAGACGGTAAAGACGAAATCCATCTGCGGCGCGTCAGGGTCGGCAAACTCGTCCCAGTTTTTTGAGCGCAGGGTGCTGGTGTCATGATTCAGCCGTGTGAGCAGGGCAATCGCCTCGGGGTAGGGTTTGCCAGCGGGCTGTGATCCGGCGGGAAATCCGCGGAACTTGCCCATGGATTCGCGCTGAATGATCGCCTCGGCCAATAGCGAGCGGGCGGAATTTCCGGTGCACAGGAACAGAACGTTTTTGACTGCATGGGCCATCTGGTGGTTCCTTCTCAACAGCTGTCGGCAAGTTCACGAATGAGGGGTTGGCATTTGTCGGGGCGCCCGCCACAGCAATCTTCCATCAGAAAACCCAATAATCCACGAATGCCCTTGAGATTAGCGTAATAGCGGATCGACCGGCCTTGTCGTTCGCTGCGGATCAGCCCCGCAGAGTGAAGCACAGAGAGGTTGGTGGACATGGTGTTCTGGCGGGCGTTCAGTGCGGTGGCGATGTCACCTGCGGCCATGCCATCCTCGCCTGCGCGGATTAGTATGCGGAAGGCATCAAGACGGGTGTCTTGGCTGAGGGCCGCGAAAGCGGTGAGGGCGCTTGGTTTATCCATATATCTGGAAGTATTGATATGTAGTGAGTCGCGCAATTGTTTTTGTATGAACGTTTTATGACGCAAAAGGGGTGCGGCAACAGCCCGGTTAATACCAGCGGCCTTAATGTCTGACTCACTTTTGTGATTTCAAATTTACTGCATTTCTGAATCAATGGCCTCCAGAAGCAAGGAGGTGCTCATGGGTGGGGCAGTCAAGATTACGCGCGCAGATATGTCCGCGCAAGATTTGCGTTGTGCTGCAAAGCGAACCAGGGATGGTCGTGTTGTCCGTCGAATACTCGCCATAGCGCTGGTGCTTGACGATGTGGATCGCGCAACAGCGGCCCGTAGCAGCGGTATGGATCGCCAAACTCCCAGAGACCGGGTGCATCGCTACAATGCAGAGGGCCTTGGTGGGCTTTCTGATCGGTGTGGCAAGGGTGCAAAGCCACGCCTGTCCCTGGAGCAACAGGCGCTGTTTGTGGCTTGGGTTGAGGCTGGGCCTGACCCGGCAAAAGATGGCGTAGTGCGGTGGCGCTGTGCCGATTTGCAGGTCCGCGTTGAAGAAGAATTCGACGTAAAGCTACATGAACGTACGATTGGCAAGTATCCAGCCAGGCATGGTTTTCGTCGCCTTTCCGTGCGCCCGGAGCATCCCAAAACTGATCCCGCTGCACAGCAGGCTTTTAAAAAAACTTTGCCAGCCTCATAGCCGATACCCTGCCAAAACATGCAAAGGGGAAGCCGCTTGAGGTATGGTTCCAGGATGAAGCCCGCGTCGGGCAGCAAGGAACCCTCACCCGCAAATGGGCCAGGCGTGGAACCCGCCCGCGCGCACCACGTGATACGCGCTGCAAATGGAGCTGTATCTTCGGCGCAGCCTGTCCTGCCTGTGGCACGGCGGCTGGGCTGGTCCTGCCTTACGTCAACGCCGAAGCAATGGGGCTGCATCTCGATGAGATCGCAAAGACAATCGCACCCGGCGCACATGCCTTGCTCATCATCGACGGGGCTGGTTGGCACGGAGCAAAATGCTTGCAGGTGCCAGATAATACTACACTCGTAAAACTGCCCCCATACTCACCGGAATTGAACCCAATGGAAAACGTTTGGGCCTATCTGCGGTCGAACAAACTCGCTGTCTCTGTCTTCGACACATATGAAGAAATCCTCGAAAAATGCGCCCGGGCCTGGAACTTCTTTGCGAACGACCCTGAACGCATAACTTCAATCACAGATCGAGAATGGATAAAGGTCAATTAATTGGGCCGTTGGTATAACAGGCGCGCTGCGCACCGGGCCATCGACAGCCCCCATTCATGACTGGCGATTTGGCAGACGAAAGCGTTTCATTCGTTCTTTGTGCGGATTTGGCAAAGATAAAGCAGTCCCGAACGGTCTTTCGGATCGCCATCCCGGGGGTTGACGGTGGCCCGGCTTGGTCACTCTGCCAGTTTGATCAATGCATGCCGCTTCTTGCCCGCCGACAGCTTGATTGGCGAGGCAAGCGCGCCTGCATCAATCATCAGGCCCGCGTCGGTCAATGGCGCATCATCCAGCCGCGCGCCGTTCTCGGCTATGAGGCGTTTGGCCTCTTTCCCCGATTTGGCCAGTCCGGATTTCACGATTAATTGCACGATAGAAATGCCATCGCCCAGATCGGCAGGGTTCAGCTCGACCGTGGGCAGATCATCCCCGACACCACCTTTTTCAAACACTTCGCGCGCCGTGGCCTCGGCGGCGGCAGCGGCAGCAGCTCCGTGCAGCAGGGTGGTCACCTCGTTGGCCAGAATGATCTTGGCATCATTGATCTCGGATCCGGCCAACGCACCAAGGCGTTCGCACTCATCCAGCGGTAGTTCGGTATAAAGCCTCAGGAACCGCCCTACATCCGCATCCGTGGTGTTGCGCCAAAACTGCCAGAACGCATAGGGCGCGCACATTTCTGCGTTCAGCCAGATCGCGCCATCGGCCGATTTGCCCATCTTCTTGCCGTCCGAAGTGGTCAGAAGCGGCGAGGTCAGCCCGTAAATCTCGTGATCCAGCACCCGGCGGGTCAGGTCGATCCCGTTGATGATATTGCCCCACTGATCCGACCCACCCAGCTGCAACAGACAGCCATAGCGGCGGTTCAGCTCGAGGAAATCATAGGCCTGCAGGATCATGTAGTTGAACTCGAGGAACGACAGTGATTGTTCGCGATCCAGCCGCGATTTCACCGACTCAAAAGCCAGCATCCGGTTGACCGAGAAATGCCGCCCGATATCGCGCAGGAACGAGATGTAGTTCAGCTGATCCAGCCATTCGGCATTGTTGATCATCATCGCCCCAGTAGGGCCATCGGAATAGTCGATATAGGTGGCAAACACCTGCTGGATGCCGTCAATATTGGCCTGAATGGCCGCATCATCCAGCAAAGGGCGCTCATCCGCGCGGAAGCTGGGATCGCCCACCTTGGTGGTGCCGCCGCCCATCAGGGTGATCGGCTTGTGCCCGGTCTTTTGCAGCCAGCGCAGCATCATGATCTGGATCAGGCTGCCCACATGCAGGGATTTCGCGGTGGCATCAAAGCCGATATAGGCGGGCACCACGCCTTTGCTCAGCGCCTCGTCCAGGCCCTGATAATCGGTGCAATCGGCGAGAAAGCCGCGCGTCATCATCACGTTCATGAAGTCCGATTTAGGGTGGTAGGTCATATCGCTTGTCCCGGCATCATTTGCGCGGCATGTATATGCAGGGAATTGCAGAAGGAAAAGGCCATGTTGCGGTCCGAGCCGATTTGGGCGCTTGGCGCGATGTCCGGCACGTCGCTGGACGGGGTGGATGTGGCCATGCTGCGCACCGATGGCGAGCAGATTTACGAGTTTGGTGACAGCGCCTACCAGGCTTACGGCGAGGCCGAGCAAGCCATGCTGCGCGCCGCCCTTGGCAAATGGCCGGGCGAGGATGTCAGCGCGGCTTTTGACGTGGTGCAATGCGCGCATATCGATGCGTTATCGGGGTTTGACGGTGCCGATCTGATTGGTTTCCACGGCCAGACTCTGGCGCATGAGCCGGGTGGGCGGGGCACCTATCAGATCGGCGATGGCGCAGCACTGGCCGAGGCGCTTGGCATGCCCGTGGTCTGGGACTTCCGCAGTGCCGATATGGAACTGGGGGGCGAGGGCGCGCCGCTGGCGCCGGTTTTCCATTTTGCTTGTGCCAAATGGATCAAGGCCGAGGCGCCCCTGGGGTTTCTTAATTTGGGTGGTGTTGGTAACCTGACCTGGGTTGATCCGCGCGCAGCGCGACCGGATGACGAGGGGGCTTTGCTGGCCTTTGACACCGGGCCGGCTAATGCCCCGATCAACGACTTGATGATGGAACGGCGCGGGATACCATATGATCGCGACGGGGCATTGGCGCGGCAGGGCGAAGTGGCGCAAGGCGCGCTTGAGCTGTTCCTGGAAGAGCCGTATTTCCGCCGGATGCCGCCTAAATCGCTGGACCGTGATGCCTTCAAAGACATGATCGGACTGGTATGTGAACTTGGCGATGCCGACGCGGCTGCGACGCTGACGGGCATGTCCGCCGCCGCAGTGTTGCAGGCGATGGAGCATTGCCCCACCCCACCCAGTCAACTTTTGATCACCGGAGGCGGGCGCAAGAATCCTGTGCTGATGGAGATGCTGCGCGCCGCACTCGATTGCCCGGTTGACCCGGTCGAGGCGGTGGGGCTGGATGGTGACATGCTGGAGGCGCAGGCCTTTGCCCATCTGGCGGTGCGCGTTCTGCGCGGATTGCCCACCTCGGCCCCCGGCACGACCGGCGTGCGCGCAGGTGTTTCCGGTGGCATTCTAAGTAAACCCGAGACCAGAGGGGTCGCATGATGGACTATAGGTTGGATAAGATCACTGCCCCCCGGCTGGGCATGGTTGTGCTGAGTACCGATGAGACGCTGGAGGATGAAGCGCGCTCGGTACTGGAGGGGCAAAACGCCCGCCTGCTGCACAGCCGGATCTATTCGCACCCACAGGTGACGCCGGACAGCCTGAAGGCGATGGAGGCGCTGATGCCCGCCTCGGCTGAGCTGTTGCCAGAGGGGCTGGATGCGATTGCCTATGGTTGTACCTCGGCCTCGGTGATGATGGGGCCGGATGCCGTGGCCCGTCAGATCGGGACCGTGCAGCCCGGCGTGCCGGTGACCAATCCGATCAGTGCCGTGGTGGTGGCGTTGCAGGCGTTAGGTGCCTCGAAAATTGGCCTGGTCACACCTTATACAGCGCAGGTGGCCGGGCCGATGCGCGACTATCTGGCCCGCGAGGGGACCGAAACGCTGCACGAGGTCAGTTTCGGCGAACAGGATGACCGCAACGTGGCTCGCATATCCGAGGCCTCGACCCTTGCGGCCATGAAGCACGCCGCTCAAACCCCGGGGGTTGAGGCGGTATTTGCCAGCTGCACCAATCTGCGCAGCTTTGGCATCATCGAGGTCGCCGAGGCCGAGTTGGGCATTCCTGTGATCAGCTCAAACCTCGCGCTGATCTGGGATCTGTTGCGCCATGCGGGGGCCGGGGCCAAAGGCTGGGAGCCGGGGCGGCTGTTTCAGATCTGAATCTTTGTCACAGATCCAGTTTGTTCCAATTGCTTGAGATGCTTGGCGGATCATCCAGCGCGGCGCACAGCTCGGCCTTGATCTTCTTGATGTATTTCTTCTTGGATTTGTTGCGCTCTTTGATCGAGTCTTCTTCGGGTTTGCCAATCCGAAAGCGCTGACCGCCGCCTGTCATCTTGTCTTCCTAGGTATGGTGGTACCAGCAAACGGTTTCCGGGGGGCGGCCCCCGCGTCTGCAATCTTCCTTATAGCCGTTGACGACTTTCTCACCGCGTTTATTGAGGAGTTCCGGGTAAATCTTGTCGATATGCGCGGCATAGGTTTGCGCCAGATTGAGCGGCGTATCGGTTGCGCTGTCGGTGTAATAGCCCTGATTGTCCAACTCCTGCGCCATCGACAGATGCACGGTTGCGCCCAGCAGGAAGGTGGCAAAGCCGGTCATCGCAAACCGGGTGTGCATCATGACCCCGATGGATTTGGACATGTCCGATGATTTCGCGGCCAATTCCGCCAAAAGTTTTTCGCTGGGCGTGTCACCTTTGTATTTCGCATAATGCGTGTTCATCCACAGAATCGCTGCCTGGAACTCGCCGTGTTTCTTGTCCACCTCCAGCTTGGTCAATTCATCCTTCACGATCTTGCGCAGCTCTGCGTAAACCTCGTTGAAATAAGAGGGGATGTCGTTCTTGGGGAAGAGCTCGGACAGGATTGCGGCGCCCAGTTTCTGAAGCAGCATCATGGCCGCTTTCGAGGCGATAGCCTCAATCATCATATCCCGCTCGGGCGGCAGGGTGCCGATCGGGACAATCGGTTGGGGCATCACGCGCAAGCCGGTGGGCAGCACCTGAACATGGGGGAAGAGAAAACAGGTCTCGGACATATTGGTGCGGCGCACCAGAACCCCGGTGCCTTTGGGATGGTCACCAAAAGCGTCGGCCAGCAGGGTAAACCATGTCTTTTTCTAGGCTCTCCCCCGGCACAAGCGGTGTGGCGGCGGCAATCTCGGCCTCGGCGCATTGGCGCAACTCGCTCAGTTGGACGTCTTGCGCAGCACTGGCCACGGGCAGCGCGTCTGGTGCCACGAGGGGCAGTTCAACGGCGCCGGGCGGGGCTGGCAAAACTTGTCGGTCTCAGTGGCCGGATACTGCGCCAGCAACGCGGCAATCGCGGCGCGGCCAGATAGGCATTGGCATCGGGGGCGGTGATCCTGGTCGTGTAAAATCTCATGTAAGTTACCTCGGGCTAAGCACCCTGACAGGTATCACGGCGCACGCTTTTCATCTAGGGCGTGTTGACGATCAGGGTTCCTTTTGGGTGTGAATTCTGATTCAAGCTTCGAACCCATGGGAGCATAAGATGGCACGTTTGATACTGACGGACCGGCAATGGGCATTGATGGAACCGCATTGCCTTGGCAAGAAATCCGACCCTGGCCAAACTGGCGGCGATGGACGAATGTTCATTGAGGCAGTGCTCTGGATCGCCAGAACCGGTGCGCCGTGGCGTGACCTTCCTGCGGAGTTCGGAAACTGGAATTCTGTGTTCAAACGCTTCCGTCACTGGGTGGGTCGGGATGTGTTCACGCGCATTTTCGGTGCATTATCAGAGGGTTTTGATATGGAATACGCGATGGTTGATGGGACAATTATCAAAGTTCACCGACATGGACAGGGAGCAAAAGGGGGACTGGAAGTCAGGCCATAGGCAAGTCACGAGGTGGGATCACGAGTAAAATCCTTGCGCTGACCGATGCTCTGGGGACCCTCGTCGATTTCGTACTGATGCCCGGTCAACGCCACGATATCATCGGTGTCCCCGAACTGATCGAAGGCCACAAATTTGATACGCTGCTCGCCGATAAGGCATTCGATGCAAACTGGCTTTTCGATGAACTGGACCGGCGTGGTGCCGACGCGGTGATCGCTCGGAAAAGCAACCGTCTGGAGCCTCGGAAATTCGACAAGGAAATTTACAAATGGCGTCGCCTCGTAGAAAACTTCTTTTGCAAACTCAAGGACTTCAAGCGCATCGCCATGCGGGCTTGCAAGACAGATACGAGCTTCTCTGCGATGATCTACATATGTTCCGCCGCCATCAATTCGAGATGATCGTCAACACGCCCTAGTGTTCAGCACCTGACATAAGTGTAAAACGCGGAGCAATATTGGGCCACAGAAGCGGCTGCATATCGCAGTTGTAGCGGAGTAAAAGTCCGCCAGTTTGTGCCCTTCGTTTATTCGGAGGGCGGGAGATGTATTCTGTGGATATTTATAGTCGTGTGCGCCGTGCTTGTTTGAAGGACGGTATGTCTGGCCGAGAAGCGGCGCGGTTTTTCAACATGGCGTAATCAGGATCAGCACTCAGTTACCCCTGTTATTCTGGATGCACATGCAATTGAAAAGGAGACTGACCAATGGAATATTTTGCTGGTTTGGATGTGTCCATGGAAGAGACGCATATCTGCATTCTGGATCGTGAAGGGGCCCTTATTCGTGAAGGAAAAGCGAGCTCAACACCAAAAGCGATCGCTGACTTCCTCGCTTCTGGACCACCATGTGCCAAAGTTGTATTTGAAACGGGACGGATGGCACCAATGCTTTACCATGGGCTGACGGAGCTTGGTGTCCCGGTTGTTTGCATCGAGAGCAGGCAAGCATATCAGGCCCTTAAATCTCTGGCCGGCCACAAGACGGACCGCAATGATGCCCGCGGTTTGGCACACCTGGCGCGGACGGGATTCTACAAGCCGACCCATGTCAAATCACTGTCAGCGCACGCAATCCGGTCGCTGATCGCAGCCCGCAAGAAGCTGGTCGGACAGCGTGTGACGCTCGACAATCAGATCCGCGGTCTGGTCGTCGTCTTCGGCGTGCGGCTGCCACGAGCTTTGTCTCCGGCATTCAAAAACGCGGCGCTAAAAGTTAGCGATGGAGTGCCTGGCCTCCATGCCGCAATTTGCGGACTGTTCGCAGCACGCGAAGCAATCCTCGCGGCGGTTGCAGCCATTGATGGCGACATCAAAAAGATGACCCGCAAATCCGAAGTCTGCCAGCGCCTTATGACGGTACCAGGGGTCGGTCCGATCACAGCATTGGCCTTTGCCGCAGCAATTGATGATCCGTCGCGTTTCAGGAAATCGCGTGATGTGGGGGCGTATCTTGGACTGGTGCCGCGACGGCATCAATCTGGTGAAATCGACTACACGGGCAGCATCTCAAAGCGGGGCGACGTGCGCGTCAGAACGCTTCTCTATGAGGCCGCCAATGTGATGCTGACGCGGTATGCCGCTCCGCTCAAATTGAAGACATGGGCCCTCGCAATCGGTGCGCGCTCAACGATGAGAAAGGCCCGAGTGGCTCTGGCGCGTCGTCTGGCAATCATACTTCATGCCATTATGCGAGACAAAACTGACTTCCAGTCCGCGTAAGGCTTACGAGGCGACAACGAGGATTCCTAAATCAAAGTTCCCATCTGGGACGATGCCCGAGGGAGGGCGTGAGACACGGCGCCGATTCTGTAGCAACAGCCAAGACCAACGGTATGATTGCGGTTTCAACATTGCCGACCCACACCCAGCCAACCCCATCATGAACCTCAGAGTTCGAAGAGAACAAAGGCAACCTCTGACATCAAAAGCAGGAAACTCAGGAAACACGCATTGACAGATTAGAGAACAAAGATCGTAAGACGATCGCGAAGATGCTGCGCCATGAACTTCCGCCTGGGTATCGTCGGTCGGAAGCGCCCCGGCGGCCAACGCTTGATGGTTATGTTGGTGTGGTCGATGAGATACTGCGCACAGACAAAGCCCTGATCAAAAAGCAGCGACACACGGCCAAGCGCATCTTTGAACGGCTGCGCGATGAGCATGGATATGCCGGCAGCCTGACCACGGTGACCTATTACGTGCGCGAGCAAAAACGGCGCACCAAAGAGGTGTTTGTGCCGTTGTCGCATCGGCCGGGCCATGCGCAGGTTGATTTTGGTGAGACGCTGGGCGTGATCGGTGGCGTGGAATGCAAGATCCACTTCTTCGTGATGAGCTTGCCACATTCTGATGCGGTGTTTGTGAAGGGATATCCAGCTGAGACAACCGAGGCGTTTTGCGATGGCCATGTGTCCGCCTTTGCATTCTTTGGCGGCATTCCGCAATCCATTCTCTACGACAATACCAAGATCGCCGTGGCTCGGATACTCGGGGATAAGACGCGCATCCGCACACGTCGGTTTACGGAACTGCAGTCGCATTACTTGTTTGATGACAAGTTTGGCAGACCCGCGCGAGGGAACGATAAAGGCAACGTTGAGGGCATGGTTGGATACACCCGCCGCAACTTCATGGTTCCCGCACCTCGCTATGACAGCTTTGATGATCTGAACGCACATTTGGAAGAGAAGTGTTTAGCACGTCAGGCCGATACGTTGCGGGGTCACACCCAAACCATAGGCGCACGCCTGATGTCGGATTTGGATGCTCTGATGGGATTGCCCGTCGCAGAATATGAAGCCTGCGATCACGTCAGCACGCGTGCAACGTCGATCTCAATGGTGCGCTATCGCAGCAATGATTACTCGGTGCCAGTAGCCTATGCGCACCACGATGTTCATGTGCGTGGGTTTGTGCATGAGGTTATCATCGGCTGCGGCAATGAGATTATTGCGCGGCACAAACGATCCTACACATCAGCGGATATGGTCTTTGACCCATTGCACTTTTTGCCCCTGCTTGAACAAAAGGTGGGTGCCCTGGATCAGGCCGCGCCTTTGCAGGGTTGGCATTTGCCAGATGTATTTGCCACGCTGCACCGACTGCTTGAAGCCAGAATGGGTAAGCCGGGCAAGCGAGAATACGTTCAAGTCTTGCGCCTTTTGGAGACCTTCGAAATGGATGTTGTGCAAGGCGCAATCCAGCAGGCAATAGATATGGGTGCAATTGGCTATGACGCCGTAAAACACCTTGTACTGTGTCGGGTTGAGAAGCGGCCACCACGATTGGATTTGGACTTCTATCCATACTTGCCCAAGGCCAATGTCGGCACAACACGCCCATCCAGTTACATGAGCTTGATGGGAAGGACCGCGGCATGACCGAAGCCCCTCGGATTCTTCTACGGCATCATCTTAAACAACTGCGACTGCCAACGTTCCAAGGCGAGTATGCCAAACAGGCGCAGCTCTGTGCTGCAGAGAACAAAGATCACATCCACTATCTGGCGCGGCTGTGTGAGATGGAATTGATCGACCGCGAACGCCGGATGATTGAACGGCGCATCAAAGCGGCGAAGTTCCCCAGCACCAAGAGCTTGGATAGCTTTGACTTCAAGATCATGCCAAGCTTGAACAAGCCCCTGACGATGGATCTGGCACGATGCGATTACGTTAATCGCAGGGAGAACATCATCGCGCTCGGCCCGTCAGGCACGGGCAAGACACACATCGCCCTGGGACTTGGGCTGGCTGCATGTCAAAGAGGACTGAAGGTGCGCTTCACAACGGCTGCGGCATTAGTCCATGATCTGATCGAGGCTCAAGATGAGCGGAGATTGCAGCGCCTTCAAAAGCAACTGACCAGCCAGAACCTGTTGATCATTGATGAACTGGGCTTCGTACCGCTCAGCAAATCTGGCGCAGAGCTGCTCTTCGAGGTCATATCCCAATGCTATGAACGCGGCTCCATCATCATAACCTCGAACCTGCCCTTCGATGAATGGACTGAAGTCTTTGGCTCTGAGCGGCTGACCGGTGCGCTACTCGATCGTTTAACCCATCACGTCCACATCCTCGAGATGAATGGCGAAAGCTATCGGCTCAAACACAGTCGCAACAACCGAAAATAACCAGCCCGCAATCACAGTCAGAATAATGCTGGCCTTATGGCCAGCATGCGCTTTGGCACGCTTCAGCTTTGTGACGAGCACGCGTGCAAAAGCGCCACAAAAACATCAACCGAAGTGGCCCATTTTTACGCCGCGACATGGACCCATTTTACTCTGCGATTGACACATAAGATTCCCACTGTCGGTTTTCTGTGCCATACCCGGCCCATGAGACGCACTGACATCTGCCTTTACCTTGGCCCCGCCGAGCGTTCTGAGCTTCAAGCCCTGATCGCCAACCGCAACAGCCCTCGCAAACTGGTCTGGCGGGCCGAGATCGTACTGGCAACGGCGGATGGTTGCGGCACGTTTGAGATCATGCGGCGGGCGGGCACTTCGAAACCTACCGTGTGGCGTTGGCAGCAACGCTATCTCGATGAGGGTGTAGCTGGCCTCAAACGTGACAAGACCCGACCTTCGCGGGTGCCGCCGCTGCCGATTGCGACACGATTGAAGGTGATCGCCAAGACAGTTCAGGAGTCCCCTGCGAATGCCACTCACTGGAGCCGCAGCCTGATGGCCGAGGCCGTGGGTATTTCGCCTTCGAGCGTGGGACGCATATGGGCCGAGGCGGGCCTGAAGCCGCACCTCACGAAAGGGTTCAAGGTGTCGAACGATCCGCTGTTCGAGGAGAAAGTCGCCGATATCGTCGGGCTCTACCTTGACCCGCCGGAGCGGGCGGTGGTGCTGTGCGTCGACGAGAAGTCGCAAATTCAGGCACTTGATCGCACCCAGCCGGGATTGCCGCTCAAGAAGGGTCGCGCCGCCGCCATGACCCATGATTACAAACGCCACGGCACGACCACGCTGTTCGCCGCCCTTGATGTGAAGACGGGCACGGTCATCGGCAATTGCATGCCCCGCCACAGAGCCAGGGAGTTCCTGAAATTCCTGCGCAGTATCGACAAGGCCACGCCAGTGCGATGCGAGGTCCATCCGGTGCTCGACAACTACGCCACCCACAAGACACCCGAGGTCAAGGCCTGGCTCGAAAAGCCCCCCCGCTTCAAGCTGCATTTTACCCCCAACAGCGCCTCATGGCTGAACCTGGTCGAGCGCTTCTTCGCCGAGATCACCGCCGGGCGCATCCGACGCGGCAGCTATTCCAGCGTCGATGACCTGGAGGCTGCGATCTACGACTATCCGGCGCTCCACAACGAGAAACCGAAGCCTTTCAAATGGACCAGGAGCGCCAAGGATATCCTCACCCGAGAACGCCGCGCACTCGACACGCTGGATGAAATCCGCGGAAATAGGTAAGAAGTGTCAGACTCTGAACACTAGCACTCGCGATGCGGCGGCTGAGACTTTAAGCGTCGCGCTTACGCCTCGCGCCCGTGCGCCTTGAGGCGGGCACGTAAGATAGGGGCTTCGGGGGCACCGGCCTCTAACGCGAAAATATACGCATGGGTCAGGTAGAAGCATTCCGCGTCCAGCGCGTTCGCCTCATTCGCCGCCTGAGTATACAGCCGGATCAACGCGCCCGTATCGCCCGCCTCGTGGGCGGCGATCATCCTTGCGTCCAGATCACGGCTCATTCAGCGGCTTTGGCCTGACTGCGGTGGGTATTGACCTTGCCCGCAACCCAGTCGTGAAAACAATGGGTGGGGCTGTCCATCACCGGCGAGAACCGCCCGCCATCGAAATGCACCGCATGGCGGCCTTTCTGCATGCCCTCGACCACAAAGATGTCTTCTTCAAACACTTCTTTCCACATCGCCGAGTTCCTGGCGCGTAGCCCGTCCTCGGTTTTGGGTGTCGCATAGTAGAGATGCACATGCTCGGTCGTTTTTTTGGTGCTTTTGGGTTCCAGCACGATGGCAAAGGCATGATCGCGCTGCGCCCCCAGCAGAACATTGGGATAAACCGCGATATACTCTGCCTGTTCGCCCCATTTTTCGGCCACACCCTCGAAATCCGGGAAGGTATTGCCGGCCTCATCCTGAAGCTGGCGATAGACCAACGTGCCCTGACCCGAATACTGCTGGGGCCGTTCGATATGGTAGTGATCCTCCAGCCGCGAATAGCTGTTGAGGCCGGGATGGACCCACGGCAGATGATAGCTTTCGCAGTAGTTTTCCACCGCCAGTTTCCAGTTGGTATCGACCTCCAGCGTGAACTTGCTGTCTTCGCCGCCATGAAAGAGGGGCTTGTCGAAATCGGCCCAACGGGTGATCAGCTCGGCATGGACATCCTCAAAGGCAGGGGCGTCGCCCGAGACATTGATCCAGACCACATCGCGCCAGATATGGCTGCGGATTTCGTTCAGTCCCAACTCGCTGCGTACAATGCTGACATGGGTGTTATGCCCCGGACCGCCCACATGGGGGGTCGAAACCAGCGCGCCCTTGGTGGAATAGCACCACGAGTGATATGGGCAGCGAATGGCACCTTCGATCTTTTTGGGTTCTGCAACCAGGATCATGCCGCGATGGCGGCAGATGTTCTGAAACACCCGCACATCGCCATCCTTGTCGCGTAACAACAACAAAGGCATGCCGAGGAATTCGATCGGCTTGGCATCGCCCGGTTCCGGCACATCAGCCGCCACGGCAAGACCGGCCCATTGCGAAAACAGCAGCGCATATTTCTCTTCGTCAAAGACGCCTTCGTCGATGTAATGGGCATTGGGCAGACCGTTGGCCTGCTCAACGCTGGCGCGCACATTGCTGAGATCGGTGACGGTGGTCATGGCTGAGGTCTCCTGGCAGGTTCCCCCCTTTGTAAAGCCGATTCAGCAAGGAAATCACGTCAATCGGCGACAGGGTTTTTCCCTTTGCGACGAAACCTCGCGTTTTGTTGGCGCGGAGCCGTGGGCGCGCATGGGATGGACACGCTGCTTTAAGCGACAATGCGGGCAGTACACAGATGTCTCATCGCATCGTTGACAGCGAAAACATCTGATGTGCTACCTACGTCTATCAACGAACAGCTTCAGGTATGATCATGGACGATCACTCGGTGACATTTATGGATAGCCTTCCGTCAGAGGTGGCCGACATCGTGAGCAGAGGACATGTAGATTATGAGGCAGGTCACGGAATTCTTTGTGGATTTAAGGGTTTTGCTATCGTGGCGCAAAACCGCTTTGGGGCACCCCTTGGTGTGCTGAGCGGTTACACGGCCTATGCCGAGGTTTATGTGGATGATCTCTGGGTTGATGCCGACTATCGCAAGCGTGGTCTGGGGCGAAAGATGTTACAGGCGCTGGAGGATCGTTTCAAAGGTCTGGGTTTCGACAATATCAATTGCGTGACCAATCAGTTTCAGGCGGTCGGGTTTTATACAAAATGCGGCTTTGACATCGAATTTGTCCGACCAAACAAGCACAATCCAAAACTGACCAAGACATTCCTGATCAAATATCTGGATGAGGACAATCCAATCTAGGGCAGCTTAGGCCCCGGAGCAGATACCGCATGATCTGACTCAAACTCACATCTGATGTGAAGCCTCAGCCACGGGGCAGGGCGGCCACCCCTGTGCGGGCCATATCGGCAAGGCCCAGCGGACGCATGAGATCGGCAAAGGCATCTACCTTTTCGGGCGTACCGGTGATCTCGAACACGAAACTGTCCAGCGTGCTGTCCACCACATTGGCGCGGAAGATATCGGCCAGGCGCCGCGCCTCAACCCGTTTGTCGCCTTCGCCTTCGACCTTCAGCAAGGCCAGTTCACGTTCCACCGCGCGGCCCTCGACGGTCAGGTCATGCACTTCATGCACCACCACGATCCGGCCCAGCTGCGCCTTGATCTGTTCAATCACCTGCGGTGTGCCCGTGGTGACGATGGTGATCCGGCTGAAATGCCCGTGATGATCCACCTCGGCAACGGTCAGGCTGTCGATGTTATAGCCCCGGCCGGCGAACAATCCGATCACACGGGCCAGAACGCCTGGTTCGTTATCGACAATCACCGCCAGCGTGTGGCTTTCCACCACGTCCGAAAAGGTCGGGCGTAGGTTGTAAGCGGAATGCTTGTTGGAGCTTTTTTTGATTTTTAGAGCGGACATAAGAACGACTTTCCTTTTTGTGCCGGTGTGGTGGGGTAAGCCCCGCCTTACGGAGTGTGGGCAGGATGGTGTTGAGGCCTAGACCATCACCGCGCCCTTGGAGCCGATGGCATCCTTGGTCGACGCCTCGCCCAGCAACATTTTGTTATGCGGCTCTCCGCTCGGGATCATGGGGAAGCAGTTTTCATGCTTTTCCACGAGGCAATCAAAGATCACCGGGCCGTCATGGTTGATCATCTCCATGATCGCATCATCCAGATCGGCAGGGTCACTGCACAGGATGCCCTTGGCACCAAACGCCTCGGCCAGTTTGACGAAATTGGGCAGCGCCTCGGACCAGCTTTGGGAATAGCGTTCGCCGTGCAGCAATTCCTGCCACTGACGCACCATACCAAGGCGTTCGTTGTTGAGGATGAACTGTTTTACCGGCAGGCGAAACTGCACCGCAGTGCCCATTTCCTGCATGTTCATCAGCCAGGATGCTTCACCGGCCACGTTGATCACCAAGGCATCCGGGTGGGCCATCTGCACCCCGATGGAGGCCGGGAAGCCATAGCCCATGGTGCCCAGACCACCGGACGTCATCCAGCGGTTGGGGTCGTTGAAGTTCAGGTATTGCGCGGCCCACATCTGATGCTGGCCCACTTCGGTACAGATGTAACGGTCATGATCCTTGGTCAGCGCCTCAAGCCGGGCCAGCGCATGCTGGGGCTTGATGACCTTGCCTTTTTGCTCAAAGGACAGGCAATCAATCGCGCGCCATTCCTTGATTTGTTTCCACCACTTGGTGATGCCCTCGCGGTTGATTTTTCGCCCACGCGCCTTCCAGATTTTCAGGGCGTCTTCCAGTACATGGGCAATATCACCCACAATCGGAATGTCGGTCTTGATCACCTTGTTGATCGAGGAGGGGTCAATGTCGATATGCGCCTTTTTCGAGCCAGGCGAGAAGGCATCAAGCCGCCCGGTGATCCGATCGTCAAAGCGCGCGCCGATATTGATCATCAGATCGCAATCATGCATCGCCATATTGGCCTCATAAAGCCCATGCATCCCCAACATGCCGATCCATTTTTCGCCATTGGCGGGATAGGCCCCAAGCCCCATCAGGGTCGAGGTGATCGGAACGTTTGTGGCTTCAACCCATTCGCGCAGCAACTGGCTGGCGGCGGGGCCGGAATTGATCACGCCACCGCCGGTGTAAAACAGCGGGCGCGCGGCGGTTTCCAGCGCCTCGACCAGTTCGGTGATCGCCTCTTTGTCGCCCTTCACCTGCGGCTGATAATGGCTGACCGAGGCTTTGGCGGGGGGGGTGTACCCCGATGAAGCGAATTGCACATCCTTCGGGATATCGACCAGCACCGGACCCGGGCGGCCAGAGGTCGCCACGTGAAAGGCCTGGTGGATCGTGTCCGACAGCTTTTCGGTGTCCTTAACCAGCCAGTTATGTTTGGTGCAGGGGCGGGTGATGCCCACGGTATCGGCCTCCTGAAAGGCGTCAGAGCCGATCATGAAGGTTGGTACCTGGCCGGTGAGAACGACAATCGGGATGCTGTCCATCAACGCATCGGTTAGACCGGTCACCGCATTGGTGGCCCCGGGGCCCGATGTCACCAGAACAACGCCGGGCTTGCCGGTCGAGCGGGCATAGCCCTCGGCCGCATGTACCGCACCCTGTTCATGACGCACAAGGATATGGCGAATATCGTTTTGCTGAAAAATCTCGTCATAAATCGGTAGCACTGCGCCACCGGGATATCCGAATACGACGTCCACACCCTGATCCTTCAAGGCCTGAACCACCATTTCCGCTCCGGTCATTTGACGTGTCATATCTTTGCTCCGTTCATGACATCATTCCATCTTACGCGCATAAAAAAGCCCCCGATGTTTCGGGGGCGCATGGGGGACCATTATGGTTGCCGTTACCGGGCCATGCGCCATTTTCCTACAATTACGACTAGAGTGGCCACCTTGGGCGCTCCTTCATGCTGCGTATGCGAAACTTTACGTCTGAGAAAAGGGGGCGTCAACAGGGTTCGTGAGAAAAATGTCGCCGATGGGGATGAATCTTTGCATTTGTTGCGCTGAATTCGGTGTGAACTGACGTATGGCTGTTACATTGACGCGGCACGATCCGTGCGAGGAATCACCTCAGCTGCCAGCCAGGAGATGCACTATGCGCGACTATGATCTGAACGAAATATCTGCCGACGACTGGGATTAAATCAATGATCCCCGCCCCGAAGAGTGTGAGTTTGACCGTGTGGTCGAGGCCGCGTTGTCGCGTCGCGGTTTCCTGAGTGGGCTGGTCGCCTTTGGCTCGGGCGCTGCGGCGATGGGCGTGATGCCGGGAACAGCCAAAGCGATGGAAACGTCGCGCTTTGCCTTTACCCCGATCGACATTCAGACCGACGGCACCGTGCATGTGCCTCAGGGTTACAAATGGGAAACACTGGTGCGCTGGGGCGATCCGCTGTTTTCGGATGCCGCCGAGTTTGACAATACCGTTGGCGGCGCGCCGGAGGATGCGGCCCGCGTCTTTGGCGAAAACACCGATGGGATGGAGAGCTTCATGATCGGCGACGCCCAAGTGATTGCGGTGAACCACGAATACACCAACCGCAAAGTCAACCTGCCGCATGCCTCGGAAGACGGCGTGCCCACAAGGGTCGAGGACGTGGTCAAGCTGCAAAACCTGCAAGGGGTTGCCGTGATGGAAGTGGCCCAGGGCGAGAGCGGCTGGGAGGTTGTTGTCGACAGCCCCCTGAACCGACGCATTACGCATCTGACGCCGATGCAGATCGCGGGCCCTGCTGCCGGTCATGATCTTCTGAAAACCAAGGCCGATCCGACCGGCACCCAAAGCCTGGGCACGTTCAACAATTGCGGGTCGGGGAAAACGCCCTGGGGAACCTACCTGACCTGCGAAGAAAACTTTAACGGCTATTTCGGCTCAACCGAGGTCACGGAAGATAAAAAACCTATCCAGTTGAACGCAGGCTATGCGCGCTATGGTATTGGCGGCGATGGTTGGGGCTTGTCTTATGACTTTCCCTGGGTTTCATGCGAAGTTTGAGGCGAAGCCAGTCACGCCATATATGGCGTGACTGGCTTCGACGGTCGCTGGATCGTGAGGGGCCTGGTTGTAATGAACCGTGCTACAGTTTGATCAGCCACCGTCTTCGCATGAGGCCTGAACGGATACGCAGCAGCTGCTGGCTCTGCACGACAGGCACAGGACATCGAAGATAATGAAGGACAGCATCGGGATCGACATCTCCAAAGCGCATTTGGATGTGCATCGGATCAAGACAGGACAACATGCCCAATTCGACAACACCGCTTCCGGCTTTCGCGCGCTCAGGCGCTGGATCGGGAGCGAACAGCCACAAATCGTGGTCTTTGAACCAACGGGTGCTTACCATGCCTCCTTCGAGAAGACGTTCCCGGGCAAATTGCCTCTGGTGAAGATCAATCCACTACAGGCCCGCCGCTTTGCCCAGGCGCATGGAACGTGTGCCAAAACAGATGCCGTTGACGCGCGCATCCTGGCCACGATGGGTTCGGCGTTCGATCCGGTACCGGACAGGCCTTACAACAGGAATGAACGTGAACTCAAAGAGTTGCAGATCGCGCGGATGGCCCTGGTCAAGGACAGAACCCGGCTGTTGAACCGTGTGAAAACACAGACTCTGGCGTTCACACGCCGCCAGACAAAAGCACGCCTGACGCAGGTCAAACGCCAGATCGCGGCTCTTGACGATGAACTCGGGACGCGTCTGCGTGATTGTCGGAAAAGGGCGCGCGCACATGATATTCTCCGCTCCATTCCCGGCATCGGCGAGGTCGCTGCCGTCGCCATCCTGGTCGAATTTCCAGAGATCGGAACACTGGACCGCAGGAAGGCAGCCAGTCCGGCGGGCCCCGCACCCATGACGCGACAGTCCGGGCAATGGCGCGGCAAGGCCTTCATTCAGGGCGGTCGTAAATTCCTGCGCGACGCTCTTTACATGCCGGCTCTCGTCGCGGCACGCCACAACCCTGACCTCGCAAGGAAATACCAGGCCATGATGGCAGCCGGGAAGCCTGCCAAAGTCGCTCTCACCGCGCTCATGAGAAAACTGATCGAGATGGCAAATGCGCTTGTCAAGGCTGACCGCGAATGGTCGCAAAATTCTCCTTGATCAAGACGGATACTATGACTATCACAAATGGGATGCGCGGTTTGATACCTCAGTGAACCCGAATGAGGCGCACCGTGCTGGTTGGGTGGTCGAGATTGATCCGGCCAACCCCGACAGCACGCCGGTTAAACACACCGGTCTGGGCCGCTTCAAGCATGAGAACGCCGAGGTGGTTCTGGCCCCCGATGGCCGCGTGGTGGTCTATATGGGCGATGATGAACGGGGCGAGTTCATGTACCGCTTTGTCTCGAACGGCATGTATACGCCGGGGGTCTCTACGACAGGCCTGCTGGATGACGGCGCGCTTTATGCAGCCAGGTTTGCCGAGGATGGCACCGGCGCGTGGCTGGCGCTGACACCGGAAACCACCGGTATGGCCAGCCTTGCCGAGATTCTGATCTTTGCCCGCATTGCAGGATCGGCTGTGGGGGCCACCACGATGGATCGCCCCGAGTGGATTGCCGCCAACCCCCACGCGGTTGAGGCCTATTGCTGTCTGACCAACAACAAGAACCGTGGTGTGAAGCCGAATGCCGGGGGGGACGAGACACCGGTGAATGGCCCCAACCCGCGTGAGAGCAACAAATACGGTCAGATCGTGCGCTGGCGTCCCCATCATGATGACCACGCCGCAGATACGTTTGACTGGGATCTTTATGTGATGGCCGACAACCCCGAGGTCTATGACAACGTCTATGGCGGGTCCGACAATGTGACCGCGGGCAACATGTTCAACTCACCCGACGGGGTGGCGTTTGACAGTGCAGGCCTTGTCTGGATCCAGACCGATGGCGATGACAGTAACGAAGGCGAGTTTGCTGGGATGGGCAACAACCAGATGCTGGTGGGTGATCCGGTAACGGGCGAGATTGCACGCTTCCTGACCGGGCCTAAGGGCTCGGAAGTGACAGGGTTCTGCTGGTCCGCCGATGGGCGCGCGATGTTCGTGGGTATCCAACACCCCGCCGCGCCTTTCCCGGATGGGGAAGGGATGTTGCCGCGGTCGTCTATTGTGGTTGTGACCCGTGAGGATGGCGCTCCCATCGGCTGATTGCACGGCCCCCGTAGAAATCATGCGCGCGCCTATGATAAGGTGCGCGCATTGCATTTGGAGCCCCTGACATGCGCCTGACACAGATTACACCTTTTGTGCCTTGTACTGATTTGTTCCGTCAGATCGGGTTCTACCGCGATGTTCTGGGATTTACGCTGAGCTTTCAGGCCGAGAACTATGCCTTCCTGCGCCGCGATGCGGTGGCGGTGCGGCTGATTGAGGTGGGGGATGGTATTGATCTGAACCACCCGGAACGTGAGACCTCGTTCTACATCGACGTGACGGGTATCGACCGGCTCTACGACAGCATGGCACCTGACCTGGCTAAACTGCCCGCAGGCCGCGTGCGCCCTTCGATCAACCCTATGGTCAGCGCGAGTTTCACGTCGCGGACGAAGATTGCACGTTGGTTTTTTTCGGCGAGACGGTCTGACGTCAACCGGGCCGTCAAAAGGGGCTACGGGATGGCGCAAATCTCGGTAGTCGGATCGGCAGAATAGGCCTCAAGCATCGACACATTGTTGATGTTCACGATATTGCGGTCACAACAGACCCCAATCTGTTTCAGACGATTGAAGGCGCGCGACAGGCTCTCGGGCTTCATGCCAAGTTTGCCGGCCAGAACGGTCTTGTCATAAGGCAGTTCAACTTGGCCACCGTCGTTTTCACAGCAGACACGCTCTATCAGAAAACTCGACAGCCGTTGCGGGGCGGTCTGTATTTTCAACTGCTCGACCTGATCGGACATTTCATTGAGATGTTCAGACGTCGCCATCAGAACGGCCCTGCTGAGTTCGGCCCGGGCATTCGCGCAGGAACAAATCGCGTGCAGATCAATGAACAGGATACTGCAGTTGCTGAGGGTTTCTGCCGAAGAGGCGCACCGACCGGTTTCCAATGCGGCCATCTCGTCAAAGCTTTTGCCTTCTGTGAGGGTTTGTAAAATTGCCTCATCGCCATTTTCAGCCAGACGGAACAGTTTCACCCATCCGCGTACCACCAGCTTGAGTGTGTTGGTCTTGTCGCCCTTAAAGCTGACAATCGTGCCGCGCCGAAAATCGGCACATAGGCTTTGGAAAGAAGACAACCCTGCACAGTGTCTGAAAGTTTTTCAAACGGCGTGTTGTCAGCTACGTCTTGTGGCGTGGCTCTACGCATATGTCAGTTCTCCTGTTCGCTGACTCTCAGACTAGCGGGCAAACTAAAATATGAGCTTGAGATAGATCAAGGCTCAATTAGCATTGATTATGCGTGGCGTGTTACAGGCAGGATGCCTGCGGCGGCGGCAAGTATCGCGCGCGGCGTTTGGTGGCTCGGAAGGACGGCAAGGTGGAACCACCGAAGGCAGCTGTCCAGGTATTTGGTCGCGATGCCCCGATGGCGGCGCGGGAAGGTCTTTAACCGCTCATGCCGACTGTTCACGGTTTGAATGTGCAATTCACCACGGACACGTTCTCCGGCGGTCCGGTCGAGACTTTCATGGCTGACGCCCGTTTCTGCGGCGCAGGGCGGGTAGCCGGTGCAGCCATCGGTCACCGGGAGAGCGTCCCCATCAAGACGTGGCTGCAGAACCGTTTTGAGATGTTCGGCTGTCACCGCAGGCAAGACAGCACTGATGGTGGTGCCTGATCGGTCGACCGCAACGAGGACCGGAGGGAATGTCCGAAGCTCTGTGTATGGGGTTTGGCCCATGCGGTTAAAACGGGTCATCTGTTGAACCGTTCCGGGTATAGGATAGCGAACCGGTTTCGTGCCGCACCCCATTCTCTGACACATCGACCGGATTTTTCGAAGTTGCGGATGGCCAGATAGATCAGCTTTGTTGCAGCATCATCGGTTGGAAGGCCGCCGCGGGTTTTGGTAGTTTTCCGGATGACCCGGTTCAGGCTTTCTATGGCGTTGGTGGTATAGATGATCTTGCGCACATCCGGGGGGAAGGCGAAGAACGGGATCACCTCCTGCCATGCCCGCCGCCAGCCCGGGGCGATCGAGGGGTATTTTTGGCTCCATTCATCCTCGAAAGCATCAAGGGCTTTGGCGGCCTCCCCGTCGTTTACGGCCTGATAAATCTGCTTCAGGCTTCTGGCCCCTTCCTTGCGATCTTTCCAGCCGCAGAAGTTCAATGAATGGCGCACCGGATGTACAATACATGTTTGCACGGTGGTATCTGGATAGGCCGCGTTGACAGCGTCGGGGAAACCCTTGAGGCCATCCACAACGGCGATCAGGATGTCCTCCAGCCCCCGGTTTTTGAGATTGCTCATAATGGACAGCCAGAATTTGGCCCCTTCATTGGCGGCAATCCACAGGCCCGGAACCTCACGCTCACCATCAGGGGTGACGCCCAGGGCCACGTATACGGCCCTGTTCTTGACCTGACGGCTCTCGGCATCGCGGATTTCAACACGTAGGGCATCAAGGAAAACGATCGGGTAAACCGGCTCCAAAGCCCGGTTTTGCCAGTCCGGGACCTCCTCCAGAACAGCATCGGCGACACGGCTGATCAGGTCGGCAGAGACCCGTAACCCATAGACTTCCTCAAGGTGGCTGCTGATATCACGGGTTGATAAACCAGCTGCGTAAAGCCCGGTAGTCTTGTCATCCATCCCGTCGATCCGGGTCTGGCCTTTCTGGATAAGTTCCGGCTCAAAACTGCCGTCACGGTCACGTGGGATATCAATCGGCACCGCCCCGTCATTGCCCTTCAGCACCTTGCGCGTCGCTCCGTTGCGCCGGTTGGTCTGCTGGCTGGCAGGTTCACCGTGTGGTTCATAGCCCGGATGCTCGGTCAACTCAGCCCCCAACATCCGCTCCATCGGCCGGACCTTCAGCTCTTTCATCAGACCCTTGTCGCCAAGTAAATCTTTGGGTCGTTCAACACCGCTAGGCAGCTCGCCCGGTAGTTCCTTGGAAATCGTCATTATCGTCATGCTCCTTCAGTTTGGAAGCATGGACCGAATTACTCATACACAGAAGACAGGACACTCTCCCGTGTTGTCCGGGCATTGATCTTCTCGCCTTCCACAAAAGTAAACCGGAACGTTTCAAGATCGAGCGCGCCCTGAATATTGAGACGCCTGCGCCCCGATGTTGCCTTCAGGGCCGTCTTTTGCCCCTTCGGGAACCAGCCATGGGCGGGACGGCTCCGATGCTCCGGATGTACAGCATCGGAGAAGACCACCATCTCATCCGCCCCCAACCCGGACAGCAAAGCTTCATACATGGTGTCAATCGCAGAGTAAAATGGGTCCATGTCGCGGCGTAAAAATGGGCCACTTCGGTTGATGTTTTTGTGGCGCTTTTGCACGCGTGCTCGTCACAAAGCTGAAGCGTGCCAAAGCGCATGCTGGCCATAAGGCCAGCATTATTCTGACTGTGATTGCGGGCTGGTTATTTTCGGTTGTTGCGACTGTGTTTGAGCCGATAGCTTTCGCCATTCATCTCGAGGATGTGGACGTGATGGGTTAAACGATCGAGTAGCGCACCGGTCAGCCGCTCAGAGCCAAAGACTTCAGTCCATTCATCGAAGGGCAGGTTCGAGGTTATGATGATGGAGCCGCGTTCATAGCATTGGGATATGACCTCGAAGAGCAGCTCTGCGCCAGATTTGCTGAGCGGTACGAAGCCCAGTTCATCAATGATCAACAGGTTCTGGCTGGTCAGTTGCTTTTGAAGGCGCTGCAATCTCCGCTCATCTTGAGCCTCGATCAGATCATGGACTAATGCCGCAGCCGTTGTGAAGCGCACCTTCAGTCCTCTTTGACATGCAGCCAGCCCAAGTCCCAGGGCGATGTGTGTCTTGCCCGTGCCTGACGGGCCGAGCGCGATGATGTTCTCCCTGCGATTAACGTAATCGCATCGTGCCAGATCCATCGTCAGGGGCTTGTTCAAGCTTGGCATGATCTTGAAGTCAAAGCTATCCAAGCTCTTGGTGCTGGGGAACTTCGCCGCTTTGATGCGCCGTTCAATCATCCGGCGTTCGCGGTCGATCAATTCCATCTCACACAGCCGCGCCAGATAGTGGATGTGATCTTTGTTCTCTGCAGCACAGAGCTGCGCCTGTTTGGCATACTCGCCTTGGAACGTTGGCAGTCGCAGTTGTTTAAGATGATGCCGTAGAAGAATCCGAGGGGCTTCGGTCATGCCGCGGTCCTTCCCATCAAGCTCATGTAACTGGATGGGCGTGTTGTGCCGACATTGGCCTTGGGCAAGTATGGATAGAAGTCCAAATCCAATCGTGGTGGCCGCTTCTCAACCCGACACAGTACAAGGTGTTTTACGGCGTCATAGCCAATTGCACCCATATCTATTGCCTGCTGGATTGCGCCTTGCACAACATCCATTTCGAAGGTCTCCAAAAGGCGCAAGACTTGAACGTATTCTCGCTTGCCCGGCTTACCCATTCTGGCTTCAAGCAGTCGGTGCAGCGTGGCAAATACATCTGGCAAATGCCAACCCTGCAAAGGCGCGGCCTGATCCAGGGCACCCACCTTTTGTTCAAGCAGGGGCAAAAAGTGCAATGGGTCAAAGACCATATCCGCTGATGTGTAGGATCGTTTGTGCCGCGCAATAATCTCATTGCCGCAGCCGATGATAACCTCATGCACAAACCCACGCACATGAACATCGTGGTGCGCATAGGCTACTGGCACCGAGTAATCATTGCTGCGATAGCGCACCATTGAGATCGACGTTGCACGCGTGCTGACGTGATCGCAGGCTTCATATTCTGCGACGGGCAATCCCATCAGAGCATCCAAATCCGACATCAGGCGTGCGCCTATGGTTTGGGTGTGACCCCGCAACGTATCGGCCTGACGTGCTAAACACTTCTCTTCCAAATGTGCGTTCAGATCATCAAAGCTGTCATAGCGAGGTGCGGGAACCATGAAGTTGCGGCGGGTGTATCCAACCATGCCCTCAACGTTGCCTTTATCGTTCCCTCGCGCGGGTCTGCCAAACTTGTCATCAAACAAGTAATGCGACTGCAGTTCCGTAAACCGACGTGTGCGGATGCGCGTCTTATCCCCGAGTATCCGAGCCACGGCGATCTTGGTATTGTCGTAGAGAATGGATTGCGGAATGCCGCCAAAGAATGCAAAGGCGGACACATGGCCATCGCAAAACGCCTCGGTTGTCTCAGCTGGATATCCCTTCACAAACACCGCATCAGAATGTGGCAAGCTCATCACGAAGAAGTGGATCTTGCATTCCACGCCACCGATCACGCCCAGCGTCTCACCAAAATCAACCTGCGCATGGCCCGGCCGATGCGACAACGGCACAAACACCTCTTTGGTGCGCCGTTTTTGCTCGCGCACGTAATAGGTCACCGTGGTCAGGCTGCCGGCATATCCATGCTCATCGCGCAGCCGTTCAAAGATGCGCTTGGCCGTGTGTCGCTGCTTTTTGATCAGGGCTTTGTCTGTGCGCAGTATCTCATCGACCACACCAACATAACCATCAAGCGTTGGCCGCCGAGGCGCTTCCGACCGACGATACCCAGGCGGAAGTTCATGGCGCAGCATCTTCGCGATCGTCTTACGATCTTTGTTCTCTAATCTGTCAATGCGTGTTTCCTGAGTTTCCTGCTTTTGATGTCAGAGGTTGCCTTTGTTCTCTTCGAACTCTGAGGTTCATGATGGGGTTGGCTGGGTGTGGGTCGGCAATGTTGAAACCGCAATCATACCGTTGGTCTTGGCTGTTGCTACAGAATCGGCGCCGTGTCTCACGCCCTCCCTCGGGCATCGTCCCAGATGGGAACTTTGATTTAGGAATCCTCGTTGTCGCCTCGTAAGCCTTACGCGGACTGGAAGTCAGTTTTGTCTCGCATAATGGCATGAAGTATGATTGCCAGACGACGCGCCAGAGCCACTCGGGCCTTTCTCATCGTTGAGCGCGCACCGATTGCGAGGGCCCATGTCTTCAATTTGAGCGGAGCGGCATACCGCGTCAGCATCACATTGGCGGCCTCATAGAGAAGCGTTCTGACGCGCACGTCGCCCCGCTTTGAGATGCTGCCCGTGTAGTCGATTTCACCAGATTGATGCCGTCGCGGCACCAGTCCAAGATACGCCCCCACATCACGCGATTTCCTGAAACGCGACGGATCATCAATTGCTGCGGCAAAGGCCAATGCTGTGATCGGACCGACCCCTGGTACCGTCATAAGGCGCTGGCAGACTTCGGATTTGCGGGTCATCTTTTTGATGTCGCCATCAATGGCTGCAACCGCCGCGAGGATTGCTTCGCGTGCTGCGAACAGTCCGCAAATTGCGGCATGGAGGCCAGGCACTCCATCGCTAACTTTTAGCGCCGCGTTTTTGAATGCCGGAGACAAAGCTCGTGGCAGCCGCACGCCGAAGACGACGACCAGACCGCGGATCTGATTGTCGAGCGTCACACGCTGTCCGACCAGCTTCTTGCGGGCTGCGATCAGCGACCGGATTGCGTGCGCTGACAGTGATTTGACATGGGTCGGCTTGTAGAATCCCGTCCGCGCCAGGTGTGCCAAACCGCGGGCATCATTGCGGTCCGTCTTGTGGCCGGCCAGAGATTTAAGGGCCTGATATGCTTGCCTGCTCTCGATGCAAACAACCGGGACACCAAGCTCCGTCAGCCCATGGTAAAGCATTGGTGCCATCCGTCCCGTTTCAAATACAACTTTGGCACATGGTGGTCCAGAAGCGAGGAAGTCAGCGATCGCTTTTGGTGTTGAGCTCGCTTTTCCTTCACGAATAAGGGCCCCTTCACGATCCAGAATGCAGATATGCGTCTCTTCCATGGACACATCCAAACCAGCAAAATATTCCATTGGTCAGTCTCCTTTTCAATTGCATGTGCATCCAGAATAACAGGGGTAACTGAGTGCTGATCCTGATTACGCCATGTTGAAAAACCGCGCCGCTTCTCGGCCAGACATACCGTCCTTCAAACAAGCACGGCGCACACGACTATAAATATCCACAGAATACATCTCCCGCCCTCCGAATAAACGAAGGGCACAAACTGGCGGACTTTTACTCCGCTACAACTGCGATATGCAGCCGCTTCTGTGGCCCAATATTGCTCCGCGTTTTACAACATGGCGATAAACGCCGCCTGTTTGACTTCATCGGCCTGTGCAGGCGGCAATCGTGGCTTTTTATACTCAAACCCGGGATGACGCATCAGCCTGGCGGCTCCCGAGGAACTGTAGCTCTGCCCGTATTCCGCCGGAACATACGCACAGACCTCGTCTACGTTCCGTGCCGGGTTTTCGGTGAAACGGGCTTTCAGCCCCTGCTCCTGCGTAACACTCAAGTGTCCCTGCCGCTGGCTGTAATCTTTCAGGCCAAAGAACGACAGCCCCGCACCGGAAAAGGCAAATCGCCACTCCGTCAAAACTGTCGGGCCAATATCAAGTATCCCGCAGACCAATTTGGCATCATAGCCCGCATCCGGAAGCAAAAACGCACGGGCACGCTTCCACACGAGTGCGTCCACTTTACGGCGACGACAAATCGTTTCAGGCGCCGCGCGGTCCTCGCATGTGAGGCTGAATGTCTTATGCTGTTTGGCCATGCCAGGAGGATGCACGTCCCGATACAAAACGATATGCGGCGAATCGACTCACCGACAAAAATTCTCAGGTCAATTCAGGTGGAGGAGTATAGAACATTTGCCTGGCCAAAAGTCACAAGCTGACCCGCGACGGTCTGCCTGTACTCTCGCAGCCGTCGTCATGTTCTGGTTAAAGCGTTTCGAGATTAAGTTGATTCACAACTTGATTTCGAAACGCCCACACCATTGATAGGTTCCGCGCGTTTCGACGTATTGTCGTGCCTCAACAATACGTCGAAAGGCGTTGTTGCACGTATCCTCCTCCCCTGATATTTGTTTCAGTCTGTTCTCTTGAGGATGTTGTAGATGCCGCACAAGTTCAACGCCGATCATCGTGACAGGATTCCAAAACAAAAGCAGCGCGTGACCAACTGGCCTGAGTACAACGAAAGTCTTCGGCAGCGCGGTGATCTGACGGTCTGGATCAGCGAGGACGCGCTGGCTTTGTGGGTGGCCCCGTCACGAACGACGCGTGGCGGGCAGCCTGTCTATTCGGATTTGGCGATGGCTCAATTAGCATTGATTATGCGTGCCAACCTGTAATAGAACACACCATGAACAAAATTATGGGGTGCGGCACATGGATCATCAAGCTTTTTTGGTGTGGCTCAACGAGATCGACGACCTTTCATCGAAACAACGGGCTGAAACCGGACGGCTCGTTGCCGGGGTTTCGTCGCTGGAAAGCGTGATCGATCTCCCTGAGGCGAATGTTCGCGAGGGGCGTATCTGTCCGCACTGTGCTTCGGGCGGTGCGATCATCAGGGGCCATGCAAGTGGCCTGACGAGGTTCTTTTGCAAAGGCTGTCGCAAAACCTTCAACGCGCTGACCGGGACGCCGCCTGCCCGCTTGCGCCACAGGGACAGATGGGCAGGGTTCGCAGCTTCCCTGCGCGACGGCGAAACGGTAAAGGCGTCCGACGGGCGTTGTATGGTGGCCGACACCACAGCTTTTCGTTGGCGTCATCGCTTTCCTGAGGCCGTAACGGTCGGTGCGGTCCATTGACGGCTTTCAGATGGTTTGATACTCCTGAAAAAATTTTCATTCAAAAACAATGCCTTGCAAAATCTGTTTTTCACAAGGTTTGATACATTCATGGGGTTTTCGGGGTGAATGGTCGTTTGACAGAGACTTTTTCAGTAAGAAAATCCAATGTTATCAATGCCTGCCGCTTTCGGGTCGTGCGCAAATTTGCGCACGAAACACGATTAGGTTTTGTCCATTTTAAAGATGCCGTGTGCGGTCAGTAAGATATTTTCCATTCCGTCTGGAACTTCACCTATCGTTAGTTCAGTTCCTACACGCCCCGACATTATCTCGGCGCGTAGTTTGAGGACCCGATAGGCGTAGTCGCAGGCCAGTTCGTTGGGATTAGCACCATACAACAGACCGTCTTTAAAGACGCTATTGTTCAGCAGCTGACATAAGATTCCCACTGTCGGTTTTCTGTGCCATACCCGGCCCATGAGACGCACTGACATCTGCCTTTACCTTGGCCCCGCCGAGCGTTCTGAGCTTCAAGCCCTGATCGCCAACCGCAACAGCCCTCGCAAACTGGTCTGGCGGGCCGAGATCGTACTGGCAACGGCGGATGGTTGCGGCACGTTTGAGATCATGCGGCGGGCGGGCACTTCGAAACCTACCGTGTGGCGTTGGCAGCAACGCTATCTCGATGAGGGTGTAGCTGGCCTCAAACGTGACAAGACCCGACCTTCGCGGGTGCCGCCGCTGCCGATTGCGACACGATTGAAGGTGATCGCCAAGACAGTTCAGGAGTCCCCTGCGAATGCCACTCACTGGAGCCGCAGCCTGATGGCCGAGGCCGTGGGTATTTCGCCTTCGAGCGTGGGACGCATATGGGCCGAGGCGGGCCTGAAGCCGCACCTCACGAAAGGGTTCAAGGTGTCGAACGATCCGCTGTTCGAGGAGAAAGTCGCCGATATCGTCGGGCTCTACCTTGACCCGCCGGAGCGGGCGGTGGTGCTGTGCGTCGACGAGAAGTCGCAAATTCAGGCACTTGATCGCACCCAGCCGGGATTGCCGCTCAAGAAGGGTCGCGCCGCCGCCATGACCCATGATTACAAACGCCACGGCACGACCACGCTGTTCGCCGCCCTTGATGTGAAGACGGGCACGGTCATCGGCAATTGCATGCCCCGCCACAGAGCCAGGGAGTTCCTGAAATTCCTGCGCAGTATCGACAAGGCCACGCCAGTGCGATGCGAGGTCCATCCGGTGCTCGACAACTACGCCACCCACAAGACACCCGAGGTCAAGGCCTGGCTCGAAAAGCACCCCCGCTTCAAGCTGCATTTTACCCCCACCAGCGCCTCATGGCTGAACCTGGTCGAGCGCTTCTTCGCCGAGATCACCGCCGGGCGCATCCGACGCGGCAGCTATTCCAGCGTCGATGACCTGGAGGCTGCGATCTACGACTATCCGGCGCTCCACAACGAGAAACCGAAGCCTTTCAAATGGACCAGGAGCGCCAAGGATATCCTCACCCGAGAACGCCGCGCACTCGACACGCTGGATGAAATCCGCGGAAATAGGTAAGAAGTGTCAGACTCTGAACACTATCTTTTCTGTTTCGCCCTACCCATTTTTGAGTATGATTGATGTCTGCAATGAAATGTTCAAAGACAGCCCTTGCGGCCACCTCGGTTGCTTCCGCGTCAGATACCGCCTGATCTGACTTATCTGTGAGGCCCAAAAGCCAATCGGCCGAAATGTCGTAGGTTGTGCAAATTGTTCGAATGGTCTCAACGCCGGGAGATGCCGCCCCACTCCTACGCAAGTATTTTTCCAGAGTCCGTTTGGGAATGCCCGTTTCTTTAGATAGTTGCGACACAGTTAGATCGCGCTCTGCCTTCAACGCTCGAACTCGGTCCGAAAAAACAAGCTCTGACATGACGCTCTCCTTGCAATACCCTAATAAGGAGGTACTCGTCTTGCGCAGCTTAGAGCCATTTTCGCCGGAACGCCACAGCAAGATAAAGGCTGGGTTCGTCATGCAAGGCACAACGCTCAACGCATGGTGCCTACAAAATGGGGTAAGGCCGCAGAATGCCGGAAAGGCGCTCAAGGGATTTTGGACCGGCACGAAGGCACGAGAGTTGGTCAGGCGTATCGTTGAAGCGTCTGGGGCGCAGGAATGACTGGCGTTCGCGTTACATCTCTTCTGGGTGTTGGCGGCATTCCCAACAATAGGACCGCTGCAACTAAATGGTTGGAACGGAGCGGTATCAGGCTCCATATTATTGAAAATGACGGGCGTCGTCCGGTTGTTGTTAGTCTTTCCCACCTGCCCGAGGCGGAACGCTTGGCCTATCTGCAACGGGAAAGCGAGAGCCTGCATCTTGATCCGGGCGTGTTTGACGATGTGGCGCATGAGGTATTCATGCAAGCGCCGCCGTCGCGGCGTGAGCGGGCAGACCGCAAGGCAGAGATTGCTCGCTTTCTGGTATTGCTGGGAGAAAGCGTCGTCTGGCGAGAGCGCGAACAACTGGTTCATGAGCGGTTCGGCAAAAAGGGCAATTCGGCGCAACGTCTCAAGGCTATCCTGAAGCGTGTTCAGGGGGTTGACCCGATCAATTTCGCACTCGCCCTGCTGGACAATTACACATGTGGGGCCAAGGGCCGGGCCTATATATCACCGAAAGCGTGGTCGCACTTTATGACCGCGATCAAGGATTCCGAGAAGGAGTTCCCGTTGAAGGCGGCCTGGTGCGATACTCGCAATGTGGGCAAGGAATCGGGCTGGGCGGTTCCGTCCTACCTGACGTTCTATCGCCGCTGGAAGGCCCTGAGCTTTGCGCAACGGTACACAGCGAAGCATGGGCACGAGGCAACCGTAAAGCGGATCACGATCCCGGCGGTACGCGACAAAACCTCTATCAACCCGTTGGAATGGGTCTCGCTCGATGGGCGGACGCAAGATTTCTGGGTGGATTTTGGCGACGGTCGCGCGGTTCGCCCTGTCATGATTGCGCTGATCGACGTTACCTCAAATATGGTGCTGGGATGGGAGCTTGCAGAGACGGAGAACGCGGCGGCTACTGTGCGTGTTATCAAGCGCGTATGCGAAACCTACGGTATCTTTGACCGCCTCTATACTGACAATGGCTCGGCTTTTGCGGGGCATCTTGTGGCGGGAGGCAACGTCCACCGGTTCCGCAATGGCGGCAAGAAGCCCGAGGGTGCCCAGCCGCCCGGCATCTGCAGGATCATGGGGATCGACCTGACCTTTGCCCTGCCCAAAAACGCTAAAGCCAAGATTGCCGAACGGACGTTTGCCAGTTTATCGCGGGTTGTGGATGACAGACCGGAGTTCAAGGGTTGCCATGCGGGCCACGCGCCCGGAGCAAACCCGTCTGCCAAGGTTGTGCCGATCCCCGTTGAGAACGCGCGTAAGGTGATCGAGCGCGAGATTGCCCGGTACAACTGTGAGCCGGGGCGTCGTGGGCAAGGCGCAAACGGGCGGTCTTATGAATGTGTGTTTCAAGACGGTTTAAACGCCCGCATCAAGCGCAAACCCACGGCCAGACAGCTTTACCTTGCCGGGTTGATCTACAACCCCGTAGCCGTGGATCGTCACGGGCAGGTGCGCAAGAAAGGCTGGATCTACGGCGATCCGGCTTCGCAAGAGGCGTTGTTGCCGTACCACAAATCCGGCGGGAAGATCCTTTTGGGACGCGATCCCGACGATTTCAGCGCCCCGGCTATCGCCTTTGACGAGGACGGCAACATGATCCGCGAAGGTATCGCCGCCGTGCAGCCGGGCGCGTATGACAGCGTTGACGGTATCCGCACGGCCAAACGCAACGCGAGAGAGGCACGGAAAACGGCAAAGGCGGCGAAAAAAGCTAATGATTATATGTCAGATCAAGAGTTTGCCGCCGCGCTGGCCAAGCTTGGCGATCCGTCAGACAAGCCTGTGCCCGTCCAGCCGGAGCAGGTTGTGGCAGGACGGTTCGGTGGCCCCTTGAAGGCCAGTCCCAGGCCGCAAGGTGATGCGGAAATGACTACAGTCCCGGAAGAATTTTTCAAGAACATGGATACCGCACTTGCAGCAAAACGCCTGCGAGGCGGGAAGTCGGCATGAGCGATGCAGCAACATCGCCCATGCCATTAAACGGGGGCGTCAGCCCTCATCAAGAAACGGAGAGTAATATGGCACACCACTTACGAATTGCCAATGCCGGAGTTGAACCCCGGCAAATCGGCGACTGGGCCGATACAGAAACGGCCTTAGATATCCGTCGCTCACTTGAGCTTGTCAGGGCGGCTGGGCAACCTGCAATCACAATGATATCCGGTGCGCCGGGTGTTGGCAAAACAACTGCAATCAAACGGTTTTGTGAGGATTTAGGCCACAATGCGATCTATATTCAAGCGGCCAGAGGCGAAGGCACCGCATGGAATTTTGCACATGCCCTTGCAAACCTTTGGCCCTACCATATCCGGCCAAGTTTCAACTGCCAGTCAGAGGCGCGAGAGAAACTTGCGGATTTTATTGGGGAAAACCAAACGCTTGTTACCGACGAAGCTCAGTATCTCAATCAGCGGAACCCCAAAACCCGCCTGACTGGAGAGGCTTTCGAATGGCTACGGGCTACGGCAGAGACAGGCGGTTTTGATTTAGGGCCTGTTGAGATTCATCGTGTGCGGATTATTGTCGCTCCGATGTGGATCATGGCTTCGAAACTGGTGTCGGTTTTGCAGGCACGCATTGCTATACGTTTGAATTCTTTGAGTTTCTGAAAGAAGTTTTCGACGAGATGCCTCCACTTATAGATTTCCATATCACATGAAGCTGGGCTTTTGCGGTTGGACTTGGGTGGAATAACGGCTTCAATGTCCCTTTCTGCCAATAACGCCCGAAGCCAATCCGCGTCAAAGGCCTTATCTGCCAACAGATTTCGGCAGCAAACATCTGCCAGCAATTCACGTGTTTTGAGCAGGTCATGCGCCTGTCCGGGCATCAGCCGGAAGTCGATGAGGTTGCCAAAGGCGTCGGTCAGCGCCAGAATTTTGGTGGTCATTCCGCCGCGAGACTTTCCGATGGCCTGATTTTGAGTCCCCCTTTTGCGCCCTGTCCATGACGGTGTACCTTGCAGATCGTGCCATCAATCATCGTATATTCGAAGTCGATATCTTCGGATAACTCATTGAACATACGATGAAATACGTCCCGTTTAACCCAATATCTGAACCGTGTGAAAATCGAATTCCATTTGCCAAATTCAGCCGGCAAGTCCCGCCATGGCGCACCTGTCCGGGCGATCCACAAAACAGCCTCCACAAACAAACGGGCGTCACCTCCAGTCCGCCCCGGATCGCTCTTCTTGCCAAGGCAATGGGGCTCTATAAGATCCCATTGCCCGTCACTTATCAAAAACCGGTCACTCAACATTCTCGCCTCCATTTTGGAAACTTGAATCAGAAATTAATGGAAATGGGAATCCTGTATCTCAACAGGCCCTAATATTTTGCGGCGATTTGGAACTGCCTTTTGCGATTGAGGCAATGCCGCAATTTCAAAGCCGTCTGATGCGCCCAGTCGTTATTCAACAAGTGAGCCGTGCCGATGTTGCCGCCGTGGTGGACGGAACTCCCTTTGCCGATGCGCGGTCCATCGACGTGTTACATGGTATCGCCCGGATGCGCGGTGGGCTGCGCAATGTTGAGAACGTTACCCGGATCGCCGCGCTGTTCGCAGGCGACAAGGCAGCCGGCCATGAGCATCTCAAGGCTGCAATCATTGATATGAAACTGGATGGAAAGAGAGCGTCATGAACAAGCAAGTAACGGTCAAACTCGATGTTTCCGAGGCGCAGAACCTGAGCCGCGCCGCAGATGAAATTCAGTATCTTACGAACTCTGTGGCTGAGGTTTTCAAGCTGTTTCATGTTGGTCTGTCTGTGGGCCACTTGAGCGTCCCGGAAGCTGAACCGGCCCTTATTGCCGTGTCGGATCTTTGCGCAAGGGCTATGGATCATGCTTGCGGAAACGAAGGGCTGGAACTGGGCCGGTTTTCAGTCCTTCTGGACGGCTGTAATCGGCGGAGCAATACTCGGCCACGGTAGCGGCGTCGTTGTGTTGTCGCGGGCGGCGTAAAAGTCGTCCACTTTTGCCCTTTCGTTTGATGGGAGGGCCGGGGGATTTTCACCGTGGAATTGTATTTGAAGGTGCGTCGGGCTCATTTTCAGGATGGGTTGAGCGGGCGTCGGATTGCCCGGGATTTTGGGATTGGCCGAGACAGTGTTGCGAAGATGTTGGCCTATTCGGAGCCACCGGGGTATCGGCGGACAGCGCCGGTTAGGCGCCCGAAGCTGGATGCGTTCACCTGCCAGATCGACCAATGGCTTACTGAGGACAAAGCGCGTCCGCGCAAGCAGCGCCACACCGCAAAGCGTATCTTTGAGAGGCTGCGCGACGAGTGCGGCTTTGATGGCGGATACACAATCGTCAAAGACTGCGTCCGGGCCAGGAAGCGCTCTGGCAAAGAGATGTTCGTGCCGCTCAGCCATCCGCCCGGGCATGCGCAGGCGGATTTTGGTGAAGCGCCTGTCGTGATTGGCGGCGTTGAGCGGAAGGCGCACTTCTTCGCCTTTGATCTGCCGCAGAGCGATGCGTGTTTTATCCGGGCCTATCCTGCGGCAACCACCGAGGCCTGGCTGGATGGGCATGTGCATGCCTTTGCTTTCTTTGGGGCGGTTCCCCTGTCGATCCTCCATGACAATGACCGCTGCCTGGTGGCGCGGATCCTGCCGGACGGCACCCGGCAAAGAACCCAACGGTTCAGCGCAATGCTGTCGCATTATGTGGTCCGGGATCGCTACGGCCGTCCCGGCAAGGGGAACGACAAGGGAGCGGTCGAGGGGTTGGTCGGCTACGGGCGGCGCGACTTCATGGTGCCGATCCCGTCCTTTCCGGACCGGGATGCGTTCAACGCTCACCTGGAAGAGCAATGCCGCAAACGGCAGGACGATGTCCTGCGCGGACACAAGGCCAGCATCGGCGAACGGCTGCAAGCCGATCCGGCGGCAATGCAGGATTTGCCCGGCGCACCCTTCGAGGCCTGTGAGTTGCAAAGTGGCCAGGTCACATCGACATCGGTGGTGCGGTATCGCGGTAACGACTACTCGGTACCGGTCGCATATGGCCACCGCGCGGTCTGGATCAAGGGCTTCGTGATCCGCGTCGTTATCGGTTGCGCCACTGAGGTGATCGCCGATCATCCCCGCTCTTATGACAGCGGTGACATGGTGTTCGACCCGCTGCATTACCTGCCGCTGATCGAGCGCAGGATCATGTCCTTCGATCAGGCTGCGCCCTTGCAGGGTTGGGAACTGCCTGACGCCTTCGCCACGCTCCGGCGCTTGCTGGAAGCCCGGCAGGGCAAGGCGGGCAAAAGGGAGTATGTCCAGGTCCTGCGCCTGTCGGAACGGTTCGAGCTGGAGGTGCTGCATCTTGCCGTCAAAGACGCCCTGCGAATGGGGGCGGTCAGCTTCGATGCGATCAAGCACCTCGTCCTGTGCCGCGTCGAGCGAAGGCCCCCGAGGTTGGATTTGGATGTCTATCCGTTCCTGCCCGGAACCAACATCGCCACCACCTCGGCTTCTTCCTGTATGAGCCTTCTGTCAGGAGGTGACGCATGACGGATGCACCCGAACTGCTGCTGACACACCACCTCAAGACTCTGCGCCTGCCCACCTTCCTGCGCGAGCATGACAAGCAAGCGCGCATTTGTGCGGCGGAAGGCCTGGATCATGTGCGCTATCCAGCCCGGCTGACCGAGCTGGAACCAATCGATCGGGAGAGGCGCATGGTCGAGCGCCGGATCAAGGCGGCAAAGTTTCCAACCGTCAAAAGCCTCGACAGCTTCGACTTTACGGCCATCCCCGGTCTGAACAAGATGATGGTGCTGGAACTGGCGCGCTGTGAATGGATCGAGCGCAGGGAGAACGTCATCGCGCTCGGCCCGTCGGGAACCGGCAAAACCCATGTCGCTCTCGGGTTGGGGCTGACCGCCTGCCAGAAAGGGTTGCCTGTCGCCTTCGTAACCGCCGCAGCTCTCGTGCACGGGATGATGGAGGCCCGCGACGAGAAACGCCTCCGGCAGCTTCAGCGCAAACGGGCCAAGGTCAAACTGCTGATCATCGACGAGCCGGGCTTCGTCCCCTTGAGCAAAACCGGCGCCGAGCTTCTGTTCGAGCTGATCTCTCAGCGCTGCGAGCGTGGCTCAACCCTGATCACATCGAACCTGCCCTTCGAGGAATGGACCGAGACATTCGGCACCGAACGCTTGACCGGCGCGCTCCCGGACCGGCTGACACATCACGTCAACATCCTCGAGATGAACGGCGAAAGCTACCGCCTCAATCAGAGCCGCGCACGTATTGCCAACCCTTCAACCTGACAACTGAACAATCGGCCTGACGGCCAATGCGCCTTGGAACGTGCTTGCTGATTGGTGGCCACACGCCCCAAGGCGCACTCCACAAACTGGCCGACTTTTGCTCCGCCCCAGTGGCCGGATTTTACTCCGCCGTTGACACCAGTTCTTGGTCTTGTACGTCGTAGGGGACCAGCTGCTCATGCCATCCAGCTACCACACGGGAAACAAACAGTGAATCCTTCACGCCATTTGTGCAACAAAGCCCTCCCGAAGTTCGAATTCCTGCAAGGCAACGTCCGGATTGGCAGCATGCAACTCGAAAGAACCGTACCGCACCGCGTAGACATCAAACAGAAACAGGTGAATGCCCTCAGGGGAATCGCGCTTAAAGTTTGACAGTGTCCGAGAATTGGATTCTGGAGGTTTCATCAGATGATGGGGTTTCGAGATGCCAGGATTAGACAGCTGTTTCAATGCGGTGGATGACCCACGCGGCGGCAATGCTCCGCGCCACAAGTTCCGTGATTTGATGACGATCGGCCTTTTGTGCGCGCTTTGCGGTGGTGATACGGCGGTGGACATGGAACCTTTCGGACAAATGAAGGGGGATTTCCTGCGTGGGTTTCCTGAGTTGCCTCACGGGATACCTTGCCATGACGCGTATTCCCGGCTGTTTCGCGTGATGAAGCCGACGGGCTTTCAGGCCTTTTTCGACAAGTTTCGCGCCGACTTTGCGGCTGGCTCCGGTGAGCACCCTGCCATCGCCATTGATGGCAAAGAGATGCGACGCGGCTTTGACAAGGCCGCCGGGCAATCGAATATGAACATTGTCACGGCCTTTGCACATGGGGCACGTCTCACCCTTGGGATTACTCAGGGCGCCAGGGGCGGTGGCGGGATCCTGGCCCAGCGCGAGTTGATTGAGATGCTTGATATCCGCGGCATCACCATCACCGCAGACGCACTGCATTGTCAGCGCGGGACCTGCGAATTGATCGTGCGGGAGGGAGGCGGTTATTGCCTGCGGCTCAAGGGCCATCAGGGCGGCATGTTGGCCGATGTCCGGGCTTTCGTGGAAGACGAAGACACAGATTACATTGATGAATATAACACAATTGATGCTGATCATGGTCGTGTGGAAGAGCGGTCATACCGCGTCCACGATGTGCCGGAATATCTGATCAATACCCATAAGTGGCCGCCTCTTCGGGCTTTCGTCCATGTCGCCTCCAGGCGCGCGGTTGGCGACAAGACCAGTCACGCCGAACGGCTTTATCCGCTCTCCAAATGTCCCGCGGCTCAGGGGGCCGCCACACTGATCCGCGGCCAGTGGCAAATTGGGAACAGCTTGCATTGGTCTCTCGACGTGGTGATGAACGACGACCGACACCGCGCGCGAAAAGATCACGCGCCAGCCAGCTTTGCCGCTTTGGGGCGGATTGCCTTGAGCATCATCAAGGCCAATCCTGCAAAAGGATCAAATCGCGGCAAATTCAAAAAAGCGGGCTGGAGCAATGAGGTCCTGAAAACTCTCATCCAAGACTTTTGAAGCGCGATTGCCCTGTGAATGCCCTCCCAGCCCATTGCCACCTGCAGGACGCCGTGCAACTCTCGCAAAGTTGTCGAAGACGGCACAAGCACACGCCGCCAAGCCATCGGCCTGATCCCCAGAAGCCGGACTTTCAGCTGGTAGATTTGTGGAACGACTGACATCTAAAACCATTCGCAGCATCATTCCCAGAATTCAACTGCCCCACTCTTTGCGGTACTCTCCATGGTCGTCATGTCATTAGCTCCCATGGGTTGATGATCTTTACACCTGTTGGCTCGAAGTCGGCAACATTGCGCGTGACGATTGGCATGGCGTGGGTGATCCCTGTTGCGGCGATAAGGGCGTCTCGGTCGCTGCGTGGGTCGGGAATATGCAAGGCGGCACAGCAGAGCGCGACAGGCCCGTCTACCGGCAAGATACGCCCCTCGAATGCCGGAAGCACCCTGTCAGTCATCCAGGCCCTCAAGACGGCGCCCTGAGCGCTGTCGCGCCTCTCAGCCTGCCTGATACCCATTTCAAGCTCCAACAGCGTGATGGCGGACAGGAATAGCGCTGACGGGTCTTGATCCGCCGCCCACGCGACGACGTTGGCATCCGCCCTACCTGCTTTTGCTTTGCGCAGCTCGGACACCACGTTCGTATCGAGGATGAACATCAGGACAAATCAACCGGACGGGTGAGATCGCTCAATCGACCCGGCTCAAAAGATACGTCTGCCGCTTCCGGATCAGCCAGCAAATCAAGAATACTTTCCTGCGGCCCTGTAAGCCGTCTGTAGGCTTCAATGCTGAGCAACACATGTGCAGGCTTGCCCCGGTCCGTAATGAACACAGGTCCATCCTGAGCAGCTCGCTTTGCACCACTTGCGTCCTGATTGAACGTCCGACTGTTGATCATTGTCATTCCCATTGCTCACATCCTTCCAAGCACCTTAATGTAGAAACGTAACTACAACCAATCAAACTGTCAATCCTTCCGATCCTGGCAGCCAGGGGAATCGCGCTTAAAGTTTGACAGTGTCCGAGAATTGGATTCTGGAGGTTTCATCAGATGATGGGATTTCGAGATGCCAGGATTAGACAGCTGTTTCAATGCGGTGGATGACCCACGCGGCGGCAATGCTCCGCGCCACAAGTTCCGTGATTTGATGACGATCGGCCTTTTGTGCGCGCTTTGCGGTGGTGATACGGCGGTGGACATGGAACCTTTCGGACAAATGAAGGGGGATTTCCTGCGTGGGTTTCCTGAGTTGCCTCACGGGATACCTTGCCATGACGCGTATTCCCGGCTGTTTCGCGTGATGAAGCCGACGGGCTTTCAGGCCTTTTTCGACAAGTTTCGCGCCGACTTTGCGGCTGGCTCCGGTGAGCACCCTGCCATCGCCATTGATGGCAAAGAGATGCGACGCGGCTTTGACAAGGCCGCCGGGCAATCGAATATGAACATTGTCACGGCCTTTGCACATGGGGCACGTCTCACCCTTGGGATTACTCAGGGCGCCAGGGGCGGTGGCGGGATCCTGGCCCTGCGTGAGTTGATTGAGATGCTTGATATCCGCGGCATCACCATCACCGCAGACGCACTGCATTGTCAGCGCGGGACCTGCGAATTGATCGTGCGGGAGGGAGGCGGTTATTGCCTGCGGCTCAAGGGCAATCAGGGCGGCATGTTGGCCGATGTCCGGGCTTTCGTGGAAGACGAAGACACAGATTACATTGATGAATATAACACAATTGATGCTGATCATGGTCGTGTGGAAGAGCGGTCATACCGCGTCCACGATGTGCCGGAATATCTGATCAATACCCATAAGTGGCCGCCTCTTCGGGCTTTCGTCCATGTCGCCTCCAGGCGCGCGGTTGGCGACAAGACCAGTCACGCCGAACGGCTTTATCCGCTCTCCAAATGTCCCGCGGCTCAGGGGGCCGCCACACTGATCCGCGGCCAGTGGCAAATTGGGAACAGCTTGCATTGGTCTCTCGACGTGGTGATGAACGACGACCGACACCGCGCGCGAAAAGATCACGCGCCAGCCAGCTTTGCCGCTTTGGGGCGGATTGCCTTGAGCATCATCAAGGCCAATCCCGCTAAAGGATCAAATCGCGGCAAATTCAAAAAAGCGGGCTGGAGCAATGAGGTCCTGAAAACTCTCATCCAAGACTTTTGAAGCGCGATTGCCCTGCCTGGCAGCGCTTTTTCCAAGTGTTAATAGTGTTACGGGTCCGAAAATCGCCTGTAACCCTGGGGGCCTGAAAGGGAAAACTATCCACAGGGTTCCGAAAGGTGCGAAGGGGTGCAGGTTCCTGATAGTGCGAACTACTGCTATAGCTTTCGCATGGCCCTCCTTCCTGACCGACACCCCCAAAAAGACTTCTTCATCCTCGACATCGCCGATGTCGTGCCGAAAGATGATCGCGCCCACAAACAACCGGCATATCCCGCCAATGCCCTAACTTCGCATTGAAACCGATTAAGCCTCGGAAAATCAGTGTGTTTTCGAGCTGACTGGTAGGCGAACAAAGACTCCCTATTTCCTGCCAACTTCGCACGCCTCTAAATCTGCCTATTTTAGAAATGGCCTGAGAGGTGTCCAAGATGTTCCATGATCCCGGCAAGGGCGCGCATCCAGAGTTAGGTGAAGAGCAGCGAGACGCAATCGCTCAAGACTATCATATGCGCGACGGCGTCAGAAAGATTGAGATGCGCCTTTCGTTGGCGTACTATTTTATTAAGCGACACAACCTAGGCGGTGTCATCAATTAGGGGATTCCCAAATCTGCGATTGAATGATTCATGAGGTGTCAGCTTTACCACAGGAGTTGACACTTGATGCACCGCTATGCCCTTCGCGATGACCAATGGGAGACGATCGAACATCTGTTGCCGGGCAAGGCCTCCGATGTTGGTGTCACAGCGCGCGACAATCGCTTGTTCGTCGAAGCGGTTCTCTATCGCTATCGAGCAGGCCTCCCCTGGCGTGACCTACCGGAGCGGTTTGGCGATTTCCGGGCCATCCATACGCGCCACATGCGGTGGAGCCGCAAAGGGGTTTGGGAACGTGTTTTCAATCTGTTAGCTCAGGATTCCGACAATGAGTATGCAATGATTGACAGCACCATCGTGCGCGCCCACCAGCATTCAGCGGGAGCCAGGGGGTCGTCAAAAAAACAGAATGCATCGGACGATCAAAGGGCGGATTGAGCACCAAGATCCACGCGCTTTGCGATGCCCTGGGCAATCCGTTGTGCTTTCATCTGACGCCCGGGCAGGCTTGCGACCTCGACGGTGCCGATGTTTTGATCGGCGAGATTGAGGCCGATATTCTGCTCGCTGACAAGGGTTACGATGCCGATGCGCGGGTGCTTGATCGGTTGGCAGCGGCTGAAATCGAGCCGGTCATCCCGCCGAAATCCAACCGTAAGGAACCCCGCGACTACGACAAGGTGCTCTACAAGGTACGCCATCTGATCGAAAACTTCTTCGAAAAGCTCAAACATTACAACAGGGCGATCGCAACACGATACGACAAAATCGCAACCGCTTTCCTCGGCGCTATCTACCTCGCCGCGTCAGTCATTTGGATCAATTGATGACACCGCCTAGATCTTGACGTTTTGGAACCAGCCCGTGCTCAAATTAGGCTGGTCAATCTCACTGAGGTTGAAGCTGCAATTCTGGATGCTCGAGAAAAATCAAAGCTGCTGAGCGAGAGCGTCTGAAATTTCCACGTCATGTTGGGTCGCCTTAGCGCTTACATTGTCGGCTCTCCATATTCCGCTGCCCTTCATGCCCACCCCAGCATACGGGAGGCGACATCGTGAATGATCATTTGGTCTGCTGGGGTTTCAGGCAGTGAGAGCCCGTTCCTATAAATCAGCTATTTATTTCGACCTCAAAAGCTTCAATCACGCCTAGGATATCATCGAATCTCGGTGCATCTCCAATGATCATCTCCCGCATGCCCGCATAATCCCGGCGCAAAGCGGCAGTCAGATCTGCATTTGGCATCAATCTAAGAGATCCAGGCTTCGCATCTGCGTAGTTGGCCCAGGCCGCCTTGAAGAAGACGGATTTATGGTGCGCTACTTGTTCCAAAAGATCGAGGTGGTCAAGCGCGCGCGCCTTGGTGTCATGCCGGATGAGCTGGGCCATATCATAATAATGGCGGGACATCCGGTCGGCGAGAGGCTTGGCTGGATCTTGATAATAGAGCATGTGCAGGATTGTGGCCTTCTCCCAAAAGGTGCGCTCGACACCCAGCACTTTCACGTCAACCTCACCTGAGCCGAACAGATCAGGGAAAGCCTGATGAACGTAAGGCGATATCTCTCGTACCTCCGCCGGCAGATGCACGCCCCGTGCTCCAAATTCAAAACGAACGATGGGTTTAAGGTAGCCACCAGAACTGTCCGATAGCGACGGATAAGCAAAGAGCAGCGTTTGCGCGTCGGCCGGGTCGACCGTTAAGGAGAAATTCTGATCCAAACTGACGTCGAATGCACCTTGAATCTCAGTCAAAAGCGGCCCGGAAACCTCTGCTTCTGCCGCGTGCTGCAGCTCTTGCAACAGCTGCTTCTGTTTCTTTCCGGATAGGTCGGGGTGTTCGGGATCGCGCTCCCCCTCAAAACCAAGCCGTGCGCGATCAAGAGACAGATCTACGTCTTCCGAGAACCGGTGGATCACATCATATGCCTTGGAAAGTGATGTTCCTCCCTTGAAGATCATGTGATCGCCAAAGGAGGGTATGGCGAAGAGCTGTTTCAGGGACCAACAGACCCAGAAGTCCTTCTCAGCGATGGCCTTGGACAAACCAAGTTGCACAGCAGCTTCCTGGAATGCTTCGTCACGTTGCTCAGGGTTGTCGTTGGCAAATTGATCCATGTTCAATTGCGTGTAACGATCTGCTGAACGACGGGATGCATCCAGGCTGGAACATGCCTGCTCTGCCTGGAGAGCAGCACCCGATCCTTTTCATCCAGTGAGCGTGCCAACGTGCCGATCACCTGATCATCGACCCTATCCCTCCCAAGATAGCGCAACGCCTGAAAGACAGCGCCAGTTTTCTGGCCTGCACCAATAAGCGTCTTGGAGGATGCGTTTCGGAACTGGATCACCTGCCGACCGATTGTCTTGGTGCGTGTCGGACCATCTGTCATGTAGGTAGGCTTAGACGGCACCTGGGTGGAAAGCCCCAACTGATTAGCCGCCATGGCAGGGGAAGGCTGAAGAATCTGGTTATCCTTGCGGGCAACTGCCTTCGCAATGTTATCCGCGGACGGCGAAAGATACCTGAAGCGAGAGCTTTTCTTAGGGTAGTCATACAGACTGCGGGTCAAACGCCTGATCATCCCCTGATCGGCAAGACGCGACAAAGCTTGGTCCACACTGGCGCGGGATCCGGTGTCCAGAAAATCCGACGGCGCAAAAATGGCTCCACGGCCCTTTCTGGCGATGTGTTGTTTGATCTTCGACGTAATCATAACCTATCTCCGTGTCAGAAAATAATATATGTTTTTCTGAAAGTCAATGTAGGAGAACCGACCTCTCAGGGCAATCGCGCTTCAAAAGTCTTGGATGAGAGTGTTCAGGACCTCATTGCTCCAGCCCGCTTTTTTGAATTTGCCGCGATTTGATCCTTTTGCAGGATTGGCCTTGATGATGCTCAAGGCAATCCGCCCCAAAGCGGCAAAGCTGGCTGGCGCGTGATCTTTTCGCGCGCGGTGTCGGTCGTCGTTCATCACCACGTCGAGAGACCAATGCAAGCTGTTCCCAATTTGCCACTGGCCGCGGATCAGTGTGGCGGCCCCCTGAGCCGCGGGACATTTGGAGAGCGGATAAAGCCGTTCGGCGTGACTGGTCTTGTCGCCAACCGCGCGCCTGGAGGCGACATGGACGAAAGCCCGAAGAGGCGGCCACTTATGGGTATTGATCAGATATTCCGGCACATCGTGGACGCGGTATGACCGCTCTTCCACACGACCATGATCAGCATCAATTGTGTTATATTCATCAATGTAATCTGTGTCTTCGTCTTCCACGAAAGCCCGGACATCGGCCAACATGCCGCCCTGATTGCCCTTGAGCCGCAGGCAATAACCGCCTCCCTCCCGCACGATCAACTCGCAGGTCCCGCGCTGACAATGCAGTGCGTCTGCGGTGATGGTGATGCCGCGGATATCAAGCATCTCAATCAACTCGCGCAGGGCCAGGATCCCGCCACCGCCCCTGGCGCCCTGAGTAATCCCAAGGGTGAGACGTGCCCCATGTGCAAAGGCCGTGACAATGTTCATATTCGATTGCCCGGCGGCCTTGTCAAAGCCGCGTCGCATCTCTTTGCCATCAATGGCGATGGCAGGGTGCTCACCGGAGCCAGCCGCAAAGTCGGCGCGAAACTTGTCGAAAAAGGCCTGAAAGCCCGTCGGCTTCATCACGCGAAACAGCCGGGAATACGCGTCATGGCAAGGTATCCCGTGAGGCAACTCAGGAAACCCACGCAGGAAATCCCCCTTCATTTGTCCGAAAGGTTCCATGTCCACCGCCGTATCACCACCGCAAAGCGCGCACAAAAGGCCGATCGTCATCAAATCACGGAACTTGTGGCGCGGAGCATTGCCGCCGCGTGGGTCATCCACCGCATTGAAACAGCTGTCTAATCCTGGCATCTCGAAACCCCATCATCTGATGAAACCTCCAGAATCCAATTCTCGGACACTGTCAAACTTTAAGCGCGATTCCCCTGACCGACCTCTAAACCTGTCTCGAAAAACCAAACCTCGGATATTCGCTGCAAAAACGAGAACACCTGTATCTGAAGGGGCATTCCGATGTTGATCGCGAGAATGTCAGTGCCGGTATCTGGCTAAGAGGCTGTTTCAAAAGTAGTTGAGTGATATCAGGTGTTTATGATTCATTGGTTTTGAAAGAACCTGGAGGATCCCATGACGTGGACAGACATCACCCGCGCGGAGCACAGGCGTAAAACGGGCTTTTATCCAAGCGATTTAACTATGGAGGAATGGGCGCTTGTTCGGCCCCTGTTACCTGCCGCGAAGCGAGGTGGTCGCCCTCGCAAGACGAATCCGCGCCGTGTTGTGAACGCGATTATGTATATGGCGACCACGGGATGTCAGTGGCGCATGATCCCGCAGGATTTCCCGGCGGTCTCGACTGTGCAGAACTGTTTTTACGACTGGCGCGACAACGCTCTGTTACACCGGATCAACCATCTGTCAATGATGGCGGCGCGCGAATTGTCGGGCCGTGAGGCGAGCCCCACTGCGGGCGTTATTGACAGCCAGAGCGTAAAAACAACGGAAAGCGGCGGCATTTCAGGCTTCGATGCGGGCAAAAAGATCAAAGGGCGCAAGCGTCACATCGTGACAGACACGCAAGGTTTCCTGTTACCGATCCTTGTTCACGCCGCCGATATACAGGATCGGGATGGTGCTGTGGATGTTCTCAAAGCACTGCGCATCCGCTTCCCGCGGCTGGGGCACATCTTTGCGGACGCAGGATATGCAGGGCCAAAGCTTCGGGATGCTTTGGCCCTGCAGGGAAAATGGACATTGGAGATTGTCAAGCGCCCTGACAAAGCCGAGGGGTTCGTTCTTCCACCACGAAGACGGGTTGTCGAGCGAACATTCGCGTGGCCGGGACGTTGCCGTCGTTTGGCAAAAGATCGGGAGGCAACCGTTGAAAGTTCCGTAGCATGGGTTTTGGTTGCCGGTATTCGTCTCTTGACAAGGCGGATAGCAAGGCATTCTGTTCAAACATAAACTTTTGAGTCAGACTCTAAGAGATTCACCGTTTTCTTCTCCTTAGGTCGCGGAAAAGTTCGAACAAAACCACATATTGCGGAAACGCGGTCATATTCACGCGGCCTGCCCGCTCATCCGGCCATAGAGACTGCGCTCTAGATGCAACTCCCCTTGTATGTTTTCCTTGCCATCAATCTGCAGCAGATTGATGGTTGCCCGGATGGGATGGCCATCCCATCCGGGCGCTCGATCACATCCCAGGCGTTTTCCAACAGCTGGTTGTAAATCCGGCGATCCGTCAGGGTCAGTGGCGTGACCTCGACAAGGTCCACCAGCTCGCCCGGTTTCACCAGGCTTTCGGCGTTTGGCCGCGCGTCAATGGTGCGATATGATTTGCCTGTGGTCATCGCCCGTGCTCATCTTTGGCCTAGCTGCTCTTAGTGTCTGATTCAAAATGGGATGAAGGATTTCAATCTGTTGCAAGTAGTCGGGTCACGCGCCTGATGTGGGCGATGAGCAGCCAGGCCTCGGCGCTTTCGATGGATTTCTCCCGATCCTTTGCCAAACGACGGCAGCGACCGAGCCATGCGAAGGTGCGTTCCACAACCCATCTGCGTGGCAGCACCTCGAAGCCCCCGGCGGTGTCGGAGCGCTTGATGATCTGTAGCGTCCAGCGTCCGAGGCGCACGAGGGCACCCCGCAGCTTCGGCCCGGCATAGCCGCCATCCGCGAACATGTGGCGCAGTTTCGGGGCCTCACGGCGGAGCCTGGCGAAGACCCCGGGCGCACCGTCACGATCCTGAATGTTGGCCGTATGGACCTCGCATGCGATCAGATTGCCACAGGTATCAGTGATAATGTGGCGTTTTCGACCTTTGATCCGCTTGCCCGCATCGTAGCCGGAAAGGGACGTGTTTTCAGAGGTTTTAACGCTCTGGCTGTCGATCACACCGGCTGTCGGCTGCACATCGCGGCCTGCCGCGAGGCGCACGGCCGCGACCAGGTGGCGGTTGATCCGGGCCAGCAGGCCTGTCAATCGCAGAGTAAAATGGGTCCATGTCGCGGCGTAAAAATGGGCCACTTCGGTTGATGTTTTGTGGCGCTTTTGCACGCGTGCTCGTCACAAAGCTGAAGCGTGCCAAAGCGCATGCTGGCCATAAGGCCAGCATTATTCTGACTGTGATTGCGGGCTGGTTATTTTCGGTTGTTGCGACTGTGTTTGAGCCGATAGCTTTCGCCATTCATCTCGAGGATGTGGACGTGATGGGTTAAACGATCGAGTAGCGCACCGGTCAGCCGCTCAGAGCCAAAGACTTCAGTCCATTCATCGAAGGGCAGGTTCGAGGTTATGATGATGGAGCCGCGTTCATAGCATTGGGATATGACCTCGAAGAGCAGCTCTGCGCCAGATTTGCTGAGCGGTACGAAGCCCAGTTCATCAATGATCAACAGGTTCTGGCTGGTCAGTTGCTTTTGAAGGCGCTGCAATCTCCGCTCATCTTGAGCCTCGATCAGATCATGGACTAATGCCGCAGCCGTTGTGAAGCGCACCTTCAGTCCTCTTTGACATGCAGCCAGCCCAAGTCCCAGGGCGATGTGTGTCTTGCCCGTGCCTGACGGGCCGAGCGCGATGATGTTCTCCCTGCGATTAACGTAATCGCATCGTGCCAGATCCATCGTCAGGGGCTTGTTCAAGCTTGGCATGATCTTGAAGTCAAAGCTATCCAAGCTCTTGGTGCTGGGGAACTTCGCCGCTTTGATGCGCCGTTCAATCATCCGGCGTTCGCGGTCGATCAATTCCATCTCACACAGCCGCGCCAGATAGTGGATGTGATCTTTGTTCTCTGCAGCACAGAGCTGCGCCTGTTTGGCATACTCGCCTTGGAACGTTGGCAGTCGCAGTTGTTTAAGATGATGCCGTAGAAGAATCCGAGGGGCTTCGGTCATGCCGCGGTCCTTCCCATCAAGCTCATGTAACTGGATGGGCGTGTTGTGCCGACATTGGCCTTGGGCAAGTATGGATAGAAGTCCAAATCCAATCGTGGTGGCCGCTTCTCAACCCGACACAGTACAAGGTGTTTTACGGCGTCATAGCCAATTGCACCCATATCTATTGCCTGCTGGATTGCGCCTTGCACAACATCCATTTCGAAGGTCTCCAAAAGGCGCAAGACTTGAACGTATTCTCGCTTGCCCGGCTTACCCATTCTGGCTTCAAGCAGTCGGTGCAGCGTGGCAAATACATCTGGCAAATGCCAACCCTGCAAAGGCGCGGCCTGATCCAGGGCACCCACCTTTTGTTCAAGCAGGGGCAAAAAGTGCAATGGGTCAAAGACCATATCCGCTGATGTGTAGGATCGTTTGTGCCGCGCAATAATCTCATTGCCGCAGCCGATGATAACCTCATGCACAAACCCACGCACATGAACATCGTGGTGCGCATAGGCTACTGGCACCGAGTAATCATTGCTGCGATAGCGCACCATTGAGATCGACGTTGCACGCGTGCTGACGTGATCGCAGGCTTCATATTCTGCGACGGGCAATCCCATCAGAGCATCCAAATCCGACATCAGGCGTGCGCCTATGGTTTGGGTGTGACCCCGCAACGTATCGTCCTGACGTGCTAAACACTTCTCTTCCAAATGTGCGTTCAGATCATCAAAGCTGTCATAGCGAGGTGCGGGAACCATGAAGTTGCGGCGGGTGTATCCAACCATGCCCTCAACGTTGCCTTTATCGTTCCCTCGCGCGGGTCTGCCAAACTTGTCATCAAACAAGTAATGCGACTGCAGTTCCGTAAACCGACGTGTGCGGATGCGCGTCTTATCCCCGAGTATCCGAGCCACGGCGATCTTGGTATTGTCGTAGAGAATGGATTGCGGAATGCCGCCAAAGAATGCAAAGGCGGACACATGGCCATCGCAAAACGCCTCGGTTGTCTCAGCTGGATATCCCTTCACAAACACCGCATCAGAATGTGGCAAGCTCATCACGAAGAAGTGGATCTTGCATTCCACGCCACCGATCACGCCCAGCGTCTCACCAAAATCAACCTGCGCATGGCCCGGCCGATGCGACAACGGCACAAACACCTCTTTGGTGCGCCGTTTTTGCTCGCGCACGTAATAGGTCACCGTGGTCAGGCTGCCGGCATATCCATGCTCATCGCGCAGCCGTTCAAAGATGCGCTTGGCCGTGTGTCGCTGCTTTTTGATCAGGGCTTTGTCTGTGCGCAGTATCTCATCGACCACACCAACATAACCATCAAGCGTTGGCCGCCGAGGCGCTTCCGACCGACGATACCCAGGCGGAAGTTCATGGCGCAGCATCTTCGCGATCGTCTTACGATCTTTGTTCTCTAATCTGTCAATGCGTGTTTCCTGAGTTTCCTGCTTTTGATGTCAGAGGTTGCCTTTGTTCTCTTCGAACTCTGAGGTTCATGATGGGGTTGGCTGGGTGTGGGTCGGCAATGTTGAAACCGCAATCATACCGTTGGTCTTGGCTGTTGCTACAGAATCGGCGCCGTGTCTCACGCCCTCCCTCGGGCATCGTCCCAGATGGGAACTTTGATTTAGGAATCCTCGTTGTCGCCTCGTAAGCCTTACGCGGACTGGAAGTCAGTTTTGTCTCGCATAATGGCATGAAGTATGATTGCCAGACGACGCGCCAGAGCCACTCGGGCCTTTCTCATCGTTGAGCGCGCACCGATTGCGAGGGCCCATGTCTTCAATTTGAGCGGAGCGGCATACCGCGTCAGCATCACATTGGCGGCCTCATAGAGAAGCGTTCTGACGCGCACGTCGCCCCGCTTTGAGATGCTGCCCGTGTAGTCGATTTCACCAGATTGATGCCGTCGCGGCACCAGTCCAAGATACGCCCCCACATCACGCGATTTCCTGAAACGCGACGGATCATCAATTGCTGCGGCAAAGGCCAATGCTGTGATCGGACCGACCCCTGGTACCGTCATAAGGCGCTGGCAGACTTCGGATTTGCGGGTCATCTTTTTGATGTCGCCATCAATGGCTGCAACCGCCGCGAGGATTGCTTCGCGTGCTGCGAACAGTCCGCAAATTGCGGCATGGAGGCCAGGCACTCCATCGCTAACTTTTAGCGCCGCGTTTTTGAATGCCGGAGACAAAGCTCGTGGCAGCCGCACGCCGAAGACGACGACCAGACCGCGGATCTGATTGTCGAGCGTCACACGCTGTCCGACCAGCTTCTTGCGGGCTGCGATCAGCGACCGGATTGCGTGCGCTGACAGTGATTTGACATGGGTCGGCTTGTAGAATCCCGTCCGCGCCAGGTGTGCCAAACCGCGGGCATCATTGCGGTCCGTCTTGTGGCCGGCCAGAGATTTAAGGGCCTGATATGCTTGCCTGCTCTCGATGCAAACAACCGGGACACCAAGCTCCGTCAGCCCATGGTAAAGCATTGGTGCCATCCGTCCCGTTTCAAATACAACTTTGGCACATGGTGGTCCAGAAGCGAGGAAGTCAGCGATCGCTTTTGGTGTTGAGCTCGCTTTTCCTTCACGAATAAGGGCCCCTTCACGATCCAGAATGCAGATATGCGTCTCTTCCATGGACACATCCAAACCAGCAAAATATTCCATTGGTCAGTCTCCTTTTCAATTGCATGTGCATCCAGAATAACAGGGGTAACTGAGTGCTGATCCTGATTACGCCATGTTGAAAAACCGCGCCGCTTCTCGGCCAGACATACCGTCCTTCAAACAAGCACGGCGCACACGACTATAAATATCCACAGAATACATCTCCCGCCCTCCGAATAAACGAAGGGCACAAACTGGCGGACTTTTACTCCGCTACAACTGCGATATGCAGCCGCTTCTGTGGCCCAATATTGCTCCGCGTTTTACACAGGCCATCATCTCGCCAGAGGTGGAAATAGTAACGCACAGTCGAGACCGCAGGAAAGTCCTTCGGCAGGAGCGACCATGCGCACCCGGCGGCGGCAAGATACTGAATCGCATTCCAGACCCGACGCAAATGCACCTTTCGCGGACGCCCAGGGCGGTTAGGGCCGGGTAACAATGACCGCACGATATTCCATTCCGCATCGGTCAAATCACTTGGATAGCACTTTGTTTCGCGCATATGCTGCGCACGGGTGAATTCAGTCCAGGCCATTGTGATCTCCGTTCAATTTCACAACCGAACAGAATCACAACCTGTTGAATTCACTCAACTCATTTCTGATCAGACACTTAGAGGCAGAAAAATCACGAACGGGCCGACCTGTCAAAATGCAGGCCGGCCCTTTCTTTTTGGCGCCTCGAACCGGACGACATCAATTGTGACCGTGATGGCTTCACCATTTCTTTCCCGGCCTAGAAACTTGGATGGTGGTTGGCGGCAATAAGCTTGCGGGTGTACTCGTGCTTTGGATTGTCGAAAATGCTTTCCGTTTTGTCGATCTCAAGGAAGTCGCCCATATACATGATCGCCACCCGGTCGCTGATATGGCGCACGACATTCAGATTGTGGGTGATCAACAGGATTGACACGCCGGTTTTGTCCTGGATTTCGGCGATGAGATTAAGAATCTCGCCCTGGATTGACACATCAAGACCTGCTGTCGGCTCATCAGCCACGATAATCTTTGGTTCCAGCGCGATGGCTCGTGCCAGCGACACGCGTCGCGCCTGCCCGCCTGACATTGCATGCGGATAGCGGTTCATGAAACTTTCGTTCAGGCCAACAAGCCCAAGCAATCTCCGTGCCTCGGCCCGGTAATCCTCTTTGAAAACGCCGTGGATACGCAAGGGTTCGGTCACGATATCGCAGACCCGCATACGCGGGCTCAGCGCGCCAACCGGGTCCTGAAACATGATGGCAATGTCTTTGCGAACGGGGCGGTACTGTGCATGGGTCAGCTGGGTAAGGTCCTGATCGTTAAAATGAATCGCCCCGCCCTGCGTTTCCTGAAGGCCGATGATCGCGCGCGCCAGAGTGGTCTTGCCCGAGCCGCTTTCGCCTACAACAGCGACGGTTTCGCCCTCGTGAATCGACAGGCTGGCTTTCTTGACCGCCTGAATTTCGTAGTCATCCCCACCCAGCAAACCGCCAAGAAACGCTTTCTGGCGAAAGGTGACATCCAGATCCTTGATTTCGATGATCGGGGCCTTGTCGGTCTTGATGCGATCAGGAGGGCCTGTGTCGATCACAATTGGCGCATCCGGATCATCAGCGGTGGTGGGCAGGTGTCTGGTTTTCTGCTCGATCAATGCGGGATCGCACCGCAAAAGCGTTTTTGTGTACTGGTCCTGCGGAGTGCCAAAAACGTCCTGAGAGTCTGACTCAAAAGTTTATGTTTGAACAGAATGCCTTGCTATCCGCCTTGTCAAGAGACGAATACCGGCAACCCAGGGGTATCGCATGAATAGCATCTTTTGGTTTGCCTTGATCTTCTGTCTCTGATTCAGTTTTCCAAAGTTTATGTCCGGAGGGCGCTGCTTTGGAAAATACCGTGTTGTTTCAATCTTTTGCCTCGTCGATTTCTGATCCCCGCCAGGAGACGTCTGATCCCCGCCAGGAGACGAAGGTGTTGTATCCACTTGATGGGATTCCGCTTTTGAGCCTGTGCGGAGTGGTGTCGGGGTGTGGGAGTTTTGTCGATGTTGCCCTTTATGGCGAGGAAAAGTCGGGTTTCCTGCGCAAGTTGGCTACGTTTGAGCATGGCATACCCTCCCGTGACACGCTTTCGACGGTGTTTCGGGCGATTGATCCTGAAGAGTTCAACGCAGCCTTTGCCGCGTGGGCGTCCGGGTTGGCCGGGCGCGTTGGAGGAACGGTCGTTGCCATTGACGGCAAGACAGCGCGAGGCTCAAGGGCCGGTGGTGAAACGCCTCTGCATCTGATCCCGGCCCGGTGTAACGATCTACGCCTCGTGCCCGGCCAGCAAGCCGGCGCGCACAAAAGGAACGGGATCAGGGACATCCCCGTTCTCCTGGATTTGCTCTTCCTGGAGGGCGCGGTCGTGACGCTGGATGCGATGGGGCGCCAACGTGAGATCGCCTGCAAAATCCGTGACAAGGGTGCTGACCATGTGCTGGCCCTGAAGGGCAATCAGGGGCTTCTCCATGAAGACGTGAAGCTGTGGTTCGAAGAACAGGATCGGGAAAACACAGAATCACTACAGACGGTTGACGGCGACAGGGGCAGGATTGAAACGCGAACATACACCCAATGCGACGCCATCGGCCGGTTGAAAAAACGCCATCCCCATCGGGAGGGGTTGCTCAGCATTGGCCGCGTCGTCTCGCTTCGGGAAAGTGGCGGGAAGACGACACGGCAAACGCGGTACTTCATCCCGTCCCTGCCGAAAGACGCCGCGCGCCTTGCCCATGCCGTACGCTCTCACCGGGGAATTGAAAACCGCCTCCACCGGGTGCTTGATGTCACCTTCCGCGATGACGACAGCCGGATACGAAAAGATCACGCACCCGCCAACTTCGCCGTCATCAAGCACATCGCAATGAATTTGCTCAACAAAGCAAAAAGCGAGAACTCCCTCGGAGGAATGCGGAAAAGGGCAGGCTGGAACAACCGCTTCCCGCTTCAAATCCTCGCGCCGTGAAACTCATGCGATTCCCCTGACCGGCAACCAAAACCCATGCTACGGAACTTTCAACGGTTGCCTCCCGATCTTTTGCCAAACGACGGCAACGTCCCGGCCACGCGAATGTTCGCTCGACACCCCGTCTTCGTGGTGGAAGAACGAACCCCTCGGCTTTGTCAGGGCGCTTGACAATCTCCAATGTCCATTTTCCCTGCAGGGCCAAAGCATCCCGAAGCTTTGGCCCTGCATATCCTGCGTCCGCAAAGATGTGCCCCAGCCGCGGGAAGCGGATGCGCAGTGCTTTGAGAACATCCACAGCACCATCCCGATCCTGTATATCGGCGGCGTGAACAAGGATCGGCAACAGGAAACCTTGCGTGTCTGTCACGATGTGACGCTTGCGCCCTTTGATCTTTTTGCCCGCATCAAAGCCTGAAATGCCGCCGCTTTCCGTTGTTTTTACGCTCTGGCTGTCAATAACGCCCGCAGTGGGGCTCGCCTCACGGCCCGACAATTCGCGCGCCGCCATCATTGACAGATGGTTGATCCGGTGTAACAGAGCGTTGTCGCGCCAGTCGTAAAAACAGTTCTGCACAGTCGAGACCGCCGGGAAATCCCGCCGGATCATGCGCCACTGACATCCCGTGGTCGCCATATACATAATCGCGTTCACAACACGGCGCGGATTCGTCTTGCGAGGGCGACCACCTCGCTTCGCGGCAGGTAACAGGGGCCGAACAAGCGCCCATTCCTCCATAGTTAAATCGCTTGGATAAAAGCCCGTTTTACGCCTGTGCTCCGCGCGGGTGATGTCTGTCCACGTCATGGGATCCTCCAGGTTCTTTCAAAACCAATGAATCATAAACACGTGATATCACTCAACTACTTTTGGAACAGCCTCTTAACGGTGCCCTGTTCGCAGACAACGCCATGCCGCAAGACTGTGACATCGTCACACAGGCTGGCCACCACACCCAGGTGGTGGGCGACGAACATCATCGAGCATCCGATCTCTGACTGAAGCTCTTTCAGCAGCCCGATGATCTCCAACTCCAACGTGGCATCCAGCGCCGTTGTCGCCTCATCCGCTATCAGAAGCGCGGGCCTCATCATCACTGCCATGGCAATCGAGATACGTTGCCGTTGTCCGCCGGACATCTCATGGGGATACATTTTTAGGCGTTGGGTAGGGTCGGGCAAGCCAACACGTTCCAGGGTCTGAACCGCCTTGCGTCGTTTATTTTTCATGCTCTCGTTTGAGCGGTATTGGATATCCGTCATCAGATCACCAATGGTGAGCGTCGGGGTCAGCGCGCGCAGCGGATCTTGCGAGATATAGGTGATCTTGGTGCCGCGCACCTGTCGCAACTGGGCGGCATCAAGCTTGGAGATGTCGGTGTCCTCAAACAGAATCTCGCCTTGTGTCACCTGCGCGATACTGGGAAGCAGGCCAAGCGCGGCGCGCGCCAGGGTTGATTTACCACTGCCGCTTTCGCCCACCACACCCATAATGCGGCCGCGTCCGATCTGCATGTTGATGTTGGATAGCGCCGGAACCGGACCATAGCTGAGCGACAGGTCCGAAACATTCAGCGTCGGGATGGTTTGAGTGTCGGACGATGCCATGGCTTATCGTCTCCCATTGGATTTGGGATCAAACGCATCGCGCAACGCCTCTCCGAGAAAGGTAAACCCAAGCGTCGCAATGATCAGCGGGACACCAGCTGCGATAACAAGCCACGGGGTTCTGTTGATAAAGCGATAGCCCTGATCCAGCATCAGCCCCCAACTGGTTTCCGGGGGTTTCACGCCCACGCCCAGAAAGCTCAGCCCGGCCTCGGCGGCGATGACCACGGGGATATCCATGTTGGCCATAATCAGCATCGGACCGATGATATTGGGCAGGACATGCCGGAAGGTGACGCGGAACGAACTGGCCCCCATCGCATATTCGGCATCAATATACTCGGTTTGCATGACGCTCAGCGCCGCCGTACGCACCACGCGCCCGTAATAGGGCACCGAGGTGAAGATCAGGATGCCAATGACAGTGGTCAGGCCAGCGCCGAACATCGGCCCCACGGCAAGGGCCAGGATGATCACCGGATAGGCCCGGATCGTATTGAGGATCAGGACAATGGTATTGTCGAGCCATTTCGGCCCGTAGGCCGCCATAATCCCAAGAACCGTGCCGATACTAAGGGCGGCTGAGGTGGCAATCAAAGCCACTTTGAGGGCGGTCCGCCCGCCATAAAGCGCCCGGGAAAACACGTCGCGCCCCAGCTCGTCCGTGCCAAGCAGGTGATCCCAGCTTGGGGTTTCGAACCGCTGTGTCACATCAATCCCAGCCGGGTCATATGGCGCGATGAGGCCTGCGAACACCGACAGAAAGACAAGGATCGAGACCAGCGTCAGTCCAAGGACACCCATCGGATCGGCCAGAAGTTTTTTGAAGCTGTCCGACAGCTGGGATGTCGAAGGGGTTTCTTCGAGAGGGTCTGCGCTGCTTCTAAACGTCATTCCTGAGCCTTCCGAATTCGGGGATCAATCAAGGCATTGATGATGTCCGAGATTGTGACCGCCGCGACCATCAGAATGGTGCTGACCAGGACCACGCCCATCGTGATCGGATAGTTTCGCTGGGTGACGGCATCGAACATCATCTTGCCGATACCGGGGCGTGCGAAAATGATCTCGGCAAAAACTGCGCCGCCCAGCATGTAGCCTACGCCGATACCAAGGACAGTGATTGTTGGCGCGATGGCCAGTCGCAGGGCGTATCGGTAGACCACCCAGCGTTCAGGCAGGCCATAGGCGCGGGCATTCAGAATGTAATCCTCGGCCAGGATTTCCAGCATGGCCGAGCGCACAAGACGCGCCAGATATCCGACCCAGCCAATGCCAACAGCGAAGGCCGGCAAGATAAGGTGGTGCAATTGATCCAGTATATCGCCCCTGTCGCCCGCCCCGATTGCCGGTAGCCAGCGCAGTTGAACGGAAAACAGGATCATCCCGTAGATCGCAAGGATAAGAGAGGGCATCGCGATCACGCTGACCGACAGGATGCCGACCAGACGATCCACCCAGGAATTCTGGTGCAGGGCCGAGTAGCAGCCCAGCGGAATGCCGAACCCGGCGGCAATCACGAGTGCCACAAGGATCAGGTAGAGCGTGAAGGGCAACTGCTCCATGATGGATGTGAAAACGTCCCGACCCGTTTTGATATCCTGACCAAGCTCGCCGGTCACAGCACCTTTGAGGAACTTGCCAATCTGCACGATAATCGGCTGATCCAGTCCCAGCCGCGCGTTCAGCGCCTCCATCATTTCAGGGGTGGAGCGTGGACCCAGCATCACGGCAACCGGATCACCGGGGGCCGCCAGCACCAACAGGTAGAGCGTCGTCACGGCAAGCACGATGATCGTGATACCAAGTACGAGACGTCTGAGGCAAAACATCAGCATATCGTTATCCATCTGCCAAAAGCGGAAAGAAAGCTATCACGGCAATCAGGAACCAGACATGTGGCGCTGGTTCCCGATAAGAGGCGCGTCTGATCCGGCGCCTTACTCGATCTTCTCAATGGCGTGGAAGATCGGTCGGCCATCCGGCCATGTGCCCGCCTTGATCCCGGCGCGATACATGATCGTTGCAGGGCCGTTGTCGACGAAGAGGTGAGTGCCTGCTTCTTCCAGCATGTTCTGCATTTCGACATAGATCTTTGCCCGATCTTCATTGTCGGGGGTCTGGTATGCCGTGTCCATTAGCTCTGCGCATTTGGGATCGTGGAAACCTTCCCAATTCCAGCCCTCAAAGCCGTCTTCGGTGAAGGTTGAGAGCGCATACATCACTTCCGGGTTGCCGAACCATGCCTTCAGCGTTAGCTGACGGTCTGATGTTGGAAAGGCCGACAGGTCCCAATAGGTCGCTTCGTCCATGGCGTTGATCTGGGCATCCAGCCCGACCGCACTGAGATAAGCCTGAATCAGCTCGGCCTGGGTGCCGCGCATGCCATAGTTTGCAACCTGAATTTCGACTGTGTGCCCTTGCAGGCCAACCTCCTCAATCAGGGCGCGCGCCGCGTCTGGATCATAGCTGTAGAGTGCGGCCTCGCGATGTCCGACAACGCCGGGTGCGGCAAAGCCGGTCGCCGGACTGACATCCATACCCTCGTAGGTCACCGCCATTAACGCTTCCAGATCGATTGCATGCTGGATGGCCCGGCGCAACTTCGGGTCTTGCAGGGCAGGGTGCTGTGCGTTGATCCCCAGCCAGGTGAAATCGATGGTCGGGCGCACCTCGACGACCGCCTCGTCGCCGTATCGCTCACGAAGTTGTTCGGGCGTGCTGTTCACCAGAGGCAGGAAATCAAGCTCGCCCGCGGCAAATGCGATTTCCGCAGCATTCGTATCAGCGACCGGGATCATGATAATCTCGTCGAAATCCGGTGTGCCTCCGCGCCAGTTGGGATCAGCCTTCAGGACCATACGCTCGCCCGGCAAGAACTCGGCAAAGGTGTAGGCATTTAGAGTCGCTTTTGGAGGAAGCGGCAGTTTGCCCCCGTTTTCCATGACTTCTTTTTGCGAGACGATAACCCCGCCAGTCCAGGCGATGGTCAGTTGCCACATCGGAACTGACGGGTATTCAAGACGGATGACGCCAGAGTATTTGCCGGTCACCTCGACCTCGACAAGCGCGTCAAATTCACCGGCGATATACGATTCGACCTCTGGATCCTTGTGACGCTCGAAAGAAAACTTGACGTCTTCCGCTGTCAGTTCGCCATAGCCGTTGGCCCATTGCAGACCTTCCTTCAGCTTGAACACGATGTTGGCCGGGTCCGACATGTCGATGGATTCGGCGACGTCGTTCACCAGCTCCCAGTCCGATCCAACCGCCATGGTCTGAAGGCGCGGCATTGTGTTGTTCATCAGGTAGACATCCGTGGTCGTCCCATAGAACGCCGGATCAAGGCTGGCCGGGTCGCTGGGCGTGTAAACCCGCAGCGTATCTGCGCCTGCCGTTCCGATTTGTGTCAGGGCCGCAACCAGAACAAGGGCAAGCGTCGTGGCGAAACGCCTGACGGACCCCACGATTCTGATCGCCGTCGTGTGAAGGTTTGAGATGTGATGTGGCATTTTTTCTCCCCATTTTTGTTGGCCTGAAAGGCGCTGTTACGGTTGTTTCGCTTTGGTGGTTGAACGTCCTTTGGTGCCGCGTTTCATTTTTTGGATGTGCGGGACGAGCAGAAGAGCGGGTGGTTGCGGAGCTGGTGTGCGGCGTCGCGTCTTAAGGGCGTCACTCAAAGAGGCGTCTTCCTGCGTCCCGGTCGTCAGATGAACCAACTGGCCCTTTCGTTGAAGAGTGTCGTTATCAAACGCGTCTTTAAGTGTCTGATCAGAAATGAGTTGAGTGAATTCAACAGGGTGTGATTCTGTTCGGTTGTGAAATTGAACGGAGATCACAATGGCCTGGACTGAATTCACCCGTGCGCAGCATATGCGCGAAACAAAGTGCTATCCAAGTGATTTGACCGATGCTGAATGGAATATCGTGCGGTCATTGTTACCCGGCCGTAACCGCCCTGGGCGTCCGCGAAAGGTGCATTTGCGTCGGGTCTGGAATGCGATTCAGTATCTTGCCGCCGCCGGGTGCGCATGGTCGCTCCTGCCGAAGGACTTTCCTGCGGTCTCGACTGTGCGTTACTATTTCCACCTCTGGCGAGATGATGGCCTGCTGGCCCGGATCAACCGCCACCTGGTCGCGGCCGTGCGCCTCGCGGCAGGCCGCGATGTGCAGCCGACAGCCGGTGTGATCGACAGCCAGAGCGTTAAAACCTCTGAAAACACGTCCCTTTCCGGCTACGATGCGGGCAAGCGGATCAAAGGTCGAAAACGCCACATTATCACTGATACCTGTGGCAATCTGATCGCATGCGAGGTCCATACGGCCAACATTCAGGATCGTGACGGTGCGCCCGGGGTCTTCGCCAGGCTCCGCCGTGAGGCCCCGAAACCGCGCCACATGTTCGCGGATGGCGGCTATGCCGGGCCGAAGCTGCGGGGTGCCCTCGTGAGCCTCGGACGCTGGACGCTACAGATCATCAAGCGCTCCGACACCGCCGGGGGCTTCGAGGTGCTGCCACGCAGATGGGTTGTGGAACGCACCTTCGCATGGCTCGGTCGCTGCCGTCGTTTGGCAAAGGATCGGGAGAAATCCATCGAAAGCGCCGAGGCCTGGCCGCTCATCGCCCACATCAGGCGCGTGACCCGACTACTTGCAACAGATTGAAATCCTTCATCCCATTTTGAATCAGACACTAAGGGTAACGCGGTCCGTCGCATGAGTGTCGCAGATCAGAGCAACCCGACCGCCATCGAAATCCGCAGACAGGATCCGCCCGGCCTCGGTTTCATGGCACGTGAGGTTTGCCAGCTGTGCGGGTAACAGCGCGTTCAGCCCGGTCAGAGCCCGGCTACCGTCCTTTGGGTTATAGAACCGGTCGACCAGCCCCTGGCATCCGCAATACCCGCGCTCCAACTCGACGAAATTATCGACAACAAAAGATATCTCGGGATAGGCGCGCGCCAGCATCGCTGCCTCGGCCGTGCGCGATATCTCGGCGGTTTCGCTCAGCGTTTCGTTGTGCTTGGTGCTCCAGAACATGCCGACATTGGGGATATGCAGAAGCGGCTTGAATGGCGTACCGGCGAGGCAATCCTGAACCGCCTTCAACCCGTCAAAGGGCGTAACATCGCGCCGGATACCGAACACGAAACCGTCAATCGCGCCCTGCAAATCCGACTGATCCTGCACCCAGGCAATCTCATCGGTCAGGTCTGCATGCAGGCCGTGATGGGTTGTCCAGCCTTCGACCTCGGGGCGGACCGTGTTCAGGTAGACGGCTAAATCACCGCTTTGGCGCATCTCTTTCAACCCGGGCGCAAAGTCTGCCCACTGGTCCAGAAAGGCGACCACTTCGACAGCCTTGATCCCGCTGGCATGATCGGCGATCGCGGCGCGGCGTGCGGCGTTCGGGAGGCCAAAAGATACAATGGTGAACCTGTGCCCTAACGCCATAAGCTGTTTCACCCGGTGCGATACGCGCGGTTTTAACAGGTCCGAGATCGGCACCCTGAGATCGGTGATCCCCATCTCCCAAAGCGCGGCGAGGGGGTAATCATTGCGAACCTCATTACGCTCGAAAATCTCCAGCCCCCAGGCACAGGGGATATCCGTCTCTTCACACCAGGGCAGACGCAGATCCATCGTGACAGATGCACCCGTGCTGTTCCACGAATGGGTCCGGTAGGGCAGGTCCTGGCTGGAGCGCATGAAATGCGGCACATGACGGTCTGCATAAACATCGACCCAAAGAAAGCCGAGCTTGGCGGGGTCGAATGAGCCCATCTCGCGCGCTGGGCAGGCGCGAAACAGTTCCATGTAGTCGGTGCGCAAGATGCCCGCCGAGGGCAACACGATCTGATGCAGCCCATTGAGGTATACACAGAGTCCTCGAGCACCCGACTTTTGACGGGTTGACGTCTGACCGTAGAACGATTCAGCTAGGGCCTGTTGACATTCGGGGTTCCCATTTTGCCTGAAGTCTGATTCAAGCTTCCAAAATGGAGGTGTTGATGGACGCAAATCGTTTGGCTGTTTCCGATGAGCTTTGGGAGAAGATTGAGCCGCTTATACCGGGCAAGGCAGGCGATCCGGGTGTTACCGCGCGCAATAATCGCCGGTTTATGGAAGCAGTATTATGGCGCGTACGCACAGGGTCCCCATGGCGGGATTTGCCCAAAGAGTTTGGCAACTGGAACAGCCAGTTCAAGCGATTTCGTCGATGGGCCAGGAACGGCGTGTTCGAGAGTCTTTTCAATGCCATGAGTGGCGAGCCGGACCTGGAATATGCCCTTATCGACGGGACGATTGTTCAAGCTCATCAGAAGGCTTCGGGCGCAAAAGGGGGACTCAACACCAGGCTATCGGACGCTCTCGCGGCGGACTGACGACCAAGGTCGTGGCCTTGGTCGATGCGCTCGGTAACCTGTTCCGGTTTCTGCTTTTGCCGGGACAGGCACACGACATGAAGGGGGTCGCTCCTCTGATCAAGGGGGCTTCCTTTGGGGCGTTGCTGGCCGACAAAGCCTTCGACGCCGACTGGCTCCTGCAAGACCTTGATGAGCGTGGCGCAACCGCTGTCATCCCGCCCAAATCGAACCGAAAAGTTCAACGGGACTACGATACCCACATGTACAAGTGGCGCCATCTCATCGAAAACCATTTCGCAAAGATCAAGAAATTCAGAGGCATAGCAACGCGATACGACAAGACTGATACAAGCTACGCTGCCAACTGGCACCTCTGTGCCATGCTCATTGCAACACGATGATTGTCAACAGACCCTAGCCGCATGATCCGTCCCAACTTTCTTTCTCCCACGGAGCGCCTTGAGCTTGAGTCCTGTGTGCGCAGTCAACGCGAAGATCATGGGATTGCACGGCGTGCAAATGCGCTCCTTTTGCTGGATGACGGGAAGTCCTGTCAAGTAATCGCGGAATTTCTATATTTGGACGACGACACCATTCGTGGCTGGCACAAAACCTACCGTGAAAGCGGCTGGGACGCGCTTGCCGCCGATGGCTGGAAAGGGGGTCAATCTCGTATGGCCCCAGATCAAGAGGCTGCATTATGCGATTGGCTGAACGGTCGCTTCTGCCGTTCGACAGTTGAGATAAGAGCCCATATTTCAACAGAATTTGGCCTGCGCTACTCGCATTCTGGCTGCATCAAGCTTCTTGCCCGGCTCGGGTTTGAGTATCGCAAACCCAAGGCCCTGCCACGGGGTGTATCTGTCGAGAAACAGGCCAGCTTCATTACGATGTACGAGCGGTTGATGACCGAGCTTGGCGCTGATGAAGCCGTTTATTTCGCTGATGCCGTCCACCCAGAATATCAGACAAAGCCTGCATATGGCTGGGTGAAGGCAGGCTCAAACCCCGCAGTCCCGACCACTGCTGGGCGAGGCCGTGTGAATATCCATGGCGGGCTCAACCTTGAAACCTTCGACGCGCCCTTTGTCGAGCCAACCACCGTCGACGGTGTCAGTGCCACGCAGCTTCTAGCCAAGATTGAAACGCGCAACCCCGACAAGCGATTAATCCACGTCATCTGGGACAACGCGCCCTATCACAAAGGGCCGGATGTCAGGGCGTTTCTCGCAAGGCCAGATTGCCGCATCCACCTTATCCAGTTGCCGCCATACTGCCCGCACCTGAACCCCATTGAACGATTATGGGCTGTCATGCACCAGTTCGTGACGCACAATCATCATTACCCAACCCAAAAACAGTTTGCGAATGCAATCCTGAAGTTCTTCCGCGTAACCATACCAAACGAGTGGAAAACATTCCGAAGCCAAGTCTCAGACAATTTTCGCGTCATAACTCATGAGAAGTTTCGGGTTTTGGCGTAGCTCCGGTATAGTTATAGAAGAAATTGTGGACATGGCCTGCGAAATAGGCCTCGACCTTGTGGTGTTGCAGCAAGTCAATGAGGCGCGTGCGGGCCGGTTCTTCGAGATTGTCGTAAAAATCCGGTTCGTCCCGCGCCGCCAGATACATCGGGTAATGGGTCAAGACAAAGACGCGCTTGCCTGGATTTTCGGTGAGGGTCCGGGACAGCCACTCCCATTGTTCCTGTTCCTCATCGAACCCGGAGTTGAGCAACAGGGTGTTGAGTAACACGAACAGGCAGCCTTCATGCTCAAAGTAGTAGCGGCTCGGGCCATGCGTTTGCTCGTATTGCGTGATTGAGCTGCGCGTGATCGACACCTGATCGTCCAGATGCGGCAAGGCCTTGTGAAGCTTTTCACCAATGTCATGGTTCCCCGGAACCACATGATAGGGCACCGAGAAGGGGCGGGAGGTTTTCTGGAAAACCTGTGCAGAGGCGTCATATTTTTCCGAGACCGGAACAGGGTCGGCCATGTCGCCCAGATGCACGACAAAAGCCGGATTCATCGCGTTGACCCGCTCGACCACACCTTCATAGAGGCGTGTCAGTTTGCTCTTGGCCTCTGCGCCGCCCTCGGTGAAGTCTGCATCCACCGTCAGATGGGTATCGGTGATGATCGCAAAGCTGAACAGGGGAGGCGTTGGTTCAGCCATCACGGCAGTTCCATCCGTCGTCCGGTGTTCTTCTGCCATAGACACGCGCCTCACACGCGCGTGGCGACATCGCGGGCTACCGCTTCGCCGCTCATATAGGCGCCACTGCACAGCATGATGTAGGGTCCGGCGGTGGCTTCACCGGCAAAGAACACCCTGTCGGCAACCGGCTTGGCAAGCGCGGCACGCGCGCTGTACTGGCCTGGTCTGGCAGTGGCATATGCGCCCAGCGTCATTGGATTTTCGGCCCAGTCGGTCAGGTGCCCTTTGACAAAATGTTTGCGGGCCTTGCTGCCGACCATCTTGACCACTTCGCCAAGTGCGAAGTCGACGGCAGCATCTGTGCCCGCGGCAGAAAGCTCCCATCCGAACTGACCGCCGACAAAGCCGAACATATGGTCAAAATCGAAGGGCCAGGTTACAAAATAGCTGGCTTCTGCCGGTATTACGTTCGGTACGTCATAGACAACATAGCCGTTGTTGGGCAGGCCGAACCGTTCGCCATCGAACTGCAGAGAGACCTTGGTCAACAAGCCCATGGGCAGGTTGCCGATGGCCTGCTGTTTCCAGTCGGGTAATTCGGGGGTGAACTGAATCGACCCGGCGCTGAGCACTCCGGGAGAGACCGTCACGATGCAGGCCTTCGCCTGGAGGGTGCCGTCCGGGGTTTCAACCAACACGCCATCCCCGCTCCAGTCGATGCGCGTGGCCGGTGTGTTCAGCTTGACAGGCAACCCTTGGCCCATGCGTGCGACAATCGTGCCGTAGCCTTCTTTGATCATGTGCCGGTTGGGTACCGCACCATAGTTCCACCAATCCATGACCGACAGATCTTTGAAATCTGCGGCAAAGCCCATTGGTGCCATCCATGTCTGGCTGAGGGCGGAGAAGGGCATACCGTAAAACTCGGTCGGCATCGCCTCGGTCCAGGAGATATCCTTGCCTCTCCGGCCAGCCTCATTCAGGGCACCGGTCATGGTCGACCAGGCCTGACCATATTGCGCCAGTTCCTCGGCATTGGCCCTGCGGTCGCCGACAAATAATGTCTCAGAGTCTGACTCAAAAGTTTATGTTTGAACAGAATGCCTTGCTATCCGCCTTGTCAAGAGACGAATACCGGCAACCAAAACCCATGCTACGGAACTTTCAACGGTTGCCTCCCGATCTTTTGCCAAACGACGGCAACGTCCCGGCCACGCGAATGTTCGCTCGACCCCCCATCTTCGTGGTGGAAGAACGAACCCCTCGGCTTTGTCAGGGCGCTTGACAATCTCCAATGTCCATTTTCCCTGCAGGGCCAAAGCATCCCGAAGCTTTGGCCCTGCATATCCTGCGTCCGCAAAGATGTGCCCCAGCCGCGGGAAGCGGATGCGCAGTGCTTTGAGACCATCCACAGCACCATCCCGATCCTGTATATCGGCGGCGTGAACAAGGATCGGCAACAGGAAACCTTGCGTGTCTGTCACGATGTGACGCTTGCGCCCTTTGATCTTTTTGCCCGCATCAAAGCCTGAAATGCCGCCGCTTTCCGTTGTTTTTACGCTCTGGCTGTCAATAACGCCCGCAGTGGGGCTCGCCTCACGGCCCGACAATTCGCGCGCCGCCATCATTGACAGATGGTTGATCCGGTGTAACAGAGCGTTGTCGCGCCAGTCGTAAAAACAGTTCTGCACAGTCGAGACCGCCGGGAAATCCCGCCGGATCATGCGCCACTGACATCCCGTGCTCGCCATATACATAATCGCGTTCACAACACGGCGCGGATTCGTCTTGCGAGGGCGACCACCTCGCTTCGCGGCAGGTAACAGGGGCCGAACAAGCGCCCATTCCTCCATAGTTAAATCGCTTGGATAAAAGCCCGTTTTACGCCTATGCTCCGCGCGGGTGATGTCTGTCAACGTCATGGGACCCTCCAGGTTCTTTCAAAACCAATGAATCATAAACACCTGATATCACTCAACTACTTTTGGAACAGCCTCTCAGGCATGCCCTGCATCCTGAGCATTTCAGACCCTGACTCCCGTGCCATATCCAGCAGGTCGAACTGCTGCGGTCCCATGATGTTGAAACAGCTATGATCATAGGGCACCCCAAAAGTCTCGCTTTCGGTGTAGGCGCGGCCCCCGATGCGCCCCGCCGCTTCGATAACGATGACAGATTTGCCCGCGGCGATCAGGGCACGGGCGGCTGACAAACCAGCGGCACCGGCACCAATGACCACCACGTCGGGATTTGTTGGCACGGATTGGGCCATGGCAGGCATCGCTGCCGTTGCAAGAAGGCTTGTCATGACGGTTCGGCGAGAAAAGAGGGGGTCACTGGCGGGGCTCATGTGAGATCATGCCACAAGGCGACGCCGTTGTGGACGCGTGACTTGGGCTGTGAATTCATGGCGGCCTTCCCTTTTTTGCTAATAAGCCAAGCAATTGCGGGCTGTGTGCCTCGCTCGAATCGATCCTACCTATGGTTCTAGTGTTCAGCACCTGACATAAGATTCCCACTGTCGGTTTTCTGTGCCATACCCGGCCCATGAGACGCACTGACATCTGCCTTTACCTTGGCCCCGCCGAGCGTTCTGAGCTTCAAGCCCTGATCGCCAACCGCAACAGCCCTCGCAAACTGGTCTGGCGGGCCGAGATCGTACTGGCAACGGCGGATGGTTGCGGCACGTTTGAGATCATGCGGCGGGCGGGCACTTCGAAACCTACCGTGTGGCGTTGGCAGCAACGCTATCTCGATGAGGGTGTAGCTGGCCTCAAACGTGACAAGACCCGACCTTCGCGGGTGCCGCCGCTGCCGATTGCGACACGATTGAAGGTGATCGCCAAGACAGTTCAGGAGTCCCCTGCGAATGCCACTCACTGGAGCCGCAGCCTGATGGCCGAGGCCGTGGGTATTTCGCCTTCGAGCGTGGGACGCATATGGGCCGAGGCGGGCCTGAAGCCGCACCTCACGAAAGGGTTCAAGGTGTCGAACGATCCGCTGTTCGAGGAGAAAGTCGCCGATATCGTCGGGCTCTACCTTGACCCGCCGGAGCGGGCGGTGGTGCTGTGCGTCGACGAGAAGTCGCAAATTCAGGCACTTGATCGCACCCAGCCGGGATTGCCGCTCAAGAAGGGTCGCGCCGCCGCCATGACCCATGATTACAAACGCCACGGCACGACCACGCTGTTCGCCGCCCTTGATGTGAAGACGGGCACGGTCATCGGCAATTGCATGCCCCGCCACAGAGCCAGGGAGTTCCTGAAATTCCTGCGCAGTATCGACAAGGCCACGCCAGTGCGATGCGAGGTCCATCCGGTGCTCGACAACTACGCCACCCACAAGACACCCGAGGTCAAGGCCTGGCTCGAAAAGCACCCCCGCTTCAAGCTGCATTTTACCCCCACCAGCGCCTCATGGCTGAACCTGGTCGAGCGCTTCTTCGCCGAGATCACCGCCGGGCGCATCCGACGCGGCAGCTATTCCAGCGTCGATGACCTGGAGGCTGCGATCTACGACTATCCGGCGCTCCACAACGAGAAACCGAAGCCTTTCAAATGGACCAGGAGCGCCAAGGATATCCTCACCCGAGAACGCCGCGCACTCGACACGCTGGATGAAATCCGCGGAAATAGGTAAGAAGTGTCAGACTCTGAACACTAGGTGGTCGCGGAAAATCGGGTACTGGGCAGTCTTGTGCGGTCTTTAGCAGTATTTAGCAGTCGGGCGAGAGATGCAGCGCGCGTCGCCGCGTACTGGCCGAGCGTCACAAGCGCTGTGCCGCGTCTTGTCGAGGCCAAATCAGGGCAGGCCTGGTGCTATTCTATTAGGGTGCAGCACCGTTTGTCCGTCTGCGATCGTGTTGTCGATGAGACCAAGGATATGCGGATGAACCGCCTGTGCGTCGGGTTTGTAGATGCCGCATTTAGACAACTGGTCCCGCAGGTCAATCGACGGCCCCAGATACTGCATGGCAAGGCGAACCGAGGTCACATCACGCTGTGCGCGGTGTGACGTTCCCGTCATGATGCCCGACAGGATGCCGACATGGCTTCGCGGCGTTGGCTCCAGGATGCGCAGATAGAATCCGTCGCGCTCCAGCATGTCCTGCTCGGCGATAAATATCTTGCCAGCGCTGGTGGTTACCAACCCCTCATTTTTGTAAACGAAGCGCCGCTTGCTGACCGGGTCTTTCACCCTGTCGATGGTTTTGCTGAACACGCGGCCACGATGTCGGTGCAGGCTGACCAGCGATCTGATGACCGTGTTCGGCCATCCGAACGAATAGGAAAACGAGTTGTACCACCCCAGATATTTCCACAGGCTCTGGTTCATTGTCGGCATGCGTTGTTCGATGTTTTCGGCCAACCATCCGGTGCCCACGCCACTGCTCAGGCGCGCGAAATGGGCATCGATGAAATCGTCAAATCCTTGTTCGGGCAAGGCTAGGTCGGATTCCTTGACGCCCAGAACCTCGCATATGCGCATCAGGTTGTGGCGCGACGGACGATATGTACCGTTCAGGTATCGACCGAATTGCTGCCGGTTGATTCCTGTGCGGCGGCAGATATCGGCCACCGAGCGATGCGCACTGCACAGGATTTTCAGATTCCGAGCAAAATTCGCATGGGGTGGTGAATCGGCCTGCGGATGTGACTTGCCCATTTCTGTCTTTCCTTCACAACGCGGATGCCCACCAAGCCTTAACACGCAGGACAGGCGCCGGGTGTTCTGGCCGCTTTCAGAGCGAAGTCTGTGCGCGTTTCGCGCTGACTGCTCATGCGCAGAGTAGCACTGGAAACGGATTTGAGAACGTCAAACTGCTCAATACTGCACAAAACAGCATAATCCTGCACAGTACTGCACTTTGTTTAAGCACAGCACATTAGGAACTGGCGATAAACCGATGAATCGCGGTGTCCCTATAACGGGCCGCCGAAATGTTGGTGGGGCCTGACTGTAGGCAGCAAGGAACAGGGAACGGGATGATTAACGGCGACGACAAGCCATTATTCAGCTTTGTCATACTTGGCGATACGCATATCACCGATGAAGAAGGCAAGAGCGTTGATCAGCATACGACCCGGACGGTGGCGGGCAAATTTGACGCGCTGCTCGACAAAATCGCGACACTTGAACCGGCTTTCGTAATCCATCTTGGCGATATCACGCATCCCGGGCCGCTCTCTGGGGACTACCCGAACGCGGCCGACGAATTCTTCGCCATGACCTCGCGGATCAAGCCGCCCTGGTATCTGGTGCCGGGCAATCACGATATCGGCGAGAAATTGCATCGCGCCCTGCCTGAACTTGATGAGACCCTCTCGATTTCAGAGCGCAGCATCGCCCGATACCAACAGAATTTTGGCCCACAGTATCAAAGCTTTGAGCATGAGAATTGCGTGTTCATTCTGATCAATTCCCTGCTGATCAATTCCGGCCTGCCCGATGAGCCGGCCCAATGGTACTGGTTGGAACACACACTTGGTACAAACCTGGATAAGCGGCTTTTTGTCTGCTCGCACTACCCGATGTTTCTGAGCGCCGAGAACGAGGCCGATCACTACGACAATATCGGACAGCCGGGGCGCGCAAGGCTGGCCGAGTTGATGCGCACCTATGGCGTCGAGGGGTTCTATTCTGGCCATGTGCATAATTTCTTCTACAACCGTCTGGACGAGATGCACCACTTCACCCTGCCATCCACCAGCATTCTGCGGCACGACTATCTGGAATTCTTCCGAACCCAACCAGACAGCCGGGAAATGGGGCGGTATGACCCGGCGAAGACGGGGTTCTTCTGGATTAATGTCTACGAAAAAGATCACATCCCGCATCTGCTGCGCCAAAGCGCGCCGGACACGGCACGCACCCACGCGTGGCGCAACACCGGTGGCATGCCAGAGATGGATTTGCGGATGCCATGGTGTGAACGGCAGGAAGTGTCCAGCCCGTGGGGCGCCGAGATTTTTGAGCGCAAACGCGTGCGCAACGACTATCCGCTTTCAGCCCTTTGGGAAATGGGAATACGCGATCTGCGCATCCCGGTTTCGGACTTGGAAGAGCCCGAGACGGCACGTCGCGTTCGCGACCTGGCGGCCCTTGGCCATCGCTTCACCCCTGTTATGTTCGGGCCGCCAGATGCAGCGCGTCGGGATGTTCTGGTGGCACATGCGAACTGCCTTAAAGCCATCGAAGTGGTCGCATTGCGCGACATGATGCCCGCGTTCTGTGATGATCTGCGTGCATTACGGGCACAAACCGGGCGCCCTATTTTTCTGAACCCAACCCATGCCGAAGTTCAGGGCTATACATCGACCCACGGCATTCGGATGGATCATGTCGGCGACCTTGAATGGCTGCAAAAGCAAACGGCGCTGCGCGATGCTGTCGATGCTGTCGATGGTGTTGTCTTTGGTGTGCCTCAGAGTACTCACCCGCTGGAGGGTCTGATCGCCGCGCAGGATATCGCGGAGGCGTATGATCTGCGCCTGGCCCTTCATATCCAGAATGTCGGCATGTACCGCACCACGGTCCCGGACAGTGCGTCCGCGCGCCTGCACGAGCTGAATCGAGTGGCCGAGGCGGCGATTCTTGCGCGCGCATCCTCAGACGCCCGTGACGCTGGACAATTTCATGGCGCAGGACCGCGGGTACTTCCATTGCTTTGGCCTCATAGACCGGCTTTGCAATCCACTGGCGGGCGGCCGCGTACTCACGTATCTTGATGCGACCCTCCCGGCCCGCCTCTCTGTAACCGAAGCGGCATCCTTGCCCAACGCGCGTGTGCTTCAAATAAAAGGCAGCGATGGCGAGACCTATCTCCTGACGTTGCCCGAGACCGGGCTGTGCCCTTCGGCGACGCAGGGCGGCTTGCCCGCCGACATGATGGCTGTCGAAGGCCAGATGCTGGATCTGGCAAGCGGGTTGCATCATCGCGCGACCCTCTGTGATGTCATCGCAGAGGATACCCATCTGCTCGCCACTCCACTCCTGATCAGGGCAGCAAAGACCGCAGTCCCGACCCAAACACCCCAGTGCATACCCCAAGGAGCTTGATCACGCAGCCCACGCTCTACGGAAACAGGCAAGCGGTCTTGCGCCGGGCCGATGCTGTGCAATACTGCGGCCATCCACTTGGCCATTTAGATAAGCTTGTGAAGGATGGAAGATACCCACCCGGGTGTGATGCGCAAAGACGTGCGAGTTTTGTACAGGTTTCGAACGAGATTTCGGCCATTTCCACCAAATTCGGCGCGAAAGCTCACGAGGCTTTCTGCACGCTTCTGCACAAAGCCCTGTAAATAAGTCATATTTTTCAGGTGGTTTTGGTGACCCCGGTTGGATTCGAACCAACAACCTGCCCCTTAGGAGGGGGCTGCTCTATCCAGTTGATCCACGGGGCCATCTATTTGATTTACTTTCCACAATCTGGTCTAAAGCCTCCGACTTTAGTCGGAAAAACATTCAAACGTGCGCCGAAGGCGCTCATGAACCACTGAACCCTCTGACTTTAGTCGGAGGAGGTTCAGTTGGGTAAATCTTAGTTATGTAGTGGAGCATATTTGCTCGGGGTAGTGCACAGGGTAGCGTATTTTGCGATCCATCCGCTGATGTTGTTGTGCCTTTTGTGTCGCACGTGGTCAATAACCGCCACATAGTCCGTCGACAAATAAATCTTGGTCGCCGTGAACCGCAGGCAGCCGACTTGACGATGGTATCCAAGGCCACTGCCATTTTGGGCTACTCATGCGCTCAGTCTTCACTACTATGCAATTCAGTTGCCTTGTATTTCAGTACTAACAGATGAAGTTTATTGTGGAAAAACCAACTCATATTAACGAACTGACCGCGCAGGAAGCACGAGAGTATTTTTGCCGTTCGGCATCATATTTTGATATGGAGTTGCCTCCGCATTTCAATTTCCAACCACTGTTGGAGCATTCCCTTGTCGAAGCTGAAAACCTTGAACTGAAGGAGCTTGCAGGTTGGAAACCGGAACGGGAGGAAGGGCTAAACTATGTCCTGATGTACAACAAAGATGGTGACATCGGCTGGCGTCCGTTCGAATTGATGCACCCTTTGATTTAGGCTCAATTAGCATTGATTATGCGTGGCGTGTTACAGGCAGGATGCCTGCGGCGGCGGCAAGTATCGCGCGCGGCGTTTGGTGGCTCGGAAGGACGGCAAGGTGGAACCACCGAAGGCAGCTGTCCAGGTATTTGGTCGCGATGCCCCGATGGCGGCGCGGAAAGGTCTTTAACCGCTCATGCCGACTGTTCACGGTTTGAATGTGCAATTCACCACGGACACGTTCTCCGGCGGTCCGGTCGAGACTTTCATGGCTGACGCCCGTTTCTGCGGCGCAGGGCGGGTAACCGGTGCAGCCATCGGTCACCGGGAGAGCGTCCCCATCAAGACGTGGCTGCAGAACCGTTTTGAGATGTTCGGCTGTCACCGCAGGCAAGACAGCACTGATGGCGGTGCCTGATCGGTCGACCGCAACGAGGACCGGAACCTGCTCCTTCGACAATCCGCGTTTTGAGGCCTTTCCCCCGCGTTTGCGGGCTTTTCGAGAGAGATTACGGTCCCCTTTCCGGCTGCGCGGAAAGAACGTCCCGTCGGCTTCGACGATTCCGCACAGCCTGACCGCACCGACCGTTACGGCCTCAGGAAAGCGATGACGCCAGCGAAAAGCTGTGGTGTCGGCCACCATACAACGCCCGTCGGACGCCTTTACCGTTTCGCCGTCGCGCAGGGAAGCTGCGAACCCTGCCCATCTGTCCCTGTGGCGCAAGCGGGCAGGCGGCGTCCCGGTCAGCGCGCTGAAGGTTTTGCGACAGCCTTTGCAAAAGAACCTCGTCAGGCCACTTGCATGGCCCCTGATGATCGCACCGCCCGAAGCACAGTGCGGACAGATACGCCCCTCGCGAACATTCGCCTCAGGGAGATCGATCACGCTTTCCAGCGACGATACCCCGGCAACGAGCCGTCCGGTTTCAGTCCGTTGTTTCGATGAAAGGTCGTCGATCTCGTTGAGCCACACCAAAAAAAAGCTTGATGATCCATGTGCCGCACCCCATAATTTTGTTCATGGTGTGTTCTATTACAGGTTGGCACGCATAATCAATGCTAGGGTCTGTTGACAATCATCGTGTTGCAATGAGCATGGCACAGAGGTGCCAGTTGGCAGCGTAGCTTGTATCAGTCTTGTCGTATCGCGTTGCTATGCCTCTGAATTCCTTGATCTTTGCGAAGTAGTTTTCGATGAGATGGCGCCACTTGTACATGTGGGTATCGTAGTCCCGTTGAACTTTTCGGTTCGATTTGGGCGGGATGACAGCGGTTGCGCCACGCTCATCAAGGTCTTGCAGGAGCCAGTCGGCGTCGAAGGCTTTGTCGGCCAGCAACGCCCCAAAGGAAGCCCCCTTGATCAGAGGAGCGACCCCCTTCATGTCGTGTGCCTGTCCCGGCAAAAGCAGAAACCGGAACAGGTTACCGAGCGCATCGACCAAGGCCACGACCTTGGTCGTCAGTCCGCCGCGAGAGCGTCCGATAGCCTGGTGTTGAGTCCCCCTTTTGCGCCCGAAGCCTTCTGATGAGCTTGAACAATCGTCCCGTCGATAAGGGCATATTCCAGGTCCGGCTCGCCACTCATGGCATTGAAAAGACTCTCGAACACGCCGTTCCTGGCCCATCGACGAAATCGCTTGAACTGGCTGTTCCAGTTGCCAAACTCTTTGGGCAAATCCCGCCATGGGGACCCTGTGCGTACGCGCCATAATACTGCTTCCATAAACCGGCGATTATTGCGCGCGGTAACACCCGGATCGCCTGCCTTGCCCGGTATAGGCGGCTCAATCTTCTCCCAAAGCTCATCGGAAACAGCCAAACGATTTGCGTCCATCAACACCTCCATTTTGGAAGCTTGAATCAGACTTCAGGCAAAATGGGAACCCCGAATGTCAACAGGCCCTAATTGAGCCTTGATTTACGCCAAGTGTATTGATGTCCTTACACAGGAAAAAAATTGGAAATCCGTTCAAGAACGGTTCAAGTCGTTTTCTGGTGGCATCGTTGAGTGTTGCTCGCTGCCTGTTGTTGACCTTGATGAAGACCCAAAGCCCAAGAAGAAGCAGATTTTGACATGGTGGAAGACAATTGAGCAAAGGTCTTTAGAGCTGTCTCTAGAATTCAGCCATGTTAGCCTGACTGACGTTTCCAACTGCTATCCCTCTATCTACACCCACGCAATTGCATGGGCACTGCACGGGCGTGATCATGCAAAAAAACACCGCAAACTGAACCTAAGCATCTTTTTTTGACTTGTCCCACGGTCTTGCCTGTGATTCAGCCTTCGCATATGTGGGAGGAGCGCAATGGCGGGAACATCGAAGGTCAGAGCAACGCAGGCAGATCGGGATGCGCTCAAAACCTTGTCCGGGAGTTTGGATCGTGGTGAGGCGGATCGGGCGCGGGCTGTTCTTCTGACGCTGGAAGGCTGGACAGCGGGTCGGATTGCGCAGGCTTTTGGTGTTCGCGAGGATACGGTCCGCCAGTGGCGCAGTGATTTCATGAAGGGCGGGATTGATGCGGTGAGGGTCCGCAGGGCACCCGGTACGGAGCCGGTAAAGACACAAACCGCTTTGCGTGTGGCCGCGCCACTGTTTGAAGCATCGGCGCAGGATCGCCCCGACTGGACATTGTCACGGCTGGCCGCCGAGGTTGAGCGGTGTGAGGGCATCCCGATCAGTCGCCCGCAACTGTCGAAGGCTCTCAAAAAGGGGGCTTTGTCTACAAAAGGCCCCGGCATACCCTGAAAGGCCGACAGGATGCGCAGGCCGTGGATCGTGCGGGGGTACGGCTCAGGCTTTTGAAACAACAGGCAAGGGCCGGAGACATCATGCTTCTTTTTGCTGATGAGAGCGAGGCTTTGACACATCCTTATCTGGCCCGTGCGTGGGCGCGTCGCGGCACTGATTTGCGCATTCCCGCGCCTGGTCAGGCATCAAGGATCGCCATAATGGGCGCGCTTGATTATGCCGCGAACCGACTCACCGTCACCACGTCGCGCACCAGGCGTTCAAGTGATTTCATTGACTCGCCGGCTGAACTGGATCGGCTTTTTGCTCCGGCACCGGGCAGGCCGGAGAAGCCTGTTGTACCGGTTCTGGACAACGGACCGGTCCATACCGGCAAGCTGACCCGCACGGCGCTGGAAGAACGTGATCATTGGCTTACCGTTGAATGGCTGCCTGAATATGCTCCCGAGCTCAACGACATCGAACCGGCATGGAAAGCGCTCAAAGCGACCGAACCGGCACACCAGACGTTCAGCGATATCGACGACCTCGAAAACACCATTCACCACAGCGTCAAAAACCGAAATAGCGAGCGCAAAGACCATCCGTGGGACAAGTCAAGAATCTCTGCTTAGTTGGAAATCAATTGGATTGGCTCATTAGGAGTTCGAGAGAAGGTCAGACCAATGGAGTACCACAAGCATCATTGCTCTCTCATTTGGTCGCGGAGCTAATCCTAGGATACTGCGACACATTTATCAGCAAGAAACTCGAAGGTTCTCAAGACATCATCATACTAAGGTATCGTGACGACTTCAGGATATTTGCCAAATCAGATGCGGACTGTGCGAAAGGTCTGAAGGCAGTTTCTGAGTGCCTAAATGTCTTTGGTATGAAGCTGGGGGCATCCAAAACGTCGCGCTCTTCAAACCCCATACACAGAGCTTCGGACATTCCCAATCGATGCGCTATCGCTATCGCTGGCGCGACGTCAGACCACTTTGCAAAAAGAACTTCTTGTGATCCACCGGTTCTGTACGGAAAAGCCCGGTTCTGGGGCCACCAAATTCCTTATCCGCGAATTCCTCGACAGGCTTGAGGCGAGGCTTCCCAAAAACGCTTGGAAGATCGAAAACCCTACTGTTTTAGCCGCCATTTTACTTTCCACAATCTGGTCTAAAGCCTCCGACTTTAGTCGGAAAAACATTCAAACGTGCGCCGAAGGCGCTCATGAACCACTGAACCCTCTGACTTTAGTCGGAGGAGGTTCAGTTGATATAGCCGCCAAGACCCCGGCTGTCTTTCCAGCCGTCGCCACGACATGTAATCGGCGGAGCAATACTCGGCCAGGGTAGCGGCGTCGTTGTGTTGTCGCGGGCGGCGTAAAAGTCGTCCACTTTTGCCCTTTCGTTTGATGGGAGGGCCGGGGGATTTTCACCGTGGAATTGTATTTGAAGGTGCGTCAGGCTCATTTTCAGGATGGGTTGAGCGGGCGTCGGATTGCCCGGGATTTTGGGATTGGCCGAGACAGTGTTGCGAAGATGTTGGCCTATTCGGAGCCACCGGGGTATCGGCGGACAGCGCCGATTAGGCGCCCGAAGCTGGATGCGTTCACCTGCCAGATCGACCAATGGCTTACTGAGGACAAAGCGCGTCCGCGCAAGCAGCGCCACACCGCAAAGCGTATCTTTGAGAGGCTGCGCGACGAGTGCGGCTTTGATGGCGGATACACAATCGTCAAAGACTGCGTCCGGGCCAGGAAGCGCTCTGGCAAAGAGATGTTCGTGCCGCTCAGCCATCCGCCCGGGCATGCGCAGGCGGATTTTGGTGAAGCGCCTGTCGTGATTGGCGGCGTTGAGCGGAAGGCGCACTTCTTCGCCTTTGATCTGCCGCAGAGCGATGCGTGTTTTATCCGGGCCTATCCTGCGGCAACCACCGAGGCCTGGCTGGATGGGCATGTGCATGCCTTTGCTTTCTTTGGGGCGGTTCCCCTGTCGATCCTCCATGACAATGACCGCTGCCTGGTGGCGCGGATCCTGCCGGACGGCACCCGGCAAAGAACCCAACGGTTCAGCGCAATGCTGTCGCATTATGTGGTCCGGGATCACTACGGCCGTCCCGGCAAGGGGAACGACAAGGGAGCGGTCGAGGGGTTGGTCGGCTACGGGCGGCGCGACTTCATGGTGCCGATCCCGTCCTTTCCGGACCGGGATGCGTTCAACGCTCACCTGGAAGAGCAATGCCGCAAACGGCAGGACGATGTCCTGCGCGGACACAAGGCCAGCATCGGCGAACGGCTGCAAGCCGATCCGGCGGCAATGCAGGATTTGCCCGGCGCACCCTTCGAGGCCTGTGAGTTGCAAAGTGGCCAGGTCACATCGACATCGGTGGTGCGGTATCGCGGTAACGACTACTCGGTGCCGGTCGCATATGGCCACCGCGCGGTCTGGATCAAGGGCTTCGTGATCCGCGTCGTTATCGGTTGCGCCACTGAAGGTGATCGCCGATCATCCCCGCTCTTATGACAGCGGTGACATGGTGTTCGACCCGCTGCATTACCTGCCGCTGATCGAGCGCAGGATCATGTCCTTCGATCAGGCTGCGCCCTTGCAGGGTTGGGAACTGCCTGACGCCTTCGCCACGCTCCGGCGCTTGCTGGAAGCCCGGCAGGGCAAGGCGGGCAAAAGGGAGTATGTCCAGGTCCTGCGCCTGTCGGAACGGTTCGAGCTGGAGGTGCTGCATCTTGCCGTCAAAGACGCCCTGCGAATGGGGGCGGTCAGCTTCGATGCGATCAAGCACCTCGTCCTGTGCCGCGTCGAGCGAAGGCCCCCGAGGTTGGATTTGGATGTCTATCCGTTCCTGCCCGGAACCAACATCGCCACCACCTCGGCTTCTTCCTGTATGAGCCTTCTGTCAGGAGGTGACGCATGACGGATGCATCCGAACTGCCGCTGACACACCACCTCAAGACTCTGCGCCTGCCCACCTTCCTGCGCGAGCATGACAAGCAAGCGCGCATTTGTGCGGCGGAAGGCCTGGATCATGTGCGCTATCCAGCCCGGCTGACCGAGCTGGAACCAATCGATCGGGAGAGGCGCATGGTCGAGCGCCGGATCAAGGCGGCAAAGTTTCCAACCGTCAAAAGCCTCGACAGCTTCGACTTTACGGCCATCCCCGGTCTGAACAAGATGATGGTGCTGGAACTGGCGCGCTGTGAATGGATCGAGCGCAGGGAGAACGTCATCGCGCTCGGCCCGTCCGATCCTGATTCATAATGCCCACCTCGCTATGTCTCTATAAGACAAGTGTTTTTTGATGCGGATTTTGAGACGGCGGGCGGCTGCCGCGCCTTTTGTCCGCTGCTTCAATGACATCGTTCCTGCCCAGGTCGTCCATTTTGATGATCCAGGGGGCACCTTTGCAGAATTGTTGCGTCGGCAGCCGGCCTTCCTGGATCAGGCGGCGGACGCTTGATGCACTGATTGCCAAGACCTCGGCTGCTTCGTCAAGTGTCATCTCACCGCGCTCCTGGCGTTCGCCTTCACGATAGACATCGATCTGATGGTGATTGCGCAGACTGCATACCCGCGATTGCGCCCATCCGTGACCGCAGCCGGTCACCTTGCCTGCCCGGTTGAGAGTTGCGGCAATCAGCTTGTCAGGCATGAGACGGGCCAGCGCACGTGCGAGATCGACGATATCCCGGTCGGTACTCCAGCGGTGCTGGCCGCTGCGGTTCTTGCGGACAGCCAGAGCGGAATGTGCGCCGCCTTGCCAGCGGACAACAAGCTCGATCGTCTCTCCGTCAACGCGGGCAATGATCTCCTCGACCAGAGTGCGAATGATCTGTTTCCTGGTGGCAGGTGCAGCACCTGGGCTTGTCCACGCACGCTCAAGATCGGCCCCTAGGCTCAACAGCCTGTCGCGATCTGCGGTGCTCGCCTTTTGCGACAGGGCCGCCGCATCATGCGCCTTGATCTGATCCTCGAGCGCGGTGACCGCGCCAAGCCGCGCATTCCAGCGCGCTTCCAGTTCTCCCGCCACCAGACGATTGTCGGGATCGACCGCATCGTACTGGCGCCGGGCACGGGAGGCCTCGTAGCGCGCCTGCTTCAGGCTCAGCTCAAGCTGATGGCGCTTCTCCCCATGTGCCTGACCCTGGGCCACCTCTGCCTCGAGTGCCGCCTCGATGCCGAGCGGTTGCAACCGCGCGATGATTTCGGCGCCGATTGCCTGATCGACCCGCATGCCACCAAACGAGATGCAGCGCGCGCCACCGTGATTGAACTGGCTGCCGCGGCAATGATAGCGGCCGGTGTTGCCGCCCTTGCCCGAATAGGCGACGTGAAGTTTGCGCCCGCAATGGCCGCATCTCGGAAGCCCGGCCAGAAGAGCTTCGCCACGCCGTACGGCACCGCGCCCCGGGCCGAACTTTCCTGTGGCGTTGTCCGCAATCAATCGCTGGTTCCTCTCGTAGGTATTCCAGCTGATATAACCATCATGATGATCGGGGATCAAAACATCCCAGTCTTCCTGTGGCTTGCGTATCCCCTGAATCACACGCTTGCGTCCGTCCTCGATCACCGTGCGCGAGCCGGTGCGGCCAAACACATAGGCCCCGGCATAGATCGGGTTGTTGAGGATGTGCAGGACCGTGTTGTAGACGGGCAGTTTCCACCGGATTTCGCGCCCGGCCGATCCGTGGACAACCGCCGGGAGCGAGATCTGTTCTTGCCGGAGCCACACATGTACCTGCCGGACGGACCGCATCCCGTCGAATTTGGCAAACACCAATCCAATGGCGTCCTGGACCCGCCGGTCAGGGTCCTTGTCGATCCGATCCCGGCCGATGCGCACGTAGCCAATGGCAACCGTCATGAACAGCTCACCGCGGCGTGCCTTCCGGCGGAGCGCCTCGTGGGACCGTTGCCGAAGGATCGACAGTTCCATCTCGCTCATGGTCCCTTTCATACCGAGCAGCAGGCGGTCATTGGGATGGCGCGGATCATAGACCCCATCTTCATCGACAATGAGCGTGGAAACCAGACCGCAAAACTCCAGCAGCGTGTGCCAATCGCGGCCATTGCGCGCCAACCGCGAGGCTTCGATCGACACCACCGCACCAACACGGCCCTCGCAGATCCGGGCGAGAAGCTTCTCGAAACCGGGCCGTGCGACGCCGGAACCCGAGCGGCCAAGATCATCGTCGATGACCTCTACATCGGTCCATCCAAGCTGGCGGGCGTGCTCCACAAGAGCGTACTGGCGCCGTTTGCTTTCAAGGTTATGCGCGACCTGGCCCGCGGTCGATTGCCGGACATACACGATGGCCTGGCGCGCCAGATGATCAGAGCCAACGTTACTCATCCTGTGTCTCCCTCGCCGCAGACGGGTCTTCCAGGTCCGTCATGTCGCGCGCGGCTTCGCTCAGAAGCGCTCCCGTGAGCGTCAGCAGACGCCGTCGGCGGTCCAGCGGGATCGTTGCGGGATCGTTGCGGGATCGGGGCTGGCATCGAACAGATGCAGTTGAAGAGGATTGGTTGCTGTCATTCTCGCCTCCGTTGTCCGGGGATGATTCCCCGCCCGGCAAGCGTAAGGAGCGATCCACTATTGCGCGGGCCTCGAGGAGCGCCGCAACCGAAAGCGCAGGATCACGAACGACCACCGCCTCTCCCGATCCCTCCTCGGTCATCCAGGCGGGGATCTTTGCCAGCGTTCCGTCACATTGAACAATCGTCAGATGCGCGGCTCCACCACGACACGATCGCGCGACCACCTGCACCACCTGTCCCGCCCGAGGATGAAACGGATAACAAATCCGAACCTCAGATCCCGGAAAGCGGGCAGTCTGTCGTTGGCTTGTCGGGAACCGGCAAAACCCATGTCGCTCTCGGGTTGGGGCTGACCGCCTGCCAGAAAGGGTTGCCTGTCGCCTTCGTAACCGCCGCAGCTCTCGTGCACGGGATGATGGAGGCCCGCGACGAGAAACGCCTCCTGCAGCTTCAGCGCAAACGGGCCAAGGTCAAACTGCTGATCATCGACGAGCCGGGTTTCGTCCCCTTGAGCAAAACCGGCGCCGAGCTTCTGTTCGAGCTGATCTCTCAGCGCTGCGAGCGTGGCTCAACCCTGATCACATCGAACCTGCCCTTCGAGGAATGGACCGAGACATTCGGCACCGAACGCTTGACCGGCGCGCTCCTGGACCGGCTGACACATCACGTCAACATCCTCGAGATGAACGGCGAAAGCTACCGCCTCAATCAGAGCCGCGCACGTATTGCCAACCCTTCAACCTGACAACTGAACAATCGGCCTGACGGCCAATGCGCCTTGGAACGTGCTTGCTGATTGGTGGCCACACGCCCCAAGGCGCACTCCACAAACTGGCCGACTTTTGCTCCGCCCCAGTGGCCGGATTTTACTCCGCCGTTGACAGGTGGCGGCCAAACCGAAAAGCAGGTTGGTTTGATTACTGACTTTAAGCCCGCAGGCATTATGGTCACGCCGTCTTACATGCTCAACATCCTCGAAGGCTTTCACAAGGCGGGCCTCGATCCGCGGAGATCGTCGCTTCAGGTGGGTGTCTTTGGCGCTGAGCCCTGGACCAATGCGATGCGCAAGGAAGTCGAAGAGGCGTTCGACATGCATGCCGTCGATATCTACGGGCTGAGCGAGGTCATGGGGCCGGGCGTGGCCAATGAATGTGTGGAAACCAAAGACGGGTTGCACGTCTGGGAAGATCATTACTATCCTGAAATCATCAATCCCGCGACAGGTGACGTTGTGGAAGATGGAGAGAAAGGCGAGTTGGTCTTTACCACGCTGACCAAGGAAGGCATGCCGATGAGACCAAGGAAGGCATGCCGATGATTCGCTATCGCACGCGCGACCTGACCCGGCTGTTGCCCGGCACCGCCCGCAGCATGCGACGGATGGAAAAAATCACCGGACGTTCCGATGACATGATCATCCTGCGCGGTGTCAATGTCTTTCCGACCCAGATCGAGGAACAAGTCATGGCCACCGGTGGTCTTGCGCCCTACTTCCAGATCGAGCTGTATAAATCAGGTCGTATGGATGCGCTGCGTGTTTTTGTGGAAGCAAACCCGGATGCTGCAGATGAGTTGTCGAAAACCGCAGCGGCCCGTATGTTGACCAAGCACATCAAAGATATGGTCGGGGTGTCCACAGAAATTGTAGTTGGTGATCCCGGATCTGTTGAACGTAGCCAGGGCAAAGCCGTCCGCGTCGTGGACAATCGTAACAAGGAATAGACGTGTCGCGTCCCATAGCAAAAGACCACGACGAGAAACGGACTCATATCCTGAAAATCGCCGCTCGTGTGTTTGCCAATCAAGGTTTCGCGCGGGCTTCGATGTCTCAGGTGGCCAAGGATTGCGGTATCTCGAAAGCTAACATTTACCACTATTACAGCAGCAAGGATGCGCTGCTGTTTGACATTCTCGACACCTATTTGTCGGAGCTGCGTGATCGTATCATCGGCATGGATATGGCGGGGCTTGACCCGTCAGATCAGCTGGGCCTCATCGTGGTGGAAACCCTGCGTGCCTATGAAGGCATGGATCATGAACACAAGATTCAGACCGAGGGCATCCCGCTGCTGCCGGACGATCAACAGACCATCCTGAAAACGTATCAGCGGGACCTGGTGACGCAGTTGAGCAACGTCGTGTCTGCCATCGCGCCGGAGGTGTTCGAGGGCGACAGGCGCAAACTTCGTGCCACTGTGATGTCAATTTTCGGGATGCTGAATTGGTTCTATATGTGGAACAGTCCGGCAGACCAAAAGGCGCGCGACGAATATGCCCGACTTATCACCAAGCTCACGCTCACCGGTGTGCGGGGTCTGTGAGCCGCGCGCACCGGCATGTCTCTCACCTAGGGCGCCGTTCCGGGGCGATCCAATCCCAAGTCCTTTAGGGCCGCTGTCGCACTCTCGATCCATGCATCGCGCAGATCTGCATTGCTTTTGCTGCGCAGGCCCATGGCTTTAAGCGCTTCTCCACGCGCGGACACACCTGCGCCAAAGCTTTCGTTCACCCGTGGCCACCAATAAGCGACGCTCTGAGTCACGGCGTCTTTTTCGCCCTGCGCGATCAATTTTTCTAAGCCTTCGATGGCGAGTTCGGTGTGGCGCTTTTCAATGGGTGCGACCTCTCGAATGGCCTCGGCAAAGGGCTGGTAGGACGAGGTCAGGAATTCCGACAGTTGCACACCGACGGCGAGCCCCATGAGCATGTTCATCACCACCGCATCAGTCCAGCCATCCAGCGGATAGTTCAGGACCGAAAGCCGCATGTCATGGGCGTTGCGCGCCGTGCCGGGCGCAGTATCGCGCGGCAGACGATCTGACCAGGGGTGATGGTTGGCATAGCGATCCGTATTCGCGCCAAACTGCCCCATGAGCGTCAGCACCTTATCGGCGTTGTCGGTCTTTTCCAGAACGATGCATGCGGCGGCGATGCGTTCCTTGATACCGGGGTCCGCGTTGATCACGTCAGCAAAGCCCGCAGCGCCAGCGAGCTCGCTGTCCACGAAGGTGGCCATAATTTTCATCAGCTCAGCGCGGTAGCGCGTGGGCACGTTTGCGGGGTTGCTCAAACGACCGCCCTGCGCAAGATACTCGGTGACATCCATCGTTTCGGACATGAGCTTGGCTCCTATTGGTCGTAGTCCACGACCACACGGTCGGTGACAGGGAAGGATTGGCACGACAGGACATAGCCTTGTGCCACTTCGTAATCCTCAAGCGCGTGGTTCGCGACCATCTCGACGTCACCCTCCAGTACCTTGCACTTGCAAGTGGAGCAGACCCCGGCCTTGCAGGCATAGGGCGCATCCAGCGCGTTCTCCAGCGCGGCGTCGAGGATCGACTGATCCTTGTCCATTGTGAAGCTGCGCGCGGAGCCGTCCATCGTGATCGTGGCCTCCGTCGATTTGGCCGCCGCACCGTTTGCGGTACTGATGGCTTTACGTTTCAGGCGTCCGGGCTGGGCGCTGGCGAAAAGCTCGAACTTGATCTGATCATCGCTCAGCCCGTGATCGCGCAGGGCTGCTGCGATGCCCAGCATCATCGGCTCAGGGCCGCAGATAAAGGAGGTATCGACGCTTTCGATGTCGATCCAGTACTCGAACAGGGCCTTGCACTTCTCCGCGTTCACCCGACCGGTGAACAGGTCGATATCCTGCGCATCGCTTTCCAGAACATGGATCACGGTCAGGCGACCCATGTAGAAATTCTTGAGATCTTCCAGCTCTTCACGGAACATGATCGTACTGACGCGGCGGTTGGCATAGACCAGCGTAAAGGTGCTGCCGGGCTCGCGCGCGAGAACGGTTTTCATGATCGACAGAACAGGGGTGATGCCCGACCCACCGGCAAAACCGAGGTAGTTCCTGGGTTCGCTCGGCATGATTGGCGTATGGAAACTGCCCATCGGCTCCATCGCTTCGAGGGTCATGCCGGGTGCAAGTGCTTCGTTGGCCCACGTGGAGAACGCGCCGCCTTCGACCTTCTTGATGCCGACCTGTAACACGCCGTCATCCTTACCGGCGCAGATGGAATACGAGCGCCGCACTTCGGTTCCGTCAAAGTCCTGACGAAAGGTCAGATACTGGCCCTGAATAAAGTCAAAATCACTGCCGTTAACTGGCTTCAGCGTCACGACAACCGCGTCGCGGATGGTCTTTGCGACGTCAGTGACGGACAATTGATGAAAAAAACGTGCCATCACATGTGCTCCTCAGATACATTTGAAATAGTCGAAGGGTTCAAGGCAGTCGGCACACCGCCATTGCGCCTTACACGGGGTCGATCCGAATTGGCTGATCCGGGTGACATTGGTCGATTTGCAGCGCAGGCAGCATTCCGGTCCGCCCGCGGCGCGCGGGGGTGCGATGCCGTAATCCGTCAGCCTGGCGCGCCCCTTGTCCGAGAGCCAATCCGTGCTCCAGGGCGGGCTGATCTGAGTTTTGATCCGCACGTTTTTCAGGCCGCGATCATGCAGTGCCGTCTCGATGTCGATCGAAATCACGCTGGTGGCCGGGCAACCCGAATAGGTCGGTGTGACGGCAACCTCAAGGGTATCGCCATCCCAGTCAATGCCCCGCACGATCCCCAGATCCACCACCGAGATCACGGGAATCTCGGGATCGGGGACCGCGTCGAGCCACTCCCAGATCTCTTCCGTCGCCGGTTTCATCTTACCACTGGGCTCCGGGGTAGGCGCGCTGCAGCCACTGCATCTGTGTCAGGATGTGGCCGAGGTGCTCAGAATGCTGCAAGCCGGCCTTGCCGCCCTTGTGTGCAAAGCCGTCATCGGGAATGACAAGCGTGGCTTCTGCCAGAACCGGGCCGACGTGGGCGTCGAACGTGGCGCGCAGGTCGGATAGATCCGGTGCAATACCGGCGGCCGCCATGGCCTCATCCACCGCGTCAGCGACAAACATCTCGCCCATATAGGGCCAGAGCAGGTTGAGCGCTTTTTGCATCCGGTCATGGCTCTCGGAGGTGCCGTCACCCAGCCCGATGACCGTGTCACCAGAGCGTTCAACGTGATACTGCACTTCCTTGACGGATTTCGCGGCGATCGCGGAGATCTGTTCATTGGATGACTTGGTAAGCTCGGTCAGCATTGCCAAATGCCAACTGTCGAACAGGAACTGGCGCATCATGGTCTGGCCAAAGTCGCCGTTGGGTTGTTCAACAAGCAGGACATTGCGGAAATCCCACACGTCGCGCAGCATCGCCAGAGCATCCGCCGTTTGGCCTTTGCCCTCAACCTCGGCAGCGAGGCCCAGCCACATCTGCGTTTGACCGATCAGGTCCAGGGCGATGTTGGCAAGGGCAATGTCCTCTTCCAGAACCGGCGCATGCCCGCACCATTCGTTGACGCGGTGGCCCAAAACGAGGGTGTTGTCCCCCATACGGCACAGTGTAAAACGCGGAGCAATATTGGGCCACAGAAGCGGCTGCATATCGCAGTTGTAGCGGAGTAAAAGTCCGCCAGTTTGTGCCCTTCGTTTATTCGGAGGGCGGGAGATGTATTCTGTGGATATTTATAGTCGTGTGCGCCGTGCTTGTTTGAAGGACGGTATGTCTGGCCGAGAAGCGGCGCGGTTTTTCAACATGGCGTAATCAGGATCAGCACTCAGTTACCCCTGTTATTCTGGATGCACATGCAATTGAAAAGGAGACTGACCAATGGAATATTTTGCTGGTTTGGATGTGTCCATGGAAGAGACGCATATCTGCATTCTGGATCGTGAAGGGGCCCTTATTCGTGAAGGAAAAGCGAGCTCAACACCAAAAGCGATCGCTGACTTCCTCGCTTCTGGACCACCATGTGCCAAAGTTGTATTTGAAACGGGACGGATGGCACCAATGCTTTACCATGGGCTGACGGAGCTTGGTGTCCCGGTTGTTTGCATCGAGAGCAGGCAAGCATATCAGGCCCTTAAATCTCTGGCCGGCCACAAGACGGACCGCAATGATGCCCGCGGTTTGGCACACCTGGCGCGGACGGGATTCTACAAGCCGACCCATGTCAAATCACTGTCAGCGCACGCAATCCGGTCGCTGATCGCAGCCCGCAAGAAGCTGGTCGGACAGCGTGTGACGCTCGACAATCAGATCCGCGGTCTGGTCGTCGTCTTCGGCGTGCGGCTGCCACGAGCTTTGTCTCCGGCATTCAAAAACGCGGCGCTAAAAGTTAGCGATGGAGTGCCTGGCCTCCATGCCGCAATTTGCGGACTGTTCGCAGCACGCGAAGCAATCCTCGCGGCGGTTGCAGCCATTGATGGCGACATCAAAAAGATGACCCGCAAATCCGAAGTCTGCCAGCGCCTTATGACGGTACCAGGGGTCGGTCCGATCACAGCATTGGCCTTTGCCGCAGCAATTGATGATCCGTCGCGTTTCAGGAAATCGCGTGATGTGGGGGCGTATCTTGGACTGGTGCCGCGACGGCATCAATCTGGTGAAATCGACTACACGGGCAGCATCTCAAAGCGGGGCGACGTGCGCGTCAGAACGCTTCTCTATGAGGCCGCCAATGTGATGCTGACGCGGTATGCCGCTCCGCTCAAATTGAAGACATGGGCCCTCGCAATCGGTGCGCGCTCAACGATGAGAAAGGCCCGAGTGGCTCTGGCGCGTCGTCTGGCAATCATACTTCATGCCATTATGCGAGACAAAACTGACTTCCAGTCCGCGTAAGGCTTACGAGGCGACAACGAGGATTCCTAAATCAAAGTTCCCATCTGGGACGATGCCCGAGGGAGGGCGTGAGACACGGCGCCGATTCTGTAGCAACAGCCAAGACCAACGGTATGATTGCGGTTTCAACATTGCCGACCCACACCCAGCCAACCCCATCATGAACCTCAGAGTTCGAAGAGAACAAAGGCAACCTCTGACATCAAAAGCAGGAAACTCAGGAAACACGCATTGACAGATTAGAGAACAAAGATCGTAAGACGATCGCGAAGATGCTGCGCCATGAACTTCCGCCTGGGTATCGTCGGTCGGAAGCGCCTCGGCGGCCAACGCTTGATGGTTATGTTGGTGTGGTCGATGAGATACTGCGCACAGACAAAGCCCTGATCAAAAAGCAGCGACACACGGCCAAGCGCATCTTTGAACGGCTGCGCGATGAGCATGGATATGCCGGCAGCCTGACCACGGTGACCTATTACGTGCGCGAGCAAAAACGGCGCACCAAAGAGGTGTTTGTGCCGTTGTCGCATCGGCCGGGCCATGCGCAGGTTGATTTTGGTGAGACGCTGGGCGTGATCGGTGGCGTGGAATGCAAGATCCACTTCTTCGTGATGAGCTTGCCACATTCTGATGCGGTGTTTGTGAAGGAATATCCAGCTGAGACAACCGAGGCGTTTTGCGATGGCCATGTGTCCGCCTTTGCATTCTTTGGCGGCATTCCGCAATCCATTCTCTACGACAATACCAAGATCGCCGTGGCTCGGATACTCGGGGATAAGACGCGCATCCGCACACGTCGGTTTACGGAACTGCAGTCGCATTACTTGTTTGATGACAAGTTTGGCAGACCCGCGCGAGGGAACGATAAAGGCAACGTTGAGGGCATGGTTGGATACACCCGCCGCAACTTCATGGTTCCCGCACCTCGCTATGACAGCTTTGATGATCTGAACGCACATTTGGAAGAGAAGTGTTTAGCACGTCAGGCCGATACGTTGCGGGGTCACACCCAAACCATAGGCGCACGCCTGATGTCGGATTTGGATGCTCTGATGGGATTGCCCGTCGCAGAATATGAAGCCTGCGATCACGTCAGCACGCGTGCAACGTCGATCTCAATGGTGCGCTATCGCAGCAATGATTACTCGGTGCCAGTAGCCTATGCGCACCACGATGTTCATGTGCGTGGGTTTGTGCATGAGGTTATCATCGGCTGCGGCAATGAGATTATTGCGCGGCACAAACGATCCTACACATCAGCGGATATGGTCTTTGACCCATTGCACTTTTTGCCCCTGCTTGAACAAAAGGTGGGTGCCCTGGATCAGGCCGCGCCTTTGCAGGGTTGGCATTTGCCAGATGTATTTGCCACGCTGCACCGACTGCTTGAAGCCAGAATGGGTAAGCCGGGCAAGCGAGAATACGTTCAAGTCTTGCGCCTTTTGGAGACCTTCGAAATGGATGTTGTGCAAGGCGCAATCCAGCAGGCAATAGATATGGGTGCAATTGGCTATGACGCCGTAAAACACCTTGTACTGTGTCGGGTTGAGAAGCGGCCACCACGATTGGATTTGGACTTCTATCCATACTTGCCCAAGGCCAATGTCGGCACAACACGCCCATCCAGTTACATGAGCTTGATGGGAAGGACCGCGGCATGACCGAAGCCCCTCGGATTCTTCTACGGCATCATCTTAAACAACTGCGACTGCCAACGTTCCAAGGCGAGTATGCCAAACAGGCGCAGCTCTGTGCTGCAGAGAACAAAGATCACATCCACTATCTGGCGCGGCTGTGTGAGATGGAATTGATCGACCGCGAACGCCGGATGATTGAACGGCGCATCAAAGCGGCGAAGTTCCCCAGCACCAAGAGCTTGGATAGCTTTGACTTCAAGATCATGCCAAGCTTGAACAAGCCCCTGACGATGGATCTGGCACGATGCGATTACGTTAATCGCAGGGAGAACATCATCGCGCTCGGCCCGTCAGGCACGGGCAAGACACACATCGCCCTGGGACTTGGGCTGGCTGCATGTCAAAGAGGACTGAAGGTGCGCTTCACAACGGCTGCGGCATTAGTCCATGATCTGATCGAGGCTCAAGATGAGCGGAGATTGCAGCGCCTTCAAAAGCAACTGACCAGCCAGAACCTGTTGATCATTGATGAACTGGGCTTCGTACCGCTCAGCAAATCTGGCGCAGAGCTGCTCTTCGAGGTCATATCCCAATGCTATGAACGCGGCTCCATCATCATAACCTCGAACCTGCCCTTCGATGAATGGACTGAAGTCTTTGGCTCTGAGCGGCTGACCGGTGCGCTACTCGATCGTTTAACCCATCACGTCCACATCCTCGAGATGAATGGCGAAAGCTATCGGCTCAAACACAGTCGCAACAACCGAAAATAACCAGCCCGCAATCACAGTCAGAATAATGCTGGCCTTATGGCCAGCATGCGCTTTGGCACGCTTCAGCTTTGTGACGAGCACGCGTGCAAAAGCGCCACAAAACATCAACCGAAGTGGCCCATTTTTACGCCGCGACATGGACCCATTTTACTCTGCGATTGACAAACGGCCCAATTAATTGACCTTTATCCATTCTCGATCTGTGATTGAAGTTATGCGTTCAGGGTCGTTCGCAAAGAAGTTCCAGGCCCGGGCGCATTTTTCGAGGATGTCTTCATATGTGTCGAAGACAGAGACAGCGGGTTTGTTCGACCGCAGATAGGCCCAAACGTTTTCCATTGGGTTCAATTCCGGTGAGTATGGGGGCAGTTTTACGAGTGTAGTATTATCTGGCACCTGCAAGCATTTTGCTCCGTGCCAACCAGCCCCGTCGATGATGAGCAAGGCATGTGCGCCGGGTGCGATTGTCTTTGCGATCTCATCGAGATGCAGCCCCATTGCTTCGGCGTTGACGTAAGGCAGGACCAGCCCAGCCGCCGTGCCACAGGCAGGACAGGCTGCGCCGAAGATACAGCTCCATTTGCAGCGCGTATCACGTGGTGCGCGCGGGCGGGTTCCACGCCTGGCCCATTTGCGGGTGAGGGGTCCTTGCTGCCCGACGCGGGCTTCATCCTGGAACCATACCTCAAGCGGCTTCCCCTTTGCATGTTTTGGCAGGGTATCGGCTATGAGGCTGGCAAAGTTTTTTTAAAAGCCTGCTGTGCAGCGGGATCAGTTCCGGGATGCTCCGGGCGCACGGAAAGGCGACGAAAACCATGCCTGGCTGGATACTTGCCAATCGTACGTTCATGTAGCTTTACGTCGAATTCTTCTTCAACGCGGACCTGCAAATCGGCACAGCGCCACCGCACTACGCCATCTTTTGCCGGGTCAGGCCCAGCCTCAACCCAAGCCACAAACAGCGCCTGTTGCTCCAGGGACAGGCGTGGTTTTGCACCCTTGCCACACCGATCAGAAAGCCCACCAAGGCCCTCTGCATTGTAGCGATGCACCCGGTCTCTGGGAGTTTGGCGATCCATACCGCTGCTACGGGCCGCTGTTGCGCGGTCCACATCGTCAAGCACCAGCGCTATGGCGAGTATTCGACGGACAACACGACCATCCCTGGTTCGCTTTGCAGCACAACGCAAATCTTGCGCGGACATATCTGTGCGCGTAATCTTGACTGCCCCACCCATGAGCACCTCCTTGCTTCTGGAGGCCATTGATTCAGAAATGCAGTAAATTTGAAATCACAAAAGTGAGTCAGACATTAAGGCCGCTGGTATAATCGCGCATCAGATCGCGCATGGCATATATTACCTCATCCGGGTGGGTATAGGCCAACCCATGGGCCGCCCCCTCGATCACCTCGTGGCGCGCGGCGCGGTTCCATTCGGCCAGCTTGCCCATGCCGCCGATTGGGATCACCTCGTCGTCCTTGCCCCAGATCGCCAGCACGGGGATATTCTCGCGGCTGATTTCGACGTGTTGTTCATGCAGGTCTTCATCCAGCATGCCCCGAAGCGAAGCTAGGATGGCGGGGACAAAGCCGCGATAGGTGAGTTCCTGCAATTGCAGATCAACGACATTGTCGATGGCGCTGGGCAGATCACGCGCGGCCTCGGTGGCGGCGCGGAAACTGCGGGCGTAAAACGCATAAGTCAGCCAGGTGCCCAGCCGCTTGCGTTCCTTCACAACCCGGGCAATCGGGTCCAGGTCATGCCCCATACCCGCCGGGGCGATCAGAACCATCTGGCGCAGTTTTTCCGGATATGTGGCCCCAAACGCCGCCGAGATGGCCCCGCCCATGGAATAGCCCAGCAAGGTAATATCATCCTCAATCCCCTGATCTTCCAGAAGATCGGCCAGTTGCGCGATGAAAAACGGGGCGTCCTGCGGACCTTCGGGGCGGTCGCAATAGCCGCGCCCGTAAAGGTCATAGACCAGCACGCGAAACCCCAGCGCGCCCAGACCGGCGGCAATCGGACCCCAGACCCAGGACGGCGTGGTCAGCCCGTGTACACAGACCGCCACCGGGCCGCGCGCAGCCCCCAGCCATTGGTAATGGGTCACCCCGCGGGACAGCTGTGCAAATTCACCAGGCGCGATGCGCCGGGCCTCGGCGTCCATCGCCGGTTTGCGGCGCTCGCGAATGAAGGGCAGGGCAATGATCAGCGCCAGCAGGATCAGGAACACCCACCCCATCATGCGGCCCTCCATGCGTTGAGAATGTAAATGCTGGTCATCAGGTCCAGATGCGCGCCGCCGCCGTTTTTGAACAGCGTGATCTCGTCCTGGCTTTGGCGCGTGAAATTGTCAGGCTCGTAATAGTCCGCCACCAGATCATCGCGGCTGATCGCACCGGTTTCTATCGGAATCTTGGTCTCACCAATATGACCAACGGTGGTGTCATAGCTGTCCACGAAAAGGCGCGCACGCGTCAGCGCCTCGTCATCCACCTCGCGCATGTCCGGGCGATAGGCGCCGATCAGATCGATATGCTGACCGGGGCGAAACCACGCGCCTTTGATCAGCGGTTCGGTCGACATAGTGGTGGAGGTTACAATATCTGCGGCTTTGACAGCGGTCTCAAGATCATCGGCGACGGTGAGGCCGGGGCAATCGGCCACCATCGTTTCGGCATTGGCACGGGTGCGGTTCCAGACACTAAAACGGGCTTTGGGGAATGCCGCCGAATAGGCCTGAAACAAGTTGCGCCCAACGGTGCCCGCCCCGACAATCAGGATGGCCTTACTGTCCGGGCGCGCCAGTTGGGTGGCGGCATAAAGGCTATCGCCAGCGGTCTTCCATTTGGTCACCAGGTGGAAATCGACAATCGCCTCAAGCGTGCCATCGCGATCTGAATACAGGTTCACCGCCCCGTTGATCATCGGATCGCCCTTGGCCGGATTGCCCGGAAAGATCGTGGCAGTTTTGACGGCCATGCCCATCCCGTCAATCCATGCCGCGCAGGACAGCACGGTGTCATCGCCGCGATAAAGAAAGCTGTCGGCAATCTCAGCCTTGGGCAGTTGGTGCCCGGCGCGAAAGGCAGCACACAGATCGAGCCAATTCAGATTGGCCTCACCCTCGGCAAAGGGAATCATCGTGATGCTCATTGTGCCTCGTCCTCGCTTAGCAACCCTCGGGTGAGTAAACATTGCGCCAAGCCTGCTGCGCCGTCAAACAGATGCGTCTGCCAGCCGCGCGCATGCGCCGCTGCGATGTTTTCGGGGCGGTCATCTGTGAACAGCAGGTGGCGTGGCGCGACGCCGCTTTCTGCTTCGAGTGCTGCATAAATGGCGGGGTCAGGTTTGATCAGCCCCATATGGCCGGAAATCCAGCGATGGTCGAACTCGTTCAGAAACGGATAGGCCGCTTCGGCGATCTCAAACGGGGGAATGCCGAAATTGCTGAGCGCAAAGACCGGTATCTGGCGGCGGCGCAAGGCGCGCAGCAACCGGATGGATTGGTCGATTGCCGGGGCGGCCATCTTCAGCCAGTCATCCCGCCACCAGCGGATCTCGGTTGTCCAATCGGGATGCGCGGCGGCCAAGGTCTCTATCTCGGCGTGCAGGTCGGCGCCGCGATCCACCTCAAGGTTCACAGGATGCAGATCGTCCTCGTCAAATAACGCCTCGCGCCGTGTGGCCCCAATCCGTGCGTCATAAAACCGTTCCGGATTCCACTCAATCAGCACGTTGCCGATATCGAAAACAACGGCCTGAACGTTCATCGCCGCAACCTTGGGGCACGCCCCTTGCGGCTTTCACGCCAAACTAGGTAGAGGCCTGACCCGATGATCAATGCGATGCCCACCCAGGCAGACGGGCCAGGGAAGGTACCAAACACAGTGATGCCCCACATGATCGCCAGCGGCATTGAGATGTATTCAACGGGGGCTACAAAGGCCGCCTCGCTCAGCCGGTAGGCCTGACTGATGAAATAGGCGCCCATCATACCGCTGACGCCCAGCATGACGAAGAGCCACCAGTCTCCGATTGCGATTGGGTTCCAAGCCCGCAGGAAGAACTCCAGCGAGGCATGATCTGACCCGGCAAAACGACCGTCCCCCAAGATCAGGCCGAAGCCTGCTGAGGTGAAGAAAAAAGTAAGCTGCATGTAGCCCACCATTGTCGCGGCACTTTCCGTACCACCGACCTTGCGGGTCAGGATATGCAGCGTGGCGTAGAGAAACGCTGCGGCAAGCGGCAGGAGCGAGGCAAACTGGAACGTCGAGGTGCCTGGTTTGACGATGATCATGATACCGATAAAGCCGACCGCAATGGCCAGCCAACGGCGTGGGCCGACGCGCTCGCCGAGAAAGATCACCGAGAAGATTGTGATCACCAGCGGCGAGACAAAGAATACCGCCACCGCATCGGCAATCGGCATGGCCGCAAGGCCAAGGAAAAAGCACATATTTGCGAAGACGACGCACATCCCGCGCGTGAGATGTATGCCTAGGCGGCGGGTCCGAAAGACGGTCAACCCACCATTGAGCGGGACCACGATGGCAAAGAAGCAGAGCAACCGGACGATGGACCGCAGAAAAACAACCTGATGCAGCGCGTATTGATCCGAAAGGAACTTGATACCGACGTCATTCAGCGAAAAACACAGCATCGCAAAGGCTGCACACAGCGCGCCGCGCAGGTTGGTGCTTGCTGTGGTCATCTGCTGGCCGCGCGAATTTCGCGCTCAAGCGCTTCAAGAAAACGCGAGCGATCGGCCTTGCTAAAGCCTTTGCCGCCGCCCTGGCGGAACGGATCGGCAGCGCGCAGATCGGTCATCAAATCACGGGTGGCAAGGACATTGCCGATATTGGCCTGGGTCAGCGCCTCGCCATTGTGTTTGAGAACACGCGCGCCGGCCTCGACGCACTTGGCGGCCAGGGGGATATCGCCGGTGATCACCACATCGCCAGCGCCTGCGCGATCCGCGATCCACATATCGGCCACATCGGGGCCATCGGGGACAATCACCATTTCAACCAGAGGGTTCTGCGAAGGGCGCAAGCCGGCATTGGAGACCACAAACATCTGTAACTTGTGGCGGGTGCCAACACGTTCGATCTCACCTTTGACAGGACAGGCATCGGCATCGACGTAAATCGCCATCTTTGCGCTCCTTCTTTCAAGAAAATTCGTACGAATTTTCTCAATTTGATTTTCTTGCTGCGAAGAAAATGGGGTTTACTCGGCGGCCTTTTTGGATTTGGCAGGCTTCACTTTGTATTCCTCGGGGATGGGCATGCGGTTGAACGCGTCGAGCCCGGCAATCTTGTAAGCCTCGGCCAGCGTCGGATAGTTGAACGTGTTCTGCACGAAGTAATCCACGGTGCCTTTCAGGTTCAGTACCGCTTGCGCGATGTGGATCAGCTCGGTCGCGCCTTCGCCAACGATCTGCACGCCCAGCACCCGGCGGGTTTTGAGCGAAAACAGCATCTTCAGCATCCCATGTTCCAGCCCCATGATATGTCCGCGGCTGGTCTCGCGGAATCGCGCGATCCCGACCTCGTAAGGGATGCCGCGGTCCTGCATTTCTTCTTCGGACATGCCGCAGGTCGAAATCTCGGGCACCGAGTAGATTCCGTAAGGGAACCACGGGCTTTCAGGTAAAGTGGGTGTGTCCAGCGCATGACAGGCGGCCACCCGGCCCTGCTGAACCGAGGTAGAGGCCAGGCTGGGATGCCCGATGACATCCCCGGCGGCATAGATGTTCGGCGCGCTGGTCTGGTAGGTCTTGCGATCCACGTCGATGCGGCCACGATGATCGGTTTCGATCCCTACCGCGCCAAGATTGAGTTTGTCCGTGGCCCCCATCCGCCCGGCGGCGAACAGCAGCATTTCGGCGCGTACATGGCGGCGATTGCCCATGCTGACCTCGATATGTTTGCCCATGTCCTCGATCTTTTCGATGGGCGAGCCGAGGCGCAGATCGACGCCGTTATCGCGAATCTGATGGGTGAATTCCCGGATCGTCATCTGGTCGATAAAATCGAGGAAACTTTCGCGCGGTTCGATCAAGGTGATGGGCACATCCAGTGCCGAGAACATGGTGGCGTATTCAACACCGATCACGCCCGCACCCACCACCACAAGGCTGCGCGGGATCGTGGCCAGTTCCAGAAACTCGTCACTGTCCACCACGGTTTTTCCGTTGAACGGCACGTAATCCGGGCGATAGGTTTTGGTCCCCGTTGAAATCAGGAATTTGTCGCCAGTCAGCGTGCTCACATCGCCTGCTTCTGTGGCCACCTCGATTGTGTTGGCGTCAGTGAAACTGGCAAAGCCATTCAGCGTTTCCACATGGTTGCGATTGAACTGATGTTCGAGAATATCGACCTCGTAATCCAAAGTCTTATGCAGCCGCGCCTTAAGATCCTGCGCCTCGATGTCGTCCTTCACGCGGTAAGAGCGGCCGTAAAAGCTGCGTTCGCGCCAGCCTGACAGATTCAGCACGGTTTCGCGCAGGGTCTTGGATGGGATCGTGCCGGTATGAACCGACACGCCGCCCAACCGGTCCTTGCGATCCACCACCAGCACCCGGCGTTTCAGCTTGCCTGCCTGAATGGCGGCGGCGCGCCCGGCGGGGCCTGATCCGATGATGATCAGATCATAATCATAAGGGCTGCTCATGAGGTTATCCTGCGTAGAGGGCTTCGGCATGGAAGGCGACATGTTCTTCCATGAAGGTCGAGACGAAGAAATAGCTGTGATCATAGCCAAGTTGCAGACGCAATGTGGCCTGCTGGCGACGGGCATTGACGGCGGTGGCAAAGGCCTCGGGCTTCAAAAGGTCAATGAACTGATCGTTTGTCCCGGTGTCCGTCAGAATCGGACCGTTAAAGCCCAGATCGCGCATCAGAAGGGTGGCATCATGCACCGCCCAGGCGCTTTCGTCGGTCCCCAGATAAGCGGTCAGTTGTTTGCGGCCCCAATCACTCGCAGTGGGGTTCACGATGGGGGCAAAGGCAGACACAGAGGTGAATCGCCCCGGCAGACCCATCGCGAGGGTCAGTGCGCCATGCCCGCCCATCGAATGGCCGGTAATGGCTTGGCGCTCTTCATCAATGGCGAAATTGCCGGTGATGACGCGGGGCAGCTCATCGGCCACGTAATCCGACATGCGGAAATGCGGGCTCCATGGATCTTGCGTGGCGTTGACGTAGAAACCAGCACCTTTGCCCAGATCATAGGCCTCATCATCGGCAACATCATCGCCGCGCGGCGATGTGTCGGGAAACACCAGCGCGATGCCTTGCTCGGTGGCCCAGCTTTGCGCACCGGCCTTGACCATGGCGTTTTCATGGGTGCAGGTCAGGCCCGACAGATACCACAGCACCGGGACCGGGCCATCCTTGGCCTCGGCGGGCAGGAACAGGCCGAATGTCATGTCACAGGCGCAGGCGTCGGATTTATGGGTATGCACCCCCTGTATGCCGCCAAAGCAGGCATTTTCCGATACGGTTTCTATCAGTTCAATCCTTCTGTGTCGCACCGCCGCGATGGACGGTCATGATATCTTGCAAGGGTTTCTTGGCCTTCGCCACCGCCGGGACAGTAGCATCATCTGCGGCGTGCCCCCCGGCCAAAATCATCATCGGCTTTTCATTTTCCGGCCGGGCGCTCAACCCACCCAGAAACTTCATCGGGTTGGGCGTGTGGGTCAGGCAGACCAGACCGGCCTTGTGTAGTGCCGTGATCAGCATACCGGTGGCGATGCCGACGCTTTCGGGCACATAGTAATGCTTGCGTCGGGCGCTGTCGGTGGCGATGCCATAGCGCTGCGCAAAGATCACGATCAACCAGGGCGCATCGGTCAGATGCGGTTTATGGACGCCGGTGCCGATAGGTTCCAAAGCGGCCAACCATTCATCCCCACCGCCGCCATCATAGAACTTTTCTTCTTCGGCCTCGGCGGCCTTGCGAATACGGGTTTTCATTGCAGGATCGCTGATCGGGGCGAAATGCCAGGGTTGCTGGTTGGCCCCACTGGGGGCGGTGCCCGCAGCGGCGATGCAGGTGGTGATCACCGCCTCGGGGATGGGTCGTGTGCTGTAATCGCGCACGCTGTGGCGTTGGCGCATCAGATCGAGGAAGCTTTCGCCTCGGTCAGTGCCTCTTCGTCACTCAGGTCGCGCCGATCGGGCAGGGGCAGGGGTGTGTATGCGGGGGCATCACTCATGATGGCTATCCTGCGTAAAGCCCGTTGGCCCAGCCAATCACCACCGAAACCGTCAGCACCGCCAGCGTCGTCGAGATCAGGATCGAGGCCGAGACGCGTTGCGGCGCCACCCCGTAATGTTGCGCCAGAATATAGACATTACCGGCGACGGGCAGGGCGGCTGCGGCGATCATCACGGCGGCTGCGTACGGGTCGACCGGAAAGAACCACAGCGCCGAGATGGCCACGAAGGCAGGGTGCAGCACCAGTTTGCAAAAGCTGAGCCAACCAGCAACGAAGGGCCGTTCCGCCGATTTGCTGGCCAGAGACGCCCCGATTGCAAACAGCGCGCCGGGGGTGGCGGCCCCGCCGAGGATCGACAAGAAATCGTTCATCGTATCAGGGATCGGGATCGCCAGTGCCGACCATGTCAGACCCAGCGAGATTGAGACAATCATCGGGTTCTTGAGCAGGCCCAAACCGACAGTGCGTAATATCCCAAGGCTCATCCGGCCATCGCGCGACCCGGTCACCAGAATCACGATCAGCGAGCCAAAGACGATCAAATCCACCGCCAGCACCAGCATGACCGGTACAATCGCGCCTTCACCCATCAGCATCACCAGCATCGGGATACCGAGAAAGCCGACATTGCCGATCACCGCGCATTGCGCCTCGATCGCAGCCTCCTCCACAGAAATGCGCCGGAAAAGGGCCACCATCGTGGCCAGCAAATAGACAAATCCCGTGCCCCAGAGATAGGCGGTGATAAAGCGCCAGTCGATCACCTCGGCCAGCGACAGATTGGCAGAAAACCGGAACAACATGGCAGAGAGGGCAAAGTAGAAGACGAACTTGGTCAGATAGCCGGTGGCCTCTTCGCTGAAAAACCCTGTGCGGCCCGCGCCATAGCCAAGGCCGATGATCAGGAAGAACGGCAGGGTTTGCAGAAAGATAGCCAGCATCCGCCTTTGGTAACAGAGCGCTGGGTGACGTCAATCGTCATGGGGTCGTCAATCGGCTGTTGGTGCGTGGCGCTGTAGATTTTTCGCACGAAAAATTTCGGCCTAGCCGGACCCGATCAGCACCCCGGCGGCCAGCACCAGCGCGCCACCCAGCACCACCTGAAAGGCAGCGCGGAAGAAAGGTGTTTCCATGTATTTGTTCTGGATCCAGGCGATGGCCCATAGCTCGAAAAACACCACGATGATGGCAATGATCGTGGCGGTCCAGAAGTCGGTGATCAGATAGGGCAGCGCATGACCAAGGCCGCCCACTGTGGTCATCACCCCGCTGGCAAACCCGCGTTTGACCGGGCTGCCCCGCCCCGAAAGCTGTCCATCGTCACTGGCCGCTTCGGTAAAGCCCATCGAGATGCCCGCACCGACCGATGCTGCAAGCCCTACAAGGAAGGTTGTCCAAGTGTCCTGAGTGGCAAAGGCGACAGCAAAGATCGGCGCAAGGGTGCTGACCGAGCCGTCCATCAAACCGGCCAGGCCGGGCTGTACCCATGTCAGCAGGAACTGGCGTTTGGCGGTGCGCTCTTCGGCAGCCCTGGCATCCTCGCCAAGGTGCTCGTCTTCCAACTCGCCGGCGCGGGCCTGATGCCCGGCTTCGGCGGCGGCCAGCGTGCCCAGCAGTTTGCGCGTATCGGCATCCGCCGTGTTTTGCGCCGCCCTGAGATAAAACGCGGCGGCATCGCTTTCCATCGCTTCCGCCTCGGCGCGCATACGATCGACCCCCAGGTTTTCGATCAGCCAGACGGGCCGACGGGCATAATACCCCGCGACATGTTCGCGGCGGATCAGCGGGATCACATCGCCAAACCGGTCACGATGCAGATCGATCAACGCTTGTCGGTGCTCATCTTCCTCAATCGCCATGCCGTCAAACATGTGGGCGGTGTCGGGATAATCCGCGCGCAGTTTCTCGGCGTAGCTGCGATAGATGCGGGCGTCATCCTCTTCTGATGAAATGGCAAGTGCCAACACTTCCTGCTCGCTGAGATCGGAAAACCGGCGTCGGTTACGATATCCAAGTATCATCCTTTGCACCTATAAATTAAAATGATTCTAATTTACCAGAGTGGCGGCGATCCGCAATCCCGTTTTCAGGGTCTTATTCGCTTAATGCGCAGATATCGCTCAGGCCCAGCGTGTGCAGGGTTTTGACGATCGTGTCATTGGAGATTTCGGCCCAGGGAGCCGCATCATCGATGAAACCATGCGTCAACAGCTTCTGCTGTAGCCGGGCAAAATCATGCTGTGCAAAAGAGACGCCGCGATAAGCCTTGTGATGTTCACGCTTCGGGGCCCATTCGCGCTGGATCGTGTCGAGGATAAGAGGCTTGGTCTGACAGAAGCCTTCGATCTGGGTGATGATGCTTTCCGTCCAGTACGACCGGCGCAGCAGATAGGCGATCTGTCGGTTCTGCAGGCCCAGATGCGCATAGAAATGTGCCGCAGACCCATCCGTGATAATGATCTTCCGGGCAGCTTTGTAGCGGGCGATCTAGGTGGCGATATCGTGTTGTTCGGGATAGAAAACTTCATACCCGTCAGCGCGCAGGTAATTGGCGAAACTGTCTTCGCCAAAGATACCACCACTGCCAAGGCCAAGGGCTGCGCGAGACACGAAAAGCTTGTCGGGTCCTTCAGGCGCGATGTCCAGACCCAGGCGTTTGTGAAACGCGGCACGCATGGCGGGCGTGCCAGCCGCGATCGGTCCAAGGCCAAAGCCCTGGCCGGGGATCACCAATTCGTCGACGCGCGTGGGTCCTGAGAGCACCCTGATGGGGATGTCGACTCCGAATGCCTCAAGATATTGTTGCTGGTACCCCCGCAGATGGGTGCCTTGCCCCTTGCGTTTGGGCACATAAATGATCCCGTCCAGCGGGCCATCAATATGATCCAGCGCCCAGAGCCGCGCACTGCTTTCCACCAGAAAATGCCCAAAATGTTTGAACAACAGGCCCGCCCACATCCATCGACCAGGCAGATGGTCCGGCGCTGTTTCCGGCGCGGGAGGCGTGTGGGTCAGGGCCTGCCCGTTGCGCCATGTGGCGCCCTGATCACAATGCGCGCCCATGGCATTCAGAATGCCCGCCGCCTGACGGAATCCATTGGTTGTAGGGGGGATGATGGTGGCGTCTGCCTCGACAGTGATCTCGCCTGACCATCCCTGATCTGGCAGTGGAGGGGCCGCTTTGTCCAAATCTTTCATTATGTCGGATTCGCCTGTCTCGCAGGCTTGCGTTGCGCCTGCATAAAGGTAGAGTTTGGCCAGATCATACCCAAGCTCGGCGATGTAAGGAAGTTTAAATGATTGGACGGTTCAGATTCAAAGGGGACGATGTCGCCAAGGATATCAAGGAAAAATACGGCTTCGCCGGGAAGCTGGCCAAACTGTTCAAGAACAATGAGGGCGCGGTGGTGCATAAGTGGCATCACTATATCCCGATCTATGACAAGTACCTGTCGCGCTATCGTGGCAAATCGTTCAAGATGCAGGAAATCGGCGTGTCCAAAGGCGGATCGATCCAGATGTGGCGCGCCTATTTTGGCGAGGATGCGACGATTTACGGGATCGATATTGACCCGAATTGTGCCCAGTTCGATGGCCAGTATGGGCAGGTCCGGATCGGCTCGCAGGATGATCCCGAGTTTCTGCGCGCGGTGATCGAGGAAATGGGAGGTGTGGATGTGATCATTGATGATGGCAGCCACCGGATGGACCATATCCGCACAAGCCTTGATACGCTGTTTCCACTGTTGGCTGAGGATGGCATCTACCTTGTCGAGGATCTGCATACGGCCTATTGGCCGGATTTTGGCGGCGGCCCGCTGGACAATATGAACTTCTTTCGCACCATCGGCGGGATGATCGACGATATGCACAAATGGTATCATGACGAGCAACCGCAGGTGCCCTCGACCGCCGGGTATGTGAAGGCAATCCATATCCACGACTCGATTGCAGTTCTGGAGAAAGCCAGGGTCGTGCCGCCGGTCCATTCGCGTGTGGGCAAGTAGCGCATCGGCAAGGATCGCCACGCTGACGGCTGGAAACCCTGCGCAGACCTGCTAAGTTTCCGGCAATAAAAAATTAAAAACGTGATTCTTGGGAGGATCCTTATGAAAAATGTACTGCGCGGCGCGACCGTCGCCACCCTGTCCCTTGCCTTCGCCGGTGAGGTACTGGCCACTGAATGGAATGTCTCGCTGTGGGGCAAGCGTCGGGCCTTTACCGAACATGTTGAAAAACTGGCCGAGTTGGTTGATCAGAAAACCGGCGGCGAATTCACTCTGAACATCAGCTATGGCGGCCTGTCAAAGAACCGCGAGAACCTTGATGGGATTTCCATCGGCGCGTTTGAGATGGCGCAGTTCTGTGCCGGGTATCACCCCGACAAGAACCGCCTGATCACGGTGCTGGAACTGCCCTTCCTTGGCGTTGAAAACCTCAATCAGGAAGTGGCCGTCAGCCACGCGGTTTATGATCATCCCGCTGTTGCCGAAGAAATGGCGCAGTGGAACGCCAGGCTGCTGATGACCTCGCCCATGCCGCAGTACAACATTGTCGGCACCGGTGAAGCGCGGGACGAGCTGTCCGAATTTGACGGGATGCGTGTGCGCGCCACAGGTGGTCTTGGCAAAGCATTTGAAGCCGTTGGCGCCGTGCCCACATCTGTGACGGCGACTGAGGCGTATCAGGCGATGCAATCCGGTGTGGTTGACACCGTGGCCTTTGCCCAGCACGCGCATCTCAGCTTTGGCACGATCAACGAGGCCACATGGTGGACCGCGAACCTGAATCCCGGCACGGTGAACTGCCCGGTGGTGGTGAATATCGACGCCTATGACGACCTCAGCGATGAGCACCGCGCAGCACTCGACGAATCGGTAGATGAGGCCATCGCCCATTACCTCGAAAACTACGCCGCCCTGCTTGAGAAGTGGGATGGCGTTCTGGCCGAGAAGGGTGTGCAGAAGGTTGAGATCGCCGAAGCCGAGCTTGACGCCCTCCGCGCCACGGCCGCGAATCCGATCCGCGAGGCATGGATCGCTGATATCAACGCACAGGGCCTGCCCGGTCAGGAGCTTTATGATCTGGTGAGCACCACGCTCAAAGACGCGAAGATGTCGAACTAAAGGACGCACCCCATGGCGGGGGGATCCACTGTTCTGATCGACAACAGTCTGCTCAGCCGTCTTGATCAGGGCCTGATGCGCGCCGAGCGTGTTCTGGCCCTGATCAGCGGCCTTGCTGTGTTTTCGCTGATGTTTCTCGCCGTGCGCTCGGTCATCGGGCGCAAGTTCTTTGAGGCACCCTTGCCCGGCTATGTCGACTGGATCGAGATTTTGTTGCCGCTGATGGCGGTGATGGGCATTGCCTTTGTGCAGCGCGAAGGCGGGCATATCCGAATGGATATCCTGATCGGTCGCTTACAGGGCCGCGCGCTTTGGGCGGCGGAACTGCTTTCGGTCCTGCTTATCCTGATCTTCATTTTGTTTCTGATCTGGGGCTCTTGGGCGCATTTCGATCGCAGCTTTGATTTCTCCCGACCGCTCTGGAGCCGGGACAGCACGATTGACATCGGCCTGCCGGTCTGGCCCTCGAAACTGATTGTGCCGGTGGCCTTTACCGTTCTGGCGTTGCGCCTGTGCTCGCAGGTCTGGGGCTTTGGCCGGGCGCTGATCAAGGGGATCGAGGCCCCTGTGGCGGTCCCGCTTTACATGTCGATCGAAGAACAGGCCCGCGCCGAGGCGGCCCATCTGGAAGGGCATGATTAGCATGGAGCCGACCACAATTGGCCTGATTGTCACCGGCGGCATGCTTGTCATGGTGATCCTTGGTATGCGCGTGGCGTTCGCCGCCGGGATGGCCGGGTTTATCGGGCTGGTCTGGCTGCGTTGGGACGGGTTTGATTACGATCCTGAACGGTTCTGGAGGTCGCTTGAGATCAGCGTGAAGCTGGCCGGACAGGTACCCCATTCCAAGGTCTCGGCGCATGCGCTGTCCCTGATCCCGACCTTCATTCTGATCGGCTATCTGGCTTACTACGCGGGGCTGACGCGCGCCTTGTTTGAGGCCGCCAAACGCTGGATTGCATGGGTGCCAGGGGGATTGGCCGTCTCGACCGTCTTCGCCACCGCAGGCTTTGCTGCCGTATCCGGCGCGTCCGTGGCCACAGCGGCGGTGTTCGCGCGCATCGCGATCCCCGAGATGCTCAAGATCGGCTACAACAAGCAGTTCGCCGCCGGGGTCGTGGCGGCGGGGGGCACGCTGGCCTCGCTAATCCCGCCCTCGGCGATCCTTGTGATCTATGCGATCATCGTGGAACAGGACGTGGGCAAGCTGCTCTTGGCCGGGTTCATCCCAGGCGCGTTCTCGGCGATTGTCTATGCGTTGCTGATCATCTCAATCGCGGTGGTTTTCAAAACCGTCGGCCCGCCTGTTCGCGGCTTTACCTGGGTCCAACGCTTTGCCTCGCTGCCGCCTGCCTTGCCCATCGTGGCCGTGGTCGTGATCATCATATTTTTCGCCTACAACCCCTTCGGCGACGCCTGGGGCACCCCGACCGAGGGCGGGGCTGTGGGAGCCTTCATTGTTTTCCTGATTGCCCTTTATCGCGGGATGCGCTGGGGCGAGTTGAAAGACGCGCTTTTGGAAACCGCCAAGCTGACAGTGATGATTTTCACCATCATCTGGGGTGTGTTGATTTATGTGCGCTTCCTTGGGTTCGCCGATCTGCCTGCGGCCTTCTCGGACTGGATCACCTCGCTGACCGTTTCACCTATGCTGATCCTTGTCTGCATCCTGCTGGCCTACGCGGTTTTGGGCATGTTCATGGACGCCATCGGGATGTTGTTGTTAACCCTGCCGGTGGTCTACCCGGCGGTGATGGCGCTGAACGGCGGCGAGAATGTGAGCGCGGCCGACAGCGCCTTTGGCATGTCGGGCGAGATGTGTGCGATCTGGTTCGGGATATTGGTGGTCAAGATGGCCGAGTTCTGTTTGATCACGCCACCCATCGGGCTCAATTGCTTTGTTGTCGCAGGCGTGCGCGATGACCTTTCAGTGCAGGATGTGTTCAAGGGCGTGATGCCGTTCTTCATCGCCGATGCGGTCACGATTGCCCTGCTTGTCGCCTTCCCAATCATCGTTCTGTGGTTGCCCGGACTCGCCTGATCTTCCAAGAAATTCAACTAATTCAGTGCTTTGCGAAGATATACGCAGGATGCAACACGGGGTTTCGAATAAGTAAACTATTTAGTTCACCTTCGGACTTGAAAACTAAACCGACCTGTTTAGATTGGTGAATGTGAACGAAACAGTTCAGAAATGGAGCAACCCGATGAAACCGCTTATGACCGCTATTCTTTTGTCTCTTGCCGCTGCCCCCAGTCTGGCGTTGGGCGTGGATGTGGGCGGTACCTTTCCGACTCTGACCTACCCTAAAATCGCGCCTGCGCCGACCCCTGAAACCGTGACACAGGACAACTCTGATCTGTTGAAGTAACAGCCGCCGCGGCATCCGGGCGCTCCTCCCACGCCCGGGTGCCGCGCGGTTCTGCTTGTCACCAAGGGTCCCAGCCGCCTAGACTGGTTGGGCCAAGCAGGAGAGCCAAATATGACCGCATTGGTCGCCGAGATCAAAAAGGGCAGAAAATTCGATCAGGTGCTCGATGGGGCACGAACGGTTTTCATGCGCGACGGGTTTGAAGGGGCCAGTGTCGATGACATCGCCCGCGAGGCGCAGGTATCCAAGGCGACGCTTTATAGCTATTTTCCCGACAAACGCTTGCTGTTCTCCGAAATCGCGCGGATTGAATGCAACCGGCAGGCTGAAGATGCCTTAAAAGAGGTTGATGAAAGCGCGCCGGTCGCCGATGTCCTGCATGAGGCTGCCAGCCGCGTGGTGCGGTTTTTCCTCTCGGATTTCGGGCAGCAGGTGTTCCGCATCTGCGTGTCGGAATCTCACCGCTTTCCCGAACTGGGTGCGCGGTTCTATAATTCCGGCCCTGCGTTACTGCGCGAACGGCTGGCCAGCATCCTGACGCCCTATGTGGCCAAGGGGGATCTGCAGATTGACGATATGGAACTGGCGACGTCGCAATTTGGCGAGCTGTGTAAATCTGACCTGTTCGTGCGGTGCCTGTGTGGTTTGGAAAAGGACTTCACCGAGGCCGAGATCGAGCGGGTGGTAAACGGTGCCGTAGAGATGTTCATGGCCCGTTACGATACAAAAGCCTGAGACGATCCGCGCGCTGATCGATAAACCTCATCACATTTCAGTCAGTCGGTCGGTTTGCGGGCGTCAACCTGTTGGAAAACAGGGCTTTTGTTGTTAGATATCGCTCGTCGCAGGACCTAACCGGCGCCAACTCACCGCTCTGAACAGGATCGCCAGATGACCCACTCGAACCCGTCGCGCTATGGTCTTTTTGGTCTGCGCGTTTCGCTGTTTCTGTTCATGATCGCGTGGGCCTTGTTGAAGATCACGACCCCGGCGGCGTATGGCGCCAGCGATGCGGGGGGCGGTATCTTTGGATCGTTTTATGGCGTCAGCCTTGGCCAAACATTGGTCACTGCGGTTGGGTTGGTGCAGATCCTCTTTTGATCGCCTTTGTGGCGGGCCTTGCCAAAACCATCACGACAGGTGGTGTAATGGTGATGAACCTCGCCAGCCTTCTGGTATCACCGCCACAAATCCTCCCTGCGTTTGCAGGGGGCGGCAATATGTTGTTCGTGGCGTCTTTTCCGGTGTTCGGTGCATCGCTCGCGCTGTTTTTGATGCGTGAGCAGGATACGTTTCTTTGCCTCAGCGCGCGAGACGATATGCCCGGCTAAGCTGCGGTTAGCCGCCTGCATCAACGACGGCTTTGGCCAGCAGAGGCACGGTTTCCGCATTCAGACCTGCCACATTGATGCGACTGTCGCTGACCATGTAGATGCCGTTTTCCGTCCGTAGCGTTTCGACCGTTGAGGTCGACAATCCAAGGCGGGAGAACATCCCGCAGTGCTGGGCGATAAACCCAAACCGATCTGAACCGGTCAAGCGTTGGAGTTCTTGCGCCAGACCTTCGCGCAGCGACAGCATGCCAAGACGCACCTCTTCCAGTTCGGCCATCCAGTCAGCACGCAAGTCATCATCGTTCAGCACCATGCTGACCAGCCGCGCGCCGTGATCGGGCGGGAAGGAATAGTTCTGCCGGTTGAGGTGGGCAAGGTTGCCTTGCACGGTGTCTTTCAGGCTACTGTCTTGCGTCACCACCATCAGGATACCCGTGCGTTCGCGGTAGATGCCGAAATTCTTGGAACAGCTGGCCGCGATCAGAACCTCGGGGCAGGACTTGGCCACCAGACGGGTGCCGGCGGCGTCGTCCTCCAACCCGTCGCCAAAGCCCTGATAGGCGATGTCGATCATCGGGATTGCGCCGGTTTCATTCAAACTGTCCACGACAGCCTGCCATTGCGTCAGGTTCAGATTGGTGCCGGTGGGGTTGTGACAACAGCCATGCAGCAACACGATATCGCCGGGCCGCGCCTCTTTGATATCCTCCAGCATGCCCTCAAAATCCACGCCACCTGTCTCGCTGTCAAAACAGCGATAGGTGACTGTCTGGGTGCCGAGATGCTTGAGGATGCTGAGGTGGTTGGGCCAGGTTGGGTCCGAGACGAACACTCGTGCCTCAGGGCTCGCCATTTTGACCAGTTCAAAGGCCTGCCGGATTGCGCCGGTCCCACCGGGTGCGGCGGCGGCGGCGACCGTGCTGGCCGCAAAGCTGCTGCCCAGGATCAGCCCGCGCATCGCATCAAGATAGGCCGGGTCACCAGCCAGCGCGACATAGGATTTGCTGGTTTCTTCTTCCCACAGCTTTCTCTCGACCGCTTTTACAGCGCGCATCACCGGTGTGTGCCCCTCGGCGTTTTTATACACCCCCACGCCAAGATCGATTTTCACTGGCCGGGGATCGGCGCGGAACATCTGCATCAGTTCGAGGATTTTGTCGGCGGGCTGGTCGGTCAGGTTGCTCAGCATCAGCTGTCTCCGGTGGCGATTGGCAAAGTGGGGAAGGCACCCCATTCAGTCCAGGACCCATCATAAACCGCGTGATCGGTCTTGCCCATGCGCTCAAGCGCGAGGTTCAGCACGGCGGCTGTCACGCCTGAGCCGCAAGAAGAGGTGATCACCGGCTTGCTCAGATCGACATTGGCCGCTTCAAAGGCTGCACGCAACTGATCGGGGGATTTCATGGTCTGATCGGCATTTAACAGCGCGGTGAAGGGCACACTGCGTGATCCCGGAATATGCCCGGACCGCAGGCCTTCGCGTGGCTCGGGCACGTCTCCGCGATACCGTTCGGCGGCGCGGGCATCGACGATCTCGTAATCGCGCAGCTTGGAGGCGGCCGAGACTTGCGTGACATCCTTCACCATCTGCGGCTGTCGGCGCACTGTCATGTGGCGATCGCGGATCACCGGGGCAGCATCGTCGGTCGGATGCCCGTCGGCCAGCCATTTGGGCAGACCGCCATCCAGCACCGCGATATTGTCTTGTCCCATCAGGCGAAACAGCCACCAGACCCGCGCGGCAGAATACAGGCCCTTGGCATCATAGGCCACGACCTGATGCCCGTCGCCGACCCCCATCGCGCGCATACGCGACATGAATTTTTCCACCGGCGGGGCCATATGCGGCAGCGCCGAGCGGTGATCAGACACATCGTCGATATCGAAGAATCGCGCGCCGGGAATATGTCGGGTGTCGTATTCTGCCCGCGCATCGCGGCCCATGGAGGGCATAAACATGCTGCCGTCCAGAATGCGCAGGTCGGGGTCTTTCAGATGCTCGGCCAGCCATGTGGTCGAGACCAGTGTTTTTGGATCGTCCTGAGCCATGGAATCCCCCGCAGTTTATTCGCACCTTGCCTACATCCCGGGGGGAAGAGAGGCAAGACCGGGCGCGGTGACACAGCGCCCGATCAAAAGACGTTGGCTTACTTCGCCATCGCGTTCTTAACCAGTCCGATCACAGCTATCAAAACGCCGCCGCCAACACCGCCCGAGGCGATCTGCCCCAGAATGCCCGCGACATCCAGGCCACCCGCGGCGGCACCGCCTGCGCCCAGCATCCCTAGGATCTGACTCCCCAGACCTCCGCCGACGATCCCGGCGATCGAATTCCACATCACGCCAAGGTTCAGATTTTTCAGCAGACCCCCGGCGACGTTCCCGCCGATAGCGCCTGACAGAAGCCCAATCAAAAGTTCCATAAGGTTTTTCCCCCATAAACCAGGCTCACAAAATACCATGAATTATCCGGGGTTGAGCCCACGCACACCGGATGGCCGCACCACGATGCGCAAAACCTCGTGACTGTCGGACCCGGGGTTGAGCCCACGCACACCGGATGGCCGCACCATAGAGAGCGGCCATAGCGCAACCCAAGGGGAAAAACCCCCCGGCTATCCCCCCCGGTTCAAAGCGTTTTGCGAAAAACCTGACACACGCGCTTTTCACGAAATGCAGCGGGACGATCTAGGCGTTATCCGCGTTTCGACGTTCGCTGAGAGATCAGGCCAGAGCAGAAACGCTTTAGGGCGCCCAGGGGAATCGCGCTTAAAGTTTGACAGTGTCCGAGAATTGGATTCTGGAGGTTTCATCAGATGATGGGGTTTCGAGATGCCAGGATTAGACAGCTGTTTCAATGCGGTGGATGACCCACGCGGCGGCAATGCTCCGCGCCACAAGTTCCGTGATTTGATGACGATCGGCCTTTTGTGCGCGCTTTGCGGTGGTGATACGGCGGTGGACATGGAACCTTTCGGACAAATGAAGGGGGATTTCCTGCGTGGGTTTCCTGAGTTGCCTCACGGGATACCTTGCCATGACGCGTATTCCCGGCTGTTTCGCGTGATGAAGCCGACGGGCTTTCAGGCCTTTTTCGACAAGTTTCGCGCCGACTTTGCGGCTGGCTCCGGTGAGCACCCTGCCATCGCCATTGATGGCAAAGAGATGCGACGCGGCTTTGACAAGGCCGCCGGGCAATCGAATATGAACATTGTCACGGCCTTTGCACATGGGGCACGTCTCACCCTTGGGATTACTCAGGGCGCCAGGGGCGGTGGCGGGATCCTGGCCCTGCGTGAGTTGATCGAGATGCTTGATATCCGCGGCATCACCATCACCGCAGACGCACTGCATTGTCAGCGCGGGACCTGCGAATTGATCGTGCGGGAGGGAGGCGATTATTGCCTGCGGCTCAAGGGCAATCAGGGCGGCATGTTGGCCGATGTCCGGGCTTTCGTGGAAGACGAAGACACAGATTACATTGATGAATATAACACAATTGATGCTGATCATGGTCGTGTGGAAGAGCGGTCATACCGCGTCCACGATGTGCCGGAATATCTGATCAATACCCATAAGTGGCCGCCTCTTCGGGCTTTCGTCCATGTCGCCTCCAGGCGCGTGGTTGGCGACAAGACCAGTCACGCCGAACGGCTTTATCCGCTCTCCAAATGTCCCGCGGCTCAGGGGGCCGCCACACTGATCCGCGGCCAGTGGCAAATTGGGAACAGCTTGCATTGGTCTCTCGACGTGGTGATGAACGACGACCGACACCGCGCGCGAAAAGATCACGCGCCAGCCAGCTTTGCCGCTTTGGGGCGGATTGCCTTGAGCATCATCAAGGCCAATCCTGCAAAAGGATCAAATCGCGGCAAATTCAAAAAAGCGGGCTGGAGCAATGAGGTCCTGAACACTCTCATCCAAGACTTTTGAAGCGCGATTGCCCTGATGGGGCGCCTCTAAAAATTGCCCTGTTTCCGGTGCTGTGTTATACTTTGGGTATCGACCTGGTATGGGGGTGAGACGATGGCGCAGATGGTTTTTTTTGATCTTTCAGACCGTTACGCGAGCCTGGACGCCAGGCGCGATCCGCTGGTCGAGATCGACGCTGTTGTGCCGCGGGAGGAATTTCGCCCGGCCCTTGAGCGGGCCTGGCGCAAGCCGGATGCGGAGCGCAAGTCTCGGGCGGGGCGCAAGCCGATGGACGCGGTACCGATGTTCAGGACGCTGGTCCCGAGCGCGCTTTATAACCTGTCTGACGACCGGATCGAATATCAGGTGCGCGACCGCCTTTCGTTCATGCGGTTTCCCGGGTTGGGCCTTGAGGATCGTGTCCCGGATGCGAAGACGGTCCGGCTCTATCGCGAGGGACTTGCGCAGGCGGGGCTGGTCGAGAGCCTGTTTTCTCAATTCGACGGTTTTCTGTCCCGCCAGGGCTATATCGCTCGGGGCGGACAGATCCTGGATGCGTCCATTGTCCCGGTGCCGCGCAATCACAATACCCGCGATGAGAACAGGACCATCAGGAACGGCGAGGTCCCACAGGACTGGTCTGGCACCCCCGCCAAACGATCGCGGAAGGACACCGATGCCCGCTGGACCAGGAAGCGCGGGAAGTCGCATTACGGTTACAGGAACCACGTGAATGTAGACCGCAGGCACAAGCCGGTGCGCCGCTGTCACGTGACAGATGCCGCTCTGCATGACAGCCAAGCGGTGGATTCCCTGCCGATGCGGGGCAACACCGGCTCCGGCGTCCGGGCGGACGCGGCCTATCGCTCGGAGGAAATGGAGGCCAGGCTGCGGGATCGGAAACCGAAGAGCCACATCCACCGCAAGGGCAAGCGCGGCAAGCCGCTGACCGCGCAGGCGAAGGGCGGCAACCGGACCAAATATAAGGGGCCTATATACTTAACTAGCCACAATTTTCTTGACGTTACATCTATTTCTGGCTAGTATAATCCCAACAGGAGAAATTAGGCCCATGCCAGATACACTTAGCACATTTGAGTTCTTTCAGAAATTCCCAAATGAGGAAGCTGCACGGACGTTCTTCGAAAATCGCCGATGGGGCGGTGTACCCGTATGTGGTCACTGCGGTTCTGTTAATGTGTCTGAGTGCAAAGACCATAAGCCAATGGCTTAGCGTTGTAAATCTTGCCGCAAGCATTTCAGCGTTCGTACAGGCACGGTACTGGCTGAGAGCCGCCTTCCCTTGCTCAAGTGGTTGCTTGCCATCTACATGCTCACCAGCGCCCGCAAGGGCATCCCCAGCACCCAGATGGCGCGTGAACTGGGCGTAACTCAGAAAACAGCATGGTTCCTTGCGCAGCGCATCCGCGAAACATGGATGAACGGCAACGATAGCTGCGACATGGGCGATCACACTCAGGTTGACGAGGCGTACATCGGCGGCAAAGAGAGCAATAAACACGCGAACAAGAAACTACGCGCTGGCCGTGGTGCCGTTGGCAAGGTTGCGGTTGTTGGTATGCGCGGTCAGTACGGTGAAGTTCGTGCCAAGCCTGTCGAGCGCACCAACGCGGCGACATTGGCCGGTTTCGTCAAGGACAATGCCCCAATGGGCGCAACAGTCGTGACAGATGAGTTCAAAGCCTACCGCAGCCTTCCCAATCATGGCTTCGATCACAAGACAGTCCGTCACTCCGCAGGTGAGTATGACTCCGCAGGTGAGTATGTTCGCGATATGGCCCATACAAACGGCATCGAAAGCTTCTGGGCGCTGCTCAAGCGCGGTTACATCGGTATCTATCACTACATGAGTGCCAAGCACTTGCACCGCTATATCAACGAGTTCTCCTTTCGCCACAACACGGCGAAAGCTGGCACAATGAACTTCATCAACATGACGATTGACCGGATGCTTGATAAGCGCCTGACTTATAAGGATTTGATCAATGGCTAAGAAACCTGAAACAATAGAACCTATAGACGCAGATTTTGGTGATGTTGTTGACAGAATTGTAGATGAAAGCGGTGACATTGACATTATTCAGACGCCTAATGCCTATGGTCTGGCAACCAAGAAAGCTGAGTATGCCGGGCCGTTGTCACTGGGCGAAATTAAGTTGAGTTGCTTCGTTACAGGCGACGGTGAGAGGTTCATTTCAGGGCGTAGTATGACTACGGCTATCGGCATGAAAGGCCGTGGCCAAGGAATGCAGCGTATTTCCGCAAATTCCACCCTAAAACCTTTTATGAACAATGCCTTGGTTATGGCCATTGAACAGCCGGTTGAGATCACTGGGAAAACATCTAAACCAGTACATGGTTACAGGGCAGAGATACTTGCTGATTTATGTGACGCAATATTAGAGGCCAGAAAAGCAGACGCTTTGAAAACCGAACAAGAAATCCGCTACAGCCGCTATGCCGAAAACCTAGTTAGAGGATTTGCGCGAGTTGGCATCGCAGCTTTGGTCGACGAGGCCACAGGCTACCAGAGCGTACGTGACAATGCCGCTCTTCAGAAAATTCTCGACAAGTTCTTGAAAGACGAGGCGCGCACGTGGTCAAAGACATTCCCTGATGAATTTTGGCAGAAGCTTGTTAAGGTGAAGGGACACAACAGTTACTACGCCATGAAACGACCGGCCTTTGTTGGCCATTGGGTCAATGATATCGTCTATTCTAGGGCCTGTTGACATTCGGGGTTCCCATTTTGCCTGAAGTCTGATTCAAGCTTCCAAAATGGAGGTGTTGATGGACGCAAATCGTTTGGCTGTTTCCGATGAGCTTTGGGAGAAGATTGAGCCGCCTATACCGGGCAAGGCAGGCGATCCGGGTGTTACCGCGCGCAATAATCGCCGGTTTATGGAAGCAGTATTATGGCGCGTACGCACAGGGTCCCCATGGCGGGATTTGCCCAAAGAGTTTGGCAACTGGAACAGCCAGTTCAAGCGATTTCGTCGATGGGCCAGGAACGGCGTGTTCGAGAGTCTTTTCAATGCCATGAGTGGCGAGCCGGACCTGGAATATGCCCTTGTCGACGGGACGATTGTTCAAGCTCATCAGAAGGCTTCGGGCGCAAAAGGGGGACTCAACACCAGGCTATCGGACGCTCTCGCGGCGGACTGACGACCAAGGTCGTGGCCTTGGTCGATGCGCTCGGTAACCTGTTCCGGTTTCTGCTTTTGCCGGGACAGGCACACGACATGAAGGGGGTCGCTCCTCTGATCAAGGGGGCTTCCTTTGGGGCGTTGCTGGCCGACAAAGCCTTCGACGCCGACTGGCTCCTGCAAGACCTTGATGAGCGTGGCGCAACCGCTGTCATCCCGCCCAAATCGAACCGAAAAGTTCAACGGGACTACGATACCCACATGTACAAGTGGCGCCATCTCATCGAAAACTACTTCGCAAAGATCAAGGAATTCAGAGGCATAGCAACGCGATACGACAAGACTGATACAAGCTACGCTGCCAACTGGCACCTCTGTGCCATGCTCATTGCAACACGATGATTGTCAACAGACCCTAGGCTTGCCCCCGGAATTAAGGAGAGACTCAAGGAGATAAACCCAAGGCTTCCCTCAGGAGATCGCAAGAAAAGACATCACCAGCATCTTACTGAGGACTATGGACTTCCAGAACTAAAAGACCATTTGAAGAAGGTGATGGTGCTCATGGACGCCTCTTCTGGAAAAAAAGAGTTCGAAAAACTGCTTAACAGGTCACTTCCTAAGTATGGCACCAATCTTGAGTTACCGCTTGATGAAAGGGCTAAAGATTCATCGCCCCGTGGGGTGGCCAACGGCTAGATAAGTATATAGGCCCCAAATATAAGGCGGGATGAAATCACACCCGGGGCTCCGCCCGTTCACACCTCAAATCGTCCCCCGGACGGTTTGCCGGGCGTTGCCCGGACCGGTGTTCACCCCAACATAACCAAATCCATGCCGGGCAAATATCGCGCATCCCGATGCACGCTCGAATACGGCCATTCCTCGGGCCTTTCGACAAACCCATGTTTCACCGGGTTCATCCAACAATACCGGACATGCAACCAATAATCGGCCTCATCCTGAATATGGTGCTCCCAAAACCGCCGTTGCCAAACGCCCACTTCGCCTTTTTCTTGCCGTAGGCCGGGGTTCACCCCGGCAAACCTCCCCGATGTGACAACCGGCAAACGGGGTGGCGGGGTGAACCCCGCCCTACGGACGGACATTGAAAACCGCGCCTTGATCGCGCTCCACCGCGTCGAAAAATCCGCATCCCTCTGTGGCAATGTCCAAACCGCGTGCAGATGATCTGGCAACACCACTGTAAAACGCGGAGCAATATTGGGCCACAGAAGCGGCTGCATATCGCAGTTGTAGCGGAGTAAAAGTCCGCCAGTTTGTGCCCTTCGTTTATTCGGAGGGCGGGAGATGTATTCTGTGGATATTTATAGTCGTGTGCGCCGTGCTTGTTTGAAGGACGGTATGTCTGGCCGAGAAGCGGCGCGGTTTTTCAACATGGCGTAATCAGGATCAGCACTCAGTTACCCCTGTTATTCTGGATGCACATGCAATTGAAAAGGAGACTGACCAATGGAATATTTTGCTGGTTTGGATGTGTCCATGGAAGAGACGCATATCTGCATTCTGGATCGTGAAGGGGCCCTTATTCGTGAAGGAAAAGCGAGCTCAACACCAAAAGCGATCGCTGACTTCCTCGCTTCTGGACCACCATGTGCCAAAGTTGTATTTGAAACGGGACGGATGGCACCAATGCTTTACCATGGGCTGACGGAGCTTGGTGTCCCGGTTGTTTGCATCGAGAGCAGGCAAGCATATCAGGCCCTTAAATCTCTGGCCGGCCACAAGACGGACCGCAATGATGCCCGCGGTTTGGCACACCTGGCGCGGACGGGATTCTACAAGCCGACCCATGTCAAATCACTGTCAGCGCACGCAATCCGGTCGCTGATCGCAGCCCGCAAGAAGCTGGTCGGACAGCGTGTGACGCTCGACAATCAGATCCGCGGTCTGGTCGTCGTCTTCGGCGTGCGGCTGCCACGAGCTTTGTCTCCGGCATTCAAAAACGCGGCGCTAAAAGTTAGCGATGGAGTGCCTGGCCTCCATGCCGCAATTTGCGGACTGTTCGCAGCACGCGAAGCAATCCTCGCGGCGGTTGCAGCCATTGATGGCGACATCAAAAAGATGACCCGCAAATCCGAAGTCTGCCAGCGCCTTATGACGGTACCAGGGGTCGGTCCGATCACAGCATTGGCCTTTGCCGCAGCAATTGATGATCCGTCGCGTTTCAGGAAATCGCGTGATGTGGGGGCGTATCTTGGACTGGTGCCGCGACGGCATCAATCTGGTGAAATCGACTACACGGGCAGCATCTCAAAGCGGGGCGACGTGCGCGTCAGAACGCTTCTCTATGAGGCCGCCAATGTGATGCTGACGCGGTATGCCGCTCCGCTCAAATTGAAGACATGGGCCCTCGCAATCGGTGCGCGCTCAACGATGAGAAAGGCCCGAGTGGCTCTGGCGCGTCGTCTGGCAATCATACTTCATGCCATTATGCGAGACAAAACTGACTTCCAGTCCGCGTAAGGCTTACGAGGCGACAACGAGGATTCCTAAATCAAAGTTCCCATCTGGGACGATGCCCGAGGGAGGGCGTGAGACACGGCGCCGATTCTGTAGCAACAGCCAAGACCAACGGTATGATTGCGGTTTCAACATTGCCGACCCACACCCAGCCAACCCCATCATGAACCTCAGAGTTCGAAGAGAACAAAGGCAACCTCTGACATCAAAAGCAGGAAACTCAGGAAACACGCATTGACAGATTAGAGAACAAAGATCGTAAGACGATCGCGAAGATGCTGCGCCATGAACTTCCGCCTGGGTATCGTCGGTCGGAAGCGCCTCGGCGGCCAACGCTTGATGGTTATGTTGGTGTGGTCGATGAGATACTGCGCACAGACAAAGCCCTGATCAAAAAGCAGCGACACACGGCCAAGCGCATCTTTGAACGGCTGCGCGATGAGCATGGATATGCCGGCAGCCTGACCACGGTGACCTATTACGTGCGCGAGCAAAAACGGCGCACCAAAGAGGTGTTTGTGCCGTTGTCGCATCGGCCGGGCCATGCGCAGGTTGATTTTGGTGAGACGCTGGGCGTGATCGGTGGCGTGGAATGCAAGATCCACTTCTTCGTGATGAGCTTGCCACATTCTGATGCGGTGTTTGTGAAGGGATATCCAGCTGAGACAACCGAGGCGTTTTGCGATGGCCATGTGTCCGCCTTTGCATTCTTTGGCGGCATTCCGCAATCCATTCTCTACGACAATACCAAGATCGCCGTGGCTCGGATACTCGGGGATAAGACGCGCATCCGCACACGTCGGTTTACGGAACTGCAGTCGCATTACTTGTTTGATGACAAGTTTGGCAGACCCGCGCGAGGGAACGATAAAGGCAACGTTGAGGGCATGGTTGGATACACCCGCCGCAACTTCATGGTTCCCGCACCTCGCTATGACAGCTTTGATGATCTGAACGCACATTTGGAAGAGAAGTGTTTAGCACGTCAGGACGATACGTTGCGGGGTCACACCCAAACCATAGGCGCACGCCTGATGTCGGATTTGGATGCTCTGATGGGATTGCCCGTCGCAGAATATGAAGCCTGCGATCACGTCAGCACGCGTGCAACGTCGATCTCAATGGTGCGCTATCGCAGCAATGATTACTCGGTGCCAGTAGCCTATGCGCACCACGATGTTCATGTGCGTGGGTTTGTGCATGAGGTTATCATCGGCTGCGGCAATGAGATTATTGCGCGGCACAAACGATCCTACACATCAGCGGATATGGTCTTTGACCCATTGCACTTTTTGCCCCTGCTTGAACAAAAGGTGGGTGCCCTGGATCAGGCCGCGCCTTTGCAGGGTTGGCATTTGCCAGATGTATTTGCCACGCTGCACCGACTGCTTGAAGCCAGAATGGGTAAGCCGGGCAAGCGAGAATACGTTCAAGTCTTGCGCCTTTTGGAGACCTTCGAAATGGATGTTGTGCAAGGCGCAATCCAGCAGGCAATAGATATGGGTGCAATTGGCTATGACGCCGTAAAACACCTTGTACTGTGTCGGGTTGAGAAGCGGCCACCACGATTGGATTTGGACTTCTATCCATACTTGCCCAAGGCCAATGTCGGCACAACACGCCCATCCAGTTACATGAGCTTGATGGGAAGGACCGCGGCATGACCGAAGCCCCTCGGATTCTTCTACGGCATCATCTTAAACAACTGCGACTGCCAACGTTCCAAGGCGAGTATGCCAAACAGGCGCAGCTCTGTGCTGCAGAGAACAAAGATCACATCCACTATCTGGCGCGGCTGTGTGAGATGGAATTGATCGACCGCGAACGCCGGATGATTGAACGGCGCATCAAAGCGGCGAAGTTCCCCAGCACCAAGAGCTTGGATAGCTTTGACTTCAAGATCATGCCAAGCTTGAACAAGCCCCTGACGATGGATCTGGCACGATGCGATTACGTTAATCGCAGGGAGAACATCATCGCGCTCGGCCCGTCAGGCACGGGCAAGACACACATCGCCCTGGGACTTGGGCTGGCTGCATGTCAAAGAGGACTGAAGGTGCGCTTCACAACGGCTGCGGCATTAGTCCATGATCTGATCGAGGCTCAAGATGAGCGGAGATTGCAGCGCCTTCAAAAGCAACTGACCAGCCAGAACCTGTTGATCATTGATGAACTGGGCTTCGTACCGCTCAGCAAATCTGGCGCAGAGCTGCTCTTCGAGGTCATATCCCAATGCTATGAACGCGGCTCCATCATCATAACCTCGAACCTGCCCTTCGATGAATGGACTGAAGTCTTTGGCTCTGAGCGGCTGACCGGTGCGCTACTCGATCGTTTAACCCATCACGTCCACATCCTCGAGATGAATGGCGAAAGCTATCGGCTCAAACACAGTCGCAACAACCGAAAATAACCAGCCCGCAATCACAGTCAGAATAATGCTGGCCTTATGGCCAGCATGCGCTTTGGCACGCTTCAGCTTTGTGACGAGCACGCGTGCAAAAGCGCCACAAAACATCAACCGAAGTGGCCCATTTTTACGCCGCGACATGGACCCATTTTACTCTGCGATTGACACACCACAAACGCATCAATCTCAAACGGGCGCTCGGCTTTTGTCACGCGCACCGCCTCACGCAACCGCACGATCTCATCCACCAAAAAGGACGATCCGCGCTGCGCCAAGGCCACGGTGAAAAACACCCGCGCGCCTTCGATCTTGGGTCTGCGATAATTCGACATGCCCCTACCATGCCGCGCGTATGGTTAACGCCGCCTAAACCTCTCCCACCACCGCCGCTTCCGTCTCGGCTCGGGCACCTCCGTCACCAACTCCCCGCCGGGGATTGGCTCTAGGTCTGCACCTTTCAATATCTCCCGTTCCATCAGCCGGTCCAGTTGCACCTGATGCACCTGCTCCGCCGCCTCATGCGCCGTGGCGGCCTTCAACCCCCGGCCATAGGTGAACCGCGCCGGGCGGCGCCCGTGTTTGACGATGTCCTCGATCTCTTCCTCTTTCCAGATGCGCTTGAGTTCTGCCATCGACACCACCGCCGCCACCGGTTTGCCGTGCCGCGTCAGGATCACGGTCGAGCGCGGGTCCTGCACCCGGGTGATGATCGCCGATAATTTATCCCGCGCCGCCGAAGTCGACACCGAATACGAGGTTCCATAGTCCAAAATTACGCTCCTGAGGTTTGTACAAAATGGGTTTTGAGACCGTCAGGATTACCCCCAAATGTACAAAGCGATTCTGCGCGCCCCGCACGGAGCGTTAACCAATGGCACGAAATCTCCTTCGCACCTGCAGAAAGAGGGTCTGTCATACAACATTCGCCAAAGCATCACTTACCCCCAGCGCAACCCTGCCGAAATTCATGCAAATCCCCCACTTATCCACAGGGATTTTCGGATGGATATCAACAGCTTATCCCCAAGTAATTTCAATGCTGCACTGCTATTTTCTTGCTTGGGTGGAAATCATTTGTGAAACTTTACCTACTGCAGCGGGGTTTCGATCCCAACGCTGGCCGGGTTGCCGATGCGGGGATTGCGGGCCTTAGGGTTCACGACCTTCGATACGCTTCCATGGTCTGTGTCAGACACTCGGACCATCTTCGGATGGGTTGAGCAGACGGCGCAGGGCAGAAGGGCAGAGCGGGTCGCAACGGATCTTATGATCCTGCGTGGCATGTCCGGTTTCCTTCGGGATTTCGGACGGTTACCGTCCTTCGGGGAGGTAACAGCGGCGGGTTTTCGGACCCAATGCAGCCTTGTTCCTTCAGGGATAGGGTGGTCACAAACTCTTCGGGGCGCGTGGCAGCGACGGTTCTTCGGAGCCCGAGCATTGATCTGATACGGCCTTAGGGTCTGATCAGTTCAGGAAGGCGTCAGGAGAATGCGAAGACCGCGTCTGAGCACTTGGCGCCTTTACTGATTCCAGCCCCCTGAAATGGAAAACGAGGCCCGCCGCCATATGGCAACCGGACCTCGCCGTCAGAATGCGACCGCGTCTTGCACCTGTACATTTTGGGTACACTTTAACGATTCCCGGATCAACAAAATCTTGTGAGTCTTTGGCACCTTTCTACCGTGGGTGGGCAAGAAGGTCACATCTTGTGTAGCGCCGATAACCCATGCCGATCTGACCCAGATCAAAGCCGCCTCCCCCCGCCGCTGATAGTCTGCACACACATGGCTAAACACCCTAGGAGGCCCTCATGTTTCGGCTCGCTTTGATTTTGCATGTCTTCATCGGTTCCACCATCGCTGGCTCTGCGGTGACTGCGGCATTGGTGGTCGGGCAGGACACCGCACAGATGATCGTCATTGCGGCGGCTGCGGGATTTCTGGCGGCGTTTCCGCTCAGTTGGGTGGTGGCCAAAAAGCTGTACGAGGAAGGCTGAGCCGGATCACCGATCCAGCCAGGCCCGCACAGCGGCTTCAAATTCACGCGGTTTTTCGGCGTGGAGCCAATGCCCCGCACCGGGGATTTTCAGAAACCCGGCTTGCGGGAACAGGGATTTAATCGTGGTGCGGTGCTCGCGGCGGACATAGTCCGAGTCTGCACCAGACAGGAACAAAACCGGCTGGTCGAACTCCCCACTCACCTCGGGGAATCCAAGAATCCCGGGCATATCTTTGGCCAAGATATCGAGATTCAATCTCCATTTTTTCTCTTTTACATCAAGAGATTGAGTGAAAAAGCTCCGCAGGATCGGATCGTCCACATGGGTCGCCAATTGTATCTCGGCGTCTGAACGGCGCTCAACCTTGCTCAAATCCACGGCCCGCATCGCCTTGAGAAACTGGATCTGGGAATGGGTGTATCCGACAGGTGCGATGTCGGCGACGATCAGGCGGTTCACGAGGTCAGGCCGCTGCAACGCCAAGACCATCGCTGCCTTGCCGCCCATGGAATGGCCCAAGACATCGAACGGCCCGGTGAGCGAACCAAGTACCTCGGCCAGATCATCCGCCATGTCGGGATAGGATTGCGTGCTTTTCCAAGGGCTTAACCCATGATTGCGTTGATCCACGGCGATCACTTCACGGCTGTCAGACAGCCGTTTGGCAATCACGCCCCAGTTGCGCGCCGAGCCGTAAAGCCCGTGCACAATCAATAGCCCGGGTTGGTCGGTCGGGGTGCCATGGTGGATCATGTTCAACATGGCCTGTTTTAGCGCAGGGAAAAATCAGGGACCAGCCCTATTGAGGCGACACAGCGGAGGCAGTATGGTCGATTGCGGGGAGGCGACCAAGTGATTGATCCAAAAGAGCTAAACCAGAAGTCCGAGGCGCTGAGTGAGCTACTGCGTACCAAGCTGTCTTTGCGGGGGCGCACCCTAGAGGCGCGCTTGTCCCGATCGGGTCGGTCTTTGCCCAAACGATTGCATCGCGCGGGTCGGGTCATCGTAGAGGCGCAGAAAAAAGCAGAGCATCCCCGGCTGGCGCTGACTGTTGACCCGGGGCCGGTTGATGCTGCGTTTCAGGAGATGAAGGCTCACTTGAAAGGCGTGGACCCTGTGGACCGACGCAAGGGCAAACTGCTGAACTGGTTGGCCGGTCAGGTGTTTAACCTAATGGTGATCATCGCGCTGCTGGTTATCTTACTACGCTGGCAAGGCCTGATCTGAGCATAGAAAACCCCGCGCAGCCGATAAGCAGCGCGGGGTGAATGTATTTTGTATCAGTGGTTTGGATAAAGCGGGAAGTTCTTCAGCATCGCAGCTACTTCACCCTTCACCTTCTCTTCGACAGCGCCGTTGCCATCGGCGCCATTGGCGGCCAGACCGTCAACCACTTCGACAATCCAGTCTGCGATCTGGCGGAACTCGGCCTCGCCAAAGCCCCGGGTCGTGCCCGCAGGGGTGCCAAGGCGCAAGCCGCTGGTAACGCTGGGTTTTTCGGGGTCAAACGGCACGCCGTTCTTGTTGGTTGTGATATGCGCACGGCCCAATGCGGCATCGGCGATGTTGCCGGTCACCTTTTTGGGGCGCAGGTCGACCAGCATCACATGGGTGTCGGTGCCACCAGTGACGATGTCCAGACCACCCTTGATCAGTTGCTGGGCCAGCGCAGCGGCGTTCTTCTTGACCTGCTGTTGGTAGGTCTTGAAGTCGGGGCGCAGCGCCTCGCCAAAGGCGACGGCCTTGGCTGCAATCACATGCATCAGCGGACCGCCCTGAATGCCCGGGAAGATGGCCGAGTTGAACTTCTTGGCCATCGCCTCGTCATTGGTCATGATCATGCCGCCACGCGGACCGCGCAGGGTTTTATGCGTGGTGGTGGTGGCCACATGGGCATGGGGGAAGGGCGAGGGGTATTCGCCAGCGGCAATCAGCCCGGCAAAGTGGGCCACGTCAGCCATCACGTAAGCGCCGACCATATCGGCGGTCTCGCGAATGCGGGCGAAATCCAGATGACGCGGAATGGCCGACCCACCGGCGATGATCATCTTGGGCTTATGCTCTTTGGCGAGCGCCTCCATCTGATCGTAATCGACGTTCAGCGTGTCACGGCGTACGCCATATTGCACGGCGTTGAACCATTTGCCCGACTGGTTGGGCGCGGCACCGTGGGTCAGGTGACCGCCGGCATCCAGGCTCATCCCAAGGATGGTGTCACCGGGTTGCAGCAGGGCCTGCATGACGCCTTGGTTGGCCTGGCTGCCTGAGTTGGGCTGCACGTTCACAAAGCCACAATCAAACAGCTGCTTGGCACGCTCAATCGCCAGTTCTTCTGCGATATCAACATATTGGCAGCCGCCATAATAGCGCCGACCGGCATAGCCTTCGGCGTATTTATTGGTCATGACCGAGCCTTGCGCCTCCATCACGGCGGCCGAGACGATGTTCTCGGAGGCGATCAATTCGATCTCATCGCGCTGGCGGCCCAGCTCTTTGGTGATGGCGGCGTAGAGGTCGGGGTCGCGCGAGGACAGCGCCTCGGTGAAGAAACCGGAATCAGACATAAGACAAAGCTCCAACAGGATTGCGTTTGAGATGTTTCCTATAAGAAACACCCGTTTGGTAAAAGCCCAGAAAGCGACAATTCTGCCTTAAGGACCGTCAAGACTGGCACAGGGGGACGATCTGTGCTTCGATCAACCTCATAAGATAAAGATGCAAGATGGGACAGTCCGCAATGCGCAGAAATATCGCCTTCGTGGCCAGCGATGCGCCCATCGCACAAACCGCACGTGATGCGTTGATCGCGCGGTTCGGCAATACGGATGAGGCCATGGCCGAGGTGATCGTCGCCCTGGGGGGGGACGGGTTCATGCTGCAGACATTGCACAGGATGCAGGGGTTGGCCGCGCCGGTTTACGGGATGAATCGCGGCACCGTCGGCTTTTTGATGAACGAATACAGTGAGGACGACCTGATGGAGCGGCTGGAGACCGCCAAAGAAGAGATCGTCAATCCTTTGTCGATGAAGGCAGAAGACAGCGAGGGTAATGTCTTTAAGGCGTTGGCGATCAACGAGGTCTCGTTGCTGCGCGCGGGTCCGCAAGCGGCCAAGCTGCGGATTACGGTGGACGGGCATGTGCGTCTTGATGAGTTGGTCTGCGATGGCGCATTGGTGGCCACCCCGGCTGGCTCAACCGCTTACAATTACAGCGCGCATGGGCCGATCCTGCCGATTGGTTCGGATGTGATGGCGATCACGGCTGTGGCGGCCTTTCGCCCGCGGCGCTGGCGCGGCGCGCTGATCCCAAAAACGGCGAAAGTGCGCTTTGATGTGATAAACCCCAACAAGCGCCCAGTGATGGCCGAGGGCGACGGACAGTCCGTCCGTGATGTGCTGTGGGTGGAAATCCAGACCGAGCCCAGCATCGCCCACCGCTTGTTGTTTGATCCGGGTCATGGGCTGGAAGAACGCCTGCTGCGCGAGCAATTTGTGTGAGGTGAGGCAGAGGCGCATGATCAGATGCATTTCGGCACTGATCCTGTTTGTGCTGCCTGCCATCGTACGGGATGCCGACCTGATGGCGGCCTGTGCGGGGTGCGATGGGGGCAGTGGCTCGACCTTTGGAAACCTGGGGCAGATGTATGTGGCGGGCGATGGCGTTGTCGCTAACGATGCCCTGGCGGATCGCTATTTCAACAAGGCTTGCAAACTTGGCGTAGTCTCGACCTGTTAGACCTAGTAGAACCCTACCGACCTGACCGAGACGTCGGCGCTGTGATCGCGGCCATAGGCGACAATACCGAGGCTTTGGATACTCTGGGGCAAGAGCGTCTTGCGCAACAGCCCTCCGGAGGGTTTGAAGGCCGAGAATGGCAGACAAACGTCGCGCCACGCGCCAATGGTGTCAAATTCTGCCTGATAATATTGCCACGGCAAGGCCGTGCCGCGCGTGCGCAGATGCACGAAATAGGGTTGATTATTGCCGCGCACGCTGAGGACGACACCTTGCGCCTCTGTGGGCAGGGAGGCGTCGAGGTCAATCCGCACCTGCACAAATCCACCGCGATTAGCGGTGCTGACATCACCGGTCAGGCGCAGGATCGGTTGATCGTCTTCGATAGCAAAACGGGCCTGCCCTTCTGATACGCCGCCCATCACCTGATCGCTGAAATAGCGCCACTTGGCCGGGTCGGTGAGGGGCAGAGTAATCATTTCGCTCTCAGAAAATGCAAGACTAGGCCACAAAAGGGCGGCTGTCAGCAGGGGGATGCATTGGCGGCGTGATGGCATGATATCCTCTTGTTCTCAATCAGAGATGGCGCGCTCCGGACGAAAATCCAGTGCGCGCCATGGGATATCGCAATAGCGCCGCTTAGGAGTGGCGCAGGTCAGCTCTTTGCGTAGCCAATGGTTTGCAGCGCATCCTTAATTTCGTCCAGAATAGCCGGATCATCAATCGTGGCGGGTTGCTTATAGGCCTTGCCATCGGCAATGCTGACCATCGTGCCGCGCAGGATTTTGCCCGAGCGGGTTTTGGGCAGGCGATCCACCACGCAAGTCAGCTTGAAGGCCGCGACCGGGCCGATCTTGTCGCGTACCAGTTTCACGCATTCCGATGCGACCTCATCATGCGGGCGATTGACCCCGGTGGTCAGGCAGACAAAGCCCACCGGCAATTGCCCTTTCAATTGATCGGTCACGCCAATCACGGCGCATTCGGCCACATCCGGGTGCCCTGCCAGAACCTCTTCCATCCCACCGGTGGACAGGCGGTGCCCGGCGACGTTGATCACGTCATCGGTGCGGGCCATGATCCAGAGATATCCGTCCTCATCTTTCATGCCTGCATCGCCGGTCTCATAATAGCCGGGGAAGGTGTTGAGATAGGATTTCTTGTACCGCTCTTCGGCATTCCACAGTGTGGGCAGGGTGCCGGGCGGCAGCGGCAGTTTGATGGCAATCGCACCCAGTTCACCGGCGGGCACTTCGTGGCCCGCCTCATCAAGGATTTGCACGTCATAGCCGGGCATCGCTACGGTGGGTGAGCCGATTTTGACTGGCAGCGCCTCGATCCCCGCGGGGTTCCCGGCAATGGTATAGCCCGTTTCGGTCTGCCACCAGTGGTCATAGACCGGTTTGCCAGTCATTTCCTGGGTCCACTCAATGGTGTCCGGGTCGGCGCGTTCCCCGGCCAGATAGATCGCGTTCAGCCCGCTGAGGTCGTATTTCTTGAGGAATTCGCCTTTGGGATCCTCGCGTTTGACCGTGCGGAAGGCGGTGGGCGCGGTGAAGAAGGTTTTGACCTTATGTTCTTCGATCACCCGCCAGAAGGTGCCTGCATCCGGGGTGCCGATGGGCTTGCCTTCAAACACAATCGTGGTGTTGCCGTGGATCAGCGGGCCGTAGCAGATATAGCTGTGGCCGACGACCCAACCCACATCTGACGCGGCCCAGAACACATCGCCCGGATCGACGTTATAGATGTTCTTCATCGTCCAGTTCAGCGCCACCAGATGTCCGCCGGTGGGGCGCACAACGCCTTTCGGGGCACCCGTGGTGCCGGAGGTATAAAGGATATAGGCCGGGTGATTGCCCTCTACAGGGACACACTCGGCGGGCTCAACGCCATATTGGAAGCCATGCCAGTTGTAATCGTGCCCTTCTTCGAGATGGGCAACCTCCTGCTCGCGCTGGAAAATCACACAGAAATCGGGCTTGTGCTCGGCAAGGTCAATGGCCCCGTCCAGCAGCGGTTTGTAATGAACGACACGCCCCGGCTCCATCCCGCAAGAGGCGGCAATGATGCATTTGGGGGTGCAATCGTCGATCCGCACAGCCAGTTCGTTGGCGGCAAATCCACCGAAAACAACCGAATGCACTGCGCCCAGACGCGAACAGGCCAGCATCGCCTCAAGCGCCTCGGGGATCATTGGCATGTAGATGATGACCCGGTCGCCTTTTTCCACGCCTTTGGCGCGCAGGGTTCCCGCCAGTTGGGCGACGCGGTTGCGCAGGTTCACATAGGTGATGCGGCGGGTGACACCAGTGATGGGGCTGTCATGGATGATGGCCACCTGATCGCCGCGCCCGGCCTCGACATGGCGGTCCACCGCGTTCCAGCAGGTGTTGACCATGCCATCGGCAAACCATTCGTAAAGGGGGGCATTGTCATCAAACAACGCTTTGCTGGGTGTTTTGTCCCAATCGATCGCCTGCGCGGCCTCCATCCAGAACGCTTCCGGATCGGTCTTCCAGCCGTCATATACCTCTTTATATCCCATAACATCCTCCTCCTACGAGCCGTTGCCCACCGTGTTAGGCGTCGGGTGACGGGGCGGCAAGTGCCTTGGATGGGCGATAGCTCAGGTTATCGCAAACATTTGCAATACTGGTAAGAATTGATGTGTAAATTTTTGCAAATCCCTTTTGAGAGGCGGATTTGCAGGCGAAATGCCGTTGCTTTGCAAATCTGCAAAGTTCGGGTGCAAATTTAACGCCCTCGAAACGAATGCGTTCCCGGGCCAGTATGAGGCCGACTATGTATCATAGCCCCCATCTTCCCATGGCGGGTAAAACAACAAAGTGCTGCCCGGCATAAGGTCAACGAGGGGCGGATCATCTGGGTCCACATCTTCGGTGCGCACAACCGCGCCAAAAACATGCCCATCTTGTTTGATTGAAAAAGGGTAAACCTGAATGTCCTCAAACGTGTAATCACCAAGCCGGGACAAGTGGAGTTCTAATACCTCGTCATGCTCTGCTTTGGTGTAGCTTCCCCCCTTGTCTTACAAATAACCCGGCTCTCATGTGATTGTGGAGCCACTGCCCGGCACGTCGTTTATGACGGGCAGTGGCGGGGGTCGGACCGTTCCCCTCCCGGTCGTTGTGGACCGTCGCCGAGTATGGTCGCCCCCGTCTTTTCCGCTGACCTGAACGGATACATGGGCTTTGGGCTCGCATGACAGGACGAGGTAAGAAAAAGACATATGAACGATACCATTGGAGTCGACATCTCGAAAGATACGCTGGACGCCTTTTGGCTTTCAAAACGGAAACACAAGCAATTTGCCGACACCAAAACAGGCTTGAGGGCTCTCACCGGCTGGATACGAGAGGCAGAAGTGTCTTCAGTCGTGTTCGAGGCCACCGGCATTTACCACCGGCTGCCGGAAACCAGCCTTGCAGAGCATGACTTTTCTTTTGCACGGGTAGAATCCCCGCCAGGCACGTCGCTTCGCCGAAGGCACCGGGACACTGGCCAAAACGGATCGGGTTGATGCAGCAATGCTGGCCAGAATGGGGTCTCTTCCGGAGTTGCAAGCTGACAAGCCAAAAAGCGAAATGCTTCATAATCTCAAAGGGATGACAACCGCCCGACAGGCTCCAATCAAGGATCGGACGGCCGCAGGGACTCGGCTTGCAACCGCAACACACCCGTTGCTCGGGAAGCAGGCCACTCTGCGCCTGCGCCAGGTTGAGCGTGACATTGCGCAAATAGATGCAGCGATTGAGACGACAATCCCGGCTGACAAAGCACTCTCCGAAAAGGCTGATATTCTCATCAGCATTCCCGGCATTGCGAAAGTCACTGCATTTGCGATACTGATCGAAATGCCTGAGCCGGGCAGCTTGAGCGGCAAGCAAGCCGCGAGTCTGGCAGGTCTTGCCCCAATCTCCCGGCAATCCGGCAAATGGCAAGGCAAAGAGCGCATCCGGGGCGGGCGGGCCTGCCTGCGAAGAGCGATCTACCTGCCTGCCGTTGTCGCCACGCGCTTCAATCCGGATATGAAAGCAAAATATCACGAGATGATTGCCAAAGGGAAATGCAGGAAACTTGCGATTACTGCGGTCATGCGCAAGCTTGTGGTCATGGCAAATGCGTTGCTGCGTGACAGTCGGAAATGGACTGAAACACGGACTTGACCAATACGGATACTCAGGGGTCACGGCCATCACCGATTTTTTTGGATATGCAGGCCAATCACATCAACCAAAGCGGCACGGATGTTGTGATTAACACTGGCGGCGGTAATTCGATCACCCTTGATAATGTGAACCTGTCGGATCTCGATGGTTCAGATTTTCTGTTCTGACACCGGCATCTTTGTCCCGGCTGATGTGTTGTCCCGCTCGGGCGCGGCCAGACAGCGGATGGGTTGCCAAGACCGGCGGGCCGTTCTGCGGCGGTGACATTCTTCGACAGGACCTTGCCGGATCTGGAATTTCCCTTTACGCGTATATGCTTTTCAAGGCTTGGTCATCGGCGCTGATTAGGCCTGTTTTCACCCCCTGACTGGCCTCATCATGGCGCAACGTCAGGTGATTGATGCACCCGGATCGGCAAGGCTTCTCTCATCTATCGGTCGAGTTTCTCCACAGTGGAAACGCCCGGTTCTTCTCCCATCCTAAGTGTGTGATGCGATCCTTGGGTCTTGCCGGGCCGACCTTTGCCCTGTTGGGCGCCTTATCACTAAGCACCAGCCTGCGATCGAATATCACACCGGTCCGCTGCCGGGGCGTGATGATACGGATAACACGTTCGGTGTGTCGCTGAGTTATTAGTTCAGTTGCTTCTGGCACTTTGAACGCCGACGGCCCGGGGCCGTGCCGCAGGCCGCTTCAGTCTTTGAGTGCAAAGAACTCGGCAAGCGCTTTTGTGGTCGCGTCCGGATTTGTATCCGGAAAGAAATGCCCACCGGGCACGGCCCGTGCTGTCATATCGGTGCATTTCGGCCTCCAGGTGGCCGCCACGTCATAGGCCCGGGCCATCACGCCATTTGCCCCATAAAAAGTTTGAAGCTGGGGCAAGGGATACGCATGCCCAGATCGGCGGCATCATCACGTATGTCATGGATCAGCGCGGCGCGGTAATCGTCGCACATCGCGCGGATGGTTTAGGGCCGCCGCCAGGCATGGCGATAGGCGGCGAGTTGATCGGTCTCGAAATCCTCCAATGTGGCCCCGCCCCAGCCCAGCAGGCAGGAATGGTAATAGGCATCCGGGTCATGGCCGATCAGAGTTTCGGGGAACGGCGTTGGTTGAGCCAGAAAAACAAATGGTAATAGGCGGTTACCACGTCCTGGCGCAGCTCGGACAGCAGGGTGTGGGTCGGCACGATATCCATCAGGCAGAGCCTCGTGACCCGTTCAGGCGCATCCAGCGTCAGGCGATGCGCCACCCGCGCGCCGCGGTCATGACCGGCAAGTGCAAATTGATCGAACCCCAGATGGTCCATCAAGGCCAGCAGATCACCAGCCATGGCGCGAAAGCTGTAATTCTCAACCCCCTCGGGCGCGCCGCTGTCTCCATATCCCCGCAGATCAGGGGTGATCACTGTGTGAATTTTCGCCAGTGTCGGCACGATATAGGTCCACATTGCCCGCGTCTGCGGAAAGCCGTGCAACAACAGCAGGGGCGGGCCATCGCCTCCCATCGACCAACTCACACGCGTGCCCTTCAGCTGTGCCGTATGGTCCTTCATTTTGCCACAAATACTCAAAAAGCCCGCTCAGCTACTGGCGATTTTATTGAGGATACGCGCCCAGCTGCGGGTGCCCTTGTGAAAGCTCTCGACATTGTATTTCTCGTTCGGGCTGTGGATTGCATCATCGTCATTGGCAAAACCGATCAGCATCGAATCAAGGCCAAGGATATCCTTGAAGAACCCGGCGATCGGGATCGAGCCGCCCATGCCAGCCAGAACCGCCTCGCGATTCCATTCGTCGCTGAGGGCCGCGCGGGCCAGTTCGAATTCAGGGCGTTCGGTGTTCATCACCGCCGCAGCCGACCCATCAAGGTCGTTGTTCCAGGTGACCCTTGCGTCGGGCGGCAGGCGATCCTCGACATGTTTGCGGAGTTTCACCCGCAAGGCATCCGGATCCATATCGCCCACAAGGCGGCAGGTCAGCTTGCAATGTGCCTCGGCCGGGATCACGGTCTTGGTTCCTGCCCCCTGATAGCCGCCCCAGAGGCCGTTGATTTCCAGCGTCGGGCGCGCCCATTGCTGGGCCAGCGCGGAATAGCCGTCTTCGCCATGGGCTCGGGTCATCCCGACCGAGCTGAGATAGGTGTCTTCATCAAAGCCGCAGCCATCCCATTGGCGTAGCTGTTCTTCGGGGATCTCGTGTACACCGTCATAAAACCCGTCAACGGCAACGCGGCCCTGATCGTCATGGAACGACGCGATGATATGAGAGATTTCGCGCAGCGGGTTCAGGGCAGGGCCACCGTAATGGCCCGAATGCAGATCAATGCGCGGCCCATGCAGCGTGAACTCATCCTTCAACATCCCGCGCAGTTGCGATGCGATTGACGGTACGCCGGGCGAGACCATGGAGGTGTCGCAGATCAGCGCGATATCGGCGCTCAGTTCCGCGGCATTCTCTTTCATGAACGCGATCAGCGAGGGCGAACCTGATTCCTCTTCACCTTCAAAGAAAAACGTGATGCGACAGGGCAGCATCTGTGCATGAGATCAAGGGCATATTGGCACCCACTTTCGATTTTCCGAGATGAGGGTATTCGCCACGATTGCCAGTTTTCGAATGACCGCAGTGATTGCGACTTTGAACGGCTTTCCGTTTTCCCTGAGCCGTTCATAGAAAGCGGTGAAGTCTCGGTTTGAGCGAACTGCAGCAACGGCGGCCATGTAGAGCGTGTTGCGAACGCTTGCTCTGCCACCGCGAATACGGCGTTGACCCCGCATGGCGCAGTTATCGCAGTTCATGGGCGCAACCCCGACAAGGGCGGCAATCGGGGGTGCGTTGACCTGTCCCAATTCGCCCAGTTCCGCAATCATGGTGGCCGCCGAGATCAGCCCGACGCCTGGTATCGAAGTCAGGATATCAAAGCGATGTTTGAGATCGGGTTCGCGGCGCAGAAGTTGTCGGAGTTCAGCATCCAGAGCCGCAAGGTGGCGTTCGGCCATCTTGATCCGCGCACGCATCTGTCGGCTGATCAGACTGTGCCCGGTCACGCTCAACTGGTTTTGCAAAGCTCCTTTCTGCCGGGAAATTTGCCGCCCGGCAACCGGGAGAGCGGCCAGATCGGCGCGAGCCGGGGCAGGGGGGGCCTTTGCTTCCGGTTTCACCATCGCGGCAAACAGCGCGAGGGATTTGGCGTCAATCGCGTCGGTTTTGGCCAGTTGCCCCATCATATCAGCGAACTTTCGGGTGCGGTATGGGTTCATCACAGCCACATGGAAACCCGCATCATGCAGGTGCCGGTGCGCGCGCCGATGACAGCTGCCGGTTGCCTCCGGCACGATCAACTCAGGTTGATATGATCGAAGGAAGCGGGCGAACCGTTGCAGGCCTGCTTTGTCATTACTCACGCTCTGCGACAGGCCTGTTGGGTGAAGATAGACATCAAGACGTGATTCACTTTCCACAATCTGGTCTAAAGCCTCCGACTTTAGTCGGAAAAACATTCAAACGTGCGCCGAAGGCGCTCATGAACCACTGAACCCTCTGACTTTAGTCGGAGGAGGTTCAGTCACATCAATGCCGACATATACTTGCTCTGTGGCAAGCTGGGGAGAAGCGGTCTTTCCTTGTATACGGGACATCCGGGATTCCCTTTCATCTGTTCAGATCAGTTTTCCATGAATCGACCCGGTCAAGCTGCCCTGCGGCTCTTGAAGCCAAGGGGAGGACGACCCAAATCGAGCGCCCGGATGGGATGGCCATCCCATCCGGGCAACCATCAATCTGCTGCAGATTGATGGCAAGGAAAACATACAAGGGTACCGGTGACGGCCTTGTAGGCGCGACAGGCCTCTACAAAGGTCATTAACTGCCCCTTATCATCGGAAGATCCGCAGCCGCGGATCAGCGGGCCATTTGCCGTTTCTTCGATCTGGGGATCGAACGGATCGGTGTTCCAAAGGCCCAGCGGGTCCACTGGTTGCACGTCGTAATGCCCATAAAACAGCAGATGCGGGCCGGTCCCCTCCATATGCCCCACGACCATCGGCTGCCCCGGTGTCATGCGCTTTTCTGCTTTGACCCCAAGGCTTTGCAGATCGGCTACCAACCAGTCGGCAGCCTTCTGACAGTGGTCGTCATAGGCCGGGTCTGTTGAAATCGATGGGATTCGCAACAGCCCCTTCAACCGCTCCAGCGCGTTGGGCAGATCATCATCGATTTGGGCAAGAATCGCATCAAGGGACATCGCAGTGGCCTCGTCTTTAAGGGTGATTTCGCCGCAGACCGTAACAGGGTGCGCCGCACTGTCCAGCAACTTGATCAAAGTCAATGTTTGCGGGCGTGGCAAATTGTAGCTTGGCCATATGGGATGCTTTTAATATATGCATCAGAGACGCGAAATCGTTGTGTAAGCAACGGGATTTGCCCATAAAGACGGGCAAGTCTGCCAAGGAGGGGACGCACGTGGACTATACTGCCAAGCTGGATCAAGCGATTGCCAGGCTGCATGATGAGGGGCGCTACCGCACCTTTATCGATATTGAACGTCAAAACGGACAATTCCCTCACGCCACTTGGCGCAAGCCCGATGGGAATGAAATGCCCATCACCGTGTGGTGCGGCAATGACTATCTTGGCATGGGTCAGCACGCGGATGTTCTGGAAGCGATGCACGAAGCACTTGAGGCGACCGGCGCAGGTTCGGGCGGGACGCGCAACATCTCGGGTACAACCGTCTATCACAAGCGGCTTGAGGCCGAATTGGCCGATTTGCATGGCAAGGAAAGCGCGCTGCTGTTTACCTCCGCCTATATCGCAAATGATGCAACTTTAAGCACTTTGCCTAAATTGTTCCCCGGCCTGATCATTTATTCGGATGCCCTGAACCACGCCTCGATGATTGAAGGTGTGCGCCGCAATGGCGGGGCCAAGCGGATTTTCCGTCACAACGACGTTGAGCATCTGCGCGAGCTTCTGGCCGCCGATGATCCTGATTTGCCCAAGGTGATTGCCTTTGAATCGATCTACTCGATGGAAGGCGATTTTGGCCCCATCAAAGAGATTTGCGATCTGGCCGATGAATTCGGTGCCCTGACCTATATCGACGAAGTGCACGCCGTGGGCATGTACGGCCCTCGCGGTGCTGGTGTGGCCGAGCGCGATCGCCTGATGCATCGTCTGGACATCATCAACGGCACCCTCGCCAAGGCCTATGGTGTGATGGGGGGCTATATCGCCGCATCGGCGAAAATGTGTGATGCGATAAGGTCTTACGCGCCGGGATTCATCTTTACCACCTCACTGCCGCCCGCCGTAGCAGCAGGGGCAGCGGCCTCGGTTGCGCATCTCAAACGGAACCCTGAATTGCGTGAACAACATCAGATTCAGGCGAAAATTCTCAAGACGCGGCTCAAAGGATTGGGCCTGCCTTTGATCGACCATGGCAGCCATATCGTTCCGGTGATTGTGGGTGATCCGGTGCATACCAAGAAGCTGAGCGACATGATGCTGGAAGGCTATGGTATCTACGTGCAGCCGATCAACTATCCCACCGTTCCACGGGGAACCGAGCGCCTGCGCTTTACCCCCAGCCCGGTGCATGGACCCAAGGAAATGGATCATCTGGTGCGCGCTATGGACGAGTTGTGGAGCCACTGCGCCCTGAACCGGGCCGAGTTGAGCGCATAAACGCGCACAGAGCTTCAAAACGTGCAAAAACCCTTGCGGTGTGTTAAGTTAGCCTAAACAAAGAGCTAGTTTCCGAATCGGGACATTCGGATGTGGTGTGTTCAGGCGAACGGTGCGTAACAGAGGCAAATGGGATGATTGGGCGTCTATCCAAGCGCAAGCACGTTATCGAAACAGTTGAACCCAAAGGGTTTGACGATTTCGATTTGCGTCTTGGCGATGTGATGCGCGGAGAGCGCGCAACGCTGGGCAAATCCCTTCTGGATGTCGAACGCGAGCTGCGCATCAGGGCCAGCTATATCGCCGCCATCGAAAACGCTGATCCCGATGCCTTTGACACCCCTGGATTTATTCCCGGTTATGTCCGATCATATGCACGCTACCTGAATATGGACCCGGACAAGGCGTTCCGGTCGTTCTGTGTGGAAAGTGGCTTTTCGATTGCGCATGGCATGTCGGCCGAGGCGTCTTCAATTCGCAAACCTGATACGCCCATTCGCCGCAAAGCCCGCGATACCGATCCTTTGATGATACCAAGTACCCCGTTCTTGCCCGCCTCGGAGAGCTTCCTGGCGCGGATCGAACCGGGGGCGATTGGCTCGGTGGCTGTGCTGATCGCCTTGATCGGTGCGATTGGATATGGCGGATACAGCGTTTTGAATGAAGTGCAGCGGGTGCAACTGGCCCCGGTGGAAAACACGCCCGATGTTCTGGCTGATCTTGATCCGCTGGCGGGCATGAGCATTCAGAACGAAGACGTGATCGACGCTGATACCGTGACAGCCTTCCAGGTACCTGCGACCGACGGGCTGGACCGTCTCTACCGCCCCGAGGCACTGGATGTGCCGGTGATGGTGGCCCGAGATGCCCCGATCTCGACCCTTGATCCTGACCGTGGCGGCGCGCTGAGCGGTGGCCCGCCGCAGGCAGATCGTGACAGACCCTTGTTGCTGGCCGAGGGAACAGACGAGGCATACCCCATCCCAGGTACAACCCCTCAGGTGCTGGAAGATTTCCCACCCGAATTGCGGATCGTAGCGGTGCGCCCGGCCTGGATTCGCGTGACGGCTGCGGATGGCACGTCGATCTTTGAAGGCGTGATGAACGCAGGTGAAAGCTATGATGTGCCCGCCACAGAAGAGCCGCCAATCCTGAGGGTTGGCGAATCCGGTGCGATCTATTTTGCCATGAACGGCGCGCATTACGGACCCGTTGGTCCCAGCGGGTCGGTGACGTCGAATGTGCCGCTGGCGTCTGCCACTCTGGCAGAGATTTACACCGTGGCGGACATTACCCAGGACCGCGATCTTGAACGATACGTCGCGGAGTTGCAGCTGGGTCAATAAGCCCATCGTCTTGTGATTGTCCGCCGGGTCATGGTGCCCTATCTTATCTCTGAAAATCGAACCGTTCCGAGGTTGCTTGCGATGACGCATAATCCAATTCGTCCCTGGCGTAACATTGAGCGCCGCCAAAGCCGCCAGATTCATGTTGGGTCGGTGCCGGTCGGGGGCGGTGCACCAATCAGCGTGCAGACCATGACCAACACCGACACCACGGATGTGGCCGCCACCGTGGCGCAGGTGCAGGCTGCTGCTGATGCCGGTGCGGATATCGTGCGGGTTTCGGTCCCGGATGAAGCGTCATCCAAAGCCTTGAAAGATATTGTAAAAGAATCGCCTGTGCCGATCGTGGCCGACATCCATTTCCATTACCGTCGCGGGATGGAAGCAGCCGAGGCGGGGGCGGCCTGCCTGCGCATCAACCCGGGCAATATCGGCAGCGAAGATCGTGTCAAAGAAGTCATAAACGCCGCCCGCGATCACGGATGTTCTATGCGGATTGGCGTGAATGCCGGCAGCCTTGAAAAGCACCTGCTGGAAAAATATGGCGAGCCGTGCCCCGATGCGATGGTGGAATCCGGCCTCGATCATATTCGTATCCTGCAAGACCATGATTTCCATGAGTTCAAGATCAGCGTGAAGGCCAGCGACGTGTTCATGGCCGCCGCTGCCTATCAGCAACTGGCAGATGCGACCGACGCGCCCATTCATCTGGGGATCACCGAGGCGGGGGCCTATACCACCGGCACGGTGAAATCGTCCATTGGTCTGGGCAACCTGCTGTGGATGGGGATTGGCGACACCATCCGCGTCAGCCTGTCTGCCGATCCGGTGGAAGAGGTCAAGGTTGGGTATGAAATTCTTAAAGCCCTCGGGTTGCGCCATCGCGGTGTGAGCATCATCAGCTGCCCATCCTGCGCGCGGCAAGGCTTTAACGTGATCAAGACTGTCGAGACGCTGGAGCAGCGATTAGAGCATATCAAAACGCCGATGAGCCTCAGTATCATTGGCTGTGTGGTCAACGGCCCCGGCGAGGCGCTGATGACCGATGTCGGTTTTACCGGCGGCGGTGCAGGGTCAGGTATGGTCTATCTGGCCGGTAAGGCCAGCCACAAGATGAGCAACGAGAAAATGATCGACCATATTGTCGAAGAGGTCGAAAAACGTGCCGCCGAGATTGATGCCGATATCACCGAGGCCCATGCCGCAGAGTGATCAACGGCCGCGCCGCGCCCAGGCCCGTTGCAAGGGCCTGCGCCAGACCAATCCGGATTACTGGCTGCGAATTTCCTCGGCCAGCTGCACCATCCCCTCAAGCGGCAGATAGCCGCGCAGCATCTGATCATTCATCACGAAAGACGGCGTGCCCGAGATTTGCAATCTCTGGCCCAACTGCCGGTTCTGGGTGATCACTTCGGTGACCTGATCGCTGCTCATATGCGCAAGAAGCGCCGCGCCATCCAGACCCAACGTGTCGGCCACGCGCGACAAAGAGGTGTCATTGATCGGGCCGGTAAAGGCCATCAGCGTGTCATGGGTGGCCTTATAGGCGTCATCACCAGCCAGTTGCTGCGCACTGGTCGCAAAGCGGGCGGATAGCTCGCTTTCTTCGCCGAGAATGGGGAACTCTTTGAGAACAAGGCGGATATTGCCATCCTGTTCGATCAGCTGTTCGACCTCTTCAAAGGCACGGCGGCAATAGCCACAGCGGTAATCCATGAACTCGACCAGGGTGATGTCACCATTCGGGTTGCCCCCCACCCAGGAATGCCCGTCGTTGAACAGTGCATCGGCATTGGCCTGCACCAGATCATTGTCGGTTTGTGCCTGCGCCGCCTGATCGCGCTGTTCCAGAACGGCCACGGCTTCCATGATCACTTCGGGGTTTTCGATCAGATAGGCGCGGATTTCGGCGCGGAAACTGTCGCGCTCGGCATCGCTCATGTTGCCCAGATCAAAGGCCTGCGCGGGCAGGGCCAGACAAAGGGCGGTGGCCATGGCGGGTAGGATAGGGCGGGTCATAGGCAGATGTCTCCGATCTTATTTTTTGCGGGCGGCAGCTTCGGATGCAGAAAGCACATCCTGCGCGCGCTGCCAAGCGGCGGATCCGCGGGGAAGAAGGTCCGAGGCGCGTTTGGCATGGATTCCGGCGTCTTTCAACCGCCCGCCCATTGCGTAACGCTCGGCGGTCAGAACCGAGGCCATTCCGCGATTGCCCAGCTTGGCATTGGCGGCGGCCAGATCGCGCAGAACGCGGCCATCCCGACCGTCTCTTGCGCGCGCATTTTCAAGAACCTGCGCGGCTTTCTTTACCTGATTACCGGCCAGAAGGGCACGGCCATACGCGCCCAGGATCAGGGCGTTGTTGGGGGCCAGATTGGTGGCGCGCGCATAGGCCGAAATCGCCGGTTTGATCTGGCGACTTTCCATCAGGATCTGGCCACGCAGCTCGTGTAGAAAAGGGTCGTTTGGCCGCAGGCCGATGGCTTTGTCGATTGCGGGCAGGGATTTGCGCAGGTTCGACTGGCGGTGATAGGCCACGGCCTGCCGCATCAGTTTCACGTCGGGATAGCCATACTCACCGGCCCGGTTCAGCGTCCATTTCGGCGAGCGCTTGAAGGCCGACAGTTTGGATTTGGCCCGCGCGAACCAGTAATCGTAATTGGGATTGTCGCGTTTTCGATCCGCATATCCTGCGGCCAGTCGTTGCAGCACGCGGTAGCGATCTGACGACAGCGGGTGCGTGCGCGCATAGGCATCGCGACGGCTGACCGACAGGGCTTCTTGCCCGCGAAAGATATCCATGACCTGAACGGCACCCTGTGGATCAATTCCTGCATTGGCCATGTAACGCATCCCTGATTGGTCTGCCGCACTTTCCTCGGCCCGCGTGTGGGCGAACAGCTGGCGCAAGGCCGACGACTGTACTCCCAAAGCCGCCGCGGCCCCGATCTCACCCCGGCCTGTGGCCGCCCCCGCCGCTGCCGCCAGCACCGCGCCAATACCTGCCGCCGTGCGGGCATTGCGCACCGCAATGGGGCGACGCACCAGATGGCCATTGGCAATATGCGCCGCCTCATGCGCGATTACCGATTGCAGCATCGCGGCATTGTCCATTTTCAGCAGCAGACCAGAATGGATGAAGACGGCGCCGCGATCCACCACGAAGGCGTTGAGGCGGCGATCATCAATGATCAGGATATCGGTGCGCGACGGGCTAAGCCCGGCAGCCTTCAGCACGGGCGCGGCCAGCTGTTTCAAGGCATACTCGATATCCGGATCGCGCAGCAGCATCAGCGCGCGGGCCGGTGCGCCAACCACCATGGTGAGCAGCACAGCAATCAGGATGAGGCGAAGAAGGTGCATTGACTGGTCCGGCTAATCAAGGTGAAACGGGCGTACCCACCCAACTTAGGAATAAACATATGCGAAACTCAAGGCGCGGCCAGGTTGATCCCTTCATTGTGATGGACGTGATGGAGGCAGCACGCGCCGCCGAGGCCGCTGGCCGCCACATCATTCACATGGAAGTTGGACAGCCTGGAACGCCTGCGCCACAAGGGGCGCGCGATGCGCTGGCACGTCAAATGGCTGATGATCCCATGGGGCAGGGCAATCGCATTTGGAAATCTAAGCCCTTCGCTGACGAACATAGCATGAACTTTTTGGCTCTCTCGTTGCGTTTGTGGTCAGGTTTTGATGTTTTTCAACCTCAATGCGGCAGGAGAAATCCAAACGCGATTGCCCTGTCCCATGGGGTACACGGTTGCTCTGGGCCTGCCGGCGTTGCGCGCGCGGATCGCACAGCTTTATCAGGCGTGGTACGGCATTGATCTGAACCCCGAGCGGGTGATCGTCACCTCGGGTTCGTCCGGTGCGTTCATTCTGGCTTTTACGGCCTTGTTTGATACTGGCGACCGGGTTGGGATCGGCGCGCCGGGATATCCCAGCTATCGCCAGATCCTGCGCGCCCTTGATCTGCTGCCCGTCGATATCGAAACGGCGGCGGAAAATCGCCTTCAGCCGATGCCTGGTGATCTGGAGGGTCGTGATCTGAAGGGGCTGATGGTGGCCAGCCCGGCGAATCCCAGTGGCGCGATGTTGGGCCATGACCAGATGCGCTCGCTGATCGAGGCCTGCGCAGGGCAGGGTGCCAGCTTCATCAGTGACGAGATTTATCATGGGATCGAGTATGAGGCCAAAGCCGTCAGCGCGCTGGAAATCAGCGATGAGGTCTATGTAATCAACTCGTTTTCCAAGTATTTCAGCATGACCGGCTGGCGGGTCGGCTGGATGGTGGTGCCCGAGGACCATGTGCGCGGCATCGAACGTCTGGCGCAAAACCTGTTCATCTGCCCGCCCCATGCCAGTCAGGTGGCGGCCCTTGCGGCGATGGAGTGTGGAGACGAGCTTGAGGCCAATATGGCCGTCTACCGCGCCAATCGTGCATTGATGCTGGACGGCTTGCCCAAGGCGGGGTTCACCAAAATTGCACCACCTGATGGGGCGTTTTATGTTTATGCGGATGTGTCGGATATCACCGATGACAGCCGCGCTTTTGCGGTCGAGATTTTGGAACAGGCAGGTGTCGCGGTCACGCCGGGGCTGGATTTTGACCCGGTGCGTGGACATAAAACGCTGCGGTTTTAAAACGCTGCGGTTTTCCTATGCGCGCGCGACCGCGGATATCGAGGAAGGTCTGGCACGGTTGAAGGCGTTTATGGAGGTCCGTGGCTGACGTATCTCACCAAGCCGGTTAACAGCGCCGCAGGCGACCGGCTTATCGCCAGACCGCCCGCAAGGGCTGGTGATTTGGAAGCGTTGGGCACATCGTTCGCTCTGTGTGCGGGTTTGGCCAACATAAAGCGCTTCAAAACGACTGCCGGATCGCCACCCTGCGGTCTGGCGATGACCCTTGGTCATCACCAAGTTCAGAGTCGCGCGACTCTTTTGACGGTGGTATAACACCCTCAAACAGACCGGATACCGGCGGTGAGCAGTATGATCTTTTGAGCTTTGGCAGTGATGCTGAGCCTGTGCGCCGCGGCGGCGTTTGCGCAGGACTTCAGCGGTTTGGCGCGGCTGGACGGGGCGCGTTCGGCGATCACCGACACACGCGGCGGGATCACCTTGCAATTGGACCTGAGCCAGGGCGTGCCGTATCGTTTATTCACTTTGGATGCCCCCGAACGCCTGGTTTTGGATTTCCGCGAGATAGACTGGAGCGGGGCCGACCCCGAGGCCCTTGATCAAAGCGAGAGTGTCAGTGCTGTGCGCGTTGGCGGGTTCGGCCCCGGATGGTCGCGGATGGTGGTCGATCTGGGCGGGCCCTATGTGCTGCAAACCGCTGATATGGATATCGATACCGAAACGGGTCGCGCGGTGTTGCGCGTGGATCTGAGCCGGGCCAGCGCCGAAGATTTTGCCGCCCTGGCCGGTGCCCCTGACGGCGCCACATGGGGCGAAGAAACCGCTGCACAGATCGACGCGAAACCCGAACGATTCACCATCGTGCTGGATCCGGGCCATGGCGGAATTGACCCCGGCGCCGATCAGGGCGGGGTGCAGGAAAAAGACCTGATGCTGACATTTGCCTTTGAGTTACAGGAGCTTCTGGTGCGTTCGGGTGATGTGGATGTGGTCCTGACCCGCACGGATGATCGGTTTGTGTCACTGGATCGCCGGGTTGCTATCGCGCATCAACTGCATGCCGATCTGTTCCTTAGCCTGCACGCCGACGCGCTCAGCGAAGGACACGCTCATGGGGCCACCGTTTACACCTTGTCCCCCGAGGCGTCTGACAAGGCCAGTGCCGCCCTCGCCGAGCGCCATGACCGCGCCGATATTCTGGCCGGGGTCGAGCTGAGCGGGCAGGATGATGTGGTGGCCGATGTGCTGATCGATCTGGCCCGCCAGGAAACCCAGCCCCGCGCTGACCGATTGGCCGAGGCGCTGCGCCTGGGTATCAAACAACGGCAATTGAAACTGAACACGCGGCCCATGCGCTCGGTCGGGTTCTCGGTGCTCAAATCGCCCGATATCCCGTCGGTCCTTCTGGAACTGGGTTTTCTGTCCAGCGAAAAAGATCGCGGCAACATCCAGAATCCGGAATGGCGGGCGGCGATGGCGGCCAGTATTCGCGATGCGATCTTTGCCTGACGGCAGGCGGATGAGGCGACAGCCGATCTGGTGCGGCAGTGAATTTGGGCGGAAAGCGGCACATTTCCCCGGTATTGTGTTTTGACGCCGCATCTGTGCGTGCCTATATGAACCACAACCTTGATTGGGGGCCTTCGTGCTACGCGCCATACTGACATTCTTCGGCACTTTGTTCAGCCTGCTGACGCTGGGCGTGATGCTGATTGCGCTGAGTATCGGCGCGGTGTTCCACATCTATGGTAAGGACCTGCCCAGCCACGAAAGCCTGGCCAATTACACGCCCCCTACAATCAGCCGGATTTATTCCGGACAGGGGCGGATCATCGATGAGTTTTCGACCGAACGTCGTCTGTTCACCCCGGCCGAAGATATTCCGCCACTGGTCAAGAACGCGTTTATCTCGGCCGAGGACAAGAATTTCTACAACCACGCCGGCTATGACGCACGCGGGATCGCGGCGGCCTTTGTCGAGGCGATACGCACACGTGGCCAAACGGTGCGCGGGGCCTCGACTATCACGCAGCAGGTGATGAAGAACTTCCTGCTCAGCGGCGACCGTCGGATTGAGCGTAAGATCAAAGAGATCATTCTGGCCACACGGATTGAAGGGACGCTGGACAAAGAGGCAATCCTTGAGCTGTACCTGAACGAGATTTTCCTGGGGCAAAACAGCTATGGCGTGGCCGCAGCGGCGCAGACCTATTTCAATAAACCGCTCAGCGAGCTTGCCCCGCACGAGGCGGCCTTCCTGGCCACAATGCCCAAAGCGCCCTCGGATTATCACCCAGTCCGTCAGAAAGATCGCCTGCGCGCGCGGCGCGACTTTGTTCTCGAAGAGATGAAGGAAAACGGGTACCTGACCCTTGGCCAGTATGAACTGGAAGTGGCCCAGCCGGTCCGCTCGGTTCAGAACGGCGATTTTGAACCCTTCGCCAAATCCCTGCCGCCGCGCGATTACTTTACCGATGAAATCCGCCGCCAGCTGAGCCGCGATTTCGGCGAAGGCGAGTTCTTTACTGGTGGTCTGGCCGTGCGCGCCACGATTGACCCTGAAATGCAGGAAATCGCGGCGCAATCCCTGCAACGCCAGCTTGAGATTTACGACCGGGGGCACGGCAGATGGCGAGGCACCGGCGAAAGCCTTCCACCTGAAGCGCTGCAAAGCGAAGACACGTGGCGCGCCGCCCTCGCCAGCGTCGAGGTGTCGCGCGATGTCAATCTGGACGGGAAATGGCATCCCGCCATCGTGCTGGAGATCGGCGATCAACAGATGCGCCTCGGCATTGAAGGGATCAAGGAGAGCGAGGCAGAACCCCATGTGGTGCCGCGCAAAGACATCGGCTGGTTGCCCGGCAGTTTTCAGGACGAATTTGACCTTGGTGACGTGGTGCATGTGCGCCGCATGACCGATGACAATGGTGATACGTTCATCCGCTGGACTCTACGCCAGGTGCCTGAGGTACAGGGCGGTTTTGTGGCGATGGATGTGCATACCGGCCGCGTGATCGCCATGCAGGGTGGGTTTTCCTATCAGCACTCGGTGTTCAATCGCGCCACGCAGGCGCAGCGTCAGCCCGGGTCAAGCTTTAAACCCTTTGTTTATGCTGCGGCGCTGGATAGCGGCTATACCCCGGCGACCATCGTGGTGGATGCGCCTATCGAGATTAATACACCGCAAGGCCTGTGGCGGCCCAGAAACTCATCCAACAAGTTCTATGGGCCCACGCCCCTGCGCACGGGGATTGAACAGTCCCGTAACCTGATGACCATCCGTCTGGCGCAAGAGATCGGTATGGATGTGGTCGCTGACTATGCCGAGCGCTTTGGCGTTTATGAGAACATGCGCCGCTTCCTGGCCAACTCGCTGGGCTCCGAGGAAACCACGCTTTACAAAATGGTCGCCGCCTATGCGATGTTCGCCAATGGGGGCGAGCGGATTGAACCCACGCTGGTGGACCGTGTGCAGGATCGCTTTGGCAAGACGGTCTATCGCCATGACCAGCGTGAATGTACCGATTGCAACACTGCCAACATCGCCGAAAGCAGCGGGCCGCGGATCGTGTCGAACCGCAAGCGGGTGATGGACGCGGTGACCGCCTATCAGCTGACCTCGATGATGCGCGGTGTGGTGGAACGTGGCACGGCCTCGGCCCATGTCAAACTGCCGGTGCCCGTGGCGGGCAAGACCGGCACCACCAACGAGGCGCGCGATGTGTGGTTCGTCGGCTTTACCAGTAATATCGTCGCCGGATGTTACATCGGCTTTGACCAACCCCGTCCGATGGGGCGCGGTGCCTATGGCGGCACAATGTGCGGCCCGGTGTTCCAGCGGTTCATGACCCAGGCCACCCAGAAATACGGCGGCGGCAAGTTTGCCGTGCCCGAGGGCTGTGAATTCATCAAGATCGACCGCTTTACCGGCGCGCGCCTGTCGGGCGATGCCAGCGGCAACTACGTGGTGTCCGAATGTTTCCGCGAAGGCGAGGATGCGATCTTTGGCATCATGTTCGATGGCGGCTTTGCCATGGGCGATGATCTGGAGCTGTTCAACTCGGGCGAGACCGAGCAGATCAAACAAATCACCACCTCGACGGGTGAAACAGCAACGGTTGGCGAGAAGGCCACCTTTGGGTCGATCAGTTCGGGTGGGTTGTACTGAGCTGGTGCTGTTGATCTACACCTTTTGGGAAGAATTGAGACCGCGCCGATGAGAATCTCCTGGCCAATCTGCCTTGTTCTGATGGTTATGGTGTCCAATGGCGCAGCCCGCGCTTCTGAGAGTGACGCCTGCTATGGCGAAACGTTGGAAATACAAATCCACATGTTTGCGCCGGATCAGCCCAACGGCGGCGAAGTGATCATGTCACTGCCCAACCCGGCCTCCTGGACATTGATCGCACGCGATGGCCGTGGATCGCTGCATGATGCAGGCTGTCAGGAAGAGCCGGTTCTTGTTTCTCAGGCTTATACCAGCGGCCTTAATGTCTGACTCACTTTTGTGATTTCAAATTTACTGCATTTCTGAATCAATGGCCTCCAGAAGCAAGGAGGTGCTCATGGGTGGGGCAGTCAAGATTACGCGCACAGATATGTCCGCGCAAGATTTGCGTTGTGCTGCAAAGCGAACCAGGGATGGTCGTGTTGTCCGTCGAATACTCGCCATAGCGCTGGTGCTTGACGATGTGGACCGCGCAACAGCGGCCCGTAGCAGCGGTATGGATCGCCAAACTCCCAGAGACCGGGTGCATCGCTACAATGCAGAGGGCCCTGGTGGGCTTTCTGATCGGTGTGGCAAGGGTGCAAAGCCACGCCTGTCCCTGGAGCAACAGGCGCTGTTTGTGGCTTGGGTTGAGGCTGGGCCTGACCCGGCAAAAGATGGCGTAGTGCGGTGGCGCTGTGCCGATTTGCAGGTCCGCGTTGAAGAAGAATTCGACGTAAAGCTACATGAACGTACGATTGGCAAGTATCCAGCCAGGCATGGTTTTCGTCGCCTTTCCGTGCGCCCGGAGCATCCCGGAACTGATCCCGCTGCACAGCAGGCTTTTAAAAAAACTTTGCCAGCCTCATAGCCGATACCCTGCCAAAACATGCAAAGGGGAAGCCGCTTGAGGTATGGTTCCAGGATGAAGCCCGCGTCGGGCAGCAAGGACCCCTCACCCGCAAATGGGCCAGGCGTGGAACCCGCCCGCGCGCACCACGTGATACGCGCTGCAAATGGAGCTGTATCTTCGGCGCAGCCTGTCCTGCCTGTGGCACGGCGGCTGGGCTGGTCCTGCCTTACGTCAACGCCGAAGCAATGGGGCTGCATCTCGATGAGATCGCAAAGACAATCGCACCCGGCGCACATGCCTTGCTCATCATCGACGGGGCTGGTTGGCACGGAGCAAAATGCTTGCAGGTGCCAGATAATACTACACTCGTAAAACTGCCCCCATACTCACCGGAATTGAACCCAATGGAAAACGTTTGGGCCTATCTGCGGTCGAACAAACTCGCTGTCTCTGTCTTCGACACATATGAAGACATCCTCGAAAAATGCGCCCAGGCCTGGAACTTCTTTGCGAACGACCCTGAACGCATAACTTCAATCACAGATCGAGAATGGATAAAGGTCAATTAATTGGGCCGTTGGTATTACTCCTCTGGTATGCAAAATAATTTCGCGCTTGCCTTGAACCAAATCGGTGCTCCGGCTGCTCTGCAGAACGTTATCTCTATTTCATTGAATGGTGGGATGCGAGAATCGGCGTCGGAGGGGTTGTATAAAGGGAACTATCTTCCAGACAGAAAATGGTACCCGGTTGCGAATGGATTTCGCCGATTGAATTCCAAAGGTGATGAGTTGTTCATGTCCAATCATGGACGTCGTTTCGCCGCTGGAACTTTCTATTTCCCTGATCCTTACCCAGCACCGCAAGGCCATCCAGTTAGGGCAAGGTGTAGCTCATTTGGGTTTTGCCAAGTGGACTACCGCCTGCACGAACGGCTTGGCCTTAGATACAAGTTCCGCAGCACAATGGAATACGACACCAAGTGGGTTCCTCAGGATCAGGCGCTGCGCACCCTAATCAACAGCTGGGTCGTCACGCCAAACCCGGGCGATTAGAGGCCCCCAGCCGGTCAAATGCTTGCTCGGCTCTTGGGCCTGCGCTATCACCCAAGTCTGAGCAGACTGGAACCAAATAATGCGCGCTGAAATCCAAACCCTGATGGAAGAGATCGAAACCTCGCTGGAGCTGTTGCGCCAACGGATGGACTGGGACACGGTTCAGCATCGTCTGGAGGAGTTCAACGCGCGTGTTGAAGACTCCAATCTGTGGGACGATCCGACCAAGGCGCAAAAACTGATGCGTGAACGGCAGGCGCTGGTTGATGCACTGGAGACCCACGATACGATCAAGCACGAGCTTTCGGACAATGCCGAGCTGATCGAAATGGGCGAGATGGAAGATGACGCCGAAGTTGTGGAAGACGCCGAAAACGCCATGTGCGCGCTGGCCAAGCGTGCGGCCGCCAAAGAACTTGAAGCGCTGCTGAACGGCGAGGCGGATGCCAATGATACCTTCCTGGAAATCAATGCCGGGGCCGGGGGCACGGAAAGCTGTGACTGGGCCAATATGCTGGCGCGGATGTATGTTCGCTGGGCCGAAAAGCGCGGCTATACGGTGGAACTGCAGTCCGAACAATCCGGTGATGAGGCGGGCATCAAATCCGCCGCCTATAAGATCAGCGGGCACAATGCCTATGGCTGGCTGAAATCCGAGAGCGGCGTGCATCGCCTTGTGCGGATCAGCCCCTTTGACAGCGCGGCCAAGCGGCACACGTCGTTCTGTTCGGTCTGGGTCTATCCGGTGGTCGATGACGATATCGAGATTGAGGTGAACCCTGCCGATATCCGCCTTGATACCTACCGCAGTTCCGGTGCGGGCGGGCAGCACGTAAACAAGACTGACTCGGCCGTGCGCATCACCCACCATCCCACTGGGATCGTTGTGACCTCTTCCGAGAAATCCCAGCATCAGAACCGCGATATCGCCATGAAGGCCTTGAAATCGCGGCTGTATCAACTGGAACTGGACAAGCGCAATCAGGCGATCAACGACGCCCACGAGGCCAAGGGTGATGCGGGCTGGGGCAACCAGATCCGCTCGTATGTGCTGCAGCCCTATCAAATGGTCAAAGACCTGCGGACCTCTGTGGAAACCTCGGATACCAAAGGCGTGCTGGACGGCGATCTTGATCAGTTCATGGCCGCCACACTGGCGATGGACGTGAGCGGCAAAAGTCGGGCCGAGGCGCAGGGCGAGTAAGCCCGGCCAAGCTGCCCCTTGCATCCCCACGCCCACTGAGGCCAGATAGGCCCATGTCAGATAGTCTTACCATGAGTGCGGCCGATCAGGTGGCCGCGATGGCCGCCGGGCGGTTGAGTGCCGAGGCGCTTATGCAGACCACACTGCAGCGGATCGCCGAGGTGAACCCATCGGTCAATGCCATCGTGTCGTTGCGGGACGAAACCGAATTGCTGGCAGAAGCCCGCGCGGTGGATCAGGGGGGCATTCTTGGTCCGCTACACGGCTTGCCGGTAGCGATCAAGGATTTGGCGGACGCCAAGGGCTTGCCAACCTCGATGGGATCGCCGTCATTCGCGGGGCAGATTGCGGAGGCTGACGATCTCTATGTCGCCCGGATGCGTGCCGCTGGGGCGATTATCGTCGGCAAGACCAACACGCCCGAGTTTGGCCTTGGCAGTCACACCTACAACCCCGTTCATGGCACCACGCTGAACCCATATGACCGCTCTGTCACCTGTGGCGGGTCGTCTGGCGGTGCGGCGGTTGCGCTGGCGACGGGCATGCTGTCCATCGCAGATGGGTCGGACATGATGGGATCGCTGCGCAATCCGGGGGGATGGAACAACGTCTATGGCATGCGGCCCAGCTGGGGCAGGGTGCCAGACACGCCCGAGGGCGATACGTTCCTGCACCGTCTGTCCACCAATGGACCCATGGCGCGCTGCCCGTCTGATCTGGCCTTGTTGCTGGATGTAATGGCAGGGCCGGACCCGCGCCAACCCGGTGGGCTGCCAGAGGGTGAGATCGGCACCCTGAAAGGTGATGCCATAGGCAAACGCATCGGCTGGTTGGGGGATTGGGGCGGCGCGCTGCCCTATGAAGACGGAATTCTGCCGCTGTGTGAAGACGCGTTAGAGGTGTTTCGCGGGCTTGGCTGTGACGTCACACCCATTGATCCGCCATTCCCGCGCGAGGCGCTTTGGGACAGTTGGGCCACTCTGCGCAGCTTTAGCGTGGCCACCGGGCTGGCACCGTTAATGGAGAATCAAGAGACCCGTGGACAGCTGAAGCCCGAAGCGATCTGGGAGGTCGAGCGCGGTCTGGCGCTGAGCGCGATGGAGGTGCAGCGCGCCTCCGTTATCCGGTCCGAGTGGTTTGCCCATGTGGCGGGGGTGTTTGAGCAGTTCGATGCGCTGGCCCTGCCCATGGCACAGGTCTGGCCCTTCCCGGTTGAAACGACATGGCTGCGCCATGTGGCAGGGGCCGAAATGGACGCCTATCACCGTTGGATGGAATGCATGATCCCGGTCAGCCTGATTGGGCTGCCGGCCGTGGCCCTGCCTGCCGGATTTGGTGCAAACGGTCTGCCCATGGGTGTGCAACTGGCCGGGGCCTATGGCAACGAGGGGGGTGCTGGAACTGGCCGAGGCGTATCACCGCGTCACGGATTGGCCAGCGCAGCGCTCACCGCTGCTTTGATACATTCACTTAAACCGTTGCGCACCGGCGTCCCGTTGCTAAGCTAGGCGCAATGGGAGGGATCAAGATGAAAGAGCCAAGAGCGCGCGAACATGGTGTGCCGCCCTTGGGGCGCGTGGAATTTTCAATGATGGGCGAGGCATTGCGCCGTGGCTGGGCAGATTTGTGGCGCGCACCGGGATATGCGGTTGCTTTTGCAGGGTTTTATGTGGTGTTCGGGTGGATCATGCTGTTCGTCACCTGGATCACCGGACACAGCTATTGGCTGGTTTTTGCCGCCGTGGGGTTCCCGCTGCTCGGCCCGTTTGCCGCCGTTGGGCTGTATGAGGTGTCAAACCGGTTGCACAGGGGCTGGCCGTTGGAATGGAAGGGGATTTTCGGGATCATCTTCTATCAGGGGCGCCGCCAGTTGCCATCGATCTGCGTGATCATCATCATGGTGTTCCTGTTCTGGTTTTTCCTCGCTCATATGATCTTTGCGCTGTTCCTTGGATTTTCAACAATGACCAATATTTCAAGTAGTTATGAGGTTTACTACACATCCGAAGGGCTGAGCATGCTGGCCGTGGGTACGGTTGTCGGCGGGATGTTCGCCCTGCTGCTCTATATGATCACGGTGCTGTCTTTGCCGATGTTGCTGGATCGCGAGATCGATTTTGTCACCGCCATGATCGCCAGTTTCGGTACGGTGATGAGCAATCCCGGCCCGATGCTGGCCTGGGGTGTCTTCATCGCGGTGGTGACGTTCCTGGCGATGGTGCCCGCGTTTCTGGGTCTCTTTGTGGTGTTGCCCCTGCTGGGATACGCGACCTGGCATCTCTATCATCTGATCAAGATGGCGGGCGAGGCCGAAACCGAGGGCTGAGCCGGTTAAGGCGCAGCACCCCTACCGCGCCCGGTATGACATTGGATTGATCAATATCAAACGCTGGTCGCGAGAGATTTGTAGACTTGTCTGCACACTGCTTGCCGCGCTGCGCGCGCCTGTATTTGCGGGGCATCGTTACTTATCACATTGCTAAGGAGACAACCAATGTTACGTACAATTGTGACTCCGATAGATGGTTCCAAACACGCACAACTGGCCTTGGATTTGGCGACAAACCTTGCCGCCAAATATGAAGCCCGGTTGATTCTGATAAACGCCGCCGTAGGCGATGAAGATGTGCCCGAGGAGCGTTACAATGCTGCCTCAAGAGAGCTCAGGGATGCCGAATGTGGCGGTCAGGATCTCGGAATTCCCACGCATCAGTCACATTATGTCAGGGTGGTTGGTTTTCTTGGCAAATCACTGCTTGATGCCGCGCAACGGCAGACCGAAGAGAAAGGCGTGAAAGATGTTGAAACCATCACCGCACTGGGTGGGGCAGGCGAGCAGATACTTCATCATGCGCAGCGCACTTCCGCCGATTTGATTGTGATGGGCAGCTGCGGATTTAGCGAGCTGAAAGGTCTAGTTCTGGGGAGTGTTTCGCAAAAAGTGCTGCAGTATGCGCCTTGCCCTTGCCTGACCGTTCACCAGAACGGCGACGGAACGGCGGCATTTGAAATTAACCACATCCTCGTGGCCACGGATGGTTCAGAGGTTACTGACCGGGCCGTTGAATTGGCAAGCGATATTGCAGGCAGGCTGGGCGCGAAACTCAGTCTTCAATACGTGATGTGGCGCGGACCCTTGTTAGAGCAACTTCGCGCCACAGTGGATACCAACGCGCTGAGCCAGACGGCCCGCGATGAGTTGGACCCGGCGCAGCACCCCATTGCCGAGCACGCCAGCAGTGCATTTTTCCCGCCTGTCGTCTCGAAAGAGACACTGACCGAAATAGACCAGCATGTTCTGGATCGGGGTCTACAGATTGCCGAGTCAAAGAAGGTTAAGGATACAGAGTTGGTCCTGCTGGACGGAGATTCCGCGCGGAAGATCATCCAAACCGCCAAACATGGGAAGATCGATCTGATCGTGATGGGCAGCCGCGGGCTTGGAGCCGGGGAGAGCCTGCTCCATGGCAGCGTGTCTTACAAGGTGAGCCATTCTGCCCCATGCAGTTGCATGGTTGTTCGATAGTTAAGTTTAGGGGCCTATATACTTAACTAGCCACAATTTTCTTGACGTTACATCTATTTCTGGCTAGTATAATCCCAACAGGAGAAATTAGGCCCATGCCAGATACACTTAGCACATTTGAGTTCTTTCAGAAATTCCCAAATGAGGAAGCTGCACGGACGTTCTTCGAAAATCGCCGATGGGGCGGTGTACCCGTATGTGGTCACTGCGGTTCTGTTAATGTGTCTGAGTGCAAAGACCATAAGCCAATGGCTTACCGTTGTAAATCTTGCCGCAAGCATTTCAGCGTTCGTACAGGCACGGTACTGGCTGAGAGCCGCCTTCCCTTGCTCAAGTGGTTGCTTGCCATCTACAAGTGGTTGCTTGCCATCTACATGCTCACCAGCGCCCGCAAGGGCATCCCCAGCACCCAGATGGCGCGTGAACTGGGCGTAACTCAGAAAACAGCATGGTTCCTTGCGCAGCGCATCCGCGAAACATGGATGAACGGCAACGATAGCTGCGACATGGGCGATCACACTCAGGTTGACGAGGCGTACATCGGCGGCAAAGAGAGCAATAAACACGCGAACAAGAAACTACGCGCTGGCCGTGGTGCCGTTGGCAAGGTTGCGGTTGTTGGTATGCGCGGTCAGTACGGTGAAGTTCGTGCCAAGCCTGTCGAGCGCACCAACGCGGCGACATTGGCCGGTTTCGTCAAGGACAATGCCCCAATGGGCGCAACAGTCGTGACAGATGAGTTCAAAGCCTACCGCAGCCTTCCCAATCATGGCTTCGATCACAAGACAGTCCGTCACTCCGCAGGTGAGTATGACTCCGCAGGTGAGTATGTTCGCGATATGGCCCATACAAACGGCATCGAAAGCTTCTGGGCGCTGCTCAAGCGCGGTTACATCGGTATCTATCACTACATGAGTGCCAAGCACTTGCACCGCTATATCAACGAGTTCTCCTTTCGCCACAACACGGCGAAAGCTGGCACAATGAACTTCATCAACATGACGATTGACCGGATGCTTGATAAGCGCCTGACTTATAAGGATTTGATCAATGGCTAAGAAACCTGAAACAATAGAACCTATAGACGCAGATTTTGGTGATGTTGTTGACAGAATTGTAGATGAAAGCGGTGACATTGACATTATTCAGACGCCTAATGCCTATGGTCTGGCAACCAAGAAAGCTGAGTATGCCGGGCCGTTGTCACTGGGCGAAATTAAGTTGAGTTGCTTCGTTACAGGCGACGGTGAGAGGTTCATTTCAGGGCGTAGTATGACTACGGCTATCGGCATGAAAGGCCGTGGCCAAGGAATGCAGCGTATTTCCGCAAATTCCACCCTAAAACCTTTTATGAACAATGCCTTGGTTATGGCCATTGAACAGCCGGTTGAGATCACTGGGAAAACATCTAAACCAGTACATGGTTACAGGGCAGAGATACTTGCTGATTTATGTGACGCAATATTAGAGGCCAGAAAAGCAGACGCTTTGAAAACCGAACAAGAAATCCGCTACAGCCGCTATGCCGAAAACCTAGTTAGAGGATTTGCGCGAGTTGGCATCGCAGCTTTGGTCGACGAGGCCACAGGCTACCAGAGCGTACGTGACAATGCCGCTCTTCAGAAAATTCTCGACAAGTTCTTGAAAGACGAGGCGCGCACGTGGTCAAAGACATTCCCTGATGAATTTTGGCAGAAGCTTGTTAAGGTGAAGGGACACAACAGTTACTACGCCATGAAACGACCGGCCTTTGTTGGCCATTGGGTCAATGATATCGTCTATTCTAGGCTTGCCCCCGGAATTAAGGAGAGACTCAAGGAGATAAACCCAAGGCTTCCCTCAGGAGATCGCAAGAAAAGACATCACCAGCATCTTACTGAGGACTATGGACTTCCAGAACTAAAAGACCATTTGAAGAAGGTGATGGTGCTCATGGACGCCTCTTCTGGAAAAAAAGAGTTCGAAAAACTGCTTAACAGGTCACTTCCTAAGTATGGCACCAATCTTGAGTTACCACTTGATGAAGAGGGCTAAAGATTCATCGCCCCGTGGGGTGGCCAACGGCTAGATAAGTATATAGGCCCCTAAATTTAGTTGGCGGCTACATGTCAATGCGGGTTTTTGCAATCCCGCTGTGATCTGACTTGGTCGCGAAACGCTTGGAAATGGGCTGAAACTGCGACGTATCATCTCATTTGTTCAAGACTCCGCTTCTTTCCCCAATCAGGGTCTTTTAATCCCGGGCTGGCACCACATACTCAAAAGCAAGCTCTCAGCTTTCGCCAGGCACGCAAAACTCGAACTCCCAGATAGGATGATCAGGATGTGTAAAACGCGGAGCAATATTGGGCCACAGAAGCGGCTGCATATCGCAGTTGTAGCGGAGTAAAAGTCCGCCAGTTTGTGCCCTTCGTTTATTCGGAGGGCGGGGAGATGTATTCTGTGGATATTTATAGTCGTGTGCGCCGTGCTTGTTTGAAGGACGGTATGTCTGGCCGAGAAGCGGCGCGGTTTTTCAACATGGCGTAATCAGGATCAGCACTCAGTTACCCCTGTTATTCTGGATGCACATGCAATTGAAAAGGAGACTGACCAATGGAATATTTTGCTGGTTTGGATGTGTCCATGGAAGAGACGCATATCTGCATTCTGGATCGTGAAGGGGCCCTTATTCGTGAAGGAAAAGCGAGCTCAACACCAAAAGCGATCGCTGACTTCCTCGCTTCTGGACCACCATGTGCCAAAGTTGTATTTGAAACGGGACGGATGGCACCAATGCTTTACCATGGGCTGACGGAGCTTGGTGTCCCGGTTGTTTGCATCGAGAGCAGGCAAGCATATCAGGCCCTTAAATCTCTGGCCGGCCACAAGACGGACCGCAATGATGCCCGCGGTTTGGCACACCTGGCGCGGACGGGATTCTACAAGCCGACCCATGTCAAATCACTGTCAGCGCACGCAATCCGGTCGCTGATCGCAGCCCGCAAGAAGCTGGTCGGACAGCGTGTGACGCTCGACAATCAGATCCGCGGTCTGGTCGTCGTCTTCGGCGTGCGGCTGCCACGAGCTTTGTCTCCGGCATTCAAAAACGCGGCGCTAAAAGTTAGCGATGGAGTGCCTGGCCTCCATGCCGCAATTTGCGGACTGTTCGCAGCACGCGAAGCAATCCTCGCGGCGGTTGCAGCCATTGATGGCGACATCAAAAAGATGACCCGCAAATCCGAAGTCTGCCAGCGCCTTATGACGGTACCAGGGGTCGGTCCGATCACAGCATTGGCCTTTGCCGCAGCAATTGATGATCCGTCGCGTTTCAGGAAATCGCGTGATGTGGGGGCGTATCTTGGACTGGTGCCGCGACGGCATCAATCTGGTGAAATCGACTACACGGGCAGCATCTCAAAGCGGGGCGACGTGCGCGTCAGAACGCTTCTCTATGAGGCCGCCAATGTGATGCTGACGCGGTATGCCGCTCCGCTCAAATTGAAGACATGGGCCCTCGCAATCGGTGCGCGCTCAACGATGAGAAAGGCCCGAGTGGCTCTGGCGCGTCGTCTGGCAATCATACTTCATGCCATTATGCGAGACAAAACTGACTTCCAGTCCGCGTAAGGCTTACGAGGCGACAACGAGGATTCCTAAATCAAAGTTCCCATCTGGGACGATGCCCGAGGGAGGGCGTGAGACACGGCGCCGATTCTGTAGCAACAGCCAAGACCAACGGTATGATTGCGGTTTCAACATTGCCGACCCACACCCAGCCAACCCCATCATGAACCTCAGAGTTCGAAGAGAACAAAGGCAACCTCTGACATCAAAAGCAGGAAACTCAGGAAACACGCATTGACAGATTAGAGAACAAAGATCGTAAGACGATCGCGAAGATGCTGCGCCATGAACTTCCGCCTGGGTATCGTCGGTCGGAAGCGCCTCGGCGGCCAACGCTTGATGGTTATGTTGGTGTGGTCGATGAGATACTGCGCACAGACAAAGCCCTGATCAAAAAGCAGCGACACACGGCCAAGCGCATCTTTGAACGGCTGCGCGATGAGCATGGATATGCCGGCAGCCTGACCACGGTGACCTATTACGTGCGCGAGCAAAAACGGCGCACCAAAGAGGTGTTTGTGCCGTTGTCGCATCGGCCGGGCCATGCGCAGGTTGATTTTGGTGAGACGCTGGGCGTGATCGGTGGCGTGGAATGCAAGATCCACTTCTTCGTGATGAGCTTGCCACATTCTGATGCGGTGTTTGTGAAGGGATATCCAGCTGAGACAACCGAGGCGTTTTGCGATGGCCATGTGTCCGCCTTTGCATTCTTTGGCGGCATTCCGCAATCCATTCTCTACGACAATACCAAGATCGCCGTGGCTCGGATACTCGGGGATAAGACGCGCATCCGCACACGTCGGTTTACGGAACTGCAGTCGCATTACTTGTTTGATGACAAGTTTGGCAGACCCGCGCGAGGGAACGATAAAGGCAACGTTGAGGGCATGGTTGGATACACCCGCCGCAACTTCATGGTTCCCGCACCTCGCTATGACAGCTTTGATGATCTGAACGCACATTTGGAAGAGAAGTGTTTAGCACGTCAGGCCGATACGTTGCGGGGTCACACCCAAACCATAGGCGCACGCCTGATGTCGGATTTGGATGCTCTGATGGGATTGCCCGTCGCAGAATATGAAGCCTGCGATCACGTCAGCACGCGTGCAACGTCGATCTCAATGGTGCGCTATCGCAGCAATGATTACTCGGTGCCAGTAGCCTATGCGCACCACGATGTTCATGTGCGTGGGTTTGTGCATGAGGTTATCATCGGCTGCGGCAATGAGATTATTGCGCGGCACAAACGATCCTACACATCAGCGGATATGGTCTTTGACCCATTGCACTTTTTGCCCCTGCTTGAACAAAAGGTGGGTGCCCTGGATCAGGCCGCGCCTTTGCAGGGTTGGCATTTGCCAGATGTATTTGCCACGCTGCACCGACTGCTTGAAGCCAGAATGGGTAAGCCGGGCAAGCGAGAATACGTTCAAGTCTTGCGCCTTTTGGAGACCTTCGAAATGGATGTTGTGCAAGGCGCAATCCAGCAGGCAATAGATATGGGTGCAATTGGCTATGACGCCGTAAAACACCTTGTACTGTGTCGGGTTGAGAAGCGGCCACCACGATTGGATTTGGACTTCTATCCATACTTGCCCAAGGCCAATGTCGGCACAACACGCCCATCCAGTTACATGAGCTTGATGGGAAGGACCGCGGCATGACCGAAGCCCCTCGGATTCTTCTACGGCATCATCTTAAACAACTGCGACTGCCAACGTTCCAAGGCGAGTATGCCAAACAGGCGCAGCTCTGTGCTGCAGAGAACAAAGATCACATCCACTATCTGGCGCGGCTGTGTGAGATGGAATTGATCGACCGCGAACGCCGGATGATTGAACGGCGCATCAAAGCGGCGAAGTTCCCCAGCACCAAGAGCTTGGATAGCTTTGACTTCAAGATCATGCCAAGCTTGAACAAGCCCCTGACGATGGATCTGGCACGATGCGATTACGTTAATCGCAGGGAGAACATCATCGCGCTCGGCCCGTCAGGCACGGGCAAGACACACATCGCCCTGGGACTTGGGCTGGCTGCATGTCAAAGAGGACTGAAGGTGCGCTTCACAACGGCTGCGGCATTAGTCCATGATCTGATCGAGGCTCAAGATGAGCGGAGATTGCAGCGCCTTCAAAAGCAACTGACCAGCCAGAACCTGTTGATCATTGATGAACTGGGCTTCGTACCGCTCAGCAAATCTGGCGCAGAGCTGCTCTTCGAGGTCATATCCCAATGCTATGAACGCGGCTCCATCATCATAACCTCGAACCTGCCCTTCGATGAATGGACTGAAGTCTTTGGCTCTGAGCGGCTGACCGGTGCGCTACTCGATCGTTTAACCCATCACGTCCACATCCTCGAGATGAATGGCGAAAGCTATCGGCTCAAACACAGTCGCAACAACCGAAAATAACCAGCCCGCAATCACAGTCAGAATAATGCTGGCCTTATGGCCAGCATGCGCTTTGGCACGCTTCAGCTTTGTGACGAGCACGCGTGTAAAAGCGCCACAAAACATCAACCGAAGTGGCCCATTTTTACGCCGCGACATGGACCCATTTTACTCTGCGATTGACAGATCGACAGCCAGAGCG
>CBDBLS010000040.1:0-340927 GCA_965207105.1 Roseovarius sp. | reverse complement strand
ACTTTCTCGCGTCCCTCGCCTCGCGATTTACACAGGAGACATCTATCATGAACGACATCCCGCCCATTCCCGACCCTGCCGCCGCCCCGAACCCTCCGGCTGACCCGGGTCTTGCGCGGGAGCAGGCCGCACTGGCGGCAGAGCGTGCGCAACTGGCAACCGAACGTCTGCAACCGGCGGCGCAGCGGTGTCTGTCCGAGGCGCATGAGCGTGTCGGGACCCATGTGAGCGCAGGTCGGGTATTGCCCGCAGAGGCCGCATCGCTGGAAGCGCTGTTCGCGGCGCTCTCCGGACAGGCCGCTTCGATCCGGCTGGCAGGGTCAGCCACCCCCCAAACCACTCGGGGAGGGCGCTGCAGGCCTTTCCTGTCCGGCTTGCCCGTGCGCGGACCGGACACGGGCGGAATATGCCGGTCCCGGCCAGATCGCCATGAGTGGCGCACAGGCTCCTGTGATGCGGGACGGGCAAACCGCGCAGCATGTCGCGCTGGGCGGCGAAGGCGCTGATGGGGAGCGAATCCCACAGGCACCAATGACCATCGCGGATGCGGTGCGTCAGGTGACAGAGGGAGGTCGCTGAAATGGCCGGACATTCACCTGTTGCAACGGTCTCTTTCAAGGCGTTCGGTGATGTGGCCGCGCGCCGCATCGTGCGGCTGAGAACCTCGAAGGGCGGGGAAGCGGTCCAGGCGGACGCGGACTCCGCCAGAACAGCGGGAGAGCGGCCCATAGGCATTTCCGGTGAGGGTGGCCACCGGGTCCGGGCAGATCCTGGATGTGCATATTGCGGGCATCGCCGACCTTGAGGCCGGGGGCGCTGTCATGCGCGGCACGGCGCTGAAACCCGATGCCGAGGGCAAGGCGACAGCCACCGACACCACCGGTGATTGTGTGGTGGGCATTGCTCTGGAGGCCGCCACGGCTGGCCGGTGACATCATTCCCGTGCTGCTGTCTGCAGCATCGCATGTAAGGAAGGCCTGACAGATGGCAGACAACATTATTTCCACGTACCCTGTGGACTTCGAGCGCACCGCGACCGCGGTGGGCTATGGCAATGACAGCTGTATCGCCGATATGGTCCAGCCCCGGGTCGAATGTGGGGCGCAAGGAATACCGCTATAACCGAATACCCGCTGGCCGAGAGCTTCAGGCGTTCCCGAAACGCGTGTCGGTCGGCGCGGGACGCCCGTTATGGTGCATTTTTCGGCGGAGGAGAAATCAGGCGCCTGTCAGGATTACTCGCTTGAGGATCTGATCCCCGACGATGATGTGCGCAACGCGCCGCCCACAACGGTTGATCCGATAGATCGCTCCACAATGATGCTGACCGATCTGCTGATGATCGATCGTGAAAAGCGCGTGGCGGATCTGGTGTTCGACGCCGCAAAATACGGCGCGGACAACAAAGTCACACTGGCGGGCAATGATCAGTGGTCCGCCAGTCATGACGACAGTGATCCCGTGGCCGATATTGTCGATGCGGTCGAGAGCATGATCGTCAAGCCAACACATTTCTGCATGGGTTCGGAGGTCTGGAAGGATCTGCGCACGCACCCGGCGATCCTGAAATCGGTCAACCGCAATGAAGGGGATCGCGGCATCGCCTCGCGGATGATGGTCGAGGATCTGCTGGAGGTGAAAATTGTTGTTGGCCAGGCCTGGATCAATGCGGCCCGCCCCGGTCGGGAGGCAAGCCTGAAACGCGTGTGGGGCAAGAACGCACTCTTTTACCGTGCCGATCCCAATGCAGCGCCCAATGGCCCGCCCACATTGGGGATCACAGCCTCTTATCTGTGGGCGCGAGGTGTATTCCGTCTTTGACCCTGCGCGCGGCGCGCGCGGCGGGCATCGCCTGCGGGTTGTTGACACCTGCGATGAGCGGATCATTGCCGCCAGGGCGGGATACCTGTTCAAAAACGCAGTGGCGTAGGGAGGGCGTAATGGTCGAAACAGTCAAGGCAGCCGAACCGGCTCCTGCAGCCAAAGCGGCCGAACCGGCCCCTGCATGTGTCGCGATCAATCCGGTTCAATATGCGCGCAAGCGCTATATGCCGGGCGATCCGCTGGATCTTCCGCAGGACGTACTGGCCGCGCTGGTTGCGTCGGGGGACGCAAAGGTTCCGTACGCCGGTCCTGTGGCTGCGGGTCCGGATACTGAAGACACCCCGGACGGGGTCGCCTGAGCCATGGCCTATGCGACCCGCGATGATCTTGAAGCCCGCTATGGTTCGGAAGAGATTGCGCGTCTGTTGTGTGATGATGCAGAGGATGATGCAGAGGATGCCGCTGCACGTCTGGCGGCGGTGCTGTCGGACGCGGCGGGCGAAATCGATGCAGCCCTTGCCCGGGAATATATCCTGCCTCTTGCACAGGGTGATTATCCATCCCTCAAGGCCATTGCCTGTGCCCTGGCGCGGCTGGCCCTTTACGACGACGCGCCGAAAGAGGCGGTGACAGACGCGGCGAAGGCCGCGCGCGATCAGCTCTCCCGTCCGGCGCAGGGCTATCTGCGCAGTGGCGATGGTGCGGAACCGCCACGGCGCAACTTTGGCCCTGCAATCAAGGCCCCGCCTGCGCGGATCCGCGAGACGATTGACAGGATCAATCGTCGTGGAGGGTATTCGTGATGGCTGGGGCAGGTGTCCGGATCGATGTCGAATGGGACGATGCCGGGGCCCGGGCGGCCTCTGGGGCGTGCGGTCACGGCCCTGGACAACCCATACGAGATGTATGACGAAATCGGCCAGATGCTGGCCTCCGCGGTCCTGCGGCGCTTCGAGACGGAAACGGGTCCGGACGGCACAAAATGGGCACCCTCGCGGCGCGCGCGCAAAAAAGGGGGCCAGACCCTGACAGATTCCGCGCGCCTGCGTCAGTCGATCACACACCGCGCCGATGCCGCCGGCGCTCGAGGTGGGCACAAATGTCGTTTACGCCGCGATCCACCAGTTTGGCGGCACCATCAGGAAGAAAGCCCGGAAACAGACCCTTGAATTTGACGATGACACAGGTCGGTTCATATCCCGCAGGAACGCGGCGCGACGCAAGACCGGGCTGATCCGGATCGTGAATGCCCAAATCGGGGCGCACAGCGTCACGATGCCCGCCCGGCCATATCTGGGCGTTTCCGGCGATGACCGGACAGCCGTTCTTGATATTGCGACGCGCATGCTGGCGGAGACGCTGCGATGATTGTTTCCGCATCGGCATGGCCCGGCTTTGCCGCCGTGGATGCGGTTGCCGAACGCCTTCGCACGCTTGAGACGCTGGTTGACGTGCTGAACGTCTACGACGTGGCGCGGGTGGATGCCCCAAAGCCGCCGTCCGCTGTCGTTGCGCCGTTGACGGAACGCGCCTTGTCCGCTCAGTCCGTCCCCGGTCAGACCCTTCTTCCCCTCGCGGTGGAGATGCGGATCGGCGTGGTGCTTGTCGTTGACGCTGCCAATGACCCGTCCGGACGCAGGACCCGTGCGAAAAAAACGCTGGCTGACGTACTGGGGCAGACCCCGTCAAAAGCTGTTGGGCTGGGTACCGGCCCCGGAACCGGAAAACCATGGGGTGACCGGGCCGCTGGCATTTGTGGCCGGACGTCTCACCGAGATCGAGAATGGTCGTATCATCTGGCAGGACGAATGGACCTGCCAATACAGAACATCAAGGGAGTGTAACTGATGGCGCAGAATTTCATCATCGGTGCCGGCAAACTTTATTTTGCCCGGGCCACACAGGACGGCGCGCCCGGAGCGGAGCGCTGTCTCGGGGACGCCGAGAGCACAACGCTCCGGATCAACGAGGAGCGCGTGACGGTGCAGTCAGGCTCGGGGGTGCCGCGCGTGCTGGTCGACGCGGTACGCTCCACCGAGCGCATGATCGACATGGTGCTGCGGGATATGTCCCTGGGCAATATCGCCCTGTTGTTCGCCTCGGATACGATCCCGGTGCCCGCGACAACGGTGACAGGCGAGCGGATTGCCGTCGGCCTGTTGGATGGCGGCCCATGGTATGGGCTCCCGTCCGCCAGGGGCCGTCGGATCTCGGACCTCATCCTGCGCCCTTTGCGCGGCGGAACAGCCTACACGCTCAATACCCATTACCGCGCCGATCCGGGATCCGGCACAATTCGCATTCTGGATGCCGGGGCGGATGGTATCGCCGCCAACACCACAATCTCTCGCGTCCTATACGATCGACGCCGCGACCAGCATCTCTGTGGGGCAGGCCCGGGTCGTCACGGGCGCACTGCGCTACGTCGAGCACGCTCCGACGATCAATCCGGCATCAAAGGACCGTAACATCTACTGCCCGGACGTCAAGCTGCGCCCAAACGGTGACTGGACGCTCACCGGGCGGTCGGAGCAGCGGATCCCGCTCAGCGCCAATATATGGCAGCCCGAGGACGGCTCCGCCGCGATGATGATCGACGGGGAGGACCTGCGATGAGCGACGATGCGGAGACCCTCGCCATCCTTGATCCGGATGTAACAATCACACTGCGCGATCCGGACACCGGCGCGGCGGTGGAGATAACAGTGCGCGAGTTCCGGATGCGCGAGGGCCTCGATGTTCAGGTGATCGGGGCTCCCCTGATCCGTGATCTTGCGGTTCAGGTGGGCGACACGGCGCAAGAGCCCGATGCCGTGCGCACCGGCGCTGTGCTGGGGGCGCATGCGGATATCTGGCTGCGCATCTGCGCTATGGCCAGCGGGCAATCGGTGGAATGGATTGGATCGCTTGCGGACACCGAGGCCCATGCGCTGCAATCGGCGGTCTGGCAAGTCAACACGGGTTTTTTTATCCGCCGCCTGGTGGCCCAGGCACTGGGCCAGGGGGTGGTGGAGACCGTATCGCGCTCTCTCGCGTCCTCGAGCAGCTTGCAGCCGACGGGCACGGAGATATCCGAAGCCTCCCCGCCACACTGACATGGAGACAGATCATGCTGATCTGGCAGGCAGGACAGTCGCGCCGTATCGAGATGCCGGGCCATAGTCTGGTGCGGGGCCTGATGCAATGACGCAGGATATCGACCTCGCCCTGCGCGTCAGTGGCGATATAGGCGACGCGCTGGCCGTCCTGCGCAAGACCAGGGCCGAGCTGGATGCGACGGGCGATGCGGCGCAGGGGCTGGGAGGACGGACCACACGGGCAGGGGCCGCCGCCGGGCAGGCGAGCACTGCATCGCGCGCCCTGGGTGAGCGCATGAGACACCTGCGCCCACAGATCCAGAACACGGCGTGGCAGGTGGGTGACTTCGCCGTCCAGGTGGGTGCAGGCACATCCGCGAGCCAGGCGATGGCCCAGCAGCTTCCGCAATTGCTCGGTGGGTTTGGCGTTCTTGGCGCGGTTCTGGGTGCTGTCGCGGCCATTGCCGTGCCTCTCGGTGCCGCATTTTTGCGCACAGGCGAGGAAGCGGAGAGTGCGTCCGACGCCACATCGCGGCTCGCGGATGCCACGGAGAGGCTGCGGGGACTGAAAGACCTTGGCGGTGATCTTGAGGATCTGGCCGAGCGTTACGGGGTTGTCACAGCGCGGGTTCGGGACCTTCTGGCCGCGCAGCGTCAGCTGGCGGAGCGTGAAGCGCGGGATGCACTGCGCGCGACAGGAAAGGGCCTGCTGGACAGTCTGCCCGAGGCGCTGGCCGCCGGACAGGACCGGGTGGCGGCGGATTTCGAGGATATTTTGCAAGGGACCGTGCACCGCTCCGGTGACGTGCTTCGCGAAGCTGGTCTGGATGTATTCGACGTCTCGGACAACGACAGCGTGAAAGCCCATCTGCGAGACACCTTTGGAGAGACCCCGACAGGGTTCGTCAAGGATGCCGATCTGGACAACATCGAAGATGTCGATACCCTTCTGAACACGATAATCATCAGGCTGCGCTTGTTCAACGAGGGCGCGGTCCGGACCAGCTTCGCCGTTATGGAGGCCTCCGAATCCATGTCCGCCGCCCTGCGCCGGTACGCAGATGAACTCGGACTTGCCGGTGAACAGCTTGCCGGTGAACAGACAGAGGCACTGTCATCGGCATCACTTGATCTGCGCAACGCTCTTGACGGCGATGATATCAATGAAGTTTCCGACGCCGTCGCAAACATGCGCAAAGTCCTGGAGAATGCCCTGGGGGGTGAAGACCTCACCACAGATCAACGAAAGGCGCTGGACGTACTGATCGACCGGTTGATCGCAGCCGAAGACCAGGCACGCCGGCTCGGGACGCTCAAGACGGGTGATCTGGGCCTTGGCGTTGCCATCAAGGCCGCAAAGGCGCTGGCGGATGAGGCCGCGCGCGCCCGCGATGAGCTGGCCGCTTTACCGGGGGTGCAGGCGGCCGCTCTGGCGGTGGCGCGTATTCGCGAGGCCACGGTTGGCGACCCGGAGGCCCGGGCACGTCAGCTGGCGGAGCGTGGTGCCTTGGCATTACAGGCGGCGGCCACGGCGGGCCGGTCGGATCTGGACCCCGCGCAGCGCTTCGATGCCGAAGCGATCCGGGCGGCCGGAGATAACGCGGTAGCCCTGGCCCGTATCAACGCGCGCACGCGCGAGGCCGAGGCCGGACTGCGCAAATCAATCTCCGGCAGCGGTGGCGGCGGTGGTAAAAATGATCCCGCCACAGCCCTGATCAAGACGTTGGAGCAATATCGGAGCCGTGCAGAGATCGCCTCTATCCGCCTGCAAGGGTTGGGGGGCGGGGAAGAGGCGGGGTTTATCGCCACCGCAGAGGCCGCGCGGCTGGCGGAGACAGCGATTGCGAAAATCGGCGATAACCCTGCAGCGGCTGCACAGGTGCGTGAACTGGAAGCCGCTGTCAATGCGGCAGCCGAAGAGGCTATCGCAATAGAGCGCGCGCTGAGCCGGGGACCGCAGGGCGTAGACGCCATCCGCGCTGGACTGCGGGGCTATGCCGAGGAGGCGAGCTTTGCGGGCAATGAGATCGAAAGCGCCGTCGGCGGGGCATTCAATGGCCTGGAAGATGCTCTCGTGCAGTTTGTCTCTACGGGCAAGCTGGAGGTCGGGGATCTGGTCGACAGCATCATCGCCGATTTTGCCCGCATCGCCATTCGCCAAAATATCACCGGCCCGTTGGCCGATGCTTTGGCCGGGGTTTTGGGCGGGGGTTTTGGCGGGGGTTTTGGCGGCGGCACGGCACCGGCACCGACGACGGCGGTGCGGCCCCGGGGCAGACCGTTTCACACAGGGGGCGTGGCCGGGGGTGTGGCCGGGGATGTGGCTGGTCGGGCGCAAGCCATCATTGCGGCCTCCGCCGCCACAGCGGGGCGCACGGCACGCGAAGTGCCCGCCATCCTGCTGGAGGGTGAGGCGGTGCTGACCGCTGATCAGTCCGCCGCATTGAGCGAAATGCTGCGCCGGAGAGACCGCCCCCGATATCATCGGGGCGGGGCAGCGGGGATCGACCCCGCGCGCATTCCGGCCGTCTATAAAACGCAGGCACCGGGTGCCGCAGGCATGGAGGCGGGTCCCGACGTGCGCCCCGCCAATGTCACCGTGAATGTCGAGAACAAAGGTGCGCCCAGGACAGCCACTGCAACAGCCCGGTCAGACGGGCTGCGCGGTCTCATTGTCGCGATTGTGGCCGAAGATGTGCAAAGCGGCGGGGCGATTGCACAACAGGTCACCCAGACGCTGCGCCGCCAATCAAGCGGTGGTGATGGGTTCTGATGGCAAGCTGGCCTGCATATGCGCGGATCATCGCGGACGGCATTGTGGCCGGTCAGGATGAAAATACCCGACGCACGGCGTTTGAGAGTGGTGCGGTCCGGCAGGCCCGCGCGCGCAGTGCGGCCCTGCGCTTCTGGCAGGTGTCCGTACATCTTGAAAGCGATACGCATATGGGAGATTTCCGGACCTGGGCCGAGACCCATGGACACGGGGCCTTCGACGGCTCCGATCCGGTTGCCGGTGATGCGGTCCACCTGCGGCTGCGCGGGGGATCGGGGTCCGTGAGCTGTCGCGGTACCGTCAAGGGAGGTCGTCGCCACTGGACCGCCGACATGGTGCTGGAGGAGGTCCTGTGACATTAACCTCCGCCGGTCGTGAAGCTCTTGTTGGCCTGTCTCCGGACGATCTGATCCTTTATGCGCTGGAAATCACGCATCCCGACCTGGCGGATGCCGTGCGGGTGGTGGCGGATGGCCGCGCGCGCGAGATCGAAGGCCAGACCTATATGGCGCTGGCGTTCTCGGTGCGTCTGGCCAGGGATGAAGAGCGCCGGGCCCCGCGTGCGGAACTGCGCATCGATAATGCAGGACGCGACATCATGATCTGGCTGGATCGCGCAGGCGGTGGGCAGGGTGCAGGTATCCGGGTCCTGCGCTGTCTGGCGGACGGAGACAGCGCCGCACGGGATCCCGACTGGGAGGCTCAATTGGATGTGCTCCAGATCAGAGCCGATCAGCAAAGCGTAACGGCGATCATCGGCTATGACCCGTTGCTTGACAGGCCCGCTGTGGGTCTGCGCCACGACCCGGAAACATCTCCCGCGCTGTTTTGAAAGGATGGAGCGCAAATGACTGACATAATCGCACTGAAACAGGGGGACACGCTGAGCCTGCCCGCCCAGGCGCATCACACACCCCCCCGCCCCGGACGGGACGGGGGGGTTGCGCGCAACCTTGCTGACTGGACCGCCGACATGGTGCTGTATCATGACCGGAGCGGAACACGGGCCCTGTTGACCTGCCGCGTGACCGATGCCGGTGACGGGCTGTTCACCCTCTCGGCCACCGCGCGCCAGACCGCCGCATGGCCACCGGGCAAGTGGCGTGGAGATATCACATTCACGGATGGGAATGGTGTCAAAGCGTCGACAGAGACTTTCACAATCATTCTCAAGGAGGCAATCTGATGTCCGTCACTCTCAACCCCGCAGGCGGCGGGGTCACGATCAATCCCGCAGCCCCTGTCTCATCGGATCTGTCCGCGCAGGCAGATCGTGCCGCCGCCGCCGCGACCTCCGCCGCCGCCGCGGAAAGGCGCTACAAGGCACTGGAAGCCAATCTGCACCGGGCGGGGGAAGTAGAATTGTATGTTGATGCCGGTGGCGACGACAACGCGGCAGGCACCGACGCCGCGCCGCTGCAAACGCTCACCGCCGCCCTGAGAAAGTCACCGCCAGGCGGAACGCTCACTATACATCTCAAGAGCGACATCACAGTGGACGCGTTTGCGCGCTGTTTGTTATGCACGGATGGTTCAGCTGCTCTCGGATGGCGATGACAGACGCACTCTGACCGTTCAGGCCCCGAACCCCCTTCCGGACGCCCCGGTGCGCGCGGGCGCATATTGGATCCAGATGATCGATCCGGACGCGGTCTTCTTCTTCAACAATATCGAGGTCGACATCGCGCTGTCAGCGGCCGGGCTGCAGGAACCCGCCTTTATGACCGGCGTGGGGCAGTTGACGCTGCGCGCCTTTAACAGCCGTCTGCGAGGCCGGGAAAACGGGGGCGGCATCGCTTTAATGTCGGGGGCTGTGGTCTATGCGCTCGCCATCGAAAGCTCCTCGGTCTCCGACATGGCGGGGCACTGGATCAGCGGTGTGGCACCCGGAACACCAAAAGTCGATGCAGCCAATCTGCTGTGGTCAACCGTGGCCACCCTTTAAAAGGAGCATAAAATGAAACTCACACTCACCCACGAAGGCCTGGACTATATCAGCTATACACCCGGCGAGCTGGCGGAGGCCGGAGTTCCTCAAGAAGCCATCTCTGCGGCGCAGGCAACGATGGTCGGGCAGGAAAGCCGGCAGAAGAAGGTCAAGGCCGCACTCTCCGCCGCAGGCGGTGTCGAGGCAGGGCTGGTTGATAGCCTCGATCTGACCACTGTCGCGCTGTCCGGGCTGGCGCGCCTCGCACAGGCGATTTCCACCGCCAGTACAATCGCAGAGATCCGTGCCGCCGCTGTACCCGTCTCCAGCCTGCTTGAGGATTGGCGGGACAAAACAGTGCAGGTGCCCCTCGATGCCGCAAGTGACGTGCAAACAGTATTGAGTAAGGGGGCCGGGCGCGCAGCGGCCATCACAGCCGCATATGAAGCACAATGACACCTGCGCCCCTGGCCCCGCCGCCCGATCCATTCTGGGCGGTGGCTGCGCTGCACAGGAACCCGCCGGGAGATTGCGCGGCTTATGTTATGGCCATCCTGGAGTGCATGTTCGCGCGCACCATCTCTCTTCCCCGAAGCCCCGGGAGCCTGCGCGGCAGGGATCGGGCGATCGGTGCCGCCATTGCGGAGCACCTCGCCGTCTCTCTTGAAGGAACATCGCCGTCCGAAGGGGATGCCGTCCTGATGTGCGCCGCCGGTCGCAGGGCCTGTATCGGACATCACATCGGGCTGTGGACGCGGACAGGAGGACAGGCATATGTGCTGCATCGCATGGAAGGCCAGCGCCCGCGCCTTGATCCGCTGGCCGGTCTCAAACACCGGGGCCTGACACTGACCGGGCTGTATCGCTGGACATAAATCATGGTTGACCGTATCGGAAACCCCGGTTGCGCGCCGTTTGCAAACCGCCCGCAACCGGGATATGTGGCGGATGTCCTGCCGCACCCGCTCACCCGCGACGGGGTGCGGACTGTCACCTTGCCGGCGGGCATCTCCCTTACCCGGGCGTGTCGCATTTGCCTGCCCGATATACCGCCCGGGAGGATCGCCGCCGCTGTCAACGGGGAGCCTGTGCCGCACGCCCGTTGGGAGCAGTCTCTACCGGCAGGCGCGAAACTCGCCCTGCGCCCGGCCTTGCACGGCGGCGACAGTGATCCCGTCGCCGCCGTGCTCTCTATCGCGATTGTTGTCGCCGCGCCCGTTCTGGCACCCCATGTACTGGGTGCACTCGGTGTGACAGCCGGCACCACGGCGCTGGCCGTGGCCACCGCAGGCCTGCAGATTGTCGGAGGCCTCATTGTTCAGGGGCTCTATTCACCATCACTTCCCGACCGGAACAACACGGGAGCGCCCGATCCCCTCCACAGCCTCGCGGGGGGTCGAAATCTGGCACGACCCTATGAACCGGCCTTGCTGGTGCTGGGCCAACACCGCATCTGGCCCGATCTGGTCGCGACCCCATGGGCCTCCTATGAGGATGGGGAGCAGTACCTGCACCAGGTATTCGGCGCCGGAATAGGGGCACCTGTACTCTCCGACTGGCGCATCGGAGAAACTCCGGTCGGTCAATATGATGAAGCCACGCTCACTGTCCTGCCTCCGGGCGGCATCCTGCCCTTCGATCTCGACGTGCAGACAGAGCCGGGCGGCGGTGCGCTTGAAAGCACAGAATGGGTGCGGCGGACAACCGCAGGCGGGGTACACAGGATTGCCATTGATCTGGATGGCCAGCTTACAGGGCTGGGGGGGGGTCCCGGCCTGAACCTTTAGCCCGGTCCGTCGAGATCAGGTGGCGACGGGCGCAGGATGGAGACACACCCGCCAGATCATGGTCTGTTGTGCGCATTGTGGACCTGCCCGGAATACCGGAACACAATGCGCAAAATCCGTTTCGCCGAACATTGACATATGACCTTGGGCGACCCGGGCGGGCGGTGGATGTGGAAATCCGCCGCACAGGCGAGCCCTCAACGGAGTCCAGCCATATTGACCGCATCATATGGACCGGGCTACGGGCCTTCCGGGCCGGCACGGCCGTCTTTGCGGACCAAACCACCGCTGCCGTCCGGATAAAGGCCAGCGGCCAGCTCAACGGACAGGTTGACAGCCTGTCCGCCACCGCGTCACAGCCCGTACGCGTTCGGGCCTCCGACGGCACATGGACGACTGCCGAAAGCACAAATCCGGCGTGGATATTCCGCTGGCTTGCGCTCGGCATCACAGCCGCAGACGGTCGGTTGATCGCCGGAGCCGGACTGCCAGGGAACCGCATCGACAAGGCTGCAATCACAGAGTGGGCGGCATGGTGCGATGCCAATGCCCTGACATGCTCCGCTGTCATCGACCGCCGCATGTCCTGCGCCGACATGCTCACACTCGTTGCGCGCTGCGGGCGCGCCAGCCCCACATGGCGGAGTGGAAAGCTCGGCGTCGTGTTCGATGACCCGGACACCACCGTCACAACCCTCATCACTCCCGAAAATGTCGTTCTTGGCTCTATGGGTGTCGAGTGGGCCGCCAGTCCGGCCCCCGATGAGATTGCCCTGCGCTACATCGACCCCGATTCCGATTGGCAATACCAAACCATCCGCCGGCGCGTGCCGGGTGCCACAGGCCCGGTTGTGAACACATCAACAGTGACCCTGCGCGGGGTCACCTCCTCCGGGCAGGCAGCCAGGGAGGCAAATCTGCTCGCGGCGCGCCAGCGATATCATCGGCGACGCATCACCTGGGAAATGGGGCCGGAAGGCTACCTGATCCGGCGCGGCGATGTGGTATGGATGACCCATGACATGCTGGCCGGAGGGGCCGCAGGGCGGCTCAATGGCGGCAGTGCCGCACAGATCACACTTGATCGAGCCCGGCCTGCAAGTGATGGAGATCATATCATACTGCGCCTTGCGAACGGGACGTTGCATCGGTCTGCTGCCACACCGCCTCTCCATGCCGACGCAGACAGCCCATTGCGCGACCTCGCAAGCCCGCTCCCTGACGCACCCGACGCCGATGGCCGCGGCCCCGCCGATATCCTCTATCGGATATATTCCAACAGCGCCCCGCCAGACCCCTTGCGCATCACCGTTATTGAACCAATAGACGAAGAGAGCGTGCGCCTCACCGCCATCGATCACATGGCGGAATACTATGCCGCCGAGACCTCCGATCTCACCACCCCGGATGCAACGCCGCGCGTTCAGGCGCAAAGCAGTATTCGGGCCGTCACACTGCAAGCCCGCATCATGGAGGGATCCACCCGGGTGTCCCTGTCCCTTGCCGTCGCAGGCCAATGGGCAGGCGCATCCCTTGTTTCAAACGATCCCGCAGCCCCGGAGAATATCCCCAACGGAAAACTGAATGCAGAATGGGCCACTGAACTTGCCGCCGGAGCGAGGCTCACCGTCACCATAACCCCATTGCCCGGTCCGGGTGGGGCAGGTGCGCCCGCCACATCAACCGTCATCATCCCAACCGCCACCGCGCCCTACAGATCGAGACACGACAGGAAGTGAACCCCCTGCACCGATTTGGAAGGGTGAACGTACCGTGCGCCAATCAAGAAGAAAAGCGCCGGGAAAATCAACGGTAAATACCCATGTAAATACCCGGGAAAATCACGTCGATTGCGCACTTGATTGGCGTAATTGCGCATTTTGATTGGCGCGCTACACCCACCGACACCCAACACGGCGGCACCACCCAAACCATACCAGCCCATTCGCGTCATTGCCTCGCGGCGTGACGGAGGTTTAGCTGCGGTCTTGGCGGGGGCTGTCTTTGCGCGCTTGGTCGTCTTGCGGGCCATATGCTTCATCCCTCATCCATCTGATCAACGGCACAATGAAACCAGCCACGCGCAAAAGCGACGCACAGATTTTCACAGGTCCTCACGAAATTGTCAGAGCCTCAGACATCACGCGCCAGTCCGAGGACGTCAGGACGAGATTTAAAGCGCGCCCGAAAGGGCGCACAATAAGATCAAACCACGGGTTACTCGGCCGGAATCGCTTCATTTTCGACGCCAATGGGATGGGCAAGCTTGTCCAGCATCTCAATCGGGCAGACCTGAACGAAATTGGCCTTCTCAGTGTCCCAATACTGCAGAATATCCTGCGCCTTGCGGCTGCCGGTTTCTGCCGCGTGGCGTTCGACCATCTCTTCCAGTTGGTTCAACCAATGGGGTTGGGTCACACCGCAGGTTACGACCGTCTCGGCATTGATCAGCTTGGCCGCCGCCCCGTCCGGGTCATAAAGATAGGCCATGCCCCCGGTCATCCCGGCGGCGAAGTTGGCACCGATGGACCCAAGGATCACTGCCAGACCACCGGTCATATACTCGCACCCATTGCTGCCACAGCCCTCAACCACCACCGATGCACCAGAATTGCGCACGGCAAACCTCTCACCCGCACGACCAGCGGCAAAGAGATAGCCGTCGGTCGCGCCATAGAGCACGGTGTTGCCGATGATCGTGTTCTCGCTGGCATCCAGCGGGCTCATCATCGGTGGGCGCACAACAACGGTGCCACCCGACAAGCCCTTGCCAACGTAATCGTTGGCATCCCCCGAAACCTCGATCTTAAGCCCGGGTGCCGCAAACGCCCCAAGGCTTTGCCCCGCACTGCCGGTCAGTTTCACGGTCAGGTGGTTGGGTTGCAGCGTGTTGCGCATCCCGAAATTGCGCACGATATGGCTGGAGACCCTTGTGCCGACCGTCCGGTGCGTGTTTTGCACCGCGTAATGCAGCTGCATCTTTTCGCCATCCTCAAGGAACCGCTGTGCATCGCGCACGATCTCGGCATCCAGCGTGTCGGGCACCGGCGTGCGCGGGCGGGTGCGATCATAGACCATATCAGCCGCCCCATCGACGGTGATCAGCAGCGGATTGAGATCAAGATCGTCCAGATGCGCCGAGCCGCGCGACACCTGATCCAACAGATCGGCGCGGCCAATCACTTCGTCCATTGACCGCGCACCAATGCTGGCCAGCACCTCGCGCGCTTCCTGCGCATAGAAGGTGATCAGGTTGACCACCTTGTCGGCATTGCCGGTGAATTTCTCGCGCAGGCTTTCATCCTGCGTGCAGACCCCGACAGGGCAGGTGTTGCTCTGACACTGGCGCACCATGATGCAGCCCATGGAGATCAGGGCAGCGGTGCCGATGCCGTATTCCTCAGCCCCCAGCATCGCGGCCATCACAATGTCGCGCCCGGTGCGCAAGCCGCCATCGGTGCGCAGGGTGATGCGGTCGCGCAGCTTGTTCATCGACAGCACCTGATGCGCCTCGGTCAGACCCATTTCCCACGGCAGGCCGGCATATTTGATCGAGGTGGCGGGGCTGGCCCCGGTGCCCCCATTATGGCCCGAAATCAGGATCACATCAGCCTTGGCCTTGGCCACCCCAGCGGCAATCGTGCCAACACCGGATTGGGCCACCAGTTTCACGGTCACCTTCACCTCAGGATTGATCTGTTTGAGATCATAGATCAGCTGCGCGAGATCCTCGATGGAATAGATATCGTGATGCGGCGGCGGGCTGATCAGCGTGACACCCTTGGTCGAATGGCGCAGCCGTGCGATCAAGTCGGTCACCTTCATGCCGGGCAGCTGACCGCCCTCACCGGGCTTGGCGCCCTGGGCAACCTTGATCTCAAGCTCTTCGCAGTGGTTCAGATATTCCGCCGTAACGCCAAATCGGCCCGAGGCCACCTGTTTGATCTTGGCGCTTGGGTTATCGCCATTGGGTTCGGGCACCAAATGCGCCGGGTCTTCGCCACCCTCGCCACTGTCAGACCGCGCGCCAATCCTGTTCATTGCGACGTTCAGCGTCTTATGCGCCTCGGGGCTCAACGCCCCCAGAGACATGCCAGGTGTCACAAACCGCTTGCGGATCGCGGTGACGCTTTCCACCTCTTCCAGCGGGATCGCCTCGCCCATCGGTTTGATGGCCAGCAGATCGCGCAGGTGGATCGGCGGCATCTTCTGCATCGCGGCTGAATAGCGTTTCCAAAGCTCATAGCTGGCGGTGTTGCAGGCCGTTTGCATCATATGCATGGTCTGAGCGCCCCAGGCGTGGGTCTCGCCGGATTTGCGCGCCTTGTAGAAGCCACCAATCGGCATGATACCCTGCCCGGCGGAATAGCCTCGGGCGTGCACCTCTTCCAGCTTACCCTGAATACCGCTGATGCCGATGCCACTGATACGGCTGGTCAGGCCGGGGAAATACTCGGCACACATCGCGCGGGACAGGCCAATGGCCTCAAAGTTCAGACCGCCGCGATAGGAGGAGATCACCGAGATGCCCATCTTCGACATGATCTTGAGCAGGCCCTGATCAATCGCATTGCGATAACGCGCCACCGCCTCGGTCAGCGTGCCGTCGATCAGCCCGCGATTGACACGATCAGCGATGCTGTCCTCGGCGAGATACGCGTTGACCACCGTGGCCCCGGCCCCCACCAGCACGGCAAAGTATTGCGGATCGATACATTCGGCCGAGCGCACGTTGAGCGAACAGAAGGTCCGCAGCCCCTTGCGGGTGAGGTGGCTGTGAACGGCAGAAGTGGCCAGGATCATCGGCATGCCGACTCGGTCGTCGCCCAAATGCTGATCGGTCAGCACCAGATGCCCCGCGCCGCTGCGCACGGCATCCTCGGCCTCGGCTTGAATCCGGTCCAGCCCCGCCTGCAGACTGCCAGTGCCGGGTGCAAAACTACAATCAATCTCAACCACGTCCGCGTTGAACTGCTTGATCAGCGCGTCCCATTGAGCGTTGCCGATAAAGGGGCTTTCCAGCACCATGATCTCGGTCTGGGCACCACTTTCATCCAGCACGTTCTTGAGGTTGCCGAACCGTGTCTTGAGGCTCATCACCCGGTATTCCCGCAAACTGTCGATCGGCGGGTTGGTGACCTGGCTGAAGTTCTGACGGAAGAAATGGCTGAGCGGGCGATAGGTTTTTGACAAAACCGCAGAGGGCGTGTCATCGCCCATGCTGGCAATCGCCTCTTTGCCGTCCTCGGCCATGGGGGCGAGGATGTTCTCCAGCTCTTCAATGGTATAGCCAGCGGCGATCTGACGGCGGCGCAGTTCGGCCCCTTCAAAGATCGGTTGTTCGGTGATGCCCGATAGCTGCTTTTCCAGGTCGTTGATCTTGCCCACCCAATCGCCAAAAGGCAGCGTCCGGGACAGTTTGTTCTTGATCTCGACGTCGTGGTACAGCTTGCCGCGCTTCATGTCGACTGCCAGCAATTGGCCGGGGCCAAGCGCGCCTTTTTCCTTCACGCTTGCCTCGTCAATCGGGACCATCCCGGCCTCGGACCCGGCAATCACCAACCCATCTCCGGTGACCACGTAGCGCATTGGGCGCAACCCGTTCCGGTCAAGGCCCGCACAGACCCAGCGGCCATCGGTCATCGCCAGGGCGGCGGGGCCATCCCAAGGCTCCATCACCGAGTTATAATAGCAATACATGTCGCGCCAGGCCTGAGGCAGTTCCTCGGCCTGTTTCGACCAGCTTTCGGGAACCAACATCGTCTTGGCCATCGGGGCGCTGCGTCCGGCGCGCACCAGCACTTCGAACACGGAATCCAAGGCGGCAGAATCTGACATCCCACCGGTAATGATCGGCTTGATATCCTCGGCCTTGTCGCCAAACGCACCGGAAGCCATGCGAATCTCATGGCTTTTCATCCAGTTGACGTTACCCTTGAGGGTGTTGATCTCGCCGTTGTGGGCCAGCATGCGGAAGGGTTGCGCCAGCCACCATTGCGGAAAGGTATTGGTAGAATAGCGCTGGTGATAGATCGCAAAGGCGCTCTTGAACCGCTCGTCCTGCAGATCAGGATAAAACTCGCTGACCTGCTCGGCCAGCATCATACCTTTATAGATGATGCTGCGACAGCTGAGGCTGGCGAGATACAGCTCGCCGATACCAGCGGCAGTGGCGGCCTTTTCGATCCGGCGACGGATCACATAAAGCTCGCGTTCGAAATCCTCTTCCTCGATGCCCTTGGCATTGGAAATCAGGATCTGCTCAATCTCGGGGCGGGTCGCGTTGGCTTTTTCACCCAGACAGGAGATATCCACCGGCACATGCCGCCAGCCATAGATCGTGTGGCCCATGCGCAGCACTTCGGTTTCCACGATGGTCCGACAGGTTTCCTGAGCACCGAAATCCGTGCGCGGCAGAAACACCTGACCCACGGCCATCAGCTTGTCTTCATGGGGTTCATGCCCGGTGCGGCGCACCTGATCATAGAAAAACGGAACCGGTATCTGGATATGGATACCCGCGCCATCACCGGTTTTGCCATCGGCATCAACAGCGCCGCGGTGCCAGATCGCCCGCAGCGCATCAATGCCAGCCTCAACCACCTTGCGGGTGGGTTTGCCGTCCATCGCAACCACAAGGCCCACACCGCAGGACGAGTGTTCCTCGTCCTCGGAATAGAGCCCGTTTTCCGCCAGCCACTTGCGCTTGGCAGCCTCGTTGGCGGCCCAATTTGCATCGAATTTGGTCATGAAGCTATCCTTTCACGGGAACGATGGCAGTCGTCATAGGTCAACTGATTGCCTCGCATTGGTATTGTGGCTGTGTGATCTCAAACGCCGGATTGTCTGGCAAAAACAAATCGACAGGGGTGAGATCTTCCACGATCCCATCTCCTGCGATTGATATTTCAAGACCGCCCGAGATAACTGCCTTAGAGATTGGATCTACATAAATATCCATTTGTGCAGAGGCGGTTAGCGCATTGAGGCGAAACTGGTAGTCGGCGGTGCCCATGCTAAATACGACACCACCAAGCTCGACAAACTCATCGAACAGCTTCAGGTCGGACTTTACGTCGACAGGTGTAGGGTCCACAAAAATGGGGATTGTTGATAGGAAAGTTTGGTCTGAGGTTTCGGAACCCGTTTCAATCAGTGTCGTCAGAGAGAACGGATCACGGTTCTCAAACACTTCCAAAATTGAAACTTCCACTCCCACTGAGCTTATGACGTCGCCATCAAAGGTGGTAAGATCAAACGCTGGCGGTTCCATTTCTTCGTAGGTTTCGTAAAGCAGTGTTTTCTGTTGATCATAGTCGCACAGAAAGACCCGTTCGATTTCGCATCCTTTTTTATGCACCGAGTAGATCGGGGCGCAAAGTTCGCTTGCACCAAGCTGGTCAAGTGGCAGCTCAGCACGAGCCGGGCCACCAAAGGCGACAATCGTGCCAAGCATGGCAGAACAGATAAGCTGCCTCATCTAGCGTGCCTCCTCATCGGGCGCGAATAGCGCGATGGTTTCTTCGGTGTTTAATTTGCGTTGATCGCCTGCCAGCGCATAGCCATGCGGGCACCTGTCGGCGTAAAACTCGATCTTCATCTGGACCCCGGCAGCATCCGGGAACAGCCCGGCGGCCAGGTATCTGGCACCGTCATGCAGTGTCCCGTACCACAGCGTCGAGCCGCAGATCTCGCAAAAGCCGCGTTCGGCCCAGTCAGAGGACTGGAAGCTTTTGGCAGGACCTTCGACCACCACGCTGGCCGGATCATTGGACACGGACATGTACATCGAACTGGTATGACGGCGGCACATATCGCAGTGGCAGGCGCGCAGGATCGGCTTGTCCAGCTTTGCGCGCACGGTTACGGCGCCGCACAGGCATTGGCCTTTGATTTCGCGGGGTTCATCCATCATCGTCATCCTTACTCGCAGCCGATTTCAGATCGGTCGGCCAGAAACCCATCCTCGCCAGGCCAGGCTGTGTGGCGTCAGATCGAAGGTTTCCAGATTGTTGCCCATGATGCTGCGCTGCCAGCTGGCTTCGAAGATCAGATCGGGATCGGTTGAAATGTAGACGTCAATTTCAAACTCCAGCCCTCCGGCATCCGGTTGCGTTCGAAGGTGCGGAATATCCGGCCTTTTTTGAAGATCACCCCGCTATAGGTCGCTTCTTCGCCCGACAGCTCGACGCGGCCGCGCATGTTGTATTTCTTGTCTTCGATGACACCGGTGTTCAGCAGGAAATCACCGCTTTCCTCGATGTTGCCGGTTTCCAGAAGCGTGTCTATCTGCATATTAGAGCCGGTATCGGGGACCGCAGTCATCTGTGCGCCGCCTCTGTCGGCAAAGCGGAACTCCTCCAACTCCCAATCAGATTTATAGGCGTGAACGACCCGCATCTTACCCTTGGTGTACGTGTGCGTTTCTTTGGACGATCCACAGTCAAACACCGTGCTTGCATTGCAACCGTTTTTCATAATGGTCACGACCGGGCTGCACCCTTCGGGCACAGCGATCTGATCTGCTGCCAGAACAGGCTGGCCCACCAGAAAGCCCAATGTCGTAAGCACAATGATATGTCGCATCATTCTCTCCATTGTTTTCGGATCTGGACTCTACTCTGCGGCCAGCGCAGTTGCGCCGAAACTTGCCAGAACAGCATCTGCACAGTCACGCCCGTCGCGGATGGCCCAGACCACAAGGGACGCGCCGCGCACGATGTCGCCAACGGCATAGACACCCTCCATTGCAGTGCGCCCGGTGGTAAATTCGGCCTTGATGGTGCCCCAGCGGGTGACTTCCAGCTCGGGCTGATCCCAAAGGGTTGGCAGATCTTCGGCCTCAAACCCCAGCGCCTTGATCACCAGATCGGCGGGTTCGTCCGTTACAGCGCCTTCGATTTCCTCGGGGCTTTGACGACCCGTTGCATCGGGGGCACCCAGACGCATTTGCTGCACCTTCACTGTTGTGACCGGATCACCCGCAAACCCCTTGGGGGCGCTGAGCCATTGAAAGACAACGCCTTCTTCCTCGGCGTTTTGCACTTCACGCAGGCTGCCCGGCATGTTGGCGCGGTCACGCCGATAGAGGCATTTCACCGATGTCGCACCTTGTCGCACAGCGGTGCGCACGCAATCCATCGCGGTGTCGCCCCCCCCGATAACGACAACCCGCTTTCCATCTGCATTCAATTCACCTGTGTCAAACTCGGTCACCGTATCGCCAAAGCTAAGGCGGTTGCTGGCGGTCAGATAATCAATGGCACGCACGATACCCTTTGCGCCTGCGCCCGGCCCTTGCAGATCGCGGCTTTTGTAGACACCAGTGGCGATGACGATGGCGTCGCGTCGCTGGCGCAGCTCGTCAAACGAGATATCTTTGCCAACGGCACAGTTCAGTTTGAAAGTCACACCGCCTTGTTCCAACTGGTCGTTGCGGCGCATCACCACGTCTTTTTCCAGCTTAAATCCGGGGATGCCATAGGTCATCAAGCCGCCGCCGCGATCATAACGGTCATAAACCGTCACCTGTATGCCTGCGCGGCGCAGCACATCCGCCGCGGCCAGGCCGCCCGGGCCTGCGCCGATAATGCCAACGGATTCTGCGCGTTCCGTGGCCGGTTTGATGGGCTGCACCCAGCCCTCTTCCCAGGCGGTATCGGTGATGTATTTCTCGACCGCACCGATGGTCACGGTGCCGTGGCCGGACTGTTCGATCACGCAACTGCCTTCGCACAGGCGATCCTGCGGACAGATGCGGCCACAGATTTCGGGGAAGGTATTGGTTAGCTGGCTGACCTCATAGGCCTCTTTCAGGCGTCCTTCGGCAGTCAGCCGCAACCAGTCAGGGATGTTGTTGTGCAACGGGCAATGGGTCTGACAATAGGGCACGCCGCATTGGCTGCACCGGCTGGCCTGCTCTTTGGCCTTGGCGTCAGCATACTCAGCATAGATTTCCTGAAAATCTTCGCGCCGTGTCTCTGCCTCGCGCTTTTCGGGCATATCACGGTCTACGGTCACGAATGTCAGCATCGGTTGCTTGGCCACGTCAAAACTCCGGGGTCATTTGGCTACCGGCTGTGTGTAGTTCAAGCCTTTCACCATTAAAAGTAAGTTATACTGACCTATTAGTGGATATTTTTGTCCCTTGCACGCTTTTTTTGGAAATCTGAGAATATTTTAGGTCCGATTAGGACTTAAATGCAGCCTTCCTTCTGTTCTGCAATGGTTTATAGCTTCAAAAAAGATCCGAGCAGGGTTGGCCGAATGCCGCTTTTCCATCTGATTCTCATTGCCGCCGTTCAGGGCCTGACCGAGTTTCTGCCGGTTTCCTCGTCTGGCCATCTGATTTTGCTCCCGCATCTGACAGGATTGGACGATCAGGGGCAGGCAATTGATGTCGCTGTTCATGTCGGCACGCTGTTTGCCGTGATCCTGTATTTTTGGTCAGACGTGAAGCTGGCGATTGGCGGATTGCCCCGTGCTTTGACCGGGCGAGTCGACACCGAGGGCGCGAAGCTGGCATTTTTGCTGATGATTTCCTCGATCCCGGTGGTCGCTTTTGGTCTGATCCTGAAACTGACCGGGCTGGATGAGACAATGCGCTCGATCGCGGTGATCGGCTGGACCATGCTGGTGTTTGGCATCATCCTCTATTGGGCAGATCAAGTTGGCGACGAGGATCGCACGACCAAGGATTGGTCCCTGCGCGATGCAATGGTGATGGGGGTGTGGCAAGCGATTGCGCTGATCCCCGGCACGTCGCGGTCCGGCATCACCATCACCGGAGCGCGGTTCATGGGGTATGGACGCTCGCAGGCGGCGCGCCTGTCCATGTTAATGTCGATCCCTGTGATTATCGAAAGCGGCGTGCTGCTGACCGGGCAATCCTATCTCAACGCCGATATGGGCGTGATACGCGACGGGGCGATCGCCGCTGGCTTTGCCTTTATCTCGGCCTTGCTGGCGCTGACTCTGATGATGCGGTTGCTGCGCAGTGTCAGCTTTACGCCTTACGTGATCTACCGGGTGGTTCTGGGGCTGATCCTGTTGGGTATCGCCTATACCTGATCACAACCCAGGGTACGCCCGGAGGCAAGGGCCTGTGCCAGACCATACAAGCTGTCGCCTCAAGCGTCGTGGGTGGGGTTACAATCAGCGCCTCTGCTGTCGCCATGATTTTGGGATCATCGTCCGGCACATCGCGTGCGAAATCAGGAAAAAGCTGCCCCTGAGCCTCTGGGAATGGGCCTGAAAGGGCGGTTCAAGCCCATAGTGCCGTACAGCGCGTGATCATTCATGACGCAGGTTAGACGCCGATTCCTTGATCGCTTCGTATTGCCCGGCAGGACGGAAGCGCCAGAGGTAATCGGGTAGTATGGCCTCGACCGCAGTAGGGCGGATGCCAAGATCGTCAAAACCTTTCGCGCCGTCTGAGACCACATTGTCGACCCGCAGGCTGATAACCTGATCGCGGGTGATCTGAGCCGGGATCAGCCCAAGCGAGAAGGTTTGAACCACCTCCATCACCGCCGCCATCACTCTGGCAATCCAGAACGGAATGTTCACGATCAACCGGCGGCGGCGCACCACGCTCAGCATCTGCTGCATCAATTCGCGGAAGGTGTTCACGTCCGGACCACCCAGTTCGTAAATGCCGGACGCGGCCCCGCCCTCGGCGGCCAGTGCGGCGGCCTGCGCCACGTCATCCACATAGACAGTCTGAAACTTGGTGTCGGCGCCGACAACAGGCAGAATCGGACCCAGCCGTGTCATGCTGGCAAAGCGGTTGAAAAACCCGTCTTCCGGGCCAAAAATCGCCGAGGGCCGCAGGATCACGGCATTTGGCATGTACTTCACCACCGCCGCCTCGCCCTTGCCTTTGGACTGTGCGTAAAGGCTGTCCGACTCCTCATCCGCGCCAATGGCCGAGATATGCACCATCCGCGCCACGCCTTCCTCAGAAGCGATACGGGCAATGCGCGCAGCGCCCTCATGCTGCACGGCATCGAAATTATTCTTGCCACGGCGATCAAACGTGCCGACGCAATTAATCACCACATCCGCACCCTGCATCATCATGCGCACACTGTCATCGTTGCGGATGTTGCACAGCACCGGCTCAACCTGTCCGACAACACCGTAAGGTTTGACGTGAATTGCCTCGTTCGGGCGGCGCACAGCCACGCGAATCCGCCAACCCCGTTTTGCAAGACGACGGGCAATGTAGCGGCCCACAAATCCTGATCCGCCATAGATCGTGACGAGTTTCGACATGCTGTGGTCTCCGGCGCTATCCGAGTTTCACTTTATTCCTATCGTCCTACGCCGTGATGAACAAGGCGATAAGAGGATCACGTCGATGTCCAAAATCGCCGTTGACAGCAGCCCGGTCCGGGTCTAAATGCCTGCTTCACGACACCTGCCCAGGTGGTGGAATGGTAGACGCGCTAGCTTCAGGTGCTAGTGTCCGTATGGACGTGGAGGTTCGAGTCCTCTCCTGGGCACCAAATATCGCCTAAAATCAAACGATTAACACATTTGTTCGTAAAATATTCGTATTGACGGAAAGATTGCGCTAATAGCTCTTCGCAATCGCATGGCCTGTAGCCACCAAAATATCATTGATGCGGGAACCATCCGGCAGGTAGATTCGCACCAAATAACGACCATACTTGCCCTTCTCATCCTTTTCAGTCTGAACCCGGAACCAATCCAGGAAGGCGCGTCACGGCTGTTCTTCGGGTCTATGTTCGCCCGGTGTTCTCGATGTCCCCACGTCAAGCCGCCCGCACCTGGTACGTTGGATCAACTGCCGCGCCTGTCCGTGGTCTGCCTACAACAGCCCTGCGCGGGCGTCCCTGTTTGAGATTATCAACTCCTGCGCGACAGCCGCCGCCCCCCTTGAAACGGTGTATTTCAGCCGCACCTCATCAATCACAAACCCTGCAAACCATTCGCGGATTTCCGGGGTATCGTTGATTGAAAGAATGAACGCCCCTTTGATATCTGCCAACTGGGACGCCATCGCCCTGAACCGGGTTCTGTCAAACAGACCTTTGCCATAATCGTTCTCGCCGCCAAAATAGGGGGGGTCCAGGTAGAAGAGGCTGTTCTTTCCATCATAGCGCGCCACCAGCTCGGACCAGTCGAGGCACTCGAAGACAACACCCTCCAACCGCTCGTGTGCCGCCTCCAGGACAGGTTCCAGCCTTGAGAGGGAGAACCTGGCGGGCCGGTCGGTCGCAACCCCGAACACCCCGGATACCCGCCCCCCGAATGCCAGGCGCTGAAGGTACAGGAAACGCGCCGCCCGCTCGAGATCGGTCAGGGTTGAAGGAACAGCTTCCCGCAATCTTTCAAACTCGTGCCGCGACGTGACCTGAAACCGCATCACCTCCAGAAGCTGCGGATAATGTCGCTGGAGAATTCGAAACAGATTTACAATCTCGCCGTTCAGGTCGTTGGCAACCTCCAGTTTCGGCTGGAAATGACGGCGCAAAAACACGCCTCCCATACCGACGAAGGGTTCCACATAGGTTTTGTGAGGAATTTGCTCTATGCGATCTATCAGGGTTCGGTGAAGCGATTTCTTTCCGCCCAGCCACGGCGCAACCGGTGCAGCCGCCCGCACCTTTTTCATTGTTCCCATGATTGTTTCCAGATTACGGTCGCGGCACTCATGCGTGAGTCGGGCGACAATCCGCGTTTTTTTTGTCGGCGCAGCTGGTCTTTACTGTGGCTGCGTGGTGGGCGGTGTTACTCCACCGCCTGCCCCCAATACGATCAGGGAGGCTGATGTCGGCACATGGTTCAGCATGTGCGTATCGGATGGGTTTTATTGGCCGCGCGTCACGGCAGCCAGCAACTGGCGGTGATTTTCACGCATTTCCTCGCGGATTTCATGCACCGTTCGGTCAAGGCGATCAAGGTGTCCGTCGAGGTCATCGCGTCTGACATATTTGTCCTTGACCTCATCAACGCGCCTGTGCAGATCACGATTGCTCTGTCTGAGGTTTCTGAAAGACGCAACAAGCGTGGTTATCAGCGCAACAGCAATGCTGACGCCAATGCCGATCACCATTTTTAAATCCCCGTCCACCACTCTACTCCAGTTCTGCCGGATTCTGTGAAATTTCATCATACCAATCCGCGCACCTGCGCACCCTGTCATTGGCCCGGCCAAGCGCCTGATCCGTTTTGATCAGCGCGATATCGAGCCTGTCGTCCAGGGCCACCCCGCTGCGCGCACGGGACCGGCAATCGCCGGGCAGCGCCGGGAAAGCAATCGCGTTGATTTCGCCCTGCCTGCGCGCAGCGGCGCGCGCCCGATCCTCAGCGGTTTCGGAGCAGGCGAATAACGGAACCGTCAACTGCGCAATCAGGATTAACCGTGCTGCTGGTCTCATAGGCGTCCAACTCCTCTCGGGCGCGCCGGGCGTCCTGCCCCGCGCGCAAAGCCTCCTGTGACAGTTTCCGAAGTGCGCGCTCCGCTGTCGCCGCACGTGCGCGCAGCGCCTGGATCTCGGCTGTCACGGCCTCTCGCTCGATCATGGTGGCCATGCGTTCCCCGCAGAGACGCACAGCCCGGGTCCTGTCAATGAAATGCCAGCTCAGCGCGGCCATGAGGGCGAGGCCAGCCAGACCGATCCGGCTGCCAAGAATCCGAATAATGATCGCCATCATCATAACCATCGTTCATGGCGATCCATGTCACAGCCCTTTCAGGCAGAGCGCTGTTTCATCGGCGCGGCGTCTCACCAGTCCCCGGATGACGCGACCACCGGCCTTGTTCCACCAGCCCAGAGCCTCGCAACCGCCCCTGATATTGCGCGCGTTCAGACGGCGCGTAGCTGTCGATCGGCCCGCGCCCCGGATACCGACATTGTACGCGAGCGAGACATAGGCAGCATCGCGCCCGGGCGTCAGTCGCGACACTTTTGTCTCCGTGGAAAAGTACTGATGCAGGCCTTGCCTGAAATCGTCGGTCAAGCGACGGACCAGTTTTCGGCGGCATTGATTGTCAGTGGCACGGTCCGACAGGCGCACGCCCTTTGTTTCGCCATAGCAAAGCGTCGGTACACCCACTATGTCACGATAGGCGCAGTGCAGTTTCGGCGCATCGGCGCAGCGGTGTTCCCCCTCCCATTTCATCACCAGGGGCACCAGCACCGTCATGGTGGCCTTCTCCGATGTCTGGGCCATTGCCTGCGCAGCCAAGAGTAAAGTGCCGAGTACGACCAGCCCAATTCCGACGCGCCGTCGCCACAAGGGGTGCCCGTCCGGGCCTGGACGCGGCTGCAATATCAGACGCCCGAGAATGCCAAGCACAACGATCCAGATTTGCAGAGCCGCCCAAACGGCTGGATTTGTATCGATGCCGGTCGCCAGGTAGATCAAATCCGGTGCCAGCGTCACCGCCGCCAGCGCGTAAAACGCCCACATCGTATACGATCTGAGCGTGATAAATTTCCAATCGGTGGTCATCATATTGTTTCTCCCAAAGAAAAGACCCGCGAAATGCGGGCCATCGGTTTCGGTTCAGGCGCGCTGCGGCCTATTCAGGCGGCGTCACAGCGTCAGACACGGCGGTTTGGCGGGTGTTTGTTTCGGCAAAAACAGCAGCACGGCCCATCGTGAGATAGGTGCCGCGAATGGTGCGCGCCTCAACGCCATCAACATAGGCCCGGGCCTCCGCCACAAGTGGCGCGACTGCGTTGCGCACCCCTGCCAGACTATTCGCCTCTGCCAGCGCAAGGACGATTCGATAAAGATCGTCCCGCACCTGAGCGACGGCTTTTGCGTTTGTCTCCAGAAGGCCATCCGTGTCACCCGCCGTTTGCTCGATGTTCCGGCGCACCACGTCACGCCGGGCACCGGCTGCAATGGCCTCAAGCTCTTCAGGCGATACGCCTTGTTCGTCTTCCATGTTCTTTCTCCTACTCTATGTTTACGAAGGCTTCCAGGATGGTGAAAGCCGTGTTGCCGCCAAAGGTCATGATATGCTGCGCGGTTGTGATGCCGGAATTGTTGGTTGCGCCCGGATGCACATGGAACTCATTAAAGAAGCGCGCCCAGACGCTCGCGAAACGCAGGGCATCACCGCCCACCTGGCGCATGTCGAAGCAAGGAACCTGCAGCACCTCGGATTTACGATGGGCAGCAATGGTCAAATCGTCGGACATGACCAGATCGTAGTCCACAATGGCCTTTTCGATCTCCTCGTGCGTTGCGTTCTCGGCGGTAATAATCATCTGCAAACCGGACTTGGACACATCCGTTGCATACTGCGGCTCCTCATAGAAACCGGGCAATGTGCGTATCCGAACTCCCAGGGCTACCCAGCCGCTCGTGTGATTGGACGCCAGATGTGCATCCCTGGGCACAATTATGCCCTGGTTTTCCGCCTGGCCCGGAACCCTGATCCACTTTGTGCGTGTTCTGTCACCTGTATCGGTAAATGCCCGGTCATAGGTGTTGGTCAGGGTTTCCTTGGTGTGCCGCGCACCGTCATAGCCCAGGAAACTCCGCTTGAAGGGGATTTCGCCCAAAGGCGTCAGCGCCTCATCGACATAATCCTCCAAACGGCCCTCAAGGCTGGCCACGTCAATCTCATCGGCGGAGGCCCGCGAGGACTGCGCTGCGGTTTCAGCGCGGATAGCCGCATCCAGAACCTGACCTTCGACTCCTTGCGCGCGCAGAACGCCTGCGCCCAGAAGTTTCGCCAGATCGGCAGGCCCGACCTCAGGCACCTGCACCTTCCCGAACTCATAGATGACCGCCTCGCCGTTCTCGTCATTGGCATAGGCCCGCACGTCATAATGCGTGTTCTCGAATCCGTTGGCATTCGGCCACAGGTCGACGGACACAGAGCCGTCATTGCCGCTGACCACGTCAACAGGGGTGCGCACCAGTGCGGTGTTCGATCCCACATCCACCGCCGTATGAGACAGCACAAAACGGAGGGTTGCGCCCGCCAGGGCAACACCGTCCGGCCCCCGCAGGATGCCCTGCAGGGTTGTCGTTTGAAGCGCCATTGCTTCCTCCTTTTCAGATATGCCGGAACCCCGGCAGGGACTTCAGCAGGTCACCCCGCCAAATCATTCGCGTCAGCCTCGATCCGGGTCACTGCCGTATCGGCTTCAGCCGAAAGCTGTTCGAGGATCGCGGCCAAAGCGGGTTCGACCTGTTCCAATGGCACGGCATCATCGGTTGCCCGAGTGATCGCCGCCCTGGCCCTGGCCCGCAGCCCTGCCGCCTTGCCGATCAGCGATTGAAAGGCTTCAGCCCTGGCGATGACGGTTTGGGCCAACAAAATGGGTTCGACACCCGCGCCCGCCGCCTCAAACCCTATCATCGCAATTTGGCCGTCGCTGGCTTCGCCCGCCAACAACGCACGCGCGGCCTCTTCCTTGGTGTTCCAGGTGCCGCGCTCTTCGATGGTCGCATTGCCTGTCAGATCGCGCAGGAAGGCGGCATGGACATCATTGATACGGGCCATGGCACCTGCAGCCTGCGTGGCATGACTGGCTATGGCACGGGGGGCGATGTCCAGTTCCCGCAACGCGGCCCAGACCTCTTGCCCGAACGTATCGTCATCGCCTTCGGTGGCGGTGAAGGGAATCCAGCCATGGGCAGGGTGATTGATTTCGCAATCGACAGCCTGACCATCCGCCGCAAATTGCGGGTTTCGAATATCCATTATGCAATCCTCACAAAAAGACCGCCCGCATTGTCAGACACTGCAGCCAGTGCGCGCCATGTCCCGGAACGCGAGTCGCCGTTGTTCCCGTCAGTGCTGGTGTCGCGCAGCTGGCTTCCTGCAGCCGTGTCGTCGCCCCGCAAATGCGCTCCCGTGGTGTTTTTCAGAAACGCCAGCGCACCCACACTTCCGTGTGATATAGCATTGGTGAAAATGCGATATTCATTGGAAGAGACATGCCACAGCGGACCACTGCCGACTGATTCATGGATTGTAATACCCCGACGGGGACCGGACGTGGGGCGATGGATGATTCCGAATGCACCATGATAAACCTCCCCACCAATATCCGGGTTGATGCCCAGATGGGTGGTTGGGGTAGCGGCATCGTGATTGTCATCAAAAATGATTTCGGGCTGGCCGCCGATCAGCGTGATCCGCGACCCGTCAACCTGAAACGGTCCTGACTCCACTTCAAGGCCACCTGTAACCGTTAGATCGGCCTCGACAGTGGTATCTGCGCGCGTTTTCACTTCGGTGGTCGATGACCCCAGGACCAACGCACCTGCGGAATGGTCGCGCCAGATGTAGTTCCGCTCGCCATCGCCATCGCGCACCACAAAGTCAGCATCATTGGTCTGAATAATGACTTGTCCACTGTTCTCGCCATTGCGCTTCACATAGTCGTCGGGCGTCAGGTTCCCTTCATGCCAGATGTCATGCACGGCGTTGCCGATGCGCCATCGCGGATGCTCGTGGCCATGACTGACAAACAATCCACGCTGATCACCACTGTCCGGTGTGATGAACATGGCCAGCGAACCAAACCTGACGGCGTTTTCGAATTCGGGGTTCAGACCTACATAGGCTTCGGACTGCAGACTTCCCGAGTTGTCATTCAGCGAAATACCCGGTGAACTATTGGCGATCGTGAAACTCCGCGTGAAGGTGTTGGCTGCGTTGATGAGTGCCAATTGCTTGTTGCTCGCCCCATCGAAAAAAAACGGGGTGTTTGCATTGTTCACCCAGAATGTGCCCGCCACCGCGTAGTTGGGCCGCGAAGCGCCTTTGTGGCCACTGAGAACGGCATCACGCCAATCGCCCAGCAGTTCCGCCAGTTCGGCACCCGACGTTTGTCCGGGGTCGATGGTCCCGAAGTCATATTGTGACATTGTTTTCTCCTGATTTCGCGGCGCTAATGCACCCGGCCATAGCCCTTGGCGACCCAGTCGAACGAACAGGCCACGCCCGCGCCGGATTGGTCGACAAACTGTTGATGGAACCCTTCACGGGTCACATTCGTGCGGATTGATCGTGCGCCCGATGGCAGTTCCTGACCATCTACGGCGATGGCGGGCCTGGCCTTGAATGCTGGCGAGAACCACACGAAAATGCCCGCCACAGGGCAAACGACATCGTCGCCACCCTCGACCCGATCCGGCATATCCATGGTCACAGAGGCATGTTCAACCCGAACAGCCACCGCAGGCGCATCGCTCTGGACAATCACACGGAACCGCACCCCACGTGCAACGTAATCCCCGACACGCAGCGCCACCCACTCAGACCAGACCGCGCCGCCCGCGTTTGGATTGTCCTGCGTGGTGGAAATCTGCACCTCCAGCGCCCAGGCATCGTCGCCCGTCCCCGCTAGATTGTCCAGTTCCGCCAGGCTGTCCCAGGAAACGATACGATCATCCAAAAGATAGCCAAAACCCCGAATATCCGCCGTGACCCGCGAGGAATAGACCTCGCTCAGATCAACGACCTCGGAAAAATCATAGGTGACGCGTGGCTCAACCCCGCCATAGCCGCCCATCAGATTGACCTCCGAAAGCGAGGGCCATGCGCCGATCGGAGAATCGGACATGAGCAGCAACGCCCCGTCATGGCGCGTCAGCCCTGCCGTTTTGCCGCCGGAGAACGCAGGATGCTCATTCAGGGTTTCCACCACGTTCAGTGCGGCCAGCCCTGCGCTTTCCACAATCAGTTCCGTTGCGCCCACACTTTCACGACCAAAGAGTGAGACGGCCTTGATCAGATAGCGCCCGGACCTTGCAGGCAGCACGATCCGATTGCCCATGATCTGCCGATCCACCAGCGAAAACTGACGCCAACCGCCCACAGCATCCGGCGCGGCGTATCGCAGGTGATAATGCGATACGATGGCCTCACCCATACTCCAGACAAGATGCATCTGATCCCCGGCGACACTCGACAGGAAGCCAGTGACATTTGCAGGCGTTTCCGCCGCCACTGTACGCGAGACATATTCCACCGCCGCCCCGGAGACGCCGGCGGCATTGCGGGCAATGATCTCGAACGTGTAACGGCCAATCATCGGCAGGTGATATCGACCGGAGGTGAGCCCAGTCCGATCCACCCGTGATCTGCTTCCATCGGGCATGGTCATGTAGACCAGAAATTCCTCGGCGCTGAATGCAGCGCCCGCCATCCATCCCAGTTCGGCATATACGGCGATACTGCGCTCACCGGCAGCATTTTCGCTGATTGTATTTTGCGGATAGGCCGACAGGAAACGCGGCGACGAAGACAACAGCCGGTCATTTGGAATGACATTGGTGATGATCGGCGTATAGGGCGGGATTGTGCCCTCACCGGCCTGCAACACCGCAGGGGCCGCGGGAACACCGGTCAGCGTGGCCTTCATATCCCCTTGATGGGTGACAGACCGAACCAGCACTTCCATACTTTCCTGGCCCGCCTCTTCGACGCCGACCAGGTCACCCACTCGAATGTTGCCAGCATCCACAACTTCAAGCGGCGTCCAGATCCCGTCATGCGACAGCGGCGGTGATGCGCGAAACACCACTTCGCCGCCATCCTGGAGTCGCAGGCACACACGATAGCCGGCACCCTCCAAAGACATGAATTCATCCAGAATGAAGCTGGCGAGAGAACCATCATCCCCCACATCGATCGAGCGGATGCGCCCTGCACCGACACCGATAAGCGGCACATCGTGGATCAGGCGAACCTTGTCACCCATATTGACCCGCAGATGCTCCAGATCGCATTGCCAGATGAACTCCTCCGGACGCAGAATTGCCTGCGCGAGGTGATACCGCCCCAGACGCCACGCATTGCCGCCTGTGGAATCATCCTTCGCCAACACAACGCCGCGCAAATCCAGCGTTTCAAACTCGGTGGCCGTGGTGTCATCATACCCATCGGCATAGACGGTGATTTCGTCCCGCTGCCATTCCAGACGCTCTGACAGGCAGCGGACACGAAAACCGTGGATAACTTTCGGGAACTGGATCGATCCCGTGAACCCCCACGAATTGCGGGGACTGAACTGCTGCACAATCGGGCCCGCGCCACCATCGCGGATGACCGAGTATTTCAGGTCACGTAATGTGCGCCGCGCACGTCCCGCCGCGCAGATCAAATCCAGGACCTCGGCCACAGTGGTGGATTGATCGATCACCGCGTCACAGGTCCAGTGCGGCTCCTGTTGCGCCCACAACAGCAAGTCATCCAACTGAATACGCGCCGCTTCAACCGGCTTGTTCAGCATCGGCCCCATCAAGGCGCGGGCGTAAATCCATGCGGGGTGGCGCACGGGCCGGGGTGCGCTCCACGCAGCACCATCCCAAACAGGGGCCATCTGGTGCGCCACCGCATTCAACGACTCGACCACGCCGTTCAATTGATCACTGGCTTTGATGCGCACGGCGATTTCGGCAATGTCTGCATGGCTGGGCAATGCACCCGCCTGAACAGATCGAACGGCGGACAGGAATGCGTCATCGCGCACCGTGGTTTCATCGCTGTCCTCGCTCAGGCGCGTGACTTCAATGTCGTACTCACCCTCTTCGGGAAGCGCGATGGTTTTGGTGAAGCGTAACGACGCCGTTGAGCGGCCTGTATGCGTTTCGGTACCCGCATCGATCCAGTCAACCGCCCCCACCTTGCGATAGCGATATCCGACCTCTACCGAATGATCCTGCCTTGCGTTGTTGCCGTCGAATTTGACCAGTCCCTGACAGGTCACATCAACCGATACCGACACCGCCCGATCCCGCGTGGCGCGCACCACAGCCGTGTCCCGCGTCAGCTTTACTGAATAGGTATCCTCTGCAATGTCATCGGGATAGAGTGACATTGCCGCACCGCCCGTCCGCCACGCCGTTACATAATCCGCCAGTTCAGGCATATACGCCAGCGTTGCCGTCTCGTCGACATTCAGGAATTCAATCTCAACGCCTTCAAAATCGGTGACGGGAGTTGTCCCGATTTTGAGCGTTTCCAGCACCACAGGCCCATAACCGAATGTGAAGCGCCCCCGAAAGTGGATATTGTCGCCTTCGCCCTCTGTATAACCGCGCGCGGTTTTGGGCGGATAGATCAGATGACGCCCGAGAACAGTCGGATAGATACCATAGCGGTTCTCTGCGTTTGCAGATCCGGTAATCGAGAAATCAGGGTCATCCTCTGTTGCAGTGCCCGGTGGGACCGGCGGCGGAATCAGCGCATTGATCAGAAGCGAACCAACGATGGTGACAGCTGCATAAACAGCGGCGTATCCGAACGTCCCCGCCGCCAACCCAAAAACCGTTCCGGCGACATAGCCCGCGGCGGATGGCAGCAAAGCGCCCAACAGCAAACCCGCCGCAGGCCCCTGAACCCTTGGCGTCACCAGCACATGAGCGCCGGCGCGCGGGCGTACCCTGTGCCAGTCGCCCATCGGAACAACCGACGCATTCAGGCCGCGACTGACCGTGACCTGCACATCCGGCAGAAACCGTGGATCGATACCGCAATCGTGCACGATTGCGGCTATGCTGACCCCCTCCGCCATCGGCCCAAGGAAGGCACCTTCGTTGTTGAACGGGTGCTTGTATGCGGCAAGATCAAAGCAGTTATCCTGCATATACATACACCCCCTCCAATCTGTCGCCCCATACCGACGCGCGGTAATCCTCAATGACCACTTCGCCCGTGTCCTTGCCGGTGTGCAGCATCAGCCGCCCATCCAGCGCATAACCCACATGCAAAGGCATCCCGCGCACCTCAAACAGCAGCGCATCGCCTTCACTGGCCGCCCGCACAGGGGTCCAGTCGGATTTGGCCACCTGCGCCAGTTTCCGGCGCGCCGCCACTCCCGCCAGGCACATGGGGTCAAAAATCCGACGCCCGTGCCGGATACGTTGCAAGGTCAAAAACAACCCAAGGCAATCATAGCCATCAGGCCCCCTGCCAAGTTCCCGGTAGGGAATGCCGATCCAGTCATCTGTCCACATGTCAGAACAACGCCGGGGCGTTTTTCGGGTTCATGACCAGATGGCCAAACTGTGTCTCCAGGATCGGCTCCACACCCAATGTTCCACTGACTTGCCGGGCGTCATACTGTGCCGCGCGCATCTCAACCTCCAGAGGTCCAACCTCGATGTGATCCGGGCTGGACGCCAAAACCCACACAATCCGGGCTTCGACAAACCCCGTGACGGACCGCAGTGCCTCGACCAGCCGTCTGTCGACATTGTCAGCCACCCAATTCAAAACCGGAACGCCTTCCGCCTCTTCATCCGGCAAGCCCATCTGAAAAGCCAGCGGCTCATATGTATCGCCCCGATGGATTACCGCTTCCCGGTTCGGAACGATACAGATTGCATCGGCCCAACCATCCTGGGTCAACTTGACGAGAGGCAAAACCACTTCGCCGCTCGCCTCGGCATGGGCCGCTTCCAGCATCCGTGTGCTAAGCGTCGATCTCATGGCAGCATCTCCAGATAGACGTTCAGTCGATACGCGTTTCTACCAACAGGGGCCACATCCCATGGGGCGTCACTGGCGACAAAGCGGAACCGGCGAACCGCGTCAGTGATGGGATGGGGCATTTCGAATTCAAGCGCACCGAAACCAAGTTCGATTTCGTAAAACGCCTCGAACATTGACACCTTCTCTGCAGTGATCGGCTCGAACACCAGCGCCACGGAGCGCGGGGCTGCGGTAAAGCGCCTGCGCTGCTTTGCCGGACCTGAATCCATTTCAGTGCGCAACACAGCGCCAATCGGCGCACCAATGCTGATCGCATCAAATACAGGTTGCGGGAAGTAATCTGGCCAAGACGGCATCATCCGCCCCGTGGTTTGCGCTTGAGACCAAAAGCGGCCTGATTGGGCCTGTCGAATCTGCCGCCCATAATTCCTTCCGAAACAGTGTCCCAGATCATGACCTTCAGGCCGCGCCCATCTTGTGACGGCTTGGCCTCGACCCGTGCGTTGCTGGCATGGTTGTGGATTTCGACTTTCATCATCGCGCCCGATGATGTGGACCGCGCGGCACTGACGCCAACGTGACCACCCTCTGCAAACCGGGGCAAGACAGGGCCGCGGTTGATTGCTTCCAGATAAGGCAGGGTTTGGGGCGTGACAGATGCGGCCCGGGTAACGAATTCACCATCCGACAGCCAGGCCGGGATGCTGTCGGATGTGGATGTTCCCGGACCATTGACAAGACCGCCCGTTGCAGCCTTGACGCCGCCACCCACGAGCAACCCCAAGATGTTGCCCGGAAACCCGCCAGGACCGCTGCCGCCACCCTGACTGGCTGCAGAGCCAATCCGGGCAAACTGTTCCGCCAACAGATCAAAAGACTTGTCAAACGCCAGATCCAGCAACCTATCCGAAATACGGCCAATAGCGTCATTCAGCTCCTCCGCCGCGCGAATGTCCTGCAGGACGCCTCTGGCGAAAGCGTATGCCGCTTCTTCGCTGGCCGATCTGATCCGCTTCAAACGCTCTTCTGTGCGTTCCAATTCCGAATTCAGAACCGCTTCAGCATCGGCACGGGACAGCCCCATGTCGATAAGGGCGGGCAGCAGGTCACGCAGTCTCTCGTGTTCCGCGTTCAGTTCCTGTTCGATGTAAATCGCTTTTTGACCGTTCTCGACCAGCAATCCACGCGCCGCCGCCAGGTTGCGCGCCGCTGTCGTGCCGGAACCAGCACCGCCACCACCCGACCGCCCGCGACTGCCGCGCGCTGCAAACCGCTCTTCGATGTTCGCAAGGCTTTGCCGATGCGCCGCTTCCGCTTCGGCCAAGCGCTCCTGGCTTGCCCCGGCGCCCTCCATCTGTTTACGCAGCGCCTCATATTCCCGCGTCTGACGGACGACCGCCTGTTCCTGCGCAGACAAGCTGTTCAGATGCGCCCGATCAGTGAAGGATTTGAGCGCCTTGTCGGCATCACGGATTGCCTTCTCAGTGCCCACGATTTCCGAAACCGCTCGCTTGTAGAGCGCAATCACTTGACCCTCGGCTTTCAGCCGTGCAAGGCCTGACAGACCCTGGCCATCAATCCCTTTCAGCGCGGCATCCCGGTCTGCCTGCGCCTTTGCCAGACCGGCCTTGACCCGGGCTGCGCGGTGCAGTTCGGGAATGGCGGCAACCAGCCCCGCGATACCGGCCTGCGCAGCCGCTGCATCTTCCGCCAGTTGCCGGGCCGATTTGCCGGTTTCATCAATACCTTCACCGGCCAGGACAGCGGCGGCATTCAGCACTTCAAGCTGCGCTGCAAATTCTTCAACCTTGACCTCGGCTTCGGTGGTCCCGGAAACAAGGTCACGTTGGAATGCGTTCAGCTCTTCCAGTGTCGCGCCGGTTTCAATCAACTGCCGTACCCGCTCGCGCTCCGCATCAATATAGGCCCGCAGTTCTTCGGTGGTCACCCGCTGGATCCGAATGTATTCTCTCCAGGCAAAGGTGTTTGGCCGAGAGGGAGTACGCTCGGGTAATCCGACATCAGGACCGCCACGACCCTGTTCCCGAATGAGGTCCCGCAAGAATATTCTGGCGTCCCGTTCAAGCTGAGCGCGCCGCTCTTCCAACTGTTCCCGTGCCGCATTCAATTTCGCCTGTACTACAAGAGCCAATTCGCGGCGCAGCTTTTCATTCGCCCGGATACGCGTGTTGAGCGCTGCAACTTCCTGTGTGGCGGCATCGACCGCCGCCTGACCTCCCTTTCGCGTCGCCTCCGCGAGACGATCCTGGGCGGTGGTCAGGGTTTCATAGTCCGAAGCCAGCGCTGAATTCACATTCTCGATCTTGCCAAACGCGCCCGACAGACTGTCCAGGGAATTCTGAAGTCGCTCGGCATTGGTTCTGGCGGTGGCCAGCACCCCGGCAAACAGGGTCGCAGCAGTGATCGCCAGGCCCACAGGCCCGCCGAAAAAGGCCATAGCCGCCTGCGCACCGCGCACTGCAACCGCCCGCGCGCGGACGGCGAAGGCAAGCCGGTTTTGAGCGGCCGCCAGACGATCCGTGACCACGGTCGCGCGCGACTGAGCGACCCTCAGGCGATCCAATGCCTGTCGCTCCGCGACGATGGCGGCCCGGCGGCGTCGAGCCGATCGAACGGTGGAACGGTCGTTGAACACCTGTTGCTGATGGTCCAGTTCGCGCTCACGCCGAACGGCCCGTCTCGCGGCCAAATCGCCTTGCGCATCAATGACGGCCTGACGGCTTGCGGCGTGTGAACGCCGGGCCTGCTCATACGCAAATCGCGCCGTGTCAGCAGAGCGCCGGAAGGCTGAAACCAGGGCACCGACCCCGCGACTTCCGGCCGTGGCCAGCGCAACTGTGCCAGCTATCTTGATGGCCCTGGCCATGGTATCCGCACCATCACCCGCCGCGCTCAGATTTTCGCCCAACCACGCCAGGGCACCGTTTATTGTCTCGGTCGCGCCAAGCGCCTTGTCGACATTGCCCGCGTAGACCGTCAGACCGGTGGTGAGCACCTCGAAGGCCTCTTCACCGGAAATCGCCAATGCGCCAAATCGTGCATCCGCCGTCGATGCCAGGCTATCGAGTGCCTGCAGAACGATATCTGTTGTCAGCTTCTGATCTTCAGCGAAGCCGCGCAACTCTGCACGGGTCACGTCGGCGGCGGCCGCCAATGCATCCAGTAACTCAACCGGCGCATTTTCGCGGATTGATCTGAATTCATCTCCCGACAAAACACCGGATTGCAGCGCCTGGCCCAGCTGAAGAGCTACAGAGTTGCGTTCCGTGCCACTGGCACCAGCCGTGGCCAGCAGTTTTTGCAACGTCTCGACACGTCGTGACGTGGTCTCGATGTCATCGCCCGTGGATTTTGAAAGGCGCTGCACGGCGGCGGCTGTGCCGCCAATCGAACCCCGGGTTCGAAGCGCCAGTTCCACCAGCCCCCTTTGAGCCTCGGCCGAAGTGGCCCCGATCGATTGCAACCGGCGTTCCACATCGCGCCACTCTTCTGCGTATTTCCGCAACTGGATGAACGCGGCACCACCGACAAGCCCGGTCAGACCCGACAGCGCAGTGCGAGTCGCAAGAATATTCCGGGTCGAGCGCTCCAAACGCCGGTCAACGCGGGTCAAGCGGTCGTTTGTCAGTCGTTCCTGCAGCGCCAGGGTCCTGTCATAGACCCGTGCGCCACGGCGGAAGTTCCGCGTGTCGGCTGTATATTCTGTGACCAGACGTTCTCTTGTCATTTGGACTGTGCCTTTATTTTTTTCAGGTGCATTTGCTGAGCGCGCCAGAACTCGAACGGTGTGACGCGCCAGAATTCAGACGGGGGCCATTCGAGATGAACGACCCCGAAGGAAAACGTGTGTTCTAGCCAGTCGCGTTCTGATCGAGGCCCGCCATCAGGAGTGGAACCACCTCGCCTTCGAACTTTTTTTTTGCCTCCGCCGGAGCGTAAACGCAGTTCAGCAGGAACTCAGACAGCGATTTGCGCAAGGCAGGGCTGGTCAACTTCTCTTCGAACAGCACATCGCCAACGGCCTCTATGCTGTCGAAACCCTCCCCCGCCGCCTGACAGGCGAACCAGATGACCAAAGCCGCCTCCTGGATTTTGAGGCGCTGCGCGATCACCAGTTCCAGCAGTTCGGTGATGGTGAAATCGGTGCGCGTCTCGATATCGCGCATCGACCCGTAAGAGGGCTTCATATGATATGAAGCCCCCCCAAGGGTGACCTGGACAACGCCACCCGCCATCAGGCGACACCTTCGATAACAGGATCATCGACAAAGGCGGCGGTCACGTTTATCTTCATGACACCCTCGACACCGCTTTCCTCTTCACCCAGGGTGATGACCGCGTTGCCGGAATAGGATTCACCGCCGGAATTGCTGTCCCTGTAGTCGATCGCGACCTGTTCGCCGGTCTGCGACAGCGTCCGAAGGCGGGTATGGACCGCAAGCGCCGGGCGCTCTTTTTCGAACGAAAAGGTGATGGTCGTACCCTCTTCCGTCTGGTACGGGTGTTTCCCGTTTTTGGTGACCGAAATATTGGAAGTCTTGCCTGGATTGTAGGTCGCATCCCCTTGATAGGGCACCTCGACCTTCATTCCGGTTCCATCGTCAACGTGGATCAGAAGATCCTTGCCCTTCACTGCTGTGCCCATGTCACACTCCTATGTGGGTTGAGAACCGGCTGACCGCATGCTGGCTCAGCGGTTCTTCATCTGCGGCGCTGTTGCTGCTGATATGCGTGATCCCCGTCGCGCCAACCAACGGGGACCAATCTTCAAGCGCGGCAACCACAATGGGCTGAAGCCGCGCAATATCTGCCGGACCCGCGCCGGTATCGGGGCCAGTGTTGTCATCGAAGACATGCACCGAAAAATCGTGACGTGACCGGCGACCATTCGAGCTGGAACCGGGAATGACACCAAAGCCGTCGATGCGGACATGCAACTGCGGGGGCTGAAATGGAATGTGGTCGAAGACCGGCACGTCGGCCCCATCCAGGCCCTGACCGGCCAGCTGAGCGACAAGCCGGGCATAGACGGCCTGTTGAAGCGGCCAACGCTGTGCGACGGTCATTTGCGGCCCCGGATTGTAGAACCCAGGGCACGGCGCATCCGGCGAACATATGCGCCTTCGCTCTGAGCAACGGCCAAATCATGAAACGGGCGGGCGGGCGCAAATTTGGTCCCGTCATGCACAAACCGCGCATAGAAGGCGGCACGTTGAGCGGATTTGGTGATGTAGCCAACTTTCCCGGTCTTCGTCTGCTTTCGCACAGCCTTGCGGTAGCGCCGGCGCAAAAGACCGCTGCGGCGCTTGACCATGCTGTCGATGTTTGCGCGGCCCGCCTGGTGAACCTCCCCAACCGTGTCGGAAATCGCGACAATCGCCTTTTGATCGAGGATGTCGGGGCGTTGCCGGGCGCGTCTGCGGGCCTTTGCAGCGCCTTTCAACCGGCTCATGTCGCCTGACCTTCCTGAATGATAAATGTGATGGTGCCTCGCCCCCGATCAGGGCGGGCAACCGATTTGATGGCGTGGATCCGCCCGTCGATCATGACGCGCCAGTCTGATTTCACGGTGCGGGTGCCGCGATCGGCGCGAACGGTCATCTTGTAGTCCGGCGCATTGCCGACGTGCGATGCGCTGACCTCTTCATCGGATTTGTTCTGCGTCAGTGGCCAGACAGCCGCCCACCGCTTGCCCGGATCCGCGCCAGGCATTTCGCGCCAGGCGACAGTGTGACCACCACCGCCATTGGGCACCTTGACCTTCTCCTCGAAGGTCACGCGCGTGTCGAACTTTCCGGCCTGCATCAGACGAACACATGCACCAACGGCGCAATCATTGAATCAACCGCCATGGGCACTCGATGGGTCGCTTGGCCGGTGGTGACGGCTGCGCGATTATCGAACCAATGTGCTACCAGAAGCCGAACAGCCTGCTTCAGATTGTCGGGCACATCATCCGCGGTTGACCAGCCCGCCCAGCATGTCAAATGCAACCCCGTTTGATCGCCCGGCAGGTCCATCAGAAGCGCATAGTCTTCCATACGGGTCACGGTGACACCGTCCACCTGCGACCATGCTCCCTGATCATCAAGCCGTTCGATTGAAAATTCGCGGCAATCGGGAAACGGCAGGAACGCCGCTTCGGGATTGCCGACAAGTTGAAGCGCCCATTTCTGGCGCAGGATGCATCGGCCCAACCGGCCAGTGTAGCCGTCAAGGTAGTCGACCGCAGACCGTTCATAGGCCTCGATCAAGCTGTCCTGTTCATCGGTATCCGCGCGGACCTGCTGTCGCAGTTCTTCCACCGGCACCAACACGCCTTGCGGCGCTTCCACTCGAAACGGGCGCATCAGTCTTTTGCTCCGCCCGCTTTGTTTTCAGGGGCCGCTCCCTGCGCCTTGGTCCTGGCCTTCCGTTTGGCCGCTCCCTGCGCCTTGCGCACGGTGGCAGCGTCCCCGTCGCTCAGGCACCCCAGGTCCAGTGCCGCTTTCGCAGCTTCGGAATTCGGCGCAAAGTCATCATCGGTGGTAAAATGCTTCGGATAGGCCGAACCCGTCACCACGGCCCGAAAGGGCGAAATTGGTTTGATCTTCATGTCTTGTCCTCATGAAAAACCCCGCGAAGCATAACCTCGCGGGGTGGTTACATTGTGATCCTTCAGCAGTTGCTTACGCGGCGACCTTCAGGAACTTGACGGCATCGTCATTGGTGGGCGCGCCGCCAAGACGCTGGCGGATGTGCCACTTGACGAAACCGGGCTTGGTGATTCCGTCGCGGGTCACGCGCAGGTCATGGCGTTCCACCAACGTGTAGGCCATGCGGAAATCACCGAAGCAGATAGGCGTGGAGTTCGCCGCGATCTTCGGCATGGCTTCGGCAGTCGACACCGCATAACCCAGCAGGGTTGCCGGTTGACCCATGGCCAGACCATCGGCCCAAAGAAAGCGGCCCTCTTTGTCCTTCATCGTGCGCACCTTGGACATGGTCAGCGAGTTCATCAGGAACCGGCCATTGGAACGATACTGTGTCTTGGTCAGATAGACCAGTTCGACCAGCTTGTCCGCGACACCAACGGTGCCCGCACTGCCCGATGCCAGGAACTGGAACACCTTGTCCGTCCGGGCACCATCGGCACCGGCAACGGGTGCAGTGCCCAGCAGGCCAAGCGGTTTTTTGGTGCCATTGCCGGTGATCACGGCCGCGTCGCGCGCATTGGCGAAGGACGTGCGGGCCGAATCCACCAGCCAGTTTTCGATGTCAAAGAACACATCGTCCAGCTGCTCTTCCTGTGCTTCGGGATAGGCGTAGACGGTGCCCATGGACGGCTCGACCTCATAGACATCCGGCTTGTCGGTCGCCGCGCGGGCATCACCGGCACCAACCCAGCCAAAGCCCAGCCCGCCTTTGTCGACCAGTTCCTTGTAGTCGCTGGTGCCAACCCGAACCACTTTCACCAAACCCGCCATGACGCTGTCATCATGGGTCTTGGTCTGGATGTCCTCTGCGATCACGGTGGGCACGGCAACGCCGGAACCAGAGCCGGTGGAAGAGCCAAGAGCCTTGACATCCAGACCAAGAGACTTGGCTTCCATTTCACGCAAGCCTTCTTTCTGGCTTTCAGCGCCACGGGACCGCATGAAGTCGATAAACGCCGTCTTGTGCGCGATCTGATCTTCGTTCGGACCATCTTCGCCACCGGGGTCGCGGCGACCGGCCTTCAGCGAAGCTTCTTCAGCCAGTTCCTTGGCTTCCTTCAGTTCCGCCAGGTATTCAGTTTCCATCTTCCGGCGCTTTTCGTCCAGATCGGTCACGATACCTTCCAGCTTTTTGAAGCTTTCCTGGTCGACCACGTCACCCTGAAGCTTTTTCACTTCATCACGCAACGTCTGGGTGCCTTTGGCCTGATCCTCGATCGCTGCTTTCACTTCCGCAAGAGTTGTCATGATTTCCTCCTATGACAACGAGTTCATTAGACTGGATGCCTCGATGGCTTCCAGCAGTTCCGAATAGTCCTCATCGCCCGACTCACGCAGGGCCTGAACACCTTTGTGGCCGTCACGCATCAACGCATGACGAACCGTCCGAGACATGCCCGCATCCCGCAGGGCCTTCTCAAATTCCCGTTCTGACATTTCAGCGGCTTTTACCGCGTCAATCGTCGCTTCGGGGTTCATCGGGAATGTCACCAAAGACACTTCCAAAAGTTTTGCTTTCTCGATCACGCGGATCCAACGGTCATCGACCTTGGTTTCGCGGAACTCCAATATGCGGTAGCCGATGGACAGCCCGTCGATTGCGCCGGCCTTGACCAGTGCCGTGGCCTCGCGTCCTTTTTCAACATCACCCAGGATGTGACCTTTTACCCAAAGGCCTTTGTCATCTTCCCTGACCTCATCCCAAACACCAATCGGGTTGGTTGGATTGTGCTGCCAGAGCATCTTGACCTTTGTTCCATCCTTCAGGCTGTCAGCAAACGCACCGGCTTCAACGATGTCGTAACCTTGGTCGATGTTGCCAAAGACCGCGCCGTATCCCTCAATGACACCGTCCTTTGCCGCTTTGAATTCAGGGGTCACAAGACCCTCCGCCACCTCGATGGCTGACTTGCGTTCCATCGGGTGACAACGATCATTCGTCATCATCGTCGCCGTCCTTTTCTTCTTTCGGGTTGGGGTTGGTCAAAAGCGGGAATGCCGGGTCATCGCTGACACCTTTGGTCGGCAGGTCTTCCAGCCTGGCAACGGTCAGCGGTGACATCGCACCGACAGTCCGAAGCGCAACGTAAAGATCGCCGCGCTCGGCAGGCGAACCTTGCAAAAGGCCCTGCAGGGCCACGTCGCAATAATAGCCCTCGCGCACCCGCTCTTCGCCCAGTGCGTCTTTCTCGAACGATTGCTTGAACCGCTTGGCCCAAGGCAGGATGCAGTCCTGCACATGAATGATGTTCCAGGTGTAGGCGCTGGCATTGTTGTGATCCGTGATGGCATGCATCAGCCGTGCGGGCTGCACTCGATAGGCGCTGGCAATCTGGGTCACGACGCGGGAATATGTTTCATCCTGCTGCAGTTCTTCCGGCGTCATGCTCAGCCGAATGTAGTGCAGTTCCCCCAGATCCACGGGCATCAGGCCACCATCTCCCGACGGGCCGAAATAGCTCTTGATCCGGCTGACAAAGGTCTGGGCCTTGTCCTGCGAATTCAGGCTTTCCGAACTGACGATGCCGTTGGGGCGACCCGCTTTCCTTGCAAGACCGGTCATCATCGTGTCCAGGCGTCGGGCCAGATCGATGGCTTGACGCGCCGTCTGGGTCACGTTCATTCCAAGCTGCGGGCCGCGCAACACCATCAAATCGGCGCGGTCGACATCTTCCCACCGGTCCTTGCGCCACTTGATACGCCATTTGCCACGCAATTCGCTCCAACAGCGGCGTTTGATGGGAACCACTTCGCGGACCTTGCCGCCAACACGGTTCAGATAGACCACGCCGCGCCCGCCAAGCGCAGCTGCCGCCACAACCGCTTCAATCCATTCCATGGCGGTGAAACCATCATCTTCGTCGGTGGCGGGCTTGCCGATGCGGCTCAGAACAATGTGTTCCGGCTCGGCACTGGCCGTTTCGCTGCCGTCTTCCGTATCGCGTTTCAGCTTGGCGGGAAGCTTGGCGACATCTTCCGAGATCACCCGAACCGCGGCAAAGACCGCCATGACACCCAAGGCCTGTTCCGCCGATACCTTGATCGCCGTCGCACCGCCGTGGACACCGCTGTCGATGGCCTCAAGGATGCGCGCCTCCACGGCTGATTTTCTCTGAAGAAACCGGAACATCAAACAAGCACCTCTTCCATCTCCAATAGCATTGACCCACGCCCGGCAGGCTCAGGGTTACGGGCCATCAACTGGAAGGCGTTGAAACCCGCCGTCAGCGGGTCAATCTTGGCTTTGCCCGCCGCAGATTTGCTGATGTAGATGTTGTTGCCGCGCAGTTCGGCTTTGGCGTTGCCCAAAACCCAGTTCATCATTGGCGCGCCGCGATGCAGCAGCGAGCGGTCTTTCAGCTTGCGTTCCATCCCCCAGATGGCGGACGAAAGCCTGTAACCCTGTGGCACCCCGACCAGCTGGTCTTCGGAAAGGCCCGCTTCCAGCAGCATGTCGACCAGATCGGCAACGCCATATGTGTCCAACCCAACAGCCCCATGTGAAGGCAGCAAGCCCAGGGCGTTGATTTCCGAGATAATCCGGGTCACGTCACGGAAGTCGCGCTGCGGGTCACCTTCCGGGCAAATAGTCAGGTCACCATCATCAGCGAAGTCGCGCAGACGTGCTGCGATTTCCCTGCGCTTCTGGAACACATCGGTTTGCGCCCAGGCATGCGCCCGGAACAACCACTTGCGGGTTTCTCGGCAACGCCCGATCAAAACCAGCCCGGCAAGGTCATCGAGGCCACCGCCGTCAAAGCCCGCCACAACAACATCGCAACGGCGCAACACCTCTTCTTTGGTCAGGCACGGCTCTGCACACGACTGCCAATAGTCCGCGCCGATCCAACGGTCGGTGTGAAGGGCAAGACCCACTTCGACGTTCAGGTGCTGGGTGGCCCAGGCCGCGATTTCGCCGGGGCCGTCATGCCTGGCACGTTCGAATCCTTCGATAAGCCGGTCCAGATTGACCGACCGCCCCATGTTCGGGGTAACCATGTACCACAAGTCCGGGTCCAACCACTTCTGGTCTTCGCTGGTCTGGATGTCTTCGGGGAACTCATAAAGCACGGGCAGAAGGCGCACGTTTTCGGTGATGCCGCCGTCCCGCACACCGCGCGCATATTGCAGTTCCGACTTGAACACGCCCGCGGGCGGATGATCGCTTTGCGTGGTGATCATCACCAGGAGCGCTTCGGGAAACGGCAGCATGCCGCCCCGGATCTGGCGAATGACATCGGCGGCGTGAGGGATGGACCCCAGGATGTGGACTTCATCGATCAGACAGAAGACCGGTTTGGCCCCGGTCAGAACATCCATGCCGAAGGTGCGCACCATCAGGCGCGCCCTGGTCAATCGGCAAAGGATCGTCTTTTTGTGGTCCTGAACCTGAAAACGCTTCGCCAGATACCCTTCCGGGTCGCTGTCGATCATGCCCTTGGCCTGCTCAAACGCCACATCCGAAATTTTCTGGGTCGGGCCGATGATCAGCATGTCCGCGTGGCGGCGCTCATTCAGCAACATGAAGGTCAGCGCCATCGCGGCGGCGCTGGTGGTCTTGGCGTTTTTCTTGGGAACAAGGATGAAGATTTCGCCAACCTGACGCGAAGCAACGCTGTCGGTTGACGTGTCCATCGACCCAAATACGGCACGGACAATGTCACGCATCCATTCGCCCGCTGCGTCGCCAAGCGATGGATTGCCGGGAACATCCGGCAAGCGCAGATTGTTGAACACGCCTATCGCGCGGTCCGCCGCGGCATCATCAAGCGGCAGTTCGGGAATCGGCGTTTCGCCGGATTGAAGCTTTTCAATCCAGTCATGGCAGGCGAAATCGAAGGGCATCAGTTCACCGGTTTCCCGTCACCCAGCAGGTCGCCCCAACCTGACGGCACTTCGCCCGCGCTCTTTTCCAGCATGGCCTTTTTGCCCAAGGATTCAGGCTTGGGCTCAGTTGGCTGCGGCTTTTTTGTGGGTGTGTTCTGCAGGCTGGCCATTTCCAGCACTTGTTTCGTCGCAGCCATGTTGCCGGTGCGCATTTTGCGCATCATGACGCGGATGGCTTCGGCCTGAACCAAAATCGCACCCTCATGCAGGTCGCGGGAATAATACTTCCGCAAAGTCTTTTCATCGCACCCCAGAACAGTGGCGATTTCGCCATGTGTCATGCCCCCCGCGCGCAAATCCACGACAAGTTCCTGATTTGCCTTGCTTTTTGCATATGCCTTCCGACCACGCGGGTCTTTCATCGGCAGCAAGGGATTTCCAAAGAGGTCTGTTTCCAGATCTGCAGTGGAATTTTCAGGTTTCACAGGAAAAAAATCTCCGAATTAGAGGGGCGCGGGTCTAGCCGTTTGGCGGTGTGTCATTTTTGCCACCCCCCCGGCGGTGTGTCATTTTTGCCACCCCTCCCCGGCAGTGTGCCAAAAATGGCACACCTCCCTTGATTGATGGTTGTTGATGTTGGCCGGACGGTCACTGCCGCCCGCGCTTCTCGATGCTTTGCTTGACCCTGTCGTGGTATTCCTTCGACACGGACTGCAGGTTGTCTTCATCCCAGAACAGGTCTGCGTCGCCACGATGTGGGCGGATATGATCGACCACTGGGCTATTGGATGCCGGATACTGGCCGACCAACATCGCGCCGGTTGCCTGACAGGTGTAGCCATCGCGCTTCAGCACCAACCGGCGCAACTTCTGCCAACGCGCGGTCTTGTACCAGATGCGCCAGCCTTGCGTCCGGTCACGATGGCGGGACCGCTCAGCCTCGGTCTTCGGTGCGCCACCCAAGCGGGATGGCATGCAACCAAGACGCGGCCTGGCGGCGGATAGGCGACCCATGGTCAGACCGGGTCAGGCTCGGGGCCGACGCCGAGCATCATTGGCGCTGGCGTCGTGCCGTCGATATGAACATGGATAGAGGCACCGGCATTCAGTGCCCGCAGTTCCTCTGGCGACGGGAACCAGGCGCTGCTCATGGTTGGAACCTCACCACCTGCAACATCGCAGTGCCGTGTCCCGTCGCGCAACGGCAGACCAAGGAAGCCTTGCGACTTGCCGCAAATGCGCGTCACGCCCTCAATCATCCCAATATCCATTCTCACTGTCCCCATTGTCGCAGCGCTGCCCCAATCCCGATCGGGGCAGTGCCACTGGCCTGCGGTGTCAGCCGACTTACCGGCCCAGCGGTTGTCTGGCGTCCGGTTTGACCCGGCGGGATGCCTCTCAGGTATTCTCTGCCCTGCTGGCTTTTGGGTGCGCCAGCTTCGACTGCAGTCATGTTTGAGGCCCGGACAGTTGCCTCCTATGCCCGCTGCAGCGGCCCGATGCCTTCTCCCCGGTGCCGTTCCCATCGGCTGTGCTACGGTTCGCAACGGGTGCGGCTTCATAGGTTTCACCGGGGAAGCCGCTCATTCTGTGACGCGGCCTAAGCGGCCTTGTCAAAGGTAATCAGATATTCAGAACCCAATTCGAACTGCTCGACAGCATCAGGATTGGTGATGCACATTTCAATCTTGCCGCTCGGCGTCCATTTCGACCAATGGTCATTCGCACCATCCGCAGAAACGGGTCGCAATTCGACGGTTGCCGATTGGTTACTTTGGTTTCCCGCCTGATGTGCGTGATGGGTAATGTTGGACACCCAGAACTTTGCTTGGACAGTCATCTGCCTTTTCCTTTTTTTGAAGTCACCAATACAGAAGTCACCAATACAAAAGCGCCCGACAGTTTCCTGCGGGCGCATTTCGTGATGATAGTGGTTCTATCGCATCCGGTGGAACCAGTTGTCAACAACATTTTGTATGACCCTTGCCTAGATACCCTGCATACGCCCCAGAACGGCGCACAGAGCCTCTTGCAGCCGTTTTCTGTTTTTTCCGGCCAAAGACCAGCCGTGCACACTCAGCACGGCACTCAGCGCCTTCTGGCCGATGCACACCATTTCAATCAGCGTTGCGTCTGTCACTGACCGCCGTGTCCCGCAGTCCATCGAATGCGCGCCAACCAATCGAACAGACATGGCATGGCCTGTGCCGATGGCCGTGGTGAACATGCCCAACCGTTCCGTGTCACGGATATAGGCATCCATGAAGTCGACACGGCCCTGACCACCGGCCTGCACATCGAAGGCCCTGGAACACTTCACGCCCGCACTTCGCACCCGCTCATGCAGGGCGCGATAGTCACGCGCCGCACCGACCTGCGCCGCTGTGAAGGGGGCATCACCGCCGCGCCGCGTTGCCTGGTCGGTCATGGTGTCGAAGATGTCGCGGGTCTGGCCGGGACAGCCCGAACGGTAGGGAACATGCCGCCATTCGCCTTGGCCGTCTTCCTCATGCCAATAGCCTTCGCGGAACGGGGCCAGCGCACCGCGCGCCGGGGCCGGGATGATCTCAGGGCTGCAGCCATCAGGGGCGGTGCCTGCATCCATCAGATGGGCGCGCTCCTCTTGCGCCAGTTCCTTTCGGCAGTCCGGGCAGCACAGGTGAAATGGCGGTCTGCCTTCTGTTTCATCCACACAGCACGTCTTTTCGGACCTCTTTGGATTCATTTCTGATCCCTATTTACTACATTTAGTTGTTTCGATTGAAGAGAATACAAAATGTTGATTTATAATAGGAAAGGCAGGGTCCAATGGGTCCGAAACGGGTCGGACAGGGTCCGAAACCCGGAAGAACACCTAAAGGCCAAGCCACTGAAAACAATGGGGAATGATGGCGGATCACGGCCCGAACGGCACGAACGGCCTGAGATGACAGGTAATGCATGGATTGTCTTTTTTCCCCAAAACCCCGGTTGTGAATACGCGCGCGCATTACCCTGCATTTCGGGCCGTTCAGGCGGTTCAGGCCGATTTCGGGCGACAAGGCACTGTTTTGAAATGATTTCCCCCAGACCCCGCCTTCGGACTTTCGAACCCGGACAGGCAGTTTCAGACCCTTCAGACCGGTCTGATTTCCGAAGGAAGGTGTATGGGGTGCGGGGTGTGGCGGCGCGTCGCGCAGGATATGCCGCCACGCGGCTCATTCGAGCGGTCGCAGTCGCAGGCCGCGATAGCCTGGATGAATGATGCAGGCTCTCAACATCACAGCGGAAAGCCCCCGTCGCCACTATCGCCTGACGAAGAGCGGGCAGGAGATGCAGAATAGGCAACGGGACGGCCATGATTGTTGCGCGGCGCGTCATCGTATGACTCGCGGAATATGTCGGTGAACCTGATGCCGCGATAGCCTGTCACGTCACGCTTGCCCTTGTTGAAGGGCCGGTTGGTGGTCGGGTCACGGTAGCGGCCCGCCTCGGCCTTGAACTTCAGGGACACGGTGCGCTGGCCCCACATGCCTTCGCCGCGCCGGTCAAGCCACAGATTGAATCCGTCAATCAGTTCACGGGCGGACAGGAAGTCATCGCTGCCCCCCGACACGATACAGCATTCACCAAGGAAGCTGCCAATGGGGTCGCTGTCCGCGCGATATTCCTGTGTGGCGTTCAACACCTGCGCCGGTTCCTGCAGTCCACCTTCCAGAAAGCTCACAAGCCCATCGATGAGCCAGTTCAGGATGCCCGCGCGCTCTTCCCAAAGCTTGTCGACCAGCTTTTCGTCGCGTTCATTCTCGGGGATCTGCACATCGAAGGGCACCAGCAGCACCCGCCGCCAGATACCGTCATCGGTGCCGCGAATGTCAGGCTTGTGGTTGCCGGAAATGGTCAGTTTGAAATGCGGTCGCACTTCGATGAAGTCGGAATGCAGATGGCGCAGCAGTATCGGTTCACCGCCGGTCATTTCCTTGATCATGCCTTCCTGCAGGCGGTCGCCCTCTTCAGGCTCGGTAGACAATGCGGCGCGGGCCCCGACAATCGGCATCAGGTCAGGCGTGGCATCGGCCCCGCTCTTGTTGTTGCGGCCCGTCAGGCTCTTGATTCTCACGGTGGTGGCATAGTCGCCCAGGATCCGGTTCATCAGGTCCGACAGGACCGATTTGCCGTTGGCACCCTTGCCATACTGGAAGACGAATTTCTGCACAGGAAGGGCGGTCATCGACAGACCCCACCACCGCTGCAGAAACAAGCGCATTTCCCAATCCGGCTGGACACGTTCCAGAAACGCATCGAACCGCGGGCATCCGGCGTCCGGATCATATGCGGCCGGCACAAGTTTGGTGATGACCTGGGGGCGGTCCTTGCCCGTAACCGCCACTTCGCGCGCATGGGGTTCGCGCGCAATCTCCGCCGTGCGCGAAAACCCTTCATTCGGGCCACCACATACCGAAAACCGCAGGATGCCGCTTTCGGTGTTGACCGTCAGCGGGTCCGCATCGAGGTCTTCAATTTCCCGGCTCAGGCTGGTGGTCGATTCCGTCAGCATCGCGTCGATCCGGCCCTTGTTGCCGCTGGTTTTGGCGAAACCGCGATGGTCGGAATTCAGGCCGCTCCTGCGGTCTTTCAATTTTCTGATCCACTTCAGTTTCCGGGTCAGGTCTTCCAGTTCGATTTTCTGTTCCGTGGTGCGCTCTTCAACATCGATCGCGGACAAGTCTTCATGCCGCCGCCGTGAAGCCGCTTCGGTGGCGATGGTTTCCAGTTGCCAGTCTTCCAGCGCCACATGCGGAATCTCCTGGATGATGCGGTCCTGGACGGATTGCGCGTGACGCCGCACCGCAATGCGGTCCGGGTCCAGCTTCCAGCGCTTGCCATCCCAGATGTGCCAACCGACGCGGGGCACAAACATGGCGTCATCGCCGCAATAGAGCGCGAAGCGTTGCCCGTTGCCCGTGTCATTCAGGGGCAGCCTGGCCCCGTCCATTTCCGGAATCGGCAAATCCGGGGTGCGGGGTGGCGGGCCGTCATCGCCACAGGACGGGTCAGCGGGTGGCGTCAAACCATCGCCGGGGGTGATATCCTCCAGCGACCGGAGCGCTGATCTCACATCTTCGATGTTGCCTGTCATTCTTGCCCCGCCCGTTTCTTGTCGACCGCCGCGACAGCGGCTTGTACCCGGTCCAAAATCCACGCGACCACGGGCACGGCCATTGAATTGCCGTATGCTTTGTATTGGGGGCCGTCCGCTGCGGGCCGACCCCGGTATGTGATGTGACAATGATCGTCTTCGAAGCCCTGCAACCGGGCGCATTCCACCGGCGTCAGACGGCGGATAATCGGACCCGACACGGCCCGTTCCTGAATGGCGACAGCCGCGTGACCACCGCCATTGGTGTGCGATCCGGCATGGCCCATGGCGCGCAATGGCGGCGCAACCGTGTCATGCTGGACCTCGGAGCCTTTGCAATCGAAGGCGACCATGTTCTGGGTTTCATCGCCCGCCGGTCCGCCCACACCCTTGGCCCATTTCGCGGTGAGGGTGCCCGCCACATCGCCATGATGCCCCTGCACAGCAAGGGAATTTGGTTTCATTCCCGAGCCGCGACGGCGACCAATGCCTGCATCAAGCGCGTGGGCAGGCTCCTCCCCCGTTTCCCGGCGCGGCGCAGAATTCCCCTGCTGGCCTTGGCGCTCAAATAATATTTGCGCGGGATCAACCCGGTTTCCAAAGTCGATGACAACGAACACACGCCGCCGGCGTTGGGCCACTCCGAAATATTGAGCGTCCCGAACGATCCACGCGGCCCTTGCCCGTGGTCCGCCAACCATACCTGCACCTGGCCAGCTTCCAGCGATAGCGATGGGCTGTTCAGCTCCGACAATCGCGCCCAGGAAACATCCGAAGGCGTTGGATTTGTCGCTGAGGACGCCGGGGACGTTTTCCCACAGCACAACAAGCTGTCCATCATGTCTAGCTGCGACGATGTCATGCACGATCTCCACAAATTTCAGGGTGAGGTTGCCGCGGTCATCATCCAGCCCGCGCCGCATACCAGCGAGGGAAAAGGCCTGACACGGCGTTCCGGCCACAATCAGTTCGGGCAACGGCAGGCCATGGGTGCGCCACAGGTCCGGCGTAACCTCGGACATATCGCCCCACAGCAGCGGGTCGCCCTGGTTCTGTGCTTCCGGGTCGCGGTAGCCGAACCGCTCGGCCAGCACCGCGCGCGGGAACGGCTCAATCTCGGACGCAAACCGCCAATCGACCCAGGGGGCGGCGGCTTCCGGGGCACCGATGCCGGAACAGAAGGTCGCGCCGATCATGCTGCATCCTCCAATGGCGGGTCAGCTTCGGCACATTCGCTGCGGCGGCGCAATTCACGGCAAATTCCAAGGGTGATGTCACGACCCGATGCGCCCCACCGAAGTGCGCGTTCCATCAGCCTCATGTTGGAACGGCGCGGAACCGGGATGCCAGCGTCAGCACAAAGGCGAGCGAGTTCAGCGCGCCACAACAGAGACAAGGCGTCCTTGGGCAGCGCCACCTGCAGACTGTCTTCCAATGAAGGCTCACGCCATTCGAACGCAGGGTGATGGGCTTCCGCCATATCTTGGGCGAACGGGTACCACCAATGTCGTACATCCCAGGGCATGCCTTCGACGCGGACTAATGACACACTGTCAGGTTCAGGCATGAACTTGCGGTGCAGTGCGGCGATGGTGTGATGGGAACAGCGCCGCATCGCATCGACCTGAACAGGAAGCCGGTCAAGCTTGTCGCGTTCCGACTTGATTTCAACCATGATGATTTCAGCGCGACTGACAGCCATTACATCAACTCGGTTGCGCCCATGATCGATGTTCACTTCCTGCATGATACGGGCGTCGGGCCGCATTTTGCGCAGGGCGCGGATGACCGGAACACGGATTTCGTCTTCGGCCTCTGATCGATGTGCAGGCATCAGCTATCGCCCCCTTCATCGTCAGGCGTTGTGCCAACCAAGACATCATTCAGGTCGACGCCTTCACCGGCCCGCGCGATCTGCCCCTTCAGGCCGGGATGCAGAGCCATGGCCCGGCGCAGCCCGCATTCCAGCTTGGCGCGGGTCATCGCGGGGTCACTGTCGCCATCCATGATGAAGACCAGGCGCTTCACCCGGGACGGCGGAACAAAGGCGTCGGAATCGCTCATGTCAGGCAGGCCGGAATAGCGCTTGCCCTTCACCTTCTGCATCCGGCCCGCCATGTTCCCCAGATCCACACCGGCCCAATAGGCCGCGTTCGGAAACGGGTCCGCGACCAGCGCCGTCAGCGTGGTTTCGATGCCTTCGCCCATCACCAGCGTCTCGGCCCCTTCCGGGGTGTGCAGGCGAATGGCACCGGATTTCTTGGACCCGCGCACCAGCTTGGCGGGTAGGCTTTCGCCTTCATGGGTGATCCTGGCCTTGCCGTGGGGCGGGTTGGTGTCGACCCAGGTCTGATGCACTGCGGTCAATTCACCCGCCATGTTCAGAATGCCCGCAACCATGCAGGGGCCACGATGCGCCGTGACGTAATCCCGACCGATTTTCTTCACATATGGATGATCCACGATAAAGCGCAGGGCGACTGGAACTTCAGGCATCGACGCCGGATCGATGCCCCGCGCTTCAAGATAGGCAGGCACAATGCCTAAGTGACCGGGGCGCGCTTTCTTCCAGATCACACGGGCATCAGCGATGGCCTTGCGACGGTAGCGTTCTTGCGCCTCTTGCTGTTTCCGGTCAGCCTCCGCCGCGCGTTTGCGCCGGCGGTCTATTTCCGCTTGGTCCAGCTGCGCAGGGTTGTCACCGCACAACCACTGCAGAGCGCATTTGAAATCCATGTTCAGGACACCCATGGCCAGCGCGATCCGGTCACCACCGCGCAGGTCGCACTTGCGGCACACAAAGGCACCGGTACGACGATTGATGCCGAAGCGGTCACGCCCGCCGCACAGCGGACACGGACCAATCAGTTCATTGCCCATCGGCTTCAACCGCGCAATGCCAAGCCGGTCAACCATTTCAGTCATCGGAATGGCCTTCGCCTCGATCAGCCGTGGGTCATCCCGAAACGACATCAGACCTCCCCACCCAATTCCTTGAACCGCGCTTTGATGTGCTTGCGCGCCTCACCGTCCTTGGGTTCTGGCCAGTCGCGGGACTTCAGGACATCCAGCTTGGCGCGGGCCGTGCGCACAAACTTATATGGAGTCATGTCCTGCTGATGCAGGAAACGGCGGACAGCATCCGCCACCAGAAACATCATGTCGACATATTCGACCGGATCTGTCGGGGCCTCGATGACTTCGCTGGTTTCTTCATGCAGGTGCTTGACTGGCCCCAGCGGCCCAACATCATCATCACTGCCAAACGTCGCCTGCGAAAAGCAGGCATGGTCAATCAGAACCTTGGCCAGTTCGACCACAAATTCCATGGATGGCCGCTCTTCAACCTCTGTCATCATTCAACCCTTTTGCTTGCTGCCACGCCTCAAACCGTTGCGCTGCAGCCATGGCTAAATAGCGTTCTGTTTCCCGGCGAAGCCGGGTCATGGCGTTGTCCTGCGGCCTGCCGCGCGGGGCATCGGTCAGCTGATCAGCCGCGACTTTCAGCCGCGCCATGGCCGATGCACAGCCCGCGCAATACGGCAGTACGTCGCGGATGATGCTGACCCACATCGGAAAATTCTCATTGCGAACCGTCATATTGCCCAAATGCACACAGGCAACGACCAGACAACGTGCCGCAGTGGCTTCCAGATTGCTCATTGCAGGTCCGCCCGTTTCCACCAGTCAAAGAGCGGGACACCTTCGGTAACCAGTTCGGCATCCTGACGCGGAATTCGGCCAACCCAATCCGAGAAAGGTTCCGGGTCATACCGCACCCCTCCGCGAAATACGAGCCGGTGCCCGCTGGCCCGGGTACTGACATCCCCGATGCCCGCCCTATGATGGCCCGGGATTCGGAAAACAGGGGACAGGAATTTGCCGGAAGAAGACCTCGATTGGGCCAAAACTGAATATGTCGACAGTTTTGAAACGACAGAGCTTGCGTTCCCGATGGCAAGCGTCATTGGCCTGCGCCTCTACGACAGTAATCAACAATCGCTTGTGCCCGGGCACAAATCCAACCCATTCCAATTCCGGCTATCCGCCGGGCGCGCAAGAGCGCTCGCGGAGATGCTGCTCGCATGCGCCGGGGAAATCGACGGGGTTGGTGCGCAAAATCACTGACAATAAAATCACTGGCAATATTGCGCACCTCGATTGGCTCACCATCGGTCAGCGCCTTGATTTGTCGTTCAGACAAGACTTCCGAAACAGCGGTGGCCTGCGCCTCGATCAGCCGGGGGTCATCCTGGTATCTCATTGCCATTACCCCCGTGCCGCCGCGTCATGCACTTTAGTCGGCACTGCGAACTCCGGCAATTTCACCGAGATCAGATTCTCGCCCACATGTCGGTTGATGATATCCAGCGATCGCGAAGCGCGCTTGCCTCCTCCGGGGCCGCTCCAGAGATGAACTTTGCAACTGACGCCGCCGCGCGGGCCTGAAGACAGGCGGATTGCTTCGTGATCATCAGAGGGCACAATGCCAATGCCCATCAAATGACGTGTCCGGGGGTTATTGTTGACGACAAGCTTCAAGGCCTCTTTCCTGACATCGATGGCGCGCCCGAACAGGTCTTTTTGGGCGACCTCCGTCAGATTGATGCGAAAAAAGGAACGACCTTTGCTTTCACCCATCCCCAGGCTGACGCCCGACTTTGCCGATCCGGTTTCAAATTGCGTTACCTTGATAAGTGCCATTTCAGTATCCTCCCTGATTTTGCTTGTTTCCACGCCTCGAACCGATGCGCTGCGCCATGGCGAGATTTTTCATGATGCCCCCTCCGCCGCCCTTTCGTCGAACTGCCGGGATCATGAGCATTGTTTAAATCCTCGTTCATTTGACCCGCAGTCCACTGGCCAGGGCGATCCCGGAATGGCGCGCTCGATCCGGCGCGCCATTGCCACGAGTTCACCGATATCCAGCTTCGTCGGGTGTTCCCCGAATTGAAGGAAATGCGCCAACTCGTGGACCAGACCACAATCCCCAAGAATATCATCTACACTGGCGGTTCCGGACTTGATCGCCAGCCAGCCGACGAAGATGGCATAGTGCAGCGTTTCCGGCGTGGCACCCTTCCGTTCGATCAGGTCTGAAAGGGGTTTGTATGAAGACTCCAGCCTGGAGGTTGGCTCGAATTCACATATCTCCCCGATACCCCGCGCTGCGAGAATTAAATCCAGGTCTTCACGGGAGGCCAGAACGTCAGAGGAAAACCGCTTACCGGATGTGCAACGGTATTCGCAAGGAAACCTGAGTAGGGTCATGCCGCACCCCCATCGAATAGTGGTGCCGGGGCCAGGTCTGTTTCCGCCATCGGATAGTCGCGGGCCTGTTCCAGCCGGGTGCGGCAGGGCGCAATCCAGTCAAGGGCTGTGCCCTTCGCCGCATCCTTCAGCCAGACAATCCAGCAATAGCTGGTGGCGGTTGACGCTTCCTTGTCCAACCGGCCCTTCACCAGCGGCACCCGTTCCGCGAATTGCAGAATCAACGCGGGCGGTGTGGGTGCGAACAGTGATCGATGGCGGGCCTTGCCTTCCAGAAACGCGGTGCGGACAAAGACAGCGACACCAACCTGGGCGCGGACCAACGCGGTACGGATGAACTCTTCAGCCATGCGGAACGGCGGATTGGTGATGATCCAATCCACCGTATCTTTCTTGCCCGTGTATTCAGGCGGCGCTGGCAGGAAGCGGGCAGGATGATCCCATTCACACAGGAAATCGCAGACATCATCCTGCGCCGGGAAGGCGTCGGTGTAGTCATGCACATCGCTGGCATAGACCCGGTCGAAATACTCACCCAAAGGTCGGGCCATGTGGCCTTCGCCGCAGGCCGGTTCCCAGACATGCAGCAGCTGCAGCGGTGACAGCACCATGAGCCGTTCGCACAGCGCGCGCGTGGCCCAGGGCGGTGTCGGGAAATAATCAAGGCTGTCATCGGGTTCATGACGGCGTTGCATCACAGCGCTGGAACGATTTGCGCTCATGATGCCTCCCCCCGGACGACCGGAAAAATGCGGGCGACACCGGCATGATGCCGCCCCCCGCTGGACAGCGCCCGCCCGGCGCGCATAGTGTCGACCGCAGATTGAACGACAGAATAGGATTTCAGATGAAGAGACTTGCCCTGATTGCGATTTCGACAATGCTGCCGGGGACCGCGATTGCGGACACCGCTTTGATTTTCAAGGAGCAAGCGGCTTTTAGCGTATGCCACCACATTGCCGTGCAGCGAACGCCGCCACCCAGCGTCGAAGAGCTTGATGTGACCAATTGCATTTCCAATCAAAGGCTCGCCTACTTGGCGGCGGTTGAACTTCACGATGCCCTGGAAGACTCTCAATACTTGGTCATTCGACGCGTATTGCCAGGATGCACACCCAATGAGGGACGCCCACAAAACTGGATTTTGGTGTTTGAATGCCTCACTGCAATCAATACTGCAATCAATCGGCACTGGGATCAAATCCCGCCCGGAGAAATGCCCGGCGACGACGAATGGATTTCGCTGCTCACGGACGCCGATTTTGTTCGCACCGTAGCACTGCAAATCTGCGGTGAGCACCCAAGATGGTTGGAATGGAGCGGCCGCGTGGACGGCGACTTGAACTGGAAACTCTGTGCAAACTCTTTGATTAAAGCATTCAATGCTCCAACCGAATAGGATAAATGACTCCCAGAAGAACAGACCAGCCAAACACACGGAATTCGCACTACTGACGAAACTTAATTTTTGACTCTTTTGGAGAAGGCATAGCGTCACCGAACTGCGTCCCTAACTGAAACCACCCCGTTTTCGGGCGATAACTGGGTGGTTTCTGCCCTACCGATGATATCGTTGATTAGCGCAACATAGCCCTGCGAGTTTGCAATATCTTGGAGGATCAAATGCCGAATGTAACCAGCCTGCGTCATGCCCTTAGCCTCAACGACCATAAGCATTGCGTTGTATTGACCGTCTGTAAGCGTGGTCTTAGCCTCAAAGTCTTTCATGCCTCTGCGCCTTGTGAAACAACGCCTTTGAAGCCAAACAGACCATCAGGACAGGCTATCCCCTTTTGTTGGCAGAGGGCCTTCATGCGCAGATACCAAGACGCGGGAAATTCGCCCTTTGCCCGAGCATTGAGCACGGATGTGCGAGAGACATTGAGCGACTTGGAAATCGTCTGCCACGTCAATTCTGATATGATGTCAGCGCACGTCATTTTGTCCCCCTTGGTGACATTCAATATGCAAACCAAGAAGAGATGTCAACTATGGTGACAGGAGTGTATTGTGCGGCTATGACAAAACCATTCTCAGACATAGCAGATCGAATAAAATGGCACCGAAGGCTATTGAAAATAAACCAAGAAGACTATGCCGCTCTGATAAATGTGAAGCGATCTGCCCTTGCAAACTGGGAATCTGGTCACAAGCGGGTTTCGCTCGATGTCGCCCTTATTATGCGCGCGAAGTTCGGATTGTCGCTGGATTTCATATATGAAGGCATTGAAGACGCGTTACCGATGAGTCTACGCAGGGAACTGTTGGATAAGCCGATTGAAATGTCGTGAATAAAGTCGATTGTAAGGCCAGTCTCCCGCGCACCTTCAATCAAAATATCTAACCGGTCCTTTATCAAAACCTGATTCTCCATCATCCCGCCAATTTAGAACATTTAGTGAACACCATCAATGCGCGAGTGGTTTTCGGTCCAGTCATCGCTATTGCAAAGAACCTCCTAAGTCAACATTGGTGACATTTTCATCTTGTATTGTCAACTTTGGTGACATACAAGTCCTCCATGAATTGGAGGCAAGCATGCACAGTCAAACCCTTAAAAGATCGCAGCGGAACATCGACGCCCGGTCGATCATCACCAACCCCAAGCCGGAACACACGGCAAGCCTGCGCCTTCTGGCATGGGCAGCCCTGAAAGCAGAGCGCGGCCAGACCATCTGCCAGCGCCGCCTTCTCGGGTGGATCACCAATGACTGATCCCCACGCCATCGCCGACTTCCTGAGGCGCCTGGATTTGTACGGGGTGCCCGTAAAAACCACCGGCACGGCTGTGCGCGACGCTTTTGCCCATGAATGCATTGAAAGCGGCGGGTTTTACCCGGAAACGACCCGGGAGCCATTGAGCCGTCTTTTTGAAATGCAGTTGCACGGGATCGAAGCCATCGGGGAAACCGAGGCCAGAGTGTTGGCCCGCTGGATTGCCAAAGCGCGGACTAGTGTATGATTCCGACGTTTGTTTCAGAATTGATCCAGCGTGGCGCGCTTTTTGTAGTCAACCACTCTGCGGGCAAGGACAGCCAAGCCATGCTGTTGCGCCTGAAGCAAGCGGGCATCCCCGAACATCAGATGCTGATTGTTCACGCAGATTTGGGCGATGTGGAATGGGACGGCAACCTTGACCACATTCACGCGACAGCGGGCAACGTGCCAGTCATCACTGCGACCGCAAGGATCAGCTTCTTTGAAATGGTCGAACGGCGCGGAATGTTCCCCAGCCCGGCTAACCACCAATGCACATCGGACCTGAAGCGTGGGCCGATTGAACGTGAAGTGCGCCGCTACCTGAAGGCACACCCGGGGTTCGGGGGATTGGTGATCAACTGCATGGGCATGCGGGCGCAGGAAAGCGCATCACGGGCAAAAAAGACCGTGTTTCAGTTCTCACCGCGAAATTCGAAGGCCGGGCGCGACTGGTATGACTGGCTTCCCATCCATGATCTGACGCAAAGCGATGTCTTTCAGATGATCCGGGATGCAGGGCAGGAACCGCATTGGGCGTATGCTGCGGGCATGACCCGGCTCTCATGCTGCTTCTGCATCATGGCATCCGCTTCCGATCTTCGTACTGCGGCTCTCCTGAAGCCTGATCTTTATCGCCGCTACGTCGACGCCGAACGGCGGCACGGGCACACCCTTTCGATGTCCCGCAAGTCTCTCGAAGAAATCACTGGAGTGAAAGCATGACACCACATATCGATTTTCCCCGTGTTCAGGCCGCGCTGGCATTGCTGAGCGATGTCAGTCCGGAAGCACGGTTGCTGCAGCTTGAAAACCTCTGCGTCAACAACGGCATGTGGACGGTTCCGAAGAACCACAGCGATTACCGCCCGGTGCTGTATGAAATTTCGCTGTTTGGCGTCTTCGCCGCCGCAGACGACATTGAACAGCTACCCGCCAACTGGCAACGCGCTGCGCGCAACATCCTGCGCGGACTTCCTGAAGAAGATTCCGCAGACCTGTCCCTGAAAACACCACATCCCCAAGGAGATATCCATGCAAAAAGAAAGTACAGAAGTCATCTTCGTCACGCCTGAACAACTGCGGGCTATCGTCATCAAGGCGGTTGCCGAGGCGCTGGTAATCGAGGATCGCCGGAAAACCATCGAATGCATCCTGCTCGACGAAGAGGGTATGCGGAATGAAATCGCCGCCGCCGAAGCGGCTGAAACCAAAGGCAAGCATTCGATGTTGGCAGGTTGGATGGTTGATCGGCTGGATCGAATCCGCCCGGCAAATCCCACGTTTGAATGTCAGCGTGAAGAGCTTCCGGCACGTGTTCCAGACATCGTCGCAGAAGCCCGGCGGCATCTTCAAGTTGACCTGTCAGCCTTTCTTCCTCCTCAGCCGCCACATCGCGCTCACTCTGACAGGCTTCGCACCACCACCGCAACACCGGCTGAACCGCTTGGGCCGCGTAAACCGGTGACCAAAAAAACGGGCCACTGATTGCCATGGTCAAGACTGTCGAAATCGGCCCCGAAGATGATCAGATGATCAACGAGCTGGACGCCAAAATAGGGCAGTTCCTGATGGCCTATTCTGCGGCCACAGGCATCGGCTATTGGTCACTGGTGCTGATGGTCTTCGACATCAGCCATGGCGCGCTGGCCCATGTCGACCGGCCCGCCACAGCCTCACTGCTGGACACCACAGCGAAGATGGCCAAGGCCAAGGCAAACCCGCCCGCACTGATCGACCGTCGCCGGAAGGCAATGATCCGCCTACTGGAACGGGGTGATTTCCTGTCTTCCGCCCCGCAAGGAACAGCCTGATGCCAGAACTTAAATATCCAGAACATTTTCTCCACGACATTGAAAAAAGGAAACGACATGAATCCCGAACGCGAGGAACTACTTAACCGCATCCGCGCAATGCAGGCCAAGGCCGATTGCGAAGCCGCCACCGAGAATGAGGCGATGCAGGCTGCGGCGATGGCGGCAAAGCTGCTGGCCAGGCATGAGGTTACATTGGAAGAGATTGCACTGATTGAGGGCGGAGCTGAAGGCGTTGTGATGCAGCGCCTCAACCACGGCACAAAGCAGATGCACCACGCCTTGAAATGTGTGTCCTACGGCATTGAGACACTCACTGAAACCAGATGTTATATCAGCACATCGGTCTTTGGGGATCAGCACCTTGTGTTCACAGGTCTGGATAAAGATGTGGAAATGGCCCTCTATCTTTCCATGGTGATCAAGGGAGCTGCTGATCGCGCATGGCGCACCAGCGCCAAAGGGCGCTACTACGACAACCGCAATCGGTCTCGCAAATCATTTTTGATCGGCTTCGGTGACCGTGTTCAGGATCGGCTGATTGAACTGGCCGAGGAACGCAAAGCCGCAGGATCATCAGACAGCACCGCGCTGGTGGTCCGCAAGGGTGCTCTGATTGATGACTACCTGGCCTCACAGGACATAATCCTCGAGTCACAGAGAACGCGCGAGGTGGTCATGGATGAAAACTACGATCTTGGAACAGCGGCTGGCGATGGTGTGAATCTTTCGCCCCCGATTGAGAATGCCCGCACAGGCGATGAACAATCAGTTATGGAGATTGTGCATAATGGGAATTGAGATCGCAACATCCGCTGACATTGTTGAGATGAAGAAGGCCATGCTTGGCCTCGCATCTCAGGTGCAGAGTCTCACCCAAACCATTGAGTTGCTGCGCCAGGAACAAATGCCCGAATGGCTCACGGTTAAAGAGGCCGCAACATACCTGCGCATCACACCAGACACGATCCGGCGCAAGGTGCGGGCAGGCCATTTCGACACGCGCCGGGATGGAAAGAATATCCTGATCAGCCGAGAATGCCTGCTTTGATCCAGCAGGCTCAGGATCCTCTCAACCCAATCGCTGAGCAAGTTCCTCCGCCGTTTCGTTGTAGTAGATCATCAGCATCTTAACGTCTTTGTGACCCACGGTTCTAGCCAAGCTCAGAACATCCATCTTTTTTGCCAGTCGCGTGATCGCCTCATGGCGGCTATCGTGAAACCTCAAATCTGCGATCTTGGACTTGTCCCGCGCCCTCCTGAACAGCGCATCGATCTGCTGGCTTGTCAGACCGAACAACGGGCCATCGCCCTGAGGCAGAGCCTCCAACAACTCAAGAGCCGCCGTTGACAGCGGAACCTTTCGAACAGTGCCGTTCTTGGTTTTGGGCAACGTGGCAACCCGCGTGTCACGATCAATAGTTTCAGAGGTAAGGCCCACAATCTCACCGGCTCGCATGGCCGTCTCGACAGCAAACCGGAAAGCATGCACAGCCCGTGCTGTAGCCGTGGTCAAATCCGCACCCGCAGCCTCCACCAGCTTATCAATCTCATCCACAGACACGCGCCGATCACGCGGCGGCGGCGATACGGGCTTGCGAATATCTGAGATTGGGTTGTGAGAGATCAGGCCCCACTCACGGCGGGCTGTTGTCAGCACCGATGACATAAGCGTCATCTCGCGGCGCACCGTACCAGGCGCAACCTCTTTGGAGCGCAAATCTCGCCACTCAGCAAAATCAGCAGGCTCAAGATCGTCCAACCGCTTGTCTGCGATCTTGTCAGACGACAGGCGTTCAAGGCGCACCACTTCCCACCTCTCACCGCGCCGTTTGGGGGATTCCTCCCTCGCATATCGATCAAAGGCATCTTTCAATATGAGTTTCGATTGGGGAAGTTCGGCATTTGTGACAAGATACTCTTGCCGCGCAGACCAGTCTTGAGCTTCGCGCTTGGTAGCAAAGCTCGCTGATTTACGAATACCATTGCGGGCAATCTGGGCTTGCCACTTGCCTGATGAGAGCTTTCGGAATGTCGCCATGTGGCGGATTCGTAATTCGTTCGTAATGGATTGTCAAAATGGTGTGTTTGTTTTCGTTACGTTCTCAACGCACAGCTAAAGCAAAACCTAGTAAATGCATATAATATACAGGGGTTTGTGTGTGTTTGTAGGGTTTATAGTGATGCCTCTCCTGGGCACCAAATTATCTTATAGTATATTGATATTATTTAATTATTATAGATATGAAAATTTCAGACCACCTTTAGGCCACCGTTGAAATTCCGCTGTGTTTCGCGACACGTGCGCGAACATGCAGTAACGCAATCAACCTGTAGTCATCGCCAATTCCTCTGGATATAGTTTTCGCTGCCTAGGTATTGTCGTAACGTTGGGCATCGCGGTGCTCTTCAACATGGAGAGATCGTGATGAGGGTACTTTCAAAACGCCAACTCAAGGAGATGGTTCTGTACTCGCCGCAACATGTGACCAGACTGGAAAAGGTCGGGGCGTTCCCGAAGCGGATACAACTCGACCCGAACAGGGTGGGATGGGTTGAAGCGGAGTTGCTGGACTGGCTTCAACAGCAATTGGATTGTCGCGAAGTACCTAACCGACACTCCTTAAAAGGAGCGGGTGGCTGGATGTGCACTATTCAGCACCCAACTTTTCAGCGGCACGTTGCAGCGCAACAATCAGTCGTTGGTGAGCGCGCATTTAACTAACCCCGATTCTGGATAAGGTTGATTTGTTGAGAGGGGGTTCACGAACGCGTCGCGTCGTGATTCAAGATCGTATCTGCAACAATACGGTCGATCCCTCCCATGTCCCTGTCCACCACCGCGCTCTTTTGCTGTCTCGCCGATTTTGCTGAAACCTTTGAAGACCGGGAACGCCATCGGCTAATTCCGACATCGCGCAAGAGGCGACGCGCTGGCAAGTTGTCATTGGGCGAGATGTTGTTCATCATGGTGCTGTTTCACCTCTCCCCGTTCAAGGATTTCAAGCACTTCCGGGTGCATGGAGTCGAACAGAAATATCGTGACTGCTTTGGTGAGCTGCCCTCGTATGGGCGCTTTGTTGCCCTTATGCCGCGTCTCCCTGCACCGTTTTGCGTGCTGATCCACAACCTGTCGGGCCAAGAGACAGGCGTCTACATCGCCGACAGCACCAGGCCGACAGTCTGTGCCAATCCGCGCATCAGCCGTAACCGGACCTTCAAGGGCCTTGCCGCACGCGGGCATTCGACCATGGGCTGGTTCTTTGGCTTCAAACTACACGTGGTGATGAACCATCGCGGCGAATTGATGGCCGTGAAAATCACACCGGGCAACACGGATGATCGTGCACCACTGACGGAAATGGTCACCGGACTGGAAGGAAACCTCTTGGCAGACAAGGGCTGCATCTCGAAGAAACCCTTCGCGAAACTTTGGAAACAGGGGCTGCACCCGATCACCGGCATCCGTCGAAACATGAAGAACTGTCTGATGCCGATCATGGATAAGCCGCTGTTACGAAGCCGGTTTATCGTTGAAACCCTCTTTGGCAAGCTCAAATCCGAAATGGGTCTGGAGCATACACGGCACCGATCCCCAACAAACGCATTCGTTCACATCCTATCCTGCCTGGTAGCCTATGTGCCCGGCAAAACCAAAGTCAGAATGAAAAACACCGCTTATCCATAACTCGGGTTAACTAGTATCTTGCCCCTCATCCTTTCAATTCGAGATAGGCGCCGCGAATGGTCGGTTTTCCCAGACCAGCCATTCAAGCAAAGTGCGGAGAACAGCAGCTTTGATGAAGGTTTTTCGACGCGGGTCATTGCGCGGGGTTTCGGCACGGGCTGACTGTGGCCCGTGTTGACAAACCTCTCAGGGAGGAAGCTGCGGGGGCTAGTGTTCAGCACCTGACATAAGATTCCCACTGTCGGTTTTCTGTGCCATACCCGGCCCATGAGACGCACTGACATCTGCCTTTACCTTGGCCCCGCCGAGCGTTCTGAGCTTCAAGCCCTGATCGCCAACCGCAACAGCCCTCGCAAACTGGTCTGGCGGGCCGAGATCGTACTGGCAACGGCGGATGGTTGCGGCACGTTTGAGATCATGCGGCGGGCGGGCACTTCGAAACCTACCGTGTGGCGTTGGCAGCAACGCTATCTCGATGAGGGTGTAGCTGGCCTCAAACGTGACAAGACCCGACCTTCGCGGGTGCCGCCGCTGCCGATTGCGACACGATTGAAGGTGATCGCCAAGACAGTTCAGGAGTCCCCTGCGAATGCCACTCACTGGAGCCGCAGCCTGATGGCCGAGGCCGTGGGTATTTCGCCTTCGAGCGTGGGACGCATATGGGCCGAGGCGGGCCTGAAGCCGCACCTCACGAAAGGGTTCAAGGTGTCGAACGATCCGCTGTTCGAGGAGAAAGTCGCCGATATCGTCGGGCTCTACCTTGACCCGCCGGAGCGGGCGGTGGTGCTGTGCGTCGACGAGAAGTCGCAAATTCAGGCACTTGATCGCACCCAGCCGGGATTGCCGCTCAAGAAGGGTCGCGCCGCCGCCATGACCCATGATTACAAACGCCACGGCACGACCACGCTGTTCGCCGCCCTTGATGTGAAGACGGGCACGGTCATCGGCAATTGCATGCCCCGCCACAGAGCCAGGGAGTTCCTGAAATTCCTGCGCAGTATCGACAAGGCCACGCCAGTGCGATGCGAGGTCCATCCGGTGCTCGACAACTACGCCACCCACAAGACACCCGAGGTCAAGGCCTGGCTCGAAAAGCACCCCCGCTTCAAGCTGCATTTTACCCCCACCAGCGCCTCATGGCTGAACCTGGTCGAGCGCTTCTTCGCCGAGATCACCGCCGGGCGCATCCGACGCGGCAGCTATTCCAGCGTCGATGACCTGGAGGCTGCGATCTACGACTATCCGGCGCTCCACAACGAGAAACCGAAGCCTTTCAAATGGACCAGGAGCGCCAAGGATATCCTCACCCGAGAACGCCGCGCACTCGACACGCTGGATGAAATCCGCGGAAATAGGTAAGAAGTGTCAGACTCTGAACACTAGGTGCTATCTATGGGGAAAGAGTGCGGTTGGCTTTGTCTTTGACTGTCACGGACGCACCGGCTTGGGGGTTCAGGCCGGTCGTCTCCGAGTTTTGCCAGAGGATTTGCCTCGGATGGATGTCCTTTTGCGTCGTTCGCGCGGCCTGTCGGGGCGCTGCAGACGAGGTGGCTTGGCCGGCATTGCCGCAGCAACCGGTCTGGGGTGGACGGGATGGACAGGCTTTCGGTCATGCGGCCTGCCTCCGTGGTGGAGCACGAGACCGTGGAAGCTCCCCGCGCCGGAAGGTCTCGATGATGCGCATCCGCCCGCCGCAGTCGGGGCATGGCTCCCGCAATGTCATCGGGATGACATCGGCGGTGGATGCGTCTTGCTGCATTGCTGGTTGCGCGCCGAGCAACGTGCGGGTCCTGGCAAGGTTGCTTTTGCGGGTTGCGCTGGCCAACAGGCCGTAGTGACGAATGCGGTGGAACCCGCCTGGGAGCACATGGATGAGGAACCGGCGCAAGAACTCGTGCGTATCAAGCCGCATGACCTTCATACGGTCTCCACGTTTGATCCGGCAGTCTTTCCAGCGGAACACCACGGTTCGGGCATCAGCGCTGACAGGGCGGCTGTTGGAGATGGCAATCCGATGCGTGTAGCGGCTGAAGTATGCCAGTACGGCTTCGGGTCCGCCGAAGGACGGTTTGGCATAGACCACCCATTCGGACTTGCGAAACGGCGCAAGCCAGGCGGCAAATGCATCAACGTCTGCCAACCCGGCCAGATCGCCGAAGAAGGCGAGCTCTCCCGCCCGATGCAACGCGATCAGACCTTCGATGAACAGCCGACGGAACAGTCTGGACAGCACCCGGACATGCAGGAAGAACCCAGGCTTGCAGCCAACCCGACGGACGCCATCTTGCGAGAGCCCGCCTCCTGGTACGATCATGTGGACGTGGGGATGGTGCGTCATTGCCGATCCCCGGGTGTGGAGCACACTGGTCATACCGACGCGGGCACCCATACGCCTGGGAGCGGCGGCGATGGTCGTCACCGTCTCTGCCGATGCTTTGAACAGCAGGCCGTGGACGGCCTTTTTGTTCCAAAAAGCGATCCGGGCGATCTCGGCTGGCAAGGTGAAGACCAGATGGAAATACTCCACCGGCAGCAGATCATCTGCCCGCGCCGCCATCCAGTCACGCGCGGCTGGTCCCTGGCACTTCGGGCAATGCCGGTTTTTGCAACTGTTGTATGCGATGTGTTGGTGATCGCATTTGGTGCAAGCCGCCACATGCCCGCCGAGCGCTTCCGTCCGGCAAGCCTCAATGGATGACATCACCTTGAGCTGCGAGAGGCTCAGATGCCCTGCATTGGCCCGCCGGTAGGCTGGACCATGCGCACGAAAGATGTCTGCAACCTCCAGCGCGTGCCGCGGCACGCTGACCGATCCGTCAGGCCACATCCCGGATATGCTCGAATGGGCTGGCGACGTTGCGCAGTGTCTTGGCGGCGACATGGGTATATCGCGCCGTCGTGGTCAGCCTGGCGTGGCCAAGCAACACCTGTATTACCCGCACATCCGTATCAGCCTCCGGAAGATGGGTCGCGAAGCTGTGCCGGAGCGAATGCAGCGTCGCAGGCTTTTTTATCCCCACCATTGCTTTTGCCGAGTTGAAAGCCCTGTTCCCCTGTACACGACTCATGCGATTTTCTGCCTGATTTTGGGCCAGTGTCGGAAGGCTTGTTCCGGCTGTGTTCGCAGGAGCCTTCCGATTTCGTCGAGACCAATGCGGAAGATGGATTTGGCGTATCGCCCATGAGACTTTCGAGGCCGTTTCCGTGTTCCGGGCCTAGTGGATGCCACCTTTGCAGCCCATGCCATGGCCAGGGCAGGGAGACCGACCAACAAGCTCGACTTTTCGGCGATCGGGAGACGGGTGTCTTCCAGGTTGAAGCCCTTTGTCTTCGCTTCGGCGAACAGGCATTCGATGGCCCGGCGTTTGCGATAGACGGTCAGGGCGTGATGGGCGGGTTGGTTGCCGACAACGACAGGCAATTCCTTACCTTTGATGCGCCTGGCTGCGAAGTTCAGCCAAAACGGTGCAGTGCCCCCGGCAGCCCTGAAGTGGGCGGTGAATGTGCGCGGGCCACGGCAGGTGCGCGGCAAGGTTCGCAGACTTTGCCGGACGCCATCCCCGCCTGTCACGTACCGGTTCGACTTCACGCGGATGATGAAAGGAACGTCCTGTTCATGCAGGAAAGTCAACCAATCAAGGCCGATAAACCCACGATCCGCCGGAAGGCACCTGATGCTTCCGGACCCGAACAGATCCAGACAGCGCTTCATCAGTGCAATGCGCTCGCAGGTGTTGCTGTTGCCCGCCTTGCCCGACACGGTCCAGATCAGGGGCACGCGATAGCGGCGCGTGGCGACGGCAGGAACCAGCAGGTTGATCTCCTTGCGCCCGATCTTCCGGTTCGTGCGATCAAGGCACGGATGCCGGCTCCCGGAGAGCCCGGGCATCCGGACAACAGGAGGGGCAGACCGGTCTTGCCCGAGGTTGACACGCTGAAAAAGCGCTGCAATCGACGGTAGGTGCTTTCAGCCCTGGCCTGCGTCGGCATCTCACCGCAAATGTGGCTCAAATTGACGGTTCGAACGCCGGCAATGCCAATTGTAATCGGCGGAGCAATACTCGGCCACGGTAGCGGCGTCGTTGTGTTGTCGCGGGCGGCGTAAAAGTCGTCCACTTTTGCCCTTTCGTTTGATGGGAGGGCCGGGGGATTTTCACCGTGGAATTGTATTTGAAGGTGCGTCGGGCTCATTTTCAGGATGGGTTGAGCGGGCGTCGGATTGCCCGGGATTTTGGGATTGGCCGAGACAGTGTTGCGAAGATGTTGGCCTATTCGGAGCCACCGGGGTATCGGCGGACAGCGCCGATTAGGCGCCCGAAGCTGGATGCGTTCACCTGCCAGATCGACCAATGGCTTACTGAGGACAAAGCGCGTCCGCGCAAGCGGCGCCACACCGCAAAGCGTATCTTTGAGAGGCTGCGCGACGAGTGCGGCTTTGATGGCGGATACACAATCGTCAAAGACTGCGTCCGGGCCAGGAAGCGCTCTGGCAAAGAGATGTTCGTGCCGCTCAGCCATCCGCCCGGGCATGCGCAGGCGGATTTTGGTGAAGCGCCTGTCGTGATTGGCGGCGTTGAGCGGAAGGCGCACTTCTTCGCCTTTGATCTGCCGCAGAGCGATGCGTGTTTTATCCGGGCCTATCCTGCGGCAACCACCGAGGCCTGGCTGGATGGGCATGTGCATGCCTTTGCTTTCTTTGGGGCGGTTCCCCTGTCGATCCTCTATGACAATGACCGCTGCCTGGTGGCGCGGATCCTGCCGGACGGCACCCGGCAAAGAACCCAACGGTTCAGCGCAATGCTGTCGCATTATGTGGTCCGGGATCGCTACGGCCGTCCCGGCAAGGGGAACGACAAGGGAGCGGTCGAGGGGTTGGTCGGCTACGGGCGGCGCGACTTCATGGTGCCGATCCCGTCCTTTCCGGACCGGGATGCGTTCAACGCTCACCTGGAAGAGCAATGCCGCAAACGGCAGGACGATGTCCTGCGCGGACACAAGGCCAGCATCGGCGAACGGCTGCAAGCCGATCCGGCGGCAATGCAGGATTTGCCCGGCGCACCCTTCGAGGCCTGTGAGTTGCAAAGTGGCCAGGTCACATCGACATCGGTGCTGCGGTATCGCGGTAACGACTACTCGGTACCGGTCGCATATGGCCACCGCGCGGTCTGGATCAAGGGCTTCGTGATCCGCGTCGTTATCGGTTGCGCCACTGAGGTGATCGCCGATCATCCCCGCTCTTATGACAGCGGTGACATGGTGTTCGACCCGCTGCATTACCTGCCGCTGATCGAGCGCAGGATCATGTCCTTCGATCAGGCTGCGCCCTTGCAGGGTTGGGAACTGCCTGACGCCTTCGCCACGCTCCGGCGCTTGCTGGAAGCCCGGCAGGGCAAGGCGGGCAAAAGGGAGTATGTCCAGGTCCTGCGCCTGTCGGAACGGTTCGAGCTGGAGGTGCTGCATCTTGCCGTCAAAGACGCCCTGCGAATGGGGGCGGTCAGCTTCGATGCGATCAAGCACCTCGTCCTGTGCCGCGTCGAGCGAAGGCCCCCGAGGTTGGATTTGGATGTCTATCCGTTCCTGCCCGGAACCAACATCGCCACCACCTCGGCTTCTTCCTGTATGAGCCTTCTGTCAGGAGGTGACGCATGACGGATGCACCCGAACTGCCGCTGACACACCACCTCAAGACTCTGCGCCTGCCCACCTTCCTGCGCGAGCATGACAAGCAAGCGCGCATTTGTGCGGCGGAAGGCCTGGATCATGTGCGCTATCCAGCCCGGCTGACCGAGCTGGAACCAATCGATCGGGAGAGGCGCATGGTCGAGCGCCGGATCAAGGCGGCAAAGTTTCCAATCGTCAAAAGCCTCGACAGCTTCGACTTTACGGCCATCCCCGGTCTGAACAAGATGATGGTGCTGGAACTGGCGCGCTGTGAATGGATCGAGCGCAGGGAGAACGTCATCGCGCTCGGCCCGTCGGGAACCGGCAAAACCCATGTCGCTCTCGGGTTGGGGCTGACCGCCTGCCAGAAAGGGTTGCCTGTCGCCTTCGTAACCGCCGCAGCTCTCGTGCACGGGATGATGGAGGCCCGCGACGAGAAACGCCTCCGGCAGCTTCAGCGCAAACTGGCCAAGGTCAAACTGCTGATCATCGACGAGCCGGGCTTCGTCCCCTTGAGCAAAACCGGCGCCGAGCTTCTGTTCGAGCTGATCTCTCAGCGCTGCGAGCGTGGCTCAACCCTGATCACATCGAACCTGCCCTTCGAGGAATGGACCGAGACATTCGGCACCGAACGCTTGACCGGCGCGCTCCCGGACCGGCTGACACATCACGTCAACATCCTCGAGATGAACGGCGAAAGCTACCGCCTCAATCAGAGCCGCGCACGTATTGCCAACCCTTCAACCTGACAACTGAACAATCGGCCTGACGGCCAATGCGCCTTGGAACGTGCTTGCTGATTGGTGGCCACACGCCCCAAGGCGCACTCCACAAACTGGCCGACTTTTGCTCCGCCCCAGTGGCCGGATTTTACTCCGCCGTTGACACGCGCAACTCCTCCGGTTTTGCGGTGTCCGGTGAGCGCCCCGGAAATGCAGTGAAATCCTTGAGCGCCCGGATATGGGCTTTCTGTGACGTCTCCGCCATCCCGCGAATACGCATGTCCTCGATCATCCGCGCACGCAGCGGGCTCATCTTCTCCTGTGTCATGGGAACCTCCTGTCCAATTGAGAAAGCTCAATCGTCAGTCAGATCAGTCACATCGCAAAATGCGCGGCATCAGTGAAGTTGTCGTCCGTTAGCCACACGCGCCAATGCCGCGAGAGCGGCTTAGTCCTTGTCCGGTGATTTCAACGGATCGCTGCAACACATGCGTTGAACCGTTCTGCTGGTGTTTCATATTCCAGCGTTTTTCGTGGTCGCTCATTGAGCTGCCTTGCGACGGCACTCAGCTTTGCTTGGCTATGTATCGACAAATCTGTGCCCTTTGGAAAGTACTGGCGTAGCAAACGGTTTGTGTTCTCATTTGTGCCGCGTTGCCATGGCGAGTGGGGCTCGCATAGGAAGACATCGATATCGGTCGCCAAGGTGAACGCCTTGTGGCCCGCCATCTCGGTGCCGCGATCCCATGTGAGGGAGCGGTACAGTTCTTTTGGCAGCTTGCGGGACTGCTTGATCAACGCCTGAATGACGCTGTGGCTGTCTTTATTGCTGACCTTTTCCAGCATCACAAAGCGGGTGTTGCGCTCAACCAGTGTGGCAATGAAGCTGTTTCCAGAGCCAGCGATCAGATCGCCCTCCCAGTGCCCTGGTACAGCACGATCTTCAACGTCAGCAGGCCTGTCGCGAATGGAAACGGCGTCGTTGAACTTGCCCAAGCCGCTCCGCTTCAACGTCGCGTGACGCGAGCGCCTGATGGAGCGTGTTGCGCGAAGATGCGCCTGCAATTCCTTCTTTAAAACACCGCGCGTCTGGATAAACAGGCTTCGATAGATCGTTTCGTGTGAGATCCGTTTGCTTTCCTCATCAGGGTGTTCGCGCATGAGCCAACCTGCGATTTGTTGCGGAGACCACTTTCGATGCAGCTTGGTCGATATCATGCGGCAAAGATAGTCGTTGCCAACCAACTTGCACGGTTTTGGGCGATGAGCCCGCTCCCAGGCATTCGCATCAGATGTCGCCGCGCGGTATTGCTTAGAACCGCCGTTACGACGCACTTCACGGCTGATAGTTGAGGGCGCTCGGTGAAGACTGCGCGCTATGGATCTGAGCGATTGCTTGGCCACAAGACCGCGTGATATCTCCTCCCGCTCACCAAGTGTCAGCGCCAACCGAGACCGCGTCCGGATCGGCGGCCTGATGCCCCCGGTTCGCTCAAGCAGAGGATAGATCGACGAAGACCCGCGATCAAACACACGTCCAATCGAACTCATCGACTCTCCGCGCTCCCACCGATCCCAGAGCTCCGCCTTCTGCTTCTCAGTGAAAAATATCCGTGTCCGGTAGGCCATGATTTACACTCCATCTTTCCCAAAAGATTAAAGTGTTGCGACGACCCGTTGAAATCACCGGACAAGGCGGACATTGGAAGCTCATGCTACCTCGAAGGGCCGCAATCTACTGAACTGGCTCCAACACCGTTACCCCAACCGCAGCCGCGCGGGCCAGATCACGGTCTAGCGACATCGGGATGTATTCCCCGCGCCGCCACAGCTGTGCCAGATCGTCATAATGTCGGCTGAGGAAATGCCCGGATTGCCCCGTTGAGGTGATAAAAACCGAACTGTCCGGATCAGCAAAATCATAGACCCCCCGATATCCCGCCCCATGCACATTCTGGAACGGGTCAGGCCCACCGCCCCCGCGTGTGCGTCCGCGCAGCAAGGTGTTATCCCCCCCTGACGTACTTTGCCGGATGTTCACGAAATACCGCAACAGAGGCACCTCGCCCAGAACGGGATGATCTTGGATCGCCTGATGCGCATCCCCCCAGCGTAGGCTTTCCAGCGCTGTGCCATACTGCTCATCCACCCAGATCAGCGCATCATCCAGCGCCAGACGCGCAATATCCACACAGCTCTCCACGGGCGAGGATTGACGCACATCGCACCAGGCCGAAGCGCCATCGACGTCGCGATAGACCCGCTCGATAAACAGCGGGTTCACATGGGTATATTCCTGCACCAGCGGCCCCAGATCGTCTTGGATCAACCTGTTCTGCAAGGCGCGCAACCAGGCGGCATAGATCAGCGGTTCGGGCAGATGCTCGTTCATTTCGCCATTCCACTCAGACAACAGGACCAGCGCGCGTTGGCGCAACCGTTCCGGTGTCCCCTCTGCCGCAGCTTCTCCTGTAAACCACAACTCGGCCCCGATCAGCGGCAACAAGGAACGCGCCGAGAAACTGACCGTGTCCAGCTGCGCCTCGATGAAACTGTCGCGTGTGTGGACCTGACGGCTTTGCATCAGCCGCCGCCAGCGGTTCACCCGCTGCGTATCGCCCCACCAGTGGCTGACATGCAGCGGAAAGGGGCGGTCAACCGTCTTGTTGTTGGTATTGCCCAACAGCCCGCCGACAGGGGCGACAAACTCCGGGTTCGCCGAATACGGGCTAATCCCCTGCCAGCGATTTTCAGCGCGCCAGCCCGGGCTGGGCATACGGCCCTCACTTTGGTGATTGGCGTTTCGACGGGGCATTGCGCCGATCATCTTCATCGCGATCTTTTCCTGATCGACCACCGTCAGGTTCTGGGCCGGTGTCACATAGAACTGTCCCGCCGCCAGCGCCTCATTCACCGTGGCGGCATACATAATCGCCAGCGCCGCGCTCATCGTTGTGTCTTGTCCGGTTAAAGCCGTCCAACTCACCGCCGCCACATGCCCCTGAGGTGTAACTCTGCCCAGATCAAAGTGAGAGCCGGGCAGGATCGGGCCATTGTCGGACCAGCGCAAAGTCAGGGTAATCGGATCGCTGTCCTTGATCTCGATAATGGATTTACGGGTCTCAAACCGCTTGAACCCATCCGGTGTACGGTATTCTTGCGGGTTGGCCGGGTTCAGCTCTTCGATGAACACGTCCTGATCATCAAGATAGGCCGAGGTGATCCCCCAGCCCAGATTAGCACTGCGCCCGGTCATCACCACCGGTACGCCGGGGATCGTGCCGCCGATTACCCCGCCAGTGCTCAACTCAAGTCGCGCCAGATACCAGATGGTTGGCGCGGTCAGACCCAGATGTGGATCATTGGCCAGCAAAGTCCCTCCTGAGGCCGAGCGTTTCGGCGCGGCCGCCCAGGCGTTGGACGCGCCGACCAGTTCGTGGGTTTTCAGCGGCGACAATGGATCACCCGAAGGCTCAGCGCGCGCCACCTGCCTGCTCCCGAACGGGGCATCAAATAGGCTGGCATAATCCGGCAGAGCGGCAATTCCGCTGCCTGGTGCCTCGGGCAGGATATCGGCCAACCGCGCGGCATCGGGCACAGCCAGTGCGGTGCGTGCGGTCAGCACCTCATGGCTCAGGTGCCCGGACAGCTGGATCGCCAACAGCTTGATAATCGCAATTGAATCCGCAGGTTGCCATGGCGCAATCGGGTTTTCAAAGAGGAACATCTCGGGTGCGCCACGCCCCAGCGCCTCGGCGTTGATCTCGGCCAGACGGGCATTCACCCCCGCCGAATAGGCCTCAAGGGCCGCCAGCGTGCGCCCATCCTGCACCTCGACCGATTGGCGCGCCAGCCGGTAAAGGTCAAACCGGCGCAACACCTTGTCGATCTCGATCGTGCGGGGGCCGAATATCTCGGACAACCGTCCCTGCACGGTGCGGCGCAACACGGTCATCTGCCACAACCGATCCTGCGCATGGGAATATCCCAGCCCAAAGAACACATCCGCGTCGGCTTGCCCGAAAATATGCGGCACATTGGAATTATTGCGGATGATCTCGACCGGGGCGCTGATACCATCAACCGTCAGTGTCTTGCTATAGTCCGGCAGCGACCGCGACAGCAGGAAATAGGCCACCAGAACGGCCAAAACCCCCAGCAGGATAACCCCGCCGGTGATCCGCACCAACCATCGAAACAGCACCGCCATCCGCGCGCGCCCCTTTTCCCTTGCATCCGCGCACCGGGATAGTCAGAAACCCGGGGCGAGACAATGGCAAGGGGCACGAACAATGACGAAACTGGCATTCCTGGGCTTGGGCGTAATGGGATATCCGATGGCGGGGCGTCTGCAAGCCACCGGGCATGATGTCTGCGTCTATAACCGCAGCACGGCCAAGGCCGAAAAATGGGCGGATCAGCATGGCGGGCGCAGCGCCCCTACCCCGCGTGAGGCCGCAGCCGGTGCCGATTTTGTGATGGCCTGCGTGGGCAATGATGACGATCTGCGCTCGGTCTGCACTGGCGATGACGGGGCCTTTGCAGGCATGAAACCGGGAGCCGTGTTCGTCGATCACACAACCGTGTCCGAAAAAGTCACGCGCGAGCTTTACGCCACCGCCAAGTCCGCCGATCTGAACTTTGTGGATGCGCCTATTTCAGGCGGTCAGGCGGGGGCCGAAAATGGCCAGCTTGGCATTATGTGTGGCGGCGACCAGCAGGCCTATGACGCGGCCGAGCCAATCATGAACATCTATGCCAAGATGTGTCGACGCATTGGCGAAAGTGGTGCAGGTCAACTGACAAAAATGGCCAATCAGATCGCCATCGCCGGACTGATGCAAGGCCTGTCCGAGGCGCTGCACTTCGCGGAAAAGGCCGGTCTTGATGGCCGCGCCGTGGTCGAAGTGATCAGCCAGGGCGCCGCCGGCAGCTGGCAGATGAGCAACCGGTATGAAACCATGCTGGACGATCACTTCGATCATGGCTTTGCTGTCGACTGGATGCGCAAGGATCTGGGTATCGTTCTGGACACAGCCGATGAAAACGGTGCCTCCTTGCCCGTCACCGCACTGGTCGATCAGTTCTACAAGGACGTGCAGAAAATGGGCGGCGGGCGCTGGGACACCTCCAGCCTGTTCAAACGGTTGCGCAAGATGGGCTGACATCTGTCACGCCCCTGCTTCTTCTTGCCATAAATATCCCCGCCGGAGGCTCCTCCAGCTCAAACGGACGCAAGGCACGAAAGCGCAGTAAACGACCAGCCACAGACACCAATCAAACAAAAAAGCGCGCGGCCCCGTCAGGGGCCGCGCACCTTTAGATTAGGCTCAATTATACACAGAGTCCTCGAGCACCCGACTTTTGACGGGTTGACGTCTGACCGTAGAACGATTCAGCTAGCCGCATGATCCGTCCCAACTTTCTTTCTCCCACGGAGCGCCTTGAGCTTGAGTCCTGTGTGCGCAGTCAACGCGAAGATCATGGGATTGCACGGCGTGCAAATGCGCTCCTTTTGCTGGATGACGGGAAGTCCTGTCAAGTAATCGCGGAATTTCTATATTTGGACGACGACACCATTCGTGGCTGGCACAAAACCTACCGTGAAAGCGGCTGGGACGCGCTTGCCGCCGATGGCTGGAAAGGGGGTCAATCTCGTATGGCCCCAGATCAAGAGGCTGCATTATGCGATTGGCTGAACGGTCGCTTCTGCCGTTCGACAGTTGAGATAAGAGCCCATATTTCAACAGAATTTGGCCTGCGCTACTCGCATTCTGGCTGCATCAAGCTTCTTGCCCGGCTCGGGTTTGAGTATCGCAAACCCAAGGCCCTGCCACGGGGTGTATCTGTCGAGAAACAGGCCAGCTTCATTACGATGTACGAGCGGTTGATGACCGAGCTTGGCGCTGATGAAGCCGTTTATTTCGCTGATGCCGTCCACCCAGAATATCAGACAAAGCCTGCATATGGCTGGGTGAAGGCAGGCTCAAACCCCGCAGTCCCGACCACTGCTGGGCGAGGCCGTGTGAATATCCATGGCGGGCTCAACCTTGAAACCTTCGACGCGCCCTTTGTCGAGCCAACCACCGTCGACGGTGTCAGTGCCACGTAGCTTCTAGCCAAGATTGAAACGCGCAACCCCGACAAGCGATTAATCCACGTCATCTGGGACAACGCGCCCTATCACAAAGGGCCGGATGTCAGGGCGTTTCTCGCAAGGCCAGATTGCCGCATCCACCTTATCCAGTTGCCGCCATACTGCCCGCACCTGAACCCCATTGAACGATTATGGGCTGTCATGCACCAGTTCGTGACGCACAATCATCATTACCCAACCCAAAAACAGTTTGCGAATGCAATCCTGAAGTTCTTCCGCGTAACCATACCAAACGAGTGGAAAACATTCCGAAGCCAAGTCTCAGACAATTTTCGCGTCATAACTCATGAGAAGTTTCGGGTTTTGGCGTAGCTCCGGTATAGCATTTATTATGCGTGGCGACCTGTGATAGAACACACCATGAACAAAATTATGGGTGCGGCACATGGATCATCAGGCTTTTTTGGTGTGGCTTAACGAGATCGACAACCTTTCATCGAAACAACGGGCTGAGACCGGACGGCTCGTTGCCGGGGTATCGTCGCTGGAAAGCGTGATCGATCTCCCTGAGGCGAATGTTCGCGAGGGGCGTATCTGTCCGCACTGTGCTTCGGGCGGTGCGATCATCAGGGGCCATGCAAGTGGCCTGACGAGGTTCTTTTGCAAAGGCTGTCGCAAAACCTTCAACGCGCTGACCGGGACGCCGCTTGCCCGCTTGCGCCACAGGGACAGATGGGCAGAGTTTGCAGCTTCCCTGCGCGACGGCGAAACGGTAAAGGTGTCAATCGCAGAGTAAAATGGGTCCATGTCGCGGCGTAAAAATGGGCCACTTCGGTTGATGTTTTTGTGGCGCTTTTGCACGCGTGCTCGTCACAAAGCTGAAGCGTGCCAAAGCGCATGCTGGCCATAAGGCCAGCATTATTCTGACTGTGATTGCGGGCTGGTTATTTTCGGTTGTTGCGACTGTGTTTGAGCCGATAGCTTTCGCCATTCATCTCGAGGATGTGGACGTGATGGGTTAAACGATCGAGTAGCGCACCGGTCAGCCGCTCAGAGCCAAAGACTTCAGTCCATTCATCGAAGGGCAGGTTCGAGGTTATGATGATGGAGCCGCGTTCATAGCATTGGGATATGACCTCGAAGAGCAGCTCTGCGCCAGATTTGCTGAGCGGTACGAAGCCCAGTTCATCAATGATCAACAGGTTCTGGCTGGTCAGTTGCTTTTGAAGGCGCTGCAATCTCCGCTCATCTTGAGCCTCGATCAGATCATGGACTAATGCCGCAGCCGTTGTGAAGCGCACCTTCAGTCCTCTTTGACATGCAGCCAGCCCAAGTCCCAGGGCGATGTGTGTCTTGCCCGTGCCTGACGGGCCGAGCGCGATGATGTTCTCCCTGCGATTAACGTAATCGCATCGTGCCAGATCCATCGTCAGGGGCTTGTTCAAGCTTGGCATGATCTTGAAGTCAAAGCTATCCAAGCTCTTGGTGCTGGGGAACTTCGCCGCTTTGATGCGCCGTTCAATCATCCGGCGTTCGCGGTCGATCAATTCCATCTCACACAGCCGCGCCAGATAGTGGATGTGATCTTTGTTCTCTGCAGCACAGAGCTGCGCCTGTTTGGCATACTCGCCTTGGAACGTTGGCAGTCGCAGTTGTTTAAAATGATGCCGTAGAAGAATCCGAGGGGCTTCGGTCATGCCGCGGTCCTTCCCATCAAGCTCATGTAACTGGATGGGCGTGTTGTGCCGACATTGGCCTTGGGCAAGTATGGATAGAAGTCCAAATCCAATCGTGGTGGCCGCTTCTCAACCCGACACAGTACAAGGTGTTTTACGGCGTCATAGCCAATTGCACCCATATCTATTGCCTGCTGGATTGCGCCTTGCACAACATCCATTTCGAAGGTCTCCAAAAGGCGCAAGACTTGAACGTATTCTCGCTTGCCCGGCTTACCCATTCTGGCTTCAAGCAGTCGGTGCAGCGTGGCAAATACATCTGGCAAATGCCAACCCTGCAAAGGCGCGGCCTGATCCAGGGCACCCACCTTTTGTTCAAGCAGGGGCAAAAAGTGCAATGGGTCAAAGACCATATCCGCTGATGTGTAGGATCGTTTGTGCCGCGCAATAATCTCATTGCCGCAGCCGATGATAACCTCATGCACAAACCCACGCACATGAACATCGTGGTGCGCATAGGCTACTGGCACCGAGTAATCATTGCTGCGATAGCGCACCATTGAGATCGACGTTGCACGCGTGCTGACGTGATCGCAGGCTTCATATTCTGCGACGGGCAATCCCATCAGAGCATCCAAATCCGACATCAGGCGTGCGCCTATGGTTTGGGTGTGACCCCGCAACGTATCGGCCTGACGTGCTAAACACTTCTCTTCCAAATGTGCGTTCAGATCATCAAAGCTGTCATAGCGAGGTGCGGGAACCATGAAGTTGCGGCGGGTGTATCCAACCATGCCCTCAACGTTGCCTTTATCGTTCCCTCGCGCGGGTCTGCCAAACTTGTCATCAAACAAGTAATGCGACTGCAGTTCCGTAAACCGACGTGTGCGGATGCGCGTCTTATCCCCGAGTATCCGAGCCACGGCGATCTTGGTATTGTCGTAGAGAATGGATTGCGGAATGCCGCCAAAGAATGCAAAGGCGGACACATGGCCATCGCAAAACGCCTCGGTTGTCTCAGCTGGATATCCCTTCACAAACACCGCATCAGAATGTGGCAAGCTCATCACGAAGAAGTGGATCTTGCATTCCACGCCACCGATCACGCCCAGCGTCTCACCAAAATCAACCTGCGCATGGCCCGGCCGATGCGACAACGGCACAAACACCTCTTTGGTGCGCCGTTTTTGCTCGCGCACGTAATAGGTCACCGTGGTCAGGCTGCCGGCATATCCATGCTCATCGCGCAGCCGTTCAAAGATGCGCTTGGCCGTGTGTCGCTGCTTTTTGATCAGGGCTTTGTCTGTGCGCAGTATCTCATCGACCACACCAACATAACCATCAAGCGTTCTCTAATCTGTCAATGCGTGTTTCCTGAGTTTCCTGCTTTTGATGTCAGAGGTTGCCTTTGTTCTCTTCGAACTCTGAGGTTCATGATGGGGTTGGCTGGGTGTGGGTCGGCAATGTTGAAACCGCAATCATACCGTTGGTCTTGGCTGTTGCTACAGAATCGGCGCCGTGTCTCACGCCCTCCCTCGGGCATCGTCCCAGATGGGAACTTTGATTTAGGAATCCTCGTTGTCGCCTCGTAAGCCTTACGCGGACTGGAAGTCAGTTTTGTCTCGCATAATGGCATGAAGTATGATTGCCAGACGACGCGCCAGAGCCACTCGGGCCTTTCTCATCGTTGAGCGCGCACCGATTGCGAGGGCCCATGTCTTCAATTTGAGCGGAGCGGCATACCGCGTCAGCATCACATTGGCGGCCTCATAGAGAAGCGTTCTGACGCGCACGTCGCCCCGCTTTGAGATGCTGCCCGTGTAGTCGATTTCACCAGATTGATGCCGTCGCGGCACCAGTCCAAGATACGCCCCCACATCACGCGATTTCCTGAAACGCGACGGATCATCAATTGCTGCGGCAAAGGCCAATGCTGTGATCGGACCGACCCCTGGTACCGTCATAAGGCGCTGGCAGACTTCGGATTTGCGGGTCATCTTTTTGATGTCGCCATCAATGGCTGCAACCGCCGCGAGGATTGCTTCGCGTGCTGCGAACAGTCCGCAAATTGCGGCATGGAGGCCAGGCACTCCATCGCTAACTTTTAGCGCCGCGTTTTTGAATGCCGGAGACAAAGCTCGTGGCAGCCGCACGCCGAAGACGACGACCAGACCGCGGATCTGATTGTCGAGCGTCACACGCTGTCCGACCAGCTTCTTGCGGGCTGCGATCAGCGACCGGATTGCGTGCGCTGACAGTGATTTGACATGGGTCGGCTTGTAGAATCCCGTCCGCGCCAGGTGTGCCAAACCGCGGGCATCATTGCGGTCCGTCTTGTGGCCGGCCAGAGATTTAAGGGCCTGATATGCTTGCCTGCTCTCGATGCAAACAACCGGGACACCAAGCTCCGTCAGCCCATGGTAAAGCATTGGTGCCATCCGTCCCGTTTCAAATACAACTTTGGCACATGGTGGTCCAGAAGCGAGGAAGTCAGCGATCGCTTTTGGTGTTGAGCTCGCTTTTCCTTCACGAATAAGGGCCCCTTCACGATCCAGAATGCAGATATGCGTCTCTTCCATGGACACATCCAAACCAGCAAAATATTCCATTGGTCAGTCTCCTTTTCAATTGCATGTGCATCCAGAATAACAGGGGTAACTGAGTGCTGATCCTGATTACGCCATGTTGAAAAACCGCGCCGCTTCTCGGCCAGACATACCGTCCTTCAAACAAGCACGGCGCACACGACTATAAATATCCACAGAATACATCTCCCGCCCTCCGAATAAACGAAGGGCACAAACTGGCGGACTTTTACTCCGCTACAACTGCGATATGCAGCCGCTTCTGTGGCCCAATATTGCGCCGCGTTTTACAGTTCTGCAGCCACGTCTTGATGGGGACGCTCTCCCGGTGACCGATGGCTGCACCGGGTACCCGCCCTGCGCCGCAGAAATGGGCGTCAGCCATGAAAGTCTCAACCAGACCGCCGGAGAACGTGTCCGTGGTGAATTGCACATTCAAACCGTGAACAATCGGCATGAGCGGTTAAAGGCCTTTCCGCGCCGCCATCGGGGCATCGCGACCAAATACCTGGACAGCTGCCTTCGGTGGTTCCACCTTGCCGTCCTTCCGAGCCACCAAACGCCGCGCGCGATACTTGCCGCCGCCGCAGGCATCCTGCCTGTAACACGCCACGCATAATCAATGCTAATTGAGCCTTAGATTAAGCCCGCTTCATGCGGCGGCGACAGCCCGCTTGGTCATGACAGCCGCCAGATGGGCGCGGTAATCGCCTGAGCCGTGCAAGTCCGAGATCATGCCTGATCCATCCAGGCTCAGCCCGTCCAGCGCGGCAGCTGAGAAATCAGAGGACAGCGCCGCCTCGGCCTCAGCCCAGCAGAACACACCTTCTTCCGAGGCACCGGTGATCGCCACCCGGACGCCATCGGCGTGCTTGGCCACAAACGCCCCGACCAGTGCAAAGCGTGATGCCGGTTGGTCGAACTTCATATAGGACGCAGCGTCAGGCACAGGGAATTTCACCTCGCTGATGATCTCGCCCTCTTCCAGCGTCGTGGTGAACAACCCGTCAAAGAAGTCATCCGCTGCGATCTCGCGGGTGTTGGTGACCACCGTCGCCCCCGAGGCCAGAACAGCCGACGGGTAACAGGCCGATGGGTCATTATTGGCCAATGATCCGCCGATGGTACCGCGATTGCGCACCGCCGGATCGCCGATATTACCTGCAAGTGCGGCCAATGCCGGATAGGCCCCCGCGCCCGCAGCGACCTCGGCATGGGTGGTGGCCCCGCCAATGCAGATACGGCCCGCATCATCGCTGCAGATTCCGCGCATTTCATCAATGCCGCTGAGGCACACCAGCCGATCCGGAGTGGCCAAGCGCTGTTTCAGCGTCGGGATCAGGGTTTGCCCCCCGCCCAAAGGCTGGCTTTCCGTGCTGTCGCTCAGCAGTTTCACCGCATCAGTCACTCGGGTGGGACGTTCGATATCAAATGCATACATGATTTTATCTCCTTACCCTTGCATCGCCGACCAGACGCGCGAGGGCGTCAGGGGCATATCAATATGGGTGATGTCGTGTCCGGCCCGTTGCAGCGCATCAACCACTGCATTGACCACCGCCGGGGGCGAGCCAATCGCCCCTGCCTCACCGCAGCCTTTGACGCCCAAGGGGTTGTGCGTACAGGGCGTCTGACAGGAATGATCGACCTGATAGAACGGCACATCATCGGCGCGCGGCATGGTGTAATCCATGTACGACCCGGTCAGAAGCTGGCCGTCCTCATCATAGGCACACCCTTCCAACAGCGCCTGCCCGATGCCCTGGGCCAGCCCGCCATGGACCTGACCCGACACGATCATCGGATTGACGATATTGCCAAAATCATCCGCAGCGGCAAACCGCTCAATGGTGACTTTACCGGTCTCCGGGTCCAGTTCGACCTCGCAGGCATAAGCCCCCGCCGGATAGGTGAAGTTGGCCGGGTCATAAAACGCGGTTTCTTCCAACCCCGGTTCGATCTCCTCCAGTGGATAGTTGTGGGGTACATAGGCCGCGAGGGTCACATCGCCCCAGGCCACGGATTTATCCGTGCCCGCCACACTGAACTGCCCATCTTTCAGCTCAATATCTGCCTCAGCCGCTTCCATCAGATGCGCCGCAATTTTGCGCGCCTTGGCGATGATCTTCTCCGTGGCCTTGACCATTGCGCTGCCCCCAACGGCCAGCGAACGCGAGCCATAGGTGCCCATGCCCATCGGCGTGTTGGCGGTGTCGCCATGCACCACCTCGACCATATTGGGATCGATCCCGATCATATCCGCCACCACTTGCGCAAAAGACGTCTCGTGCCCCTGCCCGTGGCTGTGGCTGCCGGTCATAACCACCAGACCACCGGTGGCATTGACCCGCACGGTGGCACTTTCGTACAGCCCCGCGCGCGCGCCCAATTGGCCAACAAGGTTGGACGGGGCAATCCCGCAGGCCTCAATGTAACAGTTCACACCCAGACCGCGCAGTTTGCCCTTGGCCTGTGACGCGGCCAGCCGCGCTTCAAAGCCGGACATATCGGCCATCTCTTCCAGTTTATCCATCGTGGCATGATAATCGCCGGTGTCATATTCCACCGCCACCGGGGTGGCATAAGGAAACTCGGTCACGAAGTTCTGACGGCGCAGGGCAATCGGATCGACGCCAAGTTCGCGCGCGGCTTTGTCGATCACCCGTTCGATCTGGTAAGTTGCCTCGGGACGGCCAGCGCCGCGATAGGCATCAACCGGCACGGTGTTGGTAAAGACAGCCTTGACGTTCACATAGATCACCGGCGTCTTGTAGTTGCCCGCCATCAACGTTCCATGAAGCCACGTTGGGATCGACGGCGCGAAGGTGCTGAGATAGGCGCCCATATTCGCGTAGGTCTCGGTGCGGATAGCGGTGAAATTGCTGTCACTGTCCAAGGCCAGATCGATCTTGGTCACGTGGTCACGGCCATGGGCATCCGACATGAACGCCTCAGAGCGTGAACAGGTCCACTTCACCGGCCGGTTCAGCGATTTTGCAGCAAAGGTGCAAAACGCCTCTTCCGCGTAATGGTAGATTTTTGAGCCAAACCCACCGCCCACATCCGGGGCCACGACACGCAGTTTGTGCTCTGGAATGCCCAGCACGAACGCGCCCATCAGAAGGCGGATCACATGCGGGTTCTGCGAGGTGGTATAAAGCGTGCTGTCACCGGTTGAGCGATTAAAATCGCCCACCGCCACGCGCGGTTCCATCGCGTTGGGGATCAGTCGGTTGTTGACCAACTCCAACGTGGTGACATGCGCGGCATTGGCAATCGCCTCGTCCACAGCCCCTTTGTTTTCCTCGACGAAACCCCAGTCGTAACAGAGGTTAGAGGTCAGATCGTCATGTACCTTGGTGACCCCATCCTGCAGCGCGGCTTTCATATCGACCACTGCGGGCAACTCGTCGATATCGACCTCGATCGTCTCGGCAGCATCACGCGCCTGATCGCGGCTTTCGGCGACAATGGCCGCAATCGGATCGCCCACATGGCGCACTTTGCCCTCGGCCAGAACCGGATGTTTGGGTTCCTGCATCACCTCGCCGTGCCGGTCGGTTACCTGCCAGCCGCAGGGCACCCCGCCCACATCGGCGAAATCCGCAGCCGTAAAGATTTGCAGCACACCGGGCATAGCGGCCGCCGCGCTGGTATCGACAGCATTGATCGTGCCATGGGCCACATCCGAGCGCAGGAAATGCACATAGGCCTGTCCGCGCATGTTGATATCATCTGTGTAATTGCCGTTCCCGGTCAGAAACCGGATATCCTCGCGCCGTTTATTGCTAGCGCCAATGCCTCCATCTGCTGGCATAGTGAAACTCCTCCCTTGGGGGTGGCGGGCTGAACCCCGCCTTACGCCTTTACTCGGCGGCGATGTTGCTGACGTCCTGACCGGATGCGGCCATGATCGCCTTGACGATGTTGTGATACCCGGTGCAGCGGCAGATATTGCCTTCCAGGTAGTCGCGAATCTCGGCCTCGCTGGGCGTCGGATTGTCTTTCAGCAAAGCCGCAGCCGACATCACCATGCCTGGTGTGCAGAACCCGCATTGCAGCCCGTGATGATCCTGAAACGCCTGCTGGATCGTGCCCAGCGTGCCATCGTCTCCCGCCATGCCTTCAACGGTGGTCACCTCGGCCCCTTCGGCCTCGGCCGCAAACACAGCGCAGGCTTTGACCGCCTTGCCATCCATATGCACAACGCAGGCCCCGCATTGGCTGGTATCACAGCCCACATGGGTTCCGGTCATACCCAACGTCTCTCTTAGAAAATCTACAAGTAGCGTGCGGCCTTCGATCTCGCCGGATACGCCCTTGCCGTTCACAGTCATGTTGACCTGTGACATCGGCTCCTCCCTGCTGGTTATTATACTGGCTTGGGGTGAGTTAAGCACGCCCCCGGCCCCTTGAGAACCCGGTTTTTCCCAAACGGTCAGGAATCGCCGGTGGCAGCGCCTTGCTGAACATCATTCATTTTTTTGATTGATTGCTTGCCATTTGTTATTCATCCATATGGTTGAACAAGAATCACATGATCCTCTGACCGATATCTTCAAGGCAGCAAGCGATCCGACACGGCGTGCGATCCTGACGCTGCTGGCCCAACAGGGTCCGCTGCGCGTGACGCAGATTGCTGGTCAATTCGAGATGAGCCTCAATTCGGTGTCCAAGCACATCAAAGTGCTGGAACACGCAGGCCTCGTCACGCGGCGCACCGAATGGCGCGAACATCTGATCGAAGTCCAGATCGAGCCGCTGCGCGAAGTTGATCGCTGGTTTGATGATTTACGTTCGATCTGGGTGCTCCGGCTGGACGCTCTGAATGATCTGCTCAAACAGGAGACTGCCAAATGACCCTTACAGACACCCCGCTTTCAGTGAAGATTGAACGCTCTATCAGTGCCCCTCCCGAAACCGTGTTCGATGCCTGGCTCAACCCCGAGATGCTGATGCGTTTCATGTGCCCCGGCCCCGGCATGACCACGCCCAGTGCCAAGGTTGACCCCACAGTTGGTGGCCGGTTTTACCTGGTGATGAAAGCAGGCGACGATGAAATGCCCCATGGCGGCGTATATCAGGAAATTGACCGCCCCAACCGGTTGGTCTTTTCCTGGGAAAGTCCGTTCAATGCCGAGGGCAGCACCGTCACCCTTGATTTCCGCGCCGTTTCAGGCGGCACACATCTAACCCTCAGCCATATCCGCTTTGTCAGTCAGGAAAGCCGCGACAATCACGAAGGCGGCTGGACCGCGATTCTGGCCAAACTTGACGAGACGTTGGACTAACCCAGGATCAGGGCTCATAGTTTGACCGAAAGCATCAGATGAAGGCAATGATGAAGGTTTTTCGACGAGGGTCATTGCGCGGGGTTTCGGCACGGTCTGACTGTGGCCCGTGTTGACAAACCTCTCAGGGAGGAAGCCGCGGGGGCTAGGTGCTATCTATGGGGTAAAGAGTGCGGTTGGCTTTGTCTTTGACTGTCACGGACGCACCGGCTTGGGGGTTCAGGCCGGTCGTCTCCGAGTTTTGCCAGAGGATTTGCCTCGGATGGATGTCCTTTTGCGTCGTTCGCGCGGCCTGTCGGGGCGCTGCAGACGAGGTGGCTTGGCCGGCATTGCCGCAGCAACCGGTCTGGGGTGGACGGGATGGACAGGCTTTCGGTCATGCGGCCTGCCTCCGTGGTGGAGCACGAGACCGTGGAAGCTCCCCGCGCCGGAAGGTCTCGATGATGCGCATCCGCCCGCCGCAGTCGGGGCATGGCTCCCGCAATGTCATCGGGATGACATCGGCGGTGGATGCGTCTTGCTGCATTGCTGGTTGCGCGCCGAGCAACGTGCGGGTCCTGGCAAGGTTGCTTTTGCGGGTTGCGCTGGCCAACAGGCCGTAGTGACGAATGCGGTGGAACCCGCCTGGGAGCACATGGATGAGGAACCGGCGCAAGAACTCGTGCGTATCAAGCCGCATGACCTTCATACGGTCTCCACGTTTGATCCGGCAGTCTTTCCAGCGGAACACCACGGTTCGGGCATCAGCGCTGACAGGGCGGCTGTTGGAGATGGCAATCCGATGCGTGTAGCGGCTGAAGTATGCCAGTACAGCTTCGGGTCCGCCGAAGGACGGTTTGGCATAGACCACCCATTCGGACTTGCGAAACGGCGCAAGCCAGGCGGCAAATGCATCAACGTCTGCCAACCCGGCCAGATCGCCGAAGAAGGCGAGCTCTCCCGCCCGATGCAACGCGATCAGACCTTCGATGAACAGCCGACGGAACAGTCTGGACAGCACCCGGACATGCAGGAAGAACCCAGGCTTGCAGCCAACCCGACGGACGCCATCTTGCGAGAGCCCGCCTCCTGGTACGATCATGTGGACGTGGGGATGGTGCGTCATTGCCGGTCCCCGGGTGTGGAGCACACTGGTCATACCGACGCGGGCACCCATACGCCTGGGATCGGCGGCGATGGTCGTCACCGTCTCTGCCGATGCTTTGAACAGCAGGCCGTGGGCGGCCTTTTTGTTCCAAAAAGCGATCCGGGCGATCTCGGCTGGCAAGGTGAAGACCAGATGGAAATACTCCACCGGCAGCAGATCATCTGCCCGCGCCGCCATCCAGTCACGCGCGGCTGGTCCCTGGCACTTCGGGCAATGCCGGTTTTTGCAACTGTTGTATGCGATGTGTTGGTGATCGCATTTGGTGCAAGCCGCCACATGCCCGCCGAGCGCTTCCGTCCGGCAAGCCTCAATGGATGACATCACCTTGAGCTGCGAGAGGCTCAGATGCCCTGCATTGGCCCGCCGGTAGGCTGGACCATGCGCACGAAAGATGTCTGCAACCTCCAGCGCGTGCCGCGGCACGCTGACCGATCCGTCAGGCCACATCCCGGATATGCTCGAATGGGCTGGCGACGTTGCGCAGTGTCTTGGCGGCGACATGGGTATATCGCGCCGTCGTGGTCAGCCTGGCGTGGCCAAGCAACACCTGTATTACCCGCACATCCGTATCAGCCTCCGGAAGATGGGTCGCGAAGCTGTGCCGAAGCGAATGCAGCGTCGCAGGCTTTTTTATCCCCACCATTGCTTTTGCCGAGTTGAAAGCCCTGTTCAACGAACGGGGTGACATCGGCTCGACCCGGCTTTGACCCGGGAACAGCCGGCCTTGCGGACGGGCCTCGCGCCAATAGGCCCGCAGCAACTCCAGCAGAGATGGCGACAGCATCACGTCCCGGTCCTTGCCGCCCTTGCCCCGCTCGACGTGGATCAGCATGCGGTCACTGTCGATGTCCCGGACCTTCAGGTTGGTCACCTCGGAGGCGCGCAGACCGGCACCGCAGCCAATGCTCAAAGCAGCCCGATACTTCATACCCGGTCCCGGTGCCGCCGCCGGAACCGCCGAAACCTCCTCGATGCTCAGAACAATCGGGAGCTTGCGCGGCTCGGTGCGGAACTGCATGTACTTCTTCATGTCCTCGCGATCACACGTCATGCCGAAAAAGAACCGCAACGCTGTGATCCGGGCGTTGTAGAGCGAAGGTGTGACCTCAGTGTCCGTCATATGAAGTTGACAGGCGCGCAACTCCTCCGGTTTCGCGGTGTCCGGTGAGCGCCCCGGAAATGCAGTGAAATCCTTGAGCGCCCGGATATGGGCTTTCTGTGACGTCTCCGCCATCCCGCGAATACGCATGTCCTCGATCATCCGCGCACGCAGCGGGCTCATCTTCTCCTGTGTCATGGGAACCTCCTGTCCAATTGAGAAAGCTCAATCGTCAGTCAGATCAGTCACATCGCAAAATGCGCGGCATCAGTGAAGTTGTCGTCCGTTAGCCACACGCGCCAATGCCGCGAGAGCGGCTTAGTCCAAGAGCCCATACTGCACGGTGCTGCGCTCTTCACCAATGTCCGCTTCTGTGAACCCCGCCAAAAACGTGACAAAACCAAGCTAAGTTCTGCCAAGGGTTTGTGGCACAATGTCTTTCGGCAATCACGCTACAGATCGGAGGAATGACGAAAACGACCGTCTTAGAGGGCTAGGGTCTGTTGACAATCATCGTGTTGCAATGAGCATGGCACAGAGGTGCCAGTTGGCAGCGTAGCTTGTATCAGTCTTGTCGTATCGCGTTGCTATGCCTCTGAATTCCTTGATCTTTGCGAAATGGTTTTCGATGAGATGGCGCCACTTGTACATGTGGGTATCGTAGTCCCGTTGAACTTTTCGGTTCGATTTGGGCGGGATGACAGCGGTTGCGCCACGCTCATCAAGGTCTTGCAGGAGCCAGTCGGCGTCGAAGGCTTTGTCGGCCAGCAACGCCCCAAAGGAAGCCCCCTTGATCAGAGGAGCGACCCCCTTCATGTCGTGTGCCTGTCCCGGCAAAAGCAGAAACCGGAACAGGTTACCGAGCGCATCGACCAAGGCCACGACCTTGGTCGTCAGTCCGCCGCGAGAGCGTCCGATAGCCTGGTGTTGAGTCCCCCTTTTGCGCCCGAAGCCTTCTGATGAGCTTGAACAATCGTCCCGTCGATAAGGGCATATTCCAGGTCCGGCTCGCCACTCATGGCATTGAAAAGACTCTCGAACACGCCGTTCCTGGCCCATCGACGAAATCGCTTGAACTGGCTGTTCCAGTTGCCAAACTCTTTGGGCAAATCCCGCCATGGGGACCCTGTGCGTACGCGCCATAATACTGCTTCCATAAACCGGCGATTATTGCGCGCGGTAACACCCGGATCGCCTGCCTTGCCCGGTATAAGCGGCTCAATCTTCTCCCAAAGCTCATCGGAAACAGCCAAACGATTTGCGTCCATCAACACCTCCATTTTGGAAGCTTGAATCAGACTTCAGGCAAAATGGGAACCCCGAATGTCAACAGGCCCTAGTCAACCAACAGAAAGATGTTATCAATGTTTCGCAATCGTCTGCAGGGAAAAAATTGGAACCGACCTGAATGAATAGTATCCGTCTTAATCAAGCGCCATTTTCGCCCATTTCCGATCGCTCTTAATCAGTAAGTTCGCCAACAAGATTAGTTTACGCATGATAGCGGTAAAGGCGACCTTTGCAGGTTTTCCGGCGTTGATGAGTCTTTCGTAAAACTGTTTCATATCCGGGTTGTGCCGCGCAGCGACAACGGCTGGCATATAAAGTGCATCCCGCAGGTGTTTACGTCCGCCCTGAATGAAGGCTTTGCCAGTCCACCGCCAGACTGGCGCGTCATTGGTGCAAGGCCAGCCAGGCTTGCAGCCTGTTTCTCCTTTAGCGTTCCAAGTTCTGGCATTTCAATAAGAAGGGCCGCTGCGCTGATCTTTGAAAGGCCCGGGATTGAACAAATGATGTCCAGGGCGCGGGACATTTTCGGCGTGCTTTGCAACATTGTATTAATGGCCTCATCCACTTGGGAAAGCTGGGTGTTCAACTGGGTGATGCGCGCCTTTGCCTGACGTTTCAGGATTGGCAAAGTCAGTGTTTTCTGACGGTTGAGTGCACGGGTTCGATCTTTGACCAAAGCCTGTCGTGCGACATGTAATTCTTTGAGATTGCGTTGTATATCTGATGTTTGAACCTGTGCCTCTAGAGAGAATGTCCGGCCCATAACGGCCAGCATTCGCGCATCAACCTTATCGGTTTTGGCGCGAACACCGTGTGCTTGAGCAAAGCGTCGCGCTTGCAACGGATTTACTTTTACCAGTGGAAAATGGGCGGCCATGGCGACTTCAAAGGCGCGATGATACGGGCCGGTTGGTTCATAGATAACCCGCGCGATGTCGTGATCGTTCAACCAGCGCCGCAAGGACGCAAAACCGGCTTTGTTGTTATCGAACTGGGCCGAAGCGTTATCGCTCAGTCGATGCACATCCAAAGTTGCTTTGGAAATATCTACTCCGATGGTATCATCTGTCATCTTATCCGTGTCCTATGCTTGTCATGCGAAGTCAGCGCTTCGCGTATCCGTTCAGGCCTCATGGAAAAGACGGCGGTAATCTGACTATTCAACGGTCCTGAATGACCAAGCTCCTTTCGATCCTCCCGCCGCCGCTGGCCGGCATAATCAAAGTGCCGGACAGCGGCTCTCTTTTACATGAGAGCCACGTAAGATCATAAGACAAGGCTCTCTTTTAGCCTTCCATTAATGGTAATTTTGTCAGCATGCTCAATTGCTCCGTCTTCAACCAAACCAGTAGATTCAAATCGAGTTGTGACGGACGTGCTTTCTGACGGCAACACTATTTCAGGCAGATATTATCCGGCGGAATTCACAACCGCAAATGCTCGAAAAATGGCATCATTTAGTTGTGAAAAGGCAGCATTGGCTTCTTACGGCGAAACAGTCTCGGATGGTCAGGTGGTATTTCAGGCTACGTGTCGTGATGACACTGTTCATGGAGCTGGTTCGGGCACTTACTTTCAAAAAACGGGTCCGAACAGTACAACCTATTCCTCAGTCTTTAGCCTAAACGGGCGGATCACATTCGCTGAAGGCGATTTTCCACTCTGTGTCAATCGCAGAGTAAAATGGGTCCATGTCGCGGCGTAAAAATGGGCCACTTCGGTTGATGTTTTGTGGCGCTTTTGCACGCGTGCTCGTCACAAAGCTGAAGCGTGCCAAAGCGCATGCTGGCCATAAGGCCAGCATTATTCTGACTGTGATTGCGGGCTGGTTATTTTCGGTTGTTGCGACTGTGTTTGAGCCGATAGCTTTCGCCATTCATCTCGAGGATGTGGACGTGATGGGTTAAACGATCGAGTAGCGCACCGGTCAGCCGCTCAGAGCCAAAGACTTCAGTCCATTCATCGAAGGGCAGGTTCGAGGTTATGATGATGGAGCCGCGTTCATAGCATTGGGATATGACCTCGAAGAGCAGCTCTGCGCCAGATTTGCTGAGCGGTACGAAGCCCAGTTCATCAATGATCAACAGGTTCTGGCTGGTCAGTTGCTTTTGAAGGCGCTGCAATCTCCGCTCATCTTGAGCCTCGATCAGATCATGGACTAATGCCGCAGCCGTTGTGAAGCGCACCTTCAGTCCTCTTTGACATGCAGCCAGCCCAAGTCCCAGGGCGATGTGTGTCTTGCCCGTGCCTGACGGGCCGAGCGCGATGATGTTCTCCCTGCGATTAACGTAATCGCATCGTGCCAGATCCATCGTCAGGGGCTTGTTCAAGCTTGGCATGATCTTGAAGTCAAAGCTATCCAAGCTCTTGGTGCTGGGGAACTTCGCCGCTTTGATGCGCCGTTCAATCATCCGGCGTTCGCGGTCGATCAATTCCATCTCACACAGCCGCGCCAGATAGTGGATGTGATCTTTGTTCTCTGCAGCACAGAGCTGCGCCTGTTTGGCATACTCGCCTTGGAACGTTGGCAGTCGCAGTTGTTTAAGATGATGCCGTAGAAGAATCCGAGGGGCTTCGGTCATGCCGCGGTCCTTCCCATCAAGCTCATGTAACTGGATGGGCGTGTTGTGCCGACATTGGCCTTGGGCAAGTATGGATAGAAGTCCAAATCCAATCGTGGTGGCCGCTTCTCAACCCGACACAGTACAAGGTGTTTTACGGCGTCATAGCCAATTGCACCCATATCTATTGCCTGCTGGATTGCGCCTTGCACAACATCCATTTCGAAGGTCTCCAAAAGGCGCAAGACTTGAACGTATTCTCGCTTGCCCGGCTTACCCATTCTGGCTTCAAGCAGTCGGTGCAGCGTGGCAAATACATCTGGCAAATGCCAACCCTGCAAAGGCGCGGCCTGATCCAGGGCACCCACCTTTTGTTCAAGCAGGGGCAAAAAGTGCAATGGGTCAAAGACCATATCCGCTGATGTGTAGGATCGTTTGTGCCGCGCAATAATCTCATTGCCGCAGCCGATGATAACCTCATGCACAAACCCACGCACATGAACATCGTGGTGCGCATAGGCTACTGGCACCGAGTAATCATTGCTGCGATAGCGCACCATTGAGATCGACGTTGCACGCGTGCTGACGTGATCGCAGGCTTCATATTCTGCGACGGGCAATCCCATCAGAGCATCCAAATCCGACATCAGGCGTGCGCCTATGGTTTGGGTGTGACCCCGCAACGTATCGGCCTGACGTGCTAAACACTTCTCTTCCAAATGTGCGTTCAGATCATCAAAGCTGTCATAGCGAGGTGCGGGAACCATGAAGTTGCGGCGGGTGTATCCAACCATGCCCTCAACGTTGCCTTTATCGTTCCCTCGCGCGGGTCTGCCAAACTTGTCATCAAACAAGTAATGCGACTGCAGTTCCGTAAACCGACGTGTGCGGATGCGCGTCTTATCCCCGAGTATCCGAGCCACGGCGATCTTGGTATTGTCGTAGAGAATGGATTGCGGAATGCCGCCAAAGAATGCAAAGGCGGACACATGGCCATCGCAAAACGCCTCGGTTGTCTCAGCTGGATATCCCTTCACAAACACCGCATCAGAATGTGGCAAGCTCATCACGAAGAAGTGGATCTTGCATTCCACGCCACCGATCACGCCCAGCGTCTCACCAAAATCAACCTGCGCATGGCCCGGCCGATGCGACAACGGCACAAACACCTCTTTGGTGCGCCGTTTTTGCTCGCGCACGTAATAGGTCACCGTGGTCAGGCTGCCGGCATATCCATGCTCATCGCGCAGCCGTTCAAAGATGCGCTTGGCCGTGTGTCGCTGCTTTTTGATCAGGGCTTTGTCTGTGCGCAGTATCTCATCGACCACACCAACATAACCATCAAGCGTTGGCCGCCGAGGCGCTTCCGACCGACGATACCCAGGCGGAAGTTCATGGCGCAGCATCTTCGCGATCGTCTTACGATCTTTGTTCTCTAATCTGTCAATGCGTGTTTCCTGAGTTTCCTGCTTTTGATGTCAGAGGTTGCCTTTGTTCTCTTCGAACTCTGAGGTTCATGATGGGGTTGGCTGGGTGTGGGTCGGCAATGTTGAAACCGCAATCATACCGTTGGTCTTGGCTGTTGCTACAGAATCGGCGCCGTGTCTCACGCCCTCCCTCGGGCATCGTCCCAGATGGGAACTTTGATTTAGGAATCCTCGTTGTCGCCTCGTAAGCCTTACGCGGACTGGAAGTCAGTTTTGTCTAAGGTTTGTGGCTGTTGTCATCGTGAGATGCAGCGGCGACAAATCTGACAAGGAGGAAAGCGTGGGCGGATTTCGGTGCTATGGGGATTGTGTACTATGGCTGCGGTGATTGATGTGCAGAACTATCGGCTGCGTGATGACAAGCAGCGCTGATAAGTCGATTTTCCCAGCCCGATTTGGCTGATTGATATCCCGTTTTGCCGCCATTGGCCTGTTGTAGCGCAGGTTTTGGCGGGATGGTCGCACCGATGGGTCCGGCGTCCGCGTAATGAAGGACCCGATTTGATAGTCGTATCATGCGGCGTCCTCCCATGGCGGTGCGCGGGACTTGGGTGTTTGGCCCCGCATGAAGGTCTCGATGATGATCATTGCGCCACCGCATTTGGGGCACGGCTGGGACTGGTCTCGTTCGTCGGTATCGACACCTTGATCCTCATGGGCTTTCGGAATGGCGTCTGCTTCAACCTCCAATAAAGACCTGATCTTTGCGATCCTGTCGCGACGGATGCCATTCGCGAGGAAGCCTGTGTGGCGGATGCGGTGGAAGCCGGAGGGCAGGACATGGATCAGGAAGCGACGGATGAACTCGGACGTCGGCAGACGCATGACCTTCATCCTGTCCCCACGTTTGATGCGATAATCTTTCCACCGGAAGGCCACAGTGTTGGCATCAGCGCTGATCAGGCGGTGGTTTGAGATCGCCACGCGGTGCGTGTAACGGCTCAAGTACGCCAGCACGGCCTCAGGCCCGCCGAAGGGTGGTTTGGCATAAACCACCCAGTTGGTTTTGCGCAGCGGCGCGAGATGGGCGGCGAAGGTATCGGGGTCGGCCAGCTTTGCCAGTTTGCCGAAGAAGCGCAGCTTGCCTGCTTTGTGCAATCCGCTCAGCCCTTCGAGGAACAGGCGGCGGAACAAACGCGCGAGCACCTTTACCGGCAGGAAGAAGCCTGAGCGGCAGTTCTTCCAGCGCTTGCCATCGGACGACAATCCACCGCCCGGCACGATGATATGCACATGCGGGTGGTGCGTCATCGCGGATCCCCATGTATGCAGCACGCTCGTCATGCCAATCTTTGCACCAAGATGTTTTGGATCGGCTGCGATTGTCAGCAGAGTTTGCGCCGCCGCCTTGAACAGGAGGTCGTAGACCACCGCTTTGTTCTGGAAGGCAATGTCGGCGATTTGCGATGGCAGCGTGAAGACCACGTGGAAATACTCAATGGGCAACAAGTCTTCCATGCGCGCCTGCATCCAGTCCTGCGCCGCTGCACCTTGGCACTTCGGGCAATGCCGATTGCGGCACGAGTTGTAGGCGATGTGCTGGTGACTGCATTTGGTGCAAGCGGCAACATGCCCGCCAAGCACAGCGGTCCGGCAGCTCTCTATCGCCGACATCACTTTTAACTGCTGTAGGTTCAAGTGTCCGGCGTGGGCCAGGCGATAGGTAGCACCATGGGCGCGGAAGATGTCTGCGACCTCCAGCTTGAGGCGAGACATGGAAGCCTAGTTTAACCGGGTCCGGCCTCCCGCCGCACCAGCAGATCAAACGGGCTGGTGACACTCTGGATCGTCTTGGTTGCCACCTTGGTATAGATCGTCGTCGTTTCCAGCTTGGCATGGCCCAGAAGCACTTGGATCACCCGGATGTCGGTCCCACCCTCCAGCAGATGCGTGGCAAAGCTGTGCCGCAGAGTGTGGGGCGACACCTGCTTCTTGATCTCTGCAAAATCGCATGCGACCCCAAAGGCCCGATTGAACTGCCGCGTCGAGATTGGATCGATCCGGTTACGACCCGGGAACATCCAACCTCTCGGCCGCACTTCTCGGTAATAGTCGCGCAACAGGCTCAGAAGGTTCGGCGACAACATGACCTGCCGGTCCTTACGACCCTTACCTTGCTCAATCCGGATCAGCATCCGGTCGCTATCTATGTCGCCAACTTTGAGATGGGTGACCTCGCTGGCGCGCAGCCCGCCACCATAGGCCACGCTGAAGGCCGCGCGGTATCGTAACCCAGGCCCAGGTGCCGCTTCGATAATACGCGCGACTTCCTCGGCGCTGAGCACAACGGGGATCTTCTTAGCCGCCCGTTGATAGCGCATATACCGCTTCATCTCGGGACGCGGGCACGTCGTCGCAAAGAAGAAACTCAACACTGTCAGCCGGTTGTTGAAGGTCGGTGCGCCAATGCCGCGCTCCTTCATATCGAGCTGGAACGCCCGCAGCTCTTCCGGTGTCGCGCTATCCGGCGCGTGACCCAGAAACCGCGTAAAATCCCGCATCCCTCGCAAATACATTGTCTGCGTTTTCGACTGCAGCCCTTTGATCCGCATATCTTCGAGAAATCGCTGGCGCAGTGCAGGTACATATTGGTCTGACATTGAAACCTCCTATCGTCAGATTGAGAAGGTCCCAATCGTCCAACAGAATCGTCAGTTCACAAAATCACGGCGCTTCGATCAGCGCGAAACCCTCGACACAAGCGCCAATACCGCGAGAGCGGTTTCGTCCTTGTCCAAGGTTTGTGGCTGTTGTCATCGTGAGATGCAGCGGCGACAAATCTGACAAGGAGGAAAGCGTGGGCGGATTTCGGTGCTATGGGGATTGTGTACTATGGCTGCGGTGATTGATGTGCAGAACTATCGGCTGCGTGATGACAAGCAGCGCTGATAAGTCGATTTTCCCAGCCCGATTTGGCTGATTGATATCCCGTTTTGCCGCCATTGGCCTGTTGTAGCGCAGGTTTTGGCGGGATGGTCGCACCGATGGGTCCGGCGTCCGCGTAATGAAGGACCCGATTTGATAGTCGTATCATGCGGCGTCCTCCCATGGCGGTGCGCGGGACTTGGGTGTTTGGCCCCGCATGAAGGTCTCGATGATGATCATTGCGCCACCGCATTTGGGGCACGGCTGGGACTGGTCTCGTTCGTCGGTATCGACACCTTGATCCTCATGGGCTTTCGGAATGGCGTCTGCTTCAACCTCCAATAAAGACCTGATCTTTGCGATTGTCAATCGCAGAGTAAAATGGGTCCATGTCGCGGCGTAAAAATGGGCCACTTCGGTTGATGTTTTTGTGGCGCTTTTGCACGCGTGCTCGTCACAAAGCTGAAGCGTGCCAAAGCGCATGCTGGCCATAAGGCCAGCATTATTCTGACTGTGATTGCGGGCTGGTTATTTTCGGTTGTTGCGACTGTGTTTGAGCCGATAGCTTTCGCCATTCATCTCGAGGATGTGGACGTGATGGGTTAAACGATCGAGTAGCGCACCGGTCAGCCGCTCAGAGCCAAAGACTTCAGTCCATTCATCGAAGGGCAGGTTCGAGGTTATGATGATGGAGCCGCGTTCATAGCATTGGGATATGACCTCGAAGAGCAGCTCTGCGCCAGATTTGCTGAGCGGTACGAAGCCCAGTTCATCAATGATCAACAGGTTCTGGCTGGTCAGTTGCTTTTGAAGGCGCTGCAATCTCCGCTCATCTTGAGCCTCGATCAGATCATGGACTAATGCCGCAGCCGTTGTGAAGCGCACCTTCAGTCCTCTTTGACATGCAGCCAGCCCAAGTCCCAGGGCGATGTGTGTCTTGCCCGTGCCTGACGGGCCGAGCGCGATGATGTTCTCCCTGCGATTAACGTAATCGCATCGTGCCAGATCCATCGTCAGGGGCTTGTTCAAGCTTGGCATGATCTTGAAGTCAAAGCTATCCAAGCTCTTGGTGCTGGGGAACTTCGCCGCTTTGATGCGCCGTTCAATCATCCGGCGTTCGCGGTCGATCAATTCCATCTCACACAGCCGCGCCAGATAGTGGATGTGATCTTTGTTCTCTGCAGCACAGAGCTGCGCCTGTTTGGCATACTCGCCTTGGAACGTTGGCAGTCGCAGTTGTTTAAGATGATGCCGTAGAAGAATCCGAGGGGCTTCGGTCATGCCGCGGTCCTTCCCATCAAGCTCATGTAACTGGATGGGCGTGTTGTGCCGACATTGGCCTTGGGCAAGTATGGATAGAAGTCCAAATCCAATCGTGGTGGCCGCTTCTCAACCCGACACAGTACAAGGTGTTTTACGGCGTCATAGCCAATTGCACCCATATCTATTGCCTGCTGGATTGCGCCTTGCACAACATCCATTTCGAAGGTCTCCAAAAGGCGCAAGACTTGAACGTATTCTCGCTTGCCCGGCTTACCCATTCTGGCTTCAAGCAGTCGGTGCAGCGTGGCAAATACATCTGGCAAATGCCAACCCTGCAAAGGCGCGGCCTGATCCAGGGCACCCACCTTTTGTTCAAGCAGGGGCAAAAAGTGCAATGGGTCAAAGACCATATCCGCTGATGTGTAGGATCGTTTGTGCCGCGCAATAATCTCATTGCCGCAGCCGATGATAACCTCATGCACAAACCCACGCACATGAACATCGTGGTGCGCATAGGCTACTGGCACCGAGTAATCATTGCTGCGATAGCGCACCATTGAGATCGACGTTGCACGCGTGCTGACGTGATCGCAGGCTTCATATTCTGCGACGGGCAATCCCATCAGAGCATCCAAATCCGACATCAGGCGTGCGCCTATGGTTTGGGTGTGACCCCGCAACGTATCGTCCTGACGTGCTAAACACTTCTCTTCCAAATGTGCGTTCAGATCATCAAAGCTGTCATAGCGAGGTGCGGGAACCATGAAGTTGCGGCGGGTGTATCCAACCATGCCCTCAACGTTGCCTTTATCGTTCCCTCGCGCGGGTCTGCCAAACTTGTCATCAAACAAGTAATGCGACTGCAGTTCCGTAAACCGACGTGTGCGGATGCGCGTCTTATCCCCGAGTATCCGAGCCACGGCGATCTTGGTATTGTCGTAGAGAATGGATTGCGGAATGCCGCCAAAGAATGCAAAGGCGGACACATGGCCATCGCAAAACGCCTCGGTTGTCTCAGCTGGATATCCCTTCACAAACACCGCATCAGAATGTGGCAAGCTCATCACGAAGAAGTGGATCTTGCATTCCACGCCACCGATCACGCCCAGCGTCTCACCAAAATCAACCTGCGCATGGCCCGGCCGATGCGACAACGGCACAAACACCTCTTTGGTGCGCCGTTTTTGCTCGCGCACGTAATAGGTCACCGTGGTCAGGCTGCCGGCATATCCATGCTCATCGCGCAGCCGTTCAAAGATGCGCTTGGCCGTGTGTCGCTGCTTTTTGATCAGGGCTTTGTCTGTGCGCAGTATCTCATCGACCACACCAACATAACCATCAAGCGTTGGCCGCCGAGGCGCTTCCGACCGACGATACCCAGGCGGAAGTTCATGGCGCAGCATCTTCGCGATCGTCTTACGATCTTTGTTCTCTAATCTGTCAATGCGTGTTTCCTGAGTTTCCTGCTTTTGATGTCAGAGGTTGCCTTTGTTCTCTTCGAACTCTGAGGTTCATGATGGGGTTGGCTGGGTGTGGGTCGGCAATGTTGAAACCGCAATCATACCGTTGGTCTTGGCTGTTGCTACAGAATCGGCGCCGTGTCTCACGCCCTCCCTCGGGCATCGTCCCAGATGGGAACTTTGATTTAGGAATCCTCGTTGTCGCCTCGTAAGCCTTACGCGGACTGGAAGTCAGTTTTGTCCAAGGTTTGTGGCTGTTGTCATCGTGAGATGCAGCGGCGACAAATCTGACAAGGAGGAAAGCGTGGGCGGATTTCGGTGCTATGGGGATTGTGTACTATGGCTGCGGTGATTGATGTGCAGAACTATCGGCTGCGTGATGACAAGCAGCGCTGATAAGTCGATTTTCCCAGCCCGATTTGGCTGATTGATATCCCGTTTTGCCGCCATTGGCCTGTTGTAGCGCAGGTTTTGGCGGGATGGTCGCACCGATGGGTCCGGCGTCCGCGTAATGAAGGACCCGATTTGATAGTCGTATCATGCGGCGTCCTCCCATGGCGGTGCGCGGGACTTGGGTGTTTGGCCCCGCATGAAGGTCTCGATGATGATCATTGCGCCACCGCATTTGGGGCACGGCTGGGACTGGTCTCGTTCGTCGGTATCGACACCTTGATCCTCATGGGCTTTCGGAATGGCGTCTGCTTCAACCTCCAATAAAGACCTGATCTTTGCGATCCTGTCGCGACGGATGCCGTTCGCGAGGAAGCCTGTGTGGCGGATGCGGTGGAAGCCGGAGGGCAGGACATGGATCAGGAAGCGACGGATGAACTCGGACGTCGGCAGACGCATGACCTTCATCCTGTCCCCACGTTTGATGCGATAATCTTTCCACCGGAAGGCCACAGTGTTGGCATCAGCGCTGATCAGGCGGTGGTTTGAGATCGCCACGCGGTGCGTGTAACGGCTCAAGTACGCCAGCACGGCCTCAGGCCCGCCGAAGGGTGGTTTGGCATAAACCACCCAGTTGGTTTTGCGCAGCGGCGCGAGATGGGCGGCGAAGGTATCGGGGTCGGCCAGCTTTGCCAGTTTGCCGAAGAAGCGCAGCTTGCCTGCTTTGTGCAATCCGCTCAGCCCTTCGAGGAACAGGCGGCGGAACAAACGCGCGAGCACCTTTACCGGCAGGAAGAAGCCTGAGCGGCAGTTCTTCCAGCGCTTGCCATCGGACGACAATCCACCGCCCGGCACGATGATATGCACATGCGGGTGGTGCGTCATCGCGGATCCCCATGTATGCAGCACGCTCGTCATGCCAATCTTTGCACCAAGATGTTTTGGATCGGCTGCGATTGTCAGCAGAGTTTGCGCCGCCGCCTTGAACAGGAGGCCGTAGACCACCGCTTTGTTCTGGAAGGCAATGTCGGCGATTTGCGATGGCAGCGTGAAGACCACGTGGAAATACTCAATGGGCAACAAGTCTTCCATGCGCGCCTGCATCCAGTCCTGCGCCGCTGCACCTTGGCACTTCGGGCAATGCCGATTGCGGCACGAGTTGTAGGCGATGTGCTGGTGACTGCATTTGGTGCAAGCGGCAACATGCCCGCCAAGCACAGCGGTCCGGCAGCTCTCTATCGCCGACATCACTTTTAACTGCTGTAGGTTCAAGTGTCCGGCGTGGGCCAGGCGATAGGTAGCACCATGGGCGCGGAAGATGTCTGCGACCTCCAGCTTGAGGCGAGACATGGAAGCCTAGTTTAACCGGGTCCGGCCTCCCGCCGCACCAGCAGATCAAACGGGCTGGTGACACTCTGGATCGTCTTGGTTGCCACCTTGGTATAGATCGTCGTCGTTTCCAGCTTGGCATGGCCCAGAAGCACTTGGATCACCCGGATGTCGGTCCCACCCTCCAGCAGATGCGTGGCAAAGCTGTGCCGCAGAGTGTGGGGCGACACCTGCTTCTTGATCTCTGCAAAATCGCATGCGACCCCAAAGGCCCGATTGAACTGCCGCGTCGAGATTGGATCGATCCGGTTACGACCCGGGAACATCCAACCTCTCGGCCGCACTTCTCGGTAATAGTCGCGCAACAGGCTCAGAAGGTTCGGCGACAACATGACCTGCCGGTCCTTACGACCCTTACCTTGCTCAATCCGGATCAGCATCCGGTCGCTATCTATGTCGCCAACTTTGAGATGGGTGACCTCGCTGGCGCGCAGCCCGCCACCATAGGCCACGCTGAAGGCCGCGCGGTATCGTAACCCAGGCCCAGGTGCCGCTTCGATAATACGCGCGACTTCCTCGGCGCTGAGCACAACGGGGATCTTCTTAGCCGCCCGTTGATAGCGCATATGCCGCTTCATCTCGGGACGCGGGCACGTCGTCGCAAAGAAGAAACTCAACACTGTCAGCCGGTTGTTGAAGGTCGGTGCGCCAATGCCGCGCTCCTTCATATCGAGCTGGAACGCCCGCAGCTCTTCCGGTGTCGCGCTATCCGGCGCGTGACCCAGAAACCGCGTAAAATCCCGCATCCCTCGCAAATACATTGTCTGCGTTTTCGACTGCAGCCCTTTGATCCGCATATCTTCGAGAAATCGCTGGCGCAGTGCAGGTACATATTGGTCTGACATTGAAACCTCCTATCGTCAGATTGAGAAGGTCCCAATCGTCCAACAGAATCGTCAGTTCACAAAATCACGGCGCTTCGATCAGCGCGAAACCCTCGACACAAGCGCCAATACCGCGAGAGCGGTTTCGTCCTTGTCTCGCATAATGGCATGAAGTATGATTGCCAGACGACGCGCCAGAGCCACTCGGGCCTTTCTCATCGTTGAGCGCGCACCGATTGCGAGGGCCCATGTCTTCAATTTGAGCGGAGCGGCATACCGCGTCAGCATCACATTGGCGGCCTCATAGAGAAGCGTTCTGACGCGCACGTCGCCCCGCTTTGAGATGCTGCCCGTGTAGTCGATTTCACCAGATTGATGCCGTCGCGGCACCAGTCCAAGATACGCCCCCACATCACGCGATTTCCTGAAACGCGACGGATCATCAATTGCTGCGGCAAAGGCCAATGCTGTGATCGGACCGACCCCTGGTACCGTCATAAGGCGCTGGCAGACTTCGGATTTGCGGGTCATCTTTTTGATGTCGCCATCAATGGCTGCAACCGCCGCGAGGATTGCTTCGCGTGCTGCGAACAGTCCGCAAATTGCGGCATGGAGGCCAGGCACTCCATCGCTAACTTTTAGCGCCGCGTTTTTGAATGCCGGAGACAAAGCTCGTGGCAGCCGCACGCCGAAGACGACGACCAGACCGCGGATCTGATTGTCGAGCGTCACACGCTGTCCGACCAGCTTCTTGCGGGCTGCGATCAGCGACCGGATTGCGTGCGCTGACAGTGATTTGACATGGGTCGGCTTGTAGAATCCCGTCCGCGCCAGGTGTGCCAAACCGCGGGCATCATTGCGGTCCGTCTTGTGGCCGGCCAGAGATTTAAGGGCCTGATATGCTTGCCTGCTCTCGATGCAAACAACCGGGACACCAAGCTCCGTCAGCCCATGGTAAAGCATTGGTGCCATCCGTCCCGTTTCAAATACAACTTTGGCACATGGTGGTCCAGAAGCGAGGAAGTCAGCGATCGCTTTTGGTGTTGAGCTCGCTTTTCCTTCACGAATAAGGGCCCCTTCACGATCCAGAATGCAGATATGCGTCTCTTCCATGGACACATCCAAACCAGCAAAATATTCCATTGGTCAGTCTCCTTTTCAATTGCATGTGCATCCAGAATAACAGGGGTAACTGAGTGCTGATCCTGATTACGCCATGTTGAAAAACCGCGCCGCTTCTCGGCCAGACATACCGTCCTTCAAACAAGCACGGCGCACACGACTATAAATATCCACAGAATACATCTCCCGCCCTCCGAATAAACGAAGGGCACAAACTGGCGGACTTTTACTCCGCTACAACTGCGATATGCAGCCGCTTCTGTGGCCCAATATTGCTCCGCGTTTTACAACTCTGAAACCAAATTTTTAAAGTGACACAGAGGCTTGCCCCAATCTTATCAGAAAGATGTAGCAGCTCAGACCCTCCCAAGAGCGACCTTTTTGGCAAAATGTCGGGAAGCAGACATTGATAGTAGAAAAGCTAAAGTCCACTTCGTCTAAGGTTTGTGGCTGTTGTCATCGTGAGATGCAGCGGCGACAAATCTGACAAGGAGGAAAGCGTGGGCGGATTTCGGTGCTATGGGGATTGTGTACTATGGCTGCGGTGATTGATGTGCAGAACTATCGGCTGCGTGATGACAAGCAGCGCTGATAAGTCGATTTTCCCAGCCCGATTTGGCTGATTGATATCCCGTTTTGCCGCCATTGGCCTGTTGTAGCGCAGGTTTTGGCGGGATGGTCGCACCGATGGGTCCGGCGTCCGCGTAATGAAGGACCCGATTTGATAGTCGTATCATGCGGCGTCCTCCCATGGCGGTGCGCGGGACTTGGGTGTTTGGCCCCGCATGAAGGTCTCGATGATGATCATTGCGCCACCGCATTTGGGGCACGGCTGGGACTGGTCTCGTTCGTCGGTATCGACACCTTGATCCTCATGGGCTTTCGGAATGGCGTCTGCTTCAACCTCCAATAAAGACCTGATCTTTGCGATCCTGTCGCGACGGATGCCGTTCGCGAGGAAGCCTGTGTGGCGGATGCGGTGGAAGCCGGAGGGCAGGACATGGATCAGGAAGCGACGGATGAACTCGGACGTCGGCAGACGCATGACCTTCATCCTGTCCCCACGTTTGATGCGATAATCTTTCCACCGGAAGGCCACAGTGTTGGCATCAGCGCTGATCAGGCGGTGGTTTGAGATCGCCACGCGGTGCGTGTAACGGCTCAAGTACGCCAGCACGGCCTCAGGCCCGCCGAAGGGTGGTTTGGCATAAACCACCCAGTTGGTTTTGCGCAGCGGCGCGAGATGGGCGGCGAAGGTATCGGGGTCGGCCAGCTTTGCCAGTTTGCCGAAGAAGCGCAGCTTGCCTGCTTTGTGCAATCCGCTCAGCCCTTCGAGGAACAGGCGGCGGAACAAACGCGCGAGCACCTTTACCGGCAGGAAGAAGCCTGAGCGGCAGTTCTTCCAGCGCTTGCCATCGGACGACAATCCACCGCCCGGCACGATGATATGCACATGCGGGTGGTGCGTCATCGCGGATCCCCATGTATGCAGCACGCTCGTCATGCCAATCTTTGCACCAAGATGTTTTGGATCGGCTGCGATTGTCAGCAGAGTTTGCGCCGCCGCCTTGAACAGGAGGCCGTAGACCACCGCTTTGTTCTGGAAGGCAATGTCGGCGATTTGCGATGGCAGCGTGAAGACCACGTGGAAATACTCAATGGGCAACAAGTCTTCCATGCGCGCCTGCATCCAGTCCTGCGCCGCTGCACCTTGGCACTTCGGGCAATGCCGATTGCGGCACGAGTTGTAGGCGATGTGCTGGTGACTGCATTTGGTGCAAGCGGCAACATGCCCGCCAAGCACAGCGGTCCGGCAGCTCTCTATCGCCGACATCACTTTTAACTGCTGTAGGTTCAAGTGTCCGGCGTGGGCCAGGCGATAGGTAGCACCATGGGCGCGGAAGATGTCTGCGACCTCCAGCTTGAGGCGAGACATGGAAGCCTAGTTTAACCGGGTCCGGCCTCCCGCCGCACCAGCAGATCAAACGGGCTGGTGACACTCTGGATCGTCTTGGTTGCCACCTTGGTATAGATCGTCGTCGTTTCCAGCTTGGCATGGCCCAGAAGCACTTGGATCACCCGGATGTCGGTCCCACCCTCCAGCAGATGCGTGGCAAAGCTGTGCCGCAGAGTGTGGGGCGACACCTGCTTCTTGATCTCTGCAAAATCGCATGCGACCCCAAAGGCCCGATTGAACTGCCGCGTCGAGATTGGATCGATCCGGTTACGACCCGGGAACATCCAACCTCTCGGCCGCACTTCTCGGTAATAGTCGCGCAACAGGCTCAGAAGGTTCGGCGACAACATGACCTGCCGGTCCTTACGACCCTTACCTTGCTCAATCCGGATCAGCATCCGGTCGCTATCTATGTCGCCAACTTTGAGATGGGTGACCTCGCTGGCGCGCAGCCCGCCACCATAGGCCACGCTGAAGGCCGCGCGGTATCGTAACCCAGGCCCAGGTGCCGCTTCGATAATACGCGCGACTTCCTCGGCGCTGAGCACAACGGGGATCTTCTTAGCCGCCCGTTGATAGCGCATATGCCGCTTCATCTCGGGACGCGGGCACGTCGTCGCAAAGAAGAAACTCAACACTGTCAGCCGGTTGTTGAAGGTCGGTGCGCCAATGCCGCGCTCCTTCATATCGAGCTGGAACGCCCGCAGCTCTTCCGGTGTCGCGCTATCCGGCGCGTGACCCAGAAACCGCGTAAAATCCCGCATCCCTCGCAAATACATTGTCTGCGTTTTCGACTGCAGCCCTTTGATCCGCATATCTTCGAGAAATCGCTGGCGCAGTGCAGGTACATATTGGTCTGACATTGAAACCTCCTATCGTCAGATTGAGAAGGTCCCAATCGTCCAACAGAATCGTCAGTTCACAAAATCACGGCGCTTCGATCAGCGCGAAACCCTCGACACAAGCGCCAATACCGCGAGAGCGGTTTCGTCCTTGTCCTGATAGTAGAAAAGCTAAAGTCCACTTCGTCCAAGGTTTGTGGCTGTTGTCATCGTGAGATGCAGCGGCGACAAATCTGACAAGGAGGAAAGCGTGGGCGGATTTCGGTGCTATGGGGATTGTGTACTATGGCTGCGGTGATTGATGTGCAGAACTATCGGCTGCGTGATGACAAGCAGCGCTGATAAGTCGATTTTCCCAGCCCGATTTGGCTGATTGATATCCCGTTTTGCCGCCATTGGCCTGTTGTAGCGCAGGTTTTGGCGGGATGGTCGCACCGATGGGTCCGGCGTCCGCGTAATGAAGGACCCGATTTGATAGTCGTATCATGCGGCGTCCTCCCATGGCGGTGCGCGGGACTTGGGTGTTTGGCCCCGCATGAAGGTCTCGATGATGATCATTGCGCCACCGCATTTGGGGCACGGCTGGGACTGGTCTCGTTCGTCGGTATCGACACCTTGATCCTCATGGGCTTTCGGAATGGCGTCTGCTTCAACCTCCAATAAAGACCTGATCTTTGCGATCCTGTCGCGACGGATGCCGTTCGCGAGGAAGCCTGTGTGGCGGATGCGGTGGAAGCCGGAGGGCAGGACATGGATCAGGAAGCGACGGATGAACTCGGACGTCGGCAGACGCATGACCTTCATCCTGTCCCCACGTTTGATGCGATAATCTTTCCACCGGAAGGCCACAGTGTTGGCATCAGCGCTGATCAGGCGGTGGTTTGAGATCGCCACGCGGTGCGTGTAACGGCTCAAGTACGCCAGCACGGCCTCAGGCCCGCCGAAGGGTGGTTTGGCATAAACCACCCAGTTGGTTTTGCGCAGCGGCGCGAGATGGGCGGCGAAGGTATCGGGGTCGGCCAGCTTTGCCAGTTTGCCGAAGAAGCGCAGCTTGCCTGCTTTGTGCAATCCGCTCAGCCCTTCGAGGAACAGGCGGCGGAACAAACGCGCGAGCACCTTTACCGGCAGGAAGAAGCCTGAGCGGCAGTTCTTCCAGCGCTTGCCATCGGACGACAATCCACCGCCCGGCACGATGATATGCACATGCGGGTGGTGCGTCATCGCGGATCCCCATGTATGCAGCACGCTCGTCATGCCAATCTTTGCACCAAGATGTTTTGGATCGGCTGCGATTGTCAGCAGAGTTTGCGCCGCCGCCTTGAACAGGAGGCCGTAGACCACCGCTTTGTTCTGGAAGGCAATGTCGGCGATTTGCGATGGCAGCGTGAAGACCACGTGGAAATACTCAATGGGCAACAAGTCTTCCATGCGCGCCTGCATCCAGTCCTGCGCCGCTGCACCTTGGCACTTCGGGCAATGCCGATTGCGGCACGAGTTGTAGGCGATGTGCTGGTGACTGCATTTGGTGCAAGCGGCAACATGCCCGCCAAGCACAGCGGTCCGGCAGCTCTCTATCGCCGACATCACTTTTAACTGCTGTAGGTTCAAGTGTCCGGCGTGGGCCAGGCGATAGGTAGCACCATGGGCGCGGAAGATGTCTGCGACCTCCAGCTTGAGGCGAGACATGGAAGCCTAGTTTAACCGGGTCCGGCCTCCCGCCGCACCAGCAGATCAAACGGGCTGGTGACACTCTGGATCGTCTTGGTTGCCACCTTGGTATAGATCGTCGTCGTTTCCAGCTTGGCATGGCCCAGAAGCACTTGGATCACCCGGATGTCGGTCCCACCCTCCAGCAGATGCGTGGCAAAGCTGTGCCGCAGAGTGTGGGGCGACACCTGCTTCTTGATCTCTGCAAAATCGCATGCGACCCCAAAGGCCCGATTGAACTGCCGCGTCGAGATTGGATCGATCCGGTTACGACCCGGGAACATCCAACCTCTCGGCCGCACTTCTCGGTAATAGTCGCGCAACAGGCTCAGAAGGTTCGGCGACAACATGACCTGCCGGTCCTTACGACCCTTACCTTGCTCAATCCGGATCAGCATCCGGTCGCTATCTATGTCGCCAACTTTGAGATGGGTGACCTCGCTGGCGCGCAGCCCGCCACCATAGGCCACGCTGAAGGCCGCGCGGTATCGTAACCCAGGCCCAGGTGCCGCTTCGATAATACGCGCGACTTCCTCGGCGCTGAGCACAACGGGGATCTTCTTAGCCGCCCGTTGATAGCGCATATGCCGCTTCATCTCGGGACGCGGGCACGTCGTCGCAAAGAAGAAACTCAACACTGTCAGCCGGTTGTTGAAGGTCGGTGCGCCAATGCCGCGCTCCTTCATATCGAGCTGGAACGCCCGCAGCTCTTCCGGTGTCGCGCTATCCGGCGCGTGACCCAGAAACCGCGTAAAATCCCGCATCCCTCGCAAATACATTGTCTGCGTTTTCGACTGCAGCCCTTTGATCCGCATATCTTCGAGAAATCGCTGGCGCAGTGCAGGTACATATTGGTCTGACATTGAAACCTCCTATCGTCAGATTGAGAAGGTCCCAATCGTCCAACAGAATCGTCAGTTCACAAAATCACGGCGCTTCGATCAGCGCGAAACCCTCGACACAAGCGCCAATACCGCGAGAGCGGTTTCGTCCTTGTCCAAGGTTTGTGGCTGTTGTCATCGTGAGATGCAGCGGCGACAAATCTGACAAGGAGGAAAGCGTGGGCGGATTTCGGTGCTATGGGGATTGTGTACTATGGCTGCGGTGATTGATGTGCAGAACTATCGGCTGCGTGATGACAAGCAGCGCTGATAAGTCGATTTTCCCAGCCCGATTTGGCTGATTGATATCCCGTTTTGCCGCCATTGGCCTGTTGTAGCGCAGGTTTTGGCGGGATGGTCGCACCGATGGGTCCGGCGTCCGCGTAATGAAGAACCCGATTTGATAGTCGTATCATGCGGCGTCCTCCCATGGCGGTGCGCGGGACTTGGGTGTTTGGCCCCGCATGAAGGTCTCGATGATGATCATTGCGCCACCGCATTTGGGGCACGGCTGGGACTGGTCTCGTTCGTCGGTATCGACACCTTGATCCTCATGGGCTTTCGGAATGGCGTCTGCTTCAACCTCCAATAAAGACCTGATCTTTGCGATTGTCAATCGCAGAGTAAAATGGGTCCATGTCGCGGCGTAAAAATGGGCCACTTCGGTTGATGTTTTTGTGGCGCTTTTGCACGCGTGCTCGTCACAAAGCTGAAGCGTGCCAAAGCGCATGCTGGCCATAAGGCCAGCATTATTCTGACTGTGATTGCGGGCTGGTTATTTTCGGTTGTTGCGACTGTGTTTGAGCCGATAGCTTTCGCCATTCATCTCGAGGATGTGGACGTGATGGGTTAAACGATCGAGTAGCGCACCGGTCAGCCGCTCAGAGCCAAAGACTTCAGTCCATTCATCGAAGGGCAGGTTCGAGGTTATGATGATGGAGCCGCGTTCATAGCATTGGGATATGACCTCGAAGAGCAGCTCTGCGCCAGATTTGCTGAGCGGTACGAAGCCCAGTTCATCAATGATCAACAGGTTCTGGCTGGTCAGTTGCTTTTGAAGGCGCTGCAATCTCCGCTCATCTTGAGCCTCGATCAGATCATGGACTAATGCCGCAGCCGTTGTGAAGCGCACCTTCAGTCCTCTTTGACATGCAGCCAGCCCAAGTCCCAGAGCGATGTGTGTCTTGCCCGTGCCTGACGGGCCGAGCGCGATGATGTTCTCCCTGCGATTAACGTAATCGCATCGTGCCAGATCCATCGTCAGGGGCTTGTTCAAGCTTGGCATGATCTTGAAGTCAAAGCTATCCAAGCTCTTGGTGCTGGGGAACTTCGCCGCTTTGATGCGCCGTTCAATCATCCGGCGTTCGCGGTCGATCAATTCCATCTCACACAGCCGCGCCAGATAGTGGATGTGATCTTTGTTCTCTGCAGCACAGAGCTGCGCCTGTTTGGCATACTCGCCTTGGAACGTTGGCAGTCGCAGTTGTTTAAGATGATGCCGTAGAAGAATCCGAGGGGCTTCGGTCATGCCGCGGTCCTTCCCATCAAGCTCATGTAACTGGATGGGCGTGTTGTGCCGACATTGGCCTTGGGCAAGTATGGATAGAAGTCCAAATCCAATCGTGGTGGCCGCTTCTCAACCCGACACAGTACAAGGTGTTTTACGGCGTCATAGCCAATTGCACCCATATCTATTGCCTGCTGGATTGCGCCTTGCACAACATCCATTTCGAAGGTCTCCAAAAGGCGCAAGACTTGAACGTATTCTCGCTTGCCCGGCTTACCCATTCTGGCTTCAAGCAGTCGGTGCAGCGTGGCAAATACATCTGGCAAATGCCAACCCTGCAAAGGCGCGGCCTGATCCAGGGCACCCACCTTTTGTTCAAGCAGGGGCAAAAAGTGCAATGGGTCAAAGACCATATCCGCTGATGTGTAGGATCGTTTGTGCCGCGCAATAATCTCATTGCCGCAGCCGATGATAACCTCATGCACAAACCCACGCACATGAACATCGTGGTGCGCATAGGCTACTGGCACCGAGTAATCATTGCTGCGATAGCGCACCATTGAGATCGACGTTGCACGCGTGCTGACGTGATCGCAGGCTTCATATTCTGCGACGGGCAATCCCATCAGAGCATCCAAATCCGACATCAGGCGTGCGCCTATGGTTTGGGTGTGACCCCGCAACGTATCGGCCTGACGTGCTAAACACTTCTCTTCCAAATGTGCGTTCAGATCATCAAAGCTGTCATAGCGAGGTGCGGGAACCATGAAGTTGCGGCGGGTGTATCCAACCATGCCCTCAACGTTGCCTTTATCGTTCCCTCGCGCGGGTCTGCCAAACTTGTCATCAAACAAGTAATGCGACTGCAGTTCCGTAAACCGACGTGTGCGGATGCGCGTCTTATCCCCGAGTATCCGAGCCACGGCGATCTTGGTATTGTCGTAGAGAATGGATTGCGGAATGCCGCCAAAGAATGCAAAGGCGGACACATGGCCATCGCAAAACGCCTCGGTTGTCTCAGCTGGATATCCCTTCACAAACACCGCATCAGAATGTGGCAAGCTCATCACGAAGAAGTGGATCTTGCATTCCACGCCACCGATCACGCCCAGCGTCTCACCAAAATCAACCTGCGCATGGCCCGGCCGATGCGACAACGGCACAAACACCTCTTTGGTGCGCCGTTTTTGCTCGCGCACGTAATAGGTCACCGTGGTCAGGCTGCCAGCATATCCATGCTCATCGCGCAGCCGTTCAAAGATGCGCTTGGCCGTGTGTCGCTGCTTTTTGATCAGGGCTTTGTCTGTGCGCAGTATCTCATCGACCACACCAACATAACCATCAAGCGTTGGCCGCCGAGGCGCTTCCGACCGACGATACCCAGGCGGAAGTTCATGGCGCAGCATCTTCGCGATCGTCTTACGATCTTTGTTCTCTAATCTGTCAATGCGTGTTTCCTGAGTTTCCTGCTTTTGATGTCAGAGGTTGCCTTTGTTCTCTTCGAACTCTGAGGTTCATGATGGGGTTGGCTGGGTGTGGGTCGGCAATGTTGAAACCGCAATCATACCGTTGGTCTTGGCTGTTGCTACAGAATCGGCGCCGTGTCTCACGCCCTCCCTCGGGCATCGTCCCAGATGGGAACTTTGATTTAGGAATCCTCGTTGTCGCCTCGTAAGCCTTACGCGGACTGGAAGTCAGTTTTGTCTCGCATAATGGCATGAAGTATGATTGCCAGACGACGCGCCAGAGCCACTCGGGCCTTTCTCATCGTTGAGCGCGCACCGATTGCGAGGGCCCATGTCTTCAATTTGAGCGGAGCGGCATACCGCGTCAGCATCACATTGGCGGCCTCATAGAGAAGCGTTCTGACGCGCACGTCGCCCCGCTTTGAGATGCTGCCCGTGTAGTCGATTTCACCAGATTGATGCCGTCGCGGCACCAGTCCAAGATACGCCCCCACATCACGCGATTTCCTGAAACGCGACGGATCATCAATTGCTGCGGCAAAGGCCAATGCTGTGATCGGACCGACCCCTGGTACCGTCATAAGGCGCTGGCAGACTTCGGATTTGCGGGTCATCTTTTTGATGTCGCCATCAATGGCTGCAACCGCCGCGAGGATTGCTTCGCGTGCTGCGAACAGTCCGCAAATTGCGGCATGGAGGCCAAGCACTCCATCGCTAACTTTTAGCGCCGCGTTTTTGAATGCCGGAGACAAAGCTCGTGGCAGCCGCACGCCGAAGACGACGACCAGACCGCGGATCTGATTGTCGAGCGTCACACGCTGTCCGACCAGCTTCTTGCGGGCTGCGATCAGCGACCGGATTGCGTGCGCTGACAGTGATTTGACATGGGTCGGCTTGTAGAATCCCGTCCGCGCCAGGTGTGCCAAACCGCGGGCATCATTGCGGTCCGTCTTGTGGCCGGCCAGAGATTTAAGGGCCTGATATGCTTGCCTGCTCTCGATGCAAACAACCGGGACACCAAGCTCCGTCAGCCCATGGTAAAGCATTGGTGCCATCCGTCCCGTTTCAAATACAACTTTGGCACATGGTGGTCCAGAAGCGAGGAAGTCAGCGATCGCTTTTGGTGTTGAGCTCGCTTTTCCTTCACGAATAAGGGCCCCTTCACGATCCAGAATGCAGATATGCGTCTCTTCCATGGACACATCCAAACCAGCAAAATATTCCATTGGTCAGTCTCCTTTTCAATTGCATGTGCATCCAGAATAACAGGGGTAACTGAGTGCTGATCCTGATTACGCCATGTTGAAAAACCGCGCCGCTTCTCGGCCAGACATACCGTCCTTCAAACAAGCACGGCGCACACGACTATAAATATCCACAGAATACATCTCCCGCCCTCCGAATAAACGAAGGGCACAAACTGGCGGACTTTTACTCCGCTACAACTGCGATATGCAGCCGCTTCTGTGGCCCAATATTGCTCCGCGTTTTACAGCAAGCCCGCATCATGGAGGGATCCACCCGGGTGTCCCTGTCCCTTGCCGTCGCAGGCCAATGGGCAGGCGCATCCCTTGTTTCAAACGATCCCGCAGCCCCGGAGAATATCCCCAACGGAAAACTGAATGCAGAATGGGCCACTGAACTTGCCGCCGGAGCGAGGCTCACCGTCACCATAACCCCATTGCCCGGTCCGGGTGGGGCAGGTGCGCCCGCCACATCAACCGTCATCATCCCAACCGCCACCGCGCCCTACAGATCGAGACACGACAGGAAGTGAACCCCCTGCACCGATTTGGAAGGGTGAACGTACCGTGCGCCAATCAAGTGCGCAATCAAGAAGAAAAGCGCCGGGAAAATCAACGGTAAATACCCATGTAAATACCCGGGAAAATCACGTCGATTGCGCACTTGATTGGCGTAATTGCTCATTTTGATTGGCGCGCTACACCGGCTCATCGCCGCGTCGTGCCATGTCATCGGTGCATCCAGCCGTTCGATCCCGCACCCAGCAGCGCGCAAACGCACGCAAAGTTCTGGTTCTTCCCCGGCGATCAGATCGTCGCGATAACCCTCGACGTCGCGCAGCGCGTCAAGGCGAATCATCGCATCCCCACCACAGGCCAGTGCGGGGCCAATGGGCGTGTCCCATTCCTAATCGCACAACTGATTATAGATGCTGGCCTCGGGATGACGCTCCTGCCGACGCCCACAGACCACGGCCAGTTTGGGATTGGCCGTCAAAGCGTTCGCAGCGACGTCAATCCAACCCTCCTGCAAGGCGCAATCGCCATCGATTAACTGGACGAATTCGATATCCTCGGGCAACACCGCCAGCCCAGCATTACGCGCCCGCGCGGCGGTGAAGGGTAGGCTTGTGTCCAAGGTCACCACCTGCACATCCTGCGCACGGGCTGCTGCGACACTGCCATCGGTCGAGCCTGAATCGACATAGATCACCGGGGCCAGCGTCTCGGGCAGCCAGTCCAGACAGGCCAGAAACCGAGCGCCCTCATTGCGCCAGATGATCACGGCGGCGATCCGGGTCATGCTTTGACCTGCTCTAAATGGCGCGTAAATGCCTCGGAGCGCACCAGGAATCCAGCCTTGTAAAGCGTCTCCAAACCATCAAACCGCCGGGTTTGGTCCGACCACAGGGAGAGCTGCGGATCAGTCTCAAATCTGGCTTGTCGCTGACGGTCTTCGCCATGAGAGATCGCCTGACGTCTGATCGTATCCGCGTCTCGTGCGGCTGCATCCACGGCGAATTTGTAGTGGCGGATCAGGGCAGTGAAATCGGCCACGCGTACTTGTGCCGCCGCATGGGGGTGCACGCCCGGCTCCACCCCATCCACCACCCGCACCAGCGGATGCTTGGTCAGACAACAGTGCTCATCAAAGACCCGCTTACGCAGACCGCCAAACAACATCTCGATTTGTGGATTGCTCAGCCTGTTTTGCTGCAAAAACCATGAGAATCCGATGGATGGATCGTGATAGCTGTGCCGCTCGACCGCGCGCAGATCATACCAGCAGAACGCCTCCAGAGCCTGTTCATATCTCAGCGTCGCCGCGTCGCTCAGCGGTCCCTCGGGCATCATTTCAAGCATCTGGGCCACCAGGGCGGTATGACCTTGATCCTGTAGATACCGGGTCAAGCCCGGCAAGCCGATCTGCGCGTCACCCTCAAAGGCGAACATTTCATCCATGTCGGCAAAGAGGCACCAGCGCCCGGACGCGTATCGCCTGGCGGCATAGGTCCGGAAGGTATTTTCAATCTCACCCCAGGGCAGGTCCGAGCGCAGAATCACCACATCCGGCTCGGCTTTCAGCCGCTCAATCGTGCCATCGGTCGAGCCATTGTCGCAGAACACAAACTGCGCCGCCCCAAGGGTGCGGTAGTGGCGCAGAAACGCATCGAGATAGAACATCCCGTCGCGCACGAGCGCCACGACGACCACAGCATCTGTTGGTGTGTCGAGGTGGCTTGGACCATGCATATGCTCCAGAGAGCGCTGAAACCGTCGTTGATGCCGGACCGAAGACACCCGGCGGCGCAGCTTCTCAATCAGCGACGCGCCCACCATGCCCTATCCCACCAACCGCAACAACAGAACCACCACGACCACAGCCACCAATGTGGCGTGCACGACATGGTCAAACCAGTTGCTGCTGCCATGCCCCAGAACCCACAACAGTTGTCCCATCACAGCGACGACGGGCACAAACCAATTGCCGCTCAACAGCCCATAAAGGCACAGCATTAACACCATCACCGCCACAGCGCCCGGGGCATAGCCCAGCCGGTAGGGATCAACCGGCACCACGCCCATAGAGGCGGCTAGGAACAGCACATAAACCACCAGAAAAGCCGACAATTCGAGGCTGGTGAATGTCGGCAATGGCCATCCCATCGCAATGGCGGCCTGCCGCAGGATAAGCAGGGGCAGGATCACCCCGATCGGCTCAAGCAAGGCCATCGCCCCGCTGACGATCAGCGTGTCACGCAGGAACAACATCACCAACGCGCCGGTTGCCGCACCGATCAGGATCGACACCGGGCCCGAGATCAACAAGGATGTCACGCCCCATGCCACCCAGCCCAGCAGGATCGCCAGAAACACGGAGGACAGCCCACTGCTCATTGCACCTCGACCCATGCATCATTGAAAATCGCCGCGCGGATACCGCGTTTGGTCGCGTGCGAGTAGGCCAGCAGGATATCGCCCTGGGGCAAACGACGCAGCATCGGATACCGCGCATCCCCGCCATCATCCTCTAATGTGTGAATGACCGCCCAACTGGCCCCGGCATCGTCCGATACGGCCAGACGCAGCCGATCAGCGCCCGCCGCATCATGATTCATCACCATCAATAAACGCCCGTCACGCAAGGCCAAAGCCGCGACTGGGGCGCTAGGATTGGGAATATCGGTTGGCACGACCGTGCTCCAGCTTTGACCACCATCTTCGGTATGACTGACCCACAGCACATGGCTGGGATCAAAATCGCGCAGAAAGGCCACCGCGCGGGTGTCATCCAGCGGCACGATCATTGGCTGGATCGGCTTGACACCCGGCCCGTCGATGCGCCGCGTGTCACGCACCCGGCCATCCGGGGCCAGGCGAACCAGCGTGCCATGCGCCCCGCCCATCTCAAAATAGGCAGGCAGGCCAGGGCTGCCATCCCTATAGGCCACCATCGGCGACTTCACCAAATGCGATCGGTTCAGAAATGGCGACAGGTTCAACTTGCGCGCCGTGGCCACCTGCCCCGCCTCCATCCGCAGATCGGCAACCGACGCCATCGCCCAGCCGCCCACCGATACAACCGTGGCATAGATTGCGCCCGTTTCAGCGTCGTTTTGCACCATATTGCCCAAGGTGACCACCAACTGGCGCGGATCAAACGCCTGCCCCAAGGCCCTGCGCGTGATCAGCGCTGTACCCTCTCCAGCCTCCCATGCGCCGTCTTGCTGCGCAAAGTGCACGGCATAGATGTCGACATCCGCTTGCGCTTCGGCCGAGCCTTCAAACCACGCAATCGAGAACCCCTGCCCATCCAGCAGGATTGCAGGCGAATGAGCCTGCCCCTTGGGGGCGGTGTAATCCAGCAATGAGTCGAACCGAGGGGCATCTTCTGAGGCCGCGATCTGTGGCACGGCAAAGCGCCAGTCCAGGGGCGTGTCGCGTGACAGGGCAATGCCGCTAAGCCCCAGGCTGACCAGCGCCAACAGACAGATGAACAGCGACGCGGCCCCCATGCCCTAGCCTACGTTCAACACGATTTTGCCAATGTGATCGCCCGCCTCCATATGGGCATGGGCCTTGGCCGCATCGGTCAGGGCATATTCACTGTCCATCACCGGGGCCACGCGTCCGGCCTCAATCAGCGGCCAGACATGGGCGCGCAGATCGGCAGCGATCCGGGCCTTGGCCTGATCGCTTTGCGGGCGCAGGGTGGACCCGGTGATCGTCAGACGGCGCATCATCACAGGCATGAAATTCAGCTCGACCTTGGGGCCTTGCAGAAAGGCGATTTGCACCAGCCGTCCGTCATCGGCCAGCGCCTTGATATTGCGCGGCAGATAGGGGCCGCCCACCATATCAAGGATCAGGTTGGCACCACCCTCGCCCTTGAGAATCTCGACGAAATCTTCATCGCGGTAATTGATCGCACGCTCCGCCCCCAGATCGGCACAGGCCTTGCACTTAGCCTCGGAGCCCGCAGTGGCAAAGACGCGCGCGCCAAAGGCCTTGGTCAGTTGAATCGCGGTCGTGCCAATCCCGGACGAGCCGCCATGCACCAGGAACCGTTCTCCCGCCTGCAAACCGCCGCGCAGGAAGACATTGGACCAGACGGTGAAAAACGTCTCGGGCAGGCACGCCGCCTCGCGCAGGCCCATACCGGTCGGCACAGGCAGGCAATGGGCGGCCGGGGTGGCGACATATTCGGCATATCCGCCCCCGGGCAACAAGGCACAGACCTCATCGCCCACGGCCCAATCACTCACACCTCCGCCCAGGGCCGTGATCTCGCCCGCCGCTTCAAGCCCCGGCAGATCACTGGCGGTGGGGGGCGGCGCATACAACCCCGCGCGTTGCAGCGCATCGGGGCGGTTGACGCCCGCGTAAGCCACTTTAATCACCACCTCGCCGGGGCGGGGCGTGGGCACGGGCCGGGTGGTGGGTTTCAGCACGTCAGGGCCACCGGCCTCGGTAATCTCAACCGCCTGCATGTCGTTGCTCATGTCGCTATCCTCGATTGGGGCCGGTCCAGCGTCCGGGCATCCCCGTCGGCCCTTGGGGGCGCGGCGCGCGGATACGGCCCAAAACCGACATCGGCCCGGCCATCAGCCCCGAGATCAGCTTGTTGGATCGCATCTGTGCCTTGAAGGTCTCGATCTGCATCACATCGTCAATGCGCCGGTCCAGAAACGCCCAGGTGGCGGCGTGATCAGGGCTGTCATCGCCCAGCCAATACAGAACGGTCGCGCTGTAGACGCCCGATAGCGTCATCCGCTTGGTGTACCAGTTGATGTCATCCGAACTGTCGCCAAGAGCGGTCCAGATTTTGTCACAGGTGCCCCAGATCGCCTGCGCGCCATCGACGGCATATGTGGGCAGCGCAAACAAGGTCACACCGCAGCGCACCAGTTCTTTGTCTTCGACAGCCTCAAGGCGCAGACGCACCGCATGGGCGATGCGGTCGCGAAAGCGCATATCAGCCAGATCGGCCTGTTCCAGCGCCGCCAGCATCGCGTCATCTCCAGCGGCGTGATAGGCCAGCGCCAGCGTAACCGCCCCGCGCGGGCAGGCCGCCCGGGCCACACCCGGGCACACCCCGGATTCCTCGATGGCCGCCTGAAAACTGGCCTCGCTCCAGCCGTCGAAAGGCACATGCGGCAGGGCCGCTTCGAGCAATTGCGCGGTGATGTCTTGCGGATGATCTGTCATGCAAAAGACTTAGGCCCATCCAAGAGCAAGAGCAAGGCTGGCCAGGCTTCTCTATGGCCCCGCCACCGGCGGCGTCCCGCGAACAGGGACGCAAAGCGGCCACCCGCCGATCGCCGATCCATCCGGCAAGTCCTTGCCGTGACGGGAATTCACGGCCCGATCCGTGCGGAATTTTGCCACATTACGGCGCTATGTCCTGCATGATCATGCAGAAATCCGGCACCGCGCCTCAAATCATTGTTGATCGTTGAGATGCTCGAAAGAAGGGATCGACCAGAGAATTCAAAGGAAGAGAAAATGTCTGTTGCAAGCTCATTCGAACGCCAAATGCTGTCCCTCATCAATCAAGAGCGCACCTCGCGCGGGCTTGACCCTTTAGAGCTGGAACTCCGCCTGAATGAGTCAAGCGAAGATCACACAGCCTGGATGGATCGCACTGGCATTTTCAGTCACACGGGCGCAAACGGGCCAAGCGCGGGCGACCGGATGCGCGATGCCGGGTTCGAGTTCTCGGGCGCCTGGACGTGAGCTGAAAACATTGCGTATCAGTCAGAACGCGGCCAGAACGCGGCGCACCTGGAATCGCCGACGATGTCGCCGACCTGCATCGTGGCCTGATGAACAGCCCCGGTCACAGGGCCAATATCCTGAACCCCAATTTCGAAGTGCTCGGCATCGGCATTGAAGAAGGAGACAACAATGGCTTTGACGTCGTTTATGTAACGCAGAATTTCGCCCGCACCAGCGCCCCCGTGCAACTGGACGCGGGCACCCTTCCTCCTGCTCCGCCAAGCCCGCCACAGCCAAATACCCCGACCCAGGGCGACGACCTGGAGGGTACAGCGGCTGCCAATCAGATGTCGGGTTTGGGTGGCGATGACCAACTGGATGGGTTGGGCGGCAACGACACGCTGCGCGGCAATTCGGGCGATGACCAGATCAACGGCGGCGCGGGGAACGATCTGGCACATGGGGGCAGCGGTCAGGACACCGTCCATGGCGGTAGCGGATCGGACAGGCTCATTGGCGCAAAAGGCGATGATTCCATACGCGGCAACAGCGGTGATGACCAGATATCCGGCAACGCGGGTGATGACCGGCTACACGGCAACAAGGGCAACGATCAGATCCACGGCGGCAATGGCAATGACCGCATGTATGGTGGCAGCGGCAACGACCGGTTAAAGGGCGGGGCAGGCAATGATACCATGACCGGCGGGACGGGTGCCGATGTCTTTGTCTTCGCCAGCGGCAATGATGTCGTGACCGACTTCAATGCCAGTCAAGCAGGCGAAAGGATCGACCTGCGCGGCGTTGCATCCATAGACAGTTACGGCGATCTGATGTCCGACGGCCACATGCAACAGTCCGGAAATTCGGTGCGAATCGACGACCTGGATGGTAACGTCATGACCCTGCTCAACACCGATTTGGGTGACCTCGGGTCCAACGATTTTCTGTTCTAAGAGTCTGACTCAAAAGTTTATGTTTGAACAGAATGCCTTGCTATCCGCCTTGTCAAGAGACGAATACCGGCAACCAAAACCCATGCTACGGAACTTTCAACGGTTGCCTCCCGATCTTTTGCCAAACGACGGCAACGTCCCGGCCACGCGAATGTTCGCTCGACACCCCGTCTTCGTGGTGGAAGAACGAACCCCTCGGCTTTGTCAGGGCGCTTGACAATCTCCAATGTCCATTTTCCCTGCAGGGCCAAAGCATCCCGAAGCTTTGGCCCTGCATATCCTGCGTCCGCAAAGATGTGCCCCAGCCGCGGGAAGCGGATGCGCAGTGCTTTGAGAACATCCACAGCACCATCCCGATCCTGTATATCGGCGGCGTGAACAAGGATCGGTAACAGGAAACCTTGCGTGTCTGTCACGATGTGACGCTTGCGCCCTTTGATCTTTTTGCCCGCATCAAAGCCTGAAATGCCGCCGCTTTCCGTTGTTTTTACGCTCTGGCTGTCAATAACGCCCGCAGTGGGGCTCGCCTCACGGCCCGACAATTCGCGCGCCGCCATCATTGACAGATGGTTGATCCGGTGTAACAGAGCGTTGTCGCGCCAGTCGTAAAAACAGTTCTGCACAGTCGAGATCGCCGGGAAATCCCGCGGGATCATGCGCCACTGACATCCCGTGCTCGCCATATACATAATCGCGTTCACAACACGGCGCGGATTCGTCTTGCGAGGGCGACCACCTCGCTTCGCGGCAGGTAACAGGGGCCGAACAAGCGCCCATTCCTCCATAGTTAAATCGCTTGGATAAAAGCCCGTTTTACGCCTGTGCTCCGCGCGGGTGATGTCTGTCCACGTCATGGGATCCTCCAGGTTCTTTCAAAACCAATGAATCATAAACACGTGATATCACTCAACTACTTTTGGAACAGCCTCTAAGGCGGTCACAGCAACCCCAGGGGAATCGCATGAGTTTCACGGCGCGAGGATTTGAAGCGGGAAGCGGTTGTTCCAGCCTGCCTTTTTCCGCATTCCTCCGAGGGAGTTCTCGCTTTTTGCTTTGTTGAGCAAATTCATTGCGATGTGCTTGATGACGGCGAAGTTGGCGGGTGCGTGATCTTTTCGTATCCGGCTGTCGTCATGGCGGAAGGTGACATCAAGCACCCGGTGGAGGCGGTTTTCAATTCCCCGGTGAGAGCGTACGGCATGGGCAAGGCGCGCGGCGTCTTTCGGCAGGGACGGGATGAAGTACCGCGTTTGCCGTGTCGTCTTCCCGCCACTTTCCCGAAGCGGGACGACGCGGCCAATGCTGACCAACCCCTCCCGATGGGGATGGCGCTTTTTCAACCGGCCGATGGCGTCGCATTGGGTGTATGTTCGCGTTTCAATCCTATCCTTGTCGCCGTCAACCGTCTGTAATGATTCTGTGTTTTCCCGATCCTGTTCTTCGAACCACAGTTTCACGTCTTCATGGAGAAGCCCCTGATTGCCCTTCAGGGCCAGCACATAGTCAGCACCCTTGTCACGGATTTTGCAGGCGATCTCACGTTGGCGCCCCATCGCATCCAGCGTCACGGTTGCTCCCTCAAGGAAAAGCAAATCCAGGAGAACGGGGATGTCCCTGATCCCGTTCCTTTTGTGCGCGCCGGCTTGCTGGCCGGGCACGAGGCGTAGATCGTTACACCGGGCCGGGATCAGATGCAGAGGCGTTTCACCACCGGCCCTTGAGCCTCGCGCTGTCTTGCCGTCAATGGCAACGAGCGTTCCTCCAACGCGCCCGGCCAACCCGGACGCCCACGCGGCAAAGGCTGCGTTGAACTCTTCAGGATCAAGCGCCCGAAACACCGTCGAAAGCGTGTCACGGGAGGGTATGCCATGCTCAAACGTAGCCAACTTGCGCAGGAAACCCGACTTTTCCTCGCCATAAAGGGCAACATCGACAAAACTCCCACACCCCGACACCACTCCGCACAGGCTCAAAAGCGGAATCCCATCAAGTGGATACAACACCTTCGTCTCCTGGCGGGGATCAGAAATCGGCGAGGCAAAAGATTGAAACAACACGGTATTTTCCAAAGCAGCGCCCTCCAGACATAAACTTTGGAAAACTGAATCAGAGATGGAAGATCAAGGCAAACCAAAAGATGCTATTCATGCGATACCCCTGACAGCAACCCGCGCAAGACTGGACAATTACATACAGCTTTGCTATAAATGCGCCTCCTGCAAATCCATGCAATCTCAAACTAGAAAGGTGGTGAAAACCACATGCAGGTATCGGTTCGTGACAACAATGTCGATCAGGCGCTTCGGACCCTGAAGAAAAAACTACAGCGTGAAGGCGTTTTCCGCGAAATGAAGCTGAAGCAACATTTCGAGAAACCGTCCGAGAAAAAAGCGCGCGAGAAAGCCGAAGCTATCCGGCGCGCCCGCAAGCTGGCCCGTAAAAAGGCACAGCGTGAGGGGCTGCTGTAATACCAGCGGCCTTAATGTCTGACTCACTTTTGTGATTTCAAATTTACTGCATTTCTGAATCAATGGCCTCCAGAAGCAAGGAGGTGCTCATGGGTGGGGCAGTCAAGATTACGCGCACAGATATGTCCGCGCAAGATTTGCGTTGTGCTGCAAAGCGAACCAGGGATGGTCGTGTTGTCCGTCGAATACTCGCCATAGCGCTGGTGCTTGACGATGTGGACCGCGCAACAGCGGCCCGTAGCAGCGGTATGGATCGCCAAACTCCCAGAGACCGGGTGCATCGCTACAATGCAGAGGGCCTTGGTGGGCTTTCTGATCGGTGTGGCAAGGGTGCAAAACCACGCCTGTCCCTGGAGCAACAGGCGCTGTTTGTGGCTTGGGTTGAGGCTGGGCCTGACCCGGCAAAAGATGGCGTAGTGCGGTGGCGCTGTGCCGATTTGCAGGTCCGCGTTGAAGAAGAATTCGACGTAAAGCTACATGAACGTACGATTGGCAAGTATCCAGCCAGGCATGGTTTTCGTCGCCTTTCCGTGCGCCCGGAGCATCCCGGAACTGATCCCGCTGCACAGCAGGCTTTTAAAAAAACTTTGCCAGCCTCATAGCCGATACCCTGCCAAAACATGCAAAGGGGAAGCCGCTTGAGGTATGGTTCCAGGATGAAGCCCGCGTCGGGCAGCAAGGAACCCTCACCCGCAAATGGGCCAGGCGTGGAACCCGCCCGCGCGCACCACGTGATACGCGCTGCAAATGGAGCTGTATCTTCGGCGCAGCCTGTCCTGCCTGTGGCACGGCGGCTGGGCTGGTCCTGCCTTACGTCAACGCCGAAGCAATGGGGCTGCATCTCGATGAGATCGCAAAGACAATCGCACCCGGCGCACATGCCTTGCTCATCATCGACGGGGCTGGTTGGCACGGAGCAAAATGCTTGCAGGTGCCAGATAATACTACACTCGTAAAACTGCCCCCATACTCACCGGAATTGAACCCAATGGAAAACGTTTGGGCCTATCTGCGGTCGAACAAACCCGCTGTCTCTGTCTTCGACACATATGAGGAAATCCTCGAAAAATGCGCCCGGGCCTGGAACTTCTTTGCGAACGACCCTGAACGCATAACTTCAATCACAGATCGAGAATGGATAAAGGTCAATTAATTGGGCCGTTGGTATAAGCACTGTCTTACGCATTGTACGACCAAAACGACGACCCCCGGGCAGATGCTTCGGGGGTTTGTCATTTCCGGGGATGAGCGCACATCTGTCGATCGTGGGATCACCGATTTTATGATTGCGTATGTCAGTTGTCTTGAGCAAAAATCAGCGGCTCGAACATACGAGCTTCCAGAGAGTCGGGTGCCAGAGCCAGTATATTCTCCATGCCACCAATATTGCCGCAGTCTGCAGCCACTTGATACCACTTTAACGCCGCATCAGGGTTCTTACCTTTTGTGTTTGCCGCACCCAGCTTACCGATCCTGGCATAGTAATTCCCTAGATTGTTTGCAGCGCGCGTATTGCCCAAAAGCGCTGCTTTTTCAAGAAGCTCAAGACAGCGTGTGATATTCACCGGATACCCCTCCCCGGAACACAGGTTAAACCCAACCGTGTTCAATGCCGCTGAATCAGCATTTCTCATTGCCAGGTCATAATAGGTGCTGGCTTCGGGGTTGTTTTTCTCGACGCTGTCACAGTTCTTCATGTGGCGGTCCAGATGGCACGCAACCTGAAACTGAGCATATGGGAACCCTGCGTCAGCGAGTTCGCGCCAGATAGTGTAGGCCGCTTTGCGATCTTGTGTAATGAAACGACCACTGTAGTGCTCGCGCGCCAGAAGATAGCCTCCTATGACATGCCCCTGCGCACGCATCCGTCTGATGTCAGACACGTATTTCTGCGTAAAGGCTTCCAGCCCACCGGGCAGACTGTCAACGGCGGAGTAAAATCCGGCCACTGGGGCGGAGCAAAAGTCGGCCAGTTTGTGGAGTGCGCCTTGGGGCGTGTGGCCACCAATCAGCAAGCACGTTCCAAGGCGCATTGGCCGTCAGGCCGATTGTTCAGTTGTCAGGTTGAAGGGTTGGCAATACGTGCGCGGCTCTGATTGAGGCGGTAGCTTTCGCCGTTCATCTCGAGGATGTTGACGTGATGTGTCAGCCGGTCCGGGAGCGCGCCGGTCAAGCGTTCGGTGCCGAATGTCTCGGTCCATTCCTCGAAGGGCAGGTTCGATGTGATCAGGGTTGAGCCACGCTCGCAGCGCTGAGAGATCAGCTCGAACAGAAGCTCGGCGCCGGTTTTGCTCAAGGGGACGAAGCCCGGCTCGTCGATGATCAGCAGTTTGACCTTGGCCAGTTTGCGCTGAAGCTGCCGGAGGCGTTTCTCGTCGCGGGCCTCCATCATCCCGTGCACGAGAGCTGCGGCGGTTACGAAGGCGACAGGCAACCCTTTCTGGCAGGCGGTCAGCCCCAACCCGAGAGCGACATGGGTTTTGCCGGTTCCCGACAAGCCAACGACAGACTGCCCGCTTTCCGGGATCTGAGGTTCGGATTTGTTATCCGTTTCATCCTCGGGCGGGACAGGTGGTGCAGGTGGTCGCGCGATCGTGTCGTGGTGGAGCCGCGCATCTGACGATTGTTCAATGTGACGGAACGCTGGCAAAGATCCCCGCCTGGATGACCGAGGAGGGATCGGGAGAGGCGGTGGTCGTTCGTGATCCTGCGCTTTCGGTTGCGGCGCTCCTCGAGGCCCGCGCAATAGTGGATCGCTCCTTACGCTTGCCGGGCGGGGAATCATCCCCGGACAACGGAGGCGAGAATGACAGCAACCAATCCTCTTCAACTGCATCTGTTCGATGCCAGCCCCGATCCCGCAACGATCCCGCAACGATCCCGCTGGACCGCCGACGGCGTCTGCTGACGCTCACGGGAGCGCTTCTGAGCGAAGCCGCGCGCGACATGACGGACCTGGAAGACCCGTCTGCGGCGAGGGAGACACAGGATGAGTAACGTTGGCTCTGATCATCTGGCGCGCCAGGCCATCGTGTATGTCCGGCAATCGACTGCGGGCCAGGTCGCGCATAACCTTGAAAGCAAACGACGCCAGTACGCTCTTGTGGAGCACGCCCGCCAGCTTGGATGGACCGATGTAGAGGTCATCGACGATGATCTTGGCCGCTCGGGCTCCGGCGTCGCACGGCCCGGTTTCGAGAAGCTTCTCGCCCGGATCTGCGAGGGCCGTGTTGGTGCGGTGGTGTCGATCGAAGCCTCGCGGTTGGCGCGCAATGGCCGCGATTGGCACACGCTGCTGGAGTTTTGCGGTCTGGTTTCCACGCTCATTGTCGATGAAGATGGGGTCTATGATCCGCGCCATCCCAATGACCGCCTGCTGCTCGGTATGAAAGGGACCATGAGCGAGATGGAACTGTCGATCCTTCGGCAACGGTCCCACGAGGCGCTCCGCCGGAAGGCACGCCGCGGTGAGCTGTTCATGACGGTTGCCATTGGCTACGTGCGCATCGGCCGGGATCGGATCGACAAGGACCCTGACCGGCGGGTCCAGGACGCCATTGGATTGGTGTTTGCCAAATTCGACGGGATGCGGTCCGTCCGGCAGGTACATGTGTGGCTCCGGCAAGAACAGATCTCGCTCCCGGCGGTTGTCCACGGATCGGCCGGACGCGAAATCCGGTGGAAACTGCCCGTCTACAACACGGTCCTGCACATCCTCAACAACCCGATCTATGCCGGGGCCTATGTGTTTGGCCGCACCGGCTCGCGCACGGTGATCGAGGACGGACGCAAGCGTGTGATTCAGGGGATACGCAAGCCACAGGAAGACTGGGATGTTTTGATCCCCGATCATCATGATGGTTATATCAGCTGGAATACCTACGAGAGGAACCAGCGATTGATTGCGGACAACGCCACAGGAAAGTTCGGCCCGGGGCGCGGTGCCGTACGGCGTGGCGAAGCTCTTCTGGCCGGGCTTCCGAGATGCGGCCATTGCGGGCGCAAACTTCACGTCGCCTATTCGGGCAAGGGCGGCAACACCGGCCGCTATCATTGCCGCGGCAGCCAGTTCAATCACGGTGGCGCGCGCTGCATCTCGTTTGGTGGCATGCGGGTCGATCAGGCAATCGGCGCCGAAATCATCGCGCGGTTGCAACCGCTCGGCATCGAGGCGGCACTCGAGGCAGAGGTGGCCCAGGGTCAGGCACATGGGGAGAAGCGCCATCAGCTTGAGCTGAGCCTGAAGCAGGCGCGCTACGAGGCCTCCCGTGCCCGGCGCCAGTACGATGCGGTCGATCCCGACAATCGTCTGGTGGCGGGAGAACTGGAAGCGCGCTGGAATGCGCGGCTTGGCGCGGTCACCGCGCTCGAGGATCAGATCAAGGCGCATGATGCGGCGGCCCTGTCGCAAAAGGCGAGCACCGCAGATCGCGACAGGCTGTTGAGCCTAGGGGCCGATCTTGAGCGTGCGTGGACAAGCCCAGGTGCTGCACCTGCCACCAGGAAACAGATCATTCGCACTCTGGTCGAGGAGATCATTGCCCGCGTTGACGGAGAGACGATCGAGCTTGTTGTCCGCTGGCAAGGCGGCGCACATTCCGCTCTGGCTGTCCGCAAGAACCGCAGCGGCCAGCACCGCTGGAGTACCGACCGGGATATCGTCGATCTCGCACGTGCGCTGGCCCGTCTCATGCCTGACAAGCTGATTGCCGCAACTCTCAACCGGGCAGGCAAGGTGACCGGCCGCGGTCACGGATGGGCGCAATCGCGGGTATGCAGTCTGCGCAATCACCATCAGATCGATGTCTATCGTGAAGGCGAACGCCAGGAGCGCGGTGAGATGACACTTGACGAAGCAGCCGAGGTCTTGGCAATCAGTGCATCAAGCGTCCGCCGCCTGATCCAGGAAGGTCGGCTGCCGGCGCAACAATTCTGCAAAGGTGCCCCCTGGATCATCAAAATGGACGACCTGGGCAGGAACGATGTCATTGAAGCAGCGGACAAAAGGCGCGGCAGCCGCCCGCCGTCTCAAAATCCGCATCAAAAAACACTTGTCTTATAGAGACATAGCGAGGTGGGCATTATGAATCAGGATCGGACGGGCCGAGCGCGATGACGTTCTCCCTGCGCTCGATCCATTCACAGCGCGCCAGTTCCAGCACCATCATCTTGTTCAGACCGGGGATGGCCGTAAAGTCGAAGCTGTCGAGGCTTTTGACGGTTGGAAACTTCGCCGACTTGATCCGGCGTCCGACCATGCGCCGTTCCCGGTCGATCAGTTCTAATTCCGTCAGCCGGGCTGGATAGCGCACATGATCCAGGCCTTCCGCCGCACAAATGCGCGCTTGCTTGTCATGCTCGCGCAGGAAGGTGGGCAGGCGCAGAGTCTTGAGGTGGTGTGTCAGCGGCAGTTCGGATGCATCCGTCATGCGTCACCTCCTGACAGAAGGCTCATACAGGAAGAAGCCGAGGTGGTGGCGATGTTGGTTCCGGGCAGGAACGGATAGACATCCAAATCCAACCTCGGGGGCCTTCGCTCGACGCGGCACAGGACGAGGTGCTTGATCGCATCGAAGCTGACCGCCCCCATTCGCAGGGCGTCTTTGACGGCAAGATGCAGCACCTCCAGCTCGAACCGTTCCGACAGGCGCAGGACCTGGACATACTCCCTTTTGCCCGCCTTGCCCTGCCGGGCTTCCAGCAAGCGCCGGAGCGTGGCGAAGGCGTCAGGCAGTTCCCAACCCTGCAAGGGCGCAGCCTGATCGAAGGACATGATCCTGCGCTCGATCAGCGGCAGGTAATGCAGCGGGTCGAACACCATGTCACCGCTGTCATAAGAGCGGGGATGATCGGCGATCACCTCAGTGGCGCAACCGATAACGACGCGGATCACGAAGCCCTTGATCCAGACCGCGCGGTGGCCATATGCGACCGGTACCGAGTAGTCGTTACCGCGATACCGCAGCACCGATGTCGATGTGACCTGGCCACTTTGCAACTCACAGGCCTCGAAGGGTGCGCCGGGCAAATCCTGCATTGCCGCCGGATCGGCTTGCAGCCGTTCGCCGATGCTGGCCTTGTGTCCGCGCAGGACATCGTCCTGCCGTTTGCGGCATTGCTCTTCCAGGTGAGCGTTGAACGCATCCCGGTCCGGAAAGGACGGGATCGGCACCATGAAGTCGCGCCGCCCGTAGCCGACCAACCCCTCGACCGCTCCCTTGTCGTTCCCCTTGCCGGGACGGCCGTAGCGATCCCGGACCACATAATGCGACAGCATTGCGCTGAACCGTTGGGTTCTTTGCCGGGTGCCGTCCGGCAGGATCCGCGCCACCAGGCAGCGGTCATTGTCATGGAGGATCGACAGGGGAACCGCCCCAAAGAAAGCAAAGGCATGCACATGCCCATCCAGCCAGGCCTCGGTGGTTGCCGCAGGATAGGCCCGGATAAAACACGCATCGCTCTGCGGCAGATCAAAGGCGAAGAAGTGCGCCTTCCGCTCAACGCCGCCAATCACGACAGGCGCTTCACCAAAATCCGCCTGCGCATGCCCGGGCGGATGGCTGAGCGGCACGAACATCTCTTTGCCAGAGCGCTTCCTGGCCCGGACGCAGTCTTTGACGATTGTGTATCCGCCATCAAAGCCGCACTCGTCGCGCAGCCTCTCAAAGATACGCTTTGCGGTGTGGCGCCGCTTGCGCGGACGCGCTTTGTCCTCAGTAAGCCATTGCTCGATCTGGCAGGTGAACGCATCCAGCTTCGGGCGCCTAATCGGCGCTGTCCGCCGATACCCCGGTGGCTCCGAATAGGCCAACATCTTCGCAACACTGTCTCGGCCAATCCCAAAATCCCGGGCAATCCGACGCCCGCTCAACCCATCCTGAAAATGAGCCCGACGCACCTTCAAATACAATTCCACGGTGAAAATCCCCCGGCCCTCCCATCAAACGAAAGGGCAAAAGTGGACGACTTTTACGCCGCCCGCGACAACACAACGACGCCGCTACCGTGGCCGAGTATTGCTCCGCCGATTACAGCAGACCGAAGTCACCAAACTCTGCGTATCCATCCTCAACCCAGTTCAGCACCCAGTATCGGCTTAAGGGGGTGGCCGTTTTTGCCTGAACTTCAACGCTTCCTTCCGGTCAGGTAAGGCGCAAGATCCCGCCTCAGCGTAGGTCTTCCACAGCGGGTCCAAAATCTCATAGTTGAAAGCGTAGCGCGCCGTCGCCTTCAACACCTCTTCGGCACCGCGATTTAGCGATATCTGATCATGACGGACGCAGAATCCGCTCCGGTGCAGGTATGCGAGTTGCCGAAGCGCATGCGGTTCTTGATTAGAGGCGGCAGCATAGAGATAGTGCAGGGCGATCAATTTGCGGTTCTCACCAAAATAGGACGTGCGCCAGTACGCAAGTCCAAGCAAGGAGAGCGCTTCGCTTTTCTCAACCCGGTTCCGAGAGGTTTCAAGGAGTTTCCAAAGCGCTGTTTTTGCAGCGCCTTGCTGCCCCGCCGCCAAGGCCGCTGCCTGAAATCGGACTTCGGTGTCAAGCTTGTTAGAATAAGCTCTCTCACAAGCTGCATAGGTTTTCTTGGGTTCTAATATCCAAAGATATCCAGGGCCTTGCCGACCAGTTGCTTCTTCGAACAGCGTGTTCCTGTCACAAAACTCCTTGGCCTTGTTTTGGCTCCAGTGACTGGGTTCGCAATGCTCCAGCCCGACGATGCGACAAGTAACGATGCGACAAGTAACATCGTTTGCGATCTTATCTTGCATCAGAGCAATAATCCCGGCTCCGAATGACACGATCGTCGCCACAGCCGCAAAGATAACCCAACCTGTTTTTAATCTCTTTTTCACTTGTAACCCAACCCTACCAATATCGCCTAAAGGAGATTGCAACCTGTTGGTGATTAACTCAATGCCAAAACGCACTTGATGCGCCATGCCCCCTCACTTATCTGGACACAAACAATCACAAGAGGGCCAAGGCATGGTCACGCGGCAAAATCTCGACAAACTGCTTTTGATTGCCGTCGGCGCCGTGCTGGTGCTGACCGTTGGCATCTACCTCTACAGCACCGATTACTTCTCGCTGGCCTACGCCGCCGAGGACAAAGTGGTCGAGTATGGCACCGCCATTGCTCTTTTGCTTGCCAGCCTCCTCCTGATACACAACGGGCTGTCCCTGCGCAGCCACGGCACTAAGTTGGCCGTTGGGCTGACTTTCTTTTACGCACTGATGTTCTTTTTTGGCGCGGGCGAAGAAACCTCATGGGGACAGCGTATCTTCGGCTGGGAGACGCCTGAAGAACTCAAAGCGATCAACCGTCAGGATGAAACGACCATCCACAACATCGAGATCGGCGGTGTCGCCATGACCAAGCATCTGTTTGGCCCGATCCTGACCCTGACGATCCTGCTGTATCTGTTGGTCTTGCCGCTGCTTTACCCGCGCCTTGCCGGGTTGCGGCGCGTTATTGACCGGATTGCCCTGCCCGTGCCGGGCAAGCGCCACGCCGTGCTTGCACTACTGGCCAGCCTGGTGATCGCCACCATAGATGTGGATCGCAAATGGGAGGTGTACGAGCTGATCTTTGGCCTGCTGATCCTGTCCATCTTCCTCAATCCCCAAAACCCTGACGCGACACGTTAACGCGTCAAACCTCTGAAAATTCCCCATGACAATAGCCTCAGGGCTGTCATTGGGTTGTCTCCGGGAATAAGCTCGCAACGAGCGACAGGATGGAGACGACCCATGAAAAAGATGATCGCCGAATTTATCGGCACCTTTACACTAGTGCTTTTTGGCTGCGGTGCAGCCGTGATTGCCGGGGCAGACATTGGCCTGATGGGCATCAGTTTCGCCTTTGGCCTGGCCCTGATCGGGATGGCATATGGCATTGGCCCTGTCTCAGGCTGTCATATCAATCCGACCGTGACATTGGGCGTTGTCGCCTCGGGCCGGATGGAGATAGGCGAAGCCGTTCAATACATCATCGCGCAGGTGGCTGGTGCCATCGTTGCCGCGCTGGTCCTGTTGATCATCGCCTCGGGCAAGGCGGACTATTCAGTTGCCCAAAACGGGCTGGGCCAAAACGGCTGGGGCACCGGATACCTTGGTGAATACACCATGGCGGCCGCATTCATCTTTGAAGTGGTTGCGACCTTCCTGTTCGTGGTGGTGATCCTTGGGGCCACCGGTGCTGGTGCGCCCTCAGCAATGGCCGGTCTAGCAATTGGTCTGGCACTGGTGGTCATCCACTTGGTGGGCATCAACGTGACAGGCGTGTCGGTGAACCCTGCACGCTCCATCGGGCCGGCCTTGTTTGCAGGCAGCACCGCGCTTGGCCAACTGTGGTTGTTTATCGTGGCCCCGATCATTGGCGGCGTTCTGGCCGGGATCATGTTCAAAGCTGGTTTGCTGGACGGCGACGAGGCCTGATCAACACCTGAGGACGAGGTCAGATGATCTCGTCCTCATCAAACAGCGGCGCGGCCTCCAACTGGGCAGAGACCCCTTCGGCGGCCGCGTCAGCACTGAGCGTTTCGGCAATGTGAAACAGCGCCTCGCCTTCATTCACCACAGGCATGTTGCTGCGTCCGATGATGATGCCCGTGGTCTCGCAGATCACCTCTTCCTCGGCCTCGCCAAACGGATCGCTGATCGCGCCCAGCACCGTGCCTGGCTCGACCGCATCACCGGTGGTCAGATAGCCGCGAAAGACGCCACCAATGGGCGCGCGATACCAGTTGGACGAGGCGCAAAGCACCGGCTCGGCCTCGCTATCGGGCAGGGTATCATCGCCGATCATCCCCAATTGGTTCATCACCCGCAGGATGCCCGACACCCCGGCCCGCGCCGCCAATTCGTCAAACCGCAGGCCTTCTCCGGCTTCGTAGAGCAGTACGTCGATGCCTTCCTCCTCGGCGGCCATGCGCAGGGATCCTTCGCGCAGCTTGGAATACATCATCACCGGCGCGCCAAAGGCCTGACCCAGTTTGGTCAGACGTGGGTTGTCCGGCGTCAGACGGATTTGCGGCAGGTTGGTGCGGTGAATGGCGGCAGAATGCAGATCGATGCCCACATCCGAGCGCCCTACCACCTCGGTCATGAAAATATGCGCAAGGCGTGACGCCATCGACCCGGCGGCCTGTCCGGGGAACGACCGGTTCAGATCGCGCCGGTCCGGCAGATAACGTGAATGGTTCAGGAACCCGAAAGTGTTCACGATGGGAACAGCCAGCAAAGTGCCTGCGATCTCGCCCAGCCCTTCGGCGCGCAGCAGGCGGCGCACGATCTCGACCCCGATCACCTCGTCGCCATGGATCGCAGCCGAGACAAACAGCACGTGGCCGGGACGTTTGCCATGGACCACATGCACCGACAGATGCACCGGCGTGTGGTCGGGCAAAGTGCTGACGGGGATATCGACGGTGGCTCGCGTGCCGGGGGCAATGGCGTGCCCGTTGATCTTGAAACTGTCCCGCGTGCTCATTCAGGCCTCTTATCTCAGTCGCTGAAGCGTTACAAAAAGACCGGCGCACTGTCCATGCACGCCGGTCTTTTGATTGGGAATTACATACGATAGTGCCCAAAAATGTCTTGCAATGTGAGCAATATCTTGATTCAATAGTGCCCAAGATGGAGGTAAGAGCATGACGAAGAAAGCACCAGGCAAGTCGCATCGTGAAGGCATAAGCCTGAAAAAACTGTTCCAGATGTTCCCGAATGACGCAACTGCCGAGAAGTGGTTTGCTGAACAGCGCTGGCAGGATGGTGCACATTGCCCGCACTGCGGTTCGGTAAATGTGCAGTCCGATGCCCTGCACAAAACCATGCCCTTTAGGTGCAGGGAAAAGGAATGCAGGAAGCGTTTCAGTGTACGCACAGCCACGCCGATGCAGTGTTCCAATCTTGGCTATCAGGTATGGGCAATAGCCATTTACCTTATGACCACCAGTCTGAAAGGTGTGTCCAGCATGAAGCTGCATCGTGACCTTGGAGTTACCCAAAAAACCGCATGGCATCTGGCGCACCGTTTGCGCAAGGCTCTTGAGGATGATGGCGTTGAATTACCGTTCATCGGTCCGGTAGAGGCGGATGAAACGTATGTAGGCGGAAAGGAGAAGAACAAACACGTCCACAAGAAACTTAAGGGGCCTATATACTTAACTAGCCACAATTTTCTTGACGTTACATCTATTTCTGGCTAGTATAATCCCAACAGGAGAAATTAGGCCCATGCCAGATACACTTAGCACATTTGAGTTCTTTCAGAAATTCCCAAATGAGGAAGCTGCACGGACGTTCTTCGAAAATCGCCGATGGGGCGGTGTACCCGTATGTGGTCACTGCGGTTCTGTTAATGTGTCTGAGTGCAAAGACCATAAGCCAATGGCTTACCGTTGTAAATCTTGCCGCAAGCATTTCAGCGTTCGTACAGGCACGGTACTGGCTGAGAGCCGCCTTCCCTTGCTCAAGTGGTTGCTTGCCATCTACATGCTCACCAGCGCCCGCAAGGGCATCCCCAGCACCCAGATGGCGCGTGAACTGGGCGTAACTCAGAAAACAGCATGGTTCCTTGCGCAGCGCATCCGCGAAACATGGATGAACGGCAACGATAGCTGCGACATGGGCGATCACACTCAGGTTGACGAGGCGTACATCGGCGGCAAAGAGAGCAATAAACACGCGAACAAGAAACTACGCGCTGGCCGTGGTGCCGTTGGCAAGGTTGCGGTTGTTGGTATGCGCGGTCAGTACGGTGAAGTTCGTGCCAAGCCTGTCGAGCGCACCAACGCGGCGACATTGGCCGGTTTCGTCAAGGACAATGCCCCAATGGGCGCAACAGTCGTGACAGATGAGTTCAAAGCCTACCGCAGCCTTCCCAATCATGGCTTCGATCACAAGACAGTCCGTCACTCCGCAGGTGAGTATGACTCCGCAGGTGAGTATGTTCGCGATATGGCCCATACAAACGGCATCGAAAGCTTCTGGGCGCTGCTCAAGCGCGGTTACATCGGTATCTATCACTACATGAGTGCCAAGCACTTGCACCGCTATATCAACGAGTTCTCCTTTCGCCACAACACGGCGAAAGCTGGCACAATGAACTTCATCAACATGACGATTGACCGGATGCTTGATAAGCGCCTGACTTATAAGGATTTGATCAATGGCTAAGAAACCTGAAACAATAGAACCTATAGACGCAGATTTTGGTGATGTTGTTGACAGAATTGTAGATGAAAGCGGTGACATTGACATTATTCAGACGCCTAATGCCTATGGTCTGGCAACCAAGAAAGCTGAGTATGCCGGGCCGTTGTCACTGGGCGAAATTAAGTTGAGTTGCTTCGTTACAGGCGACGGTGAGAGGTTCATTTCAGGGCGTAGTATGACTACGGCTATCGGCATGAAAGGCCGTGGCCAAGGAATGCAGCGTATTTCCGCAAATTCCACCCTAAAACCTTTTATGAACAATGCCTTGGTTATGGCCATTGAACAGCCGGTTGAGATCACTGGGAAAACATCTAAACCAGTACATGGTTACAGGGCAGAGATACTTGCTGATTTATGTGACGCAATATTAGAGGCCAGAAAAGCAGACGCTTTGAAAACCGAACAAGAAATCCGCTACAGCCGCTATGCCGAAAACCTAGTTAGAGGATTTGCGCGAGTTGGCATCGCAGCTTTGGTCGACGAGGCCACAGGCTACCAGAGCGTACGTGACAATGCCGCTCTTCAGAAAATTCTCGACAAGTTCTTGAAAGACGAGGCGCGCACGTGGTCAAAGACATTCCCTGATGAATTTTGGCAGAAGCTTGTTAAGGTGAAGGGACACAACAGTTACTACGCCATGAAACGACCGGCCTTTGTTGGCCATTGGGTCAATGATATCGTCTATTCTAGGCTTGCCCCCGGAATTAAGGAGAGACTCAAGGAGATAAACCCAAGGCTTCCCTCAGGAGATCGCAAGAAAAGACATCACCAGCATCTTACTGAGGACTATGGACTTCCAGAACTAAAAGACCATTTGAAGAAGGTGATGGTGCTCATGGACGCCTCTTCTGGAAAAAAAGAGTTCGAAAAACTGCTTAACAGGTCACTTCCTAAGTATGGCACCAATCTTGAGTTACCACTTGATGAAGAGGGCTAAAGATTCATCGCCCCGTGGGGTGGCCAACGGCTAGATAAGTATATAGGCTCCATATTTATGTTTAGTGAAACGGACACACTCGACCGCGTGGAACCTTATGTCCCCTCGCCCGTGGCTTCGCTGCGTGCTAAGCCAAGACAGGCGCAGATAAGAAAGCTGGGTGGGATCCGCGTGAGCGAGTAAAGACAAGGAAAACGACGACTGGATCGCCTGCATTGCCGGGATTCGCGAGCGTCAGGACAAAGACGCCTTCGCGCGTCTGTTCCGGCATTTCGCGCTGCGGGTGAAGGCCTTTCTGATCCGCTCGGGTGCGGATGCCGGCATGGCCGAGGAATGCGCCCAGGATGTGATGGCTACCCTGTGGCACAAGGCCCATCTGTTTAATCCGGCCCGCGCCAGCGCGGCCACCTGGATCTTTACCATCGCGCGGAACCGTCGCATCGACGCGATCCGCAAACAACGCCGCCCCGAACCCGAGGAACTGACCTGGGGACCGGATCAGGCAGACGCCCTGGCCCTGCAACAAGAAAGTAATACCCTAAGCAAGGCGATCGCCGCCTTGCCCGCGAAGCAAAAGGAATTGATCGAGAAGGCCTATTTTTCGGACCTCAGTCATCGCGAGATCGCCGATGAAACGGGTCTGCCATTGGGCACGATCAAATCCAGAATCAGACTGGCACTGGACCGCCTGCGCCACTCAATGAAGTGAAACCCATGACGACAGACATCAAACATCACCTTTCTGACGCCCTGCTGATGGCTTATTCCGCAGGATCCTTGCCCGAGGCGTTCAGCCTGACGGTGGCCACGCATATTTCAATGTGCGACGATTGCCGCGCCCGGCTTGGGGCCTATGACACCGTCGGTGGCGCCCTGATGGAAGACAGCGACGTTGCGCAGCTTGCCCCCGATAGTTTCGAGGCCACCATGGCACGGATTGCCAATGGAACGGCGCAGCCGATCCCCGCACCGGGACGGCGTCTCAACGGCCTGCCCGCCCCGTTGCAGGATTACATTGGCGGTGATCTGGACGCGGTGAAATGGCGCTCGGTCGGGATGGGTGTGAAACAGGCGATCCTGCCCACATCCAAAGACGCAACAGCGCGCCTGCTGTTTATTCCAGCCGGGGCTGCCGTGCCGGACCATGGCCACCGGGGCACCGAGCTGACACTGGTTCTGCAAGGCGCATTTTCGGATGAGTCGGATCATTTTGGGTCCGGAGATATCGAGATCGCCAATGAAGAGATGAATCATACGCCTGTGGCTGATATCGGGGCCGATTGCATATGTCTGGCGGCCACCGATGCGCCGCTGCGCTTTAAAGGCATGTTGCCGCGTCTGGCGCAGCCGTTCTTCCGCATCTGAAACACTCACTCACGAGATTAGAGAGGCGTGCCCATCGCGGGCGCGCCTTTTTTGATGTGATCAAAGAAAGCTGGAGAACGGGATGTAATGCACCGGATCGCCCGGCGCGATCTGCTCTGGCCCATCGCCAATCTCAACCAAGCCGTCAGCCCAGCTCAGCCCGCTGATCCGCCCTGATCCTTCCGAGGCAAACACCTCAATCTGCCCGTCGCGAATGCGCGCGCGCAGATATTCGCGCCGACCGGGCTTCTTGTTCTTGCGAAACGCAGCGGGCAGCGTGAACCCTTGTGGCGCGCGCCACCCTGCCCCCGCTAACAGATGCATCGCAGGACGTGCAAAGATCAATGTGCAGACCAGTGCGGCCACCGGGTTTCCCGGCAGGCCAAAGACCGGCGTGCCGCCCCAGACGCCAAGGGCCAGCGGGCGGCCCGGCTTGAGCGCGATCCGCCATTCGGCCATCGCCCCCGCCTCGGTCAACAAGGCCGAGACGTGATCCTCATCCCCCGACGAGGCCCCGCCCGACGTGAGGATCAGATCGGCCTCATGGGCCGCTTTGTTCAGCGTCTGACGCAGCACCTCGCGGTCATCCGGCACAATCCCCATATCCACCGGCTCATAGCCGAACTGTCGCACCATGGCCGCCAGCATGGGCCGGTTGGCATCGTAAATCTGCCCGTCGCCTGCCTCTTGCCCCGGCTCCCTGATCTCGTCCCCCGTGGACAGGATTGCCACTTTCAACGGCTCGTAGGTTGTCACCCGGCTCAATCCCGTGGCCGCGGCCAGCGCCAGATCAGCGGGCGTCAGCACCCGGCCCGGTTCAAGGATCGGTTGACCAGCCGTCACATCCTCGCCTGCCTCACGGGTGTTGGCCCCGGGCTTGACCCCTTCGCGAAACGCGATCTCGCCATCGCCCAGCGTAACATCTTCCTGCAGGATCACAGTATCCACGCCCTTGGGCACAGCTGCACCGGTAAGAATACGGATAGCCTGACCGGCTGGCACCGTATGGGGATAGGGCACACCGGCCGCCGAGCGCCCATCGACCAAAGGCACCACCTGATCGCCGGACCCAAGGCTGGCAAAGGCAAACCCATAGCCATCCACCGCCGAATTGGCCTGCGGCGGGTTTGAGCGTTTGGCCACCAGAGGCGCGGCCAGCACCCGGCCCAAGGCCTGTTCCAACCCGTACTCGGATTGCCCGACAACCGGGCGCAGCCGATCGCGCAGCAGGGTCAGTGCATCGTCCACCGGGGTCCAATCCACCCCGGCAGGCAGAGCAAAGCAATCATCACGCAGAGGCGGGGGTTTCAAGGGGTCGGTGATGGCTCTCTCCAATGCGTCTTCATGGTTCCGGCCCATGATCCACCCTTCCTCGGGGGCGTCAACCGCCAACATCTGCGTCAACTCGTCCGAGGCAAGGCGGGACAAGGCCCGCGCCAACAGTTGCACCTGATGGGCGTCACGAATACCGCCCCGCGCCTCGGCCCGCTTGACCGCCTTGTTGATCAGCCCGGGCCAGATTTCGATCAGGGCCACAGGCGTCTCCAGCGGCTGAAACGGCCAGACCGAGATAGCTTTGGGATAGCGACGGCGTAGGCGGGCCAGAACGGGCAAGCCGGTCAGAACCTGCCCCCCAACGGCCCCGCCTCCGCCCAGTTGCCAGCAGGTAAACGCGCCTTTGGTCTGCGCCTCACAAACGCGACGTTCGATCATGCCATGATCTACCCGCATGTCTTTGCGCGTCAGGTCGGGAATGTCGCGGCGCAGCCCGTTGAACCAGTACGGGCCTGTGCCGGGGAACATAGCGTTAATCGACGCGGCCAGATCGAAGCGGTTGTTGGCGTTCGGCGCGTCCTCAATCCGCGCTTCAAACCAGTCCCACAAGACCAAGGGATCATCGCCGCCGGTCAATGCGCGGGCAAACCCTTTTGGATATCCAAACGGGAAATCAAATCCGATGCAGAGACGACGGCCTGCGGCCAGTTCGGTGTCGATCAGATCGCAAATCGCCTGCTCTGCAAAGACGCGATTGCGCAGGTAGACAGGCGGTTCTTCGCACCCGGCGCGCACCACCCCCATCCAGATCGCATCCTTGCGTGGGGTCGGGCCAGTGTCATTTCCCCCGGACCAGTCGATCATGGCAAAACTGTCGAATGGCGTCACAAACCCGACTCGGCCAGAATGAAATCGGCAATGGCCTTGGTATCGTTCAGATCAAAGACCGGGCGATCCAGATCAAGCGGCACATCACTGGCCACGGCGTGCACGGTTGAATCGTCGGGCGCGATCAGCGGGTTGCCGGTTTCGGCACGATGTGCCTCGACCTTGGGGTGGTCTTCGCGTTTGTAGCCCTCGATCAGCACCAGATCGACAGGGGCCAGTTTCGCCAGCAACTCGGCCAGGATCGGTTCGTCTTGCCCACGCAATTCATGCATCAATGCAAACCGCTTGCGCGAGGCCAGCAGCACCTCGCGCGCACCGGCCACGCGGTGGCGGTAACTGTCTTTGCCGGGGTGATCGACATCAAAAGCATGATGCGCATGTTTGATGGTCGAAACGGTGATGCCGCGCCCGGTAATCTCGGCCACAAGCCGCTCCATCAGCCCGGTTTTACCGGCATTCTTCCACCCTACGACACCGTATAGTTTCATGTCTCATGCTCCAGCATCGCTTGGGCCCGGGTCAGATCATCGGGCGTGTTCACATTGAAAAATGGTTCGCCGGGCGCGTCAAACAACGCCTCACGCCCACCATGTTTACCGGTCCAGATGACCACTTTGCGCAGGCCATCCTGCAGGGCGGCGCGCAGATCATCGCGCAGCGCCACGGGCCACAGCCCAAAGGTGGGATGCCGGATCAGCCCTGAGCGGGACATGGATTTGGTTTTCTCACCCTCGGCGCGCGGCGTCGCGGCCAGAACCAGCGGATGGGTCTGGCCCTCGGAGGTGGCAAGCAGCCGGTCCACCAGATCGGTGGGGAAAAACGGCGTGTCCGCGGCAACACTGACCACCGCGTCGGCCCCCTGTTCGGCGGCCCAGTCCAGCCCGGCCAGAACACCGGCCAACGGCCCGGCAAACCCCTCGATACTGTCAGGCAGAACCGGCAGGCCCACGGCATCAAACCGGCTGGCATCACCATTGGCATTCAGCGCCATACCCGCCACCTGTGAGGACAGCCGCGCGATCACCTGAGCCAGAAGCGTGCCATCGCCCAAGGGCAACAGCCCCTTGTCACCACCACCCATGCGTGTGGCAAGGCCACCAGCAAGGATAACTCCATAAGGGGGTTTCATCACACTCGTTCCGGGAGATGCGGCCACGGTGTAGCACGCGTTGACAGAATGAAAAGAGTGACCAGTAGGATCCCGGGCACTTGAAAAACAACCCAGACAAAGCCCACAAACAAGGTGTATATCACTAAAAAATGAACCCTTAGCAAAAATAAGTTTCGCTTCGCACCTTCTGAGACCCATATTCGCTTTGGATACCCGAAGAGGACAATACGAAAATAAAACTGCCAACGCGTCCGAAACACGCTTACGGCAGGTATCTTCAAGGTTTTCCAGACCCACTCTGGTTCATCACGGAATTCATCAATGACACGCTGAAGAAATCGCATTTCGTTGATGATCAGAAGCAAATAGCAAGCGGCGAAAATGGGCACGATATTCGAAGTCAAAGTGTGCTCCCCTTCCGCTTTTGCTTTTTGTCTTCCTCGGGCACCGCATCCGGATCGGCGTCGCGGATCAGTCGCTCTTCTCCGCTGAGACAGACAAAGCGTTTGCCGCGCATCCGACCGATCAGGGTCAGGCCCACCTCGCGGGCGATCTCGACGCCCCAGGCAGTAAAGCCTGAGCGCGACGCCAACGCAGGAATGCCCATCAGCGCCGTCTTGATCACCATTTCCGAGGTCAGTCGCCCGGTGGTATAGAGCAGTTTGCCATCCGCACTCACCCCTTCGGAAAGCATCCAGCCTGCGATCTTATCAACAGCGTTGTGACGGCCCACATCCTCCATATAGACAAGGGGTTTCGCACCTTCGCACAGCACCGTGCCGTGGATCGCCCCGGCCTCAAGATACAAAGACGGCGTGCGGTTGATCCGCGAGGCCAACGCATAAAGGTCCGAGGTTTTCACCTGCGTTTGGGGCAGCACGACCTCGTCCAGCCCTTCCATCATGTCACCAAAGACCGTGCCCACCGCACAGCCGCTCGTGCGGGTCTTTTTCTTCAGCTTTTCCTCATAGGTGGTCTGCCCATCGGTGCGCACCACAACCGTTTCAAGATCTTCGTCATAGTCCACGCCGGTGACGGTTTCGCCATCCTGCAACATCCCCTGATTGCGCAGAAAGCCCAGTGCCAGATAGTCGGGGTAGTCGCCAATGGTCATGGCGGTCACGATCTCCTGCCCGTTCAGAAAAATCGTCATGGGGCGTTCCTCGACCACTGAAATCGCTGTGGTCTGACCGTCATGGTCCACACCCTCAACCGCACGGGTCAGACGGGCCGCGCCCGGATCAGGGGCAATCAAATAGTTGCTCACATCATCACGCTGGGCCAATTGCATCTTCTCCGTCAGAGGGTTAGGCCAAGGGCCAAATCACGTCTAACTTATGGTCAGCCCATGCCAAGTCCAACCACCAAATCCGTTTTCTGGCACGGCGTGCGTGATGGGGCCCCGTTTATCCTGGTGCTGATCCCGTTTTCGGCTCTGTTTGGTGTGGTGGCGACCGAGGCTGGCCTGAGCATTTTCGAGGCCCTGACCTTTTCGATGATGGTGCTGGCAGGCGCGGCGCAGTTTGCTGCCCTGCAACTTCTGGTCGAGGATGCGCCGACCCTGATTACCATTGTCACGGCGCTGGCGGTGAACCTGCGGATGGCGATGTATTCCGCTGCTTTGACCCCGCATCTGGGGGCGGCACCCTTGTGGCAGCGCGCCGTTGCGGCCTATTTTGTTGTAGATCAGAGCTATGCCTGCTCAGTCGTGGAGTACGAGAAGAACCGCGATTGGGATATAGCGCGCAAGCTGGCCTATTTCTTTGGGGTCGCCGCGCCTGTGGTGCCCTTCTGGTATGGAAGCACGCTGGTGGGCGCATGGCTGGGGGCAGCGATCCCGGACAGTCTGGCCCTGGATTTCGCGGTGCCGATCACCTTTCTGGCGATCATCACACCGATGCTGCGCACCCCGGCGCATGTCGCAGCAGCCGTGGTGGCCGTTGTCATGTCACTGATCTTTGCGTTCCTGCCCTATTCCATGGGCGTACTGGTGGCGGGGTTTGCGGGCATGGTGACGGGCGCGCAGGTCGAACTTCTGCTGGCCCGACGGCACAAGGCAGTCGAGCGATGATCGAGACCACCACCCTTTGGATCGTGATGCTCAGTGTCGGCGTCGGCAGCTATCTGATGCGGTTTTTGTTCATCGGCGTCATTGGCGACCGGCCCCTGCCCGGCTGGATTCTGCGGCATCTGCGCTATACGGGCGTTGCCGTGCTGCCCGCGCTGGTCGCGCCGCTGGTGCTGTGGCCCGAGGCGACCGGGGGTGACCCCGATCCGGCCCGCATGATTTCGGCCTTTCTGACACTGGCTGTGGGCGTGTTGACCCGCAATGTTTTGCTGGCCATTCTGGCGGGCGGATGCAGCCTCTATGCCGGGTTGGCGTTGCTGGGCTAGCGCATCGTCTCGGCATTGCCCTACCCCTTGTGGGGGATTGCCCGGGGTGGATAGGGTGGCCGACACTGCCTCTTGTTCTGCGACCCCTGTCCTTGGAGACCCTCATGACCCGTCACGATAGCGCCACCGCGTGGGAAAAAGATCGCGCCCACCTTCTGCATCCCTATACCGATTTCGCCAGCTTTGCCAAAGAAGGCAGTCAGGTGATCGAGAAGGCCGAGGGCATGCATGTGATCGACACCGAGGGCAAAACCCTGTTGGACGCCATCGCGGGCCTGTGGTGCGTGAATATCGGCCATGGTCGCAAGGAAATGGCCGAGACCATCGCGCAGCAGGTGATGGACATGCAGTATTACAATCCGTTCGGGCACAGCACCAACGTGCCTGCGTCCCTGTTGGGTGCCAAACTGGCCGAGCTGGCACCGGGTAATCTGAATCATGTCTATTACACCTGCGGCGGGTCCACCGCCAATGATGCCGCGATCCGGCTGGTGCATTACTACTTTGATATGAAGGGCCAGCCGCGCAAGAAAAAGATCATCTCGCGCCAGAACGGCTATCATGGGGCGACCTATGTGGCGGCCTCGTTGACCGGCATTCATGGCACGAAATACGGGTTCGACCGAATTGGCGAAGATTTCATCCACCATGTCTCCGAGGCCAATCTTTATGCCAAGCCCGAAGCGTGGAGCGATGACGAGTATTGCGATTTTCTGGTGCATGAGTTTGACAGCCGCATTCAGCAGCTGGGGCCCGACAATTGCGCCGCCTTCATTGCCGAACCGATCATGGTGCGGGCGGTGTTCTGGTCGCGCCCGAAGGCTATCACAAGCGCATCTACGAGATCTGCAAGCAGTACGACATGCTCTATATTGCCGACGAGGTGGTCACCGCCTTTGGCCGTCTTGGTGAATGGTTCGTCTCGGAGTCGATTTATGACTACACGCCCGATATTCTGGTCTGTGCCAAGGGGTTGACCTCGGGGTATATCCCGCTGGGCGCGACACTAATTTCCTCCGAGATTTACGACACCATCGCCAAGCCGCAATGCGAAGGCGGCGTGTTCTCGATGGGCCTGACCTATTTCGGACACCCCGTGGCCTGTGCCGCCGCGCTGAAGAATATCGAGATCATGGAACGCGAAAACCTGCTGCCTCATGTGCGTGAGGTGGGGCCGTATCTGCAGGAGGCTGCCAAGTCGCTGATGAACCTCCCCGTGGTCGGCGATGTGCGCGGCAGCCACCTGATGCTGGGCATCGACCTTGTCGCGGACAAGGGCACCAAGGCGCCGCTGGGCGATGGCGCATCCGAGAAGATTTTCAAAGGCTGTGTCGAGCGCGGCGTGATCGTGCGCCCGGTGGGGGACCGGATCGTGATTTCGCCCCCACTGATCATCTCGAAAGAACAATGCGATGAGGTGATCGAGGCGCTGTCCGGTGCGATCAAAGACTATGTGGAGGCGAGGTAGGCCCGTGCGAAACGTCACGCTTGCCGCCACGCAGATGGCCTGTAGCTGGGACATCGATGCCAATATCGCCAAGGCAGAGGGGCTGGTCACTGCTGCCGCCGAAGCCGGGGCGCAGATGATCTTGCTGCAAGAGTTGTTCGAGACACCGTATTTCTGCCTTGAGCAGCGGATTGACCATCTCGATCCGGCTCGCCCGATGGACAGCAGCAAAGTGGTGCAGCATTTCTCGCAACTGGCCCGTAAGCTGGAGGTGGTGCTGCCGATCTCGTATTATGAAGAGGCCGGGCTGGCCCGCTACAATTCGCTGGCCATTGCCGATGCGGATGGCACGATTCTGAGCAATTACCGCAAGACCCATATCCCGCAGTTTCCTGGCTATGAGGAAAAATTCTATTTCTCGCCGGGAGATACCGGATTTGATGTCGTCGAGACCCGTTTTGGCCGTCTGGGCTGTGGCATCTGCTGGGATCAGTGGTTTCCCGAAACCGCCCGCTGTCTGGCCCTGAAAGGGGCCGAGGTGTTGATGTTTCCCACCGCGATCGGATCAGAACCGGGGCGGCCCGAACTGGACAGTGCGGGTCACTGGCGACGCACGATGCAGGGGCATGCGGCGGCCAATATGATCCCGCTGGTGGCCTCAAACAGGGTCGGCACCGAAGAGGACGGTGACACCACAGGCGAGTTCTATGGCACGTCCTTTATTGCCGATCACACCGGCGATATTCTGGTGGATGCCAACCGGACGGACGAGACCTTCATCACCGCCACGGTCGATCTGGACTTTACCGGTGCCTATCGCAGCACATGGGGCGTGTTCCGCGATCGCCGCCCGCATATGTACGGCGCGCTGAACACGCTGGACGGCAAAACGGCTGTCCCGGGATGAAAGGTGATCTGATCATCCGCGCTTTGGAGGCTTCCGACCGCCCCGAATGGACCCGGCTGTGGACCGCCTATCTGGCGTTTTACAAAACCATTCTTTCTACGGACGTGTACGACAGCAGCTTTGCCCGCCTTACGTCGGACGCGCCGCATGAGTACAACGGGTTAATCGCGATACTGAACGGCACCCCTGTGGGTCTGGCCCATTATGTGTTTCATCGCGATATGTGGACCGTGGAAGACACCTGTTACATGATGGACTTGTTTGTCGATCCCGACTGTAAAACGCGGAGCAATATTGGGCCACAGAAGCGGCTGCATATCGCAGTTGTAGCGGAGTAAAAGTCCGCCAGTTTGTGCCCTTCGTTTATTCGGAGGGCGGGAGATGTATTCTGTGGATATTTATAGTCGTGTGCGCCGTGCTTGTTTGAAGGACGGTATGTCTGGCCGAGAAGCGGCGCGGTTTTTCAACATGGCGTAATCAGGATCAGCACTCAGTTACCCCTGTTATTCTGGATGCACATGCAATTGAAAAGGAGACTGACCAATGGAATATTTTGCTGGTTTGGATGTGTCCATGGAAGAGACGCATATCTGCATTCTGGATCGTGAAGGGGCCCTTATTCGTGAAGGAAAAGCGAGCTCAACACCAAAAGCGATCGCTGACTTCCTCGCTTCTGGACCACCATGTGCCAAAGTTGTATTTGAAACGGGACGGATGGCACCAATGCTTTACCATGGGCTGACGGAGCTTGGTGTCCCGGTTGTTTGCATCGAGAGCAGGCAAGCATATCAGGCCCTTAAATCTCTGGCCGGCCACAAGACGGACCGCAATGATGCCCGCGGTTTGGCACACCTGGCGCGGACGGGATTCTACAAGCCGACCCATGTCAAATCACTGTCAGCGCACGCAATCCGGTCGCTGATCGCAGCCCGCAAGAAGCTGGTCGGACAGCGTGTGACGCTCGACAATCAGATCCGCGGTCTGGTCGTCGTCTTCGGCGTGCGGCTGCCACGAGCTTTGTCTCCGGCATTCAAAAACGCGGCGCTAAAAGTTAGCGATGGAGTGCCTGGCCTCCATGCCGCAATTTGCGGACTGTTCGCAGCACGCGAAGCAATCCTCGCGGCGGTTGCAGCCATTGATGGCGACATCAAAAAGATGACCCGCAAATCCGAAGTCTGCCAGCGCCTTATGACGGTACCAGGGGTCGGTCCGATCACAGCATTGGCCTTTGCCGCAGCAATTGATGATCCGTCGCGTTTCAGGAAATCGCGTGATGTGGGGGCGTATCTTGGACTGGTGCCGCGACGGCATCAATCTGGTGAAATCGACTACACGGGCAGCATCTCAAAGCGGGGCGACGTGCGCGTCAGAACGCTTCTCTATGAGGCCGCCAATGTGATGCTGACGCGGTATGCCGCTCCGCTCAAATTGAAGACATGGGCCCTCGCAATCGGTGCGCGCTCAACGATGAGAAAGGCCCGAGTGGCTCTGGCGCGTCGTCTGGCAATCATACTTCATGCCATTATGCGAGACAAAACTGACTTCCAGTCCGCGTAAGGCTTACGAGGCGACAACGAGGATTCCTAAATCAAAGTTCCCATCTGGGACGATGCCCGAGGGAGGGCGTGAGACACGGCGCCGATTCTGTAGCAACAGCCAAGACCAACGGTATGATTGCGGTTTCAACATTGCCGACCCACACCCAGCCAACCCCATCATGAACCTCAGAGTTCGAAGAGAACAAAGGCAACCTCTGACATCAAAAGCAGGAAACTCAGGAAACACGCATTGACAGATTAGAGAACAGAAGCGGCTGCATATCGCAGTTGTAGCGGAGTAAAAGTCCGCCAGTTTGTGCCCTTCGTTTATTCGGAGGGCGGGAGATGTATTCTGTGGATATTTATAGTCGTGTGCGCCGTGCTTGTTTGAAGGACGGTATGTCTGGCCGAGAAGCGGCGCGGTTTTTCAACATGGCGTAATCAGGATCAGCACTCAGTTACCCCTGTTATTCTGGATGCACATGCAATTGAAAAGGAGACTGACCAATGGAATATTTTGCTGGTTTGGATGTGTCCATGGAAGAGACGCATATCTGCATTCTGGATCGTGAAGGGGCCCTTATTCGTGAAGGAAAAGCGAGCTCAACACCAAAAGCGATCGCTGACTTCCTCGCTTCTGGACCACCATGTGCCAAAGTTGTATTTGAAACGGGACGGATGGCACCAATGCTTTACCATGGGCTGACGGAGCTTGGTGTCCCGGTTGTTTGCATCGAGAGCAGGCAAGCATATCAGGCCCTTAAATCTCTGGCCGGCCACAAGACGGACCGCAATGATGCCCGCGGTTTGGCACACCTGGCGCGGACGGGATTCTACAAGCCGACCCATGTCAAATCACTGTCAGCGCACGCAATCCGGTCGCTGATCGCAGCCCGCAAGAAGCTGGTCGGACAGCGTGTGACGCTCGACAATCAGATCCGCGGTCTGGTCGTCGTCTTCGGCGTGCGGCTGCCACGAGCTTTGTCTCCGGCATTCAAAAACGCGGCGCTAAAAGTTAGCGATGGAGTGCCTGGCCTCCATGCCGCAATTTGCGGACTGTTCGCAGCACGCGAAGCAATCCTCGCGGCGGTTGCAGCCATTGATGGCGACATCAAAAAGATGACCCGCAAATCCGAAGTCTGCCAGCGCCTTATGACGGTACCAGGGGTCGGTCCGATCACAGCATTGGCCTTTGCCGCAGCAATTGATGATCCGTCGCGTTTCAGGAAATCGCGTGATGTGGGGGCGTATCTTGGACTGGTGCCGCGACGGCATCAATCTGGTGAAATCGACTACACGGGCAGCATCTCAAAGCGGGGCGACGTGCGCGTCAGAACGCTTCTCTATGAGGCCGCCAATGTGATGCTGACGCGGTATACCGCTCCGCTCAAATTGAAGACATGGGCCCTCGCAATCGGTGCGCGCTCAACGATGAGAAAGGCCCGAGTGGCTCTGGCGCGTCGTCTGGCAATCATACTTCATGCCATTATGCGAGACAAAACTGACTTCCAGTCCGCGTAAGGCTTACGAGGCGACAACGAGGATTCCTAAATCAAAGTTCCCATCTGGGACGATGCCCGAGGGAGGGCGTGAGCCACGGCGCCGATTCTGTAGCAACAGCCAAGACCAACGGTATGATTGCGGTTTCAACATTGCCGACCCACACCCAGCCAACCCCATCATGAACCTCAGAGTTCGAAGAGAACAAAGGCAACCTCTGACATCAAAAGCAGGAAACTCAGGAAACACGCATTGACAGATTAGAGAACAAAGATCGTAAGACGATCGCGAAGATGCTGCGCCATGAACTTCCGCCTGGGTATCGTCGGTCGGAAGCGCCTCGGCGGCCAACGCTTGATGGTTATGTTGGTGTGGTCGATGAGATACTGCGCACAGACAAAGCCCTGATCAAAAAGCAGCGACACACGGCCAAGCGCATCTTTGAACGGCTGCGCGATGAGCATGGATATGCTGGCAGCCTGACCACGGTGACCTATTACGTGCGCGAGCAAAAACGGCGCACCAAAGAGGTGTTTGTGCCGTTGTCGCATCGGCCGGGCCATGCGCAGGTTGATTTTGGTGAGACGCTGGGCGTGATCGGTGGCGTGGAATGCAAGATCCACTTCTTCGTGATGAGCTTGCCACATTCTGATGCGGTGTTTGTGAAGGGATATCCAGCTGAGACAACCGAGGCGTTTTGCGATGGCCATGTGTCCGCCTTTGCATTCTTTGGCGGCATTCCGCAATCCATTCTCTACGACAATACCAAGATCGCCGTGGCTCGGATACTCGGGGATAAGACGCGCATCCGCACACGTCGGTTTACGGAACTGCAGTCGCATTACTTGTTTGATGACAAGTTTGGCAGACCCGCGCGAGGGAACGATAAAGGCAACGTTGAGGGCATGGTTGGATACACCCGCCGCAACTTCATGGTTCCCGCACCTCGCTATGACAGCTTTGATGATCTGAACGCACATTTGGAAGAGAAGTGTTTAGCACGTCAGGACGATACGTTGCGGGGTCACACCCAAACCATAGGCGCACGCCTGATGTCGGATTTGGATGCTCTGATGGGATTGCCCGTCGCAGAATATGAAGCCTGCGATCACGTCAGCACGCGTGCAACGTCGATCTCAATGGTGCGCTATCGCAGCAATGATTACTCGGTGCCAGTAGCCTATGCGCACCACGATGTTCATGTGCGTGGGTTTGTGCATGAGGTTATCATCGGCTGCGGCAATGAGATTATTGCGCGGCACAAACGATCCTACACATCAGCGGATATGGTCTTTGACCCATTGCACTTTTTGCCCCTGCTTGAACAAAAGGTGGGTGCCCTGGATCAGGCCGCGCCTTTGCAGGGTTGGCATTTGCCAGATGTATTTGCCACGCTGCACCGACTGCTTGAAGCCAGAATGGGTAAGCCGGGCAAGCGAGAATACGTTCAAGTCTTGCGCCTTTTGGAGACCTTCGAAATGGATGTTGTGCAAGGCGCAATCCAGCAGGCAATAGATATGGGTGCAATTGGCTATGACGCCGTAAAACACCTTGTACTGTGTCGGGTTGAGAAGCGGCCACCACGATTGGATTTGGACTTCTATCCATACTTGCCCAAGGCCAATGTCGGCACAACACGCCCATCCAGTTACATGAGCTTGATGGGAAGGACCGCGGCATGACCGAAGCCCCTCGGATTCTTCTACGGCATCATCTTAAACAACTGCGACTGCCAACGTTCCAAGGCGAGTATGCCAAACAGGCGCAGCTCTGTGCTGCAGAGAACAAAGATCACATCCACTATCTGGCGCGGCTGTGTGAGATGGAATTGATCGACCGCGAACGCCGGATGATTGAACGGCGCATCAAAGCGGCGAAGTTCCCCAGCACCAAGAGCTTGGATAGCTTTGACTTCAAGATCATGCCAAGCTTGAACAAGCCCCTGACGATGGATCTGGCACGATGCGATTACGTTAATCGCAGGGAGAACATCATCGCGCTCGGCCCGTCAGGCACGGGCAAGACACACATCGCCCTGGGACTTGGGCTGGCTGCATGTCAAAGAGGACTGAAGGTGCGCTTCACAACGGCTGCGGCATTAGTCCATGATCTGATCGAGGCTCAAGATGAGCGGAGATTGCAGCGCCTTCAAAAGCAACTGACCAGCCAGAACCTGTTGATCATTGATGAACTGGGCTTCGTACCGCTCAGCAAATCTGGCGCAGAGCTGCTCTTCGAGGTCATATCCCAATGCTATGAACGCGGCTCCATCATCATAACCTCGAACCTGCCCTTCGATGAATGGACTGAAGTCTTTGGCTCTGAGCGGCTGACCGGTGCGCTACTCGATCGTTTAACCCATCACGTCCACATCCTCGAGATGAATGGCGAAAGCTATCGGCTCAAACACAGTCGCAACAACCGAAAATAACCAGCCCGCAATCACAGTCAGAATAATGCTGGCCTTATGGCCAGCATGCGCTTTGGCACGCTTCAGCTTTGTGACGAGCACGCGTGCAAAAGCGCCACAAAACATCAACCGAAGTGGCCCATTTTTACGCCGCGACATGGACCCATTTTACTCTGCGATTGACACCCGACACCCGCGGCGCTGGGGTGGGCCGAGCCTTGATCAACGCGGTGAGCGAGCGGTGCAACGCGCATGGCGTCACCACGCTTTACTGGCACACCGAGGATACCAATCACACCGCCCAGCGGCTGTATGACACGCTGGCCACCAAGGTGCCGTTCCTGAAATACGACAAGGCGGTCAACGACGCCTAAGCCGGCACCTGTTGGGTGATGCAATGCACGCCACCGCCACCCCCGCCGATCATCCGGCCCGATGCGCCGATCACCCGGTGCTGCGGAAACGCCTCGCGGATGATACCAAGGGGTTGGTCATCCTCGCTGGAGCGGCCCGAGACAGGAACAACCACCGCGCCATTGCAGATGTAGAAATTCATGTGCACCACATCCCAACTGGTCAGCGGGATTTCGATCACTTGAAAAGGTCGGCCCCGCGCATCGGTGCTGTCGCCCAATATCCGCTTGGCGTCCTGCGTGATCTTGTAATTCGGGTCCGAGCGGTCATCCGTCGTGTGCAACAAAACCACGCCCGGTTCGGCAAAGGCCGCCATACCGTCCACATGGCCGTCGGTGATTGGATCGGGCGTCAGCCCGTTGGGAAACCAGATGATCTTGCTGACGCCCAGCTTGGCCTTCAATTCGGCCTCGATCCGCGCCTTTGACCAGCCCGGATTGCGATTGGGGTGCAGCAGGCATTCTTCGGTGGTCAACAGCGTGCCCTGCCCGTCAAAGGCCACAGCCCCGCCCTCCAACACCATGTCCGAGCGGTACATGGGCATATCCAGATGCGCGGCAAACCGGCCCTTGGCCAGCGCATCATCGTCATAGGGAGGGAATTTCCCACCCCATCCGTTGAAGGTGAACCCGGCTATTCGCCGCTGCCCGGCGGCGTTCTTCTCAATCATCGGCCCGCTGTCGCGCGACCAGGCATCGTTCAGCGGCATGTCGATCAGCTCGATCTCGGACGACAGCAGCTTTTGCGCCGCTTTACGGTCTTGCGGGCGCACAGCCATGGTCACCGGTTCGTGGTCGGCCACGATATTGGCCACGACAGCCCACTCCTTGCGGGCCTGTTTCAGCTGATGACTGTACCAGTTCTGTGGCGGTGGGAATTTCATCAGGGTTTTCTCATGCCGCGCCCATTCGGCGGGAAAGGAAAATCCATCAGCCGCCGGGTTGCCCTTGATCAGTTTGGCGCCGGTTGAGGTATAGTCCACCGACCGGCTGGCCTGCGCCATACGTGCACTCAGCGCGGTGACAATTGCCGCGCTGCCTGAGGCCAGAAATCCACATCTGTTCATTGCGTTTCCTCCGCTGATCCAGTCGATCGTCGCAGACATCGTGCAACCCTGTCGATACCCACGAAGGGGCATCACCCCTGTGATGCCGGGGCCTGCGCCACCAGCCATTCCCACAGGTCGCGCACCGAAGACCGTTCCAGATTTCGTTCCAAAGCCACGAGATAAAGAACCTTGCCCGTCTCAAACGCCAGATCATGGGCAGGCACCAATCTGCCCTCCACGATCTGCTCGGCTGCCAGATTCGGATCCCCCAGACACACGCCAAGGCCCCGCGCAGCAGCGTCCATCGCCAGGGACGGGTCTGGACTTCGTCCCTGTTTCCGGACAGTTTGATTATGGCTCAATTAGCATTTATTATGCGTGGCGACCTGTGATAGAACACACCATGAACAAAATTATGGGTGCGGCACATGGATCATCAGGCTTTTTTGGTGTGGCTTAACGAGATCGACAACCTTTCATCGAAACAACGGGCTGAAACCGGACGGCTCGTTGCCGGGGTTTCGTCGCTGGAAAGCGTGATCGATCTCCTTGAGGCGACTGTTCGCGAGGGGCGTATCTGTCCGCACTGCGCTTCGGGCGGTGCGATCATCAGAGGCCATGCAAGTGGCCTGACGAGGTTCTTTTGCAAAAGCTGTCGCAAAACCTTCAACGCGCTGACCGGGACGCCGCTTGCCCGCTTGCGCCACAAGGACAGGTGGGCAGAGTTTGCAGCTTCCCTGCGCGACGGCGAAACGGTAAAGGCGTCCGACGGGCGTTGTATGGTGGCCGACACCACAGCTTTTCGTTGGCGTCATCGCTTTCTTCAGGCTGTAACGGTCGGTGCGGTCAAGCTGTGCGGGATCGTCGAAGCCGACGAGACGTTCTTTCTGCACAGCCGGAAAGGGGAGCGTAATCTCTCTCGAAAAGCCCGCAAACGCGGGGGAAAGGCCTCAAAACGCGGATTGTCGAAGGAGCAGGTTCCGGTCCTCGTTGCAGTCGACCGATCAGGCACCACCATCAGTGCTGTCTTGCCTGCGGTGACAGCCGAACATCTCAAAACGGTTCTGCAGCCACGTCTTGATGGGGACGCTCTCCTGGTGACCGATGGCTGCACCGGGTACCCGCCCTGCGCCGCAGAAATGGGCGTCAGCCATGAAAGTCTCAACCGGACCGCCGGAGAACGTGTCCGTGGTGAATTGCACATTCAAACCGTGAACAGTCGGCATGAGCGGTTAAAGACCTTTCTGCGCCGCCATCGGGGTATCGCAACCAAATACCTGGACAGCTACCTTCGGTGGTTCCACCTTGCCGTCCTTCCGAGCCACCAAACGCCGCGCGCGATACTTGCCGCAGCAGCAGGCATCCTGCCTGTAATACGCCACGCATAATCAATGCTATACACAGAGTCCTCGAGCACCCGACTTTTGACGGGTTGACGTCTGACCGTAGAACGATTCAGCTAGCCGCATGATCCGTCCCAACTTTCTTTCTCCCACGGAGCGCCTTGAGCTTGAGTCCTGTGTGCGCAGTCAACGCGAAGATCATGGGATTGCACGGCGTGCAAATGCGCTCCTTTTGCTGGATGACGGGAAGTCCTGTCAAGTAATCGCGGAATTTCTATATTTGGACGACGACACCATTCGTGGCTGGCACAAAACCTACCGTGAAAGCGGCTGGGACGCGCTTGCCGCCGATGGCTGGAAAGGGGGTCAATCTCGTATGGCCCCAGATCAAGAGGCTGCATTATGCGATTGGCTGAACGGTCGCTTCTGCCGTTCGACAGTTGAGATAAGAGCCCATATTTCAACAGAATTTGGCCTGCGCTACTCGCATTCTGGCTGCATCAAGCTTCTTGCCCGGCTCGGGTTTGAGTATCGCAAACCCAAGGCCCTGCCACGGGGTGTATCTGTCGAGAAACAGGCCAGCTTCATTACGATGTACGAGCGGTTGATGACCGAGCTTGGCGCTGATGAAGCCGTTTATTTCGCTGATGCCGTCCACCCAGAATATCAGACAAAGCCTGCATATGGCTGGGTGAAGGCAGGCTCAAACCCCGCAGTCCCGACCACTGCTGGGCGAGGCCGTGTGAATATCCATGGCGGGCTCAACCTTGAAACCTTCGACGCGCCCTTTGTCGAGCCAACCACCGTCGACGGTGTCAGTGCCACGCAGCTTCTAGCCAAGATTGAAACGCGCAACCCCGACAAGCGATTAATCCACGTCATCTGGGACAACGCGCCCTATCACAAAGGGCCGGATGTCAGGGCGTTTCTCGCAAGGCCAGATTGCCGCATCCACCTTATCCAGTTGCCGCCATACTGCCCGCACCTGAACCCCATTGAACGATTATGGGCTGTCATGCACCAGTTCGTGACGCACAATCATCATTACCCAACCCAAAAACAGTTTGCGAATGCAATCCTGAAGTTCTTCCGCGTAACCATACCAAACGAGTGGAAAACATTCCGAAGCCAAGTCTCAGACAATTTTCGCGTCATAACTCATGAGAAGTTTCGGGTTTTGGCGTAGCTCCGGTATAATTGAGCCTTGATTATTGACCCTATGCGGCCATTTTCCAAGTCATATCTTCGAACGCTTGTTGCGGCGTTTGGTATCCGATGGCGGAGTGGCGGCGCTGACGGTTGTGGAAGACCTCGATATATTCGAAGGTTGCGGCCTTGGCTTCCGCCCGTGTTTTGAACCTTTGACGGTGAACCATCTCCTTTTTCAATGATGCAAAGAAGCTTTCCATTGGCGCATTGTCCAGGCACTCGCCCTTGCGGCTCATGGATTGCGCAATCCCTGCCTTTTCGATCAGCTTGCGATACTCGCCACCGGCGTACCGGCTCCCCCCTGTCGGAGTGGTGGATCGGACCGGGAACAGGGCCTCTGCGACCCGGGGCCATCGTCAGGGCATCACAGCAAAGCTCGGCCCGCATGTGATGCTCCATCGCCCAACCAACGATTTCCCGCGTGGCCATGTCTTTCACGCCGGCCGGATAGAGCCACCCTTCATCCGTATCGATACAGGTGATATCGGCCAACCAAACCGTATTGGGGGTGAGGCGGTGGAACGCCTGTTCCAACAGGTTTGGCGATGGGCTCATTTTGTGATTGCTATCCGTTGTCACGGGCTTGCGGCGCTTGTTCGGGCGTGGAGACACCTTGTTTTCCTTCATGATCCGCGCCACCCGCCGCTCGGAGACGGTTTCGCCATCGGCCACCAGGTCCTGATGGATCCGCTTTGATCCGTAGCATTTCCTGCCGGCTTTGAAGAAAGTCTTGATCCTGGGCGGCAGTTCCAAATCCCGAGCGTCTCGATCTGCTTTACGCTGATCTCTCGCTGATTGGCAGGCCGGGAAACCATAAAACCGGCCCCGGGAAATCGCCGGAACCCTGCAAAGCGTGGAAACCGCGTATCGAGCTTTATGGGCAGTGACGAATCTGCGCTTGTTCGTCATGGTTTCACCGCCCGTGTCGCGAAAAAAGCGGATGCTTTGTGCAAAATCTCCACTTCCTCTGTCAGGCGCCTGTTCTCCTTGCGAAGATGGGCCGGTTCCGCTGCATCCGCCTTCCGCCGCCGCCTGGCTTCAGCTGAGCCGAACGCTTCGATCTCAAGCCGCCAGGTCTTCAACTGTGTGCCGGTGATTCCAGGCTCCCTGGCAACGCTGCCCTGTGTCGCGCCCGGTTCATAAAGCCGCTCAACCGCCGCTGCCCTATACTCGTCCGTATAGTTCCGTCGATGGTGTCCCATTTGGTGCCCCTTTCATGGACAGGGGTAAAGTACCCCAGTGTCCGGAAACAGGGACGAAGTTCAGTTCGAGAAGTTCAGGCCAGCGACAAACCCGTTACGCTCAATCCCCGCAAGGGTAAACCAGGCCTGCCAGTCTTCGGGTTCTTCATCATGGATCAGCGGCGCCTCACCGGGGGCTGACGCAAACCACTGCACCATCGTGGGCGCGCAGAACGGTTGACGCCGCTCGCGCAGAAACGGCTGGCTGCGCTCGCCCTCTTGTTGCGCGGGGCGTGGACGCAGGGTGATGTCAAATTCCGCGTCCCACAGATCGACCTCGCCGGGGGCGCTGTGCAACCAGGGCTCGACCCGGGGCAGATCGCGACGCAAGGCTGGTAGATGGGCGCTATACTAGGGTCCTGCGATTTTGGGCGGCATATGCAGGATAACCGAACCGGGCTTGGAATAGGCCTCAAGCCGACGCACGCCCTGGCGGATCAGTTCAAGCGCCGCCTGGCTGGTGCCTTGCAGGTCGCGTCCTGCATCCGTCAGTTCGACGCCCCGCCCCACCCGGTGAAACAGCGGCTGGCCCAGATGCGCCTCAAGCGTGCGAATCTGGTGACTGATCGCCGATTGCGTGACGTTCAGTTCATCCGCCGCCGGGGCGAACCCACCCAGCCGCGCGGCGGCCTCGAACCCGACGAGCGATCCGAGGGGAGGAAGGAGGCGGTAGGGATTACTCATGAGGTATTCTTGTTAATATCCATAGAATTACCCGTTTGAAGGCAAACATGTTTCATCATTAGACTGTCCATCAAGCGTTTTCAACTTTGCCAGACGAGGCCAACATGACTCTCACCCCCAAGCAATCCGGTTTCCATATACTTGCCGAATGGGGCACGCACGAGCGCACCTGGATGATGTGGCCCTGCCGCGCCGAAGTGTGGGACGATATGGAGGTCACCCGTCAGAATTATGTCGATGTGGCCCATGCAATTCGCGCGCATGAGCCGCTGACGATGCTGGTTCATCCTGATGATGTGGCCGGGGCCAAGGCGCTGCTGGGCAGCGATATCGACATTCTGGAACACCCGATTGACAACAGCTGGGCACGCGACGCGGGCCCGAATTTTCTGATCGATGGCAAGGGCAACCGCGCGGGCGCGTCGTTCCGGTTCAACGCCTGGGGCGGCAAGTATGACCCTTATGATGGGGACGAGGCGGCCTCGAACGCCATTCTCGATGCCGTCGGTGTACCCATCTTCCAATCCGAAATGATTGCCGAAGGTGGTGGGTTGAGCGTGGATGGTGAGGGCACGATCCTGACCACCGAAACCTGCTTTCCCAATGCCAACCGTAATCCCAACTGGTCGCGCGAGCAGATCGAAGAAGAGCTGAAACAGATGCTGGGCGGGGACAAGGTGATCTGGCTGCCGGGCAATGAGCTGGAGGATGAAACCGACGGCCATGTGGACGGGATCGCCATGTTCATGGCTCCCGGCGTTGTGCTGATCGAAGGCGCGGGCCGCGAGGACAACGCGTGGCACGACAAGAAGCTGGCCAATCTGGAATTCATGCAAGGCCAGAGCGATGCCAAAGGCCGCCCGATCCGGCTGATCGAGGTGCCCGATGCGATGGACGCGCCGGACGATCACGACATGTTCTGCGAATCCTATGTGAACAGCTACATCTGCAATGGCGGGGTGATCATGCCGAAATACGACATAAAGGAAGACGGGCTGGTCGCCGAAGTGTTTCAGGACCTGTTCCCCGACCGCACCATCACACAGGTCGCCATTCCGTCAATCGCCATCGGCGGCGGCGGCATCCACTGCATCACCCAGCAAGAGCCTGTGGCATGAGCAACCTTCAAGAGCAACTGAACGCTGGTAAATCCCCTGGCGAGTTGGGCTTTGTAATGCCCGCCGAAACTGCGCCGCACGCCGCCTGCTGGATGGCCTGGGCGCATGATGATGACCCCGAGGTCTGGGGCAATCACCTGCCAGAGGTCGAAAAGACCTTTGTGGCCATTGCCGAGTTTGAACCGGTGCGTGTGGTGGCCCATCCCGAGGTCGCAGATGAGGCCCGCGCCATGCTGCCTGCCCATGTGGATGTGGATGTGGTGCCTCTGGCGCAGGACGATCTGTGGTTCCGTGATACCGGGCCACTGTTTGTGAAACATGAGAACGGGTCGGTCATCGGCTCGAACCTGATTTTCAACAATTGGGGCGACAAGTTTCCGGTGACCGAAGGAGATGCTGATATCGGGGCCGCTCTGGTCAACCATCTGGGCCTTCCGCTCTATCAATCGCCACTGACCGGCGAAGGCGGCGGGCTGATTTCTGATGGACACGGCACCGTGATCACCACCGAGACCTGCTTTCTCAATCCTAACCGTAATGCCGGGATGACCCGCGCGGATGTGGAGCGCGAATTGTTCAACGCCATTGGCGCGCGCAAGGTGATCTGGCTGCCCGGAGACGAGGACGAGTGGATCACCGATGGTCATATCGACGGGGTGCTGACCTTCACCAAACCCGGCCATGTGCTGTTTGAGGACAATCCGAACAACGACGACCCACACCAAAAGGTTTGTCGCGAAAATCTGGCCGCCCTGCGCGGGCAGACCAATGCGGATGGCAACGAGATCGAGATCACCGTGATCGACGAGGCCTGGCAGTACGACTCGCCGACCGACACCACCGCCACCTCCTATGTGAATTCCTACATTGCAAATGGCGGCGTGGTGATGCCCCGTTTTGGCACGCCGGACACGGATGAGGCGGCGCGCGTGGCCTTTGCTGCGGCCTTCCCCGAGCGCGAAAGCGTACAGGTCGATATCGCCGACATCTGCTGGAACGGGGGCGGCATCCACTGCATGACCCAACAGCAACCGGCCTGACCCCTCTTGCCTGCCCGACCGGAGATCGCCATGTTTGACACTGCAACCATGACCCATGACACCGCTCACCCTCCATCGCCCGACTGCCTGACGGGCATCGCCCGCGCGGTCGAACTGATCGGGCAGGACGGGTTTCTGCCTGCCCTCACCCAACTTTGTTTGGCGGTTTCGGGCTATGACAACGCCTTTGTTGCGGCCTATTTCCCCGATCACGCACCGGTCGAACTGTTCGACAATCTCGGCGCTGCGGAAGAGGCCACCACGATCACGCCTTATCTGAACTTCGCCTATCTTCTGGATCCGTTTTTCACATTGTTTCAGCAAGGGATCGGGGATGGCGTGGTGCGTCTGCGTGACTGTGCGCCGGATGATTTTCTGTCCTCGGAATACTACCAGACCTTCTATGCCGACACCGGGCTCTATGATGAGGCGGCTGTTTTTGTGGCGTTTGAGGGTGGTGCCTCGATCATCCTGTCGCTGGGCAGCCGGGTGAAAGGGGCGCAATATGCGGCGTTGAAAGCATTGTCGCCCTGTATAACGGCGCTGTGCCGACGCCACTGGCCCCGGCTTGACCCGGATTCACTGGCAGGCAGCGGGCGGATTGGTCTGCATCTGGAGAAATCGTTCGAGAGGTTTGGCCGCTCGGTGCTCAGCCACCGCGAGGCGGAAATCACGCAATTGATCCTGAAAGGGCATTCGTCAAAATCTATCGCGCGGGTGCTGGGCAACAGCCCCGAAACGATCAAGGTGCATCGCAAACGCATCCACACCAAGCTGGGGATTGCCTCGCAGGGTGAGTTGTTTTCGATGTTTCTGGATGCACTCAGCCGCACGCCGACCAATGCGCAGGACGATCCACTGAGTTATCTGGCGGACGCTTCAGAGAACAGCCCCGAGTGTAAAACGCGGAGCAATATTGGGCCACAGAAGCGGCTGCATATCGCAGTTGTAGCGGAGTAAAAGTCCGCCAGTTTGTGCCCTTCGTTTATTCGGAGGGCGGGAGATGTATTCTGTGGATATTTATAGTCGTGTGCGCCGTGCTTGTTTGAAGGACGGTATGTCTGGCCGAGAAGCGGCGCGGTTTTTCAACATGGCGTAATCAGGATCAGCACTCAGTTACCCCTGTTATTCTGGATGCACATGCAATTGAAAAGGAGACTGACCAATGGAATATTTTGCTGGTTTGGATGTGTCCATGGAAGAGACGCATATCTGCATTCTGGATCGTGAAGGGGCCCTTATTCGTGAAGGAAAAGCGAGCTCAACACCAAAAGCGATCGCTGACTTCCTCGCTTCTGGACCACCATGTGCCAAAGTTGTATTTGAAACGGGACGGATGGCACCAATGCTTTACCATGGGCTGACGGAGCTTGGTGTCCCGGTTGTTTGCATCGAGAGCAGGCAAGCATATCAGGCCCTTAAATCTCTGGCCGGCCACAAGACGGACCGCAATGATGCCCGCGGTTTGGCACACCTGGCGCGGACGGGATTCTACAAGCCGACCCATGTCAAATCACTGTCAGCGCACGCAATCCGGTCGCTGATCGCAGCCCGCAAGAAGCTGGTCGGACAGCGTGTGACGCTCGACAATCAGATCCGCGGTCTGGTCGTCGTCTTCGGCGTGCGGCTGCCACGAGCTTTGTCTCCGGCATTCAAAAACGCGGCGCTAAAAGTTAGCGATGGAGTGCCTGGCCTCCATGCCGCAATTTGCGGACTGTTCGCAGCACGCGAAGCAATCCTCGCGGCGGTTGCAGCCATTGATGGCGACATCAAAAAGATGACCCGCAAATCCGAAGTCTGCCAGCGCCTTATGACGGTACCAGGGGTCGGTCCGATCACAGCATTGGCCTTTGCCGCAGCAATTGATGATCCGTCGCGTTTCAGGAAATCGCGTGATGTGGGGGCGTATCTTGGACTGGTGCCGCGACGGCATCAATCTGGTGAAATCGACTACACGGGCAGCATCTCAAAGCGGGGCGACGTGCGCGTCAGAACGCTTCTCTATGAGGCCGCCAATGTGATGCTGACGCGGTATGCCGCTCCGCTCAAATTGAAGACATGGGCCCTCGCAATCGGTGCGCGCTCAACGATGAGAAAGGCCCGAGTGGCTCTGGCGCGTCGTCTGGCAATCATACTTCATGCCATTATGCGAGACAAAACTGACTTCCAGTCCGCGTAAGGCTTACGAGGCGACAACGAGGATTCCTAAATCAAAGTTCCCATCTGGGACGATGCCCGAGGGAGGGCGTGAGACACGGCGCCGATTCTGTAGCAACAGCCAAGACCAACGGTATGATTGCGGTTTCAACATTGCCGACCCACACCCAGCCAACCCCATCATGAACCTCAGAGTTCGAAGAGAACAAAGGCAACCTCTGACATCAAAAGCAGGAAACTCAGGAAACACGCATTGACAGATTAGAGAACAAAGATCGTAAGACGATCGCGAAGATGCTGCGCCATGAACTTCCGCCTGGGTATCGTCGGTCGGAAGCGCCTCGGCGGCCAACGCTTGATGGTTATGTTGGTGTGGTCGATGAGATACTGCGCACAGACAAAGCCCTGATCAAAAAGCAGCGACACACGGCCAAGCGCATCTTTGAACGGCTGCGCGATGAGCATGGATATGCTGGCAGCCTGACCACGGTGACCTATTACGTGCGCGAGCAAAAACGGCGCACCAAAGAGGTGTTTGTGCCGTTGTCGCATCGGCCGGGCCATGCGCAGGTTGATTTTGGTGAGACGCTGGGCGTGATCGGTGGCGTGGAATGCAAGATCCACTTCTTCGTGATGAGCTTGCCACATTCTGATGCGGTGTTTGTGAAGGGATATCCAGCTGAGACAACCGAGGCGTTTTGCGATGGCCATGTGTCCGCCTTTGCATTCTTTGGCGGCATTCCGCAATCCATTCTCTACGACAATACCAAGATCGCCGTGGCTCGGATACTCGGGGATAAGACGCGCATCCGCACACGTCGGTTTACGGAACTGCAGTCGCATTACTTGTTTGATGACAAGTTTGGCAGACCCGCGCGAGGGAACGATAAAGGCAACGTTGAGGGCATGGTTGGATACACCCGCCGCAACTTCATGGTTCCCGCACCTCGCTATGACAGCTTTGATGATCTGAACGCACATTTGGAAGAGAAGTGTTTAGCACGTCAGGCCGATACGTTGCGGGGTCACACCCAAACCATAGGCGCACGCCTGATGTCGGATTTGGATGCTCTGATGGGATTGCCCGTCGCAGAATATGAAGCCTGCGATCACGTCAGCACGCGTGCAACGTCGATCTCAATGGTGCGCTATCGCAGCAATGATTACTCGGTGCCAGTAGCCTATGCGCACCACGATGTTCATGTGCGTGGGTTTGTGCATGAGGTTATCATCGGCTGCGGCAATGAGATTATTGCGCGGCACAAACGATCCTACACATCAGCGGATATGGTCTTTGACCCATTGCACTTTTTGCCCCTGCTTGAACAAAAGGTGGGTGCCCTGGATCAGGCCGCGCCTTTGCAGGGTTGGCATTTGCCAGATGTATTTGCCACGCTGCACCGACTGCTTGAAGCCAGAATGGGTAAGCCGGGCAAGCGAGAATACGTTCAAGTCTTGCGCCTTTTGGAGACCTTCGAAATGGATGTTGTGCAAGGCGCAATCCAGCAGGCAATAGATATGGGTGCAATTGGCTATGACGCCGTAAAACACCTTGTACTGTGTCGGGTTGAGAAGCGGCCACCACGATTGGATTTGGACTTCTATCCATACTTGCCCAAGGCCAATGTCGGCACAACACGCCCATCCAGTTACATGAGCTTGATGGGAAGGACCGCGGCATGACCGAAGCCCCTCGGATTCTTCTACGGCATCATCTTAAACAACTGCGACTGCCAACGTTCCAAGGCGAGTATGCCAAACAGGCGCAGCTCTGTGCTGCAGAGAACAAAGATCACATCCACTATCTGGCGCGGCTGTGTGAGATGGAATTGATCGACCGCGAACGCCGGATGATTGAACGGCGCATCAAAGCGGCGAAGTTCCCCAGCACCAAGAGCTTGGATAGCTTTGACTTCAAGATCATGCCAAGCTTGAACAAGCCCCTGACGATGGATCTGGCACGATGCGATTACGTTAATCGCAGGGAGAACATCATCGCGCTCGGCCCGTCAGGCACGGGCAAGACACACATCGCCCTGGGACTTGGGCTGGCTGCATGTCAAAGAGGACTGAAGGTGCGCTTCACAACGGCTGCGGCATTAGTCCATGATCTGATCGAGGCTCAAGATGAGCGGAGATTGCAGCGCCTTCAAAAGCAACTGACCAGCCAGAACCTGTTGATCATTGATGAACTGGGCTTCGTACCGCTCAGCAAATCTGGCGCAGAGCTGCTCTTCGAGGTCATATCCCAATGCTATGAACGCGGCTCCATCATCATAACCTCGAACCTGCCCTTCGATGAATGGACTGAAGTCTTTGGCTCTGAGCGGCTGACCGGTGCGCTACTCGATCGTTTAACCCATCACGTCCACATCCTCGAGATGAATGGCGAAAGCTATCGGCTCAAACACAGTCGCAACAACCGAAAATAACCAGCCCGCAATCACAGTCAGAATAATGCTGGCCTTATGGCCAGCATGCGCTTTGGCACGCTTCAGCTTTGTGACGAGCACGCGTGCAAAAGCGCCACAAAAACATCAACCGAAGTGGCCCATTTTTACGCCGCGACATGGACCCATTTTACTCTGCGATTGACAGTTGCTCAGGTTTTCACGCGCGGCCTGTTGGATTGTCAGGGCGGTGGACGGTGTCGTCGTCTCGAACCCCAGCCCGAAAAACACCACTTGGCGGTCCGGGTTGCGCCGGGCGATTTCCAAGGCATCCAACGGCGAATAGACCATGCGGATATCCGCGCCATCGGCCTTGGCTTGCAGCAGCGATTTCTGTGAGCCGAGCACGCGCATGGCATCGCCGAAGGTGGTGAAGATCACATCCGGGTTCTCAGCCACCTCGACGCATTCATCAATCCGGCTCATCGGCAGCACGCAGACCGGACAGCCCGGGCCATGGATAAACTCGATACCGGGCGGAGTTAGTTTGTCCAACCCGTAGCGGAAGATCGCATGGGTATGCCCGCCGCAGATCTCCATGATATGCACGGGCTTTTCGGCGGTAGCGCCGATCTCATTAACCTTCGCCTCAATCGCGGCCAGCACGGATTTGGCGGCCACCGGATCGCGGAATTCCTCGACAAATCTCATTGTGTGCCCTCAAGTGCTGCCGCCCCATCGGCCATCGCCTCAAGCGTTTCCTGCGCCTCGCCGAGACCTTGCAGGGCCTCCAGCGTTTTGGCGGCTTCATCCTCGTCAATCACGCTCATCGCGAAACCGACATGGATCAGGGTCCATTTACCGATCAACTCCTCCAGCGGGCCGGTGGCCACGCAGGCCACATTCACTTCGCGCTGCACGCCCGACACATCGGCCATGGCCATCAGGCGGTCTTCATCGGTGATCCTGATGATCTGACCGGGTATTCCCAAACACATGGCTTAGTCCTCTTCGTTGCTGGCATGGGCTTTGCCCGGTTGGGCAATGCCGTATCTGTCAAGTTTCGCGCGCAATCCGACCCGCGACAGACCAAGCTCGCTGGCGGCGCGGCTTTTGTTCCATTTCAGACGGGTCAGGGTTTCACGCAACGCGCGCATCTCGATCCCCTCAACCCGTTCTTTCAGCGTGCCCTCACCCGATAGCACATCGCTGGTCTGGGCATCTTCGGCCACCGCACAGGGATCAGCCTGCAGGATATGGCGCGAGATCAGCTCAGGGTCCAGTACCGGGTCTTGCGAGACAATCAGCATGCGCGTCAGCTCATTTTCGAATTCACGCAGGTTGCCGGGCCAATCGTAATTGGCCAGAAATTCGATGGCCAGATCCGACAGGCCCTGCACCGGCTTGCCATGAGCCGAGGCCAGATCGAACAGCATATGCTGGGCCAGAACGGGAATGTCTTCGGAGCGTGCGCGCAAAGGCGGCAGGGCCAGTTCGACTGCGGACAGCGCGTAATACAGATCGTTGCGAAAACTGCCCTCGTTGACCATCGCATTCAGATTGGCGTGCGCCCCGGTCATCAGGCGCAGATTGGTGGTCAGCACCTCGTGCCCGCCAAGAGGCTGAAACGCGCCTTCCGAGGCCACGCGTAGCAGGATCATCTGCATTTGTGGGCTGAGGCTGTCGACGCCATTCAGGAATAACGTGCCGCGATCCGCCTTTTGCAACAGATCGATTTTGTTGGTCGGCACACCGGGCAGCGCCCCGCGTTTGGCGCCCAGTAGTTCGGTCTGTAACAGCTCGTCCGACATACCGGCGCAATTGAGTTCAAAAAACGACTGGTTCGAGCGCAGCGAACTGTAATGCATCGCCCGCGCCAAAACCAATTTACCGGTTCCCGCCTCGCCGAGATCAGGACCGGCACGTCAAAGCTGGCATATTGGCGGGCGGTTTCGACTGTGGCGTTCATCGGTGAATTGGGCGCGCGCAGCACCTTTTCAAAACCGTGCCCCTCGCGCAGCGCCTTGCGTCGGCTTTCCAGCTTGGTTTCAGCCGTATTGCTGAGCACCCGCATTTCCAGCGAGAGACGATCATGATCGCGGGTCAGCCGAAACAGCTGCGCCGCGTTCTTGGCAGCCATCATCAGCTGATCGGGGTGCCAGGGCTGGTGACAAACTGATAGATGCCTGCATCGTTGATCGCGGCAATCATATCGCCGGTTTCGGTGTAACCGGTGATGATGATGCGCACGGTTTCCGGCCAGCGTTCGCGCACCTCGGTCAGAAACTCCACGCCTGTGCGCCCCGGCATGCGTTGGTCGCAAAACACAACCTGCACGAAATTCTCCTGCATCAACGCCTCGGCCGCGTCCGCATCAGGGGCGGTGAGGCATTCAAACTCGTCCTCCAGCGCCATGCGCATGGCCGCCAATGAATGTTCCTCGTCATCGACCAGAAGGATCGTGGGCAGGGGCGCGGGGGTGCTCATTGGGCCGCTTTCACCTCGGCCTTATGGGTCAGGTTGTGGCGCAGCCAGTCGATCCAATCCTCCATCCCCTCGCCGGTGCGGGCCGAGACGCGCAGGATTTCGATATGCGGGTTCACCCGGCGCAGATTGGTTTCATAAAGGTCCATATCCACATCGCAATGCGGGGCCAGATCTATCTTGTTCAGGATGGCCAGACGCGAGGCGGTGAACATATCGGGATATTTCAGGGGCTTATCTTCGCCCTCGGTCACCGACAGGATCGCCACCTTGCAATCCTCACCCAGATCAAAGGCAGCAGGGCAGACCAGATTGCCAACGTTTTCAATGAACAGCAGCGCGCCGCCTGTCAGGTTCAAACGCTCCATCGCATGGCCCACCATGTGGCCGTCCAGATGGCAGCCCTTGCCGGTGTTGACCTGAATGGCTGCAGCGCCCGTGGCGCGGATACGGTCGGCATCGTTTTCGGTCTGCTGATCGCCTTCGATCACCGCCAGCGGCTGATCGCCCAGCGCCTCGATGGTCTTGCACAGCAGCGTGGTTTTGCCTGATCCGGGCGAAGAAACCAGATTGATCGCAAACGCTCCAAGATCGACCAGAACGGTGCGGTTGGCATTGGCGTAGGCATCGTTTTTCGACAGGATATCGGTCTCGATCTCGATCAGCCGATCCTGAGAGGCTGTTCCAAAAGTAGTTGAGTGACAGGGGAATCGCGCTTAAAGTTTGACAGCGGTTGCGAATTGGATTCTGGAGGTTTCATCACTTGATGGAGCTTCGCGATGCCCAACCTGGACAGCTGTTTCAATGAGATGGATGACCCACGCGGCGGCAATGCGCCACGTCACAGGTTCTGTGATCTTATGACGATCAGCCTTTTATGCGCGCTTTGCGGCGGCGATACAGCGGTCGACATGGAGTTTTTCGGTCATATGAAGGAGGATTTTCTGCGCGATTTTCTCGAATTGCCTCATGGCGTACCCTGTCATGACGCTTATTCTCGTCTGTTCCGGGTGATGAAGCCGACCGGTTTTCAAGCGTTTTATGACAAGTTTCGTGCCGATTTTACGGCTGGATGTGGAGAGGAACCAGCCATCGCTATTGATGGCAAAGAGATGCGACGCGGCTTTGACAAGGCCGCCGGGCAATCGAATATGAACATTGTCACGGCCTTTGCACATGGGGCGCGGCTGACCCTTGGCATCAAGCAAAGCGCCAGGGGCGGCGGCGAGATCCTGGCCCTGCGCGAGTTGATCGAGATGCTTGACATTCATGGCATCACCATCACCGCTGATGCGTTACATTGCCAGCGAGAGACCTGTGAATTGATCGTAAAAGAAGGCGGTAACCACTGCCTTCAACTCAAAGGCAATCAGGGCGACATGTTGGCCGATGTCCGGGCTTTTGTGGAAGACGAGGCTACTGATTACGTTGATGAATATAGCACTATTGATGCTGATCACGGGCGTGTGGAAGAGCGGTCATACCGCGTCCACGATGTGCCGGAATATCTGATCAATACCCATAAGTGGCCGCATCTTCAGGCTTTCGTCCATGTCGCCTCCAGGCGCGCGGTTGGCGACAAAACCAGTCACGCCGAACGGCTTTATCCGCTCTCCAAATGTCCCGCGGCTCAGGGGGCCGCCACACTGATCCGCGGCCACTGGCAAATTGAGAACAGCTTGCATTGGTCTCTCGACGTGGTGATGAACGACGACCAACACCGCGCGCGAAAAGATCACGCGCCAGCCAACTTTGCCGCTTTGAGGCGGATTGCCTTGAGCATCATCAAGGCCGATCCCGCTAAAGGATCAAATCGCGGCAAATTCAAAAAAGCGGGCTGGAGTAATGATTTCCTGCGAACACTAGGGTCTGTTGACAATCATCGTGTTGCAATGAGCATGGCACAGAGGTGCCAGTTGGCAGCGTAGCTTGTATCAGTCTTGTCGTATCGCGTTGCTATGCCTCTGAATTCCTTGATCTTTGCGAAGTAGTTTTCGATGAGATGGCGCCACTTGTACATGTGGGTATCGTAGTCCCGTTGAACTTTTCGGTTCGATTTGGGCGGGATGACAGCGGTTGCGCCACGCTCATCAAGGTCTTGCAGGAGCCAGTCGGCGTCGAAGGCTTTGTCGGCCAGCAACGCCCCAAAGGAAGCCCCCTTGATCAGAGGAGCGACCCCCTTCATGTCGTGTGCCTGTCCCGGCAAAAGCAGAAACCGGAACAGGTTACCGAGCGCATCGACCAAGGCCACGACCTTGGTCGTCAGTCCGCCGCGAGAGCGTCCGATAGCCTGGTGTTGAGTCCCCCTTTTGCGCCCGAAGCCTTCTGATGAGCTTGAACAATCGTCCCGTCGATAAGGGCATATTCCAGGTCCGGCTCGCCACTCATGGCATTGAAAAGACTCTCGAACACGCCGTTCCTGGCCCATCGACGAAATCGCTTGAACTGGCTGTTCCAGTTGCCAAACTCTTTGGGCAAATCCCGCCATGGGGACCCTGTGCGTACGCGCCATAATACTGCTTCCATAAACCGGCGATTATTGCGCGCGGTAACACCCGGATCGCCTGCCTTGCCCGGTATAAGCGGCTCAATCTTCTCCCAAAGCTCATCGGAAACAGCCAAACGATTTGCGTCCATCAACACCTCCATTTTGGAAGCTTGAATCAGACTTCAGGCAAAATGGGAACCCCGAATGTCAACAGGCCCTAATCAAAGGCTTTTGAAGCGCGATTGCCCTGAGTTGAGTGATATCACGTGTTTATGATTCATTGGTTTTGAAAGAAACTGGAGGATCCCATGACGTGGACAGACATCACCCGCGCGGAGCATAGGCGTAAAACGGGCTTTTATCCAAGCGATTTAACTATGGAGGAATGGGCGCTTGTTCGGCCCCTGTTAGCTGCCGCGAAGCGAGGTGGTCGCCCTCGCAAGACGAATCCGCGCCGTGTTGTGAACGCGATTATGTATATGGCGACCACGGGATGTCAGTGGCGCATGATCCTGCGGGATTTCCCGGCGATCTCGACTGTGCAGAACTGTTTTTACGACTGGCGCGACAACGGTCTGTTACACCGGATCAACCATCTGTCAATGATGGCGGCGCGCGAATTGTCGGGCCGTGAGGCGAGCCCCACTGCGGGCGTTATTGACAGCCAGAGCGTAAAAACAACGGAAAGCGGCGGCATTTCAGGCTTTGATGCGGGCAAAAAGATCAAAGGGCGCAAGCGTCACATCGTGACAGACACGCAAGGTTTCCTGTTACCGATCCTTGTTCACGCCGCCGATATACAGGATCGGGATGGTGCTGTGGATGTTCTCAAAGCACTGCGCATCCGCTTCCCGCAGCTGGGGCACATCTTTGCGGACGCAGGATATGCAGGGCCAAAGCTTCGGGATGCTTTGGCCCTGCAGGGAAAATGGACATTGGAGATTGTCAAGCGCTCTGACAAAGCCGAGGGGTTCGTTCTTCCACCACGAAGACGGGGTGTCGAGCGAACATTCGCGTGGCCGGGACGTTGCCGTCGTTTGGCAAAAGATCGGGAGGCAACCGTTGAAAGTTCCGTAGCATGGGTTTTGGTTGCCGGTATTCGTCTCTTGACAAGGCGGATAGCAAGGCATTCTGTTCAAACATAAACTTTGGCTCAATTAGCATTGATTATGCGTGCCAGCCTGTGACCTGTGACAGAACACACCATGAACAAAATTATGGGGTGCGGCACATGGATCATCAGGCTTTTCTGGTGTGGCTCAACGAGATCGACGACCTTTCATCGAAACAACGGACTGAAACCGGACGGCTCGTTGCCGGGGTTTCGTCGCTGGAAAGCGTGATCGATCTCCCTGAGGCGAATGTTCGCGAGGGGCGTATCTGTCCGCACTGTGCTTCGGGCGGTGCGATCATCAGGGGCCATGCAAGTGGCCTGGCGAGGTTCTTTTGCAAAGGCTGTCGCAAAACCTTCAGCGCGCTGACCGGGACGCCGCTTGCCCGCTTGCGCCACAGGGACAGATGGGCAGGGTTCGCAGCTTCCCTGCGCGACGGCGAAACGGTAAAGGCGTCCGACGGGCGTTGTATGGTGGCCGACACCACAGCTTTTCGCTGGCGTCATCGCTTTCCCGAGGCCGTAACGGTCGGTGCGGTCAAGCTGTGCGGAATCGTCGAAGCCGACGGGACGTTCTTTCCGCGCAGCCGGAAAGGGGACCGTAATCTCTCTCGAAAAGCCCGCAAACGCGGGGGAAAGGCCTCGAAACGCGGATTGTCGGAGGAGCAGGTTCCGGTCCCCGTTGCGGTCGACCGATCAGGCACCGCCATCAGTGCTGTCTTGCCTGCGGTGACAGCCGGACATCTCAAAACGGTTCTGCAGCCACGTCTTGATGGGAACGCTCTCCCGGTGACCGATGGCTGCACCGGCTACCCGCCCTGCGCCGCAGAAACGGGCGTCAGCCATGAAAGTCTCGACCGGACCGCCGGAGAACGTGTCCGTGGTGAATTGCACATTCAAACCGTGAACAGTCGGCATGAGCGGTTAAAGACCTTTCCGCGCCGCCATCGGGGTATCGCGACCAAATACCTGGACAACTGCCTTCGGTGGTTCCACCCTGCCGTCCTTCCGAGCCACCAAACGCCGCGCGCGATACTTGCCGCCGCCGCAGGCATCCTGCCTGTAACACGCCACGCATAATCAATGCTAATTGAGCCTAAACTTTTGAGTCAGACTCTGAGACATGCCCGGCACCTCAACCCCCGCAGGGCCATGGCCGAAATGCAGGCCGTGGGAGTGGTCATGGCTGTGTCCATGGTGGTGATGGTGATGCCCGTGGGCATGATCATGTTCATGGGCGTGGCCCTTCACTTCGCTATCTCCGCATCCGCAAACTGTACACATTACGCGACCTCCAAATCCTTGATCCGCATTTCATCGCCGCCCATCGGCATCAGCTTGCCGCCCCCGCAATCGGGGCATGGGTCAAGCCGGTTTTCTATCTGAACTTCTTTCACACAGTCGTAGCACATCGCCTTGCCGGGCAGATAGAGCATGATCAGATCAGCCCCTTCGGCAGGCGAGCCGCGCATCACGATGTCAAACGCAAAGCTGAGCGCGTCTTTTTCGACCCCTGCAAAGCGACCCAGCTCGACCCGAACGGTCTTGATCCGCGCGACTTTGTGTTGGCGCACCTGATCCTCGATCACCTGGCGCATGCCTTCGCATAGCGACATTTCATGCATGACCCACCTCCCTCAGTCGCACCGGGCTGCACGGGTCCAGAATATCCATGATCAATGGCGCATATCCCGCCTTCCCGTCCGGCAGCGTGGCCAGAGTGTGCGCCAGAATGCCGCCTTCTGCCAAGAGATGATCAGTGGGGGTGACGCGGGTGAAGGCAGTGACGATCCCGTCCGACACCTCGGCCCGGATCGCAAAAGTCCCGCGCGCGGCAGGCACGATGGCGCAACCTCTGGCGGGGATGTGCCATGCGGGCAAGGTGCCATTCAGACAGGCTTCAAGATCATAGGCACGACCCAGAGCGCGCCACAGTGGGCCACGGCCCTTAGTGACAGCTATCGCACGCATCACCGGGTGATCCGCATGACGGCCAGCAACCGAATTTTCTTGCGCCGAGACCGAGAAGACGGTGTCCGCATCGGTGATGGGCAAGCTCGGTGTGACCGCCTCACCGGGGGCGAAGGATTGATCAATCAGACTGAGGACCGGAGCGATCCCCCGCCCTGCTGCCAGGAAGTGATCAAGCTCATCCGTCGTGTTTGGCATCAGGCCAGAGGTACCGAAGAGATTACGGTGCACAGCCTCTCCTCCCTCGGCCCAGCCTTGAGGCAATGGCAGTGCCGCCTGTCCGAAACAACCCGGCCACTTCAGGTGAAACTTGATCAGGTGATCCCGCAGGATTTCGCGGTGCAGGGCCTCGCGGCCCGACCCGGCCATAGGCAGACCAAAGGCCAGCCGCGCCGCTGCTTGTTGGGCGGTTCGACACAGGTTGAAGATGCGCGGCAACAGGGCGGCAGCCTCCTCAACCGATTGACCAAGGATCAGATCGACCACCGGCAAAGGCGCGGATGGTTCGGGGCGCAGCCCGCCAAATCCATGCTCTGTCCGATCCAGCACCGTCTTATGCCCCTTCCGCCAATCCGCCGGTGATCAGACCACGGCGGGTGGGTTCGATCACACCCTCGGCAGTCTCTTCCGGCGGGGCCAGTTCGGCCTCACGCACGGCGCGGATATCGGCCGAGCGATCCGTCTCGGCTAAATTGGCCGTATCAAACAGCGCCACCATAATGGGGCCGTCGGCAAACAGTCCTTCGAAGGGGTCTCGTGTAATTCAGGTATGACAATGATTGATTTGTCGTCGTTTTGACTGATTTTCCGCTGATTTTTTGGGAATATTCGGATTTTTGACGGACTCCTCCCGTTTGTCAGGCGGACAGGATCGGGACCTTTTCGACTCCGGGGCGGGTCAGGCGTTTGAGGTTGTGGCCGATCGCCTGCATCGCCACCTGAAACCGCACCCTGGCCTGCCCTTTATATCGCACACGATTTGAACGTTTGGAAAACACCCGCTCGCAAGGCATGCGCAAATGGGCATACCGGCGATCCCTATCGGCATCCTTGCCTTTCATATTGCGCTTTTTGATCGTCGCATTATGGCAACCCTTGCGCTTTGGCGCTGCCTGTGCCGGTTGAGTGCAATACCCTTTGTCGCCAAAAACCGCACCCTGATCCGCACAGACATGGCGCACGCCCCGGGCATCCGTCACATTCGCCGGCGTGGCGGCAACCCTGTTGATCAGAGCAGACTGCATATCAACACCGGTGTGCTCTTTGCAGCCATACCGGAATTTGTCCCTGCCCTTGGCCCCAAAGCGCGCCTGTGGGTCCGCGGCCACCTGGTCCGCCGTCTCATTGTTGAACTTTTCCAGGCCCCTGGCGATGGCTTTGTCGCGGTCATCCCGGGTAGATAGCTTCGAGACCGACTTGCCGGCATCAACAAAGGCAAACACCTCGCGGATCAGGCCTGCCTCTTTCAGGCCGTCGCGCAAACGGTTGAACAGGTCCATCAATCGCTTCGTCCCCGGACGTTGGCGGAAATCGCCGAAGAATGAATGGTCGGGCGGGCGCTCACTCAAGGCAAATGCGCAAAACCACTTGCCCCCCAAATTCTCTCGCATGAACCGTTCCATCCCGCAGTCCGGGAGGCCTTCTGTAAACTGCAAAACAAGCATCCGGAACGCGCGTTCAGCCCCCGGTTCAGGCCGCCCGCGATCCGAATAAAGCGCGACCAAAGGGCCGGACAAAACCGCCAGGTCCACCACCGCCTCAAAACGACGACAGGGGTGATCCTCTGAAACCGGCCCATCCAGTGATGTAAACATCTCAACCTGATTACGACCCATAAAATCCTCCGTTCCAACATCAAAATTCATTGAATCAGAACCACAACTATAAATCCACAAAATAAGACACTTTCCCGACAGGCCCATAATGGCTTGTGCGACCTCAACCGCCGCAGCGTGAGTTTTGAACTCATTCATCGGCGAGAACAGCGAGCAGGCTTTATAGCCGCCGGTCATCTCGCGCACATTGTGCAGGAATTCATAATCGCCCGACGGGAAGCTGACGATCTCTTTTGCGCCTGCCGTCAGATCTGACCAATTCTCACCCTCGGCAGGCAGGACGATCAGGTTCATAAACCACGGTGAAATCAGCACCCCCATGGGACGCCCGTCGATCCTCTGAAAGCCGACCGCCTCGACCGACAGCATCTTATTGACCATCGGCAGATCGCGCATCTTGGCGTGCCAGATTTCGCGGAAATTAGCGACCAGTCGGGCGGTCATCGCGTCAATCGCATCGGCCTCGACCGTGCTGAGCGCGCCGGGGTCTTCCAGCACCATGAACTGTTCCTTGGGCGCGCTGCAATTGGGGCAGGACCAATCATAGGGCAGCGCCAGAAACGGGGTACCCGGCTCGACCTGACGGTAGTCATCGCCATGGGCAGGGTCATAGGGCGTCCAGCAGATTTTGCATTCCATGATCGCCGCCGGGCTGATCTTGTCTGTTGCGCCCAGGAAAGAGCCTTCAAAGCCGCTCATGTGATCGCCTCCAGCACCGCCTCGATGCGCTTGCCGCTGTCGATCAGGTCTTCCTCGGCAGCCAAAACGACCTCGGGTGCGTTAGTGACCTCAAAGGTGTCCAGAATAAGCGTGTCCATCGAATTGAAGAACTGCACGCGCCAGACATGGGGCACAGCCGTGGCCGAAACCCGGCAATTGCCATAGCCGCGCGACAGCAAGGTGACCGAGCCTTCGCCAAGCGCCGCATCCAGCCAGAGCAGGTCAGGCTCGGTATGAGGCAGCAGGGTCAGGTTGATCACATGCAGCTCGTCCGCTTGAGTGAACGCGGCGGATTTATCCAGCAGTTCGACCAACAGGGGCGGGGCATTCTGCACGCCCTCCTGCATCGGGGTAGCGTTGCCTTGGGCCGCACGGCGCGGGGCGAAGGGGTTGGCCGTGGCCGTCACACAAGGCGGCACGGGGGCCACATCGACACGGTCCACTGACGCACCAGACCCCGGCAAAAACGCTTTCCTGCACCGCCAAGGCGGGCACGCCCCAGACCTTGGCAGCCACTTCGCCTTCGCCCAGTGTCTCGGCCATCAGGGCACGGTTGGTCGCGTCAAGCTGGCTGAGGTCAAACTGGGCCATTGTGCCAGCATTTAGGCAAGCTTCGGCAATGTTCTTGAGCACCGCCAGTGCGGGGGCATAGGTATCATCCTCAATCTCAACATCCGGCAAATGCGGCGCATAGGTGCGCATGTCTTGCGGCAGGGGCATGTATTCCAGCGCCTCGTCCTGATCATCCAGGGGCTGTGATCCGGGGCCAAAGCCGGTGGGCGGTATGGTGAAATTACTCATTGTCTTGTCCTCACTCAGCCGCGATGGGCAGGTTCAGGATCTGGCTGATCCGGGTGACATATTCCGACCAGTCGCGCACTTTCGGGATCGCCCCGATCACGGCACCATCGCGGTAGAAAATCAGGCTGGGGGTTTTGAACACCTGCGTGGCATCGCGCAGTCCCCGCTCGACCGCATCGCCCACCACGGCGCAATCGAATTGCTGCTGAAAGGCCGTGTGAAGCTCGGGCAGGATCACCGCTACATCCGGGGTTTCCAGATTGCGCACGGCATCACCGGGCACAAACAACACATGCACGCCGGGAACATCGGTGAATGCCGCCACCTCGGCCATACTTTCGAGGGATGGCATTCCGAATTCTTCGGTCAATCGGGTGATCAGCGGATGGGTCATCTCGTGGCCTCCTCAGGCGGTTGTTTTACCCGCGTCCAGCGCGGCTTGCAGGTGGGTGGGCAGCTGCGGCCCGGTGTCTTCCAGATCGGCGAAAGCATCACCCAGATCGCGGCCTTCCATGAGGGCGCGCAGCCCCCCCAATGCGGCGGTGATCTTGGCGGCCTCGTCGGCGTCAATCACGTCGCGCGCGGCCCCTAGAAAGTTGAGCACCCAGTTGCCGGGTTTCGCATCCGGGGTCAGCGACAGGTCGATCAATTCGCCGGTGTCGACAGCCTTGCCAGCGATGCCATCGACCGAGGCCAGTTGCATGGGGACGCCAACACACATCGCCCTATTCCGCCGCCGGGAAGAAACGATTGTCGCCGGTGCGGCAGGCGTCATCTTCGCTGGGGCGGCCCTGTTCATAGGCCCCGCGCAGGATCGAAGCATCGGCCAGGAACCGGTCATCGCCTTTGCCGGGGCGCGCGGTGATGTCATGTTCGGCCAGCTTCTTCAGAGCAATGGCAATCGCCGGTTCAATCCAGCTCGACCGGCTGACATCCGATCAGGATCAGGGTGTCGGGGCAATAGCCCATCAGTTGCGCGGTGGCGATCACATCCTGAAAGCCGGTCTGGTGCAGGCTCATCTTCTTGGCACCCATAAAGGCGGGCACTTCATCGCCCTCAATCACCTTCATGGTGCCGGGGGTCAGGCCATAATCAATCGCGTCAAATACCAGAAGGATATCGGCCTCTTCCAGAAACGGCAGAAGGTACAGGCCCTGCGTGCCACCATCGAGAAGTTTCACATGCTCATCAAAGGCCCAGCTCTGCGCCATGGTTTCCACGCAGCGCACGCCAAAGCCTTCGTCGGCCCACAGCACATTACCGATGCCAAGAATGAGCGCATTTTGCCCCATCGTCTCTTCCCTGATTGTTCCCTTTCGAGCGGAAATTGGCTTTCCGGTCGCTCCTCAAGGTGACAATAAGGTTTTTACTTTCCACAATCTGGTCTAAAGCCTCCGACTTTAGTCGGAAAAACATTCAAACGTGCGCCGAAGGCGCTCATGAACCACTGAACCCTCTGACTTTAGTCGGAGGAGGTTCAGTTACGTAGTTTCTTAATTTTTTCTGTAGCGGTGATATCTCTGCAAGCATTTGTTTTTAATATATTATTTTTCATGCAACTGAATGCCCTGACATCACATATGAAAGCATGGCATCCATCTTACATAAAGGCTCAATTAGCATTGATTATGCGTGGCGTGTTACAGGCAGGATGCCTGCGGCGGCGGCAAGTATCGCGCGCGGCGTTTGGTGGCTCGGAAGGACGGCAAGGTGGAACCACCGAAGGCAGCTGTCCAGGTATTTGGTCGCGATGCCCCGATGGCGGCGCGGAAAGGTCTTTAACCGCTCATGCCGACTGTTCACGGTTTGAATGTGCAATTCACCACGGACACGTTCTCCGGCGGTCCGGTCGAGACTTTCATGGCTGACGCCCGTTTCTGCGGCGCAGGGCGGGTAACCGGTGCAGCCATCGGTCACCGGGAGAGCGTCCCCATCAAGACGTGGCTGCAGAACCGTTTTGAGATGTTCGGCTGTCACCGCAGGCAAGACAGCACTGATGGCGGTGCCTGATCGGTCGACCGCAACGAGGACCGGAACCTGCTCCTTCGACAATCCGCGTTTTGAGGCCTTTCCCCCGCGTTTGCGGGCTTTTCGAGAGAGATTACGGTCCCCTTTCCGGCTGCGCGGAAAGAACGTCCCGTCGGCTTCGACGATTCCGCACAGCCTGACCGCACCGACCGTTACGGCCTCGGGAAAGCGATGACGCCAGCGAAAAGCTGTGGTGTCGGCCACCATACAACGCCCGTCGGACGCCTTTACCGTTTCGCCGTCGCGCAGGGAAGCTGCGAACCCTGCCCATCTGTCCCTGTGGCGCAAGCGGGCAGGCGGCGTCCCGGTCAGCGCGCTGAAGGTTTTGCGACAGCCTTTGCAAAAGAACCTCGTCAGGCCACTTGCATGGCCCCTGATGATCGCACCGCCCGAAGCACAGTGCGGACAGATACGCCCCTCGCGAACATTCGCCTCAGGGAGATCGATCACGCTTTCCAGCGACGATACCCCGGCAACGAGCCGTCCGGTTTCAGTCCGTTGTTTCGATGAAAGGTCGTCGATCTCGTTGAGCCACACCAAAAAAAAGCTTGATGATCCATGTGCCGCACCCCATAATTTTGTTCATGGTATGTTCTATTACAGGTTGGCACGCATAATCAATGCTAATTGAGCCTACATAAAAGATGGATATTAAATGTCCACTCAAGCAAAAGGCGGGCGACTCATGCGCCCGCCTTTCAGCGTCATTGAAGCTGCCCCCCTACCTAGGGCCTGTTGACATTCGGGGTTCCCATTTTGCCTGAAGTCTGATTCAAGCTTCCAAAATGGAGGTGTTGATGGACGCAAATCGTTTGGCTGTTTCCGATGAGCTTTGGGAGAAGATTGAGCCGCTTATACCGGGCAAGGCAGGCGATCCGGGTGTTACCGCGCGCAATAATCGCCGGTTTATGGAAGCAGTATTATGGCGCGTACGCACAGGGTCCCCATGGCGGGATTTGCCCAAAGAGTTTGGCAACTGGAACAGCCAGTTCAAGCGATTTCGTCGATGGGCCAGGAACGGCGTGTTCGAGAGTCTTTTCAATGCCATGAGTGGCGAGCCGGACCTGGAATATGCCCTTATCGACGGGACGATTGTTCAAGCTCATCAGAAGGCTTCGGGCGCAAAAGGGGGACTCAACACCAGGCTATCGGACGCTCTCGCGGCGGACTGACGACCAAGGTCGTGGCCTTGGTCGATGCGCTCGGTAACCTGTTCCGGTTTCTGCTTTTGCCGGGACAGGCACACGACATGAAGGGGGTCGCTCCTCTGATCAAGGGGGCTTCCTTTGGGGCGTTGCTGGCCGACAAAGCCTTCGACGCCGACTGGCTCCTGCAAGACCTTGATGAGCGTGGCGCAACCGCTGTCATCCCGCCCAAATCGAACCGAAAAGTTCAACGGGACTACGATACCCACATGTACAAGTGGCGCCATCTCATCGAAAACTACTTCGCAAAGATCAAGGAATTCAGAGGCATGGCAACGCGATACGACAAGACTGATACAAGCTACGCTGCCAACTGGCACCTCTGTGCCATGCTCATTGCAACACGATGATTGTCAACAGACCCTAGTCGGGATTATCGTCCTTGAAGGTTCTATGTCCGGAAATCATCGTTGAGACAATGGATTGGCGGCTCATGATATCTTCGCGGATCGCCACGTAGATGTGGACGATGATAAAGATGATGATCCACCACATACCAAGGTGATGATAGGTATGCACCACATGGCTGTTGCCACCTACCAGCGTGAACACCCAGCCAAACATCACGTCCGCCCAACTGCCCGCGCCCAAGCCTTCGCCATACAGCGCAAAGCCGGTGATGATCGTGAACCCAACGCCCAGCGTGATGAAACAGAACATCGCCAGTTGCGCCAGCGGGTTGTGGCCGACGTATTTCTTGGGCTGCTTTTCCAGAAACAGATACCAGCGGATTGCAAACCAGATTTCACGCCACCATTCGCCTTTGAAAATCGGCAGGATGAACAATTGCCGCGCGTGGTGATTGCCAAAGATTGCCCAATACATCCGACCCAGAAACCCGATGGCCAGAATCCAGCCCGCCGCGAAATGGGCAAAGCAGATATAGCCAAAGACAAACTGATGGGTCGCCTCGGCGATGATCATGGTCGGTGGTGGAGAGCCGATGAAATAGCCCGTGATGCACAACGTCACAATGGCCAGCGCATTGATCCAGTGCCACAGGCGCACGGGCACCTCGTAAACATAGACCGAGGTTTGGCGCGTGACATGGGCCAGATCTTCGGCACCGGCATCAGGGGCACCAACAAGGGGAGGAGTGTCGGTCATGGCCGTTCCCTCACGCCTGCGCCCGTTTGTGGGCAATCCGTCGGATCAGGCGATAGGCCCCGACGCCAAGCAGGCCCGCGCCCAGGATCAGAACGATCACATGATCGCCCGTGGTCAGCCAGTGGGCATCACCGTAAACGACCGCTTCGTCATGACCAGCATGGGCCAGCGCGGCACCGGCGCTGAGGATGTAAGCTGTGAGTGCATGTTTCATGATATCGCTCCTTCAGCGGACTTTGACGGTGGTCAACTCGTCGCCATCCGGCGACATGACATGAGTGGAACAGGCCAGGCAGGGATCAAAACTGTGCAGCGTGCGCAGAATTTCGACCGGTTCTTCCGGGCGTTCCATCTTGGTGTTCATCAAGGCGGCCTCAAAGGCGCCGATATTGCCTTGGCTATCACGGGGGGAGCCGTTCCAGGTGGTGGCACCACGCATTGATAATTCTCGATACGGCCATCCTTGATGCGCACCCAGTGGCCCAGCGCGCCGCGTGGTGCTTCGGACATGCCCACACCCTTGGCCTCTTTCGGCCAGGTGGAGGGATCCCATTTGGCGACATTGGCGGTGCTTTCATCGCCGTTCTTGATGTTGGTCACCAGCTTGTCGAAGAACTGTTTCTGCAGCCGTCCACAATACTCGCTTTCCAACGCCCGGGCGGCCGTGCGGCCCAGGGTTGAAAACAGCGCATCGACCGGCAGGTCCATGGTGTGCAGCAGGCCATTGATCTGATCGCTGATCTCTTCATGGCCACTGGCATAACCCACCAGATAGCGCGCCAGCGTGGCCGACCTCCATCGCGTTGCCGCGCCAGCGGGGGCCTTAATCTAGCCGTACTTGGCGGCCTCGTCAATCTCTTCGATATTGGTTCGGGTGCCTTTGGTGGCGCCGCCCAGTTCGAAATTCGGCGCGGTCTCACCATCCCAGGGGTGCAGCCCCTTGCCCGGCTCGCCATATTCGTACCAGCTGTGATCGACGAATTCCTGAATTTGCTCGGGATCGCGCACATCCACGTCGTGCACTGTGGTCAGGTCACCCCCGGTGATCGCCCCGCGGGGCATATGCATATTCTCAGCAGAATAGTCATTGGCATTTTCGGGGATATCGCCATAGGCCATCACCGATTGCGAACTCAGGCCCCCACCATAAAGCCAGTTCTTATAGAACCCGCCAATCGCCACAACATCGGGCAGATAGACGTTCTTGTTGAACTCGATGCATTTCTGGATGATCGAGCTGACATGGTTCAGGCGTTCCATATTGATCGCACCCACTGCGCCCGTAGAATGCACGTTGATTGGACAGGGCACACCGCCTACCAGCCAGTTGGGATGCGGGTTCTTGCCGCCAAAGATCGTATGAACCTTTACGATCTCTTTTTGCAGATCCAGCGCCTCAAGATAGTGGGTCGTGGCCATCAGATCGGCCTCGGGCGGCAACAGATAGGCGGGGTTGTCCCAATAGCCGTTCTTGAACAGGCCCAGCTGGCCCGACTCAACGAACTGCTTGAGCCTGTTCTGAACGTCCCGGAAATAGCCGGGCGAGGACAGCGGATGACTGGGAGAGACCGCCTGCTGTAACTCGGATGTGGCCTTGGGATCAGCCCTGAGCGCGTTGATTGGGTTCACCCAGTCCAGCGCATGCAGGTGATAGAAATGCACGATATGGTCGTGGATTTGCAGGTTCAGCTGCATCATATTGCGGATCGAATTGGCGTTTTCCGGAATGGTGATGCCCAGCGCATCCTCAACCGCGCGCACCGATGTCAGCGCGTGGGTGCCGGTGCACACCCCGCAAATCCGCTCGGTAAAGGCCCAGGCATCGCGCGGATCGCGCCCCTTGAGGATCACCTCAAGCCCGCGCCACATCGTGCCGGTTGAGACGGCATTGCGAATATAGCCTTCGTCATCCACGTTCACTTCACAGCGCATATGGCCCTCGATCCGGGTGACCGGATCAACAACAATGCGCTGACCCGAAGTATCAAGGTCAAAACCGTTTGGTGTGATGGTCATGGCTCAGACCTCCTCTTTGCTGGCTGTTTCAGTTGATTGGGTTTTCTTTTGCGCCTGTTTCAGCGCCGAGACGGCAGCATGCACGGCAACATCGCCGCCCACGACACCGGCGGCGACCAGACCAACCTTGTCGGCGTTTGCCTCAACCCCAAACTGGGTCAGATCGGTGACGCGGTCGTAGAAGGTGCCTTGATCCCAGAACCCATCCTCGGAACAGCCGATACAGCCGTGACCGGACTGGATGGGAAAGGACGTGCCTTCGTTCCAGCCGATGGTGGAACAGGCGTTGTAGGTGGTCGGACCCTTACAACCCATCTTGTAAAGGCAATAGCTCTTGCGCGCATTGTCATCGTCCCATTCTTCGATGAACTGACCGGCATCGAAATGCGGGCGGCGATAGCATTTGTCGTGAATGCGCTGACCATAGAACATTGCCGGACGGCCCTGACGGTCCAGCTCGGGCAGGCGATCAAAGGTCAGCATATAGGTGATCACACCGGTCACCACCTCGGCGATCGGCGGGCAGCCGGGGATCTTGATGATCGGCTTGTCGGTGATCACCTTGTGCACCGGCACGGCCTGTGTCGGGTTCGACTTGGCCGCCTGCACGCAGCCGTAGGACGCACAAGCGCCCCAGCTGATGATCGCCTTGGCGTCCTTGGCCACATGTTTCAGCTTTTCAACAAACGGCTTGCCGGCGGAGATACAGAACATCCCGTCTTCATTCAGTGGCGGGTTGCCCTCGACCGCCAGAATGTACTGGCCTTTGTATTTCTCCATCGCCTCGTCCAGCGCGGCCTCGGCAGCGTGGCCCGCGGCAGCCATCAGCACGTGCTGGTAATCAAGGCTGATCATCGACAGCACGACATCCTTGGCCAGCGGATGCGCGCTGCGGATAAAGTTTTCCGAACAGCAGGTGCATTCCAGACCGTTCAGCCAGATCACCGGCGTGCGCGGCTTGGTCTCCATCGCATTGGCAATCGTCGGCACCATCGCCGGGCCAAGTCCCAGAGCCGACGCGGTCAGCGCGCAATACTTCATGAAACTGCGCCGGGTGATCCCCTGATTGCGCATCACGTCATAAAAGGTTTCGATCTCTGACAACTAGGTGTCCTCCGCTGGTCCCTTTCATGGTCGCCGGACATACCGGGACCATCCCCCATCTTAGGAATGCAGCCCAATGCAGGGGCGATCAAAGAAATTGGAGAGATTCCGCGTCGCGCGGAATCTGGCATATAGTTCAACGCCTAAGATCGATATCACAGGCGTTTTTGGTCAATCGAAATCGGGAAGATGGTAACCGGAACGCCAGAGCGCTGGCCAGTTCCTTACCGGTCAGCGCGGATGGGCGGTGGCCGCAATCAATAGACCTGTTTCGCAATAGGTAGATTTCTGCTATTCCAGCTTCACCGAAGCAGTGGAGTTTGCCGGAATGGCCGTACTGAAAGTTTTACGGGCACGTCCAGAGTTGTTTTTCCGCCTTTCCGTAATACGTCCGGCGGATTTTGATGCTCCGGTTTGTCAGCTTCACCCGATTTGGCTTGCCGGTGAAGCCGGGCGTTTGTCCCGAAAGAACAGACAACGGGCCATCGGGGGCGGCAGGAAGTATCGGCTGCAACTGGCGGAACAAATGCTTTTGTGCCTGATCCATTACCGCACATACGCCGGCCAGGCCTTTGTTGGCCTGCTTTTCGACATTTCCAGCCCTACAGTTTGCCGCCGCGTTCGCGCCATGACGACGGTGATGGCTGGCCATTTCGCCATGCCGGAGCGCAGGATCAAATTATCGACACAGGAAAGAAACGATCTTCTCTATCCTGTGATCGATGGTACCGGGCGCCCTGTTCAGCGCCCCGGGACGCCGTCAAGGCGCAAAGCCAGTTATTCAGGAAAGAAGAAACGCCATACAGCGTCGCACCGGATCATTACCGACGACAGGAAAAGGATCCTGGCCGTTGGTCCTGCACAGCCCGGGCGAAAGCACGACAGGCGGATATATGATGAAGCGCGCGTGGACAAGCCCCCCGGTGTGCCTGTCCCGGGCGATCCCGGTTATCCGGGAACGTCGCTGGAAGTCCCGCTCAAAGCCTCAAGGAACCATCCCCTTGCCAAAGAGCGGAAAAGCTGCAACACATGGCACGCAAAGCTGCGCATCGGCGTAGAGCATGGAATTTGCCGCATGAAAAAGTTCGGGATTTTTGCCGATACCCATCGCAATAATGGCCAGGCGGATATGATCGCAAGGAATGTAGCGGCCCTGGCAAACCTGAATTTGAAAACAGCCTGACCAAATGGGCAGGGATACCTCCGTTCAAAAACAACCGCCCTTATTGCGAATCGAGTCTAATACCTGCCCAAGGCCAGCCCGCCATCATTGGCAGGCACTTTTGTGTGGATCAGAACCGGCAGGTCGTTCAGCTGATCACAGCACAGGCCCAACAATGTCGCGTTCTGAAAACACCCGCCCGACAAGGCCACCGTCCTCTCGCGGCCCGTTTCGACCAAGGCCCGCGCCGGGGCGCAAAACGCTTGCGCCAACCCGGCATGGAACCGGGCCGCCATCGCGGTGCCGGGTAGACCATTTGCAGCATTCTGCACCCAGGCGCGAAACATCGGCGCAGGGTCCAGCCCCTTGCCAAACGGATAGGGATCGCGCAATGCGTCGGGAGCCTGAACGGCCAAAGCCTCTAACTGCATCGCCGCCTCGCCCTCATAGCTTTGCACATCGCGGCACACTCCCAATGCGGCAGCAAACGCATCGAACAATCGCCCCGCCGAGCTGGACAGCGGAGCATTCACTCGGGCCTTTGCGGCCTGCCGCAACAGGGCCACGGGATGGCCATCCAACATGTCATCCGCCACGTCAGACAGCCCCGCCTGATCCAACCGCACCAACAGGTTGCGCCAGGGTTCGCGCCCCGCCGCATCCCCACCAACCAGCGGCGCAGGGGTCAGATGCGCGATCCGCTCAAACCCGTGATAATCGCCTAACAGAAGCTCGCCACCCCAGACGGTGCCATCCATGCCCAGACCCAGACCATCCAGAATGATCCCCACCACCGGCCCGGCATCGCGCGCCCAGCCGTTCTCGGCCAGACAGGCGGCAAGATGGGCATGGTGGTGTTGCACCTCGACCAAAGGCCTCGTCGGCCCGCGCCACCGCGTGCCGGGACGAGCGGTAGCCAGGATGCAGATCGCAGGCAAAGACCTCAGGCGCATGATCAAACAGATCGGCATAATCCGCATCGGCCTTTTGAAACTCGTCCCATGTCAGCGCCTCGTCCAGGTCACCAAGGTGGTGGGACAACAACGCTTGGCCATTTTTGATCAGGCAGATCGCCGATTTCAGATGCGCGCCATAGGCCACCACCTGCGGAACATCCTCAAACCCTTGGGGCAGAGGCAGCGTGCCCGGCACCCGCCCCCGCGCACGGCGCAGCACCATGAGGCCTTGAGGCGTCAGACGTTCGACACTGTCATCCAGCCGCCGCATGATCTGTCGGTCATGCATCAGGAACGCATCGGCAAACCCGCTCAGTTTCTCGCGCGCCTCGGCGTTGCCAATCACCTGTGGTTCACCCGAGAGGTTGCCGGATGTCATCACCAAGGGGCGATCCACCGCATCTATCAACAGGTGATGCAGCGGCGTGTAGGGCAGCATCCAGCCATAGGTTGCCTGACCCGGAGCGACACCTTCGGGCAGCTCCTGCGCACCTTTGGCAATCAGAATGATTGGGGCGGCGGGATCTTGCAACAACGCCGTCTCCTGCGCGGTTGGCGCTGCGAACCGGTGAATGTGGTCCAATGTGCCCATCAACGCGAACGGCTTGCCGGGGGGGTGTTTGCGCCGTCTCAGAAAGGCAATCGCGGCGGGGTTGGTGGCGTCACAGGCCAGGTGGAACCCGCCGAGGCCCTTGATCGTAATAATCTCTCCGGCCAGCAGACGTGCGGCTGTCATGGCAATAGGGTCACCGGGTTGCGCCTTGCCATCTGCCTCAAGCCACAACTGTGGACCGCACGCAGCACAGGCCACCGGCTGGGCATGAAACCTGCGGTCCGACGGGTCGCTATACTCGCGGGCGCAATCAGCGCACATATCAAATCCCGCCATCGAGGTCTGCGCGCGGTCATACGGCAAGGCCCGCAGGATCGTCAGGCGCGGCCCACAATGGGTGCAGTTGGTGAAGGTATAACCGGCACGGCGCGGATCGTCGCCCCGGATATCGGCGGCGCAGTCCGGGCACGTGGCGGCATCCGGTGTGACCCGTGTTTCGGCCCCTTGCGCGCCAGAGGCGGCAATTTTGAACCCGCCGGGGATGTGTTCAAACTGACAGGCTTCACTTCCCACAGCATCGACGCGGGCCAACGCCGGGGCCTGCGCCGAAATGGCCGCCTCAAACGCATCCAGCCCGGGGCCCACCACATGGATCAGAACCCCTTCGGCATCGTTCCGCACATCGCCTTGCAGGCCCGAATCGTGCGCCAATTGCCAGACAAAAGGACGAAATCCGACGCCCTGTACCTGGCCTCTCACCCGGATGCGACGGCCCGGGCTCAATGCACCGTGCAGACCATGCAGGGGTCAAAACTACGCACGATATGCTGAACCGACAGCGGCGTGTCCTCGCCCTCGGCCACTTTAGCGCCGACCAAGGCGGCCTCCAGCGGGCCGGGTACGCCATCATCCGCGTCGCGCGGGCTGAAGTTCCAGGTGGTCGGCGCGATGATCTGATAGCTGGCGATCTTGCCGCCTTCGATCCGCAGCCAATGGCCCAGCGATCCGCGTGCGGCTTCGACCAGCCCTTCGCCACTGCCCTCTTGGGGAATAGCCACCTGATCCAGAAACCGCGCCTCGGGGGTGATCGCGTCGGCCCATTGCTCCAGCAACAATTGGGTGCGGGCAATTTCAAGCAACCGGCCCACTACGCGGGCAAACACACTGGAGCCCTGCCCGGCCAGATCAAGCGCCAATGCGTGACCATCCACCACCTGCCGCGCGAAGGCACCGGTTTCAATGGTTTGCCCGGCCAGACGTGTGGGGTGACAAACTAAATGCGTAATCCTGTCCAGCCCGGTCCAGCCCGGTCCAGCCCGGTCGGGGATTGTAAAAGGGCTTTGAAACAGGCGTTTGAAGCGGTTTTGACCGGGCGCGATTACAGAGGCACTGTTTTGGCTCCGCGACGGCAAAATGCGCAATCCGGACGCCTTTTGATCTGGAATGGCCCGGAAACGGGCTTTTTCAGGTGCTGGCGAACAGGCCCGGAACGGCTGGACTCCACGTCGGATTTACGGGGCGTTCGAGACCCTGTTTTTCGGGGTAAATCCTGCACGCCGGGCGCGGGCGGCAAGCCCGTCCCATCCCCGTTCAGAGCCCGTTCAACAGGCTGTGCACAGGGCGTTGAAGGTGGGGGTCATGTGCTGTCGACGGGAGTCGGATATCATAGCCGGGATGTCCGGGGCAATCGGGCCAGATCTGTAATGTTTCCGTATCGGCCAGGGCGATGGCCGCGTCATGGGCCATGCCCTGTTTGCGTGCTGTGTAACAGGCGTCTGCAAACCCGGACTGGGCCGCGGTCCGCTCGTCGAGCAGGAGATCGGGCCAGTCCACGCCCGCCCTGTGTTGGATGCCGTCGAAGACGGGCGGCAATGTGGAGCGCAGGGGCTCATCGAGGATCGCCGCGTAGCTGTCTGCAAGCATGAACAGGAAGTCGCGCGGGTCATGGGCGGGATCATCGAGAAAGATCACCAGGCCTTCCCGGCTTTTATCAACCGGCGGCGGGCTGGCGAGTGTCGCCGCGATTCCGGGCACGGAGGAATGATCGCCCTCCACGGTTCCTGCGGTATCATCCCAGACAATGGTGCGCAGGTCCCGCCCGTAGAGGCGGTCCGGCATGCGGATGGTATGGATGGCCATTGGTGGTCTCCTGTCCGTCAGGGGGGATCGTAGTGGAAAAGCAATCCGAGGGCCAGGTCCAGCATTTCAGGATCGTCCCGCACCAGCTTGTCGAGATCGATATCAATGCCATCCTTGCCTGCCAAAGGGTGGAAGAGCATCTGGAAGGCGCGGGTCATGACCTCGATGGCGGGGCGGTCCGGATCATAGTCAAGACCTGTGAGCATCGGAGCTCCGTATTCCCGTCCGAAGCAGGGATCGACATAGTGATCCTTGCGTCCGGTGCCCGTGCAGGGATCAAGCGGGACCACAGCGTCGCGTGTGCCATCCACACCTGTGGTCCGCCGGATATGCAGGTCCTGAAACAGCCGGTCAATCTCCGGCATGGCCGCTTGCAGGTGGTGGATATATTCATGGGTGGCGTTGCCGGGGTCGCGAGAGGTAATGACCCATGCGCTGTCATCGGTTTTCACAAGACCGGGCCGTGTTCGCGCTGCGGGGCGTCCTCGATAGACGGATGGCGCATAGGATCCGCCGGCCTCCAGCAGATTGCCGGCGGCGCGCAGGGGCGCGATATTGGCGCGCGCCACCCAGGTGGCCGGAAACCGCAGAGAGGCGGCATGCACGGCCTGTGCGGCGGCCTGATCCGCGCCTGTCTCCGGTGTTGCCGGGCTGATCAGCGCGCCGGTCTGTCCAGCCGCGCGTGCGGATGCAGGGCCCTGGGCGACGAGGCCGCGCAGGTTATCGGCAAAGCCGGCATCATCCGGTGTCAGTCCGGTGGCGGTGACGAGGGCCTGTCGCGTTACGCGCCCGCGCGCAATCCATTCCGTCACGTCCGATGTGGCGGCGCGCGCCAGCGCGGGTGGCGCGCCCGCCAGTCTCTCCCGGAGCAGGGTGCGGGTCCGGGCCACAGGATCGGCGGTGCCTGCGTTGTGATCAAAGCCCGGGCTTGTCCCTTTCGGGATGTGTCTGATCTCACCTGCGCGCGCGTTGCTCCACGGCCGGGTTTCCCGCCAGCCTGCGGGCGGCGGCGTGACGTGATATCCGTAGCGCTCAAGACCGGCCTCGGAGAGCGATTGCACGGTGCAGCGGCACCGCCAGCCATTGGGTGGAAAATGTGTTTGCCAGAATGGGTGATCCCAGGGCAGCACAGTGCCGTGCCGTGCGGCGTGGAGCGGTCGGATGCGGGCGTCAAGCACGCCGACATAGCGCAGCCAGGGACGCCGGTCGGCAAGGCGTGTGATCCGCTGCCACTTCCCCGCAGCAACCGCCATGCGGATATTGGTGTCATAGATGATGCGCAGGCGGCGCGGGCTTCCGAGCCGGGCCTCACGGGTCTCGCCGGTCAACGGGTCCGTCATGGTCTTGCGGCCCCACCATCCCCTGGCGATCAGCAGCGGGGCAAGATCGCGCTGGAAGGTCTCGAAGGTCTGCCCTTCGGCCAGGGCTTTGTCGACGGCGGCGCGGATATCGGTCAAAATGTCCAGGCGCATCACCTTCGCGACAGTGAAGGAGCGGGCGTGCCATGCGGCTTTTGTGTCGCGCCAGTCATAGCCGATGTGGTAGCCTTTGGCGCGGAAAAACTCCACCGCCTCTTCGGGGGGCACATCACGGATATCGGGGGGTGGATCAGCCATGGCTGCCGGTCATGGTCCCGATGATGTCGGCGACATCCTGAGTGGCAGTCATCATGTCTCTCCCCCGGGTCCGTCTTTACCGGCCTCCGCTATTTGTGCGGCTGCGCCGGCGCGCCCGAGGCTTGCGGCGATCCGTTGCGTATCCATGGCATCAAAGAGATCACCGCGTCCCAGCGTTTCCTGAAGACCGGCAAAGTCGGATGCTTGCCTGACGGCCTGGATCACGGGATTCGCCGCCGGGGTCATCATCGCCTCCCAATCGCCCAGCAGGGCGGCGGTCGCCGGATCCACCGCATCGTCATCCGCGCTCCCGGCAGCGAGGCGTGCCGGTGCTGCAGGTGTTGCGGGCGGCGTCCCGGCGGGCCCGTCGGCAGGGGCGGATGTCTCTTCCCACTGACCGCCATAGATGTCCTCGACATAGGCCCTCGTTGGCCGCAGTCCCGAAGCTCCGGCAATGGTCGCGTCGCGACGCGCCCGCGCTTGCAGATCTTCCGGCGGGCTGAGATCCCGACGCAGGCGCGGCACGGCGGCACCGGGAAAGTTCCAGTGTGTGAGCCATGTGGCGATGGTTGTTTGCAGTGCCGCACAGATGCGCCGCGCATCTGCGGCCACGAGCCGCTCAAGGATCTTCAGATGTGCCGCGCCCGTGCCCACATGCTGGCCGATCTCGGCGGTGGCGTGCTGCCCGGTGATGGCGTCTGCAAGCATGCGGTCCATCCGCAGGAGAAAGTCGGCATAATCGGCACCGGTGCGTTTGGAGCTTTCGAGAGGCTCGATATCCTGCCCCTCGCGCAGAGAGATAGAGGCCCCCGTCGCCAGCGCCTCCGTTGCCTCCAGCGCCAGTCTGATCTCACTGTCGGGCGCGTTTGCCCTGTGCCTGGTGATTGCAACCGGCGAGGCAAATCGCTCCGGCGCCAATGCCCACATGCGCACGGTCTGTTGCTTGAACCAGATCGGCCAGAGGCACCAGTTGCTCAGACCCGGTCCGTGTGGCCAGCCACCATTGGCGCGGGGCGCGCGCACCAGAACAAATTTGGCATCCGGCAGGGGAATGCCGCCCGGTGCCGCCCGGGTCAGCAGCAAAGGCATATGGGTCTGTGCATCCCATCGGATGATGCGGGGTGAGCGGGGTCGTAAATCCGCCAGACGTACCTGACTTCCCGAAACATCCCAGATGCATTCGGCAATCGACCATCCGTACCAGGCGGCATAGGCCAGTTCGCGACAGATGCTGTCGATTTCGATATTTGCAAATCGGGCCGCCAGATCCCCGGCCGCCATACGGTCCCGACGCATTTTCCCGCCGGGTTCAATTTCGAGCGGGGCCGCGAGACCCATCTCGATCCGTTGTCCCAGCAGCGCACGCACCTTGGGGTCCTGCAGTGCCGCCTCCGCCGCACTCAGGTCGGACGATCCCGTGCGCCATGCCCCGGGATCACGGCCAATGCCATCGCTCCAGGCGGCGCTCCGGTTCCATATCGGGGACCCCCCGATCCAGCTTTGTTGCGGAGCCGTGATCTCGTCGGTCTGTGGTCGGTTTGGTATATCCATCGCTCTCACCTCATCGCACGGCCAAGGGCTGACCAGGCGACACCGAGAGTGACATCGATCTCATGGCCTGAGCCCGGTCCATCCATCACACCGTGCCGTCCCGCCCCGACCCGGGCCTCGAAGGGGCCTGCGGTGTCGGCGGCGGCGCTCACGGCCAGCGCCATGGCCCAGAAGCGGTCAGCGTGACCATCCGTGCCGGAACGATCCGCTACAAGACGCGGTGCGCCGGTGGCACCGGGCTCAACACGTATCGCGTGCAAATCGTTTCCAAGCGCGTCATCGGCCGGAATGCGTATCCGGCGATCCTCGAAGGCCTCCCGCAGGCGTGTCGCCACATCAAGCCGACGCGACGCCGACATCTGCACCCCTTCCACGGTCAGGGTGCCGTGATCTTCCTGATACTTGTGGGGTGACAATCTAAATGCGTAATCCTGTCCAGCCCGGTCGGGGATTGTAAAAGGGCTTTGAAACAGGCGTTTGAAGCGGTTTTGACCGGGCGCGATTACAGAGGCACTGTTTTGGCTCCGCGACGGCAAAATGCGCAATCCGGACGCCTTTTGATCTGGAATGGCCCGGAAACGGGCTTTTTCAGGTGCTGGCGAACAGGCCCGGAACGGCTGGACTCCACGTCGGATTTACGGGGCGTTCGAGACCCTGTTTTTCGGGGTAAATCCTGCACGCCGGGCGCGGGCGGCAAGCCCGTCCCATCCCCGTTCAGAGCCCGTTCAACAGGCTGTGCACAGGGCGTTGAAGGTGGGGGTCATGTGCTGTCGACGGGAGTCGGATATCATAGCCGGGATGTCCGGGGCAATCGGGCCAGATCTGTAATGTTTCCGTATCGGCCAGGGCGATGGCCGCGTCATGGGCCATGCCCTGTTTGCGTGCTGTGTAACAGGCGTCTGCAAACCCGGACTGGGCCGCGGTCCGCTCGTCGAGCAGGAGATCGGGCCAGTCCACGCCCGCCCTGTGTTGGATGCCGTCGAAGACGGGCGGCAATGTGGAGCGCAGGGGCTCATCGAGGATCGCCGCGTAGCTGTCTGCAAGCATGAACAGGAAGTCGCGCGGGTCATGGGCGGGATCATCGAGAAAGATCACCAGGCCTTCCCGGCTTTTATCAACCGGCGGCGGGCTGGCGAGTGTCGCCGCGATTCCGGGCACGGAGGAATGATCGCCCTCCACGGTTCCTGCGGTATCATCCCAGACAATGGTGCGCAGGTCCCGCCCGTAGAGGCGGTCCGGCATGCGGATGGTATGGATGGCCATTGGTGGTCTCCTGTCCGTCAGGGGGGATCGTAGTGGAAAAGCAATCCGAGGGCCAGGTCCAGCATTTCAGGATCGTCCCGCACCAGCTTGTCGAGATCGATATCAATGCCATCCTTGCCTGCCAAAGGGTGGAAGAGCATCTGGAAGGCGCGGGTCATGACCTCGATGGCGGGGCGGTCCGGATCATAGTCAAGACCTGTGAGCATCGGAGCTCCGTATTCCCGTCCGAAGCAGGGATCGACATAGTGATCCTTGCGTCCGGTGCCCGTGCAGGGATCAAGCGGGACCACAGCGTCGCGTGTGCCATCCACACCTGTGGTCCGCCGGATATGCAGGTCCTGAAACAGCCGGTCAATCTCCGGCATGGCCGCTTGCAGGTGGTGGATATATTCATGGGTGGCGTTGCCGGGGTCGCGAGAGGTAATGACCCATGCGCTGTCATCGGTTTTCACAAGACCGGGCCGTGTTCGCGCTGCGGGGCGTCCTCGATAGACGGATGGCGCATAGGATCCGCCGGCCTCCAGCAGATTGCCGGCGGCGCGCAGGGGCGCGATATTGGCGCGCGCCACCCAGGTGGCCGGAAACCGCAGAGAGGCGGCATGCACGGCCTGTGCGGCGGCCTGATCCGCGCCTGTCTCCGGTGTTGCCGGGCTGATCAGCGCGCCGGTCTGTCCAGCCGCGCGTGCGGATGCAGGGCCCTGGGCGACGAGGCCGCGCAGGTTATCGGCAAAGCCGGCATCATCCGGTGTCAGTCCGGTGGCGGTGACGAGGGCCTGTCGCGTTACGCGCCCGCGCGCAATCCATTCCGTCACGTCCGATGTGGCGGCGCGCGCCAGCGCGGGTGGCGCGCCCGCCAGTCTCTCCCGGAGCAGGGTGCGGGTCCGGGCCACAGGATCGGCGGTGCCTGCGTTGTGATCAAAGCCCGGGCTTGTCCCTTTCGGGATGTGTCTGATCTCACCTGCGCGCGCGTTGCTCCACGGCCGGGTTTCCCGCCAGCCTGCGGGCGGCGGCGTGACGTGATATCCGTAGCGCTCAAGACCGGCCTCGGAGAGCGATTGCACGGTGCAGCGGCACCGCCAGCCATTGGGTGGAAAATGTGTTTGCCAGAATGGGTGATCCCAGGGCAGCACAGTGCCGTGCCGTGCGGCGTGGAGCGGTCGGATGCGGGCGTCAAGCACGCCGACATAGCGCAGCCAGGGACGCCGGTCGGCAAGGCGTGTGATCCGCTGCCACTTCCCCGCAGCAACCGCCATGCGGATATTGGTGTCATAGATGATGCGCAGGCGGCGCGGGCTTCCGAGCCGGGCCTCACGGGTCTCGCCGGTCAACGGGTCCGTCATGGTCTTGCGGCCCCACCATCCCCTGGCGATCAGCAGCGGGGCAAGATCGCGCTGGAAGGTCTCGAAGGTCTGCCCTTCGGCCAGGGCTTTGTCGACGGCGGCGCGGATATCGGTCAAAATGTCCAGGCGCATCACCTTCGCGACAGTGAAGGAGCGGGCGTGCCATGCGGCTTTTGTGTCGCGCCAGTCATAGCCGATGTGGTAGCCTTTGGCGCGGAAAAACTCCACCGCCTCTTCGGGGGGCACATCACGGATATCGGGGGGTGGATCAGCCATGGCTGCCGGTCATGGTCCCGATGATGTCGGCGACATCCTGAGTGGCAGTCATCATGTCTCTCCCCCGGGCCCGTCTTTACCGGCCTCCGCTATTTGTGCGGCTGCGCCGGCGCGCCCGAGGCTTGCGGCGATCCGTTGCGTATCCATGGCATCAAAGAGATCACCGCGTCCCAGCGTTTCCTGAAGACCGGCAAAGTCGGATGCTTGCCTGACGGCCTGGATCACGGGATTCGCCGCCGGGGTCATCATCGCCTCCCAATCGCCCAGCAGGGCGGCGGTCGCCGGATCCACCGCATCGTCATCCGCGCTCCCGGCAGCGAGGCGTGCCGGTGCTGCAGGTGTTGCGGGCGGCGTCCCGGCGGGCCCGTCGGCAGGGGCGGATGTCTCTTCCCACTGACCGCCATAGATGTCCTCGACATAGGCCCTCGTTGGCCGCAGTCCCGAAGCTCCGGCAATGGTCGCGTCGCGACGCGCCCGCGCTTGCAGATCTTCCGGCGGGCTGAGATCCCGACGCAGGCGCGGCACGGCGGCACCGGGAAAGTTCCAGTGTGTGAGCCATGTGGCGATGGTTGTTTGCAGTGCCGCACAGATGCGCCGCGCATCTGCGGCCACGAGCCGCTCAAGGATCTTCAGATGTGCCGCGCCCGTGCCCACATGCTGGCCGATCTCGGCGGTGGCGTGCTGCCCGGTGATGGCGTCTGCAAGCATGCGGTCCATCCGCAGGAGAAAGTCGGCATAATCGGCACCGGTGCGTTTGGAGCTTTCGAGAGGCTCGATATCCTGCCCCTCGCGCAGAGAGATAGAGGCCCCCGTCGCCAGCGCCTCCGTTGCCTCCAGCGCCAGTCTGATCTCACTGTCGGGCGCGTTTGCCCTGTGCCTGGTGATTGCAACCGGCGAGGCAAATCGCTCCGGCGCCAATGCCCACATGCGCACGGTCTGTTGCTTGAACCAGATCGGCCAGAGGCACCAGTTGCTCAGACCCGGTCCGTGTGGCCAGCCACCATTGGCGCGGGGCGCGCGCACCAGAACAAATTTGGCATCCGGCAGGGGAATGCCGCCCGGTGCCGCCCGGGTCAGCAGCAAAGGCATATGGGTCTGTGCATCCCATCGGATGATGCGGGGTGAGCGGGGTCGTAAATCCGCCAGACGTACCTGACTTCCCGAAACATCCCAGATGCATTCGGCAATCGACCATCCGTACCAGGCGGCATAGGCCAGTTCGCGACAGATGCTGTCGATTTCGATATTTGCAAATCGGGCCGCCAGATCCCCGGCCGCCATACGGTCCCGACGCATTTTCCCGCCGGGTTCAATTTCGAGCGGGGCCGCGAGACCCATCTCGATCCGTTGTCCCAGCAGCGCACGCACCTTGGGGTCCTGCAGTGCCGCCTCCGCCGCACTCAGGTCGGACGATCCCGTGCGCCATGCCCCGGGATCACGGCCAATGCCATCGCTCCAGGCGGCGCTCCGGTTCCATATCGGGGACCCCCCGATCCAGCTTTGTTGCGGAGCCGTGATCTCGTCGGTCTGTGGTCGGTTTGGTATATCCATCGCTCTCACCTCATCGCACGGCCAAGGGCTGACCAGGCGACACCGAGAGTGACATCGATCTCATGGCCTGAGCCCGGTCCATCCATCACACCGTGCCGTCCCGCCCCGACCCGGGCCTCGAAGGGGCCTGCGGTGTCGGCGGCGGCGCTCACGGCCAGCGCCATGGCCCAGAAGCGGTCAGCGTGACCATCCGTGCCGGAACGATCCGCTACAAGACGCGGTGCGCCGGTGGCACCGGGCTCAACACGTATCGCGTGCAAATCGTTTCCAAGCGCGTCATCGGCCGGAATGCGTATCCGGCGATCCTCGAAGGCCTCCCGCAGGCGTGTCGCCACATCAAGCCGACGCGACGCCGACATCTGCACCCCTTCCACGGTCAGGGTGCCGTGATCTTCCTGATACTGTTCAACAGGAGCCTCACCCATCCCGGTCTGATCCACCGCGATCCGGAGCGGGCGATGGATGCGCACGAGGCGCGCGAGTTCGGCCCGCTGTTCGGAAAAGGGCGCATCCCGCAATGTCACCATCCGGCGGAGCCAGAGCAGACCGCCCGTATCCTCGATCACAGCGGCCACCCAGAGATCGCGACGGCGCGCAATGTCGACTCCAATGAAGGTTGGAGACCCTGTGCTGTTTTCCGGACGGCCCGCATCCCTGTGTTCCGCCGCGCGCACCAGGTCCCATGTAATCCAGGCTCCGCCACCCGCGGATGGTATGCAGTCGAGCTCTTCGGCGGCAAAGCGGCCATATTGGGCGCGTATGCCAGCCTCCCATGCCCCTGCCGCCCCGGGCGTAACAGGCTGCCGCGTGATCGCGGCGATCCGCTCATAAAGGCCCTGAGCCAGGGCGTCGGCCAGTGTTACACGCTGCACAGTGCCGGGTTGGCGGGCTTCGCGGATATCGCGGCAGAGCGTGTTGAAGGGCGAGGCCTCGCCGTTGTGGGTGGAAATGATGCGCACCCGCCCGCCCCATGTCCGAAACGCCAGCGCGGCTTTCAGCACTTCATCAAGATCATCGACAAACGCGGCCTCATCGACCACGGCCACATCGCCTGGCCGGCCTTTCGAGCGAAAGGCCCTCGGGCTCGATGTCATTGCAAATATCTGCCGCCCCGAGGCCATACGCAACCGGAACGCCTGAATGTCTGTGCCTTCGTTGTCGATCAGGACTTCACCGGCGGCGTGGGCGGCAATCCCGAGATCGCCGGCCCAGCCCGCGCAGTCATCGATGAAGCCACGCGTCATGTCGCGGGCATAGCTTTGATAGTAGACATCGCCGCGTCCCTCGCCCGCATGCATGACCGCATGATAGGCCTCGGCCCATGAAATGCCGATGCGCCGGGATTTCTCGATGACGGCCAACCCGGTCCGATCCTGGACCCATCTGCGTTGATACGGCAAAAGATCCCGCCCGCTCATGCAGTCACCTCCGGTGCTGCGGGTCCGCCTTCCACAGCCGCCCGGGTCGCGGCGGCCACCTCGGGGCTGAGACCTGCGCGACGCGCGGCGGTGGTGGCGCGCTCGCCCCCTGCACGGCGCTCCTGCGCAGCCAGGCGCCGGCGCTCATTTTCCGACAGCGCCTCCCGCAGGCCGGACGAGGCCATCAGATCTTTCAGCATACGCCCCAGAAAATGCAGATCCCGGGGCGAAATATCCTCTCCGGCCTCCTTGAGGCGGGCCTTCGTGGCCTTGAAGGCCAGCGTGGTGATCATCTCGAAGAGTGCCGAATGACGGCGGGCCTCATCCTCCAGCCCGACCTCCCCTATCCATTCCGCAGCCCAGCCGGAGGCTTCCCGCTGCAGCTGTGCAAACTCGCGGTGCTCCGCGCCGTATTCAATGACGGCGCTTTTGCCGACAGAGATTTCAATACCGGCCCCGGCGATGCGCGTATTGAGGCCCTCCGTGATCTCCCGGTAATCCGAGTGACCCCGGTCCATGAGTTCCTCGCGCAGCCAGTCCTGCAAGGCGGCGGGCAGGAGATCGATTTTGCGGCGGCGCATATCAACCCGCCTTCGGCACCGGCCGGCGCACGCCGTCCTGCCGCGCCCGGCCAAGAGCAACATCCAGACCCTGCGGCGTGATCGTGACGACCAGGAACCCCTCGTGATCCTCGATCCCGACAAGGTCTTTGTCGCGCAGCCAGGCCAGGTCGGCCGCCATGGCCTCACGGCTGGTCACAATGCCCACCCCGTTGGCCACCTCGTAGAGGATCTCTCCATTCGAGCGGTGGTCCGAACAGGCTTGCAAATGGATCAGCACCGCAAGGCGGCGGTGCGCGTTCAGGGTATCGGTATAGGAGCTGCTCATGAGGCCTTCCCGTTCAGAAGATGTTCATTCAAAATGGCGACCGTCCGGGTCAGGGTGTCCGTCGCCGATTTGCTGCCGTCGAGAATTGTTTTAATCTCCCGGACATCGCCGCCTTGCGGTTCAAGCAGCAATCGCAGCGCGGCGAGGTCATCCCGGGTGGCAAGCGACGGAAAGGCGGTCTCCAGCGATCTGATCCGCTGGTCGTGCTTCTCTGTCTCCTCCCGCATGCCGCTCATGCTTTTCTCAACCGTTGTCAGCAGGTGACCGTGCCGCGTGACATCTTCGCGCAATCCACCGGCGTCGCTCTCGATCCTTTCAACGCGGCCCTCCAGCCTGGTATGTGACGCGGTGCCGGACGTATCGCCATTGCCCCGGAAAAAGCCCATGCGCTTCAATCCAAGAGCCGCTCCACCCAGAAGCGCGATAATAGCGAGAATGGAGGCGAAGGTCTGCCAGTGTTCCGGTGTCGGCGTCATTGTCTGCCCTGTTTTACTGATTGCACGTCAGTCTATCAGGGCGCGTTGCCCTTTGGCACCGGACCATGGTCCGCCAGAGCCTCGATGATCCGGTGCCTGCGCCGCCTTCACCCAGGCCAAACAGGCGTCATGCAGGTCTTGCCCATGGCCGATGATGCCATGGAGCTGGATCTCGACGACACTCCGCGCCGCCTGCGGGATATCCACCACACCGTTGTTTTCGGGAATTGCAGTCGTAATGCCCTCGACCATATCAACATCCTCTCGCCGCACTGCAACCTGGTCCAGTAATGCCGTAACAGCCTCGTTGTCGCTCATCCCCGCGATTTCCCGCTCTGTCCGATGTATCGGCGCGCGCTGCGCTCTGTGATCTGCAGCCGCTCTGCAATCTGCGCAGCTGTAAGGTTCCGGCGCGCCAGCCAGGACACCACCTGCCGCCGCGCCATCGGGATATCCAGCACATGGCCCCCAAAGGCGGCTATCAGTGTCCGGGCCGCATCCTTTCCAACACACGCCGCAAGCCCGTGCCCGCCCATGCTGTCAAGCCGCGACGGCACACGCCAGTTCCGCCCGCCATAGGCGAGTGCAATGGCGCAGGCTGCGTCCCTGCCGATATGATCGGCGATCTCCGGCAATGACCCCGGCAGGGCGGAATGAGCAGTGCTCATGACAGAGACAACTCCGTCTGACGGGCGCGGGGACGCAGAGGCAGATACGGAGACTGCACCGCAGTCGATATCCGCCCCTGCGCCATCCCGAACGTCTCCGGATTGATCTCGACCCCCGTAAAGCCGCGCCCGGCCTGCACCGCCGCCATGCCTGTTGTGCCGGATCCCATAAACGGATCACAGAGCGTCTCGCCGGGCTGGCTGAACTGGTCGACAAGGGCCGCCATCACCGGCACGGGCTTGGAGCCCGGCAGGCCGCCTTTGGCGGTGTTACACGTCAAAACGCCCCGCGTCCCACCGCCATTCCAGCGCCGCCGCCCGGATCCCGCCCAGGCCACAGCAATGCACTCAAAGCCCCGCGCCGGGCCAATACCGGCAAACTGTGGTGCCGCATCCGGCTTGATCCAGGCCATGGTGCCGTGCCAACGCGCCCCGGCCCCCGTGAGCGCATCATGCCATGGGCGTACCCCCTCGGCCAGACAGAACACCAGCACCCACCCCGCCGAGCCCGCCACCATCGCCTGCGCGGCTGCCTCCCGGATGGACTCTACGCCGGCATAAGGGACAGGGCGCGGCGCGCCCCGTCCATCTGTACGGGCTATGGTGCCCCTGGCGTGATGCGCGTGGTGGACGTCCTCGTAAGGAGGATCAGTGATGATGTGATCAAACCCCGCGCCGCGATCCGCCACAAGGCGCGGCAGCACCTCAAGGCAATCACCGCAGTGGAGATCGGGATCAGACCTGTCGATCATCACGCCTCGCCTCCGTTCGTCTCGCCGGCTTCGGCCCGGGCCAGGCTGCCATTCGGCACCTCGTTCCATTCCCTGCCGTCGAGCATGCGACCGGCACGCTTTTTGCCGATCCGGACGATTGTTGGCCAGGCGTCAAAATCGGTCGGATGCCCGCCGAAATGGAGCCTGCCGCCGTCATCGATCGTCCGCACCGACAGGTGATCCGACAGTCCGGCGAGCGTAAAATCATCGTCGATGCCGCGATACTCGCCCCACTGCTTGAAAAAAAAACGGAATCCCGGCCGCCACGCATTGATCGCGCAGACCGCGGGGCCAGGCCGGGTGCATGGCCCCGGCGAACGGTCCGCTTTCCCCGCCGCAGATAACCCAGTCAAGCTTCCCCCAGTCCGGTTCGGCACCGTGAACCGGGTGGATGTCCGACTGTCCCCGCAGCGCATCAAAGAAGTGATGCGGCAGATATTGGTCATCGACGTCCTTTGTCCCGCGAAAGATATCAAGCATGTCAAGTCGGGTCAGATCGACCGGCTCCAGCATCGGCTCTGCGCTGACAAAACGGAGGGCCGCCGGCGTGGCCAGCAGGTGGGGGATATTTTGTCCTGCCGTTTTCCGCGACCCCGCGCTGGTGCCCAGCCAGACGTGGAGCCAGCCATCGCCCCAGTCCGGCGGCAGCATCCCGCCCGTATTCTGCGGGCGCTTCGTGAGCAGTTGCCAATCCAGTTGGTCGCATTCGCGAATGAGCGCCCAAAGATCATCGCGCCAGTCGGGGTTCACCGCGTTGTCGAAGACATCGCCCAGGGAAGCGCAGAACACCCGCTGTCTGCGTCCGTGGGTGGCCTGGAAGGCGTCTGCCTGTGCATTCCAGCGGCGCGGCTTTTTCCAGTTCGCCGCACTTGTCCGGCGGCGTGGTGCCTTTGGCCCCCAATGGGTGCCGCCCGTGAAGCGCACATCCCGCGCTTCGGCGTAGCAGTGGTCGCATTCCGGCGCGACCTTCAGACAGCCTTCCCATGGATTGAACGTGTGATCGGTCCACTCGATCCTCGATTTTTCAACCATCACGCCTCGCCTCCGTTCGTCTCGCCGGCTTCGGCCCGGGCCAGCATTGCTTTCAGCGCGCGGATCACATCCGTGATACAGCCCGTGTCGGTGAGCGCATCCACATCCACAGGGATAAAGGACCAATGCGCCCCGAAGCGGGCCCGGATAAAAGCGTTGAGCCCGGCCCGGCCCGTTTTGTTCAGGGCACCCTTCCGGCCCAGCTCGGACCAGAGGGCATGAATGAGCCGCAGATCGGCGCGCGGGGCCGGCGGATGGCGGTGGCCGACCCCTTTTCCCCCCCGCCCCTGCGCGGCGTTCAGACGATCAAGCAGGCGGCGCAGATCAGCGCCACCCATGTCCCGCATGGACGCCTTGCCGGTCACGGCCATCTGCATGTCGTGGCGGGCCTCCTCATCCAGGCCGACCGCACGGCAGGCCCGCATCAGGCGGGCACGATCATCTTTGGCGGGGCGGGCCATGGCCTTATCCCGCCTTCGCCAGATCGACGGTGATCGCTTCCCAGGCCGCGTCCGGCGTGGCGCGGTGATAGCAACGGATGTATGTTCTGGACCCGACAGGGCGCATGGCGGCGTGGATCGCCGCCATAGCCCGCTGCCAGCGCCCATCCTCGATATCGAGCCGCAGCAGTGCGTAAATCCCGCTGCGGCTTATCTCGCCTTCCCTGTCCACCTGGAAAGCATGGGAGACGATGGCGCGTATCTCGTTCCGGCTGTCCCTGGCCCATTCCGCCAGGCACTCCTCTACGAGATCACGTGCGATCTGAAGCTCTGGCCCAAAGGCGACACGCTCGGCGATCTGCACCTGAACCCTATATGTCCCGTCATAGCTGAGATAGGTGCGGTTGCCCTTTACCGACCGCCGGGTGTGGCCGCCATATTCCTGTTCCAGCAGCGCGTCAAAGCCCCCGATGTCGTCAAAACAATGCACCCGAAAGCGGCTTATCCGCTGTGACAGATCACCCGCATAGCCGATAATCCTGCGCACCATCTCATCCTGCAGCTCATCCTGCGGGCGCACCATGGCCCGGGGCGTCAGACGCCCCCGACCATCGCGCATATAGATCTCGCCGTCGATCTCCACGCGGCCCGCGCTGTCCGGCACATTCTGCGTATCGCTGTTTTGCCGATCTGTCATATCTGTCTCCCTTGTCTTGTGCTGTTACGCTCCGCCCGCCGCCGCTCCGGTCATGTCACAAGGGGCGATGGCATCCCGCCCATCGGCGCGCGCAATCATGAACGCCCGTGCCAGCAACCGCCGCAGTGCATGCATTCCACCCGGGCCGGTCGCGGCGGCCAGTGCCGCCTCCCGCTCTGCACGCTCCGGTGCCCGACCCAGAACGCCCGTGACCAGCGCCGTGACATCCATCTGGCCCGGTGCCGTGAGCCCGGCCCGGATACCGATCCGCCCCGTCACCTGCGGACAGCGCCCAAGCGTCATACGGATGGTGTCGTCGCCGACAAGAGCCAGACCGGCACCGGACAGATCCCGCAGCCCGCGCAACGCATCGACAAGCCGGGCCGAGAGGTGCTGCGCCTCGTCTATAGCCAGCAAGGCCTGCCGCCCCTCCAGCCGTGCAAGGATCGCGTCCTCCATCTCCAGCGCTGTGCGCCGCCCGTCCGCATCCAGCGTCCGGGCAATCCGTCCGTAAAGACCCGCGAGAGACGTAATGCCGCAGGTCACGGTCAACAGATGGACGCCGGCCCGTGTGTCCGCATAGCGACGCAGAGCCCGGCTTTTGCCCGTACCTGAACGCCCATGGATCAAGACCACGTCACCCGTGGCCTGCGCATGGGCCAGCGTGGCCATCACCTCACCCGTCACGCCAAGCTCGGCATGGGCGTCGAGACCCGCGGGAAGCAGTGTGTGCTCCCGTGCCTCGGCCCGGGTCTCGAGCCAGAGACGGGCCTTGCCCGCCAGCCTGTCGTTGTCACCCTCATGCCTGCCATTCAGCCAGCGGTTGAACATTGCGGTTCCGACACCGATACCGCGTGCCGCATCTGTCTGGCTCAGACCGTATCCGGCCATCTCTGCGGCCACCGCGCGGTGCAGGGCGTCGAGAGGCGGCGGTGACGCCGGATCTTCCGTTTCCGCAGCATCCGAATGCAGCCGGGCTATCTGTCTGGTCATTTTGTCAGTCTCCCTCCGGGAGATACAGCTTCTTCAAAACGTCGCTGAAGGGTGCCGGTGGACCCGTGCGGGTCGCAGCCTGCCGGCTTGCCTGCGCAGCCTTCTTCGCCCTGCCCGATTGTTCGAGTGCCGGCGTTTCATGGCGCACACCGCCCTGTGGCAGCGCCACCACCTTGCCTGCGTCGCGCCCGGCCGCCTCAAGCACCTCATCCATCGCGCGGCCCGGGGCGTGGCCCTGTCCAAGATCCCGCGCCCGCCTGCGCGCCGCGCTGTCCCGTTTCCGGGCATCGGCCTTCGCTTGTGCCGCAACAGCCGCACGGTCCACACCGATCCGGTCAGGATCCACAGCCATGCACAGGAAGGTGCCGTCCAGAGCGAACACAAAGAGATGTGCCGGATCGCCCGGGTCCATCCGAACCTCGACACGTTACCTTTATCCGTGAGCCGAACTCCGGCGCGATATAGTGCCGCCCGCCCACCGAGATCCCGCTCTTGCCTATGGATCGCCGCCCGCCACCGCCGATGGGCTCCGCCAGCAGCGCGTCCAGCGCACGCTCATCGGGAATACGCCGCAAGGGGGCCGTCCAGCCCGCGACCCGGGCAAAGGGGCTCTCACCCGTGCCGCTGTGGCTGCGCCGCCCGTAGACAGCCTCACACCACAGATCGCATTTCTGCTGAAGCGCGGCGGCGGTGAGACTGACACTGAACGTCTCCCGATCTCCCTCACCCCGCCGCGCGGCAAAGGACCTCTTCGCCTCAAGCCGGATTATTCATGACGGCTTTGATTTGGGCGCTTATGCGTTGGCTTTCTGGTGTTTTTCACGGTTTGGGCATGGGGCGTTTGCGCGGGCTTTGGCGCTTGCGGCTGATTTGTCGGGTTAAGGGTTCATCGGGAGGAGCAGTCGCGGTCTACGGCGCCTGCGCGTGGCTGGCCTGTCTTCCCAGCAGAGTGTCCAGGATCAAGGCTTTGTCGCAGGCTGAAGCGAAGGCAACCCGGATCCGGGATTGGGTTTCAATAACCCGCGCTCCGATTTTCAAGACGGCGTTGGATTGTCTCGAAGTCGGATCGCTTCAACCCGGCGGCCTTCGGCATGGCTGAGCGCACCGCCCAGATCATCCAGTAGGCAATGGTGTGGAGGATCAGCCGCATCTGGTTGGCCGTTGCCGAGGAACAGGATGTACGATCGCTCTTCAACTGGGTTTTGTGGAGCTTGATCAAATTCTCCATCTGACCGCGGGCGCAATAGACACGCTCATAGAGCTGCTCCGGGGTGCCGTCGGCGAGTGAGGTCACAATGTATCTGACAGCCATGCCATGCGCCTGGCGTGCCTCAAACCGCGCGATGACCCGGCGCCTGGTCTCACCCCAACTCGCGGCAGCGTATTGGGTCTCACAAAAGCAGCGCAGATTCTTTCGCGCGCTCCGCACAGATCCTGAGCGCGTGTAACGACACACGACCAAAGCAGAATTGGCGGCAAGCCAAAGATGCCACCCCTGCCTGGGCTTCGCACAGGCCATGACCTCCGGGCGGCCATAATGCCCGTCTCCGCGCAAGGTGATACGGGTCTGCGGCCAATGAGATCGAATGCGCCTGATGAGGCGACGAACATGGCCGCGCGCTTCCACGCCGGATGGCGTGCGCGCAGGGCGCAGGATGAATGCGACTGGTTTTTCGCTCTGGGCTTCGTACACATGGATCGGGGCATAGCCACGCTCACCATGGTAGCCGTTGAAGAGGGTCAGTTGCTGCTGGCCGTGAGCGGCATCAAACGTGTCATCAATATCAAGGGTCACCGATTCAGGTGGCGCGTCGTAGCTGCTACAAAAGATATCCACCATCTCGCGCCAACCCGGATCAGGCTGGCCCACACCATTCTCAAATCGCGACATCGTCGGCTGGCGTCTTCGCCGGGCGCTTTGCCGAGCGCCATCATGAAGGCAGGGTCGTGTCGCAATTCGTCCAGGTCATCACCGTCTCATAACCGCGCGATGGCCATGGCGCGCGCGAAGAATGTCACACATGCGATGCGTCACCCGCGAAGGATCGCGACCATCGGGGATTACCCCAACCAAACGATCGCCCCAGACGACGCGCCTGCAAGAAGCAAAACACCGGCGTCAGAGGTGATCGCACCACCATCGCCCGTAACTTTCTTGGAACGAATGGCTGGAAAAGAGAAGGAAGTCCGGGCTATATCACTCATGGCGGCGTTGGCAGTCATTGTCCGGCGTCCGGGATTGATTGTACACATGTTCTATACGCCAAATCAGACACTTACGCCAGCGCTGCCAACAAAAAACAGCACCGTCATGAATAATCCGGGTCAAGCCGCTTGCGATCCGCCACGTGTGTCCGACAAACCCCGGCAGATACGCAAACAGATCCCGCGTCATCGTGCCGAAAAACCTCTCGATAAAGGGCTTCGCCTCCGGCGTGTAGGGGGGCAGATGTCATGATCCACACCCAGATCGGCGAGCACCCGGGACAGATGTCTGGACGTGTAGTCCCTGCCTTCATCGGTCCGGACCGTTTCCGGCACACCCCAGGCGATCATGCAGGCCCGCAAAAGCGCGCAGATCGCCGTCGCCCGACTGCTCGCCACCACCAGCACACGCCCGCGCCGGGGCCACACATCAATCGCCCCCACCAGCGTGTGACGCCCGTCACTGCACATCACGTCCGCAGGCGTGCTGTCCAGCTCCCAGACCATATTGGGGGCATCCGCTCCCGCCGCGCGGCTGCCAAAGGCAGGGGCGCGCCGCGAGCGATGTCCGTCCGGGTCGCTCACAGCGGAAAGCGCGCGCGCCTGTGACTTTCAGATCGCCCAGGCAGCGCTGCACCGAGCGCAATGACGGCGCCGCGCCGTGGCGTGTCGCCAGAACCCGCACCACATGGGGGGCCGTCAGATGGGGCCCATGCTCATAGAGCAGCGCTTCCACGCAGTCCTGCATATGCGGCGACAGGGCCTGTCGCCGTGCGCCACCCTGCTGACCCGACAATGCTCCGGGGCGATCCGCAAAAGGCAGCCCCGCCACCGCCGCACGCCAGCGTCGCACGCTGTATACAGACGTGTCTGCCCGGGCTGCAGCCTGCGCATCGGCCTGCGCCCGCGCCATACCCAGTGCCGCCAGCCGTTCGGAATGCGCCACCGCATCAAGCCGTGCCCGCGCCACCGCCGGATCAGCGGAGCGGCTGCCCTGCGTCACAGAGTCCGGGCGCACAGGGGCGGCAGGCCCGGCGCGCGCCGGTGTTTTGTGATTGCGCAGGCGGAGGCGGAGGCGGGTCATGATGCTGCGGCCCGACCCGGTGCCGGTGCCGGTGCCGGTTCAGCACCCTCATCCCGCCCGACCGTACCGGCGTCGTGACGGTCGGCGGGACTGCCGGAGAGCGCGTCAAAGGCCTGCCCTATCCGCTCGAACAGGGGATCGGTGCGGGCAACGATGCCGTTCATCCGGGCTTCAAGGGACGGGGCGAGCCTGCGCCGCGCATTGCCGTGCAACGTGCCCGCAGCCCGACCCAGGTCTTCGCTTGTGACCGCCGCCAGGATACGCCTGCACCCTTCAAGCATCATCCTGCCGCCCGCCTCGATCTCCGCCCGGGTATAATCGATCACACCCCGCGCTTGATCCGGGGCCGCATGGGTGGCCTTGAGCGCCGCGACCTGCCGTTCCGCCGCGCGCGTCGCACCGCGCTCATGCAGCACCCCGCGCAGCCGGTCGACCGACCACGAATACAGCGCGGCCTCCGACAGGGCCGCCTCCGCTTCCCCGGGGTCAAGTTTCGCGACTTCGGCGTGATGCGACCAGCTCAAACCCTCCCGGCGTCGTGACGGTTCGATCCGGCGCGCAACCGAAGCCCGGTTCTTCAGGGTGCCCACCGGAATATCGAGTTCCGCCGCCAGGCCGGTCATATCGCCATAGGAGGTCTCCCGACCCGCTGCCCAGTCTCCCATCTGCCAGGCCAGACTATCGCGCGCGCCGTCCAGCTCCCGCTCCCGCTCCACAATCTTCCGGCCCTCGTCAAGCCAGTCCGCGTCGATACGTGCCCTGATGGCTTCCCCTGTCTCGATCATGAGCCGATATCCTTCGCTACCTGTCTATGCCCCCGGTCCCGTGGGCCTTGTTCCTGCGGGGCAGGTCTCACCATCCGGTAAAACCAGATGCGCCCGCCCGTGTTGAAGTCACGTCCCTGTCGACAGACAATCCGCGCTCCGTTTTCGCGCAGCTCCGCCACCACCGCATTCACCGCGCAGACATCCGCGCCCGTCACGATCTCCCGCGTCGAATGCTCGCGCCCGTCCCGCAGCAATGCATGCACCCGCCGAAGCCGATCCGAACGGATGAGGGACGCCGCATGCATCATGCCATCCCCACGGGTGCGTCCGCAGCGAGCCCCTCAAGCACCCCTGTCGCCATCAGGGCGGTATCATCACAGACCGCCAGACGCTCCTTCGCGCGCTTGATGCCGTGATGGAGCGTTGTGTGATCCCGCCCTCCGAGAGCCGCCCCGATAGCGGTCAGGGGCGCGCCTGTCAGCGCCGCCGCCAGCAGCATGGCCAACTGCCGCGCCCGGACCACCCCGGCGGTACGACCCGCGCCGCGCAGCGTGTCCGCGTCCAGATCGGCAACGTGCGCCGTCCAGACGATAATCCTTGTGACCGCACGGGTCCGGCAGCCGGACAGCCGTGTCACGGGGCCCAGTCCCTCAAGCGCCGCCCTCAGCTCCGCCCGCCGCCCTGTGTCTGCAGTCCCGGTTGGCAATCGGGAGGCGTGCAATGCGCGCTCCGCCCGGTCCATATGCCCGGCAGTTTCCAGGGCATGCGCCTGTGCAACCGCCACGCGCAAAAGCCCGATCAGCTCACGGGCTGTATCGGTCGCACCGGTCGCACCGGTCGCACCGCGCGCGCTGTGCTGATCCATCCTGCGCAACAACGCGGCCGCACCACCAAGCGCGCGCCGCATCTCCCTGAACTCCGCCAGCGCGCTCATCGGGTGCCCCCGAGCGCGTGACCAAACAACAGGAACATCCAAAGCACACCGAAAAGCGAAACCACCCCGATCAAATCCCCCAGCCAGTGATCCTCCAGCCGCGCCACCGCGCCGCACAGGCCCCGCCAGAAGCCCCCGACCCGCGCAAGACAGGATCTGCGCAGGGTCGGGGCAGGTGCCGCCACGAAAACGGACAATCGTGGCGGAGACGGGTGGCGGTGCCCGGTGGACCTCATGTGACACCTCCCGGAACACGGTCCAGCAACCACAGCGCGGCGGTCAGAACAGCCGCGGGCGGGACGGTAATGATCCCGGTGTCGTGACGATTGGCCCGATCCAGCACAAGCCGGTATATATCCCGCCGATCAAGCTGAATTGTCGTATGTCCCGGCGACAGTGTGGCCATGCCCGCGTCAGGAGTGGCGCGGATATCCCAGCGGTTTATTCGAAGGGTCCCGCTCACCGGTCCCGCTCCGGCCGCTTCAGACCGTGTTCGGCGTCCATCCTGCCGCCAGGCCCGGGACAAGCTGCGCGACGCGGGGCAGCCGAAACAGCAACCCACCATGCCCGGTACCGATCAGATCAACGGCTCCGGCGGGGCGTTTGTCTTTCGGCAGAGGATCCCAGACATTCATCCTGATCGAGGCCCCTCCACGCATTGTCGCCCTGAACTCCAGATCCCCGTCTGCCTGCATGACCAGCAGCAGCCTGCCCTCGTCGGGGCCGCGACCCGCCTTCGCAAAGCAGCGCTCTGCGATGATGGAGCGTTCGAAAATCTCCATCTGCGCCGCCGCCGTGAAGCTCAGGCGCGCCGCAGACGCGGTTTTCGAAATCCACAGGGAAAATGATATGCCCGTTCTGGCGGTGTGCGTTTCGGGTGGTGCAACGTCAGTGAAGGCCATGGCTATATGCTCCTGGATTTGCCATCGGGGACGGTGCCGGGGCCATCCGCCGCGACACCAGTGGGTTTTTCGAGGGGCTTGCGGGACATGGACAGCACCTGCCCAAGCCGCTTTTCGGCGTTCACACAGCGACCGTCCTCCGTCAGGCGTCGTGACGATTGGCGGGGCCATCCGCCGCGACACCAGTGAGCTTTTCGAGGGGCTTGCGGGACATCGAAAGGGTGTGCCCGTGCCGCCGTTCGGCGTCGACGTAGCGGCGATAAAGATCAGTCAGGGCCGCAGTGCGCAGATCGGCAACAGATGCCATGATGCAAAAGCAGCACGAAAGCCGCGTCATGCCCGCCGCATAGGCCCAATGCGGCTCCTGACCCGCATCGCGTATCAGTTGATAGACCATGGATTCCGTCAGATCGTGGATGGGCAGCCAGTCATACCATTCCCGCCCGGCCTTCGAATTGCGCCGCGACAACCGGAACACGGTCTTTTTGGCCCGCGCCGCGCTTTCCTGCGCCCGCATCCCCATGCAGTTGACCACCAGTCCGCCAAACTCCGGGTGCCCTTTCAGGTACCCCCGCACCTCGCGCTCGATCGGACCGCGCTTGAGGTCTGACGTGCATTGACGAATGGCCGGGCTCGGGAACATGCCGCGCCGTTCAACCATGTCAAAAAAGCCGGTCCTGGACACGGCGGTGATGATTGGAACGTTGCCGGCAGTCGCGTGGATGTGGTCAAGGTTTCCGGGCCATTCCACGTCGCCCAGATCGGCATGAACAATCAGCATCTGACCTTCCGGGATGCCTGTGCGCCTCATCCACAAAAGCATGGCCTGGCTGTCCTTTCCCGCCGAGTGGTTCACCACAAAAAGAGCGCCCCGCTTTACCAGATCAGGGATCGGCACCCCGCTCATGCCGCCCCCTTCGTCCCGGCGTCGTGACGATTGGCGGGGCCATCCGCCTCCCAAACCGGGACAAGCTGCGCGACGCGGGCCGCCAGGGTGTCCCGGCAGTCCGGACAAAGCTCCACCATGCGCGCACAGGCAACCGCGTCCGCGTCCATAAGCCCGTCATCAACGCGCAAGAGCGCCAGCTCGTAAATCCCGGCTCCCGCGACCCCGCATCTATCGCAGCGCCCGCTCATGCCGCATCCCCGGCTTGCGGGGCCGCGGGAGCCGCAGCCAGGCCCGCAGGCGAATCAGGCGCAGGCGCGGGGCGCGGTAATGTCGTCGGGCCACGCAAGGCCACAAGGCCAGTTGTCGGAGAAGTATTGGAAGGTGACGTTCATATGTGACCGTCACGTGACTGGCGTGTCAGGTCATGGCAGACGCTGAAGGCGGCCTAGCAGAAATGGCCGGACTATGCGGCGTAGTTGGAACAGTCGTGGCACTCGACAAGCGGCGTGGTTGCGCGGCAGTAGACTGAGACCAGAGACTAAGATCAGATCGTTCGGAATGCATGCCGAATTTATACTCGTAATAAATTCCGAACGTCAAGCGCGCTTTCGGAATTTATCCCGGTTCCAAACTTCGTTATAGATTGCGAACATGCAAAGCACAGAAATTATAACTGTCATTCGCGATGCTATTGGTAGGTCGGGCAGCAATCCTTATAGAATTGCGAAAAAGGCTGGATTGCCTGACGACGCTCTGCGGAGCGTTCTGGGAGGGCATGACCCAAAAGCTGGCCGTCTCGCTGAAATCTGCCGCGCCCTCGACCTTGAGTTCTACATTGGCCCGCCACGGGCCCCCGCGCCCGCCGAATCGGCCCCCGCCGCCTGGACCAGCTTTGCGGAGACCACGGTCCCGCACCGGGGGCTTGCGAAATGCTCCATTCAGGGCTGGGGCAAGCCGCAGCCCGAGCGTGACCCTTTACCAACACCGGAGACAGCCATGGATCAGGATATGTTCTGGGTCTCGACAATCGGCCAATCGATGATCCCCGAGGGGATAGCCTCTTCGGCCTTTTGCCTTGTGGCACCGGACACGCGGGCGCGGGAGGGGGACCGGGTCTGGGTGCTCGATCATGAGGGCAAGGCTGCAATCAAGCGACTGGTGGAAAAGCGGGAGAACGGCGATCTCAGGCTGCGCGGCTGGATGCCGATCCGGGACGGGCAGCAGAAAGACTTTGTGGAAGAGCGCTTTGCGGCGGGCCTCCGTGAGGTCTATCCGGTGATTGCGGTTTTCAGGGGCAAGCCCGGATCGGAAACCTGCAGCTATATTCCCGATCCCACGCCGCCCGCCCATGCGGTGCCGCCCGAGCCGGAGCGAATCCCCGGGGCGATCACCGATCTGCTGGGCCTGCCGGAGGGGGCGGCGGCGGAGACGGTTGTGGCGGCGATACAGGCGCAGCTTGCGAGCCGTGGAACGGCACATGCCACCCCCGCAGCGGCACTGGACAGGCGCACGCTCAAGGCGCTGACCAAAGCACTGCGGGAGGAGATCGCGGCCACGCTGGACGCGCGTCTGCCGCCACTCCAGCCACCGGCCCGGCCGCAGTCCAAACCTGTGCCCGCCGAATCCGGCCTGTCCGATCCGAAAACCCCTGAGGCGTCCGTCACCCGGCTGCGGTTTGTGGGCGATGTGCGTGCGGCTGCCGGCGCGGGCGAGGAGGTGTTTGAAGAGACGGAAATGTCGATCACAATCCCGAGCGAGGCGCTGCCGACGGGGCTGGACCCCGACACATGCATAGCGCTGCGGGTCGAGGGCGATTCGATGGAGCCGACCATCCACTCGGGCGATATTCTGGTGATTGACCACAGCGCCCGTGAGCCCCTTGAGGGCCGGGCCTATGTGGTGCGCAGCGCGACAGGGCTGATCATCAAGCGGCTGCGGCAGGAGGCCGGTGCCTGGATCATGGCCAGCGACAATCCGGACTTCCCGCCACGCCCCATGGCCGGGGAGGACCGCATTCTTGGCCGCGTCCTGTGGTTTGGCCCGGAGAAGGCCGCCCTGGCGGGAGGGTGAGTGAGTGAAATGGAAATGATGCCTGTTCGATCTTCCGCGATCCGTGCGCTCGGTTAACCGCCCGAGACCAGCAGTTCGGTCCGCTTTCCCCGGCTGCCCGCTTTTTTGCCGATCGTATAGGAGGTCTGCACCTCCTCGACGTCGGCCCAGTCGAATAGGGCGCGGATTTCGGGATGATCATTGATCGAGAGGATAAAGCGCCCCTTGATTGCGTGCAGCTGCTCTGCCATGCGGGTGAAGTCCGCGCGCGCAAACCTGCCCTTGCCGTAGTCGGCCTCATTTCCCCGGTAGGGCGGGTCGAGATAAAACAGCGTATTATCGCTGTCATAACGGGCTATGAAATGCGCATAATCAAGGCATTCAATGACAACCCCCGCCAGACGCCCATGCAGATCCTCGAGCATCGGCTCAAGCGAGGTGAGGTTGAAGCGGGCGGGTCTGTCTTTTGTCACACCGAAATTGCGCCCCGACGGCTTGCCCCCGAAGGCGGTGCGCTGAAGGTAGAGGAACCGCGCGGCCCGTTCGAGATCGGTGAGGGTGCCCGGGTCGGTATCGGTCAGGCGGATGAACTCGGCGCGTGTGGTCAGCTGAAATCGCAGCACTTCGAGGAACTGGGGATAGTGACGCTGCAATATCCGGAAAAGATTGCTGACGTCACGGCCAAGATCATTGATGACCTCGGCTTTGGGTCGCATGGAGCGGCGCAGGAATATCCCGCCCATGCCGACAAAGGGCTCGGCATAGGTCAGATGCCGGTCGGCATCGATGCGCGCGCAGATGCGCCTTGCGAGATTGCGTTTGCCGCCCAGATAGGGGGCCACGGGGCTGACCGGATCCACAGGGGTCAGATGACGGGCGGCGGAAATACATCCGCCGGATGATTGGGAGGTGGACAAAGGAGGGCGATCCCACGATCCTGTTCCCGCCGCGTGCGCGGTGACGGGACGGCCATGACTGGCCGGTTATGGTCGTGGGAGGCGTTTCTCCCGGTTCGGGGTGTTACAATCACCCCGGCCCCCGTGCAGGCCGCTGGAGGCCCGCACCGGCGGCATTGCGATGTCATATCACGGGTGGTGACACGGCGTCACCGGACCATGGTCCGTCGAATCGTCCGGGGCCGGGCCCGTAATTTCAAACTGGCCGAGCAGATTGTTCGTCGCTACTATGTTCTTGCAATTCAATCGTTCTGGACGGATCAGCTATGGCACGAACGGCCTCACCACTCAGATACCCCGGGGGTAAGAGTTGTCTCTATCCTTTGGTTTCTCAAATTCTCAAGGCCAACAGACTGGAGAGGAAACGCTATGCCGAACCGTTTGCGGGTGGCTGCGGCCTTGCCCTGTCTTTGTTGTATGAGGGGCATGTCAGCGACATTCATATCAACGACGTTGATGCGTCGATCTGGGCGTTTTGGCACAGCGTTCTGGATCACACAGAGGACCTTACATACAAGATTGGAAAGACACCAATCACCATTGAGGAATGGCAACGGCAACGAAAAATTCACCTTGCCCAAGACATATCTGATCCAGTGGAGCTTGGCTTCTCTACATTCTTTCTTAACCGAACAAACAGATCCGGCATCATTGAAGCCGCCGGGGTGATCGGGGGGCAAGATCAATCGGGCCACTACAAAATGGATTGTCGGTTCAATCGAGATGATTTGGAGAAGCGCGTCCGCAGAGTGGCGAAGTATCGCAACCTGATCCATCTTACACGGCGAGACGCACTGGACTTCATTAAAGAGGTCGATACCCACCTCCCGCCTTCAACATTTCTGTGTGTTGATCCGCCCTATTTTCACAAGGGCCAAGGGCTTTATACGAGCTTCTATGACCCAAAAGATCACGCTGTTCTGGCCAGTGCTATACTTCGCTCGGAGAAGCCGTGGATCGTTACATATGACAATGTTGATACGATTGGGCATTTGTATCGCTCCCGTCGGCAATATGAATTCGATATTAACTATTCTGTTCAGGAAAAGCGGAAAGGCACCGAACTTCTGATTGCCTCAAAAGGGCTTCGAATGCCCGTGCAGGTCAGAGACAGACAGGTAAACAAACCGCAATATCGTGCGGCCTGATCTACTTAGGCGGACGCACCGGCCCTTTCATACCACGGTGGCGCAGGTGGATAAATACCCGCCATCATTGTGCTCCCCGATGTCGCTCACTCCGGCGACTATATTTGCTCAAATGCCGGGGCAGCCTGAAGACAGCTCAGGGGGGTTCACACACGGCGTGCCAGACATCGAGAAACCGCGCGCCTTCTATCTTGCTTCGCTCCGTATCCTGGCGGCTCCACGTGGGCAGCGCGGGGCGCAGCCCGTCACAGATTGCGTCGGCGGGGGTATGAACGGGGGGTGTGCAGGCGGTGAGGGTGAGCAGTACCGCCGCCATGACCATGAGCCTGTTCATCTGAGCCTCCCGTGTTCGTCCAGCCGCTCGTCAACGGGCCTTGCGTCGCCATCAGAGGCCCGCAGGGCGTCATCCGCTGTTTTGCGGGTATCGACGTAGCCTTGCAGCGCGTCGCGCTCTGCGGCCCTCTCCGCGTCTCTGGTGAGCAGTACCGCCGCCATGACCATGAGCCTGTTCATCTCTGAGCCTCCCGTGTTCGTCCAGCCGCTCGTCAACGGGCCTTGCGTCGCCATCAGAGGCCCGCAGGGCGTCGTCCGCTGTTTTGCGGGTATCGACATAGCCTTGCAGCGCATCGCGCTCTGCGGCCCTCTCCGCGTCTCTGGTGAGCAGTACCGCCGCCATGACCATGAGCCTGTTCATCTGAGCCTCCCGTGTTCGTCCAGCCGCTCGTCAACGGGCCTTGCGTCGCCATCAGAGGCCCGCAGGGCGTCGTCCGCTGTTTTGCGGGTATCGACATAGCCTTGCAGCGCATCGCGCTCTGCGGCCCTCTCCGCGTCTCTGCGGCCCCTTTGGTACAGAAGGGCCACTGACAGGACAAAGCCGCCCGCCAGTGCGACCATGCGCCCGGCTTTGCTGCCGGCGAGCCAGCGCCATATGATCGCGGGGGCGGCCATTATGCAGTGGCGGCCTTGACGGCCCACATGGCGGCCTCCTCGACGGCTTGGATTGCGATGAGGGCGTGACGGCAGGCGGATAAGTTGTCCTCCCCGATCCTCTCGCATTCCGAGATCAGCGCTGCCGCCAGCATTTTGATGCGGTCTACATCGGGGCTTTCCGAAGGGTTGAAGCCTGCGCGCACCAGTTCGGCGGCGCGGCTGCTGACATCCGTCTGCACAGCGTTGTTCAGGCGTGATTTGGTGACAACGTGCATGATTGTTCCTCGTTGTCTGGTTTCGGTCAGGTTGGCCCGCCGCGTTTTTTATCGCGCCGGTACCAGACCTCGGTGGCGAGTGCGACGATGGCACCCGCCAGCGCGGTGAGCAGATCGGGCGAGGACAGGAGCGCGCCCGTCTCCGCACCGACGATGCCGCGTGTCACAAGCGCCGCCGTGCCATAGCGCAGCAGGATGCGTATGAGGGGGACATGCTGTGCGGGATCCATCAGCCTATGCCCTGCGCCCATTTTTTTATCCGCTCACGCATGATCCACGCGGCGGCCAGCGCAATCACCCCTGCGCCCGCGATGAGCGCATATGTCGAGGGCAGCGCCCCCGTGACCGCGACAGGTGCCGCGACCGTCGCGACGGTGGCGAGCTGCACGGCGCCGGCCTGCACCGTGGTGGAGGCCATTGCGGACGCGCGGGGGGGGCGTGGCCCGGCGAATACCAAGGAGGCGGTTGGGCGCGTATCCCGCGACGCTGACCTTATTGCCCTGATTGCCGCCAAGGACGTATATTCTTCCCTCTGCGCGGCGGTGGAAAAACGCCACATGGCCCTGCCAGCCGCTCTTGCCTCCACGCCAGAACACCACCACATCGCCGGGCCCTGCATCGTCCGGAGCCACCTTTTGTCCCCATTTGAGATAGCTGCGGGCGGCAAGGGAGCCGGTGCCCTGCAAGCCGCATTCGGCGAGCATGGTCCCTACAAAGGCGGCGCACCAGGGGGTTTCATCATCGGGCATGGGTTGTCCGGCTTTGCGAAAGTAATCCAGCACTTGCGGATTATGCGCGGCTCCGGGCCATTCGGCGGTGCCCTTGTGAGCCCAGGCGGCGGAATGAACTGTTTTTGACAGTGTCTGTATCATGGGAATCTCCGTGTGCTGACCGGTTGCGTGTCGGATCAAGCGTTCAGATTACCTGATCGGGCAGGCCCCCGCGACGGACCATGGTCCGTCGCGGGGGTCTCTGGCATCGGCTAGACTGGCGGGCATGACACATAAACCCGCCCCTGCCGCACAGCCCGCCCCTGCCGCACAGCCCGCCGCTGCCGCACAGCCCGCCCCTGCCGCACAGCCCGCCCCTGCCGCACAGCCCGCCGCTGCCGCACAGCCCGCCGCTGCCGCACAGCCCGCCGCTGCCGCGCTGTCAGCGCTCGACAGCTGGTTCGATGTCTGCCGCACGGGCACGCATACGGACATGCACAACACCACCTTCACCCTCTCCGAAGGGGACCTTGCGCGTATTGCAGCCGCTTACGCGACCTCTGATCCGGCACCTGTTGTCGTCGGACATCCGGAGACAGATGCCCCTGCCTGGGGCCGGGTGGATGGCCTGCGCGTGGTCGGCGATACGCTCCAGGCAAAGCTGACACGTCTCGACGATGCCTTCCGGGCGGCTGTCGAGGCCGGACGCTATGCGGGCCGCTCGGTGGCGATTGACCGGGACGACACCGGTGGCTGGAGCTTGCGTCATATCGGGTTTCTGGGGGGCGTTGCTCCGGCGGTGCAGGGTCTCAGCCCGGCCATGTTCAGGGCTCCCGCGACGGCTCCCGCCGCGACACTGGAACTCGCGGTTCCGCTGGGCGGCACTGAAGAGCGATCCGCCCGGGACACCACGGCACGGGCGCTGCGCGGCCTGCGCGAGTGGGTTATCGAGCGCTCGACGATTGAACAGGCGGATCGCATTTTGCCCGACTGGGCGTTGACCGAAATCCAGGCCCTCGGGGAGCCGGAGGACGGTGACTTTCTCGCGTCCCTCGCCTCGCGATTTACACAGGAGACATCTATCATGAACGACATCCCGCCCATTCCCGACCCTGCCGCCGCCCCGAACCCTCCGGCTGACCCGGGTCTTGCGCGGGAGCAGGCCGCACTGGCGGCAGAGCGTGCGCAACTGGCAACCGAACGTCTGCAACCGGCGGCGCAGCGGTGTCTGTCCGAGGCGCATGAGCGTGTCGGGACCCATGTGAGCGCAGGTCGGGTATTGCCCGCAGAGGCCGCATCGCTGGAAGCGCTGTTCGCGGCGCTCTCCGGACAGGCCGCTTCGATCCGGCTGGCAGGGTCAGCCACCCCCCAAACCCCCGGGGAGGCGCTGCAGGCCTTCCTGTCCGGCTTGCCCGTGCGCGGACCGGACACGGCGGAATATGCCGGTCCCGGCCAGATCGCCATGAGTGGCGCACAGGCTCCTGTGATGCGGGACGGGCAAACCGCGCAGCATGTCGCGCTGGCGGCGAAGGCGCTGATGGGGAGCGATCCCACAGGCACAATGACCATCGCGGATGCGGTGCGTCAGGTGACAGAGGGAGGTCGCTGAAATGGCCGGACATTCACCTGTTGCAACGGTCTCTTTCAAGGCGTTCGGTGATGTGGCCGCGCGCCGCATCGTGCGGCTGAGAACCTCGAAGGGCGGGGAAGCGGTCCAGGCGGACGCGGACTCCGCCAGAACAGCGGGAGAGCGGCCCATAGGCATTTCCGGTGAGGTGGCCACCGGGGCCGGGCAGATCCTGGATGTGCATATTGCGGGCATCGCCGACCTTGAGGCCGGGGGCGCTGTCATGCGCGGCACGGCGCTGAAACCCGATGCCGAGGGCAAGGCGACAGCCACCGACACCACCGGTGATTGTGTGGTGGGCATTGCTCTGGAGGCCGCCACGGCTGCCGGTGACATCATTCCCGTGCTGCTGTCGCAGCATCGCATGTAAGGAAGGCCTGACAGATGGCAGACAACATTATTTCCACGTACCCTGTGGACTTCGAGCGCACCGCGACCGCGGTGGGCTATGGCAATGACAGCTGTATCGCCGATATGGTCCTGCCCCGGGTCGATGTGGGGCGCAAGGAATACCGCTATACCGAATACCCGCTGGCCGAGAGCTTCAGCGTTCCCGAAACGCGTGTCGGTCGGCGCGGGACGCCCGTTATGGTGCATTTTTCGGCGGAGGAGAAATCAGGCGCCTGTCAGGATTACTCGCTTGAGGATCTGATCCCCGACGATGATGTGCGCAACGCGCCGCCCACAACGGTTGATCCGATAGATCGCTCCACAATGATGCTGACCGATCTGCTGATGATCGATCGTGAAAAGCGCGTGGCGGATCTGGTGTTCGACGCCGCAAAATACGGCGCGGACAACAAAGTCACACTGGCGGGCAATGATCAGTGGTCCGCCAGTCATGACGACAGTGATCCCGTGGCCGATATTGTCGATGCGGTCGAGAGCATGATCGTCAAGCCAACACATTTCTGCATGGGTTCGGAGGTCTGGAAGGATCTGCGCACGCACCCGGCGATCCTGAAATCGGTCAACCGCAATGAAGGGGATCGCGGCATCGCCTCGCGGATGATGGTCGAGGATCTGCTGGAGGTGAAAATTGTTGTTGGCCAGGCCTGGATCAATGCGGCCCGCCCCGGTCGGGAGGCAAGCCTGAAACGCGTGTGGGGCAAGAACGCACTCCTTTACCGTGCCGATCCCAATGCAGCGCCCAATGGCCCGCCCACATTGGGGATCACAGCCTCTTATCGTGGGCGCGAGGTGTATTCCGTCTTTGACCCTGCGCGCGGCGGGCATCGCCTGCGGGTTGTTGACACCTGCGATGAGCGGATCATTGCCGCCAGGGCGGGATACCTGTTCAAAAACGCAGTGGCGTAGGGAGGGCGTAATGGTCGAAACAGTCAAGGCAGCCGAACCGGCTCCTGCAGCCAAAGCGGCCGAACCGGCCCCTGCATGTGTCGCGATCAATCCGGTTCAATATGCGCGCAAGCGCTATATGCCGGGCGATCCGCTGGATCTTCCGCAGGACGTACTGGCCGCGCTGGTTGCGTCGGGGGACGCAAAGGTTCCGTACGCCGGTCCTGTGGCTGCGGGTCCGGATACTGAAGACACCCCGGACGGGGTCGCCTGAGCCATGGCCTATGCGACCCGCGATGATCTTGAAGCCCGCTATGGTTCGGAAGAGATTGCGCGTCTGTTGTGTGATGATGCAGAGGATGATGCAGAGGATGCCGCTGCACGTCTGGCGGCGGTGCTGTCGGACGCGGCGGGCGAAATCGATGCAGCCCTTGCCCGGGAATATATCCTGCCTCTTGCACAGGGTGATTATCCATCCCTCAAGGCCATTGCCTGTGCCCTGGCGCGGCTGGCCCTTTACGACGACGCGCCGAAAGAGGCGGTGACAGACGCGGCGAAGGCCGCGCGCGATCAGCTCTCCCGTCCGGCGCAGGGCTATCTGCGCAGTGGCGATGGTGCGGAACCGCCACGGCGCAACTTTGGCCCTGCAATCAAGGCCCCGCCTGCGCGGATCCGCGAGACGATTGACAGGATCAATCGTCGTGGAGGGTATTCGTGATGGCCGGGGCAGGTGTCCGGATCGATGTCGAATGGGACGATGCCGGGGCCCGGGCGGCTCTGGGGCGTGCGGTCACGGCCCTGGACAACCCATACGAGATGTATGACGAAATCGGCCAGATGCTGGCCTCCGCGGTCCTGCGGCGCTTCGAGACGGAAACGGGTCCGGACGGCACAAAATGGGCACCCTCGCGGCGCGCGCGCAAAAAAGGGGGCCAGACCCTGACAGATTCCGCGCGCCTGCGTCAGTCGATCACACACCGCGCCGATGCCGCCGGCGTCGAGGTGGGCACAAATGTCGTTTACGCCGCGATCCACCAGTTTGGCGGCACCATCAGGAAGAAAGCCCGGAAACAGACCCTTGAATTTGACGATGACACAGGTCGGTTCATATCCCGCAGGAACGCGGCGCGACGCAAGACCGGGCTGATCCGGATCGTGAATGCCCAAATCGGGGCGCACAGCGTCACGATGCCCGCCCGGCCATATCTGGGCGTTTCCGGCGATGACCGGACAGCCGTTCTTGATATTGCGACGCGCATGCTGGCGGAGGGGCGGCGATGATTGTTTCCGCATCGGCATGGCCCGGCTTTGCCGCCGTGGATGCGGTTGCCGAACGCCTTCGCACGCTTGAGACGCTGGTTGACGTGCTGAACGTCTACGACGTGGCGCGGGTGGATGCCCCAAAGCCGCCGTCCGCTGTCGTTGCGCCGTTGACGGAACGCGCCTTGTCCGCTCAGTCCGTCCCCGGTCAGACCCTTCTTCCCCTCGCGGTGGAGATGCGGATCGGCGTGGTGCTTGTCGTTGACGCTGCCAATGACCCGTCCGGACGCAGGACCCGTGCGAAAAAAACGCTGGCTGACGTACTGGGGCAGACCCGTCAAAAGCTGTTGGGCTGGGTACCGGCCCCGGAACCGGAAAACCATGGGGTGACCGGGCCGCTGGCATTTGTGGCCGGACGTCTCACCGAGATCGAGAATGGTCGTATCATCTGGCAGGACGAATGGACCTGCCAATACAGAACATCAAGGGAGTGTAACTGATGGCGCAGAATTTCATCATCGGTGTCGGCAAACTTTATTTTGCCCGGGCCACACAGGACGGCGCGCCCGGAGCGGAGCGCTGTCTCGGGGACGCCGAGAGCACAACGCTCCGGATCAACGAGGAGCGCGTGACGGTGCAGTCAGGCTCGGGGGTGCCGCGCGTGCTGGTCGACGCGGTACGCTCCACCGAGCGCATGATCGACATGGTGCTGCGGGATATGTCCCTGGGCAATATCGCCCTGTTGTTCGCCTCGGATACGATCCCGGTGCCCGCGACAACGGTGACAGGCGAGCGGATTGCCGTCGGCCTGTTGGATGGCGGCCCATGGTATGGGCTCCCGTCCGCCAGGGGCCGTCGGATCTCGGACCTCATCCTGCGCCCTTTGCGCGGCGGAGCGGCCTACACGCTCAATACCCATTACCGCGCCGATCCGGGATCCGGCACAATTCGCATTCTGGATGCCGGGGCGGATGGTATCGCCGCCAACACCACAATCCTCGCGTCCTATACGATCGACGCCGCGACCCGCATCTCTGTGGGGCAGGCCCGGGTCGTCACGGGCGCACTGCGCTACGTCGAGCACGCTCCGACGATCAATCCGGCATCAAAGGACCGTAACATCTACTGCCCGGACGTCAAGCTGCGCCCAAACGGTGACTGGACGCTCACCGGGCGGTCGGAGCAGCGGATCCCGCTCAGCGCCAATATATGGCAGCCCGAGGACGGCTCCGCCGCGATGATGATCGACGGGGAGGACCTGCGATGAGCGACGATGCGGAGACCCTCGCCATCCTTGATCCGGATGTAACAATCACACTGCGCGATCCGGACACCGGCGCGGCGGTGGAGATAACAGTGCGCGAGTTCCGGATGCGCGAGGGCCTCGATGTTCAGGTGATCGGGGCTCCCCTGATCCGTGATCTTGCGGTTCAGGTGGGCGACACGGCGCAAGAGCCCGATGCCGTGCGCACCGGCGCTGTGCTGGGGGCGCATGCGGATATCTGGCTGCGCATCTGCGCTATGGCCAGCGGGCAATCGGTGGAATGGATTGGATCGCTTGCGGACACCGAGGCCCATGCGCTGCAATCGGCGGTCTGGCAAGTCAACACGGGTTTTTTTATCCGCCGCCTGGTGGCCCAGGCACTGGGCCAGGGGGTGGTGGAGACCGTATCGCGCTCTCTCGCGTCCTCGAGCAGCTTGCAGCCGACGGGCACGGAGATATCCGAAGCCTCCCCGCCACACTGACATGGAGACAGATCATGCTGATCTGGCAGGCAGGACAGTCGCGCCGTATCGAGATGCCGGGCCATAGTCTGGTGCGGGGCCTGATGCAATGACGCAGGATATCGACCTCGCCCTGCGCGTCAGTGGCGATATAGGCGACGCGCTGGCCGTCCTGCGCAAGACCAGGGCCGAGCTGGATGCGACGGGCGATGCGGCGCAGGGGCTGGGAGGACGGACCACACGGGCAGGGGCCGCCGCCGGGCAGGCGAGCACTGCATCGCGCGCCCTGGGTGAGCGCATGAGACACCTGCGCCCACAGATCCAGAACACGGCGTGGCAGGTGGGTGACTTCGCCGTCCAGGTGGGTGCAGGCACATCCGCGAGCCAGGCGATGGCCCAGCAGCTTCCGCAATTGCTCGGTGGGTTTGGCGTTCTTGGCGCGGTTCTGGGTGCTGTCGCGGCCATTGCCGTGCCTCTCGGTGCCGCATTTTTGCGCACAGGCGAGGAAGCGGAGAGTGCGTCCGACGCCACATCGCGGCTCGCGGATGCCACGGAGAGGCTGCGGGGACTGAAAGACCTTGGCGGTGATCTTGAGGATCTGGCCGAGCGTTACGGGGTTGTCACAGCGCGGGTTCGGGACCTTCTGGCCGCGCAGCGTCAGCTGGCGGAGCGTGAAGCGCGGGATGCACTGCGCGCGACAGGAAAGGGCCTGCTGGACAGTCTGCCCGAGGCGCTGGCCGCCGGACAGGACCGGGTGGCGGCGGATTTCGAGGATATTTTGCAAGGGATCGTGCACCGCTCCGGTGACGTGCTTCGCGAAGCTGGTCTGGATGTATTCAACGTCTCGGACAAGGACAGCGTGAAAGCCCATCTGCGAGACACCTTTGGAGAGACCCTGACAGGGTTCGTCAAGGATGCCGATCTGGACAACATCGAAGATGTCGATACCCTTCTGAACACGATAACCCACAGGCTGCGCTTGTTCAACGAGGGCGCGGTCCAGACCAGTGACGCCTTTATGGTCGCCCACAGATCCATGTCCGCCGCCCTGCGCCGGTACGCAGATGAACTCGGACTTGCCGGTGAACAGACAGAGGCACTGTCATCGGCATCACTTGATCTGCGCGCCGCTCTTGACGGCGATGATATCAATGAAGTTTCCGACGCCGTCGCAAACATGCGCAAAGTCCTGGAGAATGCCCTGGCGGGTGAAGACCTCACCACAGATCAACGAAAGGCGCTGGACGTACTGATCGACCGGTTGATCGCAGCCGAAGACCAGGCACGCCGGCTCGGGACGCTCAAGACGGGTGATCTGGGCCTTGACGTTGCCATCAAGGCCGCAAAGGCGCTGGCGGATGAGGCCGCGCGCGCCCGCGATGAGCTGGCCGCTTTACCGGGGGTGCAGGCGGCCGCTCTGGCGGTGGCGCGTATTCGCGAGGCCACGGTTGGCGATCCGGAGGCCCGGGCACGTCAGCTGGCGGAGCGTGGTGCCTTGGCATTACAGGCGGCGGCCACGGCGGGCCGGTCGGATCTGGACCCCGCGCAGCGCTTCGATGCCGAAGCGATCCGGGCGGCCGGAGATAACGCGGTAACCCTGGCCCGTATCAACGCGCGCACGCGCGAGGCCGAGGCCGCACTGCGCGAATCAATCTCCGGCAGCGGTGGCGGCGGTGGTAAAAATGATCCCGCCACAGCCCTGATCAAGACGTTGGAGCAATATCGGAGCCGTGCAGAGATCGCCTCTATCCGCCTGCAAGGGTTGGGGGGCGGGGAAGAGGCGGGGTTTATCGCCACCGCAGAGGCCGCGCGGCTGGCGGAGACAGCGATTGCGAAAATCGGCGATAACCCTGCAGCGGCTGCACAGGTGCGTGAACTGGAAGCCGCTGTCAATGCGGCAGCCGAAGAGGCTATCGCAATAGAGCGCGCGCTGAGCCGGGGACCGCAGGGCGTAGACGCCATCCGCGCTGGACTGCGGGGCTATGCCGAGGAGGCGAGCTTTGCGGGCAATGAGATCGAAAGCGCCGTCGGCGGGGCATTCAATGGCCTGGAAGATGCTCTCGTGCAGTTTGTCTCTACGGGCAAGCTGGAGGTCGGGGATCTGGTCGACAGCATCATCGCCGATTTTGCCCGCATCGCCATTCGCCAAAATATCACCGGCCCGTTGGCCGATGCTTTGGCCGGGGTTTTGGGCGGGGGTTTTGGCGGGGGTTTTGGCGGCGGCACGGCACCGGCACCGACGACGGCGGTGCGGCCCCGGGGCAGACCGTTTCACACAGGGGGCGTGGCCGGGGGTGTGGCCGGGGATGTGGCTGGTCGGGCGCAAGCCATCATTGCGGCCTCCGCCGCCACAGCGGGGCGCACGGCACGCGAAGTGCCCGCCATCCTGCTGGAGGGTGAGGCGGTGCTGACCGCTGATCAGTCCGCCGCATTGAGCGAAATGCTGCGCCGGAGAGACCGCCCCCGATATCATCGGGGCGGGGCAGCGGGGATCGACCCCGCGCGCATTCCGGCCGTCTATAAAACGCAGGCACCGGGTGCCGCAGGCATGGAGGCGGGTCCCGACGTGCGCCCCGCCAATGTCACCGTGAATGTCGAGAACAAAGGTGCGCCCAGGACAGCCACTGCAACAGCCCGGTCAGACGGGCTGCGCGGTCTCATTGTCGCGATTGTGGCCGAAGATGTGCAAAGCGGCGGGGCGATTGCACAACAGGTCACCCAGACGCTGCGCCGCCAATCAAGCGGTGGTGATGGGTTCTGATGGCAAGCTGGCCTGCATATGCGCGTATCATCGCGGACGGCATTGTGGCCGGTCAGGATGAAAATACCCGACGCACGGCGTTTGAGAGTGGTGCGGTCCGGCAGGCCCGCGCGCGCAGTGCGGCCCTGCGCTTCTGGCAGGTGTCCGTACATCTTGAAAGCGATACGCATATGGGAGATTTCCGGACCTGGGCCGAGACCCATGGACACGGGGCCTTCGACGGCTCCGATCCGGTTGCCGGTGATGCGGTCCACCTGCGGCTGCGCGGGGGATCGGGGTCCGTGAGCTGTCGCGGTACCGTCAAGGGAGGTCGTCGCCACTGGACCGCCGACATGGTGCTGTATCATGACCGGAGCGGAACACGGGCCCTGTTGACCTGCCGCGTGACCGATGCCGGTGACGGGCTGTTCACCCTCTCGGCCACCGCGCGCCAGACCGCCGCATGGCCACCGGGCAAGTGGCGTGGAGATATCACATTCACGGATGGGAATGGTGTCAAAGCGTCGACAGAGACTTTCACAATCATTCTCAAGGAGGCAATCTGATGTCCGTCACTCTCAACCCCGCAGGCGGCGGGGTCACGATCAATCCCGCAGCCCCTGTCTCATCGGATCTGTCCGCGCAGGCAGATCGTGCCGCCGCCGCCGCGACCTCCGCCGCCGCCGCGGAAAGGCGCTACAAGGCACTGGAAGCCAATCTGCACCGGGCGGGGGAAGTAAGAGTGTATGTTGATGCCGGTGGCGACGACAACGCGGCAGGCACCGACGCCGCGCCGCTGCAAACGCTCACCGCCGCCCTGAGAAAGGCACCGCCAGGCGGAACGCTCGTTGTAATACTCAAGAGCGACATCACAGTGGACGCGTTTGCGCGCTGTTTGTTATGCACGGATGGTTCAGCTGCTCTCGGATGGCGATGACAGACGCACTCTGACCGTTCAGGCCCCGAACCCCCTTCCGGACGCCCCGGTGCGCGCGGGCGCATATTGGATCCAGATGATCGATACGGACGCGGTCTTCTTCTTCAACAATATCGAGGTCGACATCGCGCTGTCAGCGGCCGGGCTGCAGGAACCCGCCTTTATGACCGGCGTGGGGCAGTTGACGCTGCGCGCCTTTAACAGCCGTCTGCGAGGCCGGGAAAACGGGGGCGGCATCGCTTTAATGTCGGGGGCTGTGGTCTATGCGCTCGCCATCGAAAGCTCCTCGGTCTCCGACATGGCGGGGCATTGGATCAGCGGTGTGGCACCCGGAACACCAAAAGTCGATGCAGCCAATCTGCTGTGGTCAACCGTGGCCACCCTTTAAAAGGAGCATAAAATGAAACTCACACTCACCCACGAAGGCCTGGACTATATCAGCTATACACCCGGCGAGCTGGCGGAGGCCGGAGTTCCTCAAGAAGCCATCTCTGCGGCGCAGGCAACGATGGTCGGGCAGGAAAGCCGGCAGAAGAAGGTCAAGGCCGCACTCTCCGCCGCAGGCGGTGTCGAGGCAGGGCTGGTTGATAGCCTCGATCTGACCACTGTCGCGCTGTCCGGGCTGGCGCGCCTCGCACAGGCGATTTCCACCGCCAGTACAATCGCAGAGATCCGTGCCGCCGCTGTACCCGTCTCCAGCCTGCTTGAGGATTGGCGGGACAAAACAGTGCAGGTGCCCCTCGATGCCGCAAGTGACGTGCAAACAGTATTGAGTAAGGGGGCCGGGCGCGCAGCGGCCATCACAGCCGCATATGAAGCACAATGACACCTGCGCCCCTGGCCCCGCCGCCCGATCCATTCTGGGCGGTGGCTGCGCTGCACAGGAACCCGCCGGGAGATTGCGCGGCTTATGTTATGGCCATCCTGGAGTGCATGTTCGCGCGCACCATCTCTCTTCCCCGAAGCCCCGGGAGCCTGCGCGGCAGGGATCGGGCGATCGGTGCCGCCATTGCGGAGCACCTCGCCGTCTCTCTTGAAGGAACATCGCCGTCCGAAGGGGATGCCGTCCTGATGTGCGCCGCCGGTCGCAGGGCCTGTATCGGACATCACATCGGGCTGTGGACGCGGACAGGAGGACAGGCATATGTGCTGCATCGCATGGAAGGCCAGCGCCCGCGCCTTGATCCGCTGGCCGGTCTCAAACACCGGGGCCTGACACTGACCGGGCTGTATCGCTGGACATAAATCATGGTTGACCGTATCGGAAACCCCGGTTGCGCGCCGTTTGCAAACCGCCCGCAACCGGGATATGTGGCGGATGTCCTGCCGCACCCGCTCACCCGCGACGGGGTGCGGACTGTCACCTTGCCGGCGGGCATCTCCCTTACCCGGGCGTGTCGCATTTGCCTGCCCGATATACCGCCCGGGAGGATCGCCGCCGCTGTCAACGGGGAGCCTGTGCCGCACGCCCGTTGGGAGCAGTCTCTACCGGCAGGCGCGAAACTCGCCCTGCGCCCGGCCTTGCACGGCGGCGACAGTGATCCCGTCGCCGCCGTGCTCTCTATCGCGATTGTTGTCGCCGCGCCCGTTCTGGCACCCCATGTACTGGGTGCACTCGGTGTGACAGCCGGCACCACGGCGCTGGCCGTGGCCACCGCAGGCCTGCAGATTGTCGGAGGCCTCATTGTTCAGGGGCTCTATTCACCATCACTTCCCGACCGGAACAACACGGGAGCGCCCGATCCCCTCCACAGCCTCGCGGGGGGTCGAAATCTGGCACGACCCTATGAACCGGCCTTGCTGGTGCTGGGCCAACACCGCATCTGGCCCGATCTGGTCGCGACCCCATGGGCCTCCTATGAGGATGGGGAGCAGTACCTGCACCAGGTATTCGGCGCCGGAATAGGGGCACCTGTACTCTCCGACTGGCGCATCGGAGAAACTCCGGTCGGTCAATATGATGAAGCCACGCTCACTGTCCTGCCTCCGGGCGGCATCCTGCCCTTCGATCTCGACGTGCAGACAGAGCCGGGCGGCGGTGCGCTTGAAAGCACAGAATGGGTGCGGCGGACAACCGCAGGCGGGGTACACAGGATTGCCATTGATCTGGATGGCCAGCTTACAGGGCTGGGGGGGTCCCGGCCTGAACCTTTAGCCCGGTCCGTCGAGATCAGGTGGCGACGGGCGCAGGATGGAGACACACCCGCCAGATCATGGTCTGTTGTGCGCATTGTGGACCTGCCCGGAATACCGGAACACAATGCGCAAAATCCGTTTCGCCGAACATTGACATATGACCTTGGGCGACCCGGGCGGGCGGTGGATGTGGAAATCCGCCGCACAGGCGAGCCCTCAACGGAGTCCAGCCATATTGACCGCATCATATGGACCGGGCTACGGGCCTTCCGGGCCGGCACGGCCGTCTTTGCGGACCAAACCACCGCTGCCGTCCGGATAAAGGCCAGCGGCCAGCTCAACGGACAGGTTGACAGCCTGTCCGCCACCGCGTCACAGCCCGTACGCGTTCGGGCCTCCGACGGCACATGGACGACTGCCGAAAGCACAAATCCGGCGTGGATATTCCGCTGGCTTGCGCTCGGCATCACAGCCGCAGACGGTCGGTTGATCGCCGGAGCCGGACTGCCAAGGAACCGCATCGACAAGGCTGCAATCACAGAGTGGGCGGCATGGTGCGATGCCAATGCCCTGACATGCTCCGCTGTCATCGACCGCCGCATGTCCTGCGCCGACATGCTCACACTCGTTGCGCGCTGCGGGCGCGCCAGCCCCACATGGCGGAGTGGAAAGCTCGGCGTCGTGTTCGATGACCCGGACACCACCGTCACAACCCTCATCACTCCCGAAAATGTCGTTCTTGGCTCTATGGGTGTCGAGTGGGCCGCCAGTCCGGCCCCCGATGAGATTGCCCTGCGCTACATCGACCCCGATTCCGATTGGCAATACCAAACCATCCGCCGGCGCGTGCCGGGTGCCACAGGCCCGGTTGTGAACACATCAACAGTGACCCTGCGCGGGGTCACCTCCTCCGGGCAGGCAGCCAGGGAGGCAAATCTGCTCGCGGCGCGCCAGCGATATCATCGGCGACGCATCACCTGGGAAATGGGGCCGGAAGGCTACCTGATCCGGCGCGGCGATGTGGTATGGATGACCCATGACATGCTGGCCGGAGGGGCCGCAGGGCGGCTCAATGGCGGCAGTGCCGCACAGATCACACTTGATCGAGCCCGGCCTGCAAGTGATGGAGATCATATCATACTGCGCCTTGCGAACGGGACGTTGCATCGGTCTGCTGCCACACCGCCTCTCCATGCCGACGCAGACAGCCCATTGCGCGACCTCGCAAGCCCGCTCCCTGACGCACCCGACGCCGATGGCCGCGGCCCCGCCGATATCCTCTATCGGATATATTCCAACAGCGCCCCGCCAGACCCCTTGCGCATCACCGTTATTGAACCAATAGACGAAGAGAGCGTGCGCCTCACCGCCATCGATCACATGGCGGAATACTATGCCGCCGAGACCTCCGATCTCACCACCCCGGATGCAACGCCGCGCGTTCAGGCGCAAAGCAGTATTCGGGCCGTCACACTGCAAGCCCGCATCATGGAGGGATCCACCCGGGTGTCCCTGTCCCTTGCCGTCGCAGGCCAATGGGCAGGCGCATCCCTTGTTTCAAACGATCCCGCAGCCCCGGAGAATATCCCCAACGGAAAACTGAATGCAGAATGGGCCACTGAACTTGCCGCCGGAGCGAGGCTCACCGTCACCATAACCCCATTGCCCGGTCCGGGTGGGGCAGGTGCGCCCGCCACATCAACCGTCATCATCCCAACCGCCACCGCGCCCTACAGATCGAGACACGACAGGAAGTGAACCCCCTGCACCGATTTGGAAGGGTGAACGTACCGTGCGCCAATCAAGTGCGCAATCAAGAAGAAAAGCGCCGGGAAAATCAACGGTAAATACCCATGTAAATACCCGGGAAAATCACGTCGATTGCGCACTTGATTGGCGTAATTGCGCATTTTGATTGGCGCGCTACAGCACGTTGCGGATTTCGGTGCCCTCGGGGAATTGTGTGACGGTTCGTATACAAGAGGGGCGCGTCAGACCGGAATGCACCTCGCCCGCCACGCCGGCATAGCTGACATGAACGGCCTCGCTTAACGGGACCGAGCGGATACCTTCTCCGCCCTCTTCCACGCGACCCAACCAGGTGATTTTCGCTTTGTAATCGGTCGGGATCAGGGCTGGCATATGATGTTCCTTGCGCGGTCGATGATGCGCGCAGTCTCTCCGTGCCACACCCGCGCGTCAAATGAGAAATTGTGATCGCTTTGATGAATGTTTCGCAGGCTATAGGCCAGCCGGGTCCTACACTGTCAGCGTAAAGAACATCCGCCTGAACGGGAACAGGACCGATCCGTCCGCGCGCACCGGGTAGGCCGCGTGCATCACTTCTTCATAGCGTGCAATCAGGGCTGTCTTTTCGTCAGCATCCAGCGCCTGCAGGACCGGGCGCGCATAGGTGTGTTCGGTAAAGCGCCGCACCGGATGGCTACCCGGTTCGGCCACAAGGCGCTGGAAATACTCGGTTTCCCACAGGCGAAACTTGCCCAGCGGGGCCAGAAGCTCGTCATATTTCACAGCCGCCATCACCCCGGGCGTGCCCTTCTTTTCGACACGACCCGCAAACATTTCTTCGGCCAGACTGAGCCAGACGCGATGCGATGGAGCCTTGTTTTGATGTGGCATTTGCACGGCCAGCGTGCCGCCCTTGCCCAGCATCTGCACCAGCTTGGGCAATAGTTTTTCATGATTGCCAACCCAGTGCAAAACCGCATTGGAGAATATCAGCCCTGGCGCACGACGCGGGTGCCATTCGGCGATATCGGCCATCTGGACACTGGAATAACCCTTGGTCTGGCGAGCTTTTTCCAGCATCGCGGGCGAGGCATCAACGCCGATCACATCGCGCGTTCCGGCCCGCGCCCCCAGCGCCTTGGCCATCGCGCCATTGCCACAGCCCAGATCGACAATGTCACCCGCGCCCATCTGACCCACACTGTTCAGCAGGTCCAGACCGGGGCGCAGACGCAAGTCGCCGAACCGGGCATAGGCGCCCGGGTTCCAATCCGTAGTTTTGGGTGCAGCGCCGCTCACGTCGAGGGTTCGGGTTCCGGCCCGCCCTCGCCCAGACCGGGTGAGGATTTCGGCTTGGTCTTCGGGATCGCGGTCAGGGACGGTGTCTCGCTGGCCTCGGGTGTGCCGCTTTCGCCATCATCTTCCTCGGGCGGCTCGCCACGCATCACGCGTTGGATTTCCTCGCCAGTCAGCGTCTCATATTCCAACAGGCCCTGGGCCAGACGTTCCCAGTCTTCTTTGCGATCGCTTAGGATCTTGTGGGCGCTCGCGTACGCCTCGTCGATCATACGCTTAACCTCGTCTTCGATCAGCTCTTTGGTGGCTGCCGAGATCGAGAATCCGCCTGCGCCATTGCCCATATAGCCTTCATGGGCCTGCTGGTAATCAATGTTGCCAACCTTGTCGGACATGCCCCAGCGCAGCACCATGGCACGCGCCAGGCCGCTGGCTTGTTGAATATCGCCCGCCGGTCCGTTCGACACCTCATCGGCGCCATACTTCAGGATTTCAGCCGCTTTCCCGGCCATGGTCATCGCCAGCTTCTGTTCGCATTCCGAACGGTGCCAGTTCAGCCGGTCAATCTCGGGCAGGCTGACAACCATCCCCAGCGCGCCACCGCGCGGGATGATTGTGGCCTTATAGACCGGATCGCATTTCGGCAGGGCCAGACCCACCACCGCATGTCCGGCCTCGTGATAGGCGGTCTTTTCTTTTTGGTCGTCGGTCAGCACCATCGAGCGGCGCTCGGCCCCCATCATCACCTTGTCCTTGGCATTCTCAAAGTCGATCATGGTGACAAAGCGGCGGCCAATACGCGCGGCCGTCAGGGCGGCCTCGTTCACGAGGTTGGCCAGATCGGCACCTGAGAAACCCGGTGTACCGCGCGCGATGATGCGCAGGTCAACGTCGGGACCAAGAGGTGTCTTACGGGCATGCACGCCCAGAATTTTCTCACGGCCTTTGATATCGGGGTTGGGCACGGTAACCTGACGGTCAAAGCGGCCCGGACGCAGCAGAGCAGGGTCCAGAACATCCTTACGGTTGGTGGCCGCGATGATGATCACACCTTCGTTGGCCTCAAAGCCGTCCATTTCCACCAGCAGCTGGTTGAGCGTCTGTTCCCGTTCATCATTGCCGCCGCCATAACCGGCACCACGATGGCGGCCCACGGCGTCGATCTCGTCGATGAACACAATGCAAGGCGCATTTTTCTTGGCCTGCTCGAACATGTCGCGCACACGGGATGCGCCGACACCGACAAACATTTCCACGAAATCCGAACCAGAAATGGTGAAGAAGGGCACACCGGCCTCGCCCGCAATCGCACGCGCCAGCAGCGTTTTACCGGTGCCCGGAGGGCCCACCAGCAGCGCGCCTTTAGGAATCTTACCGCCCAGACGCGAGAATTTCTGCGGGTTGCGCAGGAACTCAACGATCTCTTCCAGCTCTTCCTTTGCCTCGTCGATACCCGCCACGTCGTCAAAGGTCACGCGGCCATGTTTCTCGGTCAGCATCTTGGCTTTGGATTTGCCAAAGCCCATCGCGCCACCTTTGCCACCACCTTGCATGCGGTTCATGAAATAAATCCACACACCGATTAGCAACAGGAAGGGCAGCAGGCTCAGCAGGAAGGTCTGAAAGCCTGATTGTTCCTGGCTTTCGGCGGTCACGGTCACATCCGCCGCAATCAGCTTGTCGGTCAGATCGGCATTGGCGGGCTTGATCGCCACATAATCGCGGCCATCCGAGCCACGGAAGCGCACGTTTTCCCCATCGAGGGTGACCTGTTCGACATTACCATCCTCGACCTGCGCGATGAAGTCGGAATACTTCACGGTCTGGCTTTGCAGGGTGTTTCCTGATCCGCTGAACAGGTTGAAAAGCGCCAGAATCAGCAGGAACAGTACCAGCCAGAAGGCGATATTTCGTGCGTTGCCCAAGGAAAGTCTCCTTAAAAAATCGGGTGGCTTTGCGTCTATCACAAGGCCCACCTGTCTTAAATAGAGATCATGGCACTATCTTCAATGAGATAATCGCCGTGAAATGGCGTGTTGTCGGAGTCGTTTATGGATCGTCGCGCGCGTCGTCCTAACCGGCAAGCAGAGCAAACAACCGCTCGGACCCGCGCAGCAACCGTGCCCGCCACCCATTTCCCAGGCCGGCCAAAGGGGCAGCGATCAGTGTATCGCCCTGCCACACCGCCGGGCTGGCAATCAAGCTGGCCGCCGGTCGGCCCGTGTTTTTGCGGTTGGGGCAAAGACCCAGTGCATCTTCACCCAGGGCTGCGATCTCGTATCCCGGTTGGGTGGGGCCGGTCAGCTTCCACCGCCCATCCCAGATCTGCTCCACGGGGACGCGTAAATCCGCCACCGCCTTCCATTCCCGCGTCATGCGTATTGCCTCTTTGCGAAACAAGACCCGGCACCCGCCCAATGTGGTGTCGGTCTGCGCCCAAACGATCTCGGGACCAAGTGTTTTACTGCGGGGCGGATATTCGGCACCAGAAATCCACATCACGCCAGCTTGTAGCACACGCCTGAATGTCTCTTCCCGGTCGGAAATCCATTCTGCTTCATTCCGAGACTCTTCGCAGCAATCACCATCGGGTAACGGGATCAGCAGATCACCAGCATCAAACTGGATGGCCTGCTTTGCCGCTTCCGAGACGTATTGACTGAAATCCTCGCGCACGGTGCGCAACTTGTTCGCGGTCTCGGCAATGCCAGCGCTGGAAATGCCCAACGTATTCAAATGTGTCAGTGCTTTGCGTATCCGCACCCGCTCAAACCTGTCATCTTCGTTGCTGGGATCATCCGTCCAGACCTGTCCTCTGCGGTTCAACTCATCTCGCAGCTCCGTGCGGGTCCAGTCCAACATCGGGCGATAAAACATCGAACGGGAACCAACCGAGATCACCGTATCGGCCATCGCCGACAATCCATCCAGTCCTGACCCTCGTGCCAAACGCATCATGAAGGTTTCAGCGACATCATCCAAAGTATGCCCAAGGGCGACCACCATGATGCCGCGTGCCTCTGCCCAGTCGCTCATCAGTTGATATCGTGCGCGTCGGGCCTGATCCGGCAGGTTGCCTTTGCCGTTCCACCCTGTCCACTTCAATGTCGTGTGGGGCACATCAAGATGCGCGCAGAGGTCGGCCACGCCGACAGCTTCCTGTGCCGAGTCCGGGCGCAACCCGTGGTCCACCGTCACCGCTTCCAGCGCGGGGCCCCCTGCAGTGCGCCAATCATTCAGCAGGCATAGCAGGGCCACGGAGTCGCCCCCACCCGAGACAGCAACGCCCAGTTTCTGCGGCGGCACAGGCGCGAAAGCGTCGGCCAGTTTCTGAACGAGGTCGGTTGACTGGCCCGTCACGGACACGCCAGGCTGGCCATCTCCGATTGCGCCTCAAGCACAGCATCCGAGTTGGGGAACCGCTGTCCAACTTCGCCCAGTGTCACGCAGGCCTCTTCGGTCTGGCCCAGGGCCGCCAGGCTGCGACCCAGATTATAAAGGGCATTGGGGGCCATCGGCCCTTCGGGTGCGGTGCTGAACACATCCAGATAGGCGCGCGCGGCCCCGGTCATATCGCCCGCCCCTTCCAGCGCGTCACCGCGCATCAGGCCCGCCTTGTCACTCAACGGGCCACCGGGGTAACTCTGGCGGAACGTCTCGAACATCACTGCGGCCTCGGCCCAATTGCCTGCGGCCAGAGCCTCTTCTGCGCGGTTGAAATCGGCCTCTTCGCCGACGGCCATCTGCACATCGGGTTGTTCGGTGGTCTGCCCGATGGTGGTGCCGGTATCAGTGGTCACGTCAACCCCGCCCAGCGTGGTACCTTCACTCAGCTGGCCCAGATCGCAATTGGCCTCAAGCTCGCAGAGGCGAAACTCAAGATCACCCAGACGGTTGGTGCCGTCCCTGACCACGTTTTGGATGCGAAAATCCAGCTGTTCTGTCTTGGCGGTCAGGCGCTGCAATTCGCCCTCAATGGCGTTCACACGATCCAGCAGGCTGCCGCTTGCTGTGGCGATGCCTGCCGATCCGGTGGTCGACAACTCGCGATTAAGGCGCTGTATTTCAACGTAAAGCACCGACATTTCCTGCCGGACATCAGCCAGGGTCTGATCCGGGGATTGCGCCTGACCACTACCGGGCAAGCCCAATCCAACAACGACGAGTAAACAGAGAAACCGGTGCATTTTAACGCTCTTCCTTAGCTGATCGGCACAACCGACACGACTGTCACGGCGCGGCGATTCTTGGCATAGCAGGATTCTTCACTGCAAATCTCGATCGGGCGCTCCTTGCCATAGCTGACCACCTTGAGGCGGTTGGAGGGCACCCCCCGGCTGATCAGATATTCCTGCACCACATTGGCACGACGCGCGCCCAGGGCCAGGTTGTATTGCCGTGTGCCCTGCTCATCGGCATGGCCTTCAATCAGTGCAGTGTATTCCACGTTGCTTGTCAGCCATGTGGCCTGCCCGTACAAAGTGGATTGGCCAAAGGCGGTCAGGGTAGATTGATCCACCTCGAACAACACGCGGTCGCCCACGGTCTGCTGGAAATAGGCAGGCGAGGTGGGATCACTGGCCGATCCGGCAACGACGCCTGCACCACCGTTCAGGTTCACGTCATTGGTGTCATCAAACCGGCCCGCATTGGTACAGGCCGCCAGCGTCAACGCGGCGCATAGCATGGTCATCTTGGTCATCAGTTTCATGGATTTGCCCCATTCATTATGTGTCTGCTTAGCTGCTCTTGGCTTTGTTTTAGGCTCAATTAGCATTGATTATGCGTGGCGTGTTACAGGCAGGATGCCTGCGGCGGCGGCAAGTATCGTGCGCGGCGTTTGGTGGCTCGGAAGGACGGCAGGGTGGAACCACCGAAGGCAGCTGTCCAGGTATTTGGTCGCGATGCCCCGATGGCGGCGCGGAAAGGTCTTTAACCGCTCATGCCGACTGTTCACGGTTTGAATGTGCAATTCACCGCGGACACGTTCTCCGGCGGTCCGGTCGAGACTTTCATGGCTGACGCCCGTTTCTGCGGCGCAGGGCGGGTAGCCGGTGCAGCCATCGGTCACCGGGAGAGTGTCCCCATCAAGACGTGGCTGCAGAACCGTTTTGAGATGTTCGGCTGTCACCGCAGGCAAGACAGCACTGATGGCGGTGCCTGATCGGTCGACCGCAACGGGGACCGGAACCTGCTCCTTCGACAATCCGCGTTTTGAGGCCTTTCCCCCGCGTTTGCGGGCTTTTCGAGAGAGATTACGGTCCCCTTTCCGGCTGCGCGGAAAGAACGTCCCGTCGGCTTCGACGATTCCGCACAGCTTGACCGCACCGACCGTTACGGCCTCGGGAAAGCGATGACGCCAACGAAAAGCTGTGGTGTCGGCCACCATACAACGCCCGTCGGACGCCTTTACCGTTTCGCCGTCGCGCAGGGAAGCTGCGAACCCTGCCCATCTGTCCCTGTGGCGCAAGCGGGCAGGCGGCGTCCCGGTCAGCGCGTTGAAGGTTTTGCGACAGCCTTTGCAAAAGAACCTCGTCAGGCCACTTGCATGGCCCCTGATGATCGCACCGCCCGAAGCACAGTGCGGACAGATACGCCCCTCGCGAACATTCGCCTCAGGGAGATCGATCACGCTTTCCAGCGACGAAACCCCGGCAACGAGCCGTCCGGTTTCAGCCCGTTGTTTCGATGAAAGGTCGTCGGTCTCGTTGAGCCACACCAAAAAAGCTTGATGATCCATGTGCCGCACCCCATAATTTTGTTCATGGTGTGTTCTATTACAGGTTGGCACGCATAATCAATGCTAATTGAGCCTTGTTTTAACATATCTTGGCACCCCGTCGCATCTATTTCTGCAAAGGCGACCAGGCTGGATCACTGGCCCCGGTCTGGGTCGGCACCTGACGCAGATTGCGGCCGGTGATATCCACGGAATAGAGGCTGGAGCGCCCCTGTGCCCCCTGAGTTTCGCGGGTGAACATGATCACCCGGCCATTGGGCGCCCATGTCGGACCTTCGTCCAGAAACGACGCTGTCAAAAGGCGTTCTTCGCTGCCATCAAGGCGCATCACGCCAATATGAAACCGGCCCTTGGATTGTTTGGTAAAGGCAATCAGATCGCCACGCGGGGACCAGACCGGCGTGCCAAAGCGGCCATTGCCGTCGCTGATCCGGCGCGCCTCGCCCCCGCCAGCGGGCATGATATAAAGCTGTGGTGTCCCCGAGCGGTCGCTTTCAAACACGATCTGACTGCCATCGGGGCTATAGCTGGGCGCAGTTTCGATGGAGGGGGCCGAGGTCAGCCGACTGCTCACTCCGCTGGCCAGGTTCATACTATAAAGATCGGTATTCCCCCCGGTGCTGAGCGAGTAGACAACCGTTTGCCCATCCGGCGCGAAACGCGGCGCAAAGTTCATCGTGCCGTCCTGATTTTCCAGTGCCCGGCGGCCCACATTGGCCACATCCAGCACGTAAATGCGGGGAAAGCCGGTTTCGTAACTGGTGTAAAGCACACGGTCGCCGGTGGGCGAAAACCGCGGGGCCAGTACGATTGAGGCACTATCGGTCAGGTATTTCACATTCGCGCCGTCATAATCCATGATCGCAAGCCGTTTCTGGCGGGCATCCTTGGGGCCGCTTTCGGCAACGAAGACCACGCGGCTGTCGAAATACGGGGCTTCGCCGGTGATGCGCGCATAGACCTGATCAGCCACTTTATGGGCGATGCGCCGCCAGCCCTCCTGCGTGCCGACCAGTTGCAGCCCCTGCCCCAGCTCCTGCCCGGAAAACACATCATAAATGCGAAACTGTACGATCACCTGACCGCCAGCATCCAGACTGACCGCCCCGCTGATCAGCGCCTGGGCATTGATCGCCTTCCAATCGGCATATTGGACTGGGGACGCAAAACTGGTGATCTGGCTGATGAACGCATCGGGGGGGATTTCGCGAAACAACCCGGTGCCGGTCAGATCGGCGGCAATCACATCGGAAATCTGTCGGCCAAGGTCGCTTGCTGCTCCGCCATCCCCGACAAAATCGGGCACCGCAAAGGGCAAGGGCTCGATCACACCTTCGGTGATTTCAATCCTCAGTGGCCCGCCATCCTGCGCGGTGGCAGGCAGGCCCCAGATACTCAGGGCCAGTAAAAGGGTCAGTACACGTACCATCATTTGATCCTCATCTTCTCAGGATTGAAGGTCATTTCAATATCACGCCAGCGATCATACTTCTCAACCGGCAGGTCATAGCCACTGTACCCGCAGCGGATAATCGCGCGCCGGGCGGCCTCATAGGCTTGCCGGGCGGCTGTGCCGCTGCCGCCGGACGAGCTGAGCATCTGGATCGAATTGGTCAGCGGCTTGCCATCCTCGGACATCTTCACGCCCACGACAACGGTGGTCTGCAACGCCTCGGAACTAAGGCTGCCAACATGCCAGCATTGCTCGACCGCGACGCGCAGGGCGTCTTTCTCACCGCCCGTCAAAGGCGGGCCGGTGGGTTCGGGAGTGGTATCGGTGCCGCCCGTGCCCAAAGCCTCGGCCAGAGCCTCATTGACGGCGTCGCTGCTGGGGGTGGTATCCTCGGACGGCTCTGTCTGGGCCGCGCGTTGAGGCCGCGTCTGAGGCCGCAGCGAGGAACTGGGAGCCGCAGCAGCAGCCAGTTCTTCGGCCTCGGTCACGATCTCCGTTGTGGCCTCCTCGGGCGAGGTGGCCTCGGTGTCTTCCTGAACGGTGTCTGCATCTTCGGAAGGCGTGGTTTCTTCCTGGATGATATCGTCAATCGCCACGTCCGGCTCGGGCTGCACCATGGGTTCGGGGGCGACACGCGGTGCCGGGCGCGGCTGCGGGCGGACATTCGGGGCGGGCAGCAAAACGGCCACATCCTCGGACGGAGGATCAAGCACCGGGGGCTCGTCCGACACTTCTGTTTCGGGGGCAGGCTGGGGCACATCGGGCGCGACATCGGGCTCGGCTACTTCGGCCACATCGGGCTGGGTCACTTCGGGTGGCGCATCCGGCGTTGCAGCCACATCCGGCGTGGCATCGTTAATCTCGGGGGCATCGGGGGTGACAATATCAGACGCCGCATCAGGGCTATCCTGGGGGGCAATAAGAGCGGCGTACTCCTCGGCTGAAATGGCCGTTACTTCGGTCACTTCAAAGGGCAATGGCTCGGACGAGAACACCCCGCCAAACAGCGCCCAGCCAATCACGCCAATATGGCCGATCCCCGAAACGATTTGCCCTGTATTGAGAGACGCGGTCATCATCTGCCCGGCTCACCCGTCCTGCTCGTCAAGCTCGGGGCCGCCCGCGTCGGTCACCAGACCGATATTGGCAAATCCACCACGGTTGAGCGCACCCATCACCTGCATCACGTCCGAATAGGGCACCGCACCATCGGCACGCAGGAACACCCGCGTGCTGTCACGTTCCGTGGCAATGGCACGCAGTCGGTTGACCAACTGGCCGCGCTCGACCTCGGTGGTCTGAATCATCACGATGCCATCGGCCGTAACCGTCACGGTCAGCGGCTCTTCCTCTTCGCCGGGCAAAGCATTGGCGGCGGTTTTGGGCAATTCCACGGGCACACCAACGGTCATCAAGGGCGCTGCGACCATGAAGATGATCAGCAACACCAGCATCACATCGACAAACGGCGTGACGTTGATTTCCGACATCGGGCGCGAGCGGCCCCTGCCCCGGCGGCGGCGTCCACCTCCGCCCGTTTTCTGGACGACTCCGGCACCCATGGCCTAGGAATCCAACTGGCGGGACAGGATGGTGGCGAACTCATCGGCAAAGGCCTCGTAGGACGCAACGATCCGGTCACTGTCAGCACTCAGCTTGTTGTAAAACACCACCGCCGGGATCGCGGCCAGCAGGCCAAGCCCCGTGGCCAAAAGCGCCTCGGCAATGCCGGGGGCGACAACGCCCAGGTTGGTGTTTTGCTGTTCCGCAATCTCGATAAAGGCGTTCATGATGCCCCAGACCGTGCCGAACAGGCCTACAAAAGGCGCAACCGAACCGACCGTGGCCAGAACAGACAGACCTTTCTGCAGATCCTCGGATTCCTTGGCAATCGCCACGTCCATCGAGCGGTCAATCCGCGCCGTTGCCCCGGCGATCAGCCCGCCATCATTGCGATGACTGCGTCGCCATTCCATCATACCGGCGGCAAAAACCCGTTCGGATTGCCCTGCCGGATCGGTGCCAATCTCGTCAAACAACTCGTCCAGAGGCTCGCCCGACCAAAAGCGCCGGTCGAAGATCTCGGCCTCTTTCTGCGCTTTGCGATAGGTGATGATTTTCTGGATGATGATGGCCCACGCCCAGAACGAGGCCGCGATCAGCATCAACATCACAAGTTTCACGATAAATGTTGCGCGTGCGAATAGCGCCCACATGGAGAATTCCATCTCCTGTGCCAAAGCCAGAGTTTCTGCTTCCATTCTGCCTGCTCGTTTTATGTTGGCCGGTGCGTTGCGGCCTTATTGCGTGCCAAATTAGCCTATTTCCAAGGGGAAAGCCAACACGATCACGTCATCCGCGGCAAAAAGCCGGGGTTTAATGCAGGGTCAGGCGGATATTTGCCGGTAAACGGCACGGCTGTCCTGCGTCATTCACACAGACCAGTGTCACGATGGCCTCGAACAGCAGGGTATCGGCGCGATACAGGCTTTGCTCCATGATCAGCCGCGCGCCGGTCACGGTCTGCACCTGCGTGCGCACCTCCAGTTCATCGTCGAACTTGGCCGGGGCATGGTAATCCGCCTCGACCCGGCGCACGGCAAAGACCACGCCATCGTCCTCGCGCATGGCGTTCTGATCAATCCCGATATCGCGCACCCAGTCACTGCGCGCGCGCTCTATGTATTTGAGGTAATTGGCATAGTGAAGGACCACCGGCTAAAGCCGGTGGCATCATTTCGAGGAATGTAATTCCAGGTACCGCTTGCTGATACCGTCAGTCACGTTTCCCGAGGTCGTGGAGAAACAGCCGCGCGCCCAAAGCCGCCTGCCCCGGTAGCGTTTGCGCACCTCCGGGAACTCCATCTGGATACGGCGTGACGCGCTGCATGACATCGGACAGCGACAGCTTTGGTGGGATCGACAGAAACATGTGGACGTGATCGCGAGCCAAAGATTCGCTGAAGCGGACCGGCTGGAAGCCGGTGGTTTTAATCCATTAGGTGGAAAATAAACGATGCCGGCCATGTCGGTGTCTTCATAATAGACGCGGATAGGGAATGTGTGGGTCATCAGACAAGGCTTAGCTTTACGAGTCAGATCAAGCAATGAACATTTGGATAAGCATGTTGACAGCTTAAGCCTAAACACGGAACCTGAACAGGTAACTTGAGGAGCCACACTGAATGCGTAAACTGTTGTTAACGATTGCTTTCTTATGCAGTCAGGCTGCCATCGCCCACGCCTGCTCTTTCGCTCAAAGCACAGCTCTGTTCACGCCTATGAAAGAGGTTTTCTCAGAAGAACTCGATTATGATCCAATGAACTGGGATGCGCTTCCCAAGCCTGAACTCAAACACTTCGTTGTGAGCCGGGGGAAGACGCGTTGTCAGGGTCTTGCGATGATGCCGGGACGCTCAAGCTGCACATACAAGCCCGGAAAGACGCTCAACATCAGATTTCTGAACTCGGCACCTACTTTAGGATCCGCGAAGGCGATACCCCGGTTGACTTTGTTCTCCCGGATTATCCAGTTGTCGGAGATGTTCAGGGAAAAACCAGCGAGTTCTTCTACGTCTGGTTGGACACGCCTGCGGCTGCGCAAGAACCAATCGATTTCGTTCTCGAAGTCTTTTTCATAGCCCCCGACCTCAGCATCGGTCCCTCTGCATTCTATCGGATCAAAGACAAATAGCGCCCTACTTTAACTGATCCCAGAAAATCTCGAGATGGCGGGAAACGATCTCGTTATAGCGCCCGCTGTCGCGCAGGGCAGTCAGACCCGCGTTCAGGCGATACAGATGCGTCGTGCCTCGCCAATGGGTTTTCGAGATGATCACATGCAGCTTTTCGCGGCTGAGCGGCAGATCAATCGGCACCGCCCGCCCTCGCAGGCCCATGGCCACGATCTTGGTCGCGCCCAGGAATACGTTCACCGTCACCGCATCCACGTCCCCCGCCATCAGCGCCTCAAAGCAGGCCTCGGGGCTATCGGGTTGCACCAGGGTGATCACCCCTTCCGAAACCCAGCGGCGATCCGCACGATCCAGATCATGGGTTGAATACCCCGCCGGGCGACACAGGGTTTTGCCCGCAATATCGGCATCGGTCTCATAGGTGAAATTGCCGCCCTGCCGTTTGAACAGCATCATCGGCAGGTCCATCAGCGGCTCGGAAAAGTGGAAATTGGCGCAAATCTCGTTGCTGATATCAGTATCACAATCGGGCCGAATCCATGGGAAGCCCATGTCATAGGTCTTGTCATCCAGCAGCGGGAACAGATGCTTGCCCCAGTCATCCTCCCAGGCAATCGCATAAGGCACTGGCGACGGGCTCATCTCAAGCGCGGCGTTGACCAGTTCGGTGACCAGCCCCTCGCCGGGCCAGCTTTTGTCGGCGAAGGGCGCGTAATTGCTGCCGGTCAGCAATGTCATTTCAGCACTGACGGTCTGTTGCAGCGGCGTGGCATCTGGCTCAATGCTTTGGGCAGGGCACGGGATATAGACGTCCTGCCCGACCGAGACCTGCTCAACCCCGCTCAGAACACCCTGATTTGAGTAATAAATCAGTGTCCATTTCTCGCGATCACCATAGTGGAATTCAGCCACGGAAAACAGCGTATCGCCGGGCTGAATCTTGTAAGTCACATCACACAGGGCAAGGGCAGCGCCCGGCAGGCCAAGCGCGAGAGTGAGGGCCAGACCCTTTATCCATGCGCGTATCGCCATTTCAGAACTCTGCCCAGATACGGGTCATATGGGTGTCGATGATCTGTTGATAACTGCCATCCTGCTTGATCTCGCGCAGGCCTGCATTGATCGTCTCAAGCATCTGATCGGCTTGCGGGTGGGTCTTGTGGATCAACACATGTAACCCTTCGATGGCCAGCGGGCGGGCGCTGACGATCTCGACCTGATCCTTGATCCCAAGGGTCTTGATCGCGGTGCGGCCGGTGAACTCGTTCAGCACCACGCCGTCAACCTCACCGGCGATCAGCATGTTAAAGCAATCGGCAACGGCGCGGGGCTGTTTGAACTCGATCAGGTTATCACTCAGCCAGCGCCGGTCAGGCCGGTCCAACTGATGCACCGCATAGCCCGTCGGGCGGCACAGCGTTTTACCATGCACGTCACTGTCTTGGGCGAACGGGATCGGATCAGATTTGCGCGTGAACAGCAGCGTCAGCATCTCGAACATCGGATCCGAAAACAGGAAATTGGCGCAGCGATATTCATCCGGTGTGGCTGCGCAATCGGGCTGAATCCACGGAAAACCCATATCCAGCAAGGCGTTAGAGAGCAACGGCTCCAGATGTGAATCCCATCCCTCAACCCAATGGATCGCATAGCCCGCCTCGGGTGCGGCCTGTGCCATCGCTGCGTTCACCACATCGGTCAACAGCCCGCCGTTGGGCAGATCGTGATCACTGAACGGGGCATAATCGCTGCCGGTCATCAGGTTGATCTTCTGGCGCGTCGCGGCGGTGTTGCCCCCGGTCACGATAGGCTGCGAGACGCGCGTCGCCGTCACCTCGGTACCGCCTGCCAAACCCGTGGGCAGCCCGTCAACACAGCTCATCGACAGGGTCATCCCGACGCGGATCGAATTGGGCTTGTCGCCAATCGTCGCCAGATTTTCGTGTGGATCACCGTCCACATGCCTGCGTTCTTGTAGAGCGCATCCGCAATCAGCGACAGGCTATCGCCGCGCTTTACCGTATAGGTGCCGCCGCAGGTGGCGGCGATGGCCGGTGTCGCAAACAAGGTGACAACCAGCATAAGCCAACCAGTGATGGTGGTCCGCATCAATAATCTCCCCAGATTAGGGGGAAATAAGGCGAATATAGTGGTTTGGGTCAAGTAGATTGGCATATTTAGTGGATCAAAATTTGGGGGCATAGGACCCTGCAACCGGGCCAAAGTAGGACACGCCGTTGAATCAACTTGGCAAATCAGGTCTGGACCAGACGCGCGAATAATCTAAGCGCATGCGCCGGATCCTGCGCCAGAGCGGGCAAAACCGGATCATAGGCCGCGCGGATCAGCCCGGCAATGTCGGGTCGGAGAATCACCGCCTTGCTGTCGGGCACCGCCGCCAGCGGCGAGGCGTCGCGAAACGCCGTATCCGACCACAACAGGATGGTTTGCATGATCTGGCTAAGCGCCAATGTCTCAGCAGGCACGGCACTGAGTTCATTGTAAAACGCGGAGCAATATTGGGCCACAGAAGCGGCTGCATATCGCAGTTGTAGCGGAGTAAAAGTCCGCCAGTTTGTGCCCTTCGTTTATTCGGAGGGCGGGAGATGTATTCTGTGGATATTTATAGTCGTGTGCGCCGTGCTTGTTTGAAGGACGGTATGTCTGGCCGAGAAGCGGCGCGGTTTTTCAACATGGCGTAATCAGGATCAGCACTCAGTTACCCCTGTTATTCTGGATGCACATGCAATTGAAAAGGAGACTGACCAATGGAATATTTTGCTGGTTTGGATGTGTCCATGGAAGAGACGCATATCTGCATTCTGGATCGTGAAGGGGCCCTTATTCGTGAAGGAAAAGCGAGCTCAACACCAAAAGCGATCGCTGACTTCCTCGCTTCTGGACCACCATGTGCCAAAGTTGTATTTGAAACGGGACGGATGGCACCAATGCTTTACCATGGGCTGACGGAGCTTGGTGTCCCGGTTGTTTGCATCGAGAGCAGGCAAGCATATCAGGCCCTTAAATCTCTGGCCGGCCACAAGACGGACCGCAATGATGCCCGCGGTTTGGCACACCTGGCGCGGACGGGATTCTACAAGCCGACCCATGTCAAATCACTGTCAGCGCACGCAATCCGGTCGCTGATCGCAGCCCGCAAGAAGCTGGTCGGACAGCGTGTGACGCTCGACAATCAGATCCGCGGTCTGGTCGTCGTCTTCGGCGTGCGGCTGCCACGAGCTTTGTCTCCGGCATTCAAAAACGCGGCGCTAAAAGTTAGCGATGGAGTGCCTGGCCTCCATGCCGCAATTTGCGGACTGTTCGCAGCACGCGAAGCAATCCTCGCGGCGGTTGCAGCCATTGATGGCGACATCAAAAAGATGACCCGCAAATCCGAAGTCTGCCAGCGCCTTATGACGGTACCAGGGGTCGGTCCGATCACAGCATTGGCCTTTGCCGCAGCAATTGATGATCCGTCGCGTTTCAGGAAATCGCGTGATGTGGGGGCGTATCTTGGACTGGTGCCGCGACGGCATCAATCTGGTGAAATCGACTACACGGGCAGCATCTCAAAGCGGGGCGACGTGCGCGTCAGAACGCTTCTCTATGAGGCCGCCAATGTGATGCTGACGCGGTATGCCGCTCCGCTCAAATTGAAGACATGGGCCCTCGCAATCGGTGCGCGCTCAACGATGAGAAAGGCCCGAGTGGCTCTGGCGCGTCGTCTGGCAATCATACTTCATGCCATTATGCGAGACAAAACTGACTTCCAGTCCGCGTAAGGCTTACGAGGCGACAACGAGGATTCCTAAATCAAAGTTCCCATCTGGGACGATGCCCGAGGGAGGGCGTGAGACACGGCGCCGATTCTGTAGCAACAGCCAAGACCAACGGTATGATTGCGGTTTCAACATTGCCGACCCACACCCAGCCAACCCCATCATGAACCTCAGAGTTCGAAGAGAACAAAGGCAACCTCTGACATCAAAAGCAGGAAACTCAGGAAACACGCATTGACAGATTAGAGAACAAAGATCGTAAGACGATCGCGAAGATGCTGCGCCATGAACTTCCGCCTGGGTATCGTCGGTCGGAAGCGCCTCGGCGGCCAACGCTTGATGGTTATGTTGGTGTGGTCGATGAGATACTGCGCACAGACAAAGCCCTGATCAAAAAGCAGCGACACACGGCCAAGCGCATCTTTGAACGGCTGCGCGATGAGCATGGATATGCCGGCAGCCTGACCACGGTGACCTATTACGTGCGCGAGCAAAAACGGCGCACCAAAGAGGTGTTTGTGCCGTTGTCGCATCGGCCGGGCCATGCGCAGGTTGATTTTGGTGAGACGCTGGGCGTGATCGGTGGCGTGGAATGCAAGATCCACTTCTTCGTGATGAGCTTGCCACATTCTGATGCGGTGTTTGTGAAGGGATATCCAGCTGAGACAACCGAGGCGTTTTGCGATGGCCATGTGTCCGCCTTTGCATTCTTTGGCGGCATTCCGCAATCCATTCTCTACGACAATACCAAGATCGCCGTGGCTCGGATACTCGGGGATAAGACGCGCATCCGCACACGTCGGTTTACGGAACTGCAGTCGCATTACTTGTTTGATGACAAGTTTGGCAGACCCGCGCGAGGGAACGATAAAGGCAACGTTGAGGGCATGGTTGGATACACCCGCCGCAACTTCATGGTTCCCGCACCTCGCTATGACAGCTTTGATGATCTGAACGCACATTTGGAAGAGAAGTGTTTAGCACGTCAGGACGATACGTTGCGGGGTCACACCCAAACCATAGGCGCACGCCTGATGTCGGATTTGGATGCTCTGATGGGATTGCCCGTCGCAGAATATGAAGCCTGCGATCACGTCAGCACGCGTGCAACGTCGATCTCAATGGTGCGCTATCGCAGCAATGATTACTCGGTGCCAGTAGCCTATGCGCACCACGATGTTCATGTGCGTGGGTTTGTGCATGAGGTTATCATCGGCTGCGGCAATGAGATTATTGCGCGGCACAAACGATCCTACACATCAGCGGATATGGTCTTTGACCCATTGCACTTTTTGCCCCTGCTTGAACAAAAGGTGGGTGCCCTGGATCAGGCCGCGCCTTTGCAGGGTTGGCATTTGCCAGATGTATTTGCCACGCTGCACCGACTGCTTGAAGCCAGAATGGGTAAGCCGGGCAAGCGAGAATACGTTCAAGTCTTGCGCCTTTTGGAGACCTTCGAAATGGATGTTGTGCAAGGCGCAATCCAGCAGGCAATAGATATGGGTGCAATTGGCTATGACGCCGTAAAACACCTTGTACTGTGTCGGGTTGAGAAGCGGCCACCACGATTGGATTTGGACTTCTATCCATACTTGCCCAAGGCCAATGTCGGCACAACACGCCCATCCAGTTACATGAGCTTGATGGGAAGGACCGCGGCATGACCGAAGCCCCTCGGATTCTTCTACGGCATCATCTTAAACAACTGCGACTGCCAACGTTCCAAGGCGAGTATGCCAAACAGGCGCAGCTCTGTGCTGCAGAGAACAAAGATCACATCCACTATCTGGCGCGGCTGTGTGAGATGGAATTGATCGACCGCGAACGCCGGATGATTGAACGGCGCATCAAAGCGGCGAAGTTCCCCAGCACCAAGAGCTTGGATAGCTTTGACTTCAAGATCATGCCAAGCTTGAACAAGCCCCTGACGATGGATCTGGCACGATGCGATTACGTTAATCGCAGGGAGAACATCATCGCGCTCGGCCCGTCAGGCACGGGCAAGACACACATCGCCCTGGGACTTGGGCTGGCTGCATGTCAAAGAGGACTGAAGGTGCGCTTCACAACGGCTGCGGCATTAGTCCATGATCTGATCGAGGCTCAAGATGAGCGGAGATTGCAGCGCCTTCAAAAGCAACTGACCAGCCAGAACCTGTTGATCATTGATGAACTGGGCTTCGTACCGCTCAGCAAATCTGGCGCAGAGCTGCTCTTCGAGGTCATATCCCAATGCTATGAACGCGGCTCCATCATCATAACCTCGAACCTGCCCTTCGATGAATGGACTGAAGTCTTTGGCTCTGAGCGGCTGACCGGTGCGCTACTCGATCGTTTAACCCATCACGTCCACATCCTCGAGATGAATGGCGAAAGCTATCGGCTCAAACACAGTCGCAACAACCGAAAATAACCAGCCCGCAATCACAGTCAGAATAATGCTGGCCTTATGGCCAGCATGCGCTTTGGCACGCTTCAGCTTTGTGACGAGCACGCGTGCAAAAGCGCCACAAAACATCAACCGAAGTGGCCCATTTTTACGCCGCGACATGGACCCATTTTACTCTGCGATTGACACATAGCGCTCTTCCTGATCAAAGGACCATTTTCGCGCGCGGATCGTGGCGAGATCATCAAACAAGGCTCCGGGCGTTGTGTGGGTGTTGGCAGTGAACTGCTGCAACCCCGCCTTGGTCAGCAGTTGCCTGACATGATCCTGGGGCAGTTCCGAAAGGATGGCCTTGCCGGTGCCAGAGGCATGCATTGCGGTCCGCGTGCTGGGTGGGAAAAACGCCCGGATCGGATTTTGCGTTTCGATTTGCCCGATGAACACCACCTCCGCCCCCTGCGGCACGGCCAGATTGGCGGTTTCGCCGGTTTGCTCCATGAGCAGTTGCATGACAGGTCGCCCGATCTCGGCGAGGTTCCGGCGTTTCAGGAAGGACGAGCCGGTGCGAAACGCCTCGATACCGATAAGCCAATCCTGCCGGTCCTCGTCAAACGTGACGAAGTCGTGCTTTTGCAGCGTTGTCAGAATTCGGTGCGTCGTCGCGGTGGGCACACCGACGGCGAGGGATAGATCGGTGAGGGTCAGACGGCCTGCGCGCGCAATAGCCACCAGAACCCCCAACGCACGATCCAGAGATTGAAGGGTGCCAGCCGAGCTTTCGTTGAACTGTGATTTGGGTCGCCCACGCGGTCTTTTCTGATTTTGCATTTTGGTCATATGTCCTTCCAGCTAGGCCTCTGCATTAATCTATCTCACTGAACCTCCTCCGACTAAAGTCAGAGGGTTCAGTGGTTCATGAGCGCCTTCGGCGCACGTTTGAATGTTTTTCCGACTAAAGTCGGAGGCTTTAGACCAGATTGTGAAAGTAAAAAATATTTTCAATAAATCTATAATAGAAAAAATGAAAAAACATCCTTATGATATTAATGGTTTTTTTTATATACACCGAGTCCTCAGGGCCTCCGAATTTTCACGGGTTGACGTCATAGCGGCGATCGATTCAAGTAGGGTGATGATCCGGCCTGATTTTCTTTCTTCTACAGAGCGCCTTGAGCTTGAGGCCTGCGTTCGCAGGCAGCGCGAGGATCATGGCATAGCCCGGCGCGCAAATGCGATCTTGCCGCTGGATGACGGTGAGAGCTGCGTCCAAATTGCCAAATTTCTATATTTGGACGACGACACCATTCTTGGCTGGCACAAAACCTATCGTGACAGCGGCTGGGACGCACTTACCGTCGACGGCTGGAAAGGTGGTCAATCACGTTTGACGTCGACACAGGAAGCTGCACTATGCATTTGGCTGGAGGGACGCTTTTGCCGCTCGACAGTTGAGATTGGATCGCACATTACGTCTAGATTTTGCCTGGAATATTCACATTCCGGCTGCATCAAGCTTCTGGCTCGGTTGGGCTTCGAGTACCGCAAGCCCAAGCCCTTGCCGAAGGTAGCATCGGCCGACAAGCAGGCCGAGTTCATTGCGATGTATGAACGCCTGATGACCGAGCCTGGAGCGGATGAAGCCGTGTATTTCGCCGATGCCGTCCACCCGGAATATCAGACAAAGCCTGCATACGGCTGGGTCAAGGCCGGATCAAACCCAGCGGTCACCACCACGGCAGGACGTGGCCGCGTGAATATCCATGGTGCGCTCAACCTTGAAACCTTCGACACGCCCTTTGTGGAGCCAACCACCGTTGACGGGGTCAGTGCCGTACAGCTTCTCGCCAAGATCGAGGCTCGCAACCCCGACAAGCGCATCATTCACGTCATCCGGGACAACGCAGCCTATCACAAAGGGCCAGACATCAGGGCTTTCCTCGCAAGGCCAGACTGCCGTATCCACCTGATCCAGTTGCCGCCGTATTGCCCACATCTCAACCCCATTGAACGATTATGGGCCGTCATGCATCAACATGTGACGCACAATCAATACTACCCCTCACAAAAACAGTTTGCGAATGCGATCCTGAAATTCTTTCGCGAAACCATCCCAGATCAGTGGAAGACCTTCCGAAGCCAAGTGTCAGACAGATTCCGCATCGTCACTCACGGGAAATTTCGGGTTTTGACGTAAGGGCTGTATATATAGAATATTTTTGGAAATGTTTTTCAAGAAAATTGCACGAATCCTATTTATTGGTAACTTATACCGGAGCTACGCCAAAACCCGAAACTTCTCATGAGTTATGACGCGAAAATTGTCTGAGACTTGGCTTCGGAATGTTTTCCACTCGTCTGGTATGGTTACGCGGAAGAACTTCAGGATTGCATTCGCAAACTGTTTTTGGGTTGGGTAATGATGATTGTGCGTCACGAACTGGTGCATGACAGCCCATAATCGTTCAATGGGGTTCAGGTGCGGGCAGTATGGCGGCAACTGGATAAGGTGGATGCGGCAATCTGGCCTTGCGAGAAACGCCCTGACATCCGGCCCTTTGTGATAGGGCGCGTTGTCCCAGATGACGTGGATTAATCGCTTGTCGGGGTTGCGCGTTTCAATCTTGGCTAGAAGCTGCGTGGCACTGACACCGTCGACGGTGGTTGGCTCGACAAAGGGCGCGTCGAAGGTTTCAAGGTTGAGCCCGCCATGGATATTCACACGGCCTCGCCCAGCAGTGGTCGGGACTGCGGGGTTTGAGCCTGCCTTCACCCAGCCATATGCAGGCTTTGTCTGATATTCTGGGTGGACGGCATCAGCGAAATAAACGGCTTCATCAGCGCCAAGCTCGGTCATCAACCGCTCGTACATCGTAATGAAGCTGGCCTGTTTCTCGACAGATACACCCCGTGGCAGGGCCTTGGGTTTGCGATACTCAAACCCGAGCCGGGCAAGAAGCTTGATGCAGCCAGAATGCGAGTAGCGCAGGCCAAATTCTGTTGAAATATGGGCTCTTATCTCAACTGTCGAACGGCAGAAGCGACCGTTCAGCCAATCGCATAATGCAGCCTCTTGATCTGGGGCCATACGAGATTGACCCCCTTTCCAGCCATCGGCGGCAAGCGCGTCCCAGCCGCTTTCACGGTAGGTTTTGTGCCAGCCACGAATGGTGTCGTCGTCCAAATATAGAAATTCCGCGATTACTTGACAGGACTTCCCGTCATCCAGCAAAAGGAGCGCATTTGCACGCCGTGCAATCCCATGATCTTCGCGTTGACTGCGCACACAGGACTCAAGCTCAAGGCGCTCCGTGGGAGAAAGAAAGTTGGGACGGATCATGCGGCTAGCTGAATCGTTCTACGGTCAGACGTCAACCCGTCAAAAGTCGGGTGCTCGAGGACTCTGTGTATAATATGACCAATTTGGAGAAGTGAACAATGTCAGACCAAAACCCAGTCTTTATCCTAGGTCCTACAAATATCCCCGACAGGCTGCTGTCAGCGATGCATGTTCAGACGCGCGATCACCGTGCTCCGGATTTCGTCAAAACATTTGCACCGGCTCTGGAGGACACCAAGAAAGTGTTCCGCACGACCGACGGCAAGATCATCACCTTCCCGGCAAGCGGGACTGGTGGCTGGGAAGCCTCTGTGACCAATACACTCAGTGCCGGGGACACGGTTCTTGTGGCCCGCTACGGCATGTTCAGCCACCGCTGGATCGACCTGTGCCAGCGTCACGGTCTGAATGTTCAGATCATCGAATGCCCCTGGGGCAGCGGCGCACCCGCCGAGAAATTCCAAGCCGCGTTGAGCGCGGACACGGATCAAAAAATCAAGGCCGTTCTGGTCACCCATAACGAGACAGCGACGGGCGTGCGCTCGGACATCGCTGGTGTTTGCAAGGCGATGGACGCGGCCAGCCACCCGGCGATGCTGTTTGTGGATTGCGTTAGTTCGCTGGCTTCGATGGAGTTCCGCTTTGATGACTGGGGCGTGGATATCGCCGTGTCCGGGTCGCAAAAGGGCTTCATGCTGGCCACCGGCATGGCGATCCTGTGCGTCAGCCCTAAGGCACTGGCCGCGATGGAAACCGCCACATTGCCGCGCACCTTCTTTGATTTCCGCGACATGATGGCTGCCAATGCCTCGGGCGGCTTTCCGTATACCCCGCCGTTGCAACTGATCTACGGCATGGGCGAAAGCCTGAAGATGCTGTTCGAAGAAGGGTTGGACAACGTTTACGCCCGCCACTTCCGGCTAGCCGAAGGGGTGCGCCGCGCGGTGGATGCCTGGGGCCTGAAACTGGTGGCGCAATCGCCCGAGCTTTACTCGGACACCGTCAGCGCGATCTACGTGCCCGAGGGGTTCGACAGCAACGCGCTGACCGAACATGCATTTGATGCCTACGGCGTGTCCTTCGGGATCGGGCTGGGCGAGATGAACGGCAAGGCCTTCCGTATCGGCCATCTGGGCAGCCTCACGGATGTGATGGTTCTGTCTGGCTTGGCCACCATCGAGATGGCGATGGCCGATCTGGATTATCCGGTTGAGCTGGGCAGTGGCGTGATCGCGGCGCAGGACTATTTCCGCACCACCCACGCCACCGAAGCCAAAGCAGCGGCGTGATGAAGGATATCGACCCCATGTATATTCCCACCTACGAGGACATGCTGACTGCGCATGAGCGGATCAAGCCGCATATCCGGCAGACCCCGGTGCGCACGTCCGACTACCTGAACGAGCTGACCGGCGCACAATTGTTCTTCAAATGTGAGAACTTTCAGGAGCCCGGCACCTTCAAGGTGCGCGGTGCGTCCAACGCGGTCTTCGGGCTGGATGAGGATCAGGCCAAGAAAGGTGTGGCCACCCATTCGTCGGGCAATCATGCCTCCTGCCTCAGCTATGCCGCGATGCTGCGGGGCATTCCTTGCAACGTGGTCATGCCGCACACCGCGCCGCAGGCCAAGAAAGACACCGTGCGCCGCTATGGCGGTAAGATCACCGAATGCGAACCCTCGACCACCTCGCGGGAAGAAGCCTTCGCAAAGGTGCAGGCCGAAACCGGCGGCGATTTCGTGCATCCCTATAATGACCCGCGCGTGATTGCCGGTCAGGGCACCTGCTCGAAAGAGCTGATGGAACAGACCGGCGGTCTGGACATGGTGGTGGCCCCTATTGGTGGTGGCGGCATGATTTCGGGCACTTGCCTGACACTGGCGACACTGGCACCGGAAACCAAGGTGATTGCCGCCGAGCCGGAACAGGCCGATGACGCCTATCGCAGCTTCAAGGCCGGGCACATCATTGCCGACGATGCGCCCAAGACCATCGCCGATGGCCTGCTGGTGCCGCTGAAAGACCTGACCTGGCACTTCGTGTCGAACCATGTTTCCGAGATCTACACCGCGTCCGAGACCGAGATCATCGACGCGATGGAGATCATCTGGAAGCACCTGCGCGTGGTCATGGAACCCTCCAGCGCCGTGCCGCTGGCGACCATTCTGAAGAACAAAGAGGCTTTCGCGGGCAAACGCGTGGGCATCATCATCACCGGTGGCAATGTCGATCTGGACAAGCTGCCCTGGCTCAATAGCTGACTGAAAAGAGGACCAAAACCATGAACGCACCTGTAGATTTCTCGACGCTCGAAGTGGGCTATGACGTTCCCGCCATCCCCGGCATGGACGAGGCGGATATCCAGACCCCCAGCCTGGTGCTGGATCTGGACGCGCTTGAACGTAACATCAAAAAGATGGGCGGCTTCGCCGCGTCGCACGGTATGCGCCACCGGGTGCATGGCAAGATGCACAAATCCGTTGATGTGGCCCTTTTGCAGGAGCGTCTGGGTGGATCCTGCGGCGTGTGCTGCCAGAAGGTAAGCGAGGCCGAGGTCTTTGCCTGCGGTGGCATCAAGGATGTGCTGGTCAGCAATCAGGTGCGTCAGCCCGAAAAGATCGATCGTCTGGCACGTCTGCCAAAACTGGGGGCGCGCGCCATCTGCTGTGTGGATGACCTGGCCAATGTGGCTGATCTGTCATCTGCCGCGCAAAAGCACGGCACCCAGATTGAATGTCTGGTTGAGATTGATGTTGGTGCGGGCCGCTGTGGCGTCCAATTTGGCCAGCCGGTTGTGGATCTGGCGCTTGCGATTGATGGGGCCGAGGGACTGAAATTCGCAGGTATTCAGGCCTATCAGGGCGCGATGCAGCATCTTGACTCGTACGAAGATCGTCAGGGCAAAACCCAGATCGCGATTGATCAGGTGCGCGAAAGCGTTGATCTCTTGAAGGCCGCAGGGCTGGAGTGCGACATCGGCGGCGGCGGCGGCACCGGCTCGTATTACTTTGAAAGCGCATCGGGCGTCTTCAACGAATTGCAGTGCGGCTCCTACGCGTTCATGGACGCCGATTACGGGCGCATTCTGGACAAGGATGGCAACCGGATCGACGACGGTGAGTGGGAAAATGCACTCTTCATTCTGACCTCGGTGATGAGCCACGCAAAAGCCGACAAGGCGATTGTCGATGCAGGCCTCAAGGCACAGTCCGTGGACAGCGGGTTGCCCACGGTCTTTGGCCGGACGGACGTTGAATATGTCAAATGCTCGGACGAGCACGGCGTGGTTGCCGACCCGGATGGTGTGCTCAACGTCAATGACAAGCTGAAGCTGGTACCGGGCCACTGCGATCCCACCTGCAACGTGCATGACTGGTACGTGGGTGTGCGGGGCGGCAAGGTCGAAACCCTCTGGCCGGTCTCGGCCCGCGGCAAAGCTTACTAAAGCCAGGTCTCCCACTGGCGTTCGGGTTGCGGCACTTCCACCCCAAGCGTGTCGCAACCCGATGAATCAAACATACGAAGGACCCAGGATCATGACGGCCACCACTCAGAATGACGGATTGCTGATCATCAGCGAAGAGATTTGCGCCCAGGCGGTCAGCCGCACCGACGCCTTTGACGCGGTCGAGGCCGTGTTTGGCGCCATGGCGCGCGGCGATGCCTATAACTTCCCGGTCATCCGCGAGGCGATTGGTTATGTCGACGCGCTTTATGGGTTCAAATCCGGGTTTGACCGCGCCGGGAAATCTCTTGGTGTGAAATCCGGGGGCTTCTGGCCGGCAGCATGGACAAGGGACTGACCAATCACCAGTCCACTATTTTCCTGTTTGACCCCGACACCGGCCGCCTTCAGGCGCTGGTGGGCGGCAACTATCTGACCGCCGGGCGCACTGCGGCCTCGTCCTCGGTGTCGATTGCTCATCTGGCCCGCAAGGATGCCAAAGTTCTGGGCATGGTCGGGGCAGGCCATCAATCCACCTTCCAGTTGCGCGCCGCCGCCGAGCAGCGTGATTTCGAGAAAGTCGTGGCCTGGAACCCGCATCCCGACATGCTGCCCCGTCTGGGCGCCGTGGCCGAAGAGCTGGGTCTGGAATTCGAAGCGGTGACGCAAGAAGAGCTGGGCGCGCAGGCGGATGTGATCATCACGATCACCTCGGCGTTTGAGCCGCTGATGATGGCCGATTGGGTCAAGCCGGGCACGCATATCACCTGCATGGGCACGGACACCAAGGGCAAGATGGAAGTGGATCAGGCGCTGTTTGGCAAGGCCACCGTCTTTGCCGACGAAATCGCCCAGTCGATCAGCATCGGCGAGGCGCAACATGCCATCGCATCGGGCCTGATTTCCGAGGATGACATCACGCCCATCGGTGCGCTGATCAATGGCGATCATCCGGGCCGGAGCAGTGAGGAGGAAGTCACCCTCTTTGATGGCACCGGTGTGGGCCTTCAGAATCTGGCTGTGGCCTCGGTTGCCGCGCGGGTCGCTGACGAAAAGGGCCTCGCGACACGCGTCGCGCTGTAACACGAGCACCCCGGGGGAGAGATCGCAATGCCAAATCCTGATCAGAGCGTTCTGGACCGCAAGGCCGCAATCGTGGCTGCCCTGTCCGACGCTCTGCCAGCGGACAGCGTGATTTCGGACACCCGGGAAACCCTGGCCTATGAATGCGATGCGCTGACGGCTTATCGCTGCCCGCCGCTGCCGCTGCTGCCGCTGCCGCTGCTGCCCGCCACCACCGAAGAGGTCGCCGCCGCCCTGCGGGTCTGTCACGAGCTAAAGGTGCCTGTGGTGCCGCGCGGATCAGGAACGTCCTTGGCCGGGGGCGCATTGCCCACCGCCGATAGCGTGATCCTGGGCACGGCACGGCTGAATGACTTTCTTGAAGTGGATTACGACAACCGCTTTATCCGGGTGCAAACCGGGGTGACGAACCTGTCGGTGACGGGCCATGTCGAGGATGACGGGTTTTTCTACGCCCCCGACCCTTCCAGCCAGTTGGCCTGTGCCATTGCCGGAATTCATCGCGATGAATTCCGGCGGGGCGCATTGTCTGAAATACGGGGTGACCACCAACAACCTGCTGGGTGTGACCATGGTCATGGCCGATGGTGAAATTGTCGAACTGGGCGGGCCGGCACTAGACGCCCCCGGCCTTGACCTGCTGGGTCTGATCTGTGGCTCAGAAGGGCAACTGGCCGTGGTGACCGAGGCCACCCTTCGCATCCTGCCCAAGCCCGAGGGCGCGCGGCCCGTGATAATCGGTTTTGACAGCGCCGAAATCGCTGCCGAATGCGTTGGCAACATTATCAAATCCGGTGTTCTGCCGGTGGCTATTGAATACATGGACCGTCCCTGCATTCGCGTGGTCGAAAACTTCGCCAAGGCGGGATATCCGATGTGCGAGGCGCTGCTGATTGTCGAGGTTGAAGGCTCGGAAGGGGAAATCACCGATCAGCTGGACAAGATCACCGAAATTGCCCGCGCCCTGAACCCGGTTGAGCTGCATGTCAGCGAGAGCGCCCATGAAAGCGCGCTGATCTGGAAGGGCCGCAAATCCGCCTTTGGCGCGATGGGACAGATCAACGATTACATGTGCCTTGATGGCACCGTGCCGGTGTCGGAACTGCCCTACACGCTGAAACGCATTGGCGAGTTGAGTGAAGAACACGGGCTGGAAGTGGCGAATGTGTTTCATGCCGGTGACGGCAACATGCACCCGCTGATCCTGTTTGATGCCAACAAGCCCGGTGATCTGGACAAGACCGAGGCCTTTGGCTTCGACATCCTGCGCACCTGTGTGGATGTCGGCGGCTGCCTGACCGGTGAACACGGTGTCGGCATCGAGAAACGTGATCTGATGACCTATCAATTCAGCGCCACCGATCTGGAAAGCCAGATGCAGGTCAAGGATGTCTTTGACCCCGGCTGGCTGCTGAACCCGACCAAAGTCTTTCCGTTGGAGATCAGCGAGGCACGACGCGCCCGCGACACCTGACGGACCACGCAGTACACGCTCTGGCGAGCGTAGGAGGAGGACATCGCCATGACAGCCTTTGCAGCGCCGACCACCGAGTCGGCGATAAGAGAAGCTGTGCTTGACGCATCAGCGGATAAGACAGCCCTGCGCATCATCGCAGGCGGCACCCGCAGCGGTATTGGCCGCCCGGGTGACGTCGCACATGCGCTGGATGTCTCGGGCATGTCTGGCATCACCCGTTACGAGCCCGGCTCGCTGACGCTTGAGGCGAAGGCCGGAACCCCCATGCAGGAAATCAAGGCCGCGCTGGCTGCCGAAAATCAGATGCTGGCGTTCGAGCCGATGGATCACTCGGCCCTGATGGGCACGAAAGGCACGCCGACCCTTGGCGGAGTCGTGGCCTGCAACGTGTCTGGGCCACGCCGGTTCCTCAGCGGGGCCTGTCGCGATTTCCTGCTGGGCGTGCAGTTCGTGGATGGCCGGGGCCGTCTTGTGAAAAACGGCGGTCGCGTGATGAAGAATGTGACCGGTCTGGATCTGACCAAGCTGATCTGCGGAGCCTATGGCACGCATGGCGTTTTGTCCGAGGTTGCCCTCAAGGTTCTGCCGCGTCCGGAAACAGGTGCGACCCTTCAATTCGAAGGCCTGTCCGAGTCGGAGGCGGTCGCGCTGTTTTGCAAGGCCACCACAACCCCATTCGAAGTCTCAGGCGCCGCCTGGCAAAACGGCGCGGCGATGTTGCGCATAGAAGGGCTTGCATCGCAGGTGGCCTATCGCCTGACCAGACTACAGCAGCTTTTCGCAGATCACGCACCGGTGGTTCTCTACGGGGATGTGCACCGCGACCTCTGGATTGCGATCCGCGATGTCCATGCTTTTTCCGGTACGGATGACACCATCTGGAGGGTCTCCCTCAAACCAACCGATGCTCCGACCTTTGTTGCGGCGGCAAAAGAGCGGCTGCGCGCGCGTGCGATTTTGGATCAGGGCGGAGCCGTTGTCTGGCTGGCTGTCCCATCTGAGGCCACGGATCAGGCGGGCATTATCCGCGATCACCTCGCGCCGGTGGGGGGATACGCAACCCTGTTGCGCGGCAGTCAGACGCTGCGCAAGACCGTTCCGGTGTTTCAGCCCCAGCATCCGCGCCTGACGCAGATTGCCGAGCAATTGCGCCGCCAGTTCGACCCTCATCGCATCCTCAACCCCGGCCTGATGGCCGCGTGATCGGAGATTGAAATGCAAACGAGTTTCACGCCTTCACAGTTATCGGATCCTTCGGTTGCGCGGTCGAATGAGATTTTGCGCTCTTGTGTGCATTGCGGGTTTTGCACGGCGACCTGCCCCACTTATCAGGTGCTGGGCGACGAGCTGGACAGCCCGCGGGGGCGGATTTATCTGATCAAGGACATGCTGGAGAACGAGCGTGTGCCCGATGAAAAGACGGTCAAACATATTGATCGCTGCCTCAGCTGTCTGGCCTGCATGACCACTTGTCCGTCGGGCGTGCATTACATGCATCTGGTCGATCATGCCCGCGAATACATTGAAAACAATTACAAAAGGCCGCTCTCGGACCGGACCCTGCGCTGGGTTCTGGCGCGCATCCTGCCCTATCCGATGCGGTTCCGCGTGGCGTTGCTGGGCGCCAAGATCGGTCGGCCCTTTGCCCGTCTGATGCCCGATGCCCGCCTGCGCGCCATGCTGGAGATGGCCCCCAAGGTCGTCCCGCCCGTCAGTCGCAATGACGACCCGCAAAGCTTTGCCCCCACCCAGCCGCGCAAGATGCGCGTGGCGCTGATGACGGGTTGTGCGCAAAAGGCGCTGGATACCGATATCAACGATGCCACGATCCGCCTGCTGACCCGGCTGGGTTGCGAGGTGGTGGTGGCCAGGGGCGCGGGCTGTTGCGGCGCGCTGACCCATCACATGGGCAAGACCGAAGAAAGCCACGGCACCGCCGGGAAAAACATCCGCGCCTGGACCGGCGAGATGGACGCAGAGGGGCTGGATGCGATCGTCGTCAACACCTCGGGTTGCGGCACCACGGTGAAGGATTACGGCCATATGTTCCGGAACGGGCCGCTGGCCAAGGATGCCGCGCGCGTCTCGGAAATCACCATGGATATCTCGGAACTGCTGATGCGGCTGGAGCTGCCCGAGGGCGCGCCAAAGGATCTGAAAATCGCCTATCACGCGGCCTGTTCGCTGCAACATGGCCCGCAGATCAAGACCTTTCCCAAGGACCTGTTGAAACGCGCCGGGTTCGAGGTGGTGGAACCGGCCGACAGCCATCTGTGCTGTGGCAGCGCCGGGACATACAACCTGATGCAGCCCGCGATCTCGAAACAGCTGAAGGACCGCAAAGTCCGCACGCTCGAGGCCAAAACCCCCGACATCATCGCCGTCGGCAACATCGGCTGCATGATCCAGATCGGTGGCGGCACCGACATCCCCGTCGTCCACACCGTCGAACTGCTCGACTGGGCGACAGGCGGACCAAAACCAACAAAGCTGAAGGGCGGGGCACGCCCCATTTCCGCAGGGTTCAAGATGCCCGGCGACGCACGAACGGCACGGGAGTGATCCCCTGCTTTATCCAACCCGGGGTCCAAACCGATCCCGGTCACATGTCAACACGGAGGAAAACGACATGAAGAAACTTGCAATAACCCTTGCTGCGGCCGCACTGGCTGCAGCGCCGGCCTTTGCGGCAGACAAGATCCTGCTGAAAACGCCGGTCGCCTTCTCAACCGAATTGCCAGGTCTGGGCACGCCCATCGTGCGTGTCTCAGAGGACCTCGACGCGATTTCCGGTGGGTCCATCAAGATGAAGGTCTACGAGCCCGGCAAACTGGTGCCGGCCTTTGAAATCCTTGATGCGGTCTCATCCGGCAAGATCAACTCGGGCTTTGCCACGGCAGGCTACTGGGCGGGTAAAATCCCGGCAGCGCCATTGTTCTCGGCTGTGCCATTTGGCCCCGAGGCCGGAGAATACATGGCCTGGCTCTATTATGGCAACGGCATGACGCTCTATCAAGAAATGTATGATCAGGCAGGCTATAACGTCAAAGTCTTCCCGTGCACCATCATCGCCCCTGAAACCTCGGGCTGGTTTGCCGAAGAAATCACCTCGGTCGAACAGCTGGACGGTCTGAAGATGCGCTTCTTTGGTCTGGGTGGTAAAGTCATGCAGAAACTGGGCGTCGCGACATCCCTGCTCCCGGGTGGTGAAATCTTCCCGGCGCTGGAAAAAGGCGCGATTGATGCGACCGAGTTTTCGATGCCCGCCATCGACCAGCGTCTGGGGTTCCACAAGCTGGCGAAATACAACTACTTCCCCGGCTGGCACCAGCAAGCGACCATCTTTGAGCTGCTCATCAACAAGGATGAGTGGAACGAGCTGAACCCGATGCTGCAAGCCCAGATCGAAGTGACCTGTGTAAAACGCGGAGCAATATTGGGCCACAGAAGCGGCTGCATATCGCAGTTGTAGCGGAGTAAAAGTCCGCCAGTTTGTGCCCTTCGTTTATTCGGAGGGCGGGAGATGTATTCTGTGGATATTTATAGTCGTGTGCGCCGTGCTTGTTTGAAGGACGGTATGTCTGGCCGAGAAGCGGCGCGGTTTTTCAACATGGCGTAATCAGGATCAGCACTCAGTTACCCCTGTTATTCTGGATGCACATGCAATTGAAAAGGAGACTGACCAATGGAATATTTTGCTGGTTTGGATGTGTCCATGGAAGAGACGCATATCTGCATTCTGGATCGTGAAGGGGCCCTTATTCGTGAAGGAAAAGCGAGCTCAACACCAAAAGCGATCGCTGACTTCCTCGCTTCTGGACCACCATGTGCCAAAGTTGTATTTGAAACGGGACGGATGGCACCAATGCTTTACCATGGGCTGACGGAGCTTGGTGTCCCGGTTGTTTGCATCGAGAGCAGGCAAGCATATCAGGCCCTTAAATCTCTGGCCGGCCACAAGACGGACCGCAATGATGCCCGCGGTTTGGCACACCTGGCGCGGACGGGATTCTACAAGCCGACCCATGTCAAATCACTGTCAGCGCACGCAATCCGGTCGCTGATCGCAGCCCGCAAGAAGCTGGTCGGACAGCGTGTGACGCTCGACAATCAGATCCGCGGTCTGGTCGTCGTCTTCGGCGTGCGGCTGCCACGAGCTTTGTCTCCGGCATTCAAAAACGCGGCGCTAAAAGTTAGCGATGGAGTGCCTGGCCTCCATGCCGCAATTTGCGGACTGTTCGCAGCACGCGAAGCAATCCTCGCGGCGGTTGCAGCCATTGATGGCGACATCAAAAAGATGACCCGCAAATCCGAAGTCTGCCAGCGCCTTATGACGGTACCAGGGGTCGGTCCGATCACAGCATTGGCCTTTGCCGCAGCAATTGATGATCCGTCGCGTTTCAGGAAATCGCGTGATGTGGGGGCGTATCTTGGACTGGTGCCGCGACGGCATCAATCTGGTGAAATCGACTACACGGGCAGCATCTCAAAGCGGGGCGACGTGCGCGTCAGAACGCTTCTCTATGAGGCCGCCAATGTGATGCTGACGCGGTATGCCGCTCCGCTCAAATTGAAGACATGGGCCCTCGCAATCGGTGCGCGCTCAACGATGAGAAAGGCCCGAGTGGCTCTGGCGCGTCGTCTGGCAATCATACTTCATGCCATTATGCGAGACAAAACTGACTTCCAGTCCGCGTAAGGCTTACGAGGCGACAACGAGGATTCCTAAATCAAAGTTCCCATCTGGGACGATGCCCGAGGGAGGGCGTGAGACACGGCGCCGATTCTGTAGCAACAGCCAAGACCAACGGTATGATTGCGGTTTCAACATTGCCGACCCACACCCAGCCAACCCCATCATGAACCTCAGAGTTCGAAGAGAACAAAGGCAACCTCTGACATCAAAAGCAGGAAACTCAGGAAACACGCATTGACAGATTAGAGAACAAAGATCGTAAGACGATCGCGAAGATGCTGCGCCATGAACTTCCGCCTGGGTATCGTCGGTCGGAAGCGCCTCGGCGGCCAACGCTTGATGGTTATGTTGGTGTGGTCGATGAGATACTGCGCACAGACAAAGCCCTGATCAAAAAGCAGCGACACACGGCCAAGCGCATCTTTGAACGGCTGCGCGATGAGCATGGATATGCCGGCAGCCTGACCACGGTGACCTATTACGTGCGCGAGCAAAAACGGCGCACCAAAGAGGTGTTTGTGCCGTTGTCGCATCGGCCGGGCCATGCGCAGGTTGATTTTGGTGAGACGCTGGGCGTGATCGGTGGCGTGGAATGCAAGATCCACTTCTTCGTGATGAGCTTGCCACATTCTGATGCGGTGTTTGTGAAGGGATATCCAGCTGAGACAACCGAGGCGTTTTGCGATGGCCATGTGTCCGCCTTTGCATTCTTTGGCGGCATTCCGCAATCCATTCTCTACGACAATACCAAGATCGCCGTGGCTCGGATACTCGGGGATAAGACGCGCATCCGCACACGTCGGTTTACGGAACTGCAGTCGCATTACTTGTTTGATGACAAGTTTGGCAGACCCGCGCGAGGGAACGATAAAGGCAACGTTGAGGGCATGGTTGGATACACCCGCCGCAACTTCATGGTTCCCGCACCTCGCTATGACAGCTTTGATGATCTGAACGCACATTTGGAAGAGAAGTGTTTAGCACGTCAGGCCGATACGTTGCGGGGTCACACCCAAACCATAGGCGCACGCCTGATGTCGGATTTGGATGCTCTGATGGGATTGCCCGTCGCAGAATATGAAGCCTGCGATCACGTCAGCACGCGTGCAACGTCGATCTCAATGGTGCGCTATCGCAGCAATGATTACTCGGTGCCAGTAGCCTATGCGCACCACGATGTTCATGTGCGTGGGTTTGTGCATGAGGTTATCATCGGCTGCGGCAATGAGATTATTGCGCGGCACAAACGATCCTACACATCAGCGGATATGGTCTTTGACCCATTGCACTTTTTGCCCCTGCTTGAACAAAAGGTGGGTGCCCTGGATCAGGCCGCGCCTTTGCAGGGTTGGCATTTGCCAGATGTATTTGCCACGCTGCACCGACTGCTTGAAGCCAGAATGGGTAAGCCGGGCAAGCGAGAATACGTTCAAGTCTTGCGCCTTTTGGAGACCTTCGAAATGGATGTTGTGCAAGGCGCAATCCAGCAGGCAATAGATATGGGTGCAATTGGCTATGACGCCGTAAAACACCTTGTACTGTGTCGGGTTGAGAAGCGGCCACCACGATTGGATTTGGACTTCTATCCATACTTGCCCAAGGCCAATGTCGGCACAACACGCCCATCCAGTTACATGAGCTTGATGGGAAGGACCGCGGCATGACCGAAGCCCCTCGGATTCTTCTACGGCATCATCTTAAACAACTGCGACTGCCAACGTTCCAAGGCGAGTATGCCAAACAGGCGCAGCTCTGTGCTGCAGAGAACAAAGATCACATCCACTATCTGGCGCGGCTGTGTGAGATGGAATTGATCGACCGCGAACGCCGGATGATTGAACGGCGCATCAAAGCGGCGAAGTTCCCCAGCACCAAGAGCTTGGATAGCTTTGACTTCAAGATCATGCCAAGCTTGAACAAGCCCCTGACGATGGATCTGGCACGATGCGATTACGTTAATCGCAGGGAGAACATCATCGCGCTCGGCCCGTCAGGCACGGGCAAGACACACATCGCCCTGGGACTTGGGCTGGCTGCATGTCAAAGAGGACTGAAGGTGCGCTTCACAACGGCTGCGGCATTAGTCCATGATCTGATCGAGGCTCAAGATGAGCGGAGATTGCAGCGCCTTCAAAAGCAACTGACCAGCCAGAACCTGTTGATCATTGATGAACTGGGCTTCGTACCGCTCAGCAAATCTGGCGCAGAGCTGCTCTTCGAGGTCATATCCCAATGCTATGAACGCGGCTCCATCATCATAACCTCGAACCTGCCCTTCGATGAATGGACTGAAGTCTTTGGCTCTGAGCGGCTGACCGGTGCGCTACTCGATCGTTTAACCCATCACGTCCACATCCTCGAGATGAATGGCGAAAGCTATCGGCTCAAACACAGTCGCAACAACCGAAAATAACCAGCCCGCAATCACAGTCAGAATAATGCTGGCCTTATGGCCAGCATGCGCTTTGGCACGCTTCAGCTTTGTGACGAGCACGCGTGCAAAAGCGCCACAAAACATCAACCGAAGTGGCCCATTTTTACGCCGCGACATGGACCCATTTTACTCTGCGATTGACACGCCGACATCGCAAAATCAAAAAGAACCCCATTACGACCCGCTTTGGGAAGAAGTGGAAAACGATGATCGCAAAGACCCCAAATTTGCGGCCGGTCTTGATCAGGTGGTCAAAACCGTCGGGCATGTTGTGATGTGGGCCAATGTGGCCCTGATCATCGCCATCATCTCGCAGGTAGGGATGCGTTACACGCTTGGCTGGAATTTTCCCAAGCTCGACGAATTGCCGTGGCATCTCTATGCCCTGACAACCATGGTCGGCGTGTCTTATGCGCTGAGCACCGACGCCCACGTCCGTGTCGACGTGTTGCGCGCCAACTTTTCCTTCCGCGCCCGCCGGGTGATTGAAATCCTCGGAATCGTGGTTCTGATCCTGCCGTTCTGCTACCTGATGATTGATCAGGGGGCTCGACTATTTTCATGACAGCTACCGGGTTAACGAACGCTCGGACAGCCCCACGGGTCTGCCGGCGCGCTGGCTGCTGAAGGCTGTTATCCCGGCCAGCTTTATCCTGATAACAATCGCTGCCGTCGCACGCCTGATCCATGATGTTTACATGCTGGTCACCCGCGCCGATGCGCCCTCTCATAATGGCGGGATGAAATCCCTGCTGTGGATGATGCTTGGCTTCGTTATCGTCGCATTCACGCTGATGCGTCTGGTGGAAGCGCCGGAAGAAAAGCTGGTCATCGCGATGTTCCTGTCCTTTGTGGCGCTGCTGTTCACCGGCATTCCGGTGGCCTGGGTGCTGTCGGGTGTTGGCGTGCTGTATTGTGGCATTGCCTATCTGGGCGACAATGACATACTGCTGTGGACGGGGATGGAAGCCACGTTCACCGGGCTCGATTACCTGACGCTGGGTGCGGTTGTGAACCGCGTTTTTGCGACCATGTCCAACGCCGTTCTTGTGGCCCTGCCGATGTTCATTTTCATGGGCCTGATGCTGGATGAAAGCGGCGTGGCGCAACGCCTGATGACCTTGATGCAGCGGCTGTTTGGCACGATGCGCGGCGGTCTGGCCATCACCGTGACCGCGATCGGCATCATCCTGGCCGCCTCGAACGGGATCGTGGGCGCGTCTGTTGTGCTGCTGGGCCTGTTGTCGATGCCTGCGATGATGAAACAGAAGTATTCCAAGACCCTGGCGGCGGGCGTGATTGCCTCATCCGGTACGTTGGGCATTCTGATCCCGCCCTCGATCATGCTGGTGATCATGGCCGATCAGATGGCCCTCTCGGTCCGCGATCTGTTCATGGCGGCCCTGTTCCCGGGATTGATCATCGGTGGTCTCTACATCTTTTACATCGTGGTGATCGCAACCCTTAAGGCCGATGTGGCACCGTTGCCGGAGGGTGCCAAGAAAGTGGACTGGGCGGCGATCTGGGATGTGTTCAAGGCGGTTCTGCCACCTGTGGCTCTGATCTTTGCCGTGCTGGGGTCGATCTTTGCGGGTCTGGCCACACCAACCGAAGCCTCGGGTGTTGGAGCCGCGGGCGCCACGCTTCTGGCGATTGGGTATCGCAGGCTGACATGGGCCAAGCTGGCCGAAGTGACCCGCAACACCTTCAAGACGACCGCCTATATCTTTGCGATTTTCCTTGGGGCCACCTGCTTTGCCTTCGTGCTGCGCGAACTGGGCGGGGACGAGCTGATCACGCATACCATCGAAGGCATGGGGCTGAGTGAAATGAGCACTGTCTTGTTCATCCTGCTGATCGTCTTCCTGCTGGGCTTTGTGCTGGACTGGATCGAGATCACGCTGATCATCCTGCCTTTGGTGGCCCCGATCATCGCTGCCATGACCCTGTCATTCCCGGCTATGGGCTGGATAACCCGGAACTGGTCTGGTTCGTGATCCTGGTTGCGGTCACCTTGCAGACGAGTTTCCTGACGCCACCGGTGGGGTTCTCTCTGTTTTATCTGAAAGGGGTTGCTCCACCCGAGATCCAGCTGACGGATATCTATAAGGGTGTCATTCCCTTTATCCTGCTGCAGCTGACCGGGTTGGCCTTGGTGATCATGTTCCCATCCATCGCCACCTGGCTGCCATCGGTCGCCTATTAAGATGTTTTACCTTAAACCTGAGGCACTCAGTTAAGGCGAAACGCTTTGAGCAAAGGTTGGTGGCGCGCAGGAGTGTGCCGCCAACTAGGGCCTGTTGAGATTCATCGTGTGCGGATTATTGTCGCTCCGATGTGGATCATGGCTTCGAAACTGGTGTCGGTTTTGCAGGCACGCATTGCTATACGTTTGAATTCTTTGAGTTTCTGAAAGAAGTTTTCGACGAGATGCCTCCACTTATAGATTTCCATATCACATGAAGCTGGGCTTTTGCGGTTGGACTTGGGTGGAATAACGGCTTCAATGTCCCTTTCTGCCAATAACGCCCGAAGCCAATCCGCGTCAAAGGCCTTATCCGCCAACAGATTTCGGCAGCAAACATCTGCCAGCAATTCACGTGTTTTGAGCAGGTCATGCGCCTGTCCGGGCATCAGCCGGAAGTCGATGAGGTTGCCAAAGGCGTCGGTCAGCGCCAGAATTTTGGTGGTCATTCCGTCGCGAGACTTTCCGATGGCCTGATTTTGAGGGCCCCTTTTGCGCCCTGTCCATGACGGTGTACCTTGCAGATCGTGCCATCAATCATCGTATATTCGAAGTCGATATCTTCGGATAACTCATTGAACATACGATGAAATATGTCCCGTTTAACCCAATATCTGAACCGTGTGAAAATCGAATTCCATTTGCCAAATTCAGCCGGCAAGTCCCGCCATGGCGCACCTGTCCGGGCGATCCACAAAACAGCCTCCACAAACAAACGGGCGTCACCTCCAGTCCGCCCCGGATCGCTCTTCTTGCCAAGGCAATGGGGCTCTATAAGATCCCATTGCCCGTCACTTATCAAAAACCGGTCACTCAACATTCTCGCCTCCATTTTGGAAACTTGAATCAGAAATTAATGGAAATGGGAATCCTGTATCTCAACAGGCCCTAGTACTGCCAGTTCGAACAAGAGTACCGCAACCGGCAAAGGCTGAAACAAAATCAGCAGGATCTGCCGGGTGATCCAGGCCCAAATTGCAAACTATCAGCCTGCCAGTTTTCAAAAGGCGAGCATAGCTAGCGCTCCACGGCGCATCTAACCCTCGAACAAATCCGATTGTCCTTTGGCGGTTGGAGGGGCCATTCCAAGGTGCGTCCAGCCGCGTTGGGCCAGCATGCGGCCACGCGGTGTGCGCTGGATAAGCCCTTGTTGCAAAAGGAAAGGCTCGATCACCTCTTCCAGCGCATCACGGCTTTCGGACAGGGCGGCGCTGAGCGTTTCAATACCCACAGGGCCTCCCTGATAGGCCTCGGCAATCAGGCGCAGATAGCGCCGGTCGGCCCCGTCCAGCCCCAGTTGATCGACGTCCAGACGGGTCAGGGAACTGTCAGCAAGGGCTTTGGAAATGCTGCCGCCGCCCTCCACAACCGCGAAATCCACCACCCGGCGCAACAGTCGCCCGGCGATCCGGGGTGTCCCCCGCGAGCGTTTGGCGATTTCGCGCGCGCCGCGATCATCGGTGGGTATATTCAGCAAGGCGGCGTTGCGGGTGACGATCTCGTGCAGTTCGTCCTCGGTGTAAAACTGCAGCCGCGTCGGGATGCCAAAACGATCGCGCAAAGGCGTGGTCAGAAGACCAAGGCGCGTGGTCGCGCCGACCAGCGTGAAGGGCTGCAACTCAATGCGCGCGGTGCGCGCGGCAGGGCCTTCGCCGATCACCAGATCCAGCTCAAAATCCTCCATCGCCGGATACAGAACCTCTTCGACCGCCGGATTCAGGCGATGAATTTCGTCAATGAAAAGAACGTCACTGGCCTCAAGATTGGTCAGGATCGCGGCCAGGTCACCAGCTTTGGCCAAAACCGGCCCCGAGGTCATGCGGAACCCCACGCCCAATTCTCTGGCCATGATCTGAGCCAGAGTGGTCTTGCCCAGCCCCGGAGGGCCATGAAACAGCGTGTGATCCATCGCCTCACCGCGTTTGCGGGCCGATTGAATGAAGATTTTGAGGTTGGCGCGCGCCTCTTCCTGGCCGATAAACTCGTCCAGAACCTGCGGGCGTAAGGATCGGTCGGTGTCTTCTGGCAAGGGCTCGGGGCGCAATGTCGGGTCAGGCTCGGACATGGGTTATCCCTTTGGGGCCAACAGCTTGAGAGCCGCGCGGATCAGTGCAGCCGTATCCGCCTCGGGGGTTTCGCCCGCAGCTTGCGCCACGGCTCCTGCGGCTTCACCGGGGGCATAGCCCAGATTGGTGAGCGCCGACAATGCCTCGGCCTGTGCGCCCGACCCGGCGATGGGGGCAGCGGCCACGGGTGTGGGTGTGGGCGAGGCATCGATCACCTCGCCCGCTGCGATGTCCGTTAAAGGCGCGGCAGGAACTGCCGCCCCCATGGCCATCACGGTGGCGGCTTTGTCTTTCAATTCATTCACCACGCGTTGCGCGGTTTTGGGGCCGATGCCCTTGGCTGCCTTGACCGAATTCCAGTCACCCAAAGCAATCGCACGGCCCACACCATCAGGACCCAGAGTACCGAGAATGGCCAGCGAGGCCTTGGCGCCGATGCCCTGAATGGACATCAACAGGCGGTGCCATTCTTTCTCGATCAAGGTGGCAAACCCAAAAAGCTGCAAATTGTCTTCGCGCACCAACAGATCGGTGTAAAGCGCGGTATGTTCCCCCACCGGGGGTAGCGCCGCCAGTGTGCGTTCCGAGCAATAAACCAGATACCCCACGCCGCGCACATCCAGCAGAACGTGATCTTCGGCGCGATAATCAATCCGCCCGGCCAGCCGCCCGATCATGCGCGCGCCCTCTGCAATGTCTGCGCGGATTTTGCATGGAACGCGTGGCAAATCGCAATCGCCAGGGCATCGGCCGCATCCGGCCCGGCCAGGTCAACGCCGGGCAATTGAACCTTCACCATATGGGCGATCTGGATCTTGTCAGCATGGCCCACGCCCACCACGGTCTTTTTGACAGTATTGGGAGCATACTCGCCGATGCTGAGGCCAAATTGCGCGGGCACCAGCATGGCAATGCCGCGCGCCTGCCCCAGTTTCAGGGTGGCGGCCCCGTCTTTGTTCACAAAGGTCTGTTCCACCCCGGCGGTATCGGGGGCAAACCGTGTCATCACGTCACTAAGCTGTCGGTGCAAAGACAGCAGCCGCGCGGCCAGATCGGTACCAGCCGATTTGCACACCCCATTGGCCACATGGCTCAGCCGGTTGCCCGTCACGTCGATCACGCCCCATCCAAGGTTGCGTAGCCCTGGGTCGATGCCCATCACCCTCATCCGTTGGCCCTGCTCTGTTGCCATTTTTTTACGCCTAGCACGAAACAAGAACAAACGCCAAGAGGATTGCAAGAGGGGTCATTGAAGCGGTCCATCAGATTAGCGGCATTTCCGCCACAGATTATGGCAGAAGGAAGGCAAGTGCACTCTTCATAAATTACTGTATTTCAAATAGTTACCACGTGTTATCAGGTATGCAGAAATTGCATAGGGCCTATGCAATAATCCCCGCTTGTCCGGCCTGAGGCCGCATCCTAGATGCAGGTCATAACGCAATCGGGCAGCCCAAAGGCCCCGACCGAACAAGGAATGAAACAATGGCTGTTATCGACACCACCCGCGCCTTCGCCGCCCCGACCGGCATCGTTGGCATCCTCTACGCAAACACCATCGGCGCCCTCGCCGCATGGAATGACGCCCGCACCACCGGCGCCGCTCTGGCAAAACTGTCGGATCGTGAACTGGACGATATCGGCCTGTGCCGCGGTGACATTGACGCGGTTGTCAACGGTCGCTGAGCGAAAGCGTTTCGGGGGAAAAGTGACTCTCACCTTTTCCCGAAACGCCTGAACGCTTCAGGCACCTGTCACCAAAGAAAAAACCCTGCATCGGGAGCAAACCGATGCAGGTTTTTTTTGTTTTCCTGAGTGTTTTAATCGTTACTGTACTAAGGGACGTAGCTGTTGGGCAATGCCCTAGCTGATCGGGTCGGCCTGCATCATGAATGCGTCGGCCTGCTCAACCATTGATCCGGTCGCGAGAATATCAACGCGTTCGGAGAAAATCTGCTCGCCCAGATGGGCCAGCAACAAACCTTTGAAACAGAAGAAACCAAGTGCAAGGATCAACAGCCCCCTGATCGGGAAGCCACGCGATGACCGACGGTTCGGACGAAACACGATCAGACCATCTTTGCTAACCTGGCTGGAATAGCCCTGCACCATTCTGGCGCGCTTGCGGCCGATCCTGTTCAGCCGTTTGTCAAAGCCCTGATCCGCATTGGTCATGGCAGTGTCCTTGCTAACCTGGCCCCCACCAAGTTCGAGGATCAAGCTAGGTTTGAAATGTGGCAAAACTTGGGCAATTGCCTCAAATTTGCTGATTTTCAGCTTTTTTCGGACATTTTTAAGAAAATAAGCGTCGTCCATTCACCAATCTCTTCGCGGTGATGAAGACTGTTTCCAGAGCGTGTATAAACAGCGACCACTTCGTCGGCCTGCTCGTTCAGAATGCCCGAAAGAATCACATGTCCACCCGGTTTGAGGTGCGATGTGACGTCTGTCACCAACTCAATCAGCGGACCTTTAAGGATATTGGCAAAGATCAGGTCGTAAGGTGCCGCCCCGGCCAGATCCGGGTGATCGAACCCGGCAGCCTCAACACAGGCAATCTGCCCCGTCAGCCCATTGGCAGCCACATTGGCGCGCGCCACGTCCACCGCTACCTGATCGATATCGCTGGCCAGCGCGGTGCAGGGCCAGGTGCACGCCGCCGCCATTGCCAGAACGGCGGTGCCACAGCCCAGATCCAGCGCGGTCTGCGCCACAAACCCCTCGCCTATCAAACGATCCAACGCGCGCAGACATCCCAGCGTGGTGCCGTGATGCCCAGTGCCAAAGGCCATCGCGGCCTCAATCAACAGCGCCTCGGCCCCGTCGGGCACCTTGTCGGCGTCATGACTGCCATAGACGAAAAAGCGTCCGGCCTCGACCGGGGTCAGCTCGCGTTTGACCTTGGCCACCCAATCGGTTTCGGGCAGTTCCGAGATCACGAAGGGTTTCGCCCCGTGCATGGTCACCAAAAGGGCCAGCCCGGCCTCATCCGGTGGACCTTCAAAATACCCGCCCACTTCCCAGAGGCCTGAGCCGTCTTCCATATCGAACACGCCCACGCCGGTGGGTTCCGGGATCAGCCGCTCCATGCCCTCGCCTAGCGCGTCGGCTGCCGCTTTGCCGGTCACGGTTGTCAGCGCGGTAAAGGTGGTCATCGTTTATTACTCCGCAGGAGCCGGGGCGAACCGGCTGAAGATGGTCTCGTTGCCGCGTTCCGGGTGGCGCGGGATCATCAGCGCCAGGATCAGCGAGATACATGCCATGCCCGCCGCCAGCACGAACACAGACGCAGGCGAGACCAGCCAGAGATAGCCCAGCAGCGCGGGTAGAAACACCGCCGCGATATGATTGATGGTAAAGGCCACAGCGGCGGTGGGGGCAATGTCCTGTGGATCGGCGATTTTCTGGAAATAGGTTTTCAGCGCGAGGGCCAGTGAGAACAACAGGTGATCGACCACGTAAAGGGTCGCTGCCAAAACCACGCCCCAGCCGAACATATAGATGCCGCCATAGGCCAGGAACACGATGGCCAGGCCGATATACTCAAACACCAGTGTGTTGCGCTCGCCGAATTTGAAAACTGCTTTGCCCATCAGCGGGCCGACCGCCATATTGGCCACGAGGTTGATCAGGAACAGGGCCGTGACCTCATGCACCTCAAAGCCGAATTTCTCGACCATCATGAAGCCAGCGAAGACGATGAATATCTGCCGCCGTGCCCCGGCCATGAATTGTAACGCATAATAGAGCCAGTAGCGGCGGCGCAGGATCATCTTTTTGAGTTGCGGGTTCGGGGCCTCGAATTGCGGATAGGCCACAAGGCAGAAGATTGCGACCAACGCGGTAAAGCCGCCCGCAAGCAGGTAGACCGTGTCATAGGTCAGGCCCAGCGCCTCCCATGTCATGACGATCAACAGATAGGCCACCAGCGTCGCGGCGGACCCCGCCGCCAACATCCAGCCCAGCACCTGCGGTGCGCGATCCTTGGGCAGCCATTGCAGTTGCAGCGACTGGTTGACCGTCTCGTAATAGTGAAACCCGATCGAGCTGAGCATGGTGATGGTCAGGATACCCCCCATCGACGGGAAATGCGCCGTCAGTGCCGTGGCCACACCCAACAGGATCAGAGACACCAGGCCCAGCACCTGTTCGCGCACGAAGATGATGATGGCAATCACGCCGATGGCAAAGAACCCGGGGATTTCACGCACCGTATGCAACCAGCCAATATCCGAGCCGTCAAACCCCGCCATTTCAATGACGAAGTTATTCAGCAGCGCCGACCATGTGGCAAAGGCAATCGGCATCGCCATCGCCATCAGAAACAACAGCGTGATCGGCCTGCGCCACAGCGGCAGGGACGTGGCATCGGCAAGGGGAACAAGACGGGTCATTGTCGTGCTTTACGCCCGTTGGCCGCGCTTGGCGAGGGGGGATGCTGTGCAATGGTGCAGGGATACATTCCAACATGGTGCACAACGCCTTGAGCGCGCCAATCCCCGCCGCTTGCAAGCGCAGGCCTGCACATCGGCCCGATCTGTGCTATGGAGAACGTGAGGAACGCGCAGCAGGGAGACGTGCCCAGTGGTGTTAAATATATGGCATCGCGCCAAAGTAATCATAATCTGTTTCACGTTGTTCGGTGCATCAGCCACACAGGCGCTATCGCAAAGCCCGGGCATTCCGGCCTGGCTGCAAAAACATGTCGGAGCGGGCGAAGGCCAGATTGCCGCGGTGGTCCTGGAACGGGCTCGGGCACTTTATCAGGACAAACGCCGCCGGGGCGCGGTCAAGAATCCCTGCTATCTGGCGATGGATGCCACCCGGCCCAGCACCCTGTCAGGCGGACAGGCCACGCGGCGGTTTTATGTCATTTGCGAGGGGCGCAAGTCATTTCGTGCGGTCTCGTCCGGCTATGGCAACGGGCGCAAGCTGCAACGGGCGAATTTTTCAAATGGACGGCAATGCGCGAAAAACTTCAGCAATGCAGAAGGCTCCAAGCTGACGATGGGCGGTGCTTATGTGACGGCGGAAACCAGGACGTCGTTCAAGGGCTTTTCGCGCCAATCGGGCAAACGGGTTCCGTTCTATCGCACTTTCTTGCTGTTTGATGGGCAAGGCGACACCAAGAATGCCCGGGAGCGTGCCATTGGCGGGCATCCGGCCGTTTTCCTGAAATGGCAATGCCGGTTCAAAAACCCGGGCAGCCCATATGCCGACAAGGACGGGTATGTGCCGTTCGGAAAACTGGTCGATTACACCAGTGGACGCAGCAATGGCTGCACGACCTGGTCCCAATCGGCGTCCAAAGAGATCATCGCGCTGGTCAAAGACAACCCAACGACGCTCTACATCTATCCTGAAGCGGGCGATATCAACGCCGTGGCCAACACGATCACCGCCGGTGCCTCGATCTCGCAGGCCGGGCTCTACTGGAACACGGCGTGCCTGACGGCCATCGGCGCGCCCAAATTCTGGCCCAAACGCACCCTGCAACCGATCATCAACAACTGGCGGCGATCCTTGCCAAAACAGCCATCCCGAGACTTACCGATCTGCAATTGATAATGGTCTGGGTAGATTGACATACAATCGTCGCGCGTCTTAGAGTCTGATTTAAAACCAATTGAACGCTTTCAATTCCTTGCGAGGTGGCGTGTGACGCGACGGATGTGGGCGATAAGCAGCCACCCTTCGGCGCTTGCGATGGATTTCTCCCGGTCCTTTGCCAATCGACGGCATCGTCCGAGCCAGGCGAAGGTTCGCTCGACCACCCATCCACGGGGCAAAACTTCGAACCCCTCGACCGTATCAGAGCGTTTGATGATCTGGACGGTCCAGCAGCCAATGGCTTTCAGCGCGTCTCGTAATCCGGACCCTGCATAGCCTCCATCGGCGAATAGATGACGCAGCGTGGGATAGCGCTTCGCGACAGTCGCCAGCACGTCAGGCACGCCATCCCGGTCTTGAATACCGGCACTGTGGAGTACGAAGCCAATGAGCAATCCGATGGTATCGGTCACGATATGGCGTTTGCGCCCCTTTATCCTTTTACCTGCGTCATAGCCTCCAACCCCGCCACTTTCCGTTGTTTTTACGCTCTGACTGTCGATGACCCCCGCTGTTGGCCGGGCCTTGCGACCCTCGGCCAGTCGCGCGCTTCTGACGAGCTCACGGTTTATCTCATCCAGCAGGCCATCCCTGCGCCATGAATGGAAACAGCCACGCACCGTGGAAACCTGTGGGGTGACAAACTAAATGCGTAATCCTGTCCAGCCCGGTCCAGCCCGGTCGGGGATTGTAAAAGGGCTTTGAAACAGGCGTTTGAAGCGGTTTTGACCGGGCGCGATTACAGAGGCACTGTTTTGGCTCCGCGACGGCAAAATGCGCAATCCGGACGCCTTTTGATCTGGAATGGCCCGGAAACGGGCTTTTTCAGGTGCTGGCGAACAGGCCCGGAACGGCTGGACTCCACGTCGGATTTACGGGGCGTTCGAGACCCTGTTTTTCGGGGTAAATCCTGCACGCCGGGCGCGGGCGGCAAGCCCGTCCCATCCCCGTTCAGAGCCCGTTCAACAGGCTGTGCACAGGGCGTTGAAGGTGGGGGTCATGTGCTGTCGACGGGAGTCGGATATCATAGCCGGGATGTCCGGGGCAATCGGGCCAGATCTGTAATGTTTCCGTATCGGCCAGGGCGATGGCCGCGTCATGGGCCATGCCCTGTTTGCGTGCTGTGTAACAGGCGTCTGCAAACCCGGACTGGGCCGCGGTCCGCTCGTCGAGCAGGAGATCGGGCCAGTCCACGCCCGCCCTGTGTTGGATGCCGTCGAAGACGGGCGGCAATGTGGAGCGCAGGGGCTCATCGAGGATCGCCGCGTAGCTGTCTGCAAGCATGAACAGGAAGTCGCGCGGGTCATGGGCGGGATCATCGAGAAAGATCACCAGGCCTTCCCGGCTTTTATCAACCGGCGGCGGGCTGGCGAGTGTCGCCGCGATTCCGGGCACGGAGGAATGATCGCCCTCCACGGTTCCTGCGGTATCATCCCAGACAATGGTGCGCAGGTCCCGCCCGTAGAGGCGGTCCGGCATGCGGATGGTATGGATGGCCATTGGTGGTCTCCTGTCCGTCAGGGGGGATCGTAGTGGAAAAGCAATCCGAGGGCCAGGTCCAGCATTTCAGGATCGTCCCGCACCAGCTTGTCGAGATCGATATCAATGCCATCCTTGCCTGCCAAAGGGTGGAAGAGCATCTGGAAGGCGCGGGTCATGACCTCGATGGCGGGGCGGTCCGGATCATAGTCAAGACCTGTGAGCATCGGAGCTCCGTATTCCCGTCCGAAGCAGGGATCGACATAGTGATCCTTGCGTCCGGTGCCCGTGCAGGGATCAAGCGGGACCACAGCGTCGCGTGTGCCATCCACACCTGTGGTCCGCCGGATATGCAGGTCCTGAAACAGCCGGTCAATCTCCGGCATGGCCGCTTGCAGGTGGTGGATATATTCATGGGTGGCGTTGCCGGGGTCGCGAGAGGTAATGACCCATGCGCTGTCATCGGTTTTCACAAGACCGGGCCGTGTTCGCGCTGCGGGGCGTCCTCGATAGACGGATGGCGCATAGGATCCGCCGGCCTCCAGCAGATTGCCGGCGGCGCGCAGGGGCGCGATATTGGCGCGCGCCACCCAGGTGGCCGGAAACCGCAGAGAGGCGGCATGCACGGCCTGTGCGGCGGCCTGATCCGCGCCTGTCTCCGGTGTTGCCGGGCTGATCAGCGCGCCGGTCTGTCCAGCCGCGCGTGCGGATGCAGGGCCCTGGGCGACGAGGCCGCGCAGGTTATCGGCAAAGCCGGCATCATCCGGTGTCAGTCCGGTGGCGGTGACGAGGGCCTGTCGCGTTACGCGCCCGCGCGCAATCCATTCCGTCACGTCCGATGTGGCGGGCGCGCCAGCGCGGGTGGCGCGCCCGCCAGTCTCTCCCGGAGCAGGGTGCGGGTCCGGGCCACAGGATCGGCGGTGCCTGCGTTGTGATCAAAGCCCGGGCTTGTCCCTTTCGGGATGTGTCTGATCTCACCTGCGCGCGCGTTGCTCCACGGCCGGGTTTCCCGCCAGCCTGCGGGCGGCGGCGTGACGTGATATCCGTAGCGCTCAAGACCGGCCTCGGAGAGCGATTGCACGGTGCAGCGGCACCGCCAGCCATTGGGTGGAAAATGTGTTTGCCAGAATGGGTGATCCCAGGGCAGCACAGTGCCGTGCCGTGCGGCGTGGAGCGGTCGGATGCGGGCGTCAAGCACGCCGACATAGCGCAGCCAGGGACGCCGGTCGGCAAGGCGTGTGATCCGCTGCCACTTCCCCGCAGCAACCGCCATGCGGATATTGGTGTCATAGATGATGCGCAGGCGGCGCGGGCTTCCGAGCCGGGCCTCACGGGTCTCGCCGGTCAACGGGTCCGTCATGGTCTTGCGGCCCCACCATCCCCTGGCGATCAGCAGCGGGGCAAGATCGCGCTGGAAGGTCTCGAAGGTCTGCCCTTCGGCCAGGGCTTTGTCGACGGCGGCGCGGATATCGGTCAAAATGTCCAGGCGCATCACCTTCGCGACAGTGAAGGAGCGGGCGTGCCATGCGGCTTTTGTGTCGCGCCAGTCATAGCCGATGTGGTAGCCTTTGGCGCGGAAAAACTCCACCGCCTCTTCGGGGGGCACATCACGGATATCGGGGGGTGGATCAGCCATGGCTGCCGGTCATGGTCCCGATGATGTCGGCGACATCCTGAGTGGCAGTCATCATGTCTCTCCCCCGGGCCCGTCTTTACCGGCCTCCGCTATTTGTGCGGCTGCGCCGGCGCGCCCGAGGCTTGCGGCGATCCGTTGCGTATCCATGGCATCAAAGAGATCACCGCGTCCCAGCGTTTCCTGAAGACCGGCAAAGTCGGATGCTTGCCTGACGGCCTGGATCACGGGATTCGCCGCCGGGGTCATCATCGCCTCCCAATCGCCCAGCAGGGCGGCGGTCGCCGGATCCACCGCATCGTCATCCGCGCTCCCGGCAGCGAGGCGTGCCGGTGCTGCAGGTGTTGCGGGCGGCGTCCCGGCGGGCCCGTCGGCAGGGGCGGATGTCTCTTCCCACTGACCGCCATAGATGTCCTCGACATAGGCCCTCGTTGGCCGCAGTCCCGAAGCTCCGGCAATGGTCGCGTCGCGACGCGCCCGCGCTTGCAGATCTTCCGGCGGGCTGAGATCCCGACGCAGGCGCGGCACGGCGGCACCGGGAAAGTTCCAGTGTGTGAGCCATGTGGCGATGGTTGTTTGCAGTGCCGCACAGATGCGCCGCGCATCTGCGGCCACGAGCCGCTCAAGGATCTTCAGATGTGCCGCGCCCGTGCCCACATGCTGGCCGATCTCGGCGGTGGCGTGCTGCCCGGTGATGGCGTCTGCAAGCATGCGGTCCATCCGCAGGAGAAAGTCGGCATAATCGGCACCGGTGCGTTTGGAGCTTTCGAGAGGCTCGATATCCTGCCCCTCGCGCAGAGAGATAGAGGCCCCCGTCGCCAGCGCCTCCGTTGCCTCCAGCGCCAGTCTGATCTCACTGTCGGGCGCGTTTGCCCTGTGCCTGGTGATTGCAACCGGCGAGGCAAATCGCTCCGGCGCCAATGCCCACATGCGCACGGTCTGTTGCTTGAACCAGATCGGCCAGAGGCACCAGTTGCTCAGACCCGGTCCGTGTGGCCAGCCACCATTGGCGCGGGGCGCGCGCACCAGAACAAATTTGGCATCCGGCAGGGGAATGCCGCCCGGTGCCGCCCGGGTCAGCAGCAAAGGCATATGGGTCTGTGCATCCCATCGGATGATGCGGGGTGAGCGGGGTCGTAAATCCGCCAGACGTACCTGACTTCCCGAAACATCCCAGATGCATTCGGCAATCGACCATCCGTACCAGGCGGCATAGGCCAGTTCGCGACAGATGCTGTCGATTTCGATATTTGCAAATCGGGCCGCCAGATCCCCGGCCGCCATACGGTCCCGACGCATTTTCCCGCCGGGTTCAATTTCGAGCGGGGCCGCGAGACCCATCTCGATCCGTTGTCCCAGCAGCGCACGCACCTTGGGGTCCTGCAGTGCCGCCTCCGCCGCACTCAGGTCGGACGATCCCGTGCGCCATGCCCCGGGATCACGGCCAATGCCATCGCTCCAGGCGGCGCTCCGGTTCCATATCGGGGACCCCCCGATCCAGCTTTGTTGCGGAGCCGTGATCTCGTCGGTCTGTGGTCGGTTTGGTATATCCATCGCTCTCACCTCATCGCACGGCCAAGGGCTGACCAGGCGACACCGAGAGTGACATCGATCTCATGGCCTGAGCCCGGTCCATCCATCACACCGTGCCGTCCCGCCCCGACCCGGGCCTCGAAGGGGCCTGCGGTGTCGGCGGCGGCGCTCACGGCCAGCGCCATGGCCCAGAAGCGGTCAGCGTGACCATCCGTGCCGGAACGATCCGCTACAAGACGCGGTGCGCCGGTGGCACCGGGCTCAACACGTATCGCGTGCAAATCGTTTCCAAGCGCGTCATCGGCCGGAATGCGTATCCGGCGATCCTCGAAGGCCTCCCGCAGGCGTGTCGCCACATCAAGCCGACGCGACGCCGACATCTGCACCCCTTCCACGGTCAGGGTGCCGTGATCTTCCTGATACTGTTCAACAGGAGCCTCACCCATCCCGGTCTGATCCACCGCGATCCGGAGCGGGCGATGGATGCGCACGAGGCGCGCGAGTTCGGCCCGCTGTTCGGAAAAGGGTGCATCCCGCAATGTCACCATCCGGCGGAGCCAGAGCAGACCGCCCGTATCCTCGATCACAGCGGCCACCCAGAGATCGCGACGGCGCGCAATGTCGACTCCAATGAAGGTTGGAGACCCTGTGCTGTTTTCCGGACGGCCCGCATCCCTGTGTTCCGCCGCGCGCACCAGGTCCCATGTAATCCAGGCTCCGCCACCTGCGGATGGTATGCAGTCGAGCTCTTCGGCGGCAAAGCGGCCATATTGGGCGCGTATGCCAGCCTCCCATGCCCCTGCCGCCCCGGGCGTAACAGGCTGCCGCGTGATCGCGGCGATCCGCTCATAAAGGCCCTGAGCCAGGGCGTCGGCCAGTGTTACACGCTGCACAGTGCCGGGTTGGCGGGCTTCGCGGATATCGCGGCAGAGCGTGTTGAAGGGCGAGGCCTCGCCGTTGTGGGTGGAAATGATGCGCACCCGCCCGCCCCATGTCCGAAACGCCAGCGCGGCTTTCAGCACTTCATCAAGATCATCGACAAACGCGGCCTCATCGACCACGGCCACATCGCCTGGCCGACCTTTCGAGCGAAAGGCCCTCGGGCTCGATGTCATTGCAAATATCTGCCGCCCCGAGGCCATACGCAACCGGAGGTAGTGGGTCACTTTGAAATATCTTTTTTGCGTGGCTTGTAAGGACCGCGCTTTTTAGGTGCGGCGTCTTCTGCCTTTTCGACCAAAGCAACGATATCTTCGACTTCCCAAGGGCTTTCGACAAGGCCAGCGGCCATTGCCGGGGTCATGCGCAGCGTCTTATGGGTGCGAACGAAGTTGTAGTGCATGAAGTGCAGAGCAACAGCGTAGGCGTGGTTCTCTGCTTTCTTTGAGAAAGCATTAGTCAAGCGCGTGAAGCGGCGCATGCCCATCCGCATTGTCAGGTTCTGGCGCTCAATGTGTGATGTGCCAACTTCGTCCATGTCAGGCTTGCCAAAGATTGCCTCTTTAATCGCACCAGTACATTCTGCAGGAGAATACTTGCGCTCATGGCCCTTTGTCCCTGTTGGGTCTCCGTATTGCTTGATCAGCATTGCGTAGTCCACATCACCGGAGAATGTGTCAATCGCAGAGTAAAATGGGTCCATGTCGCGGCGTAAAAATGGGCCACTTCGGTTGATGTTTTTGTAGCGCTTTTGCACGCGTGCTCGTCACAAAGCTGAAGCGTGCCAAAGCGCATGCTGGCCATAAGGCCAGCATTATTCTGACTGTGATTGCGGGCTGGTTATTTTCGGTTGTTGCGACTGTGTTTGAGCCGATAGCTTTCGCCATTCATCTCGAGGATGTGGACGTGATGGGTTAAACGATCGAGTAGCGCACCGGTCAGCCGCTCAGAGCCAAAGACTTCAGTCCATTCATCGAAGGGCAGGTTCGAGGTTATGATGATGGAGCCGCGTTCATAGCATTGGGATATGACCTCGAAGAGCAGCTCTGCGCCAGATTTGCTGAGCGGTACGAAGCCCAGTTCATCAATGATCAACAGGTTCTGGCTGGTCAGTTGCTTTTGAAGGCGCTGCAATCTCCGCTCATCTTGAGCCTCGATCAGATCATGGACTAATGCCGCAGCCGTTGTGAAGCGCACCTTCAGTCCTCTTTGACATGCAGCCAGCCCAAGTCCCAGGGCGATGTGTGTCTTGCCCGTGCCTGACGGGCCGAGCGCGATGATGTTCTCCCTGCGATTAACGTAATCGCATCGTGCCAGATCCATCGTCAGGGGCTTGTTCAAGCTTGGCATGATCTTGAAGTCAAAGCTATCCAAGCTCTTGGTGCTGGGGAACTTCGCCGCTTTGATGCGCCGTTCAATCATCCGGCGTTCGCGGTCGATCAATTCCATCTCACACAGCCGCGCCAGATAGTGGATGTGATCTTTGTTCTCTGCAGCACAGAGCTGCGCCTGTTTGGCATACTCGCCTTGGAACGTTGGCAGTCGCAGTTGTTTAAGATGATGCCGTAGAAGAATCCGAGGGGCTTCGGTCATGCCGCGGTCCTTCCCATCAAGCTCATGTAACTGGATGGGCGTGTTGTGCCGACATTGGCCTTGGGCAAGTATGGATAGAAGTCCAAATCCAATCGTGGTGGCCGCTTCTCAACCCGACACAGTACAAGGTGTTTTACGGCGTCATAGCCAATTGCACCCATATCTATTGCCTGCTGGATTGCGCCTTGCACAACATCCATTTCGAAGGTCTCCAAAAGGCGCAAGACTTGAACGTATTCTCGCTTGCCCGGCTTACCCATTCTGGCTTCAAGCAGTCGGTGCAGCGTGGCAAATACATCTGGCAAATGCCAACCCTGCAAAGGCGCGGCCTGATCCAGGGCACCCACCTTTTGTTCAAGCAGGGGCAAAAAGTGCAATGGGTCAAAGACCATATCCGCTGATGTGTAGGATCGTTTGTGCCGCGCAATAATCTCATTGCCGCAGCCGATGATAACCTCATGCACAAACCCACGCACATGAACATCGTGGTGCGCATAGGCTACTGGCACCGAGTAATCATTGCTGCGATAGCGCACCATTGAGATCGACGTTGCACGCGTGCTGACGTGATCGCAGGCTTCATATTCTGCGACGGGCAATCCCATCAGAGCATCCAAATCCGACATCAGGCGTGCGCCTATGGTTTGGGTGTGACCCCGCAACGTATCGGCCTGACGTGCTAAACACTTCTCTTCCAAATGTGCGTTCAGATCATCAAAGCTGTCATAGCGAGGTGCGGGAACCATGAAGTTGCGGCGGGTGTATCCAACCATGCCCTCAACGTTGCCTTTATCGTTCCCTCGCGCGGGTCTGCCAAACTTGTCATCAAACAAGTAATGCGACTGCAGTTCCGTAAACCGACGTGTGCGGATGCGCGTCTTATCCCCGAGTATCCGAGCCACGGCGATCTTGGTATTGTCGTAGAGAATGGATTGCGGAATGCCGCCAAAGAATGCAAAGGCGGACACATGGCCATCGCAAAACGCCTCGGTTGTCTCAGCTGGATATCCCTTCACAAACACCGCATCAGAATGTGGCAAGCTCATCACGAAGAAGTGGATCTTGCATTCCACGCCACCGATCACGCCCAGCGTCTCACCAAAATCAACCTGCGCATGGCCCGGCCGATGCGACAACGGCACAAACACCTCTTTGGTGCGCCGTTTTTGCTCGCGCACGTAATAGGTCACCGTGGTCAGGCTGCCGGCATATCCATGCTCATCGCGCAGCCGTTCAAAGATGCGCTTGGCCGTGTGTCGCTGCTTTTTGATCAGGGCTTTGTCTGTGCGCAGTATCTCATCGACCACACCAACATAACCATCAAGCGTTGGCCGCCGAGGCGCTTCCGACCGACGATACCCAGGCGGAAGTTCATGGCGCAGCATCTTCGCGATCGTCTTACGATCTTTGTTCTCTAATCTGTCAATGCGTGTTTCCTGAGTTTCCTGCTTTTGATGTCAGAGGTTGCCTTTGTTCTCTTCGAACTCTGAGGTTCATGATGGGGTTGGCTGGGTGTGGGTCGGCAATGTTGAAACCGCAATCATACCGTTGGTCTTGGCTGTTGCTACAGAATCGGCGCCGTGTCTCACGCCCTCCCTCGGGCATCGTCCCAGATGGGAACTTTGATTTAGGAATCCTCGTTGTCGCCTCGTAAGCCTTACGCGGACTGGAAGTCAGTTTTGTCTCGCATAATGGCATGAAGTATGATTGCCAGACGACGCGCCAGAGCCACTCGGGCCTTTCTCATCGTTGAGCGCGCACCGATTGCGAGGGCCCATGTCTTCAATTTGAGCGGAGCGGCATACCGCGTCAGCATCACATTGGCGGCCTCATAGAGAAGCGTTCTGACGCGCACGTCGCCCCGCTTTGAGATGCTGCCCGTGTAGTCGATTTCACCAGATTGATGCCGTCGCGGCACCAGTCCAAGATACGCCCCCACATCACGCGATTTCCTGAAACGCGACGGATCATCAATTGCTGCGGCAAAGGCCAATGCTGTGATCGGACCGACCCCTGGTACCGTCATAAGGCGCTGGCAGACTTCGGATTTGCGGGTCATCTTTTTGATGTCGCCATCAATGGCTGCAACCGCCGCGAGGATTGCTTCGCGTGCTGCGAACAGTCCGCAAATTGCGGCATGGAGGCCAGGCACTCCATCGCTAACTTTTAGCGCCGCGTTTTTGAATGCCGGAGACAAAGCTCGTGGCAGCCGCACGCCGAAGACGACGACCAGACCGCGGATCTGATTGTCGAGCGTCACACGCTGTCCGACCAGCTTCTTGCGGGCTGCGATCAGCGACCGGATTGCGTGCGCTGACAGTGATTTGACATGGGTCGGCTTGTAGAATCCCGTCCGCGCCAGGTGTGCCAAACCGCGGGCATCATTGCGGTCCGTCTTGTGGCCGGCCAGAGATTTAAGGGCCTGATATGCTTGCCTGCTCTCGATGCAAACAACCGGGACACCAAGCTCCGTCAGCCCATGGTAAAGCATTGGTGCCATCCGTCCCGTTTCAAATACAACTTTGGCACATGGTGGTCCAGAAGCGAGGAAGTCAGCGATCGCTTTTGGTGTTGAGCTCGCTTTTCCTTCACGAATAAGGGCCCCTTCACGATCCAGAATGCAGATATGCGTCTCTTCCATGGACACATCCAAACCAGCAAAATATTCCATTGGTCAGTCTCCTTTTCAATTGCATGTGCATCCAGAATAACAGGGGTAACTGAGTGCTGATCCTGATTACGCCATGTTGAAAAACCGCGCCGCTTCTCGGCCAGACATACCGTCCTTCAAACAAGCACGGCGCACACGACTATAAATATCCACGGCTCAATTAGCATTGATTATGCGTGCCAACCTGTAATAGAACACACCATGAACAAAATTATGGGGTGCGGCACATGGATCATCAAGCTTTTTTTTGGTGTGGCTCAACGAGATCGACGACCTTTCATCGAAACAACGGACTGAAACCGGACGGCTCGTTGCCGGGGTATCGTCGCTGGAAAGCGTGATCGATCTCCCTGAGGCGAATGTTCGCGAGGGGCGTATCTGTCCGCACTGTGCTTCGGGCGGTGCGATCATCAGGGGCCATGCAAGTGGCCTGACGAGGTTCTTTTGCAAAGGCTGTCGCAAAACCTTCAGCGCGCTGACCGGGACGCCGCCTGCCCGCTTGCGCCACAGGGACAGATGGGCAGGGTTCGCAGCTTCCCTGCGCGACGGCGAAACGGTAAAGGCGTCCGACGGGCGTTGTATGGTGGCCGACACCACAGCTTTTCGCTGGCGTCATCGCTTTCCTGAGGCCGTAACGGTCGGTGCGGTCAGGCTGTGCGGAATCGTCGAAGCCGACGGGACGTTCTTTCCGCGCAGCCGGAAAGGGGACCGTAATCTCTCTCGAAAAGCCCGCAAACGCGGGGGAAAGGCCTCAAAACGCGGATTGTCGAAGGAGCAGGTTCCGGTCCTCGTTGCGGTCGACCGATCAGGCACCGCCATCAGTGCTGTCTTGCCTGCGGTGACAGCCGAACATCTCAAAACGGTTCTGCAGCCACGTCTTGATGGGGACGCTCTCCCGGTGACCGATGGCTGCACCGGTTACCCGCCCTGCGCCGCAGAAACGGGCGTCAGCCATGAAAGTCTCGACCGGACCGCCGGAGAACGTGTCCGTGGTGAATTGCACATTCAAACCGTGAACAGTCGGCATGAGCGGTTAAAGACCTTTCCGCGCCGCCATCGGGGCATCGCGACCAAATACCTGGACAGCTGCCTTCGGTGGTTCCACCTTGCCGTCCTTCCGAGCCACCAAACGCCGCGCGCGATACTTGCCGCCGCCGCAGGCATCCTGCCTGTAACACGCCACGCATAATCAATGCTAATTGAGCCATATCCACAGAATACATCTCCCGCCCTCCGAATAAACGAAGGGCACAAACTGGCGGACTTTTACTCCGCTACAACTGCGATATGCAGCCGCTTCTGTGGCCCAATATTGCTCCGCGTTTTACACGCTCTTCCCGGTAGAGCCGTTCAACCACTTTGACGTTCACCTTGAAGCCCTCCCGGACCAGTTTGGCATGTAGCATGCGATATCCATATCTTCTGTGTTTGCCTGACAGTGCGATCAGGCGTTCTCTCAGCCGCGCATGGCGCTCTGCCCGCGCCTGACAAGTCAGGTTTGACCGTGAAATCCCAACCAGCCTGCACGCGCCTCGCTGCGGGAACTGATGATCCTCCATCAGTGTTTTCACGGCAGCTCGGCGGCATGCAGGCGTCAGGAGTTTTTTGCCAGAAGCCCCTTGAGGCCAGCGTTATCCAGCAGCGCATCCGCCGGAAGGCGCTTCAGCTCCGCATTCTGCGCCTCCAGATCCTTCAGGCGTCGCAGCTCGCAGACCTGCATGCCGCCGTACCGGCTCTTCCACTTGTACAGCGTCGCATCTGACAGGCCGGGCTTGCGGCACAGTTCAGACACCTTCGCCCCCGCCGAATACTCCTGCAGTATCCGGACAATCTGCTCTTCGGTAAAACGTGATTTGCGCATCGTCTGTTCTCCTCGTTGCGATGAACGTTACGAGAACAAACCCTACCTTCAAGTGGTCCAGTTTATCGGGGGCAGGTCAGTTTCAGCGACCTGGCTGACCCCGGTGCTTGATGCGAATCGGATCAGCACCAACAGCCGGATTTCCCGGTTCGCGCCGGAGATTTGAAACTGCAGCGACTGGACCTGTGGTCGATGCAGCACGAGTGGGGCAAAGCGGGGCAGGCGGGTTTGGCCCGGCTCGAAACTCTCGGCGATCACCCTGACCACGCCCGGCTTGTCCAAAGCATCGATGCGGTGCGAACGCAGCCCGACAGATACCGTTTCGAGCAGACCCTGTTTGACCGGCGGGCACCTGAGGAACTGGCACAGTTGCTCTCCGTGCTGCCGGTCCGCCCCGAAAACAGCCCCCTGATCGCTGCCGATCTGGCCGGGCTGCCGGAATTCCGCAGGACCCAATGGTTGACCGCCTGCACCCGGGCATTGCCAGAGGATCTCCCCGGATGTGTGATGATCCGCAGCGAGTTCCTGCCAGGGCCACAAAAGCAGGCGATGGTCCTGTTTGTGGACGAATTCGGGCGCACCCGGGCCAATCACCTGATCGTTCACGAGGACGGGGTTCAGGTTCAGGATGTCTATGACATGGGAACCTCCGGGTGGCCCGAATTGCCTGCAACTGCCGTTTTGGATGCGCTGAACGGGGCCTTCGATCTCAGGCCGCGCGGCGGTGTGGCCCTGCATATCGGAGGCCAGACTCTCGAAGCGATCCCCTGAGAATCCGGCACCAAAAATACCTCCGGTTCTATTTTTAGCGTTTGACGCTCTATATTCCGGTGTACAGCTTCGGCTTAACTGTCTTTTCGGGTGAACACCGCAAGGTGCCAGGAGAGAAGCCCCCATCGGTTTTCATATTTAGCCCCACATTCCCCAAGTGGCGCACCGGTCGGGACGAACGTAGTCAATCCTGACGCGCAGGCCGTGGAAGGGGTCGATCCATTGGTCGTTCAGATCGGCCAGCGCAGCCCGGTTTTCGGGCATGGCCACTGCGGAGATCAGAACAGCGAAACCGGCGGTTTACCCGGGGACTGCGGGTAAGGATCACGCCAGCCTGAATATCCGAAACGGATGATGAAATACGCCTGCAGAGACTTTCGGTGTATCGGAGGGTATATCCGCCCGGATAAAGCGTCTCTGTCAGAAACACCGATTTTCAACCTGCTGATAACACGCCATAAAACCGCTCCAGATCTGCAGGGGATAAAACCGGCGGTATGGCTGGCTGTGCGGTCGGTGTGCTGCTAACCGGTCTCCCCCGGATTTCTCCGGAAATTCAGGGAAAAAAGCAGGGGAAAAATTGCCCGGGTACAGGAACCTGTCTGTGGCAGTGTACAGGCCCGCAATTTCCTGCCGGACTCCTGTTCCTGTGTGGAACCGGCCTGCGGTCGGCGGGCAGGGCAGGGCAGGGCAGGGCTGTCCATGGTGTCGTTCCCGGCCTTGCCTGCGGTGGCGTTACAGGGCGGACCGGTCCGGCACATGTCAATCCGGTCATCAGCCACCGGCATCCCGACATCTGTCCGGATGAAACCCGGGGTCGCGCAATTCCCCCGGCCCGGGCCGGAGCAGGTCCCCGTCCCGGCCCGCATGTCCGGCCAGGCTCTTGTCAGCAACAATATACGCGGGGCGCTGCCCATCCGGGAGACCGGGAAGCCGGATGCAGGGCACGGGATCCATGCCCGTCTCCCGCGCCGTCGGCACACGGTCCTGCCCCGGCAATAACGGTGTTGCCCCCGGCGAACAGGACGGGACCGGTAAAACCGGACACCCTGATCGACACCGCGATCTGCCGGACCTGATCCGCAGAACGGACCCGGGGTTTCAGGGCACGGGGACATCGGGCGGCAGGCGCCCGATCTCCGGAATGCGGGCAGGACCGGAGCACGTCCCGTCGCGCGAAGGTTTTTTTGCCGCTGGCCATGCCGGACCTCCCGACATTTTTTTCACCGCCGGTATCGCGCAAATTCCGGCGCGACCCCTTCGGCGGTTTCCCCGCGCGTTTCGGGAGGGCATTTCGTTTCGGCGGGGAGGGCCATTTCGTTTCAGATGACCCGTCGGAAAATATTTCCTGAATGGTAACAATCGGTTGTCGGCGGCGGAAATCTGAAACGAAATGCAAAAAAATCGGCACGCAGAAGTAGGCAAGTGCGGCACATAACACCCACAAGCCGTCCCCGCCGGGAAGGACCCGGCATTTCCGAGCAACGGGAACGGCCCTGGTGGCAGCCAACAAGCCGTTCCCGGCGTTTCGCCGCAGCCGCTTCCGGGGAAGCGGTGGGCGGGTACCCTGAAATCACCCAGCGGATCATAACTGTACGTTCGGGTGGATCAAATTGCAGACACTGGCGTAATCACTAGCGATTGTCAACTTGACAAACTACGGGTAGCAGGGGAATCGCATGAGTTTCACGGCGCGAGGATTTGAAGCGGGAAGCGGTTGTTCCAGCCTGCCTTTTTCCGCATTCCTCCGAGGGAGTTCTCGCTTTTTGCTTTGTTGAGCAAATTCATTGCGATGTGCTTGATGACGGCGAAGTTGGCGGGTGCGTGATCTTTTCGTATCCGGCTGTCGTCATGGCGGAAGGTGACATCAAGCACCCGGTGGAGGCGGTTTTCAATTCCCCGGTGAGAGCGTACGGCATGGGCAAGGCGCGCGGCGTCTTTTGGCAGGGACGGGATGAAGTACCGCGTTTGCCGTGTCGTCTTCCCGCCACTTTCCCGAAGCGGGACGACGCGGCCAATGCTGACCAACCCCTCCCGATGGGGATGGCGCTTTTTCAACCGGCCGATGGCGTCGCATTGGGTGTATGTTCGCGTTTCAATCCTACCCCTGTCGCCGTCAACCGTCTGTAATGATTCTGTGTTTTCCCGATCCTGTTCTTCGAACCACAGTTTCACGTCTTCATGGAGAAGCCCCTGATTGCCCTTCAGGGCCAGCACATAGTCAGCACCCTTGTCACGGATTTTGCAGGCGATCTCACGTTGGCGCCCCATCGCATCCAGCGTCACGACCGCGCCCTCCAGGAAGAGCAAATCCAGGAGAACGGGGATGTCCCTGATCCCGTTCCTTTTGTGCGCGCTGGCTTGCTGGCCGGGCACGAGGCGTAGATCGTTACACCGGGCCGGGATCAGATGCAGAGGCGTTTCACCACCGGCCCTTGAGCCTCGCGCTGTCTTGCCGTCAATGGCAACGACCGTTCCTCCAACGCGCCCGGCCAACCCGGACGCCCACGCGGCAAAGGCTGCGTTGAACTCTTCAGGATCAAGCGCCCGAAACACCGTCGAAAGCGTGTCGTGGGAGGGTATGCCATGCTCAAACGTAGCCAACTTGCGCAGGAAACCCAACTTTTCCTCGCCATTAAAGGGCAACATCGACAAAACTCCCACACCCCGACACCACTCCGCACAGGCTCAAAAGCGGAATCCCATCAAGTGGATACAACACCTTCGTCTCCTGGCGGGGATCAGAAATCGACGAGGCAAAAGATTGAAACAACACGGTATTTTCCAAAGCAGCGCCCTCCGGACATAAACTTTGGAAAACTGAATCAGAGACAGAAGATCAAGGCAAACCAAAAGATGCTATTCATGCGATACCCCTGCTACGGTTAGTCCGTATATTATGATAAATAGACCTGTTTCGCAATTGGTAGATTTCCGCTATTCCAGCTTCACCGAAGCAGTGGAGTTTGCCGGAATGGCGGTACTGAAAGTTTTACGGGCACGTCCAGAGTTGTTTTTCCGCCTTTCCGGAATACGTCCGGCGGATTTTGATGCTCCGGTTTGTCAGCTTCACCCGATTTGGCTTGCCGGTGAAACCGGGCGTTTGTCCCGAAAGAACAGACAGTGGGCCATCGGGGGCGGCAGGAAGTATCGGCTGCAACTGGCGGAACAAATGCTTTTGTGCCTGATCCATTACCGCACATACGCCGGCCAGGCCTTTGTTGGCCTGCTTTTCGACATTTCCAGCCCCGCAGTTTGCCGCCGCGTTCGCGCCATGACGACGGTGATGGCTGGCCATTTTGCCATGCCGGAGCGCAGGATCAAATTATCGACACAGGAAAGAAACGATCTTCTCTATCCTGTGATCGATGGTACCGAGCGCCCTGTTCAGCGCCCCGGGACGCCGTCAAGGCGCAGGGCCAGGTATTCAGGAAAGAAGAAACGCCATACAGCGCCGCACCGGATCATTACCGACGACAGGAAAAGGATCCTGGCCGTTGGTCCTGCACAGCCCGGGCGAAAGCACGACAGGCGGATATATGATGAAGCGCGCGTGGACAAGCCCGGTGTTTGTCAATGAAGTTGTCCGCCGATTTCATGCGGCGTCTCTGATTTCAGAGGCGTTGATTTCGTTTTCCGGGTTGAGCCAAACGGGTCCTGCGGGCTGCCGGTTTCGGGTTTCGCCTGACCAGCATTGGGGATTTTGCGCCCGTACATTTGCATAGAGCCCGTACATTTGCATAGAGAATGGCGCGTTTTGCCAAGGTAACTTGATCATGGCCAGCGTGGCGTGCATTCGGCGTGACGAAGCGGATGGCACTGTGCAGGTGCTCACTATTGTACCAGTTGGCGAAGGATTTCACCCAGGCCCGAGCCTCTTCTTTCGAGGCAAAACCCTTGGTTGGGCAGTCCGGCCGATACTTGCAGGTTCGCAACAAGGCTTCGGAGAACGGGTTGTCATTGCTGACGCGCGGGCGGCTGCAGGACGCAGTGATGCCGAGTTTCTCCATAGTGGTTTTCATCGTCGCACCCTTCATGGGGCTGGCGTTATCTGCATGCAGCACCAGCGGGCGAGCAATGCAGCCTTCGGCCAAAACAGTTTGTCGGATCAGTGTTGCAGCCGGTTCAGCCGCCTCTCTTTCATGAACCTCCCATCCTACGATCCTGCGGCTGAAGATATCCACGATGAGGTAGAGGTGGAAGAACGTGCCCGCGACAGGTCCGGGCAGCCATGTAATGTCCCACGTCCAGACCTCGCAGGGCGCACTCGCCTTGTAGCTGGCAGGCGGTTTGCGCCGGGTAGGTGACTTGGCACGTCCCCGGTGATGCTGTTGTCCATCTGCGCGCAAAATGCGGTAAAAGCTGGATTCAGACGCAAGACAACGCCCTCGGGCGGCCGGTTTTGGCACGATTTGGCTTGGTGGAAGGCTCGAGAACTCCTCTGAATTACAGGCCTCAAGCACGGCTGCACGTTCCGCTGCGGTTGATTTGTTCGCCGGTTCCGGCCGTGGCGCAAAGGGGCGTTGATCACGCTGAACCTCGCCATCTTTTGTCCAGCGTCGCAGAGTCCGTTCACTGATTTCAAGCTCGGCACAGGCTTTGGCGCGCCGCGCACCGGCGCAGACAGCTTCATCGATCGGAACGACGGCGGTTTGGCGATCCGGGGTGCTGATCATGCGTCCTCGTCGCCCCCCCGGATCGCTGCAGCCTTTTTTCGCAAAACAGGCAGCGCGGCGGTTTCGGCCAATGCACGGTCCTTCCGGGCCAGTTCCCGCTCCAGATCCTTGACACGCTTTTTCTCCTCCCTGGTTGCCCGTCCAAGGCGCGCGTTGCCGGCGCGGTCCCGGTCATTCGCCTGCCCGCAGGCCCCACGCCAGGCCGCAGTCTGTGCCGGATAAAGCCCACGCTTGCGGCGGTATTCGCCTCGATCCGCCTCATTGAGCCCCGCCGTTTCCAACACCGCCGCAAACTTGTCACGTGAAGACCAGCCCTCAGGGCCAGCATCAGCGTCAGGCAAAAGCTGTCCCTTACTCCGCGCCTCCGCACGCCAGGAAAAAAGCGTCGAAGCCGCGATGCCTTCTTCCTTCGACAGCTGCCGAATAGACACATTGTTTGGCGCAAGCATCCGTTTCAGCACAGCCAATTTACGTTCCGGTGAGTATCCCAAAGCATCATCCTATCCCGCCCACCTGAAAACCAGAGAGAATTGCAGCAGCGGACAACTTCCCTGACACAGGGGGAAGCTGCGCATCGGCGTAGAGCATGGAATTTGCCGCATGAAAAAGTTCAGGATTTTTGCCGATACCCATCGCAACAATGGCCAGGCGGATATGATCGCAAAGAATGTAGCGGCCCTGGCAAACCTGAATTTGAAAACAGCCTGACCAAATGGGTAGGGATACCTCCGTTCAAAAATAACCGCCCTTATTGCGAATCGAGTCTAGGCTTTTTTGCGGAAGATAACGTCAGGATAAACGTAATCGGCACCCAGACTCTTATTGTCCTTGCCGAACTTCTTCACAAACCCGCTTTCAGCGATCGTGGGCGTAGTCTCCGCCTCATAGCGAGCGGCAAAAGACACATCGGAAAAGCGGAACGAAGTATTGTAAAGCACCAGACGTCCGCCAACGGCCAGATGGGTGTCAAGGTTCCGGACGTAGCGCTCGAATTGCACAAATGGCATCAGGTCCGAGATATCCTCGACGTCTTCCGATTCCGGCCAGCGGCACAGGACGCTCATGGCAAAAATAAAATCAAACGGCCCGAACTCTTGCAGCACCGTCTCAGAACTCAACGCGAATGTCAGGCGTTCCGGGTCGGAATTGTTGGCCTGTGCCTGCTCAATCGACACGTCCACCACATCCACGCCAAGCAACCTGTCGCACCTGGCAGTGAAATAGCTCTGCGCCAGGGTGATTACCTCTTCAGCCGTCGAGCACCCAAAGTGCCAGTCACACGCGCCCCGCCCGTGTGACTGGCACTTTGGTGTAGATCGGACGCCGCTTTGAAAACCTCCGGATAGCGTTCAGGGCGGGTATGGGTGTGGGGTTGGACCACATCTCCCAGTTCCGCCTTTTTGTCGCACATCCAGGAGTCTGCCCCGGCCTTATTGGTCAGAACCATTTCTCGGGGCTTTTCTCGGGGCGTTTGCGAGGCCAGCGTCAGCACCCAAACGATCTGTCAGCGTACTGAGCTGTTGACCGAGCTTGGTGAGCGCCGTTGAAATATCGGTGATTTCCTGGCGGATAGAGGACACCTGAATCGGTGCATCCCCCACAGCGGCGGCGCCATGTTCAAGCGGGGGCTGCAGCCGGTTCGGCACGCCCGCAGCGGCCAGATAATCGTATAGTCTGCGGTAATTATCCGGGTAGGCGGCATAGAATGCGGAATAGTCCGCCGCTTCGTAATACTGCTCCAGATGGGTGAAATATTGGGCTTGCCGAAGGGTGACCGAAGGCAGCTTGAGGTGTTCACACAGCTCTTCTGTCCGGGAGTCGTGTGTGACCCAAACGCTGGGAACCCCGGCTTGCAGGGCCGTCATGCAACCGTGAAAGCGCGACCCATAAAAGAAACGGAAGTCCTTGATAAACTCAAACCACGAATCGAGATCGTAGAACATGTGGAAATAGTCTCGAATATAGCTTTCATAGGTCTCTTGATGCAGGTCACCGAGCTCATAGAGCTTCATAAACCTTTTCGCCAACCCGGCATATTCCTCAGTCGTGTCCTGACCCTGCGTGATCAGATATTCCAGAAAGTGCTCCTGGCCCACCATATGCACATTACGATCCATGGCAAACTTGATCAGTTGCTGTTCCCGGATAGGCCCGGTATAGCTAAAGCCAACCGGCTTGTCCGAAGCATCTGCCGGGTTGGGCAGGGTCAGCGGGAATTCAGGGGTCAGGTGCCAGAAACAGGATTGGCACCCCATGACCTCGGCATTTTTCACCCCGAAATGCTCGAGAACCCCGGCGGTGAAAGCGCCGCGCACCGCAATCTTGCGACACCGCTCTCCTAACAACTGGATCAGTTCGACGGTCTCAGGGGCAGTGACCAGGGCAGTGACCAGATCATCGCCCGGCGCAAACTGCAGCGGTGCCTGAGAACCAAGGCCAAACACCACAACCGGCAGGTCCACTTTGCGCAGGTTCTCAGTGATCGTCTTGTGGAATCGCGCCACTTGCGGCGGGGGATTATCCAGGTGGATCGCATTGGCTAACACGATCACGATATGGGAATGGTTTGCCTGCAAACGCTCGACAATGGCCTCACCCCAGAGCGTGGCTGTTGGAAAATCGACATAGTCCCCCAGAATCCTGCGGGCGGCCACAGCATGTGTCAGGTTGCCGGTGTTCTCGCGTCGAGCGCCTTCATGACACTTGCCAGCGACACCGATCACAGCGGGAATTTTCTGAACCATGGTAGTTTTCTTTCTTTACGAACGGGAACTGCCCGGGATGACCCGATCTAGATTCCCTTGGTATTTTTCAGGATGACCACATCCTGGAACCCGGGATGGCGGCGATGGAATTCGGCAATTTCGAAAACCCGGCCCCAAGTTTTGTGGATATACTCCCGCGACCGAATTGCCCAGAAGATTTGAGGTCAGATCAGCTTGTATTCCTTAAGAGTCTGATTTAACCCGAATTATTCTTGAGGGGTTGGTGATGGTGGCGCACCCTTTTGGAAAGTTGCATTTTTATGCTGTCGATGCGAAAAAACGCAGTTTTCAGGAGCCACACCTCACCATGAAGCGGTTTACCCCGGCCGCGCCGGTTTTGTCACCCGTGAATGGCAAGCCTGTGCCGCTCAATTTCGACGGCGCGGAGATGAGTTCCGATGCCGGCCTGGCGCTTTTGCGGGAGGTGGAACGCCGGCACGACATGGCGGGTCTTCTGTCGTCCTGCCTCACGGACCTGCGCGATCCCGGGAAGGTCAGGCATAGCCTGGAGGACATCATCCGTTTCCGGATCATGATGATTGCGGCGGGGTATGGGGATGGCAATGACGCCGCTGATCCGCGCCATGACCCGTCCTTCAGGATCGCGCCCGAGCGCAACCCGGAGACGGGTGCGGCGCTGTGCCCGCAGCCCACAATCCCGCGGATGGAAAACCTGCCCGACGTGCGTGATCCGATCCGGATGGCACGCAGCATGGTTCGTTTCCATCGCCAATCCTTTGCGCGTGTGCCCGGGCAGATCGTGCTGGACATCGACGACACTTTTGACGCGCTCCACGGGCACCGGCAGTTGCGCCTGTTCAACTCATACCATGATGAATATGGCTTCCAACCCATCGTCGTCTTCGATGGTGATGGACGGTTGGCCGGGGCCTTGCCGCGCCCGGCGCGCCGCCCCGGGGGGGCGGAAAGCGCCGCACATCTGCGCCGCTTGATCCGGGAGATCCGCAAGCACTGGCCCAGGACCGGGATCCTGCCGCGCGCGGACAGCCATTATTGCGGGCCAGAGGTTCTGGACCTGTGTGACCGGCCGGGCCTGCGCCATGTCTTTGGCCTGAGCCGCAATGCGCGCCTTCAGGAGGAGGTTCAGGCGTTGGAGGCATCGACGGCAACCCGATATGCGCGCAATGCCGGCCAGAAGGTCAGACGGTTCAAAACATTCGCCTGTGCGGCTGGGTCCCGGTCAAAAGCCCGCCGCGTGGCAGCCCGTGTCGAGGTCAGTTCCCGGGGGCGGGACACTCGTTACATCGTGACCAATCCCGACGGCGGGCGTGGCAGGCATCTCTACGGGAAAATCTATTCTGCCCGTGGTCAGGCCGGGAACCACATCAAGGGATGGAAGACCCATCTCGCCTCGGACCGTACCTCCTGCACCAGGGCGTCAGCCAATCAGATGCGGCTTGTGCTGCATGGCTGTGCCTGTTGGATCTGGTGGACACTCCGGGCCGCTTGTCCAAAACGGTCCCGATGGCGGCATGCCCGGTTCGATACCCTGCGCCTGCATCCGGTCAAACCCGCAGCAACCATCGTCGGGAAAAAACCGGGATCGTGATGACATTGCCGGCTTCATGCCCGCGCAAGTCGCTGATCGGCCTGTTGCCTGGGGCACTGCCGCCGCCTCACCCTGTCTGACGCTGATCAACACGCCCCGCTCACACAAAAAACCAACCGCCAAATTACCAAATCGCCAGGCAGGAGCGCCCGATGCAAAATCAGGGCGAAGATCAACCATGCCGCATCAAATCGGAATGGTTGCCAACAAAGCATCAGATGCCAAAACAGGGCGCTCGTGAATTTTTGCGGTTAAGCGGCGTCAGCGCGGAAGAACCGCATGAGGTCGCGCGTGGCATATCTGGCAATCACCGGGTCCAGAACCGCCTTCCAACCATCGGCGCTGTCGCGCAACGCCGCCGACGCCGGATCGGACAGTCCGGGCGCGTCATCGGAAGGTCGCCATCCGAACCGAGCTGCGTGCCCCGGAACTCCAGCCGCACCCGGCCACCGCGCCCGGAACCCGCACCCTCCGGGGGGTCCATGAAACCCGCCCCGCCCCGCATCGTCGTCACCACCCTGATTGATATCGAAAATGCGGCGGTCTGGACAGCGAAACCGGCGGTTTATCCGGGGATTATGGGTAAGGATCCCTTCAGCCTGAACACCCGAAACGGATGATGAAATACGCCGGTAGAGACTTTCGGTGTATCCGGGGGTATATCCGCCCGGATAAAGCGTCTCTGTCAGAAACACCGATTTTCAACCTGCTGATAACACGGCATAAAACCGCTCTAATACCAACGGCCCAATTAATTGACCTTTATCCATTCTCGATCTGTGATTGAAGTTATGCGTTCAGGGTCGTTCGCAAAGAAGTTCCAGGCCCGGGCGCATTTTTCGAGGATGTCTTCATATGTGTCGAAGACAGAGACAGCGGGTTTGTTCGACCGCAGATAGGCCCAAACGTTTTCCATTGGGTTCAATTCCGGTGAGTATGGGGGCAGTTTTACGAGTGTAGTATTATCTGGCACCTGCAAGCATTTTGCTCCGTGCCAACCAGCCCCGTCGATGATGAGCAAGGCATGTGCGCCGGGTGCGATTGTCTTTGCGATCTCATCGAGATGCAGCCCCATTGCTTCGGCGTTGACGTAAGGCAGGACCAGCCCAGCCGCCGTGCCACAGGCAGGACAGGCTGCGCCGAAGATACAGCTCCATTTGCAGCGCGTATCACGTGGTGCGCGCGGGCGGGTTCCACGCCTGGCCCATTTGCGGGTGAGGGTTCCTTGCTGCCCGACGCGGGCTTCATCCTGGAACCATACCTCAAGCGGCTTCCCCTTTGCATGTTTTGGCAGGGTATCGGCTATGAGGCTGGCAAAGTTTTTTTAAAAGCCTGCTGTGCAGCGGGATCAGTTCCGGGATGCTCCGGGCGCACGGAAAGGCGACGAAAACCATGCCTGGCTGGATACTTGCCAATCGTACGTTCATGTAGCTTTACGTCGAATTCTTCTTCAACGCGGACCTGCAAATCGGCACAGCGCCACCGCACTACGCCATCTTTTGCCGGGTCAGGCCCAGCCTCAACCCAAGCCACAAACAGCGCCTGTTGCTCCAGGGACAGGCGTGGTTTTGCACCCTTGCCACACCGATCAGAAAGCCCACCAAGGCCCTCTGCATTGTAGCGATGCACCCGGTCTCTGGGAGTTTGGCGATCCATACCGCTGCTACGGGCCGCTGTTGCGCGATCCACATCGTCAAGCACCAGCGCTATGGCGAGTATTCGACGGACAACACGACCATCCCTGGTTCGCTTTGCAGCACAACGCAAATCTTGCGCGGACATATCTGTGCGCGTAATCTTGACTGCCCCACCCATGAGCACCTCCTTGCTTCTGGAGGCCATTGATTCAGAAATGCAGTAAATTTGAAATCACAAAAGTGAGTCAGACATTAAGGCCGCTGGTATAAGAACATTCTTGTCCCGATGGCCCTTGATCACGATCTTTCGCCAGACACGCTGAACGTGGCCCACGCTCTGCTGGAAGAGGGTGGCAAGATTGTGGCCCTCCATGTTTACGACACCCCCCAGGGTGCGGCGGATGCCTATCTGGACGAGGCGACCGTCGCCGCAGCCTATAAAGCCGCCAAAGAGCGGTTGAACGAGAAAGTCTCGCATCTGGAAGGCGTCGACGCCAAGATCATCGAAGGCCATTCGGCCCGCACGATCATCGACTATGCGGATACCAACAAGGTTGATTGCATCGTCATCGTCATCGGATCGCATCGCCCGGATTTGTGGGATTACTTCCTCGGCTCAACAGCCTCGCGGGTGGTACGCCATGCCAAATGCGCCGTGCATGTCTATCGCAGCGACGACTAAGCCAGTTTTAGGTGTTTCGGGAAAAACATGTGTCCCGGCTTTTCCCGAAACACCCTGGAACATTAGGAGGTTGCGGGTGTTCGGACGTGACCTGACGTCTCAAGGTAAAGTCGAAACACTTTAGTCTTAGTCCAGAATAAGGGCTTCAAGCTCTTTCGCCGCCAGACGCAAGCGCGGCAGATGCGATTTAAAGCCAGCAATATCCTTGCGCTGGTTCGGCGCATGGAGGGACAAAGTGGTGACCAGCCGTCCCAGATTATCACAGACCGGCACATGTCAATCCGGTCATCAGCCACCGGCATCCCGACATCTGTCCGGATGAAACCCGGGGTCGCGCAAATCCCCCGGCCCGGGCCATCGCACACGGTCGTGCCCCGGCAATAACGGTGTTGCCCCCGGCGAACAGGACGGGACCGGTAAAACCGGGTCCCCTGATCGACGCCGCGGTCTGCCGGACCTGATCCGCAGAACGGGTGCGGGAATTCCGTGCGCAGGGCACGGGGTTTCAGGGCACGGGGACATCCGTCGGCAGCCGCCCGATCCCCGGAATGGGGGCAGGACCGGAGCGCGTCCCGTCGCGCACAGGGTTTTTTTGCCGCTGGCCATGCCGGACCTCCCGACGATTTTTTCAGCGCCGGTATCGCGCAAATTCCGGCGCGACCCCTTCGGCGGTTTCCCCGCGCGTTTCGGGAGGGCATTTCGTTTCGAGCCCAGGGGCCATTTCGTTTCGGATGACCCGTCGGAAAAAATTTCCTGAATGGTTGCAATCGGTTGTCGGCGGCGCAAATCCGAAACGAAACGAAATGCAAAAAATCGGCACGCAGAAGTAGGCAAGTGCGGCACATGACACCCACGAGCCGTCCCCGCCGGGAAGGATCCGTCATTTCCGAACAACGAAAGCGGCATCCGGTGGCAATCAACATGCCCTTGGCAAGCCGTTCCATTCGCTCCCGGCGGCGCGCCGCAGCCTCTTTCGGGGGAAAGGTGGGCGGGTGCCCCGAAATCAGCGGGCGAACCAAAGCTTTACAATTGGGCGGATCACATTGCAAGCACAGGCGTAATAACTCCGCTTCATAGTCGCGGGACGGCATTCCGGAGATAAACCGCTCCCGAAACGCCCCGATCATATACCCACAAGGTGGGGTTCACCGCAGTTTTGCATCTTCCGCTTCTATTGTCGTGTACATGATGTCCTCCATCAGGGGGATACGTTTCAAGGCGCGTCCATTCATCAGGCCATGCGCTGAAGCGGTCAGGGTTTTCCACTCCCGGAGCCGGTCTCCATCGCGTAGGATTACGGCTGTCTGCAGGAACCGCCGTGCCCAAATGTCGCGGCGTGTTTCAAGGAATTTCCAGAGCTTTGTTTCAATGCTGCGCGCGGTACGCGCCGTCGCGACGATCCGGCGGGTCTCTTCCGTATCCTCGAACCAGCTGTCTGCAAGCGGCTCAAGGAGGTCCAGCGCAAGATCATCGTTTACCCAACGTCCGAGAGCCTGTGCCGATGCGCCCTGGATTTTCCGTTGGGGATCGGCCAGATCCAGAAGAGCCTGGAGGTCAAGTTCCTGCGGGCGCAGATCGAACAGGTTGCAGGCCTCAACCACGTCAAGAAACCCGGGGGCAGGCAAACAGCCATTTTCCAAACCATCAGCCAGGGCACCCTCAAGCAACACCCGCAAGGTGTCGGCGGAAATATCATCCGCGCCGGTTTCCGCGCGCTGTTGCCCGATCATGCGTTCAGCGTCATCATTGTTTTCCGGGGAAAGGAGGAAACCGTCTTTTATCCCATGCCCGGCCTTGATCAGTACCACTGCCAGCACGGTCTTCGCCCCCTGTTTCAAAACAACCGCAACGCTTTGGGCCCCGACCCCATCTGTAGTGCTCGCGACGATCTCCTGAATTTGCGAACCCGACACACTGGTTTGTACAGGAATGGCTTTGCGGCGCGCTTTTTTGATCAGCTGATCCAATGCTGCCTGGACCCGACCGCTGGCAAACCAGCCCCGGATCATCGGAAGCAGCGTCATTGTTTCGGCGCTTGGGGCGGTCCCGTCGAGACGTTCGAACAGGCCTGCGATGGTTGCGTCCTGAACAGGCCCCGAACCGGACAGGAGCAGGAACAAGGCACAACGCTCAAGGAAAGGGCTCTCCATTGCAGCAATGTGATTGGCAAGACTCGCCTGGATTTCCACCGGCACCGCCGCCAGCATGGTGTCGATTGCATCGAACAGGTCATGGGCTGAACCGTCTTCCGCCATAACATCACGCGCAAGGCTTTCCAGAATTTCCGAGAGATCGAAGTCCCCCGTATCCGGTGGTGGAGTCATGTTGTCGGGATCGATCATGAATGATTGCGGCACCGTCAGGCCAACCCTCCGAAAGAGGCCCGCAAATTCGATCAGGTTCGTTTGCTGTATCGCTCCGGCGGCCAGCCCCGCCTGAACGGCCATTTCCACCGTCTCCAGGAAGTCTTCCGCATATTCACTGTCATTTTCCAGCCCCATGCGTGCTTCATCCAGCAGCAGGCTCAGTACCTGATGCCCGCCGCCCGAGTGGTCATCTTCCTGCGCGGTGAGCACCACCAGACCGCACGCGACTTCGCTGCTGGCAAGCAAGCGGGATTTCAGCCGCATGAAATACGATTGAAATTCGGGATCAAAACCATGGGTTTCATATTGTTCCATACATTCGGCAAGCAGTTGGGAAGAGATATATGCTCCAGTCATGAGGCCATGGGCCCGGAATCGATCCGTTTGTCCGGCTCGACCCCGAAACGGCCATAGGGGTTGATGTGTAGATAGTTGCGCGGGGAGAGGCCGCGATAGTCCCCGGGGGGACAAACGCGCGACCACGTCGGGGGTCTGTCAAGGGACGTCAACACTACCTGCGCGACTTTCCACGACGAAATCCCAGGCATTTCAGGGTCTCCATTCATCCTGTTCACGCCAATCCCACAGGCAAGCATGCACCCCACCGTTGGTTTTACGCAAACGAAAATGGTGTGACGGGTTTCATGCCTCAAGTTGCGTAATCCTGTATTGCCCGTTTTACGTCGCCATTTGGTGGTGTCTTGAGTCTGGTGGAAATTTGAAGTTGGCGTAATCTCCGGGTGAGTTCCAGGCACCCAAACCGGCGGTTTTAGCCGCCTTGGGAGATCACACCATGACGAACGCTACAGCAACTTCACCTCTTTCGCTACCGGCACATGAAGAGGGCCACGATCCGATCGAGGATCGGCTTCGCGCCAACATTCGCGCGACGATTGAAGCGGTTTTTGAGGAAGGGCTTGAGGGTCTCCCTGGCCGTTGTCGCTACCGACGGGAGAGCGCAGGCCAGAAAGGCTACCGCAATGGCCACCGGGAACGCGGGATCATTGGAACCTTTGGCTCTGTAGTAATTCAGACTTGATCTGACAGTTGGCCGTTTTTCCGGCGGCGTCTGTCAGGCCAAGTTCAGTTCACTGACTTTTCCTTCCAGATCTGCTTGCCCTCAATCATGGTCTGGAACGGCGTTCCACCGCAACACATTTTGCCCTGATGAGTTCGTTCGGTATTATAGTGTCGCAGCCATTCATCCAGATCAGCCTGCAACTCCTCGATGGATTGATAGACCTTTTTGCGGAACGTGATCTGGTAAAACTCCTGCAGGATCGTCTTGTGAAACCGCTCGCAGATGCCGTTTGTCCGAGGCGATTTCACCTTGGTTTTGGTATGGTCGATGTCGTTAATTGCCAGGAAGAGCTGGAAGTCGTGTTTGTCGACACGCCCGCAATATTCCGTTCCGCGATCTGTCAGGATACGCAGCACTGGCAGGTCGTGCTCTTCGTAGAACGGCAGCACCCGGTCATTGAGCGGGTCAGCCGCTGTGATCGGCGTCTTGGTGGTGTAGAGTTTGGCATGCGCCACCTTGCAACAGGTGTCCACATAAGTCTGCTGATAGACCCGTGTAAAACGCGGAGCAATATTGGGCCACAGAAGCGGCTGCATATCGCAGTTGTAGCGGAGTAAAAGTCCGCCAGTTTGTGCCCTTCGTTTATTCGGAGGGCGGGAGATGTATTCTGTGGATATTTATAGTCGTGTGCGCCGTGCTTGTTTGAAGGACGGTATGTCTGGCCGAGAAGCGGCGCGGTTTTTCAACATGGCGTAATCAGGATCAGCACTCAGTTACCCCTGTTATTCTGGATGCACATGCAATTGAAAAGGAGACTGACCAATGGAATATTTTGCTGGTTTGGATGTGTCCATGGAAGAGACGCATATCTGCATTCTGGATCGTGAAGGGGCCCTTATTCGTGAAGGAAAAGCGAGCTCAACACCAAAAGCGATCGCTGACTTCCTCGCTTCTGGACCACCATGTGCCAAAGTTGTATTTGAAACGGGACGGATGGCACCAATGCTTTACCATGGGCTGACGGAGCTTGGTGTCCCGGTTGTTTGCATCGAGAGCAGGCAAGCATATCAGGCCCTTAAATCTCTGGCCGGCCACAAGACGGACCGCAATGATGCCCGCGGTTTGGCACACCTGGCGCGGACGGGATTCTACAAGCCGACCCATGTCAAATCACTGTCAGCGCACGCAATCCGGTCGCTGATCGCAGCCCGCAAGAAGCTGGTCGGACAGCGTGTGACGCTCGACAATCAGATCCGCGGTCTGGTCGTCGTCTTCGGCGTGCGGCTGCCACGAGCTTTGTCTCCGGCATTCAAAAACGCGGCGCTAAAAGTTAGCGATGGAGTGCCTGGCCTCCATGCCGCAATTTGCGGACTGTTCGCAGCACGCGAAGCAATCCTCGCGGCGGTTGCAGCCATTGATGGCGACATCAAAAAGATGACCCGCAAATCCGAAGTCTGCCAGCGCCTTATGACGGTACCAGGGGTCGGTCCGATCACAGCATTGGCCTTTGCCGCAGCAATTGATGATCCGTCGCGTTTCAGGAAATCGCGTGATGTGGGGGCGTATCTTGGACTGGTGCCGCGACGGCATCAATCTGGTGAAATCGACTACACGGGCAGCATCTCAAAGCGGGGCGACGTGCGCGTCAGAACGCTTCTCTATGAGGCCGCCAATGTGATGCTGACGCGGTATGCCGCTCCGCTCAAATTGAAGACATGGGCCCTCGCAATCGGTGCGCGCTCAACGATGAGAAAGGCCCGAGTGGCTCTGGCGCGTCGTCTGGCAATCATACTTCATGCCATTATGCGAGACAAAACTGACTTCCAGTCCGCGTAAGGCTTACGAGGCGACAACGAGGATTCCTAAATCAAAGTTCCCATCTGGGACGATGCCCGAGGGAGGGCGTGAGACACGGCGCCGATTCTGTAGCAACAGCCAAGACCAACGGTATGATTGCGGTTTCAACATTGCCGACCCACACCCAGCCAACCCCATCATGAACCTCAGAGTTCGAAGAGAACAAAGGCAACCTCTGACATCAAAAGCAGGAAACTCAGGAAACACGCATTGACAGATTAGAGAACAAAGATCGTAAGACGATCGCGAAGATGCTGCGCCATGAACTTCCGCCTGGGTATCGTCGGTCGGAAGCGCCTCGGCGGCCAACGCTTGATGGTTATGTTGGTGTGGTCGATGAGATACTGCGCACAGACAAAGCCCTGATCAAAAAGCAGCGACACACGGCCAAGCGCATCTTTGAACGGCTGCGCGATGAGCATGGATATGCCGGCAGCCTGACCACGGTGACCTATTACGTGCGCGAGCAAAAACGGCGCACCAAAGAGGTGTTTGTGCCGTTGTCGCATCGGCCGGGCCATGCGCAGGTTGATTTTGGTGAGACGCTGGGCGTGATCGGTGGCGTGGAATGCAAGATCCACTTCTTCGTGATGAGCTTGCCACATTCTGATGCGGTGTTTGTGAAGGGATATCCAGCTGAGACAACCGAGGCGTTTTGCGATGGCCATGTGTCCGCCTTTGCATTCTTTGGCGGCATTCCGCAATCCATTCTCTACGACAATACCAAGATCGCCGTGGCTCGGATACTCGGGGATAAGACGCGCATCCGCACACGTCGGTTTACGGAACTGCAGTCGCATTACTTGTTTGATGACAAGTTTGGCAGACCCGCGCGAGGGAACGATAAAGGCAACGTTGAGGGCATGGTTGGATACACCCGCCGCAACTTCATGGTTCCCGCACCTCGCTATGACAGCTTTGATGATCTGAACGCACATTTGGAAGAGAAGTGTTTAGCACGTCAGGACAATACGTTGCGGGGTCACACCCAAACCATAGGCGCACGCCTGATGTCGGATTTGGATGCTCTGATGGGATTGCCCGTCGCAGAATATGAAGCCTGCGATCACGTCAGCACGCGTGCAACGTCGATCTCAATGGTGCGCTATCGCAGCAATGATTACTCGGTGCCAGTAGCCTATGCGCACCACGATGTTCATGTGCGTGGGTTTGTGCATGAGGTTATCATCGGCTGCGGCAATGAGATTATTGCGCGGCACAAACGATCCTACACATCAGCGGATATGGTCTTTGACCCATTGCACTTTTTGCCCCTGCTTGAACAAAAGGTGGGTGCCCTGGATCAGGCCGCGCCTTTGCAGGGTTGGCATTTGCCAGATGTATTTGCCACGCTGCACCGACTGCTTGAAGCCAGAATGGGTAAGCCGGGCAAGCGAGAATACGTTCAAGTCTTGCGCCTTTTGGAGACCTTCGAAATGGATGTTGTGCAAGGCGCAATCCAGCAGGCAATAGATATGGGTGCAATTGGCTATGACGCCGTAAAACACCTTGTACTGTGTCGGGTTGAGAAGCGGCCACCACGATTGGATTTGGACTTCTATCCATACTTGCCCAAGGCCAATGTCGGCACAACACGCCCATCCAGTTACATGAGCTTGATGGGAAGGACCGCGGCATGACCGAAGCCCCTCGGATTCTTCTACGGCATCATCTTAAACAACTGCGACTGCCAACGTTCCAAGGCGAGTATGCCAAACAGGCGCAGCTCTGTGCTGCAGAGAACAAAGATCACATCCACTATCTGGCGCGGCTGTGTGAGATGGAATTGATCGACCGCGAACGCCGGATGATTGAACGGCGCATCAAAGCGGCGAAGTTCCCCAGCACCAAGAGCTTGGATAGCTTTGACTTCAAGATCATGCCAAGCTTGAACAAGCCCCTGACGATGGATCTGGCACGATGCGATTACGTTAATCGCAGGGAGAACATCATCGCGCTCGGCCCGTCAGGCACGGGCAAGACACACATCGCCCTGGGACTTGGGCTGGCTGCATGTCAAAGAGGACTGAAGGTGCGCTTCACAACGGCTGCGGCATTAGTCCATGATCTGATCGAGGCTCAAGATGAGCGGAGATTGCAGCGCCTTCAAAAGCAACTGACCAGCCAGAACCTGTTGATCATTGATGAACTGGGCTTCGTACCGCTCAGCAAATCTGGCGCAGAGCTGCTCTTCGAGGTCATATCCCAATGCTATGAACGCGGCTCCATCATCATAACCTCGAACCTGCCCTTCGATGAATGGACTGAAGTCTTTGGCTCTGAGCGGCTGACCGGTGCGCTACTCGATCGTTTAACCCATCACGTCCACATCCTCGAGATGAATGGCGAAAGCTATCGGCTCAAACACAGTCGCAACAACCGAAAATAACCAGCCCGCAATCACAGTCAGAATAAGGCTGGCCTTATGGCCAGCATGCGCTTTGGCACGCTTCAGCTTTGTGACGAGCACGCGTGCAAAAGCGCCACAAAACATCAACCGAAGTGGCCCATTTTTACGCCGCGACATGGACCCATTTTACTCTGCGATTGACAGCCGTCTCGGCGAACTCTTCCTTGACCTCAACGTCGATCTGCAAACCGTGTTTTTCAGCTATGGTTTTGGCGATGTCTAAGAACTCCTTCTCCATGGCCAAAACAGTGGTTCCGCTACCGGACCGCAGAGTGAAGTGCGATTCGCCTTTACCTGGACAGACGCCCGATGATTGCACCCCCATCTGGTTGAAAATCGGAACAATAAGCGCATAAGCGTCAGGGCGATCATACCGTGCCTGCACCTCTTGCGTCTTCAGGGTCAGTTCTGCCAGTGCAATAGATGGGCTGGTACCTGTTTCCGGCTGTGCGCTGTGGGTTTCCATTCCCGACATCTTGACGGCAATGAATTTCACTGCCGAGGCAAAGGTTCCGATTTTACAAAGGATTTCCCCCTTCGAAAACCCAGGCAGGTTATGCAGGGCAAATGCAAAGTCAGGTCGGATTTTCATGCGCATGGCAGCTGCGCGCGCCCGTTCCGGTTTCCTCATCCGGCTGGAACAGCAACACAACGCGGCCCTTTTGGGGTCTGGTTACAAGGCTCTGCGCGACCCCGGCAACGATAGTCATATGCCCGTCATGCCCGCATTTGTGGCCCACGCCTTCATGCACTGACCGATAGGGGATGTCGTCATTCACCTCATGGATCGGCAGAGCATCCAGCTCGGTGCGGATCAACACGGTTTTTCCCGGCGCAGCATCGTTGTAGACGGCGGCAAATCCCGCATCGGCAAGCGGAATGATGTCATCCGGGGGCGCATGCGCATCAAGAAACTGTCGCATATGTTGCGCTGTCTCACGTTCATTTCTGGAAACTTCCGGGTGTGCGTGCAGCCAGTGGCGAAGCCGAACCAGCTGATCGAGATCTATATCCATTACAATCCCTTTCGGCTTTTATGCGGCCATGGTGAAACCCGGGGCCAAATGTCTGGGTCAAGCCGATACCTTGCATTGCGCCCTTTCAGCTGCGGCAAGCGTGGTATCGACTTGATCCGCTACTCGTCAAAGACGAGCTTCTCTTACCCTCGTTATCCGAGCACCGAGAAGCTGCTGTCTTGGTTGACCTCACGCCGACGCGAGAACGAGGCCATATCGATCGTGTGGTCCATATGCTCCAGCTTATAGCGCGAAGCTTCGGCATCGTGGTCATGGCCAGCTTCACAGGCTTCGATCAACTCCACCATCGCCTTGGCGGCGACCGGTGCGTTCTTAAACTGATTACCGCTGGAACCGCAGGCCAGATAGAACCCGTCAACACAAGTGCGATCATAAAGTGGAATCCAGTCCTCGGTTACATCATAGAGATCGACACAGCCCTGAAGTGTACCGGGGATGCCCATTTCAGGGAACCTCTGGGCAAAGCGCATGGCTTGCACCTTCATCTGATCAGTGAAGTTCTGATCATAGTTATCTGCGTCAACAAACTGATGCTCGTCGCAGGGTGGATCTTCGCTTCCAATCAATATCTTATCACCCACTTCGGGGCGGGCGTAGATCGATGCATCACTGTCGGACCAGACCAGAGCGGAACTGGCATAGCCCACACCCTCAGGGGCCGGAACATGGACCACCTCCTGACGCAAGGCGCGGGTCGAGATGCGCATATCCAGTTCTGCGCCGACCATTTCGGTAATCTTGCTTGAATGCGGCCCGGCAACGTTGATGACAATCGGCGCCTCAATGCGCCGCCCATCGTCAAGCACGACGCCCTGCACCCGGTTGTTTTCGGTTGGGATTTCCACCACACGGCAATTAAACATGAATTTTGCCCCGACGCGTTCGGCCGCATGCTGAATGTTCTGTGTCGCCAGTTGAGGATCGGATACGTAGCCACCTTTCGGGAAAAACACACCACCGTCGACATCTCCGCCGGTTGGTTCGCCAAAGTTCGGATCGTCCAACGTCTTGGCCGGAGCAAAGCAGGACAGGTCATAAAATGGGAACTTTTCCGTAATCTGCTCGCGCGTCATGTGCTCATAGGGGATATCGAGCGCATCCAGATGCGCCAGCGTCCCCCGCATCCCATCATTAACCGATGTCTTCAGAACCAGGTTTCCGGTCTCGTGGAAGGCTGCCAGGTTTTCACCTTCTCCGGCGTTCAGGTATTTGGCCCAGTTTTTCCAGTAGAAATACCCGTCATAGGCCATCGCACAGCCATCCAGTGTCGAATAGTAAACGCGGATAATGGCGCAGGAGTTTGAGGTTGATCCATAGCCTGCCGCAGGCAGCATATCCACGTTCAGCGTTTTCTTGCCCTGCTTGGACAGCTCATAGCCAATTGCCGCACCGATGATACCCGCACCAATGATAATGGCATCGTATTTTTCACTCATTTCAGCGTTCCTTGAAATAGGGAGGTTCGCTCCCCTATGGGTTAGACGATCGTCAGATCTCGGGGGAATTCGGTGGCGATTTCGATGCCGTCATCGGTGACAATGACCGTATCGCCCACCCTCGCGCCGAAAAACTCGTCGACGGTGACACCACCATCGACGGCAAACACCATACCGGCACGTAAAGGTGTCTTGTCGCCGTATTTAAGCTGCGGATCCTCCAGGGAGGAATAACCAAGCGCCCGGCCTGTCCGATAGGAAGGGGCAAAGCCAGCGGATTGATAGACCTCATCCGCGGCCTTGTGGACATCTTCCGCGATGGCTCCCGGTCGCATTTCACGCAAGCTCGCCGCCTGTGCCTCGATCGCGACGTTATAGATACGTGCCCTTTCGTCATCCGCGGCACCGACGAAATACTGCCGGTCATATCCCAGCTTGAACTGCTTGAAATGGCAGATCGAGCAGAAACACATGTAGACCGGATCCCCGTGGGCCAGTTCTTTTACACGCGGGTGCAGGTGAGTGTAGCTGGTGTATTTTCCGGAATTGACCGCCTGAAGGTTGTGGATCATCGGGCTCATCAGAGCGTCCATATCTTCCGCAGCAATGATCTCGGCTGCTTTGCGTGTACCCGCATTGATACAGGCCAGCGAAACCTCGTATTCCGGGACCCCGACAGCCATGGCATCACGCCCACCGATCCCCATGGCGACAGCGACCTGACCAGCCTGCCGGATCATCTGTAATTCTTCAGCAGATTTGATGACGCGCATGGCGGCAATGACCGGCGTACCGTTTATCGCCGTGTCTTGACCGAACTCCTGCTTAAGATAGTTCGAAATAACGGCGGGTATCTTGTTCCTTTCGACGGCAATGCGCAAAGAGCCCGCATTGCTGCCGAGAGCCTTATCTAAAGGCGCGCGCCATTCTGTGCCAACACCATCAGAATAATAGCCTATATCATCAACCCAGGTCATTGCCTCGGCCATGAGGGATTCAGGCCCGGGCGTGATCAGTGTTACATCACCGCCGCTTGCAACCACCAGCATTGAAGGACGACCAAATTCCAGACCAAGGTCTCCCCAATAGGCGGAATAATAGTAAATCGAGTCCGCATCGGTCATGATGAGGACATCAATACCCTCATCTCTGAGGCGGCGTTGCAGCTCGCTGGTCCGATTCTTGAAAAGTGGCAACTGGTCCTTTTCAAGTCCCAGATTAATTTCGCCAGTGGACATCTGTGTTACCTCCCATTTGATATTGCTTTACATAAGCTGTACATAGGTAGGACGAATCTCTTGATCTCGTCAATACTTTTTCACTGTGTTGATGTCGAATTATTACCATCAGCCGCAAAGCGTATAAAACTAATGAATTATGACAATTTGCTATTCCCCTTTTTTTGAGAATTGCCATTGTGGGCGGGGCGGCCGCTTGTGTAAAAAATCCAGTTGCGTATTGCCTTATGTATATTAGCTATATATAGCTTTATCAATAAATCCATTCACGGCTGGTAAATCGCCAGCCCCTTCCGATCACCGCGCTTGCGCAAACATTGAGGTAAAGTGCATGCAAAATCGTGACGAAGTCATCCAATCGACACCACGCGAAGTGCGCTATGACAAGGGAACCCACTGGCGGGCACAGATGGGCTTTATCATCATTACGTCTGACCTGGTCATGGAAGAGAATATTTTCCGCCTGGCGCCCGAAGGCGTGGGCACCTCCATCACCCGGTTGAATTGCTCCAATGAAATCACTGTGGAAAGCCTTGCAGCGCAGCTTGACGGAATGGCAGAAGCGGCCTCAATTCTGCAGCCTAATGCCAGACCGGACGTGGTCTGTTACGCCTGCACCTCGGGCTCAATTGTTAATGGCGAAGAGGCCGTTATGGCCGAGATCAAGCGCGGTGCCCCCTGGACACAACCAAACACGCTGGTCACCGGCGTGATCAACGCCCTGCATGCATTCAATGCCAAAAAGATTGTTGTCGGGACCCCTTACCTGGATGAAATCAACAAGATGGAATATGACTTCCTGATTGAGAAGGGTTTCGACGTACTCGACATTCAGGGTCTCAACATTGAAGACGGCTATGCGATGGGCCTGATCACGCCCGAATACATTAAGGAATTTGCACTTAGTATCGACCAGCCCGATGCTGATGCCATCTTTATGAGCTGCGGGGGCATCCGCACCATTGATGTTTTGCAAGAGATCGAAGACGCGGCGGGTAAGCCTGTTATCTGCAGCAATCAGGCCATGATGTGGGATTGCTTGCGTCGTGCCGGGATTGTAGACAAGATTGAAGGGTACGGGCAGCTATTTGACCACCCCGGCATGCTGGCCAACACAGAACGGGTAACGGTATAAAGTATGAGTACTGAAGCAATAGCAGCAAAATCCTCAGAATCCGGGCGCCGAGAATCGCAAACTGAACGATTTGAACGCATTTACAAGGTTATCCGCGAACGCATCTCTGTGCTGGAATACGGCCCAGGGACGGTTCTGAACGAAGGGCTGCTTTCAGAAGAATTCGACGTTAGCCGAACGCCAATTCGCAGTGTGCTTCAACGTCTGAACTACGAAGGGCTGGTCGCGACCAAAAACGGCGTTGGCACGATCGTCACCGAGGTCGACGTGAAGACCTTCAAGGATATCTATGCCCTGCGTATGCGTCTGGCCGAAGATATGAGTGCCCTGTCCCCGGTCTTGCCAGGGCCCGAGATGATTAAGGAGCTGCGCCGTCTACGAGAACAGGCGCGCACGTTACGTGCAGGCCCGCCAGATCACAAAGCATATGCGCGGCTGTGTAACGCAGTGCATGAGCAACAACTGGAGCTGACTGAAAACAAGGTTCTGGCTGAGATCAACGACCTTCTCTATTATCGGGCGGCCCGTGTATGGATGGCGTTTCTTCCGAATATTGAGTGGGATGAGGCCCTGGAAATCCTGGAAAGCGAAATCACGGACACCACCCGGGCGCTGGAATTGGGTGACATGCACGGCGTTGGGAATGTACGGCGCCAAAACCTATTCATCATACTGATGACCATAAGCCGTTTCCTCGTCGGTGTTTGACGTTAGAGCCGCACTTCGTTTGTCATATGATCGGCCAACCGCTCAAGAAAGCTAAGGCATTCTTCAATTTCGGACGTCAGGATATGTTCCTCGGGTTGATGCATCTGTGACATCTGACCGGGCCCAAATACCACTGTTTCCAATCCGAATTTCTGAAAATAGCAGCCATCGGTGCCAAATTTCAGCACGTCCGGAGCTGCGTTGGTCCACAGGTGTTCAATCAGTTTTATCGCAGGTGAACCGGGTTGAAATTCCATGCCCGGATTATCGGCAAGTATGGTGGTGGTAAGCTTTGCTTCCGGATCAATAGCCTGGATTTCGGGGATTATTGTGCTGTCTAACCAATCCTGAAATCCCCGCAAAATGGCTTGCCCATCCTCGTCGGGCATCGGGCGTATTTCCCACAGAAACGCACAGTGATTTGGAATGATGTTACGGCCTTCTCCTCCGGCCAGTTGGCCAACGTTGAATGTTGTGAATGGAGGAGCAAAAGCGGAACCCTTTGCTGGGTTGGCGGCGTGATCCGCTGCGATCTCGGCAATTCTGGCCACGATCCGGGAGGCCACGTAGAGCGCGTTAACCTTGCCGCGCGGGTCGGCGGCATGACCGGAGGAGCCGCGGATCTCGGTATTCAATTCCATGATCGCCTTGTGGCCAACATAGGGCTTCATGCCGGTTGGCTCTCCGATAATAACCAGATGCGGGCGTACCCCGAGACGGTCCAGAAAATCACCGAATTGCTCGGCACCAAAACAACCCTCTTCTTCATCAAAGGTCAGGCCGAAATGTAACGGCACCTGCAAGTCCTTTTCCAACGCCTTGAAGCGTGGCGCCATGGCCAAAATGCAGGCAAGAAACCCTTTCATGTCCACCGCCCCACGCCCGATCAGGCGGACCCCGTCCTGACGCAGAGTAAATGGATCGGCTTGCCATCCATCGCCACTGGCGGGAACCACATCCAAATGCGATGACAGCATAATGCCACCATCCCCAGCGGGGCCGATTGTCGCGAAAAGGTTGAAGCGCTCTCCATCCGAGTGCGGATCAATATGTGTTTCGATGTCAAGCAGACCCAGATAGTTGCGGATATAGCCGATGATCTCTCCATTCGGCTTTAGTGAAATCGTTGGAAAACCAACCAAATCAGCGAGAATACGCTGTGTTTCAGCGAGATTGGTCATTGGATATCGCCTTTCATGGCTCAACAACAGTCAGATCACGAGAGAACCGGGACAGGATTTCACAGCCGGCTTCAGTGACCAGAACATTATCGATAATACGTGCGCCCAGTTTTTCCTCGTGGATGAACAAAGGCGGCTCAACGGATAAGATCATACCAGCTTCAAGCGTGTAAGTGCTGTCACCAAGTAGGTGGATGTTTTCGCCCCAGGAAGGTGGATATCCCGGCGCAATGCCGTAACCCGTTGTATGAAGGCGGTATTCATCCAGCCCCTGATCCACGATGACCTTCTTTGCCGCCAAATGAGGCGTCACGGCGGGAACACCAGCGCGAATTTCCGCGATGCAGGCGTCACAGGCATCCAGCACGATTTGATGAAGTTCGCGCATACGTGCAGTTGGTTCTCCCAGACAAAAATGCCGCGCGATAGTGGTGGTGTAGCGATTGATCGCGGCACCGTATTCAAGATGCATGAAGTCCCCCAGACCAAGCGTTCGCGGACTGGGTGCACCATGGCCATAACAGGTGCGTTCACCGCTCACGAAATTCATCGGGCTTGCGGGTTGATCGCTACCAGCTGACAGGATCGTCTTATAGACCGCACCGGCAATTTTCATCTCGCTTACGCCTGTTGCCATCGCACTATGTGCGGCGTGCATACCCAGATCAGCAACATCCGAGGCACGGCGAATATAGGCCAGTTCAGCCGGGGATTTTACCAGTTTCAAATCATGAACAAACGCGCTGGCATCGAGTTTGAGCGCCTCGCCCAGTAAATCCCTGATACGCACGTAACTATAAGGGTGCATATAGAAATCCGGTACTTCCAACCCGATACGCCGATTCAGATACCCCTTTTCTTTCAGGATATCTGCGAAAACCTCAACCGGGTCTTCGGGCTCACGTCCGCCCCAGCCCCGAATGTCCTCGGCCAGACAATGGTCTGTCATTTCAGGGACTTCAGCAAGGCGCATCATGATTGTCATCGGCGCGTCTTCAAGCGGAAAGAACAGCACCTGAAACTCCTGATAGGATTTCGCGCGGCTGCCGGACAGATACTGGATATTTGTCGGATGAAAGACCAACAGAAGGTCTATGCCAGTCTCTTCCATTTTGGCCCGCACACGGGTGTGGCGATCTGCGAATTCTTCTGACGTGAAATCAAACTTGGACATATTCAATTCTCTCCCATCTTCCTATGTGCATCTTGGGCCGAAAGCCCTTCTGATCTATCCTTTGACGCGGACCCCACTGGGATCAAAGTGTCAATCGCAGAGTAAAATGGGTCCATGTCGCGGCGTAAAAATGGGCCACTTCGGTTGATGTTTTGTGGCGCTTTTGCACGCGTGCTCGTCACAAAGCTGAAGCGTGCCAAAGCGCATGCTGGCCATAAGGCCAGCATTATTCTGACTGTGATTGCGGGCTGGTTATTTTCGGTTGTTGCGACTGTGTTTGAGCCGATAGCTTTCGCCATTCATCTCGAGGATGTGGACGTGATGGGTTAAACGATCGAGTAGCGCACCGGTCAGCCGCTCAGAGCCAAAGACTTCAGTCCATTCATCGAAGGGCAGGTTCGAGGTTATGATGATGGAGCCGCGTTCATAGCATTGGGATATGACCTCGAAGAGCAGCTCTGCGCCAGATTTGCTGAGCGGTACGAAGCCCAGTTCATCAATGATCAACAGGTTCTGGCTGGTCAGTTGCTTTTGAAGGCGCTGCAATCTCCGCTCATCTTGAGCCTCGATCAGATCATGGACTAATGCCGCAGCCGTTGTGAAGCGCACCTTCAGTCCTCTTTGACATGCAGCCAGCCCAAGTCCCAGGGCGATGTGTGTCTTGCCCGTGCCTGACGGGCCGAGCGCGATGATGTTCTCCCTGCGATTAACGTAATCGCATCGTGCCAGATCCATCGTCAGGGGCTTGTTCAAGCTTGGCATGATCTTGAAGTCAAAGCTATCCAAGCTCTTGGTGCTGGGGAACTTCGCCGCTTTGATGCGCCGTTCAATCATCCGGCGTTCGCGGTCGATCAATTCCATCTCACACAGCCGCGCCAGATAGTGGATGTGATCTTTGTTCTCTGCAGCACAGAGCTGCGCCTGTTTGGCATACTCGCCTTGGAACGTTGGCAGTCGCAGTTGTTTAAGATGATGCCGTAGAAGAATCCGAGGGGCTTCGGTCATGCCGCGGTCCTTCCCATCAAGCTCATGTAACTGGATGGGCGTGTTGTGCCGACATTGGCCTTGGGCAAGTATGGATAGAAGTCCAAATCCAATCGTGGTGGCCGCTTCTCAACCCGACACAGTACAAGGTGTTTTACGGCGTCATAGCCAATTGCACCCATATCTATTGCCTGCTGGATTGCGCCTTGCACAACATCCATTTCGAAGGTCTCCAAAAGGCGCAAGACTTGAACGTATTCTCGCTTGCCCGGCTTACCCATTCTGGCTTCAAGCAGTCGGTGCAGCGTGGCAAATACATCTGGCAAATGCCAACCCTGCAAAGGCGCGGCCTGATCCAGGGCACCCACCTTTTGTTCAAGCAGGGGCAAAAAGTGCAATGGGTCAAAGACCATATCCGCTGATGTGTAGGATCGTTTGTGCCGCGCAATAATCTCATTGCCGCAGCCGATGATAACCTCATGCACAAACCCACGCACATGAACATCGTGGTGCGCATAGGCTACTGGCACCGAGTAATCATTGCTGCGATAGCGCACCATTGAGATCGACGTTGCACGCGTGCTGACGTGATCGCAGGCTTCATATTCTGCGACGGGCAATCCCATCAGAGCATCCAAATCCGACATCAGGCGTGCGCCTATGGTTTGGGTGTGACCCCGCAACGTATCGGCCTGACGTGCTAAACACTTCTCTTCCAAATGTGCGTTCAGATCATCAAAGCTGTCATAGCGAGGTGCGGGAACCATGAAGTTGCGGCGGGTGTATCCAACCATGCCCTCAACGTTGCCTTTATCGTTCCCTCGCGCGGGTCTGCCAAACTTGTCATCAAACAAGTAATGCGACTGCAGTTCCGTAAACCGACGTGTGCGGATGCGCGTCTTATCCCCGAGTATCCGAGCCACGGCGATCTTGGTATTGTCGTAGAGAATGGATTGCGGAATGCCGCCAAAGAATGCAAAGGCGGACACATGGCCATCGCAAAACGCCTCGGTTGTCTCAGCTGGATATCCCTTCACAAACACCGCATCAGAATGTGGCAAGCTCATCACGAAGAAGTGGATCTTGCATTCCACGCCACCGATCACGCCCAGCGTCTCACCAAAATCAACCTGCGCATGGCCCGGCCGATGCGACAACGGCACAAACACCTCTTTGGTGCGCCGTTTTTGCTCGCGCACGTAATAGGTCACCGTGGTCAGGCTGCCGGCATATCCATGCTCATCGCGCAGCCGTTCAAAGATGCGCTTGGCCGTGTGTCGCTGCTTTTTGATCAGGGCTTTGTCTGTGCGCAGTATCTCATCGACCACACCAACATAACCATCAAGCGTTGGCCGCCGAGGCGCTTCCGACCGACGATACCCAGGCGGAAGTTCATGGCGCAGCATCTTCGCGATCGTCTTACGATCTTTGTTCTCTAATCTGTCAATGCGTGTTTCCTGAGTTTCCTGCTTTTGATGTCAGAGGTTGCCTTTGTTCTCTTCGAACTCTGAGGTTCATGATGGGGTTGGCTGGGTGTGGGTCGGCAATGTTGAAACCGCAATCATACCGTTGGTCTTGGCTGTTGCTACAGAATCGGCGCCGTGTCTCACGCCCTCCCTCGGGCATCGTCCCAGATGGGAACTTTGATTTAGGAATCCTCGTTGTCGCCTCGTAAGCCTTACGCGGACTGGAAGTCAGTTTTGTCTCGCATAATGGCATGAAGTATGATTGCCAGACGACGCGCCAGAGCCACTCGGGCCTTTCTCATCGTTGAGCGCGCACCGATTGCGAGGGCCCATGTCTTCAATTTGAGCGGAGCGGCATACCGCGTCAGCATCACATTGGCGGCCTCATAGAGAAGCGTTCTGACGCGCACGTCGCCCCGCTTTGAGATGCTGCCCGTGTAGTCGATTTCACCAGATTGATGCCGTCGCGGCACCAGTCCAAGATACGCCCCCACATCACGCGATTTCCTGAAACGCGACGGATCATCAATTGCTGCGGCAAAGGCCAATGCTGTGATCGGACCGACCCCTGGTACCGTCATAAGGCGCTGGCAGACTTCGGATTTGCGGGTCATCTTTTTGATGTCGCCATCAATGGCTGCAACCGCCGCGAGGATTGCTTCGCGTGCTGCGAACAGTCCGCAAATTGCGGCATGGAGGCCAGGCACTCCATCGCTAACTTTTAGCGCCGCGTTTTTGAATGCCGGAGACAAAGCTCGTGGCAGCCGCACGCCGAAGACGACGACCAGACCGCGGATCTGATTGTCGAGCGTCACACGCTGTCCGACCAGCTTCTTGCGGGCTGCGATCAGCGACCGGATTGCGTGCGCTGACAGTGATTTGACATGGGTCGGCTTGTAGAATCCCGTCCGCGCCAGGTGTGCCAAACCGCGGGCATCATTGCGGTCCGTCTTGTGGCCGGCCAGAGATTTAAGGGCCTGATATGCTTGCCTGCTCTCGATGCAAACAACCGGGACACCAAGCTCCGTCAGCCCATGGTAAAGCATTGGTGCCATCCGTCCCGTTTCAAATACAACTTTGGCACATGGTGGTCCAGAAGCGAGGAAGTCAGCGATCGCTTTTGGTGTTGAGCTCGCTTTTCCTTCACGAATAAGGGCCCCTTCACGATCCAGAATGCAGATATGCGTCTCTTCCATGGACACATCCAAACCAGCAAAATATTCCATTGGTCAGTCTCCTTTTCAATTGCATGTGCATCCAGAATAACAGGGGTAACTGAGTGCTGATCCTGATTACGCCATGTTGAAAAACCGCGCCGCTTCTCGGCCAGACATACCGTCCTTCAAACAAGCACGGCGCACACGACTATAAATATCCACAGAATACATCTCCCGCCCTCCGAATAAACGAAGGGCACAAACTGGCGGACTTTTACTCCGCTACAACTGCGATATGCAGCCGCTTCTGTGGCCCAATATTGCTCCGCGTTTTACACTTCCATTTGTTGTTCTAATATTGTTGCGTCGTAAATACTGGCGGATAAATTCCTCTCCAATCTCGCTTCGATTTGTATTCCCTAACAATCTATAGCCAGCCAACGGAGACTCTTTCCATATCTTCCGGTGCGTGTTTCTTGATAACCAACGCCATTAATTCAACTGGCATCATACGGGAGATTCCCATCTTGATTTGATTTCACCCTGCTTCCAGAAAACAAGGAAATAAGAATGGTTCTTCCTAGTGTTCAGCACCTGACATAAGATTCCCACTGTCGGTTTTCTGTGCCATACCCGGCCCATGAGACGCACTGACATGTGCCTTTACCTTGGCCCCGCCGAGCGTTCTGAGCTTCAAGCCCTGATCGCCAACCGCAACAGCCCTCGCAAACTGGTCTGGCGGGCCGAGATCGTACTGGCAACGGCGGATGGTTGCGGCACGTTTGAGATCATGCGGCGGGCGGGCACTTCGAAACCTACCGTGTGGCGTTGGCAGCAACGCTATCTCGATGAGGGTGTAGCTGGCCTCAAACGTGACAAGACCCGACCTTCGCGGGTGCCGCCGCTGCCGATTGCGACACGATTGAAGGTGATCGCCAAGACAGTTCAGGAGTCCCCTGCGAATGCCACTCACTGGAGCCGCAGCCTGATGGCCGAGGCCGTGGGTATTTCGCCTTCGAGCGTGGGACGCATATGGGCCGAGGCGGGCCTGAAGCCGCACCTCACGAAAGGGTTCAAGGTGTCGAACGATCCGCTGTTCGAGGAGAAAGTCGCCGATATCGTCGGGCTCTACCTTGACCCGCCGGAGCGGGCGGTGGTGCTGTGCGTCGACGAGAAGTCGCAAATTCAGGCACTTGATCGCACCCAGCCGGGATTGCCGCTCAAGAAGGGTCGCGCCGCCGCCATGACCCATGATTACAAACGCCACGGCACGACCACGCTGTTCGCCGCCCTTGATGTGAAGACGGGCACGGTCATCGGCAATTGCATGCCCCGCCACAGAGCCAGGGAGTTCCTGAAATTCCTGCGCAGTATCGACAAGGCCACGCCAGTGCGATGCGAGGTCCATCCGGTGCTCGACAACTACGCCACCCACAAGACACCCGAGGTCAAGGCCTGGCTCGAAAAGCACCCCCGCTTCAAGCTGCATTTTACCCCCACCAGCGCCTCATGGCTGAACCTGGTCGAGCGCTTCTTCGCCGAGATCACCGCCGGGCGCATCCGACGCGGCAGCTATTCCAGCGTCGATGACCTGGAGGCTGCGATCTACGACTATCCGGCGCTCCACAACGAGAAACCGAAGCCTTTCAAATGGACCAGGAGCGCCAAGGATATCCTCACCCGAGAACGCCGCGCACTCGACACGCTGGATGAAATCCGCGGAAATAGGTAAGAAGTGTCAGACTCTGAACACTAGCCGTCATGCCAGGATGTGCCCATGCCGCTCATCTGGAAAAGCCGGAATTGTTCAATAGTATTCTGGGCGATTTCCTGAGGGCATAAGTCGGCTGCTGTGCCGCGATACGTACTCACTCTGAACAAAAGGTGACGTGTGGGTCATAACACGGGCTTGATGCCAACACCCTGATCTTTGATTCAGTGGAGCGCCAAAACGCAGGGAGCTACCGAAGGCCGTCGTGCAGACCAGACCCAAATATCAAGCATCACGGTCCCAATGGCCGATATGCGGGGATGAGGCCGCCGTTCAGTCTTCCACCAGAGCCCGGAATCAAGCCGGAGGCGCCGGACCGTCTCGCCGGGCTGGCGCTTTGGTGAGGTTGGGTGCTCGGCAGATAGGGTTTACAGACTTTGCGGACATAAAAGCGCATCACAAGACCGGTGCAGCGCCACCCCACGGTCCGGCGCTCGCCCGGCTTCGGTTGTATAATTTGCGAATGTCCTGGATGGGCTCTTGGACTAAGCCGCTCTCGCGGCATTGGCGCGTGTGGCTAACGGACGACAACTTCACTGATGCCGCGCATTTTGCGATGTGACTGATCTGACTGACGATTGAGCTTTCTCAATTGGACAGGAGGTTCCCATGACACAGGAGAAGATGAGCCCGCTGCGTGCGCGGATGATCGAGGACATGCGTATTCGCGGGATGGCGGAGACGTCACAGAAAGCCCATATTCGGGCGCTCAAGGATTTCACTGCATTTCCCAAGGGTATCGCATGAATAGCATCCTTTGGTTTGCCTTGATCTTCTATCTCTGATTCAGTTTTCCAAAGTTCATGTCCGGAGGGCGCTGCTTTGGAAAATACCGTGTTGTTTCAATCTTTTGCCTCGTCGATTTCTGATCCCCGCCAGGAGACGAAGGTGTTGTATCCACTTGATGGGATTCCGCTTTTGAGCCTGTGCGGAGTGGTGTCGGGGTGTGGGAGTTTTGTCGATGTTGCCCTTTATGGCGAGGAAAAGTCGGGTTTCCTGCGCAAGTTGGCTACGTTTGAGCATGGCATACCCTCCCGTGACACGCTTTCGACGGTGTTTCGGGCGCTTGATCCTGAAGAGTTCAACGCAGCCTTTGCCGCGTGGGCGTCCGGGTTGGCCGGGCGCGTTGGAGGAACGCTCGTTGCCATTGACGGCAAGACAGCGCGAGGCTCAAGGGCCGGTGGTGAAACGCCTCTGCATCTGATCCCGGCCCGGTGTAACGATCTACGCCTCGTGCCCGGCCAGCAAGCCGACGCGCACAAAAGGAACGGGATCAGGGACATCCCCGTTCTCCTGGATTTGCTCTTCCTGGAGGGCGCGGTCGTGACGCTGGATGCGATGGGGTGCCAACGTGAGATCGCCTGCAAAATCCGTGACAAGGGTGCTGACTATGTGCTGGCCCTGAAGGGCAATCAGGGGCTTCTCCATGAGGACGTGAAACTGTGGTTCGAAGAACAGGATCGGGAAAACACAGAATCACTACAGACGGTTGACGGCGACAGGGGTAGGATTGAAACGCGAACATACACCCAATGCGACGCCATCGGCCGGTTGAAAAAGCGCCATCCCCATCGGGAGGGGTTGCTCAGCATTGGCCGCGTCGTCCCGCTTCGGGAAAGTGGCGGGAAGACGACACGGCAAACGCGGTACTTCATCCCGTCCCTGCCAAAAGACGCCGCGCGCCTTGCCCATGCCGTACGCTCTCACCGGGGAATTGAAAACCGCCTCCACCGGGTGCTTGATGTCACCTTCCGCGATGACGACAGCCGGATACGAAAAGATCACGCACCCGCCAACTTCGCCGTCATCAAGCACATCGCAATGAATTTGCTCAACAAAGCAAAAAGCGAGAACTCCCTCGGAGGAATGCGGAAAAGGGCAGGCTGGAACAACCGCTTCCCGCTTCAAATCCTCGCGCCGTGAAACTCATGCGATTCCCCTGCTGCATTTCCGGGGCGCTCACCGGACACCGCGAAACCGGAGGAGTTGCGCGCCTGTCAACTTCATATGACGGACACTGAGGTCACACCTTCGCTCTACAACGCCCGGATCACAGCGTTGCGGTTCTTTTTCGGCATGACGTGTGATCGCGAGGACATGAAGAAGTACATGCAGTTCCGCACCGAGCCGCGCAAGCTCCCGATTGTTCTGAGCATCGAGGAGGTTTCGGCGGTTCCGGCGGCGGCACCGGGACCGGGTATGAAGTATCGGGCTGCTTTGAGCATTGGCTGCGGTGCCGGTCTGCGCGCCTCCGAGGTGACCAACCTGAAGGTCCGGGACATCGACAGTGACCGCATGCTGATCCACGTCGAGCGGGGCAAGGGCGGCAAGGACCGGGACGTGATGCTGTCGCCATCTCTGCTGGAGTTGCTGCGGGCCTATTGGCGCGAGGCCCGTCCGCAAGGCCGGCTGTTCCCGGGTCAAAGCCGGGTCGAGCCGATGTCACCCCGTTCGTTGAACAGGGCTTTCAACTCGGCAAAAGCAATGGTGGGGATAAAAAAGCCTGCGACGCTGCATTCGCTTCGGCACAGCTTCGCGACCCATCTTCCGGAGGCTGATACGGATGTGCGGGTAATACAGGTGTTGCTTGGCCACGCCAGGCTGACCACGACGGCGCGATATACCCATGTCGCCGCCAAGACACTGCGCAACGTCGCCAGCCCATTCGAGCATATCCGGGATGTGGCCTGACGGATCGGTCAGCGTGCCGCGGCACGCGCTGGAGGTTGCAGACATCTTTCGTGCGCATGGTCCAGCCTACCGGCGGGCCAATGCAGGGCATCTGAGCCTCTCGCAGCTCAAGGTGATGTCATCCATTGAGGCTTGCCGGACGGAAGCGCTCGGCGGGCATATGGCGGCTTGCACCAAATGCGATCACCAACACATCGCATACAACAGTTGCAAAAACCGGCATTGCCCGAAGTGCCAGGGACCAGCCGTGCGTGACTGGATGGCGGCGCGGGCAGATGATCTGCTGCCGGTGGAGTATTTCCATCTGGTCTTCACCTTGCCAGCCGAGATCGCCCGGATCGCTTTTTGGAACAAAAAGGCCGTCCACGGCCTGCTGTTCAAAGCATCGGCAGAGACGGTGACGACCATCGCCGCCGATCCCAGGCGTATGGGTGCCCGCGTCGGTATGACCAGTGTGCTCCACACCCGGGGACCGGCAATGACGCACCATCCCCACGTCCACATGATCGTACCAGGAGGCGGGCTCTCGCAAGATGGCGTCCGTCGGGTTGGCTGCAAGCCTGGGTTCTTCCTGCATGTCCGGGTGCTGTCCAGACTGTTCCGTCGGCTGTTCATCGAAGGTCTGATCGCGTTGCATCGGGTGGGAGAGCTCGCCTTCTTCGGCGATCTGGCCGGGTTGGCAGACGTTGATGCATTTGCCGCCTGGCTTGGGAATGTCCGAAGCTCTGTGTATGGGGTTTGGCCCATGCGGTTAAAACGGGTCATCTGTTGAACCGTTCCGGGTATAGGATAGCGAACCGGTTTCGTGCCGCAACCCATTCTCTGACACATCGACCGGATTTTTCGAAGTTGCGGATGGCCAGATAGATCAGCTTTGTTGCAGCATCATCGGTTGGAAGGCCGCCGCGGGTTTTGGTAGTTTTCCGGATGACCCGGTTCAGGCTTTCTATGGCGTTGGTGGTATAGATGATCTTGCGCACATCCGGGGGGAAGGCGAAGAACGGGATCACCTCCTGCCATGCCCGCCGCCAGCCCGGGGCGATCGAGGGGTATTTTTGGCCCCATTCATCCTCGAAAGCATCAAGGGCTTTGGCGGCCTCCCCGTCGTTTACGGCCTGATAAATCTGCTTCAGGCTTCTGGCCCCTTCCTTGCGATCTTTCCAGCCGCAGAAGTTCAATGAATGGCGCACCGGATGTACAATACATGTTTGCACGGTGGTATCTGGATAGGCCGCGTTGACAGCGTCGGGGAAACCCTTGAGGCCATCCACAACGGCGATCAGGATGTCCTCCAGCCCCCGGTTTTTGAGATTGCTCATAATGGACAGCCAGAATTTGGCCCCTTCATTGGCGGCAATCCACAGGCCCGGAACCTCACGCTCACCATCAGGGGTGACGCCCAGGGCCACGTATACGGCCCTGTTCTTGACCTGACGGCTCTCGGCATCGCGGATTTCAACACGTAGGGCATCAAGGAAAACGATCGGATAAACCGGCTCCAAAGCCCGGTTTTGCCAGTCCGGGACCTCCTCCAGAACAGCATCGGCGACACGGCTGATCAGGTCGGCAGAGACCCGTAACCCATAGACTTCCTCAAGGTGGCTGCTGATATCACGGGTTGATAAACCAGCTGCGTAAAGCCCGGTAGTCTTGTCATCCATCCCGTCGATCCGGGTCTGGCCTTTCTGGATAAATTCCGGCTCAAAACTGCCGTCACGGTCACGTGGGATATCAATCGGCACCGCCCCGTCATTGCCCTTCAGCACCTTGCGCGTCGCTCCGTTGCGCCGGTTGGTCTGCTGGCTGGCAGGTTCACCGTGTGCTTCATAGCCCGGATGCTCGGTCAACTCAGCCCCCAACATCCGCTCCATCGGCCGGACCTTCAGCTCTTTCATCAGACCCTTGTCGCCAAGTAAATCTTTGGGTCGTTCAACACCGCTAGGCAGCTCGCCCGGTAGTTCCTTGGAAATCGTCATTATCGTCATGCTCCTTCAGTTTGGAAGCATGGACCGAATTACTCATACACAGAAGACAGGACACTCTCCCTTGCCGCGGCGTTTCGCAAGTCCGAATGGGTGGTCTATGCCAAACCGTCCTTCGGCGGACCCGAAGCCGTACTGGCATACTTCAGCCGCTACACGCATCGGATTGCCATCTCCAACAGCCGCCCTGTCAGCGCTGATGCCCGAACCGTGGTGTTCCGCTGGAAAGACTGCCGGATCAAACGTGGAGACCGTATGAAGGTCATGCGGCTTGATACGCACGAGTTCTTGCGCCGGTTCCTCATCCATGTGCTCCCAGGCGGGTTCCACCGCATTCGTCACTACGGCCTGTTGGCCAGCGCAACCCGCAAAAGCAACCTTGCCAGGACCCGCACGTTGCTCGGCGCGCAACCAGCAATGCAGCAAGACGCATCCACCGCCGATGTCATCCCGATGACATTGCGGGAGCCATGCCCCGACTGCGGCGGGCGGATGCGCATCATCGAGACCTTCCGGCGCGGGGAGCTTCCACGGTCTCGTGCTCCACCACGGAGGCAGGCCGCATGACCGAAAGCCTGTCCATCCCGTCCACCCCAGACCGGTTGCTGCGGCAATGCCGGCCAAGCCACCTCGTCTGCAGCGCCCCGACAGGCCGCGCGAACGACGCAAAAGGACATCCATCCGAGGCAAATCCTCTGGCAAAACTCGGAGACGACCGGCCTGAACCCCCAAGCCGGTGCGTCCGTGACAGTCAAAGACAAAGCCAACCGCACTCTTTCCCCATAGATAGCACCTAGCCCCCGCGGCTTCCTCCCTGAGAGGTTTGTCAACACGGGCCACAGTCAGCCCGTGCCGAAACCCCGCGCAATGACCCGCGTCGAAAAACCTTCATCAGAGCGGCGATCAGGCCGCATACGCACCACCACCCGTTCGGACATGATCTTTGACGCAAAAGTCAAAGCCTTCTGACATCCCAAGCTTGAAAACTGGTCGGGCTGAGAGGATTCGAACCTCCGACCCCCTGCTCCCGAAGCAGGTGCGCTACCAGGTTGCGCTACAGCCCGACCGTGCAGGGCGGGATAGCGGTTTGGGCGGTGAAGGGCAAGATAAACTTACTTGAGCCGCTTGACCATTCTGGTGGCTGTTTCGAACCCCAAGAGCGGGCGCAGAATGCTGGTATGCTCGATGCCTGCCGCCTCAAATCCCAGGTTTTCATACAAGGCTTTGGCGCGTGGATTGGTGTCGATCACATCAAGGGTGACCCCCTCGTACCCGGTGTCGGCGGCATGGGTGAACAACGCGTTCAGCAGGGCAGTGCCGACGCCTTTGCCGCGGGCCTGGGCACTGACACAAATACCGTCCATCTGCAAAATGCCATCCGGCGCCTTGCGTTCCAGCATCGCCAGTGGGATCAGCCGCCACAGCGCCCCAAGCCCGTAGTGGCGAAACAGCGCCGCCGTTCCGCCCGCCGAAAAGCCATGCGCGCTGGTCTTGAAGGCGGCAATGCCCAACAGCTGATCCCCCTCCATCGCGGCCAGCACGGCCTCATGGTTCAAACTGTCGGCAAAGAAAGCCGCGCCTCGCGCCTCGGGACCCATCAGCTTGCCCAGTTTCTCTCCAAAGGCCTGCCAATACAGCCCCGCCGCGTCGGCCTCAAACCCTTTGGGCAGGCCATGAAGTATTTGTGTCATGGACTTTGACATGGGAAGCGCCGTCAGAGAATGGAAGAGCGGAACGTGGAAAAATCTACTGCCGAAATACGATATACTCCTCCGCCTGAATTGACCTGAGAATTTTTGTCGGTGAGTCGATTCGCCGCATATCGTTTTGTATCGGGACGTGCATCCTCCTGGCATGGTCAAACATCATAAGACATTCAGCCTCACATGCGAGGACCGCGCGGTGCCTGAAGCGATTTGCCGTCGCCGTAAAGTGGACGCACCCGTGAGAAAGCCTGCGCGCACATTTTTACTTTCCACAATCTGGTCTAAAGCCTCCGACTTTAGTCGGAAAAACATTCAAACGTGCGCCGAAGGCGCTCATGAACCACTGAACCCTCTGACTTTAGTCGGAGGAGGTGTAGCGCGCCAATCAAAATGAGCAATTACGCCAATCAAGTGCGCAATCGACGTGATTTTCCCGGGTATTTACATGGGTATTTACCGTTGATTTTCCCGGCGCTTTTCTTCTTGATTGCGCACTTGATTGGCGCACGGTACGTTCACCCTTCCAAATCGGTGCAGGGGGTTCACTTCCTGTCGTGTCTCGATCTGTAGGGCGCGGTGGCGGTTGGGATGATGACGGTTGATGTGGCGGGCGCACCTGCCCCACCCGGACCGGGCAATGGGGTTATGGTGACGGTGAGCCTCGCTCCGGCGGCAAGTTCAGTGGCCCATTCTGCATTCAGTTTTCCGTTGGGGATATTCTCCGGGGCTGCGGGATCGTTTGAAACAAGGGATGCGCCTGCCCATTGGCCTGCGACGGCAAGGGACAGGGACACCCGGGTGGATCCCTCCATGATGCGGGCTTGCAGTGTGACGGCCCGAATACTGCTTTGCGCCTGAACGCGCGGCGTTGCATCCGGGGTGGTGAGATCGGAGGTCTCGGCGGCATAGTATTCCGCCATGTGATCGATGGCGGTGAGGCGCACGCTCTCTTCGTCTGTAAAACGCGGAGCAATATTGGGCCACAGAAGCGGCTGCATATCGCAGTTGTAGCGGAGTAAAAGTCCGCCAGTTTGTGCCCTTCGTTTATTCGGAGGGCGGGAGATGTATTCTGTGGATATTTATAGTCGTGTGCGCCGTGCTTGTTTGAAGGACGGTATGTCTGGCCGAGAAGCGGCGCGGTTTTTCAACATGGCGTAATCAGGATCAGCACTCAGTTACCCCTGTTATTCTGGATGCACATGCAATTGAAAAGGAGACTGACCAATGGAATATTTTGCTGGTTTGGATGTGTCCATGGAAGAGACGCATATCTGCATTCTGGATCGTGAAGGGGCCCTTATTCGTGAAGGAAAAGCGAGCTCAACACCAAAAGCGATCGCTGACTTCCTCGCTTCTGGACCACCATGTGCCAAAGTTGTATTTGAAACGGGACGGATGGCACCAATGCTTTACCATGGGCTGACGGAGCTTGGTGTCCCGGTTGTTTGCATCGAGAGCAGGCAAGCATATCAGGCCCTTAAATCTCTGGCCGGCCACAAGACGGACCGCAATGATGCCCGCGGTTTGGCACACCTGGCGCGGACGGGATTCTACAAGCCGACCCATGTCAAATCACTGTCAGCGCACGCAATCCGGTCGCTGATCGCAGCCCGCAAGAAGCTGGTCGGACAGCGTGTGACGCTCGACAATCAGATCCGCGGTCTGGTCGTCGTCTTCGGCGTGCGGCTGCCACGAGCTTTGTCTCCGGCATTCAAAAACGCGGCGCTAAAAGTTAGCGATGGAGTGCCTGGCCTCCATGCCGCAATTTGCGGACTGTTCGCAGCACGCGAAGCAATCCTCGCGGCGGTTGCAGCCATTGATGGCGACATCAAAAAGATGACCCGCAAATCCGAAGTCTGCCAGCGCCTTATGACGGTACCAGGGGTCGGTCCGATCACAGCATTGGCCTTTGCCGCAGCAATTGATGATCCGTCGCGTTTCAGGAAATCGCGTGATGTGGGGGCGTATCTTGGACTGGTGCCGCGACGGCATCAATCTGGTGAAATCGACTACACGGGCAGCATCTCAAAGCGGGGCGACGTGCGCGTCAGAACGCTTCTCTATGAGGCCGCCAATGTGATGCTGACGCGGTATGCCGCTCCGCTCAAATTGAAGACATGGGCCCTCGCAATCGGTGCGCGCTCAACGATGAGAAAGGCCCGAGTGGCTCTGGCGCGTCGTCTGGCAATCATACTTCATGCCATTATGCGAGACAAAACTGACTTCCAGTCCGCGTAAGGCTTACGAGGCGACAACGAGGATTCCTAAATCAAAGTTCCCATCTGGGACGATGCCCGAGGGAGGGCGTGAGACACGGCGCCGATTCTGTAGCAACAGCCAAGACCAACGGTATGATTGCGGTTTCAACATTGCCGACCCACACCCAGCCAACCCCATCATGAACCTCAGAGTTCGAAGAGAACAAAGGCAACCTCTGACATCAAAAGCAGGAAACTCAGGAAACACGCATTGACAGATTAGAGAACAAAGATCGTAAGACGATCGCGAAGATGCTGCGCCATGAACTTCCGCCTGGGTATCGTCGGTCGGAAGCGCCTCGGCGGCCAACGCTTGATGGTTATGTTGGTGTGGTCGATGAGATACTGCGCACAGACAAAGCCCTGATCAAAAAGCAGCGACACACGGCCAAGCGCATCTTTGAACGGCTGCGCGATGAGCATGGATATGCCGGCAGCCTGACCACGGTGACCTATTACGTGCGCGAGCAAAAACGGCGCACCAAAGAGGTGTTTGTGCCGTTGTCGCATCGGCCGGGCCATGCGCAGGTTGATTTTGGTGAGACGCTGGGCGTGATCGGTGGCGTGGAATGCAAGATCCACTTCTTCGTGATGAGCTTGCCACATTCTGATGCGGTGTTTGTGAAGGGATATCCAGCTGAGACAACCGAGGCGTTTTGCGATGGCCATGTGTCCGCCTTTGCATTCTTTGGCGGCATTCCGCAATCCATTCTCTACGACAATACCAAGATCGCCGTGGCTCGGATACTCGGGGATAAGACGCGCATCCGCACACGTCGGTTTACGGAACTGCAGTCGCATTACTTGTTTGATGACAAGTTTGGCAGACCCGCGCGAGGGAACGATAAAGGCAACGTTGAGGGCATGGTTGGATACACCCGCCGCAACTTCATGGTTCCCGCACCTCGCTATGACAGCTTTGATGATCTGAACGCACATTTGGAAGAGAAGTGTTTAGCACGTCAGGACGATACGTTGCGGGGTCACACCCAAACCATAGGCGCACGCCTGATGTCGGATTTGGATGCTCTGATGGGATTGCCCGTCGCAGAATATGAAGCCTGCGATCACGTCAGCACGCGTGCAACGTCGATCTCAATGGTGCGCTATCGCAGCAATGATTACTCGGTGCCAGTAGCCTATGCGCACCACGATGTTCATGTGCGTGGGTTTGTGCATGAGGTTATCATCGGCTGCGGCAATGAGATTATTGCGCGGCACAAACGATCCTACACATCAGCGGATATGGTCTTTGACCCATTGCACTTTTTGCCCCTGCTTGAACAAAAGGTGGGTGCCCTGGATCAGGCCGCGCCTTTGCAGGGTTGGCATTTGCCAGATGTATTTGCCACGCTGCACCGACTGCTTGAAGCCAGAATGGGTAAGCCGGGCAAGCGAGAATACGTTCAAGTCTTGCGCCTTTTGGAGACCTTCGAAATGGATGTTGTGCAAGGCGCAATCCAGCAGGCAATAGATATGGGTGCAATTGGCTATGACGCCGTAAAACACCTTGTACTGTGTCGGGTTGAGAAGCGGCCACCACGATTGGATTTGGACTTCTATCCATACTTGCCCAAGGCCAATGTCGGCACAACACGCCCATCCAGTTACATGAGCTTGATGGGAAGGACCGCGGCATGACCGAAGCCCCTCGGATTCTTCTACGGCATCATCTTAAACAACTGCGACTGCCAACGTTCCAAGGCGAGTATGCCAAACAGGCGCAGCTCTGTGCTGCAGAGAACAAAGATCACATCCACTATCTGGCGCGGCTGTGTGAGATGGAATTGATCGACCGCGAACGCCGGATGATTGAACGGCGCATCAAAGCGGCGAAGTTCCCCAGCACCAAGAGCTTGGATAGCTTTGACTTCAAGATCATGCCAAGCTTGAACAAGCCCCTGACGATGGATCTGGCACGATGCGATTACGTTAATCGCAGGGAGAACATCATCGCGCTCGGCCCGTCAGGCACGGGCAAGACACACATCGCCCTGGGACTTGGGCTGGCTGCATGTCAAAGAGGACTGAAGGTGCGCTTCACAACGGCTGCGGCATTAGTCCATGATCTGATCGAGGCTCAAGATGAGCGGAGATTGCAGCGCCTTCAAAAGCAACTGACCAGCCAGAACCTGTTGATCATTGATGAACTGGGCTTCGTACCGCTCAGCAAATCTGGCGCAGAGCTGCTCTTCGAGGTCATATCCCAATGCTATGAACGCGGCTCCATCATCATAACCTCGAACCTGCCCTTCGATGAATGGACTGAAGTCTTTGGCTCTGAGCGGCTGACCGGTGCGCTACTCGATCGTTTAACCCATCACGTCCACATCCTCGAGATGAATGGCGAAAGCTATCGGCTCAAACACAGTCGCAACAACCGAAAATAACCAGCCCGCAATCACAGTCAGAATAATGCTGGCCTTATGGCCAGCATGCGCTTTGGCACGCTTCAGCTTTGTGACGAGCACGCGTGCAAAAGCGCCACAAAACATCAACCGAAGTGGCCCATTTTTACGCCGCGACATGGACCCATTTTACTCTGCGATTGACACTGCGGCACCCGGTGCCTGCGTTTTATAGACGGCCGGAATGCGCGCGGGGTCGATCCCCGCTGCCCCGCCCCGATGATATCGGGGGCGGTCTCTCCGGCGCAGCATTTCGCTCAATGCGGCGGACTGATCAGCGGTCAGCACCGCCTCACCCTCCAGCAGGATGGCGGGCACTTCGCGTGCCGTGCGCCCCGCTGTGGCGGCGGAGGCCGCAATGATGGCTTGCGCCCGACCAGCCACATCCCCGGCCACACCCCCGGCCACGCCCCCTGTGTGAAACGGTCTGCCCCGGGGCCGCACCGCCGTCGTCGGTGCCGGTGCCGTGCCGCCGCCAAAACCCCCGCCCAAACCCCCGCCCAAAACCCCGGCCAAAGCATCGGCCAACGGGCCGGTGATATTTTGGCGAATGGCGATGCGGGCAAAATCGGCGATGATGCTGTCGACCAGATCCCCGACCTCCAGCTTGCCCGTAGAGACAAACTGCACGAGAGCATCTTCCAGGCCATTGAATGCCCCGCCGACGGCGCTTTCGATCTCATTGCCCGCAAAGCTCGCCTCCTCGGCATAGCCCCGCAGTCCAGCGCGGATGGCGTCTACGCCCTGCGGTCCCCGGCTCAGCGCGCGCTCTATTGCGATAGCCTCTTCGGCTGCCGCATTGACAGCGGCTTCCAGTTCACGCACCTGTGCAGCCGCTGCAGGGTTATCGCCGATTTTCGCAATCGCTGTCTCCGCCAGCCGCGCGGCCTCTGCGGTGGTGATAAACCCCGCCTCTTCCCCGCCCCCCAACCCTTGCAGGCGGATAGAGGCGATCTCTGCACGGCTCTGATATTGCTCCAACGTCTTGATCAGGGCTGTGGCGGGATCATTTTTACCACCGCCGCCACCGCTGCCGGAGATTGATTCGCGCAGTGCGGCCTCGGCATCGCGCGTGCGCGCGTTGATACGGGCCAGGGCTACCGCGTTATCTCCGGCCGCCCGGATCGCTTCGGCATCGAAGCGCTGCGCGGGGTCCAGATCCGACCGGCCCGCCGTGGCCGCCGCCTGTAATGCCAAGGCACCACGCTCCGCCAGCTGACGTGCCCGGGCCTCCGGGTCGCCAACCGTGGCCTCGCGAATACGCGCCACCGCCAGAGCGGCCGCCTGCACCCCCGGTAAAGCGGCCAGCTCATCGCGGGCGCGCGCGGCCTCATCCGCCAGCGCCTTTGCGGCCTTGATGGCAACGCCAAGGCCCAGATCACCCGTCTTGAGCGTCCCGAGCCGGCGTGCCTGGTCTTCGGCTGCGATCAACCGGTCGATCAGTACGTCCAGCGCCTTTCGTTGATCTGTGGTGAGGTCTTCACCCCCCAGGGCATTCTCCAGGACTTTGCGCATGTTTGCGACGGCGTCGGAAACTTCATTGATATCATCGCCGTCAAGAGCGTTGCGCAGATCAAGTGATGCCGATGACAGTGCCTCTGTCTGTTCACCGGCAAGCTGTTCACCGGCAAGTCCGAGTTCATCTGCGTACCGGCGCAGGGCGGCGGACATGGATCTGTGGGCGACCATAAAGGCGTCACTGGTCTGGACCGCGCCCTCGTTGAACAAGCGCAGCCTGATGATTATCGTGTTCAGAAGGGTATCGACATCTTCGATGTTGTCCAGATCGGCATCCTTGACGAACCCTGTCGGGGTCTCTCCAAAGGTGTCTCGCAGATGGGCTTTCACGCTGTCGTTGTCCGAGACGTCGAATACATCCAGACCAGCTTCGCGAAGCACGTCACCGGAGCGGTGCACGGTCCCTTGCAAAATATCCTCGAAATCCGCCGCCACCCGGTCCTGTCCGGCGGCCAGCGCCTCGGGCAGACTGTCCAGCAGGCCCTTTCCTGTCGCGCGCAGTGCATCCCGCGCTTCACGCTCCGCCAGCTGACGCTGCGCGGCCAGAAGGTCCCGAACCCGCGCTGTGACAACCCCGTAACGCTCGGCCAGATCCTCAAGATCACCGCCAAGGTCTTTCAGTCCCCGCAGCCTCTCCGTGGCATCCGCGAGCCGCGATGTGGCGTCGGACGCACTCTCCGCTTCCTCGCCTGTGCGCAAAAATGCGGCACCGAGAGGCACGGCAATGGCCGCGACAGCACCCAGAACCGCGCCAAGAACGCCAAACCCACCGAGCAATTGCGGAAGCTGCTGGGCCATCGCCTGGCTCGCGGATGTGCCTGCACCCACCTGGACGGCGAAGTCACCCACCTGCCACGCCGTGTTCTGGATCTGTGGGCGCAGGTGTCTCATGCGCTCACCCAGGGCGCGCGATGCAGTGCTCGCCTGCCCGGCGGCGGCCCCTGCCCGTGTGGTCCGTCCTCCCAGCCCCTGCGCCGCACGGCCCGTGGCATCCATTTCAGTGCTCGCCTGCGCGGCGGCGGCCCCTGCCTGTGTGATCCGTTCTTCCAGCCCCTGCGCGGCACGGCCCGTGGCGTCCATTTCAGTGCTCGCCTGTGTGGTCCGTCCTCCCAGCCCCTCCGCCGCGCGTCCCGTCGCATCCAGCTCGGCCCTGGTCTTGCGCAGGACGGCCAGCGCGTCGCCTATATCGCCACTGACGCGCAGGGCGAGGTCGATATCCTGCGTCATTGCATCAGGCCCCGCACCAGACTATGGCCCGGCATCTCGATACGGCGCGACTGTCCTGCCTGCCAGATCAGCATGATCTGTCTCCATGTCAGTGTGGCGGGGAGGCTTCGGATATCTCCGTGCCCGTCGGCTGCAAGCTGCTCGAGGACGCGAGAGAGCGCGATACGGTCTCCACCACCCCCTGGCCCAGTGCCTGGGCCACCAGGCGGCGGATAAAAAAACCCGTGTTGACTTGCCAGACCGCCGATTGCAGCGCATGGGCCTCGGTGTCCGCAAGCGATCCAATCCATTCCACCGATTGCCCGCTGGCCATAGCGCAGATGCGCAGCCAGATATCCGCATGCGCCCCCAGCACAGCGCCGGTGCGCACGGCATCGGGCTCTTGCGCCGTGTCGCCCACCTGAACCGCAAGATCACGGATCAGGGGAGCCCCGATCACCTGAACATCGAGGCCCTCGCGCATCCGGAACTCGCGCACTGTTATCTCCACCGCCGCGCCGGTGTCCGGATCGCGCAGTGTGATTGTTACATCCGGATCAAGGATGGCGAGGGTCTCCGCATCGTCGCTCATCGCAGGTCCTCCCCGTCGATCATCATCGCGGCGGAGCCGTCCTCGGGCTGCCATATATTGGCGCTGAGCGGGATCCGCTGCTCCGACCGCCCGGTGAGCGTCCAGTCACCGTTTGGGCGCAGCTTGACGTCCGGGCAGTAGATGTTACGGCCCTTTGATGCCGGATTGATCGTCGGAGCGTGCTCGACGTAGCGCAGTGCGCCCGTGACGACCCGGGCCTGCCCCACAGAGATGCGGGTCGCGGCGTCGATCGTATAGGACGCGAGGATTGTGGTGTTGGCGGCGATACCATCCGCCCCGGCATCCAGAATGCGAATTGTGCCGGATCCCGGATCGGCGCGGTAATGGGTATTGAGCGTGTAGGCTGTTCCGCCGCGCAAAGGGCGCAGGATGAGGTCCGAGATCCGACGGCCCCTGGCGGACGGGAGCCCATACCATGGGCCGCCATCCAACAGGCCGACGGCAATCCGCTCGCCTGTCACCGTTGTCGCGGGCACCGGGATCGTATCCGAGGCGAACAACAGGGCGATATTGCCCAGGGACATATCCCGCAGCACCATGTCGATCATGCGCTCGGTGGAGCGTACCGCGTCGACCAGCACGCGCGGCACCCCCGAGCCTGACTGCACCGTCACGCGCTCCTCGTTGATCCGGAGCGTTGTGCTCTCGGCGTCCCCGAGACAGCGCTCCGCTCCGGGCGCGCCGTCCTGTGTGGCCCGGGCAAAATAAAGTTTGCCGGCACCGATGATGAAATTCTGCGCCATCAGTTACACTCCCTTGATGTTCTGTATTGGCAGGTCCATTCGTCCTGCCAGATGATACGACCATTCTCGATCTCGGTGAGACGTCCGGCCACAAATGCCAGCGGCCCGGTCACCCCATGGTTTTCCGGTTCCGGGGCCGGTACCCAGCCCAACAGCTTTTGACGGGTCTGCCCCAGTACGTCAGCCAGCGTTTTTTTCGCACGGGTCCTGCGTCCGGACGGGTCATTGGCAGCGTCAACGACAAGCACCACGCCGATCCGCATCTCCACCGCGAGGGGAAGAAGGGTCTGACCGGGGACGGACTGAGCGGACAAGGCGCGTTCCGTCAACGGCGCAACGACAGCGGACGGCAGCTTTGGGGCATCCGCCCGCGCCACGTCGTAGACGTTCAGCACGTCAACCAGCGTCTCAAGCGTGCGAAGGCGTTCGGCAACCGCATCCACGGCGGCAAAGCCGGGCCATGCCGATGCGGAAACAATCATCGCCGCCCCTCCGCCAGCATGCGCGTCGCAATATCAAGAACGGCTGTCCGGTCATCGCCGGAAACGCCCAGATATGGCCGGGCGGGCATCGTGACGCTGTGCGCCCCGATTTGGGCATTCACGATCCGGATCAGCCCGGTCTTGCGTCGCGCCGCGTTCCTGCGGGATATGAACCGACCTGTGTCATCGTCAAATTCAAGGGTCTGTTTCCGGGCTTTCTTCCTGATGGTGCCGCCAAACTGGTGGATCGCGGCGTAAACGACATTTGTGCCCACCTCGACGCCGGCGGCATCGGCGCGGTGTGTGATCGACTGACGCAGGCGCGCGGAATCTGTCAGGGTCTGGCCCCCTTTTTTGCGCGCGCGCCGCGAGGGTGCCCATTTTGTGCCGTCCGGACCCGTTTCCGTCTCGAAGCGCCGCAGGACCGCGGAGGCCAGCATCTGGCCGATTTCGTCATACATCTCGTATGGGTTGTCCAGGGCCGTGACCGCACGCCCCAGAGCCGCCCGGGCCCCGGCATCGTCCCATTCGACATCGATCCGGACACCTGCCCCGGCCATCACGAATACCCTCCACGACGATTGATCCTGTCAATCGTCTCGCGGATCCGCGCAGGCGGGGCCTTGATTGCAGGGCCAAAGTTGCGCCGTGGCGGTTCCGCACCATCGCCACTGCGCAGATAGCCCTGCGCCGGACGGGAGAGCTGATCGCGCGCGGCCTTCGCCGCGTCTGTCACCGCCTCTTTCGGCGCGTCGTCGTAAAGGGCCAGCCGCGCCAGGGCACAGGCAATGGCCTTGAGGGATGGATAATCACCCTGTGCAAGAGGCAGGATATATTCCCGGGCAAGGGCTGCATCGATTTCGCCCGCCGCGTCCGACAGCACCGCCGCCAGACGTGCAGCGGCATCCTCTGCATCATCCTCTGCATCATCACACAACAGACGCGCAATCTCTTCCGAACCATAGCGGGCTTCAAGATCATCGCGGGTCGCATAGGCCATGGCTCAGGCGACCCCGTCCGGGGTGTCTTCAGTATCCGGACCCGCAGCCACAGGACCGGCGTACGGAACCTTTGCGTCCCCCGACGCAACCAGCGCGGCCAGTACGTCCTGCGGAAGATCCAGCGGATCGCCCGGCATATAGCGCTTGCGCGCATATTGAACCGGATTGATCGCGACACATGCAGGGGCCGGTTCGGCCGCTTTGGCTGCAGGAGCCGGTTCGGCTGCCTTGACTGTTTCGACCATTACGCCCTCCCTACGCCACTGCGTTTTTGAACAGGTATCCCGCCCTGGCGGCAATGATCCGCTCATCGCAGGTGTCAACAACCCGCAGGCGATGCCCGCCGCGCGCGCCGCGCGCAGGGTCAAAGACGGAATACACCTCGCGCCCACGATAAGAGGCTGTGATCCCCAATGTGGGCGGGCCATTGGGCGCTGCATTGGGATCGGCACGGTAAAGGAGTGCGTTCTTGCCCCACACGCGTTTCAGGCTTGCCTCCCGACCGGGGCGGGCCGCATTGATCCAGGCCTGGCCAACAACAATTTTCACCTCCAGCAGATCCTCGACCATCATCCGCGAGGCGATGCCGCGATCCCCTTCATTGCGGTTGACCGATTTCAGGATCGCCGGGTGCGTGCGCAGATCCTTCCAGACCTCCGAACCCATGCAGAAATGTGTTGGCTTGACGATCATGCTCTCGACCGCATCGACAATATCGGCCACGGGATCACTGTCGTCATGACTGGCGGACCACTGATCATTGCCCGCCAGTGTGACTTTGTTGTCCGCGCCGTATTTTGCGGCGTCGAACACCAGATCCGCCACGCGCTTTTCACGATCGATCATCAGCAGATCGGTCAGCATCATTGTGGAGCGATCTATCGGATCAACCGTTGTGGGCGGCGCGTTGCGCACATCATCGTCGGGGATCAGATCCTCAAGCGAGTAATCCTGACAGGCGCCTGATTTCTCCTCCGCCGAAAAATGCACCATAACGGGCGTCCCGCGCCGACCGACACGCGTTTCGGGAACGCTGAAGCTCTCGGCCAGCGGGTATTCGGTATAGCGGTATTCCTTGCGCCCCACATCGACCCGGGGCAGGACCATATCGGCGATACAGCTGTCATTGCCATAGCCCACCGCGGTCGCGGTGCGCTCGAAGTCCACAGGGTACGTGGAAATAATGTTGTCTGCCATCTGTCAGGCCTTCCTTACATGCGATGCTGCGACAGCAGCACGGGAATGATGTCACCGGCAGCCGTGGCGGCCTCCAGAGCAATGCCCACCACACAATCACCGGTGGTGTCGGTGGCTGTCGCCTTGCCCTCGGCATCGGGTTTCAGCGCCGTGCCGCGCATGACAGCGCCCCCGGCCTCAAGGTCGGCGATGCCCGCAATATGCACATCCAGGATCTGCCCGGCCCCGGTGGCCACCTCACCGGAAATGCCTATGGGCCGCTCTCCCGCTGTTCTGGCGGAGTCCGCATCCGCCTGGACCGCTTCCCCGCCCTTCGAGGTTCTCAGCCGCACGATGCGGCGCGCGGCCACATCACCGAACGCCTTGAAAGAGACCGTTGCAACAGGTGAATGTCCGGCCATTTCAGCGACCTCCCTCTGTCACCTGACGCACCGCATCCGCGATGGTCATTGTGCCTGTGGGATCGCTCCCCATCAGCGCCTTCGCCGCCAGCGCGACATGCTGCGCGGTTTGCCCGTCCCGCATCACAGGAGCCTGTGCGCCACTCATGGCGATCTGGCCGGGACCGGCATATTCCGCCGTGTCCGGTCCGCGCACGGGCAAGCCGGACAGGAAGGCCTGCAGCGCCTCCCCGGGGGTTTGGGGGGTGGCTGACCCTGCCAGCCGGATCGAAGCGGCCTGTCCGGAGAGCGCCGCGAACAGCGCTTCCAGCGATGCGGCCTCTGCGGGCAATACCCGACCTGCGCTCACATGGGTCCCGACACGCTCATGCGCCTCGGACAGACACCGCTGCGCCGCCGGTTGCAGACGTTCGGTTGCCAGTTGCGCACGCTCTGCCGCCAGTGCGGCCTGCTCCCGCGCAAGACCCGGGTCAGCCGGAGGGTTCGGGGCGGCGGCAGGGTCGGGAATGGGCGGGATGTCGTTCATGATAGATGTCTCCTGTGTAAATCGCGAGGCGAGGGACGCGAGAAAGTCACCGTCCTCCGGCTCCCCGAGGGCCTGGATTTCGGTCAACGCCCAGTCGGGCAAAATGCGATCCGCCTGTTCAATCGTCGAGCGCTCGATAACCCACTCGCGCAGGCCGCGCAGCGCCCGTGCCGTGGTGTCCCGGGCGGATCGCTCTTCAGTGCCGCCCAGCGGAACCGCGAGTTCCAGTGTCGCGGCGGGAGCCGTCGCGGGAGCCCTGAACATGGCCGGGCTGAGACCCTGCACCGCCGGAGCAACGCCCCCCAGAAACCCGATATGACGCAAGCTCCAGCCACCGGTGTCGTCCCGGTCAATCGCCACCGAGCGGCCCGCATAGCGTCCGGCCTCGACAGCCGCCCGGAAGGCATCGTCGAGACGTGTCAGCTTTGCCTGGAGCGTATCGCCGACCACGCGCAGGCCATCCACCCGGCCCCAGGCAGGGGCATCTGTCTCCGGATGTCCGACGACAACAGGTGCCGGATCAGAGGTCGCGTAAGCGGCTGCAATACGCGCAAGGTCCCCTTCGGAGAGGGTGAAGGTGGTGTTGTGCATGTCCGTATGCGTGCCCGTGCGGCAGACATCGAACCAGCTGTCGAGCGCTGACAGCGCGGCAGCGGCGGGCTGTGCGGCAGGGGCGGGCTGTGCGGCAGCGGCGCTGACAGCGCGGCAGCGGCGGGCTGTGCGGCAGGGGCGGGTTTATGTGTCATGCCCGCCAGTCTAGCCGATGCCACAGGCCCCCGCGACGGACCATGGTCCGTCGCGGGGGCCTGCCCGATCAGGTAATCTGAACGCTTGATCCGACACGCAACCGGTCAGCACACGGAGATTCCCATGATACAGACACTGTCAAAAACAGTTCATTCCGCCGCCTGGGCTCACAAGGGCACCGCCGAATGGCCCGGAGCCGCGCATAATCCGCAAGTGCTGGATTACTTTCGCAAAGCCGGACAACCCATGCCCGATGATGAAACCCCCTGGTGCGCCGCCTTTGTCGGGGCCATGCTCGCCGAATGCGGCTTGCAGGGCACCGGCTCCCTTGCCGCCCGCAGCTATCTCAAATGGGGACAAAAGGTGGCTCCGGACGATGCAGGGCCCGGCGATGTGGTGGTGTTCTGGCGTGGAGGCAAGAGCGGCTGGCAGGGCCATGTGGCGTTTTTCCACCGCCGCGCAGAGGGAAGAATATACGTCCTTGGCGGCAATCAGGGCAATAAGGTCAGCGTTGCGGGATACGCGCCCAACCGCCTCCTTGGTATTCGCCGGGCCACGCCCCCCCGCGCGTCCGCAATGGCCTCCACCACGGTGCAGGCCGGCGCCGTGCAGCTCGCCACCGTCGCGACGGTCGCGGCACCTGTCGCGGTCACGGGGGCGCTGCCCTCGACATATGCGCTCATCGCGGGCGCAGGGGTGATTGCGCTGGCCGCCGCGTGGATCATGCGTGAGCGGATAAAAAAATGGGCGCAGGGCATAGGCTGATGGATCCCGCACAGCATGTCCCCCTCATACGCATCCTGCTGCGCTATGGCACGGCGGCGCTTGTGACACGCGGCATCGTCGGTGCGGAGACGGGCGCGCTCCTGTCCTCGCCCGATCTGCTCACCGCGCTGGCGGGTGCCATCGTCGCACTCGCCACCGAGGTCTGGTACCGGCGCGATAAAAAACGCGGCGGGCCAACCTGACCGAAACCAGACAACGAGGAACAATCATGCACGTTGTCACCAAATCACGCCTGAACAACGCTGTGCAGACGGCTGTCAGCACAACATCCGCCGACCTTGTTCGCGCAGGCTTCGACCCCTCCGAACACCCCACCGTAGACCGCATCAAAATGCTCGCCGCAGCGCTGATCTCGGAATGCGAGAGGATCGGGGAGGACAACTTATCCGCCTGCCGTCACGCCCTCATCGCAATCCAAGCCGTCGAGGAGGCCGCCATGTGGGCCGTCAAGGCCGCCCCTGCATAATCATGGCCGCCCCCGCGATCATATGGCGCTGGCTCGCCGGCAGCAAAGCCGGGCGCATGGTCGCACTGGCGGGCGGCTTTGTCCTGTCAGTGGCCCTTCTGTACCAAAGGGGCCGCAGAGACGCGGAGAGGGCCGCAGAGCGCGATGCGCTGCAAGGCTATGTCGATACCCGCAAAACAGCGGACGACGCCCTGCGGGCCTCTGATGGCGACGCAAGGCCCGTTGACGAGCGGCTGGACGAACACGGGAGGCTCAGATGAACAGGCTCATGGTCATGGCGGCGGTACTGCTCACCCTCACCGCCTGCACACCCCCCGTTCATAGCCCCGCCGACGCAATCTGTGACGGGCTGCGCCCCGCGCTGCCCACGTGGAGCCGCCAGGATACGGAGCGAAGCAAGCTGGCCGGGGCGCGGTTTCTCGATGTCTGGCACGCCGTGTGTGAACCCCCCTGAGCTGTCTTCAGGCTGCCCCGGCATTTGAGCAAATATAGTCGCCGGAGTGAGCGACATCGGGGAGCACAATGATGGCGGGTATTTATCCACCTGCGCCACCGTGGTATGAAAGGGCCGGTGCGTCCGCCTAAGTAGATCAGGCCGCACGATATTGCGGTTTGTTTACCTGTCTGTCTCTGACCTGCACGGGCATTCGAAGCCCTTTTGAGGCAATCAGAAGTTCGGTGCCTTTCCGCTTTTCCTGAACAGAATAGTTAATATCGAATTCATATTGCCGACGGGAGCGATACAAATGCCCAATCGTATCAACATTGTCATATGTAACGATCCACGGCTTCTCCGAGCGAAGTATAGCACTGGCCAGAACAGCGTGATCTTTTGGGTCATAGAAGCTCGTATAAAGCCCTTGGCCCTTGTGAAAATAGGGCGGATCAACACACAGAAATGTTGAAGGCGGGAGGTGGGTATCGACCTCTTTAATGAAGTCCAGTGCGTCTCGCCGTGTAAGATGGATCAGGTTGCGATACTTCGCCACTCTGCGGACGCGCTTCTCCAAATCATCTCGATTGAACCGACAATCCATTTTGTAGTGGCCCGATTGATCTTGCCCCCCGATCACCCCGGCGGCTTCAATGATGCCGGATCTGTTTGTTCGGTTAAGAAAGAATGTAGAGAAGCCAAGCTCCACTGGATCAGATATGTCTTGGGCAAGGTGAATTTTTCGTTGCCGTTGCCATTCCTCAATGGTGATTGGTGTCTTTCCAATCTTGTATGTAAGGTCCTCTGTGTGATCCAGAACGCTGTGCCAAAACGCCCAGATCGACGCATCAACGTCGTTGATATGAATGTCGCCGACATGCCCCTCATACAACAAAGACAGGGCAAGGCCGCAGCCACCCGCAAACGGTTCGGCATAGCGTTTCCGCTCCAGTCTGTTGGCCTTGAGAATTTGAGAAACCAAAGGATAGAGACAACTCTTACCCCCGGGGTATCTGAGTGGTGAGGCCGTTCGTGCCATAGCTGATCCGTCCAGAACGATTGAATTGCAAGAACATAGTAGCGACGAACAATCTGCTCGGCCAGTTTGAAATTACGGACCCGGCCCCCGCACGGACCATGGTCCGGTGACGCCGTGTCACCACCCGTGATATGACATCGCAATGCCGCCGGTGCGGGCCTCCAGCGGCCTGGACGGGGGTCGGGG
>CBDBLS010000039.1:0-368563 GCA_965207105.1 Roseovarius sp. | reverse complement strand
CCCATTGGGGGCCAAAGGCACCACGCCGCCGGACAAGTGCGGCGAACTGGAAAAAGCCGCGCCGCTGGAATGCACAGGCAGACGCCTTCCAGGCCACCCACGGACGCAGACAGCGGGTGTTCTGCGCTTCCCTGGGCGATGTCTTCGACAACGCGGTGAACCCCGACTGGCGCGATGATCTTTGGGCGCTCATTCGCGAATGCGACCAACTGGATTGGCAACTGCTCACGAAGCGCCCGCAGAATACGGGCGGGATGCTGCCGCCGGACTGGGGCGATGGCTGGCTCCACGTCTGGCTGGGCACCAGCGCGGGGTCGCGGAAAACGGCAGGACAAAATATCCCCCACCTGCTGGCCACGCCGGCGGCCCTCCGTTTTGTCAGCGCAGAGCCGATGCTGGAGCCGGTCGATCTGACCCGACTTGACATGCTTGATATCTTTCGCGGGACAAAGGACGTCGATGACCAATATCTGCCGCATCACTTCTTTGATGCGCTGCGGGACAGTCGGACATCCACCCGGTTCACGGTGCCGAACCGGACTGGGGGAAGCTTGACTGGGTTATCTGCGGCGGGGAAAGCGGACCGTTCGCCGGGGCCATGCACCGGCCTGGCCCCGCGGTCTGCGCGATCAATGCGTGGCGGCCGGGATTCCGTTTTTTTTTCAAGCAGTGGGGCGAGTATCGCGGCATCGACGATGATTTTACGCTCGCCGGACTGTCGGATCACCTGTCGGTGCGGACGATCGATGACGGCGGCAGGCTCCATTTCGGCGGGCATCCGACCGATTTTGACGCCTGGCCAACAATCGTCCGGATCGGCAAAAAGCGTGCCGGTCGCATGCTCGACGGCAGGGAATGGAACGAGGTGCCGAATGGCAGCCTGGCCCGGGCCGAAGCCGGCGAGACGAACGGAGGCGAGGCGTGATGATCGACAGGTCTGATCCCGATCTCCACTGCGGTGATTGCCTTGAGGTGCTGCCGCGCCTTGTGGCGGATCGCGGCGCGGGGTTTGATCACATCATCACTGATCCTCCTTACGAGGACGTCCACCACGCGCATCACGCCAGGGGCACCATAGCCCGTACAGATGGACGGGGCGCGCCGCGCCCTGTCCCTTATGCCGGCGTAGAGTCCATCCGGGAGGCAGCCGCGCAGGCGATGGTGGCGGGCTCGGCGGGGTGGGTGCTGGTGTTCTGTCTGGCCGAGGGGGTACGCCCATGGCATGATGCGCTCACGGGGGCCGGGGCGCGTTGGCACGGCACCATGGCCTGGATCAAGCCGGATGCGGCACCACAGTTTGCCGGTATTGGCCCGGCGCGGGGCTTTGAGTGCATTGCTGTGGCCTGGGCGGGATCCGGGCGGCGGCGCTGGAATGGCGGTGGGACGCGGGGCGTTTTGACGTGTAACACCGCCAAAGGCGGCCTGCCGGGCTCCAAGCCCGTGCCGGTGATGGCGGCCCTTGTCGACCAGTTCAGCCAGCCCGGCGAGACGCTCTGTGATCCGTTTATGGGATCCGGCACAACAGGCATGGCGGCGGTGCAGGCCGGGCGCGGCTTTACGGGGGTCGAGATCAATCCGGAGACGTTCGGGATGGCGCAGGGGCGGATATCGACTGCGGTGCAGTCTCCGTATCTGCCTCTGCGTCCCCGCGCCCGTCAGACGGAGTTGTCTCTGTCATGAGCACTGCTCATTCCGCCCTGCCGGGGTCATTGCCGGAGATCGCCGATCATATCGGCAGGGACGCAGCCTGCGCCATTGCACTCGCCTATGGCGGGCGGAACTGGCGTGTGCCGTCGCGGCTTGACAGCATGGGCGGGCACGGGCTTGCGGCGTGTGTTGGAAAGGATGCGGCCCGGACACTGATAGCCGCCTTTGGGGGCCATGTGCTGGATATCCCGATGGCGCGGCGGCAGGTGGTGTCCTGGCTGGCGCGCCGGAACCTTACAGCTGCGCAGATTGCAGAGCGGCTGCAGATCACAGAGCGCAGCGCGCGCCGATACATCGGACAGAGCGGGAAATCGCGGGGATGAGCGACAACGAGGCTGTTGCGGCATTACTGGACCAGGTTGCAGTGCGGCGAGAGGATGTTGATATGGTCGAGGGCATTACGACTGCAATTCCCGAAAACAACGGTGTGGTGGATATCCCGCAGGCGGCGCGGAGTGTCGTCGAGATCCAGCTCCATGGCATCATCGGCCATGGGCAAGACCTGCATGACGCCTGTTTGGCCTGGGTGAAGGCGGCGCAGGCACCGGATCATCGAGGCTCTGGCGGACCATGGTCCGGTGCCAAAGGGCAACGCGCCCTGATAGACTGACGTGCAATCAGTAAAACAGGGCAGACAATGACGCCGACACCGGAACACTGGCAGACCTTCGCCTCCATTCTCGCTATTATCGCGCTTCTGGGTGGAGCGGCTCTTGGATTGAAGCGCATGGGCTTTTTCCGGGGCAATGGCGATACGTCCGGCACCGCGTCACATACCAGGCTGGAGGGCCGCGTTGAAAGGATCGAGAGCGACGCCGGTGGATTGCGCGAAGATGTCACGCGGCACGGTCACCTGCTGACAACGGTTGAGAAAAGCATGAGCGGCATGCGGGAGGAGACAGAGAAGCACGACCAGCGGATCAGATCGCTGGAGACCGCCTTTCCGTCGCTTGCCACCCGGGATGACCTCGCCGCGCTGCGATTGCTGCTTGAACCGCAAGGCGGCGATGTCCGGGAGATTAAAACAATTCTCGACGGCAGCAAATCGGCGACGGACACCCTGACCCGGACGGTCGCCATTTTGAATGAACATCTTCTGAACGGGAAGGCCTCATGAGCAGCTCCTATACCGATACCCTGAACGCGCACCGCCGCCTTGCGGTGCTGATCCATTTGCAAGCCTGTTCGGACCACCGCTCGAATGGAGAGATCCTCTACGAGGTGGCCAACGGGGTGGGCATTGTGACCAGCCGTGAGGCCATGGCGGCCGACCTGGCCTGGCTGCGCGACAAAGACCTTGTCGGGATCGAGGATCACGAGGGGTTCCTGGTCGTCACGATCACGCCGCAGGGTCTGGATGTTGCTCTTGGCCGGGCGCGGCAGGACGGCGTGCGCCGGCCGGTGCCGAAGGCGGGTTGATATGCGCCGCCGCAAAATCGATCTCCTGCCCGCCGCCTTGCAGGACTGGCTGCGCGAGGAACTCATGGACCGGGGTCACTCGGATTACCGGGAGATCACGGAGGGCCTCAATACGCGCATCGCCGGGGCCGGTATTGAAATCTCTGTCGGCAAAAGCGCCGTCATTGAATACGGCGCGGAGCACCGCGAGTTTGCACAGCTGCAGCGGGAAGCCTCCGGCTGGGCTGCGGAATGGATAGGGGAGGTCGGGCTGGAGGATGAGGCCCGCCGTCATTCGGCACTCTTCGAGATGATCACCACGCTGGCCTTCAAGGCCACGAAGGCCCGCCTCAAGGAGGCCGGAGAGGATATTTCGCCCCGGGATCTGCATTTTCTGGGGCGTATGCTGAAAGATCTGATGGCCTCGTCCGGCCTGCGGGAGGCGCTGTCGGAAAATGAGCGCCGGCGCCTGGCTGCGCAGGAGCGCCGTGCAGGGGGCGAGCGCGCCACCACCGCCGCGCGTCGCGCAGGTCTCAGCCCCGAGGTGGCCGCCGCGACCCGGGCGGCTGTGGAAGGCGGACCCGCAGCACCGGAGGTGACTGCATGAGCGGGCGGGATCTTTTGCCGTATCAACGCAGATGGGTCCAGGATCGGACCGGGTTGGCCGTCATCGAGAAATCCCGGCGCATCGGCATTTCATGGGCCGAGGCCTATCATGCGGTCATGCATGCGGGCGAGGGACGCGGCGATGTCTACTATCAAAGCTATGCCCGCGACATGACGCGTGGCTTCATCGATGACTGCGCGGGCTGGGCCGGCGATCTCGGGATTGCCGCCCACGCCGCCGGTGAAGTCCTGATCGACAACGAAGGCACAGACATTCAGGCGTTCCGGTTGCGTATGGCCTCGGGGCGGCAGATATTTGCAATGACATCGAGCCCGAGGGCCTTTCGCTCGAAAGGCCGACCAGGCGATGTGGCCGTGGTCGATGAGGCCGCGTTTGTCGATGATCTTGATGAAGTGCTGAAAGCCGCGCTGGCGTTTCGGACATGGGGCGGGCGGGTGCGCATCATTTCCACCCACAACGGCGAGGCCTCGCCCTTCAACACGCTCTGCCGCGATATCCGCGAAGCCCGCCAACCCGGCACTGTGCAGCGTGTAACACTGGCCGACGCCCTGGCTCAGGGCCTTTATGAGCGGATCGCCGCGATCACGCGGCAGCCTGTTACGCCCGGGGCGGCAGGGGCATGGGAGGCTGGCATACGCGCCCAATATGGCCGCTTTGCCGCCGAAGAGCTCGACTGCATACCATCCGCAGGTGGCGGAGCCTGGATTACATGGGACCTGGTGCGCGCGGCGGAACACAGGGATGCGGGCCGTCCGGAAAACAGCACAGGGTCTCCAACCTTCATTGGAGTCGACATTGCGCGCCGTCGCGATCTCTGGGTGGCCGCTGTGATCGAGGATACGGGCGGTCTGCTCTGGCTCCGCCGGATGGTGACATTGCGGGATGCGCCCTTTTCCGAACAGCGGGCCGAACTCGCGCGCCTCGTGCGCATCCATCGCCCGCTCCGGATCGCGGTGGATCAGACCGGGATGGGTGAGGCTCCTGTTGAACAGTATCAGGAAGATCACGGCACCCTGACCGTGGAAGGGGTGCAGATGTCGGCGTCGCGTCGGCTTGATGTGGCGACACGCCTGCGGGAGGCCTTCGAGGATCGCCGGATACGCATTCCGGCCGATGACGCGCTTGGAAACGATTTGCACGCGATACGTGTTGAGCCCGGTGCCACCGGCGCACCGCGTCTTGTAGCGGATCGTTCCGGCACGGATGGTCACGCTGACCGCTTCTGGGCCATGGCGCTGGCCGTGAGCGCCGCCGCCGACACCGCAGGCCCCTTCGAGGCCCGGGTCGGGGCGGGACGGCACGGTGTGATGGATGGACCGGGCTCAGGCCATGAGATCGATGTCACTCTCGGTGTCGCCTGGTCAGCCCTTGGCCGTGCGATGAGGTGAGAGCGATGGATATACCAAACCGACCACAGACCGACGAGATCACGGCTCCGCAACAAAGCTGGATCGGGGGGTCCCCGATATGGAACCGGAGCGCCGCCTGGAGCGATGGCATTGGCCGTGATCCCGGGGCATGGCGCACGGGATCGTCCGACCTGAGTGCGGCGGAGGCGGCACTGCAGGACCCCAAGGTGCGTGCGCTGCTGGGACAACGGATCGAGATGGGTCTCGCGGCCCCGCTCGAAATTGAACCCGGCGGGAAAATGCGTCGGGACCGTATGGCGGCCGGGGATCTGGCGGCCCGATTTGCAAATATCGAAATCGACAGCATCTGTCGCGAACTGGCCTATGCCGCCTGGTACGGATGGTCGATTGCCGAATGCATCTGGGATGTTTCGGGAAGTCAGGTACGTCTGGCGGATTTACGACCCCGCTCACCCCGCATCATCCGATGGGATGCACAGACCCATATGCCTTTGCTGCTGACCCGGGCGGCACCGGGCGGCATTCCCCTGCCGGATGCCAAATTTGTTCTGGTGCGCGCGCCCCGCGCCAATGGTGGCTGGCCACACGGACCGGGTCTGAGCAACTGGTGCCTCTGGCCGATCTGGTTCAAGCAACAGACCGTGCGCATGTGGGCATTGGCGCCGGAGCGATTTGCCTCGCCGGTTGCAATCACCAGGCACAGGGCAAACGCGCCCGACAGTGAGATCAGACTGGCGCTGGAGGCAACGGAGGCGCTGGCGACGGGGGCCTCTATCTCTCTGCGCGAGGGGCAGGATATCGAGCCTCTCGAAAGCTCCAAACGCACCGGTGCCGATTATGCCGACTTTCTCCTGCGGATGGACCGCATGCTTGCAGACGCCATCACCGGGCAGCACGCCACCGCCGAGATCGGCCAGCATGTGGGCACGGGCGCGGCACATCTGAAGATCCTTGAGCGGCTCGTGGCCGCAGATGCGCGGCGCATCTGTGCGGCACTGCAAACAACCATCGCCACATGGCTCACACACTGGAACTTTCCCGGTGCCGCCGTGCCGCGCCTGCGTCGGGATCTCAGCCCGCCGGAAGATCTGCAAGCGCGGGCGCGTCGCGACGCGACCATTGCCGGAGCTTCGGGACTGCGGCCAACGAGGGCCTATGTCGAGGACATCTATGGCGGTCAGTGGGAAGAGACATCCGCCCCTGCCGACGGGCCCGCCGGGACGCCGCCCGCAACACCTGCAGCACCGGCACGCCTCGCTGCCGGGAGCGCGGATGACGATGCGGTGGATCCGGCGACCGCCGCCCTGCTGGGCGATTGGGAGGCGATGATGACCCCGGCGGCGAATCCCGTGATCCAGGCCGTCAGGCAAGCATCCGACTTTGCCGGTCTTCAGGAAACGCTGGGACGCGGTGATCTCTTTGATGCCATGGATACGCAACGGATCGCCGCAAGCCTCGGGCGCGCCGGCGCAGCCGCACAAATAGCGGAGGCCGGTAAAGACGGACCCGGGGGAGAGACATGATGACTGCCACTCAGGATGTCGCCGACATCATCGGGACCATGACCGGCAGCCATGGCTGATCCACCCCCCGATATCCGTGATGTGCCCCCCGAAGAGGCGGTGGAGTTTTTCCGCGCCAAAGGCTACCACATCGGCTATGACTGGCGCGACACAAAAGCCGCATGGCACGCCCGCTCCTTCACTGTCGCGAAGGTGATGCGCCTGGACATTTTGACCGATATCCGCGCCGCCGTCGACAAAGCCCTGGCCGAAGGGCAGACCTTCGAGACCTTCCAGCGCGATCTTGCCCCGCTGCTGATCGCCAGGGGATGGTGGGGCCGCAAGACCATGACGGACCCGTTGACCGGCGAGACCCGTGAGGCCCGGCTCGGAAGCCCGCGCCGCCTGCGCATCATCTATGACACCAATATCCGCATGGCGGTTGCTGCGGGGAAGTGGCAGCGGATCACACGCCTTGCCGACCGGCGTCCCTGGCTGCGCTATGTCGGCGTGCTTGACGCCCGCATCCGACCGCTCCACGCCGCACGGCACGGCACTGTGCTGCCCTGGGATCACCCATTCTGGCAAACACATTTTCCACCCAATGGCTGGCGGTGCCGCTGCACCGTGCAATCGCTCTCCGAGGCCGGTCTTGAGCGCTACGGATATCACGTCACGCCGCCGCCCGCAGGCTGGCGGGAAACCCGGCCGTGGAGCAACGCGCGCGCAGGTGAGATCAGACACATCCCGAAAGGGACAAGCCCGGGCTTTGATCACAACGCAGGCACCGCCGATCCTGTGGCCCGGACCCGCACCCTGCTCCGGGAGAGACTGGCGGGCGCGCCACCCGCGCTGGCGCGCGCCGCCACATCGGACGTGACGGAATGGATTGCGCGCGGGCGCGTAACGCGACAGGCCCTCGTCACCGCCACCGGACTGACACCGGATGATGCCGGCTTTGCCGATAACCTGCGCGGCCTCGTCGCCCAGGGCCCTGCATCCGCACGCGCGGCTGGACAGACCGGCGCGCTGATCAGCCCGGCAACACCGGAGACAGGCGCGGATCAGGCCGCCGCACAGGCCGTGCATGCCGCCTCTCTGCGGTTTCCGGCCACCTGGGTGGCGCGCGCCAATATCGCGCCCCTGCGCGCCGCCGGCAATCTGCTGGAGGCCGGCGGATCCTATGCGCCATCCGTCTATCGAGGACGCCCCGCAGCGCGAACACGGCCCGGTCTTGTGAAAACCGATGACAGCGCATGGGTCATTACCTCTCGCGACCCCGGCAACGCCACCCATGAATATATCCACCACCTGCAAGCGGCCATGCCGGAGATTGACCGGCTGTTTCAGGACCTGCATATCCGGCGGACCACAGGTGTGGATGGCACACGCGACGCTGTGGTCCCGCTTGATCCCTGCACGGGCACCGGACGCAAGGATCACTATGTCGATCCCTGCTTCGGACGGGAATACGGAGCTCCGATGCTCACAGGTCTTGACTATGATCCGGACCGCCCCGCCATCGAGGTCATGACCCGCGCCTTCCAGATGCTCTTCCACCCTTTGGCAGGCAAGGATGGCATTGATATCGATCTCGACAAGCTGGTGCGGGACGATCCTGAAATGCTGGACCTGGCCCTCGGATTGCTTTTCCACTACGATCCCCCCTGACGGACAGGAGACCACCAATGGCCATCCATACCATCCGCATGCCGGACCGCCTCTACGGGCGGGACCTGCGCACCATTGTCTGGGATGATACCGCAGGAACCGTGGAGGGCGATCATTCCTCCGTGCCCGGAATCGCGGCGACACTCGCCAGCCCGCCGCCGGTTGATAAAAGCCGGGAAGGCCTGGTGATCTTTCTCGATGATCCCGCCCATGACCCGCGCGACTTCCTGTTCATGCTTGCAGACAGCTACGCGGCGATCCTCGATGAGCCCCTGCGCTCCACATTGCCGCCCGTCTTCGACGGCATCCAACACAGGGCGGGCGTGGACTGGCCCGATCTCCTGCTCGACGAGCGGACCGCGGCCCAGTCCGGGTTTGCAGACGCCTGTTACACAGCACGCAAACAGGGCATGGCCCATGACGCGGCCATCGCCCTGGCCGATACGGAAACATTACAGATCTGGCCCGATTGCCCCGGACATCCCGGCTATGATATCCGACTCCCGTCGACAGCACATGACCCCCACCTTCAACGCCCTGTGCACAGCCTGTTGAACGGGCTCTGAACGGGGATGGGACGGGCTTGCCGCCCGCGCCCGGCGTGCAGGATTTACCCCGAAAAACAGGGGCTCGAACGCCCCGTAAATCCGACGTGGAGTCCAGCCGTTCCGGGCCTGTTCGCCAGCACCTGAAAAAGCCCGTTTCCGGGCCATTCCAGATCAAAAGGCGTCCGGATTGCGCATTTTGCCGTCGCGGAGCCAAAACAGTGCCTCTGTAATCGCGCCCGGTCAAAACCGCTTCAAACGCCTGTTTCAAAGCCCTTTTACAATCCCCGACCGGGCTGGACCGGGCTGGACCGGGCTGGACTGGGCTGGACCGGGCTGGACAGGATTACGCATTTAGATTGTCACCCTACAGCTGCTGGCCGCCCGCTCGGAACTGGACGAGGCCAAACGCCGTCAGATGTATTTCGACATGCAGGAAATGGTCAGCAATGATGGTGGGGTCATCATCCCGATGTTCGCCAACTACGTCTTTGCCAATTCAGACCGTATTGGAAAACCGGAACAGCTGGCCTCCAACTGGGATGTCGACGGCCAGCGCTGGATCGAGCGTTGGTGGTTCGTTTAACCGTGCCAGAATAAAATTGCGCCCGCCCCCGCCAGGGCGGGCGCAGGCTCATCTTAGCATCGCTGCCACAATCGCTTCGGGCGCATCCTCTTGCATGAGGTGCCCCGCCCCGGGCACGCGGATCAGCGGTTGGCTGGATATCTTTTGCACCAAGGCCTCGCCCCTCTCGATGGGAATCCACGCGTCCTCTTCGCCCCAAAGCACGGTGACCGGGCAATCCATTGGCCCATAGCTTGGGGGCACTTCATCCGTAAACCGTTGATCCATCTGGGCAATCTGCGCATAAAATGCCGCCTGCCCTTCTGCGCCCTGCCACGGCTGCATATAAATCTGCAAGGCTTCGGCACTCAGATCGCCAAAGGCCGCCCCCTGCAGATAGGCGGCCAGCAACGCATCATGAGCATAAGCCGGAAGCCCTGTGAATGCCGCCTGGTGATCGCGGACATGCGCCACGAAAGGCGACCCCCAGGGGGCCAGCGCCACTGCATCGAAAACCACCAGTCGGTTATAGCGCAACCCGTTGAGATAATAACCGCGCAACGCCGTCGCCCCGCCGAAATCGTGGCACAGCACATCCGGCCGCACCAACCCCCAATGCCGAAACAGGGCCGTCAATAGCCCGTTTTGCACCCCAAGCGAGACATCACCGCCCTTGTCCGACTGCCCATAGCCCAAAAGATCGAAATAGTAGACCGTCCAATGCCGCGCCAGCAAAGGGGCAATCCGCCGCCAGACCTGCGAGGAAAATGGCGTGCCGTGGATCAGCACCAAGGGCGGCCCGTCGCCTATCTTGTTCCACCAAACGCCACGTCCCTCATGGATGAATGTCTGGCCCATAGGCAGCATCGTGATTCCCCATATTGATACTTAGCTAATTTGCTATATAACAAAACTATGTCTAAGCGCGAAGCTCAAATCAAAGCTCTTGCCAGCGATCAGCGTTTGAAAATCCTCAAGCTGCTGTCGCATCCCAAACGGCATTTCAGCGATCAGTGGTCGGCGGACCCTGTGAAGTTCGGCGTGTGCATGACGTTGATCGCCAAGGCGCTTGGCGTGTCGCAACCAACGCTCAGCCGCCATATGGAACTGCTCAGGCTAGCTGGTTTTGTCACCACGAAGCGACACGAAAGATGGGTCTACTGCCAGCGGGATGAAGGTGCCCTGAGCGAATACCATCGCTGGCTCGGGCGTAAGCTGGGCGTCTAGACCTTTGTTTCGCTCACGTTGGGCGTGATTTGCCGGCGTTTAAGCTGGGCCTCGCGCCACGAGATAAAGCTGATCGCCCCCACGATCACTGCGCGCCCCAGGATCACCCATGGATCCACCGGTTCGGCAAAGAACACCGCCCCCAGCGCCACCGCCCAGACCAGTTGAAGGAACGTGACAGGCTGCGTCACCGCCAGAGGGGCTGCGCGGAACGCAAGGGTCATGGTGTAATGGCCGCCGGTGGCCAATGTCGCCACACCAAACAGGATCACCAGTTCGGCCCATGTCGGCGTGACCCAGTTCATCGCCGCCAGCGGGGCCAGGCCAATCGTGACCGTGAGAGACAGCATCGTGACCACCACCAGCGGGCTGCAGCGCCCCGATAGCAGCTTGGCCAAAAGGTAAGAGGCGCCAAACAGCAGCGCCGTACCCATGATCGCCAGATGCCCCATCTCGACCTCGCGAAAACCCGGGCGCAAAATGATCAACGCCCCTGTCAGTGCTGCCGCCACCGCCAGAACCCGACGCAGCGCCAGCCGCTCGCCCAGGAAAAGCGCCGCCCAAGCGTAACATAAACAGGCGAGAGGTAATTGATCGCAGTCACGTCAGCAATTGGAATGCGGGCCATTGCATAAAACCAAAGTGATACCCCAATCGTATGCGCTACCCCCCGCGCCGCGAACAGGCCAAAGGTCTGGCGATCCATCCTGATCCGGCGGATCGCCCCCAGAAACGGGATCAGAAACACCAACCCCAGAACATAGCGCAAAAACGCCGCCTCAGGCGCGGGAATGCGCGTGCCCAACAGCTTGACCAACGCGGTCACGCCGATGAATTGCACACCGGTCACGATCATCCAGAAAACGCCCCACCCGGGCCGGGATGCCTGTTCACTGCTCATAGGCCGCATTAACAATCGCCACCCTGCCCTTGTCGAGCCTGAATGCGCCCGCCAGGCACGCAGAACAGCCATAATCATCAACCGGCATCTACGCATCTTGCATCTATGAGCCGGAAAAACGATGCCGGTGAGTATCCGTATTGGTCAAGTCCGTGTTTCAGTCCATTTCCGACTGTCACGCAGCAACGCATTTGCCATGACCACAAGCTTGCGCATGACCGCAGTAATCGCAAGTTTCCTGCATTTCCCTTTGGCAATCATCTCGTGATATTTTGCTTTCATATCCGGATTGAAGCGCGTGGCGACAACGGCAGGCAGGTAGATCGCTCTTCGCAGGCAGGCCCGCCCGCCCCGGATGCGCTCTTTGCCTTGCCATTTGCCGGATTGCCGGGAGATTGGGGCAAGACCTGCCAGACTCGCGGCTTGCTTGCCGCTCAAGCTGCCCGGCTCAGGCATTTCGATCAGTATCGCAAATGCAGTGACTTTCGCAATGCCGGGAATGCTGATGAGAATATCAGCCTTTTCGGAGAGTGCTTTGTCAGCCGGGATTGTCGTCTCAATCGCTGCATCTATTTGCGCAATGTCACGCTCAACCTGGCGCAGGCGCAGAGTGGCCTGCTTCCCGAGCAACGGGTGTGTTGCGGTTGCAAGCCGAGTCCCTGCGGCCGTCCGATCCTTGATTGGAGCCTGTCGGGCGGTTGTCATCCCTTTGAGATTATGAAGCATTTCGCTTTTTGGCTTGTCAGCTTGCAACTCCGGAAGAGACCCCATTCTGGCCAGCATTGCTGCATCAACCCGATCCGTTTTGGCCAGTGTCCCGGTGCCTTCGGCGAAGCGACGTGCCTGGCGGGGATTCTACTGTCAATCGCAGAGTAAAATGGGTCCATGTCGCGGCGTAAAAATGGGCCACTTCGGTTGATGTTTTTGTGGCGCTTTTGCACGCGTGCTCGTCACAAAGCTGAAGCGTGCCAAAGCGCATGCTGGCCATAAGGCCAGCATTATTCTGACTGTGATTGCGGGCTGGTTATTTTCGGTTGTTGCGACTGTGTTTGAGCCGATAGCTTTCGCCATTCATCTCGAGGATGTGGACGTGATGGGTTAAACGATCGAGTAGCGCACCGGTCAGCCGCTCAGAGCCAAAGACTTCAGTCCATTCATCGAAGGGCAGGTTCGAGGTTATGATGATGGAGCCGCGTTCATAGCATTGGGATATGACCTCGAAGAGCAGCTCTGCGCCAGATTTGCTGAGCGGTACGAAGCCCAGTTCATCAATGATCAACAGGTTCTGGCTGGTCAGTTGCTTTTGAAGGCGCTGCAATCTCCGCTCATCTTGAGCCTCGATCAGATCATGGACTAATGCCGCAGCCGTTGTGAAGCGCACCTTCAGTCCTCTTTGACATGCAGCCAGCCCAAGTCCCAGGGCGATGTGTGTCTTGCCCGTGCCTGACGGGCCGAGCGCGATGATGTTCTCCCTGCGATTAACGTAATCGCATCGTGCCAGATCCATCGTCAGGGGCTTGTTCAAGCTTGGCATGATCTTGAAGTCAAAGCTATCCAAGCTCTTGGTGCTGGGGAACTTCGCCGCTTTGATGCGCCGTTCAATCATCCGGCGTTCGCGGTCGATCAATTCCATCTCACACAGCCGCGCCAGATAGTGGATGTGATCTTTGTTCTCTGCAGCACAGAGCTGCGCCTGTTTGGCATACTCGCCTTGGAACGTTGGCAGTCGCAGTTGTTTAAGATGATGCCGTAGAAGAATCCGAGGGGCTTCGGTCATGCCGCGGTCCTTCCCATCAAGCTCATGTAACTGGATGGGCGTGTTGTGCCGACATTGGCCTTGGGCAAGTATGGATAGAAGTCCAAATCCAATCGTGGTGGCCGCTTCTCAACCCGACACAGTACAAGGTGTTTTACGGCGTCATAGCCAATTGCACCCATATCTATTGCCTGCTGGATTGCGCCTTGCACAACATCCATTTCGAAGGTCTCCAAAAGGCGCAAGACTTGAACGTATTCTCGCTTGCCCGGCTTACCCATTCTGGCTTCAAGCAGTCGGTGCAGCGTGGCAAATACATCTGGCAAATGCCAACCCTGCAAAGGCGCGGCCTGATCCAGGGCACCCACCTTTTGTTCAAGCAGGGGCAAAAAGTGCAATGGGTCAAAGACCATATCCGCTGATGTGTAGGATCGTTTGTGCCGCGCAATAATCTCATTGCCGCAGCCGATGATAACCTCATGCACAAACCCACGCACATGAACATCGTGGTGCGCATAGGCTACTGGCACCGAGTAATCATTGCTGCGATAGCGCACCATTGAGATCGACGTTGCACGCGTGCTGACGTGATCGCAGGCTTCATATTCTGCGACGGGCAATCCCATCAGAGCATCCAAATCCGACATCAGGCGTGCGCCTATGGTTTGGGTGTGACCCCGCAACGTATCGGCCTGACGTGCTAAACACTTCTCTTCCAAATGTGCGTTCAGATCATCAAAGCTGTCATAGCGAGGTGCGGGAACCATGAAGTTGCGGCGGGTGTATCCAACCATGCCCTCAACGTTGCCTTTATCGTTCCCTCGCGCGGGTCTGCCAAACTTGTCATCAAACAAGTAATGCGACTGCAGTTCCGTAAACCGACGTGTGCGGATGCGCGTCTTATCCCCGAGTATCCGAGCCACGGCGATCTTGGTATTGTCGTAGAGAATGGATTGCGGAATGCCGCCAAAGAATGCAAAGGCGGACACATGGCCATCGCAAAACGCCTCGGTTGTCTCAGCTGGATATCCCTTCACAAACACCGCATCAGAATGTGGCAAGCTCATCACGAAGAAGTGGATCTTGCATTCCACGCCACCGATCACGCCCAGCGTCTCACCAAAATCAACCTGCGCATGGCCCGGCCGATGCGACAACGGCACAAACACCTCTTTGGTGCGCCGTTTTTGCTCGCGCACGTAATAGGTCACCGTGGTCAGGCTGCCGGCATATCCATGCTCATCGCGCAGCCGTTCAAAGATGCGCTTGGCCGTGTGTCGCTGCTTTTTGATCAGGGCTTTGTCTGTGCGCAGTATCTCATCGACCACACCAACATAACCATCAAGCGTTGGCCGCCGAGGCGCTTCCGACCGACGATACCCAGGCGGAAGTTCATGGCGCAGCATCTTCGCGATCGTCTTACGATCTTTGTTCTCTAATCTGTCAATGCGTGTTTCCTGAGTTTCCTGCTTTTGATGTCAGAGGTTGCCTTTGTTCTCTTCGAACTCTGAGGTTCATGATGGGGTTGGCTGGGTGTGGGTCGGCAATGTTGAAACCGCAATCATACCGTTGGTCTTGGCTGTTGCTACAGAATCGGCGCCGTGTCTCACGCCCTCCCTCGGGCATCGTCCCAGATGGGAACTTTGATTTAGGAATCCTCGTTGTCGCCTCGTAAGCCTTACGCGGACTGGAAGTCAGTTTTGTCTCGCATAATGGCATGAAGTATGATTGCCAGACGACGCGCCAGAGCCACTCGGGCCTTTCTCATCGTTGAGCGCGCACCGATTGCGAGGGCCCATGTCTTCAATTTGAGCGGAGCGGCATACCGCGTCAGCATCACATTGGCGGCCTCATAGAGAAGCGTTCTGACGCGCACGTCGCCCCGCTTTGAGATGCTGCCCGTGTAGTCGATTTCACCAGATTGATGCCGTCGCGGCACCAGTCCAAGATACGCCCCCACATCACGCGATTTCCTGAAACGCGACGGATCATCAATTGCTGCGGCAAAGGCCAATGCTGTGATCGGACCGACCCCTGGTACCGTCATAAGGCGCTGGCAGACTTCGGATTTGCGGGTCATCTTTTTGATGTCGCCATCAATGGCTGCAACCGCCGCGAGGATTGCTTCGCGTGCTGCGAACAGTCCGCAAATTGCGGCATGGAGGCCAGGCACTCCATCGCTAACTTTTAGCGCCGCGTTTTTGAATGCCGGAGACAAAGCTCGTGGCAGCCGCACGCCGAAGACGACGACCAGACCGCGGATCTGATTGTCGAGCGTCACACGCTGTCCGACCAGCTTCTTGCGGGCTGCGATCAGCGACCGGATTGCGTGCGCTGACAGTGATTTGACATGGGTCGGCTTGTAGAATCCCGTCCGCGCCAGGTGTGCCAAACCGCGGGCATCATTGCGGTCCGTCTTGTGGCCGGCCAGAGATTTAAGGGCCTGATATGCTTGCCTGCTCTCGATGCAAACAACCGGGACACCAAGCTCCGTCAGCCCATGGTAAAGCATTGGTGCCATCCGTCCCGTTTCAAATACAACTTTGGCACATGGTGGTCCAGAAGCGAGGAAGTCAGCGATCGCTTTTGGTGTTGAGCTCGCTTTTCCTTCACGAATAAGGGCCCCTTCACGATCCAGAATGCAGATATGCGTCTCTTCCATGGACACATCCAAACCAGCAAAATATTCCATTGGTCAGTCTCCTTTTCAATTGCATGTGCATCCAGAATAACAGGGGTAACTGAGTGCTGATCCTGATTACGCCATGTTGAAAAACCGCGCCGCTTCTCGGCCAGACATACCGTCCTTCAAACAAGCACGGCGCACACGACTATAAATATCCACAGAATACATCTCCCGCCCTCCGAATAAACGAAGGGCACAAACTGGCGGACTTTTACTCCGCTACAACTGCGATATGCAGCCGCTTCTGTGGCCCAATATTGCTCCGCGTTTTACATTCTACCCGTGCAAAAGAAAAGTCATGCTCTGCAAGGCTGGTTTCCGGCAGCCGGTGGTAAATGCCGGTAGCCTCGAACACCACTGAAGGCACTTCTGCCTCTCGTATCCAGCCGGTGAGAGCCCTCAAGCCTGTTTTGGTGTCGGCAAATTGCTTGTGTTTCCGTTTTGAAAGCCAAAAGGCGTCCAGCGAATCTTTCGAGATGTCGACTCCAATGGTATCGTTCATATGTCTTTTCCTTACCTCGTCCTGTCATGCGAGCCCAAAGCCCATGTATCCGTTCAGGTCAGCGGAAAAGACGGGGGCGACCATACTCGGCGACGGTCCACAACGACCGGGAGGGGAACGGTCCGACCCCCGCCACTGCCCGTCATAAACGACGTGCCGGGCAGTGGCTCCACAATCACATGAGAGCCGGGTTATTTGTAAGACAAGAGGGCAAATCTCAACCCCGCCTCAACGCCAATCAAAGGTGGTACCCGCGGCCGGACTCGAACCGGCACGGCCTATACGGCCTGGAGATTTTAAGTCTCCTGTGTCTACCATTCCACCACGCGGGCACACGCCCGTTCCCTAAACCGGGAAAGCATCAGGTGTAAAGCGGTTCACAGCGCATCCTCCTGCGCCTCCAACACCGGCAGCAGGCTGCGTTCACCCAGCCAGGGGTTCAACTCCAGCGCCCGGCGCAGGGCTAACGCCGCCTCGCCTGGGCGTTCCAACGCCATCAATGTCATCGCCTGCCCGGTCAATGCGGCCACATGCTGGTCGTTCAACTCAAGTGTTTTTTCCAGATCCGGCAGGGCTGCGTCATACTCATTGCGCAGGAAATTTATGAAGGCGCTCTGATTATACCCTTCGGCGTAATCCGGGCAGTAAGCAATCAGCGCATTGGCTGCACTCATCGCCCCGTCGAAATCAAAGATCTCGCGCCGCGCCATGGCCGTATCCAGCAGTTCCTGGGCCTGCTCATCCGGTGCGTCGGCCCAAAGCACCCACATCTGATTCGACAACGCGAGGCCACTGGCCTGATCCGGGGCGATACGTGTTTCTTCAATCAAGGCGGCCAAAGCGGCGGAATGATCAGGCGGCGCGGGGCAGGTCTGGGCCAGAGCGGGCGTGGCCAGACAAAGGGGCAGCAGGATATACTTCATGCCCCAAGAATGGCCCAACGGCCCCTGTCGTCAAATCACATCTGCAAGCGTGTTTTCCTTAATCGCTTGCATCGCCACATAGGTCGAGGTACCCGCGACATGCGGCAACGTGCTGATTTTCTCTGCCAGAACAATGCGATAGTCGTTCATATCCTGGGTGCGCATCTTCATCAGATAGTCAAATTTTCCTGCAATCAGATGCACCTGTTCAATCTCGGGAATCTTTCGCACTGCCGTGTTGAACTCGGCCAAAGCCGCCTCGCGCGTGTCATGCAGGCGCACCTCGACAAAGCTGACATGATCCAACCCCAGCCGGATCGGATCAAACAACGCGCGATAGCCGGTGATCACCCCGTCTTTTTCCAGCCGACGCAGCCGCGCCAGGGTCGGAGATTTCGACAGGCCAATCTGACTGGCCAGATCGGTGATGCTGATCCGCCCGTCCCCGGCCAGAACCCGCAGGATGGCTCTATCAAAGGGGTCCAGCTGAATCTGGTCACTTTGCATGTCTTTTGCCCTTTCTTCAGGTCAATTGCCCGCGAAGAGCAGTTCAACGGGAAAATTACCTGCGTATACCATGGTATCTAGAGCTATTCCACCTTGGGGGTTCACCATGCTTGATTCCACTAATCTGCGCCGCACCATCGATCTGGCCACATACGAAGATGAAAACATCACGCTGAAACGCCTGATCGCCGAGGCTGATCTGTCCGAAGAGGACCGTGCCCGCATCTCTGCGCGTGGGGCCGATCTGGTTCGGGCGATCCGGGGGCAATCCTCGCCGGGATTGATGGAGGAATTCCTTGCCGAATACGGCCTCTCGACCGATGAGGGGATCGCCCTGATGTGTCTGGCCGAGGCCCTGTTGCGCGTGCCTGATGCGGACACGATAGATGCTCTGATCGAAGACAAGATCGCCGCCTCGGATTGGGGCAAGCATATGGGGCAGTCCACCTCGTCACTGGTTAATGCCTCGACCTGGGCCTTGATGCTGACCGGCAAGGTGTTGAAAGAGGATCAACCCGGGCCGGTGGGCCATCTGCGCGGCGCAATGAAACGCCTGGGCGAGCCGGTTATTCGCACCGCCGTCGGGCGCGCCATGAAGGAAATGGGCCGTCAGTTCGTGCTGGGCGAAACCATCACTGGCGCGATGGACCGCGCTGCGGGGATGGAGAAGAAGGGCTATACCTATTCCTACGATATGCTCGGCGAAGCCGCGCGCACCGATACCGACGCGACCCGCTATCACCTCGCTTACTCCCGCGCGATCACGGCGATTTCCAACGCCTGCCATGACAAGGACATCCGCAAGAATCCCGGTATCTCTGTCAAACTGTCGGCGCTGCATCCACGCTATGAAGTGGCCCAGCGCAATCAGGTGATGGATATCCTGATGCCGCGTCTGCGCTCCCTTGCCCTTTTGGCGAAATCAGCGGGCATGGGCTTCAATATCGACGCGGAAGAGGCCGACCGGCTGTCCCTCTCGCTGGATGTGATCGAGGCGACCCTGTCGGAACCCGCCCTTGCCGGGTGGGACGGCTTCGGCGTGGTGGTGCAGGCCTATGGGCAACGCGCAGGCCATGTGCTTGATTTCCTTCATGATCTGGCCACACGGCTGGACCGGCGTATCATGGTGCGGCTGGTCAAAGGCGCCTATTGGGACACCGAGGTGAAACTGGCGCAGGTCAATGGCATTGACGGCTTTCCGGTCTTCACCTCCAAGGCTGCCACCGACATTTCCTACATCGCCAATGCCCGCAAACTGCTGGGCATGACCGATCGGATCTACCCGCAATTCGCCACCCATAACGCTCATACCACGGCGGCCATTCTGGACATGGGCGCGGATAAAGAAAATTTTGAATTCCAACGCTTGCATGGCATGGGCGAGGCCCTGCATGATATCATTCTGCAAAATGAGGGCACGCGCTGTCGCATGTATGCGCCCGTAGGCGCGCATAGCGATCTGCTGGCCTATCTGGTGCGGCGCCTGTTGGAAAACGGGGCGAATTCCAGTTTCGTAAACCAGATCGTCGACGAGGATGTCGCCCCCGAGGTCGTCGCCCATGATCCGTTCCTGACCGTAATTGACCCCACGCCCGAGCTGCGCAAAGGCCCCGACCTGTTCCAGCCCGAACGGGTCAACTCCAAAGGGTTCGACCTGAAACATCTGCCCACGCTGGAGCGGATCGATTTCGCTCGCGGCCCCTTTGCCAAACATAGCTGGACCAGCGCACCGCTGCTGGCTGGCGAGGCTGCACCCAACGCACCGGCGCCGGTATTCAGCCCCGCCAACCCGTCGGATCAACCGGGCAACGTCGCTACTGCCAGCGCAGACGATATCGAAACCGCCCTTGCCTCGGCCAAACCGTGGGATGCCTCAGCAGAGGAGCGCGGCAAGATCCTATCCAAGACCGCAGATCTTTACGAAGAAAACTTTGGCGAGTTGTTTGCATTGCTGGCCCGCGAGGCGGGAAAAACCCAGTTGGACGCCGTGGCCGAGTTGCGCGAAGCCGTTGATTTCCTGCGCTATTACGGGGCCAATGCACCCACCGATGCGCCGGTGGGCACCTTCACCTGCATCAGCCCGTGGAACTTCCCATTGGCGATTTTCTCGGGCCAAATCAGCGCCGCACTGGCCGCTGGCAACGCCGTTCTGTCCAAACCCGCCGAGCAGACACCGCTGATCGCCCATCGCGCCATCGACCTGCTGCATGAGGCGGGCGTACCAAAAACCGCGCTGCAACTGCTGCCCGGTGGTGGCGATATTGGTGCCGCGCTCACCAGTGATCCACGCGTACACGGCGTGGCCTTCACTGGCTCGACCGCCACGGCCATGAAAATCCGCAGCGCCATGGCCCAGCATATGGCCCCCGGTGCACCGCTGATCGCCGAAACCGGCGGGCTGAACGCGATGATCGTCGACAGCACCGCCCTGCCCGAACAGGCGGTGCAGGCCATCGTGGAATCGGCCTTTCAATCCGCTGGCCAACGCTGTTCCGCCCTGCGCTGCCTTTATGTGCAGGAAGACATTGCCGAGAGCTTCACAGAAATGTTGACCGGTGCGATGGATGCGCTGCAGATGGGTGACCCTTGGGCGCTGTCTACCGATGTTGGCCCGGTGATTGACGAATTGGCCCGCTCTGGTATCGCCGATCACATTCAGACCGCCCGTTCTGAGGGCCGCTTGATGCACGAGCTGAAAACTCCCAATTCCGGCACATTCATTGCCCCAACCCTGCTGCGTGTGAACGGCATTGCCGATCTGGAGCGGGAAATCTTCGGCCCTATCCTGCATATGGCCACGTTCAAATCGCACGAGCTGGATGATGTGATCGACGCGATCAACGCCACAGGCTATGGGCTGACCTTTGGTCTGATGACGCGGATTGATGACCGCGTGCAGCATCTGACTGAGCGGGTTGAGGCAGGCAACCACTATGTGAACCGCAACCAGATCGGGGCCATCGTCGGCAGCCAACCCTTTGGAGGGGAAGGGTTATCTGGCACCGGCCCCAAGGCGGGCGGGCCGAATTACCTGACACGGTTCAGCGCACGGCCCGCCCCCGGTCACGGCAGCGCATGGACAGCACCGATGCCGCTTGATGTGCTGACCCTTGCCATTACCGGGGCCAATGCAAACGCCCCCGCCGCGCGAAGCAATCTGGTGCTGCCCGGTCCAACCGGTGAGTCAAACCGCCTCACCGCCTTCCCTCGTGCGGCGATCCTGTGTATGGGTCCGGGGTCCGAAGCGGCTGCGGCACAGGCACAGATGGTTGCCGATCTGGGCGGTGTGGCAGTGGTGGCGACCGGCTCCATCGCGCCCGACGCGCTAAGCGACCTCACCGGCATCTCAGGCGTTATCTGTTGGGACACAGCCGAGGCCTCAAAGCAGATCGGCGTCGCCTTGTCCAAACGCGCGGGGCCAATCCTGCCGCTGATCACCGGCGCGCCTGATCGCGGACATGCCTGTCACGAGCGCCATGTCTGTGTCGATACCACCGCGGCGGGCGGAAACGCGGCGCTGTTGGGGGGTATGTCTTAGCTTCCGAGGCACAGGATAAGGTAGGCTTTGCGGAATGAAGCGGAGGTTTGATGCCAAGCGAAATGTGTGCCGGGCTAGCGCCGGACCGCCCCGCCGGGATGGCGCTCTGCCAATCATGTCATGCACTTAATGCCTGCAAACCCGTACATCGCATCCGCCATGAACCGAGCCTTACCAAAGCGCCAGCCCGGCGGGGCGGTCCGGCGCTGGCCCGGCGGCCTGCGGCCTTGATAACGGTGGGGTACTCCGAATAACCGCCGAGGGCTCTAGGTAGACACTAAGAGTAGAAAACCACCTCCAAACCGAACCGCTTGACGCGCTTTGCCATCGCGGCCACTCTCGCCCCCATGTTTCCGATACGCGACCACAACCCGTCGGGGCGCACGCCCTATGTCACCTACGCGCTCATGGCCATCAACATCGTGGTGTTCCTCAGTTATGTGTCGATGTTCAACGACCCGCGCGCGATCAATGAATTCTTTTTCCAGTGGGCCATGGTGCCGGTTCTGGTCTCGACCGAGGGGACATATGACACCATGTTCACCTCGATGTTTCTGCATGGCGGCTGGATGCATCTGGCCGGTAACATGCTGTTTCTATGGATTTTTGGCGATAATATGGAAGATGAGATGGGCCATATGGGTTATCTTCTTTTTTATATTGCCGCTGGTATGGCCGCAGGACTGGCCCATGTCATGGCAGGCCCCTATTCGCAGGTGCCCACCGTGGGGGCCTCGGGCGCGATTGCCGGGGTGATGGGGGGCTATCTGTTGCTGTTTCCCAAGGCCAAGGTCGATATCCTGCTGATCCTGATTGTGTTTGTGCGCATCATCCCGATCCCGGCCTGGGTGATGCTGGGGCTTTGGTTTGCGTTTCAGCTGTTTGCTGGTGTTGGCGCAGATAGTTCCGGCGGCGGCGTGGCCTATTGGGTCCATGCAGGCGGGTTTATCGTAGGGCTGATCCTGACGATTCCGACAGGGGAATGTCCGAAGCTCTGTGTATGGGGTTTGGCCCATGCGGTTAAAACGGGTCATCTGTTGAACCGTTCCGGGTATAGGATAGCGAACCGGTTTCGTGCCGCAACCCATTCTCTGACACATCGACCGGATTTTTCGAAGTTGCGGATGGCCAGATAGATCAGCTTTGTTGCAGCATCATCGGTTGGAAGGCCGCCGCGGGTTTTGGTAGTTTTCCGGATGACCCGGTTCAGGCTTTCTATGGCGTTGGTGGTATAGATGATCTTGCGCACATCCGGGGGGAAGGCGAAGAACGGGATCACCTCCTGCCATGCCCGCCGCCAGCCCGGGGCGATCGAGGGGTATTTTTGGCCCCATTCATCCTCGAAAGCATCAAGGGCTTTGGCGGCCTCCCCGTCGTTTACGGCCTGATAAATCTGCTTCAGGCTTCTGGCCCCTTCCTTGCGATCTTTCCAGCCGCAGAAGTTCAATGAATGGCGCACCGGATGTACAATACATGTTTGCACGGTGGTATCTGGATAGGCCGCGTTGACAGCGTCGGGGAAACCCTTGAGGCCATCCACAACGGCGATCAGGATGTCCTCCAGCCCCCGGTTTTTGAGATTGCTCATAATGGACAGCCAGAATTTGGCCCCTTCATTGGCGGCAATCCACAGGCCCGGAACCTCACGCTCACCATCAGGGGTGACGCCCAGGGCCACGTATACGGCCCTGTTCTTGACCTGACGGCTCTCGGCATCGCGGATTTCAACACGTAGGGCATCAAGGAAAACGATCGGGTAAACCGGCTCCAAAGCCCGGTTTTGCCAGTCCGGGACCTCCTCCAGAACAGCATCGGCGACACGGCTGATCAGGTCGGCAGAGACCCGTAACCCATAGACTTCCTCAAGGTGGCTGCTGATATCACGGGTTGATAAACCAGCTGCGTAAAGCCCGGTAGTCTTGTCATCCATCCCGTCGATCCGGGTCTGGCCTTTCTGGATAAGTTCCGGCTCAAAACTGCCGTCACGGTCACGTGGGATATCAATCGGCACCGCCCCGTCATTGCCCTTCAGCACCTTGCGCGTCGCTCCGTTGCGCCGGTTGGTCTGCTGGCTGGCAGGTTCACCGTGTGCTTCATAGCCCGGATGCTCGGTCAACTCAGCCCCCAACATCCGCTCCATCGGCCGGACCTTCAGCTCTTTCATCAGACCCTTGTCGCCAAGTAAATCTTTGGGTCGTTCAACACCGCTAGGCAGCTCGCCCGGTAGTTCCTTGGAAATCGTCATTATCGTCATGCTCCTTCAGTTTGGAAGCATGGACCGAATTACTCATACACAGAAGACAGGACACTCTCCGATTCCGCTATTCTTACGCCATGGTGGCACGGCCTTCTGGAACCGGACCGATGGTCATCCCCCTCATCCCGAGGCCAAGTATGATCTGTCGGCCTCGCGCATCCCACTGGTGAAACGCAAATGAGTGTACACAAAGCCACCTGTCACTGCGGCGCGGTTGAACTGGGCCTTGATCTGCCCGGCGGCATCACCGGCGCACAACGTTGCGATTGCAGTTTTTGCAGACGCTGGGCCGCGCCAAACATCGGCGTCCCCCTCGCCGCGCTGGAGGTAGTCAAAGGGGCCGAAAACTTGTCGCTCTATACATGGAACACTGGCGCGGCCAAACATTACTTCTGTTCAACCTGCGGGATTTATACGCACCATCAAAGGCGCTCAGATCCCAATGAATACGGGGTGAACCTAGGCTGTATTGAAGGGGTGAACCCGGCCGAGCACGAACCGATCCCGTGGTCAGACGGTGTCAATCATCCGTTGGATAAGACTTAAAAGGCTCCGGTGCCTTCAAGATACTTTAGGCCCCTTTCAACCAGAAGGCCGAAGGCTACCAGGCCCAAAGCCTTAACAGACGTCTTCAATCGAACTTTGCGCTATTCTGAATGTGTGGCGAATGCAAATGACCCCCAAGAAGTCGCCCCCCACCAAAACGCGACTGCGGCAACCAAGAGCGCAATAGACACTGTTACGTCCACAAAACGGTCAATGCGTCCGGTCACAACAACGTAAATGCCGATAAAACCCATGATACCCATGGAGGCGAGACGCAGTCCCTTGCCTTGCACAACGAAATTCGGATTGAGGTCTTGTGCTGCTTTTCTGTTCTGTTGTCCGACAACGCCCAAGACAAGTGCAAACCAGCACAAGGAAAACGCCGCGCTGAAGACTGCAATTCTGGCCAATATCCACAGAAGGCTTTCCAAAATATCAGTCGCCATTATCAGCGCCCAAAGTATCAGCTAGCCCCGGATCACCTTGGAAAATTTGCCGAAAATCGCCTCGTTGGCGCAGATCACCTGACCATCTTCCAGAATATCACCCTGAGGGTTCAACGGCTCGATCAGCCCGCCGGACTCTTGCAGAATGATAATCCCGGCGGCCATGTCCCAGGCGTTCAGGCCACGTTCCCAGAACCCGTCATAACGCCCGGCCGCCACATAAGCCATGTCCAGCGCGGCCGAGCCGAACCGGCGCACACCGGCGCAGGCAGGCATCAGACGGGCCAGATCCTGCAGGGTCGTCGGCAGGTCGGCACGGCCCCCGAAGGGCACGCCCGTGGCAAAGATGCTCTCGATCATTTTTGAGCGGCCCGAGACGCGCAGACGCGCCTCGTTGATATAGGCACCCTCGCCTTTTTCGGCCAGAAACATCTCGTCTTTGGAGGGATCATAAATTACGCCAGAAACGATTTTACCTTTATGCTCCAGTGCGATAGATACCGCCCAGTGGGGCAACCCGTGCAGGAAATTGGTGGTTCCATCCAGCGGGTCCACGATCCAGCGACGGGTCGGGTCCTGCCCCTCTTCCTCGCCGCCCTCTTCGGCCAGCCAGCCATAGGTCGGGCGGGCACCCATCAGTTCTTCTTTCAGGATTTTTTCCGCGGCGATATCAGCACGGCTGACAAAATCGCCGGCACCTTTCATACTGACCTGAAGGTTCTCGACCTCGCGAAAATCCTTGGCCAAGGCCCGGCCCGCCTTGCGCGCGGCTTTGAGCATGATGTTAAGGTTGGCACTGCCCGCCATGGGAAAACTCCTGATGTTCAGGCCGCGCGTATACGCCCCCCGGCCCGCTCACACAAGGGCCTGCGCCTTTGCCTCATCACCCCGTTGCAAACGCACCGGAATGTCACGCGCCAGTTTGATCAGTTGCGCCACATAAGGCTTGTCGGCATCATCCTCGCGGATGGCAGCATATAGCCGTTTGGTTAGCCCCTCGAGGGTCACTTTGCGGGTCACGTAATCGCTGCTGGTCTTGACCTCGCGCACCACCCAGTCCGGCAGCACCACGACCCCGCGATTGGAGGCCACCAGCATGAGGATAACAGCGGTCAATTCGACCTTACGTACCGCTTGGGGTTCCACCTTGGCTGGGATCAGCAATTCGGTGAAGACATCCAGCCGGGTACGGTCCACTGGGTAGGTAATCAGGGTCTCATCTCGGAAATCCTCGGCCTCGACATAGTCTTTCTGAGCCAAAGGGTGCTGACTGGAGGCCACAAAAACGGGCTCGTAGTCAAACAGCGGTTTGAAGGTGATGCCTAGTAAGTCCTCAGGGTCGGACGAGACCACCAGATCGACCTCTTCTTTCTGCAAGGCAGGCAACGCATCAAAGGCAAGGCCGGGGCGGATATCCACATCCACATCGGCCCAGGTTTTGCGAAACCGCTCCAGCACCGGGAATAGCCATTCAAAACAGGCATGACATTCAATCGCGATATGCATGCGCCCGGCGCTGCCTTCGCGCAGGCCGGAAAATTCGTCTTCCAGTGCTTCAATCTCAGGCAGAATTTTCTCGGCCAGCCGCAAAAGGCGCTGCCCGGCGGCCGACAGTTTCAGCGGTTTTGAACGGCGCACAAACAGTTCGACCCCGGCCTGATCCTCTAATCCTTTGATTTGATGGCTCAATGCAGACTGGGTGATGTTCAGCACATCCGCCGCGCGGGCCAACCCTCCGGCGCGGTGGATGGCACGGATCGTCCGGAGGTGACGGAACTCAATGTGCATTATGAACGAACCTCATTCAAACCATGAATTATATGAAGTTGTCTCACATAGAGGGGCCTGCAACAAGAGGTCAACGCCTCTTACATCTTACATCAGGAAAATCAGATGCCCGCTCCCTCTGTCTCGTTCGAGTTCTTCCCGCCGAAGTCGCTTGAAGCGTCGTTTCGCCTTTGGGACACGGTGCAATCGCTGGCCCCGCTGGACCCCAGTTTTGTTTCGGTCACCTATGGTGCGGGCGGCACGACACGCGAGTTGACCCGTGATGCGGTTGGCACGCTGCACTCTGCCTCGGGGCTAAACGTGGCAGCGCATCTGACATGCGTCGATGCCTCGCGCGATGAAACCCTGGCCATCGCCGCTGATTTCGCCAAGGCGGGCGTATCGGAAATCGTGGCCCTGCGCGGCGATCCCCCAAAAGGCAGCGCCGAATTTCAAGCGCACCCCGATGGGTTCGCCAATTCCTGCGAGCTGATCGAGGCGCTGGCAGACACGGGCGATTTCACCATCCGCGTCGGCGCCTATCCGGAACAACACCCCGAAGCCGCCAGTGCACAGGCCGATATCGAGTGGCTGAAGCGCAAGATTGACGCAGGGGCCGCCGAGGCGATCACCCAGTTCTTCTTTGAGGCCGAGACATTCTTCCGCTTCCGCGATGCTTGCGATGCGGCGGGGATCACCGCGCCAATCATTCCCGGCATCCTGCCCATTGAAAGCTGGACTGGTACGCGCAAATTCGCCGCCTCCTGCGGAGCCAACATTCCGGCCTGGATAGACGACGCATTTGGTAAGGCGCTGCGCGACGATCGCCACGATCTGCTGGCCACCGCCATCGCGACCGAGCTGTGTTCAGAGCTGCTGGACGGTGGCGTCGAGCATCTGCATTTCTACACCCTCAACAAACCAGATCTGACACGGGATATCTGCCATGCCCTCGGCGTGACGCCTCGTGTTCAGTTGCGGGATGTGGCCTGAGCGACGACCCTGTGCGCCTCAGGCCACCCCGCCTTTGATCAACCGGTCGGCCAGCCGCGCATAGGCTTCGGCCGCCGGGCTATCACCTGCGGCAATGGGTGTTCCCTCATCCCCCGCCAACCTTGTGTCGAGGTCAATCGGCAACGCGCCCAGGAACGCAAAGCCCCGTTTCCCGGCCTCTGCCGCAACGCCGCCTTGCCCGAAAATATGCGCCTCATGCCCGCAATTGGGGCAATGGAAGGTGGACATGTTTTCAATCATTCCCAGCACCGGGGTTTTCAGCGTGTTGAACATATCAATCGCCTTGCGCGCATCCAACAGCGCCACATCCTGCGGGGTTGAGACCACAATCGCACCAGTCGGCGCGGCGCGTTGACACAGGGTCATCTGCACGTCACCCGTGCCCGGTGGCAGATCGACAATCAGCACGTCCAACTCCCCCCAGCGCACCTGCGAAAGCATCTGTTGCAACGCGCCCATCAACATCGGTCCGCGCCAAATCACGGCCTTTTCTTCGTCCAGCATCAACCCGAACGACATCAGGGTGACGCCATGGGCATGCAGCGGTTCGATGATCTTGCCATCCGGGCTGGCCGGGCGTTTGTTGACCCCCATCATGCGGGGCTGCGATGGCCCGTAGATATCGGCATCCAGCAACCCGGCACGACGGCCCTGCCTGGCCAGTGCCACAGCCAGATTGGACGACACGGTGGATTTGCCCACCCCGCCCTTGCCCGACGCCACAGCCAGGATCGAGCGGATGCTGTCGGGACGAATCGACTCCTGCCCGCCCTTGGCATGACCGCCGACTTTCAGGCTGGGGCGCGCGCCGCTGGCCGAGCCTTTGGGCGGGGTCTTTGACGGCCCATGCGCGGTCAGTGCGACGCTGGCATTGGCCACACCATCCAGCGACATCACCGCACGTTCCGCAGCAGCGCGCAAAGGCTCCATCTGGCGGGCAATCTCGGGGCTCGGCGCTTCGATCACAAAGCGCACGGTGTCGCCCTCAACCATCAGCGCACGCACCATATCGCGCGAGATCAGCGTGCCGCCATCCGGCAGCTCCAGGAGATCCAACTCGGCTTTGATCTGCTCTGGGGTAATTGACATGCGCGCGCCCCTGCTTTGATCGTTGGTTATAGGTGGCAGGTTTTGCACCGGGCGCAAGGCGGCATCATAGCACTCTGTGTGCGTGATGGGATTATTGTAACAATCGCATGACGTTAGGTCACGCTCTTCTATGCATTTTCTGCATAGCAGCATTGCTCCGACAGGGGATTGTGCACCCGCAGCATACACCTATCTTCCTAAGCAAGAGACACGAGCAGCCCAGAACGGGCGTCACATCATATATATTCCGTAAGGACCCGATCCAATGACGTTTGTAACCCTCACCCAATCACGCAGCGGCGCTCTGTCGCTGTCCATCGCCGAGAAGCTGAGCAAAACCGTGCAGCGCGTCCAAGATTACCGCAACTATCGCACCACAGTTGCCGAACTGGCCGAGCTGAGCAACGCACAACTGGCCGACATGGGCGTGCATCGCAGCGAAATCAAACGCCTCGCCTTCGAAGCTGTTTACGGCGCGGAAGACTAACACCAGATCGGATGTCCCTCCTCCTCCCTCGGGGCATCTGTACCCGGCTATGGCACCTTTTCTCCTCCCTGATGTCATAGCCAAAATTCCCGGGTATCAGACCCGGTCAAGATCGCGAACGACCCTTCTCCTCCCATTTGGGTCAGACGTGTTTTAATGGCGGCGCCCTCCTCCCTTGGGTGCCGCCATTTTTATTTCAGAGGCTTAGCTGGATTTCCGACGACGGTAACACCAGCCGGCACGTCGCGCGTGACCACGCTACCAGCCCCGATGATGGCCCCGTCACCGATCGTGACACCCGGCAGGATAATCGCGCCCCCTCCGATCCAGACATCTTCACCGATATGGACAGGACGCGCCCGTTCCAGCCCTGCGGCGCGTTTTTGGCGATCCTTGTGGTGGTTTGGACAGAAAATCTGCACCTGCGGACCCAACATACTGCCCGCGCCGATGCGCAGCTCGGCCGTGTCGAGGAGCACGCAGCCAGAGTTCAGATAGACCCGGTCACCCAAATGGATATTCACGCCGTAAGCGCAGTGGAACGGCGCCTCTATCCATACATCCCACCCCAGATGCGCCATCAGCGCCGCGAGCTTGGCCCCCACCGGTCCACGCTCGTCCGGGTGCTGGTGGTTGTGTTGATGCAGCGCGTCACGGGTCCGCGCCTGCATCGCCAGTAATTCGGGATCCTGACAGGTGTACCAATGCCCGGCGACCATTTTCTCTCGTTCTGAACTCATGGCCGCCTGACTCCGTTTAGTGCAACCGCCGTGCGCGTCCGCCTCGTACGCGCCGCCGCGTCACAGGACAGGTTGCCTCGCGCAGAAAATCCACAAAGGCCTGCGCCGCAGCGCTGCCCGGGTTTTGTGCCTCAGGCGCCTTCAATGCATCCTTTGCATCTTGCGGTGTGGCCGCCCCCGGCATGGCAAACACCCATTCAAGGAATCCCAGGCGCGCCGCAGCAGCGGCATCCTCGCCCTTCAAATCAAGAGTTTCCAGCCCGTCCAGTATCCGTGTAGCCATCATATCATCAGGTTTCTCCCCGGCCACACCCCGGGCCGGATGGGGCGACAGGTGCCGAGGGGGATGGGGCCGGTTTGGGCCAATCATCCGTCCCGACCGCCCACCGCGATTCGACGTTGACCCAAGGCTGGTTTCCGGGCTTGGCTGGCTTTGGACGTTGCGCCTTCCCGGGCCGTTGGCTGGCCCAGTGGCATCGTGCAACATCCCCCAATCCTTACCGTTGCGGGGGCAGCGCCGGTGTCTCACCGGCTTCCCAATTCTCCCCGTTGAGCGTGCAAATCGCAGGGGCACCTTAGAGGTTCAGTCTTGCCCAAAGCGATGCACCGCGCAAGTCCAACTTCGCCGCGATGCGGCATAAAACCGACAGGCAAAGATCGTCAGGGACAGCTGATCGGCACCATGTACCCGGCGGGCATCGCGCGGCTGCCCAACACCGCGGTCGGGCGCGACGCATCCCGCGCGCAGCCGGTCTGATCCAGCAGGTAGGCCGAAAAACTGGGGCTGATGATCTGTTGTGGATGGGGCAGCCCCGTCCCGCCCGGCACCGCAGCAACGCGGATGTAATTGGCATTGGGCGATGGATGCCTCAGGTTCAGTTCAAAGGTATTCATGGGTGGGGCCTTGGGTGACGCCGCGCAGGCAGAAAGCGCGAAAGCCACTGGAAACAGGATCAGTCTGGTCACTCTCATCGCGCCTCTCCGCTAAAGTGTTTTGGCTTTCACTTGAGACATCAAATAAAGCCGAAACGCACGTGCCGCCTGACGGTTTCGCCGCGTTTCGGGAAAAGCCCTGTGTCAGGTTTTTCCCGAAACGCTTTAGGCAGACCTATGAGGGGAAACTATTGGATCACACCGCCTCGCTCAACAACAAGGTAAAGACATCGTTAACGCCCGGGCGGCTCCGGCCAGAGACAGGCACGGACCTGAGCCAGCTGTGTCAGGCCCAACTGCCCCATATTCGCCATCAGGTCCGCCCGCAGAATATCAGCCAGATGCGCCGGACCAGCAGGGCCAAGAGCGGCCAGCGCATAATGCCAGGCGCGCGCCATCATCACGTAATCTGCGCCCAAAGCGAGCAGGCGCAGGATATCAAGCCCGCTTTCTGCGCCACCATCGACGATCAACGGCAGACGGGTCTCTGCGCGGATCGCAGGCAGAACCTCAGTCGCGCCGGGTGCGGCATCAAATTGCCGCCCTCCGTGATTCGACACCCAGATCGCGTCGATGCCCTCCCCTTCAAACCGCTGGGCATCCTCGGTGCGCAGCACACCTTTGACCACCATCGGACCAGTCCAAGCATCACGCACCGCACGCAGATAGTCCCAATCCGGCACCGTGCGCAGCAGGTATCCGACATGCGCGCTCGAGGGCAACCCCTTGGTATCCGGTGCATAATCATCAATCAAGCGCATTCGGGGCATCCCCTGTCGCGCCATTCCTGCGGCCCATGCCGGACACCGCGCGATTTGGGACAGCAAGCGCGGAGTCAGCCGCGGTGGCTGCGTCAGGCCCGAGCGCATCTGGCGTTCCCGGCGGCTGCCCACAGGCACGTCCAGTGTCATCACAAGGGTCGAGAAACCGGCGGCTTTGACCCGGGCCAGCATATCGCGGCGAATCTCGGGATCGCGAGGCGTGTAGAGCTGAAACCAGGCATCTTCACCGATGACAGGTTGCAGGTCTTCCGGCGTCTGGCTGGCCACGGTCGAGAGCGTGTAAGCGATGTTTTCAGCCGCCGCCGCGCGCGCCAGATGACGTTCTGCATCGGGCCAGATCAGGCCCGACATACCCACGGGGGCGATCCCCACCGGCAAAGCATGGGTACGGCCCAGGACGTTGGTCGTCAGATCAGGTTTGATTTCACCGTGCAGCACCGACGGCATCAACCGCACCGCGTCCAGTTCCTGCCGGTTGCGCGCCTTGGTCAGATCCTGCCCGGTGCCACTGTCCAGATACTCCCAGACAAAATGCGGCAAACGCCGTTTGGCACGGATGCGCATATCGCTGAGGGCGGGGTATCTGACATGCAGGTCCATGCGCAGGACTTTGCGGTCAGGGGTGCAAAATTGTCCAGAGGCATCCGTGGAGCCGAGCTAGGGCAAGCCGCGCTGTTAACCAAATGTTCCTCTTTTGTTTGCATTCACCCACCCCGATGGTAACAAGTCTTAACCGGACGTTAACGTTTGGATCTTGAGTGAGTGGACCTATGGGTGAGGTAGAGCTGGCAGCCCTTCTGTGTGCCTTTCTGGCCGGAAGCGATGGCGAAACACGGCAGTATTTCGATGTGAACGGCCTCAGCCGTCATGTGCGCGTGGATTGCGAGACCGATACCCATGTGATCGAAATCGGGCTGGACGGCAAATCCTCGGCCCGCGACAGCCTGCACCAGGCTTTGTTTTAGGCTCAATTAGCATTGATTATGCGTGGCGTATTACAGGCAGGATGCCTGCTGCTGCGGCAAGTATCGCGCGCGGCGTTTGGTGGCTCGGAAGGACGGCAAGGTGGAACCACCGAAGGTAGCTGTCCAGGTATTTGGTTGCGATACCCCGATGGCGGCGCAGAAAGGTCTTTAACCGCTCATGCCGACTGTTCACGGTTTGAATGTGCAATTCACCACGGACACGTTCTCCGGCGGTCCGGTTGAGACTTTCATGGCTGACGCCCATTTCTGCGGCGCAGGGCGGGTACCCGGTGCAGCCATCGGTCACCAGGAGAGCGTCCCCATCAAGACGTGGCTGCAGAACCGTTTTGAGATGTTCGGCTGTCACCGCAGGCAAGACAGCACTGATGGTGGTGCCTGATCGGTCGACTGCAACGAGGACCGGAACCTGCTCCTTCGACAATCCGCGTTTTGAGGCCTTTCCCCCGCGTTTGCGGGCTTTTCGAGAGAGATTACGCTCCCCTTTCCGGCTGTGCAGAAAGAACGTCCCGTCGGCTTCGACGATCCCGCACAGCTTGACCGCACCGACCGTTACAGCCTGAAGAAAGCGATGACGCCAACGAAAAGCTGTGGTGTCGGCCACCATACAACGCTCAGCGGACGCCTTTACCGTTTCGCCGTCGCGCAGGGAAGCTGCAAACTCTGCCCACCTGTCCTTGTGGCGCAAGCGGGCAAGCGGCGTCCCGGTCAGCGCGTTGAAGGTTTTGCGACAGCTTTTGCAAAAGAACCTCGTCAGGCCACTTGCATGGCCTCTGATGATCGCACCGCCCGAAGCGCAGTGCGGACAGATACGCCCCTCGCGAACAGTCGCCTCAAGGAGATCGATCACGCTTTCCAGCGACGAAACCCCGGCAACGAGCCGTCCGGTTTCAGCCCGTTGTTTCGATGAAAGGTTGTCGATCTCGTTAAGCCACACCAAAAAAGCCTGATGATCCATGTGCCGCACCCATAATTTTGTTCATGGTGTGTTCTATCACAGGTCGCCACGCATAATAAATGCTAATTGAGCCTTGTTTTATGAACATCTGACCGGCAAAATCCCCGTTGTAATCCTGATTGACCGCGACGGATATGAAGGGCGGTTTGAATATGAGCTGTGCCAGACCACACGGATGACCGGCACAACCTACCTGCGCTGTGCCGAGGATTTCATCGTCAAATGGGCCGCCACCGGCCCAATGCGCACGGCCTGGCGCGAGGCCGGCAATGACGTGCCAAGGGCGGCCTCGTGTGATCTGTCGGCGCTGATCCCGCAGGACATAGCGGGCTTTTAACTGCGCAAGCAACGCAAGGAACATTCCCCGAACATTTACTTTAACTCATCTAAAAGCCGCGCTATCGTGCCGAACATGAGCAGTTATGACGAATCCGGGGCGCAAACGGCCCCTTCCCTTGCCGCCCGCGCCATGGCCGCGCGGCCTGCCCCTTATCTCGACGGGCTGAACCCAGCTCAACGTGAGGCGGTGGAAAAGATGAACGGCCCGGTGTTGATGCTGGCTGGGGCTGGCACCGGCAAGACCAAGGCCCTGACCACGCGGATTGTGCATCTGCTGAACACCGGCAAAGCGGCACCCAATGAAATCCTCGCCGTGACCTTTACCAACAAGGCTGCCCGCGAAATGAAACTGCGCGTTGGCCGCCTTATGGGGGAGGCGATTGAGGGGATGCCGTGGCTTGGCACGTTCCACTCGATCTGTGTCAAACTACTGCGCCGCCATGCCGAGCTGGCTGGGCTGAAAAGCAACTTCACCATTCTGGATACTGACGATCAGTTGCGCCTGCTGAAACAGCTGGTGCAGGCCGCGAATATCGACGACAAACGCTGGCCCGCCCGCGCACTGGCCGGGGTGATTGATCAGTGGAAAAACCGAGCCTGGACACCCGATCAGGTGCCCGCCTCCGAGGCGACAGCCTATAACGACAAGGGTGTGCCGCTTTATGCGCAGTATCAGGCGCGCCTGAAAGAGTTGAACGCGGTCGATTTTGGCGATCTGCTGTTGCATATGGTCACGATTTTTCAGGCGCACCCGGATGTTCTGAAGCAATATCAACGCTGGTTCCGCTATATTCTGGTGGACGAATATCAGGATACCAACGTCGCCCAATACCTGTGGCTGCGCCTGCTCGCTGCGGACCACAAGAACATCTGCTGCGTGGGCGATGACGATCAGTCGATCTATGGCTGGCGCGGTGCCGAGGTGGGCAATATCCTGCGGTTTGAAAAGGATTTTCCCGGCGCGCATGTGGTGCGGCTGGAGCAAAATTACCGCTCGACCCCGCATATTCTGGCCGCTGCCAGCGGCGTGATCGCAGGCAACAAAGGGCGTTTGGGCAAAGAGCTGTGGACCGAGGCCGAAGACGGCGAAAAGGTACGTCTGATCGGCCATTGGGACGGCGAGGAAGAGGCCCGCTGGATCGGTGAAGAGGTCGAGGCGATGCAGCGCGGCACCCATGGGATGCGCCAGATCGGGCTGGATTCTATGGCGATCCTTGTGCGCGCCAGCCATCAGATGCGCGCCTTTGAAGATCGGTTTCTGACCATCGGCCTGCCCTACCGTGTGATCGGTGGGCCGCGGTTCTATGAACGCATGGAAATCCGCGATGCCATGGCCTATTTCCGGCTGGTTGTGTCACCCTCGGATGATCTGGCCTTTGAGCGTGTGGTGAACACGCCCAAACGTGGCCTTGGCGACAAGGCGCAACAGAAAATCCAGATGATGGCGCGTCAGAACGGCGTGCCGCTGATCGACGGCGCGGCGCTGTTGCTGGACGCCAAGGGGCTGACCGGCAAGGGCGCGAACGAGTTGGGCAAGCTGCTCCAGGGGTTGGCACGCTGGGGTCGCATGGCAGGCGATCCGGGCATCAGCCATATCGAGCTGGCTGAGATCATTCTGGATGAGTCGGGCTACACCGAGATGTGGCAGAACGATAAGACGCCCGAGGCCCCCGGGCGGCTGGAGAACTTGAAAGAGCTGGTCAAGGCCCTGGAACAGTTCGAGAATCTGCAAGGGTTTCTGGAACATGTCAGCCTGATCATGGACAATGACAGCGAAGAGGCCGGTGAAAAAGTCAGCATCATGACGCTGCACGCCGCCAAAGGGTTGGAGTTTCCCGCCGTGTTCCTGCCGGGCTGGGAAGACGGGCTGTTCCCTTCGCAACGCTCGATGGACGAAAGTGGCCTCAAAGGCGTCGAGGAAGAACGCCGTCTGGCCTATGTTGGCATCACCCGCGCCGAGGAATTGTGCACAATTTCATTTGCGGGCAACCGCCGGGTTTATGGCCAGTGGCAAAGCCAGATGCCCTCGCGTTTCATCGATGAACTGCCCGAAGATCATGTTGAGGTGCTAACCCCGCCCGGCCTTTATGGCGGCGGATACGGGGCCGTTGGCATGGACAGCAGCATCGAACACAAGGCGATGAATGCAGATGTCTATAACTCGCCGGGCTGGAAACGCATGCAAGCCCGCGCCGGGAACCGCCCTGTCAGCCAGCCATCAGAATCCAAATCCAGCGTGATCAATATGCAGGCCACCAGCGCCCATACCGTGGGCGAGCGCGTATTTCATCAGAAATTCGGCTATGGCATGATCCTTGGTATTGAGGGCGACAAGCTGGAGATCGAGTTCGAGAAAGCCGGGCTGAAGAAGGTTGTTGCGCGCTTCATCTCGGGGGCGGATGATATTCCGTTTTAGGGTCTGGATGGCGGACAGCGGCCCGAACCGGGTAGCAAATCTCTCGACAGGGTAAAACCCGGCCCGCCCCCCATTGCGCAAACCTTTCACAAATCTTACAAACGCCGCAAAATGCGCTGCACTGCGGCATGACGTAACGTCCCTGCCTCATCAATCACGGAGACAGACCCGATGGCTGAATTCAAAAAAATCCTCATCGCAAACCGTGGCGAGATCGCCATCCGCATCATGCGGGCCGCCAACGAGATGGGCAAACGCACCGTTGCGGTTTTTGCCGAAGAGGACAAACTGGGCCTGCACCGCTTCAAGGCGGATGAGGCCTATCGCATTGGTGAGGGTTTGGGGCCGGTCGCCGCTTATCTGAGCATTGACGAGATGATCCGCGTGGCCAAGCAATGCGGCGCAGATGCGATCCATCCCGGCTATGGCTTGCTGTCCGAGAACCCCGATTTCGTCGATGCTTGCACTGACAATGGCATCACTTTTATTGGCCCCAAGGCCGAGACCATGCGGGCGCTGGGTGACAAGGCCAGCGCACGGCGCGTGGCGATTGAGGCTGGCGTACCGGTTATCCCGGCCTCCGAGGTGCTGGGCGATGATATGGCCTTGGTCCGCCAGCAGGCGGATGAGGTGGGCTATCCGATCATGCTCAAGGCCTCCTGGGGCGGCGGCGGGCGCGGGATGCGCCCGATTGAGAAACCCGAAGAACTGGAAGAAAAAGTGCTGGAAGGGCGGCGCGAGGCTGAGGCCGCCTTTGGCAATGGCGAGGGCTATCTGGAAAAGATGATTCAGCGCGCCCGCCACGTCGAGGTGCAGATCCTCGGCGACAAGCACGGCAACATGTATCATCTGTTCGAACGGGATTGCTCGGTCCAGCGGCGCAATCAGAAAGTGGTTGAGCGCGCCCCTGCCCCCTATCTGACCGACGCACAGCGCAAAGAGATTTGCGAGCTGGGTTACAAAATCTGCAAACACGTCAATTACGAATGCGCCGGCACTGTCGAGTTCCTGATGGATATGGACAATCAGGAGTTTTACTTCATCGAGGTGAACCCGCGCGTGCAGGTCGAACATACCGTCACCGAAGAGGTGACCGGCATCGACATCGTGCAGGCCCAGATCAAGATCGCCGAGGGCAAGACCCTGCATGAGGCGACGCGTAAGGCGAGCCAGGACGAGGTCACCCTGAACGGTCACGCCCTGCAAACCCGGATCACCACCGAGGACCCGCAGAACAATTTCATCCCCGATTACGGCCGCATCACCGCGTTTCGCGAGGCCACCGGCATGGGCATCCGTCTGGATGGTGGCACGACCTATTCCGGCGGCGTGATCACGCGGTTCTATGACAGTCTGCTGGTGAAAATCACCGCCCACGCGCAGACCCCCGAAGGGGCCATCGCCCGGATGGACCGTGCCCTGCGCGAGTTCCGTATTCGCGGTGTCAGCACCAACATTGCGTTTGTCGAGAACCTGCTGAAGCACCCCACCTTCCTCAGCAACGAATACACCACGAAATTCATCGACACGACGCCCGATCTGTTCCAGTTCAACAAGCGGCGCGACCGGGGCACCAAGGTTCTGACCTATATTGCCGACATCACGGTGAACGGCCATCCAGAGACCGCCGAGAAACCCAAGCCTGCCGCAGACCTGAAACTGCCCCGTGCTCCCCGCGCCAGCCTTGAAACACCCCCGCCCGGCAGTCGCACCCTGCTGGAAGAAAAGGGGGCCAAGGCCGTCGCCGACTGGATGCTGGAGCAAAAACAGCTACTGCTGACCGACACGACCATGCGCGACGGGCACCAATCCCTGCTCGCGACCCGGATGCGCTCGATCGATATGATCCGCGTGGCACCTGCCTATGCCCACAAGCTGCCACAGCTGTTCTCGATGGAATGCTGGGGCGGGGCCACGTTTGATGTGGCCTATCGCTTCCTGCAGGAGTGCCCGTGGCAACGCCTGCGCGATTTGCGCAAGGCCATGCCCAACCTGCTGACCCAGATGCTGCTGCGCGCCTCAAACGGTGTGGGGTACACGAACTATCCTGACAATGTGGTGCAGGAATTCGTCCGGCAAGCAGCGGAGACCGGCGTCGATGTGTTCCGCGTGTTTGACAGCCTCAACTGGGTGGAAAACATGCGCGTCGCGATGGATGCAGTAATTGAGTCTGGCAAAATCTGCGAAGGCACGGTCTGTTACACCGGTGATATCCTTGATCCCGACCGCTCGAAATACGATCTGAAATACTATGTTGGCATGGCCAAAGAACTTGAAGCCGCAGGCGCGCATGTGCTGGGCCTCAAGGACATGGCGGGGCTGTTGAAACCCGCCTCCGCGTCCGTGCTGATCAAGGCCCTGAAGGACGAGTTGACCATCCCCGTGCATTTCCACACCCACGACACGGCGGGCGCGGCCAGCGCCTCGATCCTGGCCGCTTCTGAGGCTGGGGTAGACGCCGCCGATGCCGCGATGGACGCGCTGTCGGGCAACACCTCGCAGGCGACGTTGGGCACTGTTGTCTCGGCCCTGAAGAACACCGCGCGTGACACGGGCATCGACATGGCATCGATCCGCGAAATCTCGAATTACTGGGAAGAGGTGCGCAACCATTACCGCGCCTTTGAAACCGGGATGCAGGCCCCCTCCTCCGAGGTGTACCTGCATGAAATGCCCGGCGGCCAGTTCACCAATCTCAAGGCGCAGGCCGCCTCGCTGGGTCTGGAAGACAAATGGCCAGACGTGGCGCGCACCTATGCCGATGTGAATGACATGTTCGGCGATATCGTGAAGGTGACGCCGTCGTCCAAAGTGGTGGGTGATATGGCGCTGATGATGGTCTCTCAGGGGCTAACGCGTGATGATGTGGAAGACGCGGATACCGATGTGGCCTTCCCCGACTCGGTCATCGACATGATGCGCGGCAATCTGGGCCAGCCTCCCGGTAGCTTCCCCGAGACGATCCTCGCCAAGGTGCTGAAAGGCGAAAGCCCCAACACCGAACGCCCCGGCAAACATCTTGAGCCCGTCGACCTTGAGGCCACCCGCAAGGACCTCTCTGAACAACTCGAAGGCAAGGCGGTAGATGACGAAGACCTCAACGGCTACCTGATGTATCCGAAAGTCTTCCTCGACTATATGGGCCGTCACCGCACTTACGGCCCGGTGCGCACCCTGCCCACCCGCACCTTCTTTTACGGAATGGAACCGGGCGAAGAGATCAGTGTCGAAATTGATCCCGGCAAGACCATGGAAATCCTGCTGCAGGCCGTCGGCGAAACGCAGGATGATGGCGAAGTGCGCGTGTTCTTCGAACTGAACGGTCAGCCGCGCGTGATCCGCGTGCCCAACCGTCTGGTCAAATCCCAGACCACCCAGCGGCCCAAGGCCGAGCAGGGCAACGCCAACCATATCGGCGCGCCGATGCCGGGTGTTGTTGCCTCGGTGGCTGTCAGCGTGGGTCAGGAGGTCAAGGCCGACGATCTGCTGCTCACCATCGAAGCGATGAAGATGGAAACCGGCATTTACGCCGAGCGTGACGCCACGGTTAAAGCCGTGCATGTGAATGCCGGTGGTCAGATCGATGCCAAGGACCTTCTGATCGAACTGGAGTAAGCCTGCCCGCGCCCGCCTTACGCAGAGGTGGGCGCAGGACCGGCAAGTGGGTCGCAAAACGCCGCGCGCAGCTGTTTGGCCGCCGGGGACAGCAGATGATCAGGTGACCAGGCGATACCAACCTCCATCGTCGGGATATCCTCGACCAGATCGCGCTGTTCGACCCGTCACCCATCCAGCGTCCAGGGACGGTAAACCACGTCACTCAGGATCGTGACGGCCTGCCCTGCCGCCACAAGGCTGCGGACCGCCTCGATCGAGGCCGAGGCAAGCTTGATCTCGGGATGCCCCGTCGCATCGCTCCAATGGGCAAGACCCTGACGTTCGGCTTCGTCCGAAATCAAAAGCGCATAGGGATAGGCCGCCACATCCTCCAGACTGACCGATGTCTGACGGGTCAGCGGATGATCCACGCTGACCCATAACCGGCGTTTGGAGCTGTGAAACGTCTGGCTGCTCAGCCCCGCCTCGGGCGACAGGTTCGACGTCAGGACAAGCGCCAGATCAAGTTCCTCCGCCACCAGCGCCTGTTCGACCGCCTGTCGGCTGTCTTCCATCAGTTGCAGGTCCACATCAGGAAACTGACGGGCGAATTGCTCGATCACCGGCATCGCGAAATAGCTGGAGAGGGTCCAGGTCATCCCCAGGCGCACGGTGCCGGACAGGGCTGTATCGCCACTTTCAACACTGCGCTCGGCGGCAGCGAAGGCCCCCACGATGTTCAGCGCATGGATGTGAAACTGGTGCCCCGCCCGCGTCAGCCGCAGCCCGGATTGCAGGCGGTCGAACAGCGGCGTGCCCAGATGCGCCTCCATATCGCGGATCGACAGGGTCACAGCCGATTGCGAGATATTCAGCATACGCGCCGCGCCAGACACCTGCCCGGTATCGGCCACCGCCAGAAAGTATCGGATATGTCGGCGGGTCAGCATAGCAGGTCCATAATATTAATTTTTATAATATACTCCTCCGCCTGAATTGACCTGAGAATTTTTGTCGGTGAGTCGATTCGCCGCATATCGTTTTGTATCGGGACGTGCATCCTCCTGGCATGGTCAAACATCATAAGAGATTCAGCCTCACATGCGAGGACCGCGCGGTGCCTGAAGCGATTTGTCGTCGCCGTTAAAGTGGACGCACTCGTGTGGAAGCGTGCCCGTGCGTTTTTGCTTCCGGATGCGGGCTATGATGCCAAATTGGTCTGCGGGATACTTGATATTGGCCCGACAGTTTTGACGGAGTGGCGATTTGCCTTTTCCGGTGCGGGGCTGTCGTTCTTTGGCCTGAAGGATTACAGCCAGCGGCAGGGACACTTGAGTGTTACGCAGGAGCAGGGGCTGAAAGCCCGTTTCACCGAAAACCCGGCACGGAACGTAGACGAGGTCTGTGCGTATGTTCCGGCGGAATACGGGCAGAGCTACAGTCCCTCGGGGGCCGCGAGATTGATGCGCCGCCTCGGGTTTGAGTATAAAAAGCCACGATTGCCGCCTGCACAGGCCGATGAAGTCAAACAGGCGGCGTTTATCGCCATGTATGAAGCTTTGATGTCCGGGTTGGGGGCGGATGGGATGGTGGTCTTCTCCGATGCTGTACATCCGGAGCATCGGAGCCGTCCCGCCCATGGCTGGTTCCCGAAGGGGCAAAAGACGGCCCTGAAGGCAACATCGGGGCGCAGGCGTCTCAATATTCAGGGCGCGCTCGATCCTGAAACGTTCCGGTTCACCTTTGTGGAAGGCGGGAAGATCAATGCCCGAACAACACGGGCCATGCTGGAAAAGCCGGAGCGCAACAACCCGAGCATGGCGACAATCCATGTCTTTCCCGACAACGCCCGCTATCACCACGCCAAAATACTCCAGCCCTGGCTCGAGAGTTCTGAACGCCGTGTAAAGCTGCACTTTTTGCCGCCATATGCACCCCACCTCAATCCGATTGAACGTCTCCGGGGCGTCATGCACAAATGGGTCACCCACAATCGTCACTACGCCACATTCGATCAGTTCACAGAGGCCATTCCTGATTTCTTCCGAAAAACCTTACCGGCAAAATGGACCGGGTTCCGGGACACCGTCACAGACAACTTCCGCGTTGTCCCGTTCAAGGATTACAAACTGATCCCGGCTTGAAAATCCGGCCCAATTCGCCCCGTATCGTTTTGCATCGGGACGTGCATCATCCTGGCATGGCCTCATAAAACACTGCCGCCTCACATGCGGGGACCGCGCGGCGCCTGAAGCGATTTGCCGTCGCCGTAAAGTGGACGCACCCGTGAGAAAGCCTGCGCGCACATTTTTACTTTCCACAATCTGGTCTAAAGCCTCCGACTTTAGTCGGAAAAACATTCAAACGCGCGCCGAAGGCGCTCATGAACCACTGAACCCTCTGACTTTAGTCGGAGGAGGTTCAGTTCCGTATGCAGGCTATGATGCCCTGCTGGATATTTGATATTGGTCCGACAGTTTTGGCGGTTTGGCGGTTTGCCTTTTCCGGTGCGGGGCTCTCGTTCCCCGGCCTGAAAGATTACAAACTGATCCCGGCTCAAAATCTCAGGCCAATTCAGGCGAAGGAGTATACCGTGATTTCAAAAACTGGATTTTTAATACTGAGAGTCTGACTCAAAAGTTTATGTTTGAACAGAATGCCTTGCTATCCGCCTTGTCAAGAGACGAATACCGGCAACCCAGGGCAATCGCGCTTCAAAAGCCTTTGATTAGGGCCTGTTGACATTCGGGGTTCCCATTTTGCCTGAAGTCTGATTCAAGCTTCCAAAATGGAGGTGTTGATGGACGCAAATCGTTTGGCTGTTTCCGATGAGCTTTGGGAGAAGATTGAGCCGCCTATACCGGGCAAGGCAGGCGATCCGGGTGTTACCGCGCGCAATAATCGCCGGTTTATGGAAGCAGTATTATGGCGCGTACGCACAGGGTCCCCATGGCGGGATTTGCCCAAAGAGTTTGGCAACTGGAACAGCCAGTTCAAGCGATTTCGTCGATGGGCCAGGAACGGCGTGTTCGAGAGTCTTTTCAATGCCATGAGTGGCGAGCCGGACCTGGAATATGCCCTTATCGACGGGACGATTGTTCAAGCTCATCAGAAGGCTTCGGGCGCAAAAGGGGGACTCAACACCAGGCTATCGGACGCTCTCGCGGCGGACTGACGACCAAGGTCGTGGCCTTGGTCGATGCGCTCGGTAACCTGTTCCGGTTTCTGCTTTTGCCGGGACAGGCACACGACATGAAGGGGGTCGCTCCTCTGATCAAGGGGGCTTCCTTTGGGGCGTTGCTGGCCGACAAAGCCTTCGACGCCGACTGGCTCCTGCAAGACCTTGATGAGCGTGGCGCAACCGCTGTCATCCCGCCCAAATCGAACCGAAAAGTTCAACGGGACTACGATACCCACATGTACAAGTGGCGCCATCTCATCGAAAACTACTTCGCAAAGATCAAGGAATTCAGAGGCATAGCAACGCGATACGACAAGACTGATACAAGCTACGCTGCCAACTGGCACCTCTGTGCCATGCTCATTGCAACACGATGATTGTCAACAGACCCTAGTGTTCGCAGGAAATCATTACTCCAGCCCGCTTTTTTGAATTTGCCGCGATTTGATCCTTTTGCAGGATTGGCCTTGATGATGCTCAAGGCAATCCGCCTCAAAGCGGCAAAGTTGGCTGGCGCGTGATCTTTTCGCGCGCGGTGTCGGTCGTCGTTCATCACCACGTCGAGAGACCAATGCAAGCTGTTCCCAATTTGCCAGTGGCCGCGGATCAGTGTGGCGGCCCCCTGAGCCGCGGGACATTTGGAGAGCGGATAAAGCCGTTCGGCGTGACTGGTTTTGTCGCCAACCGCGCGCCTGGAGGCGACATGGACGAAAGCCTGAAGATGCGGCCACTTATGGGTATTGATCAGATATTCCGGCACATCGTGGACGCGGTATGACCGCTCTTCCACACGCCCGTGATCAGCATCAATAGTGCTATATTCATCAACGTAATCAGTAGCCTCGTCTTCCACAAAAGCCCGGACATCGGCCAACATGTCGCCCTGATTGCCTTTGAGTTGAAGGCAGTGGTTACCGCTTTCTTTTACGATCAATTCACAGGTCTCTCGCTGGCAATGTAACGCATCAGCGGTGATGGTGATGCCATGAATGTCAAGCATCTCGATCAACTCGCGCAGGGCCAGGATCTCGCCGCCGCCCCTGGCGCTTTGCTTGATGCCAAGGGTCAGCCGCGCCCCATGTGCAAAGGCCGTGACAATGTTCATATTCGATTGCCCGGCGGCCTTGTCAAAGCCGCGTCGCATCTCTTTGCCATCAATAGCGATGGCTGGTTCCTCTCCACATCCAGCCGTAAAATCGGCACGAAACTTGTCATAAAACGCTTGAAAACCGGTCGGCTTCATCATCCGGAACAGACGGGAACAAGCGTCATGACAGGGTACGCCATGAGGCAATTCGAGAAAATCGCGCAGAAAATCCTCCTTCATATGACCGAAAAACTCCATGTCGACCGCTGTATCGCCGCCGCAAAGCGCGCATAAAAGGCTGATCGTCATAAGATCACAGAACCTGTGACGTGGCGCATTGCCGCCGCGTGGGTCATCCATCTCATTGAAACAGCTGTCCAGGTTGGGCATCGCGAAGCTCCATCAAGTGATGAAACCTCCAGAATCCAATTCGCAACCGCTGTCAAACTTTAAGCGCGATTCCCCTGACCGGCAACCAAAACCCATGCTACGGAACTTTCAACGGTTGCCTCCCGATCTTTTGCCAAACGACGGCAACGTCCCGGCCACGCGAATGTTCGCTCGACACCCCATCTTCGTGGTGGAAGAACGAACCCCTCGGCTTTGTCAGGGCGCTTGACAATCTCCAATGTCCATTTTCCCTGCAGGGCCAAAGCATCCCGAAGCTTTGGCCCTGCATATCCTGCGTCCGCAAAGATGTACCCCAGCCACGGGAAGCGGATGCGCAGTGCTTTGAGAACATCCACAGCACCATCCCGATCCTGTATATCGGCGGCGTGAACAAGGATCGGCAACAGGAAACCTTGCGTGTCTGTCACGATGTGACGCTTGCGCCCTTTGATCTTTTTGCCCGCATCAAAGCCTGAAATGCCGCCGCTTTCCGTTGTTTTTACGCTCTGGCTGTCAATAACGCCCGCAGTGGGGCTCGCCTCACGGCCCGACAATTCGCGCGCCGCCATCATTGACAGATGGTTGATCCGGTGTAACAGACCGTTGTCGCGCCAGTCGTAAAAACAGTTCTGCACAGTCGAGACCGCCGGGAAATCCCGCCGGATCATGCGCCACTGACATCCCGTGGTCGCCATATACATAATCGCGTTCACAACACGGCGCGGATTCGTCTTGCGAGGGCGACCACCTCGCTTCGCGGCAGGTAACAGGGGCCGAACAAGCGCCCATTCCTCCATAGTTAAATCGCTTGGATAAAAGCCCGTTTTACGCCTGTGCTCCGCGCGGGTGATGTCTGTCCACGTCATGGGATCCTCCAGTTTCTTTCAAAACCAATGAATCATAAACACGTGATATCACTCAACTACTTTTGGAACAGCCTCTGAGGTGGATATGTCAAGCTCCTTGCAGGCAATCACTAGTGTTCAGAGTCTGACACTTCTTACCTATTTCCGCGGATTTCATCCAGCGTGTCGAGTGCGCGGCGTTCTCGGGTGAGGATATCCTTGGCGCTCCTGGTCCATTTGAAAGGCTTCGGTTTCTCGTTGTGGAGCGCCGGATAGCCGTAGATCGCAGCCTCCAGGTCATCGACGCTGGAATAGCTGCCGCGTCGGATGCGCCCGGCGGTGATCTCGGCGAAGAAGCGCTCGACCAGGTTCAGCCATGAGGCGCTGGTGGGGGTAAAATGCAGCTTGAAGCGGGGGTGCTTTTCGAGCCAGGCCTTGACCTCGGGTGTCTTGTGGGTGGCGTAGTTGTCGAGCACCGGATGGACCTCGCATCGCACTGGCGTGGCCTTGTCGATACTGCGCAGGAATTTCAGGAACTCCCTGGCTCTGTGGCGGGGCATGCAATTGCCGATGACCGTGCCCGTCTTCACATCAAGGGCGGCGAACAGCGTGGTCGTGCCGTGGCGTTTGTAATCATGGGTCATGGCGGCGGCGCGACCCTTCTTGAGCGGCAATCCCGGCTGGGTGCGATCAAGTGCCTGAATTTGCGACTTCTCGTCGACGCACAGCACCACCGCCCGCTCCGGCGGGTCAAGGTAGAGCCCGACGATATCGGCGACTTTCTCCTCGAACAGCGGATCGTTCGACACCTTGAACCCTTTCGTGAGGTGCGGCTTCAGGCCCGCCTCGGCCCATATGCGTCCCACGCTCGAAGGCGAAATACCCACGGCCTCGGCCATCAGGCTGCGGCTCCAGTGAGTGGCATTCGCAGGGGACTCCTGAACTGTCTTGGCGATCACCTTCAATCGTGTCGCAATCGGCAGCGGCGGCACCCGCGAAGGTCGGGTCTTGTCACGTTTGAGGCCAGCTACACCCTCATCGAGATAGCGTTGCTGCCAACGCCACACGGTAGGTTTCGAAGTGCCCGCCCGCCGCATGATCTCAAACGTGCCGCAACCATCCGCCGTTGCCAGTACGATCTCGGCCCGCCAGACCAGTTTGCGAGGGCTGTTGCGGTTGGCGATCAGGGCTTGAAGCTCAGAACGCTCGGCGGGGCCAAGGTAAAGGCAGATGTCAGTGCGTCTCATGGGCCGGGTATGGCACAGAAAACCGACAGTGGGAATCTTATGTCAGGTGCTGAACACTAGGATCAAGATATGAAACACCAAGACATAGCCCATGGTCGCCCCGTTACATTCCCGTCGGGTTCTGCTTGCCAGAGCCAAGAGGTTGACAGGATCGAACAGGATTTCGTCCCGGTTTTGATGCAGGATGCCGTGGTCATCTATGAAACTCCGGACCGGCGCCCATTCCGTCGGCGTCTCGCCGAGTGGTGGTCTCGCCGTTATGTCAGAACACCGTTTCAGCCGCTCGACCCCACAAGTGCGGCTGCAGTCAAAAAACCGGAGTGGCCCACTCATCGGGCCTTGCTGAAATACCTCTGAAAAAGGACACCACGGGGACGCCCGCACATACGGCGGTCCCCCCGCAAATTTTTTCTTTTCTCTCGCCGCGAATCCCCACAACGTGCGTCAAACAAGTCGCGCGGGGGTCTTATGAAAAAGCTTCTCATCTTTACCGATATTCACTTTGTCAAAGAGGGGCACGACATCATCGGTCTTGACCCTGTTGAACGGTTTTCCCAGGGGCTGGCCCATGCGCTTGCGCATCACCCGGATGCGTCGCATGTGATCATCACCGGCGATCTGGCGCATTATGGCAGCTCGCAGGAATATGCGCGGTTGCGCGCAGCACTGGCCGATTGCCCGGTCCCGGTTGCCATGACCATCGGCAATCATGACATCCGTGCGAAATTCCGCACGGCCTTCCCCGAGGGTCCGGTGGACGACAACGGGTTTGTGCAATCGGTGATCGACGCCCATGGCCATCGCCTGATCCTGCTGGATACTGCGGATGAAGAGGCCGAGATCAAACATGGCGGCCTGCTATGTGAGGCGCGCCTGACCTGGTTGGAAGACCGGCTGGCCGAAGCGCCCGACACCCCAACGATCCTCTTCATGCACCACCCGCCGATCACCACGGGCTTTGCGGCGATGGATCGGAACGGCCTAAGGAACCGCACCGACGTGGCAGCCGGCCTGCGCGCCCATCCCCAGATCAAGCAGATCATCGCAGGCCATGTTCACCGCACTATGTCAGGTGCCGCAGGCGGCATCCCGGTGGCGTTGCTCAAAAGCCCCTGTCATCAGATGCCCATGGTATTGGATGGCGACGACGAGCATCTCTCGGTGGACGAGCCGGGGGCCTACGGGCTGATCCTGCTGCATGACGATCAGATCATCGTTCATACCGAGGATTTCACACTTCATCCTCCACGCTCTGCGTCGGATATGTAGGCGACACACTCTCAACCCTGTGCGTCAGGTCGGTCGGTTTTTGTCCGCCCGTCGTACAAGGGCGTCGGAGGTCTGATGCGCCTGGAACCCCGCGCTCAACCTGCATCTGAGCGGGACACCTGACGGATCAAAGAGTTGATAGTCCAGCTTGAGAGTTGATAGTCCAGCTTGAGGTCTGCCAACAAACCACACAGCTCATTGCCATCCCACCTCAGCCTTAGGAAATTGGGAGAGTGGAGTTCTCCATTGTAGTTATAGGTCAGCTTTTTGAACTGTTCTATTGCCTCTGACACCGAATGGATGCAGTTGCCCGGCGTCTCTCCGGTCTGCCGCATAGCAACATGCACCGCATCAGGATGAACCTGCATGACTGTTGTGCCGAGGCAAGACACCATTGCCCCGTCGGAAAATGCCATGATCTCAAGATCAATCACCGGTCACCGCCCCCCTCTTATAGCGGCATGGGGTTGTCCTGAATTGCCATTGCGCACAACCGCTCGCCTATTTTGGGACAAAGGTACACATTTTTTGGCCGCATCCAAATTTAGGGCTTGCAGGCTTGGCCCAGACTTTATATCTCCCGCCTCACCCAAGGATGCGGGTGTAGCTCAGGGGTAGAGCGTTACCTTGCCAAGGTAAATGTCGTGAGTTCGAATCTCATCACCCGCTCCAAATTCTCTACCCAAACGACGATATGTCAGGGCCGCTATTGAGCGGCCTCAGCCGCTGCATGCGGTTCCACTGGCTTGCCTTCCGCCAGGGCCTGTTCGACCTCGGGGGCGTCCGCCGGACGCGTTACATCATCCAGCACCAATTGCTGAGCGCGCACCAGGTTGCGTAGTTAGCCCAACCAGCGTGACCGCGGATCGCGCTGTCCAGCACACGGGTGTTCCAGAACGGCGTGGTCCAAGGGCTGACCGACAGGTGGCGAGATCTCCCGCTGGGATAGATCGCCTGCCGCCATTGCACCGCCGCTTTGTTGAAGGCACCACCGACATTGCGGGTGGACACACGCGTGCCACCCTCGCCCACCGGGACATAGCCGTAATCCCAGCTTGTGTTGCGCGCTACAGGTTGTCCCAGATCACTGGTGCGGGCACGCAGCAACCAACCATCGGAGGGTGCACACCATGCCGCCTCGGCACTCACCGTGCTGGCGTATCTGGACCCATAGCTCCGCCTGTCGTCGGTACGTGCGCCCTCAAGCACCGCCATTTCATGCGAGCTGCCAGCGGCCCGCCCTTCCAGGGTGCGATTGCTGGTGTAACCTGGCATTTGATGGCCCAGAGCGATCTGCCCCTCCTTGCGATCGACCCCGATCACATCCTGTGAAATTGGAAACACCCGGCCCGTTGCCGTATCGTAGTCCACCTCCCGGTTGGCGTTTTTCAGCGTGCCCCATCCCGTTGTCGCGGTCAGCGAGATATAGACCGGGCGTTGCGTGGCAGGGTAAAGCCCGTGCCATCGCTGAAGCCTGTCACGGTCGGCCTGTTGACACTCTGCACCGCCGCTTTGCTCCGGAATGAAACATGTCAGCCGGTTATCGTCGGCCGCAAAAACCAGCCTTCTGACGTTCTCGCATCTGGATGGGTGACCAGTTTTCGGCGCGCGAGGCGGGATTGATCAAAACCACAAGGTCCCCCACCAGAGGTGTCATCTCGCGCCCGGCACGGTGACGGGCAACTTTGTTAATGGCATCCTCGCGCAGCATATTGGCCAGGATATTGCCGCCCATGGAATGGCCAACCACCATCAGCTTGTCCGCTTTGGAATTGCCGGCCTTCAGGCGCAGTTCGCCCTCGACATCGCTCAGCAAATCCTTGAGTGGCGAGGGTGATCGCGTGGGCACCTCACCACCGCAACCGGGACGCCATTTGCCCAGGCATTCAGAGCGATCAAACCGGTTCCAGAAACTCAGGATGGGGCCAATCGCTCCGATCCCGCCTCCCACACCGCGATCCGCATCGGTTTCGGTTTCACCCTCATCAAAGGCCCGCCCATGCCAAGCGGCAAAAACTCCGGTCAGCTCGGCGTTGCAATAGCTGCCGTTCTCAATACAGCGCGTGTTCAGCGCTGCGCGGGTATAGCCCAGAACCCGGCGGAACTTGCGCACATCCCCATCGCGCAAGGCCGCATCATGGCGCTATCCATGGACATAAAGAACCACGACGTTTTGCACCCCGGCCTTGTCCAGACTGTCCAGATGCCGGGTGACGATCTCAGTCTGACGGGCGTTGAGGTCGTTTTCCCTCTCCTCCAGCTCCACAAACGCCAGATGATAACTGTCCGAGTGTAACAGCCCCCCAGGACGCCCCGCATTGATCGCAAGGCGGGTCCAGTCATTGTCGCGGTGATCGCTGGCCCCCTCTGGCGCTGTACTGACCAGCATGATCTGCGATGCGTCAACTTCGGGCAGCAGGTGTTTCTGCCGAGGGCATTTGCGCAGCGTTTTCAGCTCTTCCCTGGTGAAGGCCTGCCCGGCGGCACGGCTCGACAGTTCAAAGTTGGAGGCCGCCAGTGCATGATCGTTGGCGCAAATCGCCGCGCTTATCGGCGTTGTGCGATAGGGCGGATTGGGTGCCGCGCAGCTACCTACGAGGGCACAAATGCCAAAGGCAAGACCAAGCCATCGGGTTGATGTTCGCATCGCAATAGAACCGTTGAATAAGACGTATGAATGTCTAACAACGTATTGGCGAATTAATCCTATGTCACAGGTTTTCTGTTTCGCAGCCCCGCGAGACGACTGAGGCTTGGAACTGCCATCGCGCCCGCCTATAACCGCGACATTCTTCGAGGACACATCATGCGCACAGCCAAGATCACCCGCAAAACCGCCGAAACGGATATCTCGGTCGAGATCAATCTTGATGGCACCGGGGCCTATGACAATGCCACCGGCGTTGGTTTTTTCGATCATATGCTGGATCAACTGGCGCGCCATTCGCTGATTGATATGACCATCCGCTGCAACGGTGACACTCACATAGACGATCACCACACGGTCGAGGATGTAGGGATCGCACTGGGCCAAGCCCTGACCCAAGCTCTTGGGGACAAAAAAGGAATTCGCCGCTATGGCGCGTGCCTTTTGCCGATGGATGACGCGCTGGTGCGCGCGGCCCTCGATCTGTCGGCGCGTCCGTTTCTGATCTGGAACGTCGATCTGCCCACCCCCAAGATCGGCACATTCGACACCGAACTGGTACGCGAATTCTTTCAAGCGCTCAGCACCCATGGCGGCATCACCCTGCATGTGGACCAGTTGCACGGGATCAACAGCCACCACATTGCCGAGGCCGCGTTCAAGGCCGTGGCCCGCGCCCTGCGTGACGCGGTCGAAACGGACCCGCGCAAGGCTGATGCGATCCCCTCGACAAAAGGGACGTTGTAAGGCGCATGACCACCGCAATCGTTGATTACGACTCGGGCAACCTGCATTCGGCCGAAAAGGCGTTTCAGCGCATGGCCTCCGAGACCGGTGCAGGCCAGGTCGTTGTCACCTCGGACCCCGATGTGATCCGCACCGCGGACCGCATTGTGCTGCCCGGTGACGGGGCGTTTCCGGCCTGCCGTCATGCGCTGTTTGATCATCGCGGTGTGTTTGAAGCCATCGAAGAGGTGGTGATCACAGGGGGCAAACCCTTCATCGGCATTTGCATCGGCATGCAGATGATGGCCAGCGAAGGGTTAGAGTATCAACCGACCCCCGGGTTTGACTGGATCGGCGGGTCGGTCGGGCCGATCACGCCCGATGACCCTGCTCTGAAAGTGCCGCATATGGGCTGGAACGATCTGGTGATTGATCAGGACCACCCGGTGTTTGACGGGATCAGCACCGGCGATCACGCCTATTTCGTGCATTCCTACCACTTCCAGGTAACTAATGCGGCCCATCTGTTGGCGCATGTGGACTATGCCGGATCGATCACCGCGCTGGTTGGGCGAGACAACATGATCGGCATGCAGTTTCACCCCGAGAAAAGTCAGGCCACCGGGCTGCGAATGATCGCGAATTTCCTGAACTGGGCACCTTAAACCCGAGGCCCTCAGTTAAGGCGAGGCGCGCGAAACTCCGACATGACGTGGGCGTTTCATGAAAATCAGTGGGTATGGTTTTCGCGAAACGTTTTGACCTAAAGCGTTTCTACTTAAACCTGAGACAGCATTAAGTGGAAACGCTGCGCAACACCTCAGTGTCGTGGGCGTTTTGAGAAAAATCTGTGATTCAAGTTTTTCTCGAAACGCTTTAGTTCACGCGTGCCCATTGCTGACTTGCGCAGACCGGACCAAGGCAGCCTTTGACGGTCAGACGATTGCCGCTCAGCCGCATCTGCGCATCGTATTGCTTGTTGTAGGCGGGCACCAATGCTCGCCCTGCATAGCGGCCGCCGCCCTGAGCCATCATGTCCCAAAAGATCGTCCGCCCGACATTCTTATGCGTAATCTGCTGCCCATCGGGGCTGAACACCTTGACGATCTTGCCGCACAGCGCACGGGCGCAGTGCTGCACCTTCACATAAGCGATCTGACCTTTGCGATCCGCCTGCGTTTGCCACATCCCCAGAACGGGTTCGGCCATGGCCGCGCTGGCAAATGCGACAAATGAAAGGGCAAGAACAAAGCGCATGATCTCTCCTCCACACGGGAGAGCGCTCAGGGGGTTAACACACCGAAAGCACCAATCCCGACTGCCCCATATCATACAAAAAAAAGCCGCACACCCAGCAACCTGAGCGTACGGCCTATCAGCAATTTATGGCCGAAACGGCCCCTCGTTACTTGGCGCGGGTCCAATTCTGGCTGCGGCAAACAATTGCCACACAGCCCGACACTTTCAACGAATTGCCGCTGAGAGTCATTTTCGATTTGTAGGTTTTGTCACGATCCGGGGTCCAGATTTTACCGCCCGAATACTTCCCGCCGCCATCGGCGTTCATATCCCAGATCATCTGGCGTCCGATATTGGGCGAGTCGATTTTGTTGCCAGCGGAATCAAATCCCTGACCCAACACGCCACAAATCTGGTTGCCGCATTTACTGATCGTCACCAGACCATAATTACCATCATCGCCCGGCTGGGTCTTCCTTGTACCCAAAATCGGGTCGGCGAATGCAGCACCGGTGCTGATCACCAGCGCGGCGGCGATTGCGAAACTCTTCATATCTGTACTCCTCCCTGAGTGGTGGGCGGAGTGTGGTCTATTGCGCCCCTTCGGATCAAGTCTGACGTGGGGTCGCGTTGCATTCGCCCGTCCTTCATGGCAAATGACGCCCAATAGTTTTCAGAGGGCGCGTGGCACATGATCCTATATCCGGCAATCGATCTCAAAGACGGACAGGCCGTACGGCTGGTCAGGGGCGAGATGGATCAGGCAACCGTGTTCAACGACGACCCTGCCGCACAGGCCATGGCCTTTGTCGAGGCGGGGTGCGAGTGGCTTCACCTTGTTGATCTGAATGGGGCTTTTGCGGGGGAACCGGTAAATGCCGTCCCCGTCGAGGCGATTCTGGAACGCACAAAGGTGCCCGCGCAACTGGGCGGTGGCATCCGCGATATGGCGACGATTGAGCGGTGGATTTCAAAAGGTCTGGCCCGTGTGATCCTGGGCACCGTGGCCGTGGAAAACCCCGGGTTAGTGCGCGAGGCCGCCAAGGCGTTCCCCGGTCAGGTTGCCGTGGGGATTGATGCGCGCAACGGGTTTGTGGCCACCAAGGGCTGGGCCGAGGAAACCGATGTGAAGGTCACCGATCTGGCGCGCTCCTTTGAGGATGCGGGCGTGGCGGCCATCATTTACACCGATATCAATCGCGACGGCGCTATGCAGGGACCCAATGTCGAGGCGACGGCAGCGCTGGCCAATACGGTCAGCATCCCGGTGATTGCCTCCGGGGGTGTCTCCTCACTCGACGATCTGCGCGCGTTGAAAAACTGCGGCGCATCGTTGAATGGGGCAATCTCGGGCCGTGCGCTTTATGATGGAGCGATTGACCTTGGCGCGGCGCTGAACCTGTTGAAAAGCTGACTAGACGCCCTCATCGGGCCGAGGCATAGTCGCCCCATGGTCCTGTTGATCACCGCCGCCCTGTTTGCCGTTTTCGGTCTGTCCTGCCGCTCACAGCTGGCCCGCGCCCTGCTCTGGGCCGCAGCGATTTTAGCGTTTCTAGCGGCGTCTGCCTTTTACTGGGTGCCGGGTCACCTTGAGGCTCTACAGGCCAGTACCGAACCGCCAGATCGTAGTTTTGCGACCCGCATCGCCCTGGCGCATGTGACATTCGCCAATTTCGTGCTGGTCTCGGGCATATTCACCGCGCCAACCGTGGTTTTGCTGGCGACTTGGCTGGAATACCGCCAACGCCGCCAACTGTCGAACGATTAGCCCCCAGCGGCCTTGGCCGTCAGTTTGCCCAAGGCACCGCTCATCCTCTTGATGTATTCAGCATCCGGTGACACCCCGCCCAGGTCTTCCAGCATCTGGGCCGGGTCCTCATAGGCCAGCCAGACCTGCCCGGCCCCGTCAGTATAAACCAGCACTTTCAGCGGCAGATAAAGCCCGGCCAGCGGATCGTCCTGCATCGCGGGTGTGCCCAGCTTGGGATTGCCAAAGATTAGTACCTGAGACGGGTCCAGTTCCATATCGACCTTAGCCGCCCCACCGGCATGATCCACCCGGGCAAAAACCGTGGCCCCTGCCCCTTCAACGGCAGCCTGCAGCGCGTCCATAGTGGTGGCTACGTCGCCCTGTGCCTGCACTTTGACGATATCATTATTCATGGCCTGGGCTCCTCCGGCGATGGCAATTGCGATGGCAGCGGCGGCAATCATCTTTTTCATCTCAAAAATCTCCGTGATGCGGCAATTTAGGGCCTGTTGACATTCGGGGTTCCCATTTTGCCTGAAGTCTGATTCAAGCTTCCAAAATGGAGGTGTTGATGGACGCAAATCGTTTGGCTGTTTCCGATGAGCTTTGGGAGAAGATTGAGCCGCCTATACCGGGCAAGGCAGGCGATCCGGGTGTTACTGCGCGCAATAATCGCCGGTTTACAGAAGCAGGATTATGGCGCGTACGCACAGGGTCCCCATGGCGGGATTTGCCCAAAGGGTCTGGCAACCGGAACAGCCGGTTCAAGCGATTTCGTCGGTGGGCCGGGAACGGCGTGTTCGAGAGTCTTTTCAATGCCATGAGTGGCGAGCCGGACCTGGAATATGCCCTTATCGACGGGACGATTGTTCAAGCTCATCAGAAGGCTTCGGGCGCAAAAGGGGGACTCGACACCAGGCGATCGGACGCTCTCGCGGCGGACTGACGACCAAGGTCGTGGCCCTGGTCGATGCGCTCGGTAACCTGTTCCGGTTTCTGCTTTTGCCGGGACAGGCACACGACATGAAGGGGGTCGCTCCTCTGATCAAGGGGGTTTCCTTTGGGGCGTTGCCGGCCGACAAGGCCTTCGACGCCGACTGGCTCCTGCAAGACCTTGATGAGCGTGGCGCAACCGCTGTCATCCCGCCCAAATCGAACCGAAAAGTTCAACGGGACTACGATACCCACATGTACAAGTGGCGCCATCCCGTCGAAAACCATTTCGCAAAGATCAAGGAATTCAGAGGCATGGCAACGCGATACGACAAGACTGATACAAGCTACGCTGCCAACTGGCACCTCTGTGCCATGCTCATTGCAACACGATGATTGTCAACAGACCCTAGTTGTGATGCGGCAATTTAGTTCGCCTCCATCCTCTGGCATGTCGCGCAGATTGGACATAAACAATCCCGTGACAATCATGACAGCGGCGGAGCCATGCTGAAAATTCGTATCATCCCCTGCCTTGACGTGGCCGATGGCCGCGTGGTGAAGGGCGTGAATTTCGTCGACCTTCGCGATGCCGGAGATCCGGTGGATGCCGCGCGCGCCTATGATGCTGCCGGCGCGGACGAGCTGTGCTTTCTCGACATCCACGCCACCCATGAAAACCGGGGCACCATGTTTGACGTGGTGCAGCGCACAGCCGAGCAGTGTTACATCCCTCTGACCGTGGGCGGCGGTGTGCGCACGGCCGCCGATGTGCGCGCCCTGCTTTTGGCCGGGGCCGACAAGGTCAGTTTCAATTCCGCCGCTGTGGCCGACCCGGACGTGGTGGCCGAAGCGTCGGATCAGTTTGGCAGCCAATGCATTGTGGTGGCGATCGACGCCAAGACCGTCAGCCCCGGCAAATGGGAGATTTTCACCCATGGCGGGCGCAAACCCACCGGCGTTGATGCGGTTGAATTCGCCAAACTGGTCGAGGCCAAAGGCGCCGGAGAAATCCTGCTGACCAGCATGGATCGCGATGGCACCAAGCAAGGCTTCAACCTGCCCCTGACCCGCGCGATCAGCGACGCGGTGTGCATTCCGGTGATTGCCTCGGGCGGTGTTGGCACTCTGGATCATCTGGTTGAGGGTGTGACCAAAGGCGGGGCCAGTGCGGTTCTGGCCGCCTCGATCTTTCACTTCGGCGAATACACCATTGCCGAGGCCAAGGTCCATATGGCCTCGGCTGGTATCCCGGTGAGGGTAGCTGCATGACCCTGCACGATCTGGCTGACATCATCTCTGCCCGCGCCAAGGCCGACCCCGACAGCAGCTGGACCGCCAAATTGCTGGCGCGAGGCCCTGAGAAGGTCGCCGAAAAATTCGGCGAAGAGGCAGTTGAGGCGATCATCGAAGCGGTCAAGGGAGATCGCACCGCACTAACCAACGAGGCGGCAGATGTGCTGTTTCACCTGCTGGTGATGCTGGAATCCCGGCAGGTGTCGCTTACTGATGTCATGGGCGAATTGGCCCGTCGTCAAGGCACCAGCGGATTGGCCGAAAAGGCCGCACGGAATAAAGGGTAAGTCATGATCCGTCATATCGTGTTTTTCAGCGCCAAAAAGCGCGAAGACGTGGAGCGTATTCAGGAAGGTCTGAAGATGCTGGGCAGTATCCCGCATTCGCAGCATTTTGAGGTGGGCCGCAACCTGCAGGCTGATCAGATCGCGGGTGCGCAGATTGACGTCGTGGTTTACGCTGAATTTGCCGACGACGCGGCATTAGCCGCCTATAAGTCTGACCCCGTCTATCAGCAGTGCATTGATCTGGTCCGACCCATGCGGGAGTTGCGGATCGCCGCAGATTTCAAAGCAGCTTAGTTAAAGCTGGCAAACAGAAAATTCGCACGAATTTTCTTGGATCAAGATTTTTCGTACAAAAATCTCCCGCGTCAAAGCTTGGACGAAATCATCCCGGTGTTGAACCCACCCATGCGCAGCTCGCCGTATAGACGCTGATACTCGATCTTCGGGCAGCGATTCATAATCACATCAATGCCCTGCGCGCGCCTTGGTGGCTGCCCCCTCATGCAAGACCCCGATCTGCATCCAGATCGTCTGAGAGGCTGTTCCAAAAGTAGTTGAGTGATATCACGTGTTTATGATTCATTGGTTTTGAAAGAACCTGGAGGATCCCATGACGTGGACAGACATCACCCGCGCAGGGCATAGGCGTAAAACGGGCTTTTATCCAAGCGATTTAACTATGGAGGAATGGGCGCTTGTTCGGCCCCTGTTACCTGCCGCGAAGCGAGGTGGTCGCCCTCGCAAGACGAATCCGCGCCGTGTTGTGAACGCGATTATGTATATGGCGACCACGGGATGTCAGTGGCGCATGATCCGGCGGGATTTCCCGGCGGTCTCGACTGTGCAGAACTGTTTTTACGACTGGCGCGACAACGCTCTGTTACACCGGATCAACCATCTGTCAATGATGGCGGCGCGCGAATTGTCGGGCCGTGAGGCGAGCCCCACTGCGGGCGTTATTGACAGCCAGAGCGTAAAAACAACGGAAAGCGGCGGCATTTCAGGCTTTGATGCGGGCAAAAAGATCAAAGGGCGCAAGCGTCACATCGTGACAGACACGCAAGGTTTCCTGTTGCCGATCCTTGTTCACGCCGCCGATATACAGGATCGGGATGGTGCTGTGGATGTTCTCAAAGCACTGCGCATCCGCTTCCCGCGGCTGGGGCACATCTTTGCGGACGCAGGATATGCAGGGCCAAAGCTTCGGGATGCTTTGGCCCTGCAGGGAAAATGGACATTGGAGATTGTCAAGCGCCCTGACAAAGCCGAGGGGTTCGTTCTTCCACCACGAAGATGGGGGGTCGAGCGAACATTCGCGTGGCCGGGACGTTGCCGTCGTTTGGCAAAAGATCGGGAGGCAACCGTTGAAAGTTCCGTAGCATGGGTTTTGGTTGCCGGTATTCGTCTCTTGACAAGGCGGATAGCAAGGCATTCTGTTCAAACATAAACTTTTGAGTCAGACTCTGAAGCCCTGACAACATCAGAGCCTCGTCCACAACGGGTGGCACATGTTCAGAGCGGCGAAAGATATCCACCATATCGACTGGCCCCTCAATCTCGGACAGGCTGGCAAGTACCGTCTGCCCAAAAGCCACCTTGCCCGCATGGCCAGGATTGATCGGGATCACCTCATACTTTTTCAACGCCAGATATCGCGCCACATAATAACTGGGCCGCACCTCGTTCAACGACATGCCGACCACCGCAATCCGTTTGGTGCGGGTCAGGATATCGCGCAGATGGGCGTCTGAATACTCTTCTGTCATGTATGACCCTTACACTGCGGATCGCACAAAAAAAGCGCCCAGGAGGAAACCTGGGCGCCAGTCGCGGAACGAGGGACAGTGAAGTGAGATGCCGATGTTCCATTCCGGCCTCTCTGATAAATGAAATAGGGGCGATTTTCAGAATAAAAAGGGGTTGTAATACAGGCGTGAACAGATCGTTATCTGGCGCGCAACCCCTAATCAAAGATATCCTCGACGACATCCCACAGCTCTTCAAACACCTTTTTTCCCCAACTTTTCCGGCGCTTCTTGGATTTTTGGCGTCTGTACGAGCGGGGGGATTCATAATCGTCATACTGGCGTTTTTTGACCGGTGCGGTGCGCCGGGATGACGCAGGTGCTGATGATTTTACTGATTTCTTCCCGTGCTGTGGCATCATTTTCATGTCATGCAGCGGTGCACCGCATGCCCCACAGCTCAACTCGTGACGCACCTTATTCAACACCAGCGCAGCGCGGGTGCCGCAATAGCAGCAAGTGGCGATTTTCATATGCTGGGGCACGGCGCGATCCTTTAAAAGCTTGACCTTGATAAAGGGGCGATCGCGCGATCTTGCAAGGGGCGTGACTTAGCCATCAGCGCGCGCCGCATAAAGCGACACAGCAGCAGCGTTCGAGACATTAAGCGAGCCGAAACTTCCCGCAAACTCAATCCGCACCAGCCGGTCGCACACCTCGCGGGTTTTGGCCCGCAATCCCGGCCCTTCGGCCCCCAGAACCAGCGCGACAGGACGGTCGCGCAGCCCGTCCAGCGCCGTTTCAATCGTCACCTCGGCCTCGCCATCCAGACCCAGCACGAGATAGCCAGCCGCCTGCAACGTTGCGACCCCATCTGCCAGATTGCGGATGCGCAGGTAAGGCTGCCGTTCCAGCGCGCCACTGGCGGTTTTTGCCAAAGCCCCGGTTTCTGGGGCAGAATGATGGCGTGGGGCTACCACGGCGCTGGCACCAAACACCTCGGCCGAGCGCAGGATTGCACCAACATTATGCGGATCAGTCACCCGGTCCAGCAACACCATGCGCGGCGGCCCCTCGCCCGTGCCCAGACAGACCTCTTCCAAGGGTCCCCAGTCGAGCGATTTCACTTCTAGTGCGGCACCCTGATGCACCGATTGGGGATCAAGTGGCGCTGTGAATTTGCGCGGGTCCACCATCTCGGCCTCGATCCCGCTGAACTCAATGGCATCAGCCAGTTTATCTGCCGCGTTCTTGGTCACTATCAGGCGCAGTTTTTCACGTTTGGGGTTCATCAGAGCATCGCGTACAGCGTGCAGACCAAACAGCCACACGGTCTCGGCGGCAGCTGCGCGTTTGGCCTGCTCCTTGTCGATCACCCAGCGGGGTTTTTTCATGAAACTCACACCCTTATTCTGAGGGCGTGACAATGCGCTGGCCGCGTGGCTCTTGCAAGGCATTTTCGCCTTGACGGGTGCGGGCGGCGCGCGTAATCAGCGCATCACGTTCGGGGTTTCCCTGAATGTAGTGGGCGACAGGCCGCAAGGTGTGGCAGGGGACTGTAACTCCCTCGCGGAGACGCACGCCTGGTTCGATTCCAGGGTCGCCCACCATTTCACCAAAAAATGCAATAAAAACAATGAGGTGGTGTCCCGCAAAAGCTCGGAGCGGCCCTGGACATATCAATAGGTTAGCAGGAAGGTGTCCCGCAATTTGGGGGTTATGTTCGCCCGGTGTTCTCGATGTCCCCACGTCCAGCCGCCCGCACCTGGTACGTTGGATCAACTGCCGCGCCTGTCCGTGGTCTGCCTACAACAGCCCTGCGCGGGCGTCCCTGTTTGAGATTATCAACTCCTGCGCGACAGCCGCCGCCCCCCTTGAAACGGTGTATTTCAGCCGCACCTCATCAATCACAAAGCCTGCAAACCATTCGCGGATTTCCGGGGTATCGTTGATTGAAAGAATGAACGCCCCTTTGATATCTGCCAACTGGGACGCCATCGCCCTGAACCGGGTTCTGTCAAACAGACCTTTGCCATAATCGTTCTCGCCGCCAAAATAGGGGGGGGTCCAGGTAGAAGAGGCTGTTCTTTCCATCATAGCGCGCCACCAGCTCGGACCAGTCGAGGCACTCGAAGACAACACCCTCCAACCGCTCGTGTGCCGCCTCCAGGACAGGTTCCAGCCTTGAGAGGGAGAACCTGGCGGGCCGGTCGGTCGCAACCCCGAACACCCCGGATACCCGCCCCCCGAATGCCAGGCGCTGAAGGTACAGGAAACGCGCCGCCCGCTCGAGATCGGTCAGGGTTGAAGGAACAGCTTCCCGCAATCTTTCAAACTCGTGCCGCGACGTGACCTGAAACCGCATCACCTCCAGAAGCTGCGGATAATGTCGCTGGAGAATTCGAAACAGATTTACAATCTCGCCGTTCAGGTCGTTGGCAACCTCCAGTTTCGGCTGGAAATGACGGCGCAAAAACACGCCTCCCATACCGACGAAGGGTTCCACATAGGTTTTGTGAGGAATTTGCTCTATGCGATCTATCAGGGTTCGGTGAAGCGATTTCTTTCCGCCCAGCCACGGCGCAACCGGTGCAGCCGCCCGCACCTTTTTCATTGTTCCCATGATTGTTTCCAGATTACGGTCGCGGCACTCATGCGTGAGTCGGGCGACAATCCGCGTTTTTTTTGTCGGCGCAGCTGGTCTTTACTGTGGCTGCGTGGTGGGCGGTGTTACTCCACCGCCTGCCCCCAATACGATCAGGGAGGCTGATGTCGGCACATGGTTCAGCATGTGCGTATCGGATGGGTTTTATTGGCCGCGCGTCACGGCAGCCAGCAACTGGCGGTGATTTTCACGCATTTCCTCGCGGATTTCATGCACCGTTCGGTCAAGGCGATCAAGGTGTCCGTCGAGGTCATCGCGTCTGACATATTTGTCCTTGACCTCATCAACGCGCCTGTGCAGATCACGATTGCTCTGTCTGAGGTTTCTGAAAGACGCAACAAGCGTGGTTATCAGCGCAACAGCAATGCTGACGCCAATGCCGATCACCATTTTTAAATCCCCGTCCACCACTCTACTCCAGTTCTGCCGGATTCTGTGAAATTTCATCATACCAATCCGCGCACCTGCGCACCCTGTCATTGGCCCGGCCAAGCGCCTGATCCGTTTTGATCAGCGCGATATCGAGCCTGTCGTCCAGGGCCACCCCGCTGCGCGCACGGGACCGGCAATCGCCGGGCAGCGCCGGGAAAGCAATCGCGTTGATTTCGCCCTGCCTGCGCGCAGCGGCGCGCGCCCGATCCTCAGCGGTTTCGGAGCAGGCGAATAACGGAACCGTCAACTGCGCAATCAGGATTAACCGTGCTGCTGGTCTCATAGGCGTCCAACTCCTCTCGGGCGCGCCGGGCGTCCTGCCCCGCGCGCAAAGCCTCCTGTGACAGTTTCCGAAGTGCGCGCTCCGCTGTCGCCGCACGTGCGCGCAGCGCCTGGATCTCGGCTGTCACGGCCTCTCGCTCGATCATGGTGGCCATGCGTTCCCCGCAGAGACGCACAGCCCGGGTCCTGTCAATGAAATGCCAGCTCAGCGCGGCCATGAGGGCGAGGCCAGCCAGACCGATCCGGCTGCCAAGAATCCGAATAATGATCGCCATCATCATAACCATCGTTCATGGCGATCCATGTCACAGCCCTTTCAGGCAGAGCGCTGTTTCATCGGCGCGGCGTCTCACCAGTCCCCGGACGACGCGACCACCGGCCTTGTTCCACCAGCCCAGAGCCTCGCAACCGCCCCTGATATTGCGCGCGTTCAGACGGCGCGTAGCTGTCGATCGGCCCGCGCCCCGGATACCGACATTGTACGCGAGCGAGACATAGGCAGCATCGCGCCCGGGCGTCAGTCGCGACACTTTTGTCTCCGTGGAAAAGTACTGATGCAGGCCTTGCCTGAAATCGTCGGTCAAGCGACGGACCAGTTTTCGGCGGCATTGATTGTCAGTGGCACGGTCCGACAGGCGCACGCCCTTTGTTTCGCCATAGCAAAGCGTCGGTACACCCACTATGTCACGATAGGCGCAGTGCAGTTTCGGCGCATCGGCGCAGCGGTGTTCCCCCTCCCATTTCATCACCAGGGGCACCAGCACCGTCATGGTGGCCTTCTCCGATGTCTGGGCCATTGCCTGCGCAGCCAAGAGTAAAGTGCCGAGTACGACCAGCCCAATTCCGACGCGCCGTCGCCACAAGGGGTGCCCGTCCGGGCCTGGACGCGGCTGCAATATCAGACGCCCGAGAATGCCAAGCACAACGATCCAGATTTGCAGAGCCGCCCAAACGGCTGGATTTGTATCGATGCCGGTCGCCAGGTAGATCAAATCCGGTGCCAGCGTCACCGCCGCCAGCGCGTAAAACGCCCACATCGTATACGATCTGAGCGTGATAAATTTCCAATCGGTGGTCATCATATTGTTTCTCCCAAAGAAAAGACCCGCGAAATGCGGGCCATCGGTTTCGGTTCAGGCGCGCTGCGGCCTATTCAGGCGGCGTCACAGCGTCAGACACGGCGGTTTGGCGGGTGTTTGTTTCGGCAAAAACAGCAGCACGGCCCATCGTGAGATAGGTGCCGCGAATGGTGCGCGCCTCAACGCCATCAACATAGGCCCGGGCCTCCGCCACAAGTGGCGCGACTGCGTTGCGCACCCCTGCCAGACTATTCGCCTCTGCCAGCGCAAGGACGATTCGATAAAGATCGTCCCGCACCTGAGCGACGGCTTTTGCGTTTGTCTCCAGAAGGCCATCCGTGTCACCCGCCGTTTGCTCGATGTTCCGGCGCACCACGTCACGCCGGGCACCGGCTGCAATGGCCTCAAGCTCTTCAGGCGATACGCCTTGTTCGTCTTCCATGTTCTTTCTCCTACTCTATGTTTACGAAGGCTTCCAGGATGGTGAAAGCCGTGTTGCCGCCAAAGGTCATGATATGCTGCGCGGTTGTGATGCCGGAATTGTTGGTTGCGCCCGGATGCACATGGAACTCATTAAAGAAGCGCGCCCAGACGCTCGCGAAACGCAGGGCATCACCGCCCACCTGGCGCATGTCGAAGCAAGGAACCTGCAGCACCTCGGATTTACGATGGGCAGCAATGGTCAAATCGTCGGACATGACCAGATCGTAGTCCACAATGGCCTTTTCGATCTCCTCGTGCGTTGCGTTCTCGGCGGTAATAATCATCTGCAAACCGGACTTGGACACATCCGTTGCATACTGCGGCTCCTCATAGAAACCGGGCAATGTGCGTATCCGAACTCCCAGGGCTACCCAGCCGCTCGTGTGATTGGACGCCAGATGTGCATCCCTGGGCACAATTATGCCCTGGTTTTCCGCCTGGCCCGGAACCCTGATCCACTTTGTGCGTGTTCTGTCACCTGTATCGGTAAATGCCCGGTCATAGGTGTTGGTCAGGGTTTCCTTGGTGTGCCGCGCACCGTCATAGCCCAGGAAACTCCGCTTGAAGGGGATTTCGCCCAAAGGCGTCAGCGCCTCATCGACATAATCCTCCAAACGGCCCTCAAGGCTGGCCACGTCAATCTCATCGGCGGAGGCCCGCGAGGACTGCGCTGCGGTTTCAGCGCGGATAGCCGCATCCAGAACCTGACCTTCGACTCCTTGCGCGCGCAGAACGCCCGCGCCCAGAAGTTTCGCCAGATCGGCAGGCCCGACCTCAGGCACCTGCACCTTCCCGAACTCATAGATGACCGCCTCGCCGTTCTCGTCATTGGCATAGGCCCGCACGTCATAATGCGTGTTCTCGAATCCGTTGGCATTCGGCCACAGGTCGACGGACACAGAGCCGTCATTGCCGCTGACCACGTCAACAGGGGTGCGCACCAGTGCGGTGTTCGATCCCACATCCACCGCCGTATGAGACAGCACAAAACGGAGGGTTGCGCCCCGCCAGGGCAACACCGTCCGGCCCCCGCAGGATGCCCTGCAGGGTTGTCGTTTGAAGCGCCATTGCTTCCTCCTTTTCAGATATGCCGGAACCCCGGCAGGGACTTCAGCAGGTCACCCCGCCAAATCATTCGCGTCAGCCTCGATCCGGGTCACTGCCGTATCGGCTTCAGCCGAAAGCTGTTCGAGGATCGCGGCCAAAGCGGGTTCGACCTGTTCCAATGGCACGGCTTCATCGGTTGCCCGAGCGATCGCCGCCCTGGCCCTGGCCCGCAGCCCTGCCGCCTTGCCGATCAGCGATTGAAAGGCTTCAGCCCTGGCGATGACGGTTTGGGCCAACAAAATGGGTTCGACACCCGCGCCCGCCGCCTCAAACCCTATCATCGCAATTTGGCCGTCGCTGGCTTCGCCCGCCAACAACGCACGCGCGGCCTCTTCCTTGGTGTTCCAGGTGCCGCGCTCTTCGATGGTCGCATTGCCTGTCAGATCGCGCAGGAAGGCGGCATGGACATCATTGAGGCGGGCCATGGCACCTGCAGCCTGCGTGGCATGACTGGCTATGGCACGGGGGGCGATGTCCAGTTCCCGCAACGCGGCCCAGACCTCTTGCCCGAACGTATCGTCATCGCCTTCGGTGGCGGTGAAGGGAATCCAGCCATGGGCAGGGTGATTGATTTCGCAATCGACAGCCTGACCATCCGCCGCAAATTGCGGGTTTCGAATATCCATTATGCAATCCTCACAAAAAGACCGCCCGCATTGTCAGACACTGCAGCCAGTGCGCGCCATGTCCCGGAACGCGAGTCGCCGTTGTTCCCGTCAGTGCTGGTGTCGCGCAGCTGGCTTCCTGCAGCCGTGTCGTCGCCCCGCAAATGCGCTCCCGTGGTGTTTTTCAGAAACGCCAGCGCACCCACACTTCCGTGTGATATAGCATTGGTGAAAATGCGATATTCATTGGAAGAGACATGCCACAGCGGACCACTGCCGACTGATTCATGGATTGTAATACCCCGACGGGGACCGGACGTGGGGCGATGGATGATTCCGAATGCACCATGATAAACCTCCCCACCAATATCCGGGTTGATGCCCAGATGGGTGGTTGGGGTAGCGGCATCGTGATTGTCATCAAAAATGATTTCGGGCTGGCCGCCGATCAGCGTGATCCGCGACCCGTCAACCTGAAACGGTCCTGACTCCACTTCAAGGCCACCTGTAACCGTTAGATCGGCCTCGACAGTGGTATCTGCGCGCGTTTTCACTTCGGTGGTCGATGACCCCAGGACCAACGCACCTGCGGAATGGTCGCGCCAGATGTAGTTCCGCTCGCCATCGCCATCGCGCACCACAAAGTCAGCATCATTGGTCTGAATAATGACTTGTCCACTGTTCTCGCCATTGCGCTTCACATAGTCGTCGGGCGTCAGGTTCCCTTCATGCCAGATGTCATGCACGGCGTTGCCGATGCGCCATCGCGGATGCTCGTGGCCATGACTGACAAACAATCCACGCTGATCACCACTGTCCGGTGTGATGAACATGGCCAGCGAACCAAACCTGACGGCGTTTTCGAATTCGGGGTTCAGACCTACATAGGCTTCGGACTGCAGACTTCCCGAGTTGTCATTCAGCGAAATACCCGGTGAACTATTGGCGATCGTGAAACTCCGCGTGAAGGTGTTGGCTGCGTTGATGAGTGCCAATTGCTTGTTGCTCGCCCCATCGAAAAAAAACGGGGTGTTTGCATTGTTCACCCAGAATGTGCCCGCCACCGCGTAGTTGGGCCGCGAAGCGCCTTTGTGGCCACTGAGAACGGCATCACGCCAATCGCCCAGCAGTTCCGCCAGTTCGGCACCCGACGTTTGTCCGGGGTCGATGGTCCCGAAGTCATATTGTGACATTGTTTTCTCCTGATTTCGCGGCGCTAATGCACCCGGCCATAGCCCTTGGCGACCCAGTCGAACGAACAGGCCACGCCCGCGCCGGATTGGTCGACAAACTGTTGATGGAACCCTTCACGGGTCACATTCGTGCGGATTGATCGTGCGCCCGATGGCAGTTCCTGACCATCTACGGCGATGGCGGGCCTGGCCTTGAATGCTGGCGAGAACCACACGAAAATGCCCGCCACAGGGCAAACGACATCGTCGCCACCCTCGACCCGATCCGGCATATCCATGGTCACAGAGGCATGTTCAACCCGAACAGCCACCGCAGGCGCATCGCTCTGGACAATCACACGGAACCGCACCCCACGTGCAACGTAATCCCCGACACGCAGCGCCACCCACTCAGACCAGACCGCGCCGCCCGCGTTTGGATTGTCCTGCGTGGTGGAAATCTGCACCTCCAGCGCCCAGGCATCGTCGCCCGTCCCCGCTAGATTGTCCAGTTCCGCCAGGCTGTCCCAGGAAACGATACGATCATCCAAAAGATAGCCAAAACCCCGAATATCCGCCGTGACCCGCGAGGAATAGACCTCGCTCAGATCAACGACCTCGGAAAAATCATAGGTGACGCGTGGCTCAACCCCGCCATAGCCGCCCATCAGATTGACCTCCGAAAGCGAGGGCCATGCGCCGATCGGAGAATCGGACATGAGCAGCAACGCCCCGTCATGGCGCGTCAGCCCTGCCGTTTTGCCGCCGGAGAACGCAGGATGCTCATTCAGGGTTTCCACCACGTTCAGTGCGGCCAGCCCTGCGCTTTCCACAATCAGTTCCGTTGCGCCCACACTTTCACGACCAAAGAGTGAGACGGCCTTGATCAGATAGCGCCCGGACCTTGCAGGCAGCACGATCCGATTGCCCATGATCTGCCGATCCACCAGCGAAAACTGACGCCAACCGCCCACAGCATCCGGCGCGGCGTATCGCAGGTGATAATGCGATACGATGGCCTCACCCATACTCCAGACAAGATGCATCTGATCCCCGGCGACACTCGACAGGAAGCCAGTGACATTTGCAGGCGTTTCCGCCGCCACTGTACGCGAGACATATTCCACCGCCGCCCCGGAGACGCCGGCGGCATTGCGGGCAATGATCTCGAACGTGTAACGGCCAATCATCGGCAGGTGATATCGACCGGAGGTGAGCCCAGTCCGATCCACCCGTGATCTGCTTCCATCGGGCATGGTCATGTAGACCAGAAATTCCTCGGCGCTGAATGCAGCGCCCGCCATCCTGTAAAACGCGGAGCAATATTGGGCCACAGAAGCGGCTGCATATCGCAGTTGTAGCGGAGTAAAAGTCCGCCAGTTTGTGCCCTTCGTTTATTCGGAGGGCGGGAGATGTATTCTGTGGATATTTATAGTCGTGTGCGCCGTGCTTGTTTGAAGGACGGTATGTCTGGCCGAGAAGCGGCGCGGTTTTTCAACATGGCGTAATCAGGATCAGCACTCAGTTACCCCTGTTATTCTGGATGCACATGCAATTGAAAAGGAGACTGACCAATGGAATATTTTGCTGGTTTGGATGTGTCCATGGAAGAGACGCATATCTGCATTCTGGATCGTGAAGGGGCCCTTATTCGTGAAGGAAAAGCGAGCTCAACACCAAAAGCGATCGCTGACTTCCTCGCTTCTGGACCACCATGTGCCAAAGTTGTATTTGAAACGGGACGGATGGCACCAATGCTTTACCATGGGCTGACGGAGCTTGGTGTCCCGGTTGTTTGCATCGAGAGCAGGCAAGCATATCAGGCCCTTAAATCTCTGGCCGGCCACAAGACGGACCGCAATGATGCCCGCGGTTTGGCACACCTGGCGCGGACGGGATTCTACAAGCCGACCCATGTCAAATCACTGTCAGCGCACGCAATCCGGTCGCTGATCGCAGCCCGCAAGAAGCTGGTCGGACAGCGTGTGACGCTCGACAATCAGATCCGCGGTCTGGTCGTCGTCTTCGGCGTGCGGCTGCCACGAGCTTTGTCTCCGGCATTCAAAAACGCGGCGCTAAAAGTTAGCGATGGAGTGCCTGGCCTCCATGCCGCAATTTGCGGACTGTTCGCAGCACGCGAAGCAATCCTCGCGGCGGTTGCAGCCATTGATGGCGACATCAAAAAGATGACCCGCAAATCCGAAGTCTGCCAGCGCCTTATGACGGTACCAGGGGTCGGTCCGATCACAGCATTGGCCTTTGCCGCAGCAATTGATGATCCGTCGCGTTTCAGGAAATCGCGTGATGTGGGGGCGTATCTTGGACTGGTGCCGCGACGGCATCAATCTGGTGAAATCGACTACACGGGCAGCATCTCAAAGCGGGGCGACGTGCGCGTCAGAACGCTTCTCTATGAGGCCGCCAATGTGATGCTGACGCGGTATGCCGCTCCGCTCAAATTGAAGACATGGGCCCTCGCAATCGGTGCGCGCTCAACGATGAGAAAGGCCCGAGTGGCTCTGGCGCGTCGTCTGGCAATCATACTTCATGCCATTATGCGAGACAAAACTGACTTCCAGTCCGCGTAAGGCTTACGAGGCGACAACGAGGATTCCTAAATCAAAGTTCCCATCTGGGACGATGCCCGAGGGAGGGCGTGAGACACGGCGCCGATTCTGTAGCAACAGCCAAGACCAACGGTATGATTGCGGTTTCAACATTGCCGACCCACACCCAGCCAACCCCATCATGAACCTCAGAGTTCGAAGAGAACAAAGGCAACCTCTGACATCAAAAGCAGGAAACTCAGGAAACACGCATTGACAGATTAGAGAACATGGGCCCTCGCAATCGGTGCGCGCTCAACGATGAGAAAGGCCCGAGTGGCTCTGGCGCGTCGTCTGGCAATCATACTTCATGCCATTATGCGAGACAAAACTGACTTCCAGTCCGCGTAAGGCTTACGAGGCGACAACGAGGATTCCTAAATCAAAGTTCCCATCTGGGACGATGCCCGAGGGAGGGCGTGAGACACGGCGCCGATTCTGTAGCAACAGCCAAGACCAACGGTATGATTGCGGTTTCAACATTGCCGACCCACACCCAGCCAACCCCATCATGAACCTCAGAGTTCGAAGAGAACAAAGGCAACCTCTGACATCAAAAGCAGGAAACTCAGGAAACACGCATTGACAGATTAGAGAACAAAGATCGTAAGACGATCGCGAAGATGCTGCGCCATGAACTTCCGCCTGGGTATCGTCGGTCGGAAGCGCCTCGGCGGCCAACGCTTGATGGTTATGTTGGTGTGGTCGATGAGATACTGCGCACAGACAAAGCCCTGATCAAAAAGCAGCGACACACGGCCAAGCGCATCTTTGAACGGCTGCGCGATGAGCATGGATATGCTGGCAGCCTGACCACGGTGACCTATTACGTGCGCGAGCAAAAACGGCGCACCAAAGAGGTGTTTGTGCCGTTGTCGCATCGGCCGGGCCATGCGCAGGTTGATTTTGGTGAGACGCTGGGCGTGATCGGTGGCGTGGAATGCAAGATCCACTTCTTCGTGATGAGCTTGCCACATTCTGATGCGGTGTTTGTGAAGGGATATCCAGCTGAGACAACCGAGGCGTTTTGCGATGGCCATGTGTCCGCCTTTGCATTCTTTGGCGGCATTCCGCAATCCATTCTCTACGACAATACCAAGATCGCCGTGGCTCGGATACTCGGGGATAAGACGCGCATCCGCACACGTCGGTTTACGGAACTGCAGTCGCATTACTTGTTTGATGACAAGTTTGGCAGACCCGCGCGAGGGAACGATAAAGGCAACGTTGAGGGCATGGTTGGATACACCCGCCGCAACTTCATGGTTCCCGCACCTCGCTATGACAGCTTTGATGATCTGAACGCACATTTGGAAGAGAAGTGTTTAGCACGTCAGGCCGATACGTTGCGGGGTCACACCCAAACCATAGGCGCACGCCTGATGTCGGATTTGGATGCTCTGATGGGATTGCCCGTCGCAGAATATGAAGCCTGCGATCACGTCAGCACGCGTGCAACGTCGATCTCAATGGTGCGCTATCGCAGCAATGATTACTCGGTGCCAGTAGCCTATGCGCACCACGATGTTCATGTGCGTGGGTTTGTGCATGAGGTTATCATCGGCTGCGGCAATGAGATTATTGCGCGGCACAAACGATCCTACACATCAGCGGATATGGTCTTTGACCCATTGCACTTTTTGCCCCTGCTTGAACAAAAGGTGGGTGCCCTGGATCAGGCCGCGCCTTTGCAGGGTTGGCATTTGCCAGATGTATTTGCCACGCTGCACCGACTGCTTGAAGCCAGAATGGGTAAGCCGGGCAAGCGAGAATACGTTCAAGTCTTGCGCCTTTTGGAGACCTTCGAAATGGATGTTGTGCAAGGCGCAATCCAGCAGGCAATAGATATGGGTGCAATTGGCTATGACGCCGTAAAACACCTTGTACTGTGTCGGGTTGAGAAGCGGCCACCACGATTGGATTTGGACTTCTATCCATACTTGCCCAAGGCCAATGTCGGCACAACACGCCCATCCAGTTACATGAGCTTGATGGGAAGGACCGCGGCATGACCGAAGCCCCTCGGATTCTTCTACGGCATCATCTTAAACAACTGCGACTGCCAACGTTCCAAGGCGAGTATGCCAAACAGGCGCAGCTCTGTGCTGCAGAGAACAAAGATCACATCCACTATCTGGCGCGGCTGTGTGAGATGGAATTGATCGACCGCGAACGCCGGATGATTGAACGGCGCATCAAAGCGGCGAAGTTCCCCAGCACCAAGAGCTTGGATAGCTTTGACTTCAAGATCATGCCAAGCTTGAACAAGCCCCTGACGATGGATCTGGCACGATGCGATTACGTTAATCGCAGGGAGAACATCATCGCGCTCGGCCCGTCAGGCACGGGCAAGACACACATCGCCCTGGGACTTGGGCTGGCTGCATGTCAAAGAGGACTGAAGGTGCGCTTCACAACGGCTGCGGCATTAGTCCATGATCTGATCGAGGCTCAAGATGAGCGGAGATTGCAGCGCCTTCAAAAGCAACTGACCAGCCAGAACCTGTTGATCATTGATGAACTGGGCTTCGTACCGCTCAGCAAATCTGGCGCAGAGCTGCTCTTCGAGGTCATATCCCAATGCTATGAACGCGGCTCCATCATCATAACCTCGAACCTGCCCTTCGATGAATGGACTGAAGTCTTTGGCTCTGAGCGGCTGACCGGTGCGCTACTCGATCGTTTAACCCATCACGTCCACATCCTCGAGATGAATGGCGAAAGCTATCGGCTCAAACACAGTCGCAACAACCGAAAATAACCAGCCCGCAATCACAGTCAGAATAATGCTGGCCTTATGGCCAGCATGCGCTTTGGCACGCTTCAGCTTTGTGACGAGCACGCGTGCAAAAGCGCCACAAAACATCAACCGAAGTGGCCCATTTTTACGCCGCGACATGGACCCATTTTACTCTGCGATTGACACCATCCATCCCAGTTCGGCATATACGGCGATACTGCGCTCACCGGCAGCATTTTCGCTGATTGTATTTTGCGGATAGGCCGACAGGAAACGCGGCGACGAAGACAACAGCCGGTCATTTGGAATGACATTGGTGATGATCGGCGTATAGGGCGGGATTGTGCCCTCACCGGCCTGCAACACCGCAGGGGCCGCGGGAACACCGGTCAGCGTGGCCTTCATATCCCCTTGATGGGTGACAGACCGAACCAGCACTTCCATACTTTCCTGGCCCGCCTCTTCGACGCCGACCAGGTCACCCACTCGAATGTTGCCAGCATCCACAACTTCAAGCGGCGTCCAGATCCCGTCATGCGACAGCGGCGGTGATGCGCGAAACACCACTTCGCCGCCATCCTGGAGTCGCAGGCACACACGATAGCCGGCACCCTCCAAAGACATGAATTCATCCAGAATGAAGCTGGCGAGAGAACCATCATCCCCCACATCGATCGAGCGGATGCGCCCTGCACCGACACCGATAAGCGGCACATCGTGGATCAGGCGAACCTTGTCACCCATATTGACCCGCAGATGCTCCAGATCGCATTGCCAGATGAACTCCTCCGGACGCAGAATTGCCTGCGCGAGGTGATACCGCCCCAGACGCCACGCATTGCCGCCTGTGGAATCATCCTTCGCCAACACAACGCCGCGCAAATCCAGCGTTTCAAACTCGGTGGCCGTGGTGTCATCATACCCATCGGCATAGACGGTGATTTCGTCCCGCTGCCATTCCAGACGCTCTGACAGGCAGCGGACACGAAAACCGTGGATAACTTTCGGGAACTGGATCGATCCCGTGAACCCCCACGAATTGCGGGGACTGAACTGCTGCACAATCGGGCCCGCGCCACCATCGCGGATGACCGAGTATTTCAGGTCACGTAATGTGCGCCGCGCACGTCCCGCCGCGCAGATCAAATCCAGGACCTCGGCCACAGTGGTGGATTGATCGATCACCGCGTCACAGGTCCAGTGCGGCTCCTGTTGCGCCCACAACAGCAAGTCATCCAACTGAATACGCGCCGCTTCAACCGGCTTGTTCAGCATCGGCCCCATCATGGCGCGGGCGTAAATCCATGCGGGGTGGCGCACGGGCCGGGGTGCGCTCCACGCAGCACCATCCCAAACAGGGGCCATCTGGTGCGCCACCGCATTCAACGACTCGACCACGCCGTTCAATTGATCACTGGCTTTGATGCGCACGGCGATTTCGGCAATGTCTGCATGGCTGGGCAATGCACCCGCCTGAACAGATCGAACGGCGGACAGGAATGCGTCATCGCGCACCGTGGTTTCATCGCTGTCCTCGCTCAGGCGCGTGACTTCAATGTCGTACTCACCCTCTTCGGGAAGCGCGATGGTTTTGGTGAAGCGCAACGACGCCGTTGAGCGGCCTGTATGCGTTTCGGTACCCGCATCGATCCAGTCAACCGCCCCCACCTTGCGATAGCGATATCCGACCTCTACCGAATGATCCTGCCTTGCGTTGTTGCCGTCGAATTTGACCAGTCCCCGACAGGTCACATCAACCGATACCGACACCGCCCGATCCCGCGTGGCGCGCACCACAGCCGTGTCCCGCGTCAGCTTTACTGAATAGGTATCCTCTGCAATGTCATCGGGATAGAGTGACATTGCCGCACCGCCCGTCCGCCACGCCGTTACATAATCCGCCAGTTCAGGCATATACGCCAGCGTTGCCGTCTCGTCGACATTCAGGAATTCAATCTCAACGCCTTCAAAATCGGTGACGGGAGTTGTCCCGATTTTGAGCGTTTCCAGCACCACAGGCCCATAACCGAATGTGAAGCGCCCCCGAAAGTGGATATTGTCGCCTTCGCCCTCTGTATAACCGCGCGCGGTTTTGGGCGGATAGATCAGATGACGCCCGAGAACAGTCGGATAGATACCATAGCGGTTCTCTGCGTTTGCAGATCCGGTAATCGAGAAATCAGGGTCATCCTCTGTTGCAGTGCCCGGTGGGACCGGCGGCGGAATCAGCGCATTGATCAGAAGCGAACCAACGATGGTGACAGCTGCATAAACAGCGGCGTATCCGAACGTCCCCGCCGCCAACCCAAAAACCGTTCCGGCGACATAGCCCGCGGCGGATGGCAGCAAAGCGCCCAACAGCAAACCCGCCGCAGGCCCCTGAACCCTTGGCGTCACCAGCACATGAGCGCCGGCGCGCGGGCGTACCCTGTGCCAGTCGCCCATCGGAACAACCGACGCATTCAGGCCGCGACTGACCGTGACCTGCACATCCGGCAGAAACCGTGGATCGATACCGCAATCGTGCACGATTGCGGCTATGCTGACCCCCTCCGCCATCGGCCCAAGGAAGGCACCTTCGTTGTTGAACGGGTGCTTGTATGCGGCAAGATCAAAGCAGTTATCCTGCATATACATACACCCCCTCCAATCTGTCGCCCCATACCGACGCGCGGTAATCCTCAATGACCACTTCGCCCGTGTCCTTGCCGGTGTGCAGCATCAGCCGCCCATCCAGCGCATAACCCACATGCAAAGGCATCCCGCGCACCTCAAACAGCAGCGCATCGCCTTCACTGGCCGCCCGCACAGGGGTCCAGTCGGATTTGGCCACCTGCGCCAGTTTCCGGCGCGCCGCCACTCCCGCCAGGCACATGGGGTCAAAAATCCGACGCCCGTGCCGGATACGTTGCAAGGTCAAAAACAACCCAAGGCAATCATAGCCATCAGGCCCCCTGCCAAGTTCCCGGTAGGGAATGCCGATCCAGTCATCTGTCCACATGTCAGAACAACGCCGGGGTGTTTTTCGGGTTCATGACCAGATGGCCAAACTGTGTCTCCAGGATCGGCTCCACACCCAATGTTCCACTGACTTGCCGGGCGTCATACTGTGCCGCGCGCATCTCAACCTCCAGAGGTCCAACCTCGATGTGATCCGGGCTGGACGCCAAAACCCACACAATCCGGGCTTCGACAAACCCCGTGACGGACCGCAGTGCCTCGACCAGCCGTCTGTCGACATTGTCAGCCACCCAATTCAAAACCGGAACGCCTTCCGCCTCTTCATCCGGCAAGCCCATCTGAAAAGCCAGCGGCTCATATGTATCGCCCCGATGGATTACCGCTTCCCGGTTCGGAACGATACAGATTGCATCGGCCCAACCATCCTGGGTCAACTTGACGAGAGGCAAAACCACTTCGCCGCTCGCCTCGGCATGGGCCGCTTCCAGCATCCGTGTGCTAAGCGTCGATCTCATGGCAGCATCTCCAGATAGACGTTCAGTCGATACGCGTTTCTACCAACAGGGGCCACATCCCATGGGGCGTCACTGGCGACAAAGCGGAACCGGCGAACCGCGTCAGTGATGGGATGGGGCATTTCGAATTCAAGCGCACCGAAACCAAGTTCGATTTCGTAAAACGCCTCGAACATTGACACCTTCTCTGCAGTGATCGGCTCGAACACCAGCGCCACGGAGCGCGGGGCTGCGGTAAAGCGCCTGCGCTGCTTTGCCGGACCTGAATCCATTTCAGTGCGCAACACAGCGCCAATCGGCGCACCAATGCTGATCGCATCAAATACAGGTTGCGGGAAGTAATCTGGCCAAGACGGCATCATCCGCCCCGTGGTTTGCGCTTGAGACCAAAAGCGGCCTGATTGGGCCTGTCGAATCTGCCGCCCATAATTCCTTCCGAAACAGTGTCCCAGATCATGACCTTCAGGCCGCGCCCATCTTGTGACGGCTTGGCCTCGACCCGTGCGTTGCTGGCATGGTTGTGGATTTCGACTTTCACCAAAGCACCAGACGGTGCCGACGACACGCCGCGACCGACCTGCCCACCAGCAGCAAACCTGGGCACAACCGCGCCGCGGTTGATTGCTTCCAGCATAGGCAGGGTTTGGGGCGTGACAGATGCGGCCCGGGTAACGAATTCACCATCAGACAGCCACGCCGGGATGCTGTCGGATGTGGATGTTCCCGGACCATTGACAAGACCGCCCGTTGCGGCCTTGACGCCGCCACCCAGGAGCAACCCCAAGATGTTGCCCGGAAACCCGCCAGGACCGCTGCCGGCACCCTGACTGGCTGCAGAGCCAATCCGGGCAAACTGTTCCGCCAACAGATCAAAAGACTTGTCAAACGCCAGATCCAGCAACCTATCCGAAATACGGCCAATAGCGTCATTCAGGTCCTCCGCCGCGCGAATGTCCTGCAGGACGCCTCTGGCGAAAGCGTATGCCGCTTCTTCGCTGGCCGATCTGATCCGCTTCAAACGCTCTTCTGTGCGTTCCAATTCCGAATTCAGAACCGCTTCAGCATCGGCACGGGACAGCCCCATGTCGATAAGGGCGGGCAGCAGGTCACGCAGTCTCTCGTGTTCCGCGTTCAGTTCCTGTTCGATGTAAATCGCTTTTTGACCGTTCTCGACCAGCAATCCACGCGCCGCCGCCAGGTTGCGCGCCGCTGTCGTGCCGGAACCAGCACCGCCACCACCCGACCGCCCGCGACTGCCGCGCGCTGCAAACCGCTCTTCGATGTTCGCAAGGCTTTGCCGATGCGCCGCTTCCGCTTCGGCCAAGCGCTCCTGGCTTGCCCCGGCGCCCTCCAGCTGTTTACGCAGCGCCTCATATTCCCGCGTCTGACGGACGACCGCCTGTTCCTGCGCAGACAAGCTGTTCAGATGCGCCCGATCAGTGAAGGATTTGAGCGCCTTGTCGGCATCACGTATCGCAGGCGCATCGCCAATGATTTCGGATCTGGCCTGCGACCGCAGATCGGCCAGTTCGCGCTCAGCCTCGATTCTTTCTAGACCAGACAAGCCCTGACCGTTCAGTTCCTGCAGCGCAGCCTGGTAATTTTCTTCAGCCTCTGCCAGGCCCTGCTGCACACGCTGCGCTTCCCGAAGACCGGGAATGGCCGCAATCAAGCCCGCGATACCGGCCTGTGCGTTTGCAGCCGCCGCAGCCAACCCATTTGCGGAACCCGATGCGCCGTCCAGTGCATCTGATGCAACCGCCGCTGGCGAAACAAGGGCCTCCAATTCCGCCGAAAGCTGCGCAACCTGCAGTTGCGAAGCCCCTAATCCATTGATCAGGAACTGCTGAAGGGCTGTCAGGTCTTCTGTCGCAGCCCCGGACTCAACCATGGCCCGCGCGCGCTCATGTTCCGCGTCAATGTAGGCATTCAACTCATCGGTCGACATGTCGTGGATGCGTCCGAATTCATCAAATCCGCGACCAAAAGCCTGCGCCCAAAATCCGTGGTTATCGGCGCGATCCTCAAGCGCCAATCCACTCAAATAGGACTTCGCATCACGGGTCAGTTGCAGCCTGAGGGCCTCCAATTCATCCTGCGCATCCGCCAAACGCAAACGCGCCTGAACCGCCAATTCGCGGCGCAGCTTTTCATTCGCCCGAATACGCGTGTTGATCGCGGCAACGTCGCGGGTGGCGGCATCCACGGCGGCATCACCACCACGCCGGGTCGCCTCCGCCAGAGTGTCCTGTGCGCGTTCCAACGCAGCATAATCTGACGCCAATGAGGAATTCGTACCTTCCAGCCTTGCCATCGTACCTTCCAGTCCCGCCAGCGTTCCAGACAAGGACGCCAGCGAACTCTCCAAACGCTCAGCGGGCGACTTTGCCGTCGCCATCAGTGAAACAAACAAGGTCAGTCCGGCAATTGCCAAACCAATCGGCCCGCCAAAGAAGGCCATCACACCGTTTGCGACACGCTGTGTAGCAGCCCATGCGCGTGTTGTAAGTGCCCCAGCCCTTTGTGCTGCAGTCAGCGCGGCTGATGTGACTGTGGCGCGCGCCTGTGCACCGCTCAGGCGGTCCAGTGCTGTCTTTTCGGCATCAATGGCGGCGCGCAGCCGCTGTTCCGATTTCACGGCTGCAAGATTGTTGAACACACGCCGCTGATGCTCGATCTGCCGGTCCCGCCGCAGCGCGCGCTTTGCCGCCAATTCCTGCCGGGCATCAATCACCGCCTGTTTCGCAGCACGGCTTTCCGTCCGGGCCACAACGACATTTTCCCGGCGGGCTTCCGCAGCGGACCTGAAGGAAGCCGTAAGCGCGCCCAAGCCACGACTGCCCGCAGTGGCCAACGAAACAGCCCCGACGACCTTTATGGCCGCCGCCATTGTTTCCGCGCCCTCGCCAGAGCGCGCCATGTATTCACCAAGGGATGCTATGGCACCGTTGATTGCAGCCGTCGCACCAAGGCTTTCATCGACTTTGCCCGCATACGCCACCAGACCGGCGTTCAGAACTGTGAATGCCTCTTCACCGGAAATCGCCAATGCGCCGAATTTCTCATCCGCCGTCGATGCCATGCTATCGAGTGCCTGCAGAACGATATCTGTTGTCAGCTTCTGATCTTCAGCGAAGCCGCGCAACTCTGCACGGGTCACGCCGGCGGCGGCCGCCAATGCATCCAGAAGCTCAACAGGCGCATTCTCCCGAATAGAGCGGAACTCGTCGCCCGACAAAACACCCGACTGCAGGGCCTGACCAAGCTGCAAAGACACCGATGCCCTTTCGGAACCACGCGCGCCGCCAGTCGCCAAAAGCTTCTGCAGTGTCTCTACACGGCGGGTGGTGATCTCGATATCCCCACCGGTTGCCTTTGCCAGCCGCTGAACAGCCGCCGCCGTCCCTCCCACGGAACTGCGCGTTCGAATGGCCAGATCCACCAAACTCTGCTGCGCCGCTTCGCCGGTCACACCGATCGATTGCAACCGGCGTTCCACATCGCGCCACTCTTCTGCGTATTTCCGCAACTGGATGATCGCGGTACCACCGACAAGCCCGGTCAGACCCGACAGCGCAGTGCGAGTCGCAAGAATATTCCGGGTCGAGCGTTCCCACCGGGCATCAACACGGCCAAGCCGATCATGTGTCAGACGATGCTGCTTCGCCAGCGTCTGGTCATATATCTTCGCACCTCTCTGGAAGTTTCGCGCATCAGCGCGATATTCCGTCAAAATCACGTCACGATTGAGCATTGATCACTTTCACTTTCTTTTCGAATGCCTTCAGTGAAGGCCAGAATTCCTGCGGGGATGCCGCCCAGAATTCGCTTGGGGACCAGCCGAGATGGACCGTTGCAAAGGCGTAGGTTTCTTCTACCCAGTCCCTTCCGACATGATCGTCGGGGCCACCTCGGCCTCCCACTTTCCCTGCGCATCTTTCGGCGCATAGAGACAATTCAGCAGAAACTGCGACAACGCTGTCCGAATTCCCACAGAGGTTATGCGCTCCGCAAAAAGCACATTGCCAAGGGCATCAATTCCATCGAATGCCTCACCTGCAGCTTGACACCCATACCAGATGACCAGCACCGCCTCTTCAATGCGAAGACGCTGCGCAATCACCAGTTCCAGAAGCTCTTGCACGGTCAAGCCGGTGCGCGCCTCGATATCCCGCATTGCCCCGTAGGTGGGGCGCATCCCATAGGATGCGCCCCCAAGGGTCACGGTGACCATTCCCGCTTGCATCAGGCGTTCACAGTCCGCACAGGATCATTCGCAAATGCAATCGACACATTGACGGCGAGGATGCCGTCGACGTTCGCGGTTTCTTCCGAAATCGTGACATTGGCGTTTCCGGCAACCCTGTGCCCGCCAGCCGCTGGATCATTGTATTCTACCGCTGCTGGTTCATTGCTGTCAGACAGCGCATAAAGCCGATTTTGACCCGCAGACAGGGGGCGCACCTTGTTGAAGGTGAACGTGATTGTTGCACCCTCTTCCGACTGATAGGGCAGTGACCCGTTCTTCGCACGAACCACGTTCTGGGACTTGCCCGAATTGTATGTTGCGTCACCCTGATATTCGACTTCCAACATTGCGCCAGTCCCGTCATCGACGGAAATCAGCACATCCTTTCCTCTTACTCCAGTCATCCTAGCCTCCCTGGATCATGACTTTAAAACGACTGACCCCATGATGTGTCCTAGGGTCTTCGTCTGGCGCATCGTTGCTGCTGATGTGTTCGATACCGCTTGCGCCCTCCAGCGGTTCCCAGCCATCAAACGCAGCGACCACAAGGGACTGAATGCGCGCGACCTCTTCGGCCCCATCGACAATGATGTCGCTGTCTGACGCGGTATCCGCGCAAAAGACATGAGCCATGAAAGTGTGTCGGTCGATGTGGCCAGCGCCACCACCGCCTTGCAAAATGCCGAAGCCATCCAACCGAACATAGAGATGGTGATCGGCTTCCGTCACGTCCGTTTCGACCGGCACGTTACCTGTCATTTCGTCAGGGTCATCTGGCGGAATCGCTTGCCCCACAAAAACCCCCTCAAGATGCACGACCAGCGCTTCCTGCAAATCCCATCTTTTCCGGACTGTCATTCTACATCCGCTTCCTGTCCAACGCCCGCGCCAATGCCGCCCGCATCCGCCCGGCATGCTTGCCCTCAACCTCCAAAACCGCATGGTCATGAAAGGGCCTTGCCTTGGTTTTCGATGTTCCGTCATGCACAAAGCGCGCATAGAACGCCCCGTCCCCACCGCGCGCCTTGCGGGTCAGATACCCAACCAGACCCCGCGCACCTTTTGACCGGATCGACTTGCGATACCACTTGCGCAATCGCCCCGACCGCTTTGTCGTCATGGCGTCGATATTCTCACGGCCAGCCTGATGAACTTCATCAACCGTTTCGGAAATTGCCTTCGCCACATTGACATCCAACGCCCGAACGCGGGCGGCGGACTTCGCCCGCGCCTTCCGAAAGCCAGTCGAACGCATCAGGTCGGAACGCCGGTTTCACAGGTGAAATCAATCCATCCGCCGCCCTCTGAGTGGATAATCGACCGGATATTGAAGGCCCGTCCTGTGTTTTTGTCCTTAATCCGCCAAGCCTCTGTGACAGCGGTAGCTGAAGCACCGCTGCGCACCCTCAGAACAACCACATTGCGTCCAGCCAGGCGACCGGCAATCACATCTTCACCACCACGCAGATAGGTTACCCGCAACGAGTCCTCGAAACGCTCCTCCCACCGACCTGCGCCTTTTTCCTGAAAGGCAGCGCGGATCATTTGCCCCTTGGCCCCAGGGCGCTTCATATCGCAAACCGCCGGTATCGGGCTGTGAGCCTGTCAACGCCACGCGCGATTTCGTCTGGCAAGTCATCGGAATCCGCGCCGCTCTCGAAAAAGAACTTGGTCAGCAATCGGGCAGCAGCCTTGATGTCGGCGGGAACCGATGCCGCATCCAGCCACCCAACCGTAAAGCGCACGTCAACCGCATCGGGCCGATCAGCCAATTCAGGCCAGCGCGCGCCGGAAAGCAATGAGACCCGCCATTCCCGCCCGCTCTTGGTCAGATGGTAGTCTGCAGCCTCAACAATCCCGGATTGACCGTCCGGTGACGTGAAGCGGATTTCATCGACCGATGCGATGCGCGAAAACGGCAAACGCAGCATCTGCACATTGAAGACAGGCCCCTTCTGCGCCCACTGCTGTGACAGAAGAGGAAAACCCAGCGCGCCAAAACCGTCTTCATCAACGTCCAAAGCAGCACTTGCGGAAGCAACAGCCGCAGACAGGTCATCGTCAAAGTCAGGAACCATGATGCGAAGATAATCCTTCGCATCCTGAAGTTCGATCAGATCGGCACCGCCGCCTGAAATCCGCTCAAGCCACATGGTCCGCGCCTCAATCCAGATTCAACTGAGGCTCTGCCGCACCATCGGCACCGCCTTCAATATGGTCCGGGAGCATGTCGACCAAAGCCATGACTTCACCCAGAAGCGCGACAGCTTCATCATCCCGAACATTGCCGCTGTCCGGGTCTGGCTCGATCATGTCGCGCAACTTTTCAGCCTGGGCGCGCGCGGCCAGAAGCTGCAAACCCGCTTCCTGCAGCCAAGCTTCCAGTTCCGAACATCGCGCCAGAGCCGCATCACGGGCTGAAACAGCGTCACGCGCCGCTTCAGCGCGCGCCTTCAGAACCGCGCCCACTTCCGGGTCATCTTCGGTCGGCTCACAGTAGCCCGCCACCTTCCACGCCTTGTAGACGTGTGGGGGAAGCCAAGTGGTGTCATGGGGCTTCAGGCTATACCGTCCGCCCTCGACTGCCGTTTTCATCTTCACAAAGATGCCTTCCGCAACGATGCCTTCTTTGGCCATCGCGTCGCATTCATCCTGCGGCAGTTCCAGCCGCTGTCCTTCGGTCAGGGTGACAGCCTCATCACCTTCACCTTCGGAAAAATCCCGCAGCGCGAACGCCACAATCATCTTGCCTGCATCCTTGGCGGATGCCGCCTTTTTCTTGACTGCCATTGTCAACGCCCCTTCTGTCAGAAAAAACCGCCGCACGATCAGACGGGCGACGGCATGTCGGTTTTGCGCCAATCAGGCGGCGGCGTGGCGCATCTTCTTGATGGCCGCGTTGTTCGCCGCGATGGTCTTTCCATCGGTGCGCAGCATCGCAAGGAAGCCAACCTGACCCTTCTTGGTGTAGGCCGAGTCCGTGAACCGGAACAGCGTGATGTCCATCACGTCGCGGATCAGATACATCGACATGTCACCGAAGAGCATGGCGTCAGCACCAGCAGCAGGTTCCGCCATGTCCTGATTGACGGTGTAACCGTAGTTCAGGATTTCGGCAGGCGCTTCGCTGGAAATACCCGGCACCCAGATCGGACGGCCTTCGCCGTCTTTCATTTTCTTGGCCACCTTCAGCGCGGTGTCATGGAACATCCACGAGCCATCCCGGCGATAGATCGGGTCAACCGAGTGTTCCAGTTCGACAAAGTCATCATAGGTGAAGCTGTCGACCAGACCATCCGCCGTGGTGTGACCCAGACCAGCACCATTCACGATGCCCGTGGGCTTTCCGCGGCCATCACCGACCGTGTAGGCGGCATTGGTCAGACGCGCCAGACGCGCCGCCAGCAGGCCGTTCAGCATGCCTTCCAGATTGCCAATCCCGGCATCCTGCAGCAACGCGAACGGAATGGCCACAACCTTGGAACTGGCCAGATGTGCACCGATGGACGTGGTGCCGAAGGCAACATCACTATCCGCAGCGGCTGCGTTTTCGGCAAGCCATTCACCCATGACAGCGGTTTCATCGACGGTCGGCCACTGGATGTTTTCACCGCTGGCCGTGGATTGCACGTTCGCCACGGAACGGGCACCACCATATTCAGCCATTGCTTCCAGCAAAACACCGCTGAAGGTGGTCGGCACCAGATAGCCGCCTTCGCTGTCAACGCCGGTAGACTGTGCATTCTGAACCTGACGGCCATATTCGGACAGGACATTTTCCGGCAGGCGGTTCACAGCGTTTTCGCCGCCGCGAACGTATGCGTCGAACACCATGGCCCGAACCTCGTCACCGGGGCGCGCCTGCTGCTGGCCACCGGAATTCTGCTGACCCGTGGGCGTATCAGGGTCACCAGCTTCAGACTGCAGGCGGGCTTCCAGATCCAGCTGCTGCTGTTCCGCCTTGATCTTCGTGTCAATGCGATCGATTTCGGCATAGATTTCGTCAATCCGTTTCTGATCGAACTCGCCAGCGTTTTCGTCCAGAATGTTCCGCGCTTCTTTCGCCAGCGCGTCACGCTGCTTTCGCAGTTCGTCAATGGTCTTGGCCATTCCCAATCCTCCATAAAAAACCCGGCTAAAGCCGGGCGGTTTCGGTTTTGCGGACGCGCCGCAGGTCAGGGCGCAGTGCGTTCAAAGAACTCCAGCTTGCGCATCTGGGCAGCACGATGTGCAGCCGCAGCCTTCTCGCCCCCATCCGGCGCATTCGCCGGGGGCGTTTTCTTCGGGGCATTCTTGTAAATGCTCAGATCGAAGCGGTCATTGGGACCGCCTTGCTTGTTATAGACGCGGTCGACCAGCCCCATGTCCAAGGCTTCATCAGCCTCAAACCATGTTTCTTCATTCATCAGCTCGATGAATTCATCATCCGACTTTCCGGTCTTGGCGGCGTAGTCGCCGCGCATGCCATTGTCGATCTTCAGCAGCAGATCGGCACCCTTCCGATGCTCACGGTTATCACCAATGGTCCAACCCCATGCGTTGTGAATCATGATCTGCGCGCCCTGCGCGATTTCGATCTCATCACCACCCATCATCAGATAGGATGCAGCTGATGCCGCAACGCCGTCGATATGTACAACGGTGCGGGCACTGTGCTGTTCAAGTGCCGTCTTCATCGCACGGGCCATGAACACATCACCGCCCGGACAATCCAGGCGAAGATGAATCACATCCGCCTCGATCCCATTCAGTTCAGTACGGAACTCCGCAGAAGTCACACCCCAATGGCCAATGGCGTCATAAAGCATGACTTCGACCTGGGAACTGTCATCATCCATAGCCCGAACCTGCAGACCATTGGCTTTTCCGTCTTTGCCCTGCAGCGCACGGGCCATGATTTTTTTGAAGTTCATTCCGTTTCCTCTCGCGTTGTCTGGAAATATGGCGCGGGCGGTTACGCACCACCGTCATCCGCCTCTTCCCCTTTGTCCGATCCGCTTTTGGGAACCGGGCGAAACACCTTATCCGCTTCCGGGTCATCAAGCGGCGCATCGCCTTCTTGTTCCCGAATTTCGTTTTGCGACTTCCAGCCGGGATGCTGGGTGCCGCCCAGGGCGATTTTGTTCATCTCATAGCGCGCGCCGATGTCGGCCCGCAGCAGCGAGTCCAGATTGAACTTGATGCCCACGCCCGCCAAACGCTCTTCGCGAGTCAACAGCTTGCGGGCCAATTCGGCCTCAAACCGCTTCACATGCTTGCGCAGACCAAGAATGTAGAACTGGGCTGTCTGGGCATTGATGCCCGTGCCCCAGCTGGTCGACTTTTCCGTCTCACCGATCAGATGCGGCGGAACACCGTAGGCGCGCGCAACATCCAGCACCTGAAAGGCACGGGACTGGAACAGCTGCGCCGTTTCCGGGTCAGTCATCAGGCTGACGAATTTACCTCCTTCGGCCAAAACCGCCGGAAGATGCGAATTCTGCACCCCAGCCATTTTCCGCATCCAGTATTGACGGACTTCGTCAGCGACCTTTTCATCGACCTTGCCTTCATAGGTGATGTAGCCACTTGGGGTGCCGCCCTGCTTGTAGAACAGACGGGCATATTCATCCGCGTCCAAACCGATGCCGATGGACCGGCCAAAACACTTCATCGGCGACAAGGCTTCCAGCCCCTTCATCGTGGCCGATGCCCGGAAATGCAGAATGTCATCCTGATCACGGCCATATGTCTTGCCGTCTTCCGTGATCTGATAAGCAGCCCGCCCGCCGCGCAACCACGGCTTCACCATGGCCTCGAGCAGCGGACGCAGGCCGATGGCTTCACCACGACCATTGCGGATGATTTCCGCATAGGCGTTGCCTTCCAAAAAGGCCAAGGCGAACAGACCCTCGAAGAACACTTCAGCCGAAAATAACGGGTGCGGATCAACATGCACCAAATAGTGCGCGGCATGCCCGGTCAGGATTTCGCTGCCCTTCGATGCGCCCTTCCGAACCACGCGCACCGGCAAAGTCCCAATGGTGCCCGCCAGCAGTGAGACACACCCGAACACAGCGGTCAGCTTCATAGCCGATTCCCGCGTGACCACGTCATTGCCCACGAAACCGAAGAATTCCTGCCACTCCTCGGCACTGGCCGAAGACTGCAGGTTCATCGGCATGCGCTCAGGCTCAGCCGGGGCAGCGACAGCCGGTTCGACGCGGGGCGCTTCCGCAGCCTTTGGCCGTGATCCGAATATCCGTTCAAACATCGACAAATCCTTGCGCCACAACGCCCTTGCTTTCCTCCTCCACGACGTGGCAGAGCGGCCAAATCCCGTTGATCGCAGCATCAATGCCGTCGATCTTGTCTTCCGGGGCCAGCTTGGTCGGGAAGATGTAATCCCCACCCGGCACCTGCTTCAGAAGCGTGTTGCCGGCCATCCAGGTTAGAACCGCATTGCCATCATGCAGAAACCTGTGGTCATCCACGGCGGCGATCAGCTTGTTAAACGGCTCATTTGTATTGGCCGCGCGCTTTCGCAGTTCGACCGCCAATATCCCAGCCGCGGACCATGTCGCGGCCATCTGCTGCGCGAACTGCGCGTCATAGACCACCATTTCCACATCCAGGGCTGGAAGATCACCCCAACCCCATTCGTTTCGCGGATCGTGATCAGAGCCATGGCCGCATAGCTGCATGACCAGCGCTTCGACCAACCGCAGATCAAGTTCCGCACCCGGCGTAGTCCTGATCAGTTCTTTCTGCACCCAACCCCAAAGATGCTCATTGCCCGGCGCATCCACGACCTTCTGCGGAAGGCAGTGCCAACTGAACGCAGTAATCGGCCCTTTTGCCGGATCCTCTTCATCCGGGAAGATCACGGCCACGCTTGACGGGTCATGTCGGGTGGCAAGGTCAACGCCGATATAACAACGCCGCCCGGCAAAATCCTCGATTTTCAGCGACGTGTCTTCGCCTGCGCGCCAGCCCTCCATGTCGATGGCCGATGCGCCCACACTGGTCCAGATGTCCAGGTGCTTGCGCAGGAACTCACCCATCGCAGCCGGGCTGGCCGCTGCTTTCCTCCATTCGTCCTGCATGTATTGCAGCGACTTGGCTGCATGCAGGGACGGGTTGGCCTTTTCCCAAGCGACAGGCTCGCCCGGATCATCACCTTCATCGACTTCGAATATCAGCCCGAAGTAGCTGTCATCTTCGAACGTGCCATCCAAAATGCGTTGCAGGTATTTCCGCTGTTCGTAGCAGATCCCCGCAGTGTTATAGCCCGCTGTGGTGATCGCAATCAGCAGGGGCTGTTCGCGGGCACCCAGGGCGCTGGCCATCGAATCCCACACATCGCGCTTTTCGTGCTCATGCAATTCATCGACAATCGCACAGTGCGGGTTTTTGCCATCCTTTGACTTGGTCTGGCTGGCAATCGGCTGGAACACCGCCGCCGGGTCCGCCGTCTTGATCTTGTGTTCCTCGACATGCAGGCCAAGCAGTTCATCCAGCCCCATGCCTTCCGCTCTGCCGGTCATCGCCATGACGCGCGCGGCATCGAACACGATGCGGGCCTGATGGGTCGACGCTGCAGCCGAATAGACCTTCGCGCCCGGCTCACCATCCGGCCCCAGAAAGTAAAGACCGACACCCGCCAGAAGTGTCGATTTTCCGTTCTTGCGCGGAACCTCTACATAAGCCGTGCGAAACCGACGAAGGCCGGTGACCATGTGACGCCAGCCGCCGATCTGGCCGATCAGAAACCCCTGCCAGCCCAAAAGGGTGATCGTCTCATTCCGCGCAGCCCACGCCCCTTCGATATGGGGCAAGGCTTCCATGAAAGCACACATATGTTCCGACGCTTCCATGTCGAAGACATATGGGAACTGATCAGTGCCCGCGCGCTTCTGATCCGCACGGAACCGTTTGCAGGCTTGCTTGATCCGCTTGCAGCCGGGCTGCTTGTTCGACAGGATGTCATCGACCCAATCCAAAGCGCGCAGCGTGATCGGCGTTTCGACGGTGGTGTCCAACATGGCTCAGCCACGCCCCCTTTTTGCCATCGGCTTGAACGGCATCACCTTGGCCCCACCACCATCTTCCGGCGGCTGATCATCCAGCATATCCATGAAGGATGTCTGGGCAGACATGCCATTCTTGGCCCGTGCATAGGGCGTGGCCAGCAGTTCGCGTTCCAGCGTCAGCAGCTTGTTTTCATGAAAGCCCCGGCTTTGCTCTTTGCCCGAAAGGTAGTTGCTGGCCGTGACCTCGAATTCTTCTGCAGCGATTTCGGCGGACAGCCGATCATAGGCCGCGCGGTGCGCAGCGTGGCGAACCACGATGCCGAAGACTGCTTCATCCAGTACCCGATCACGACGCAGAACAGCCAGCAGGCTTTCGCCGTGCTTTCGCTCTTCCTCTGCGAAGTGTTCAGGCCATCCCCCCAGAAGGGTGACCAGCCGTTCCATGCCTGACGCCGGTGCGGTCATGAGACCCCCCCCTTAAACTTTCGCGCGCAAAAATCCGATTACCGCCGCCGGTCCCCTGCGCTCAGGCTGTGTCATTTTTGCCACCCCCTCCGGCGCTGTGTCATAAATGACACAGCCCCCCACCTGCGCGCCGTTCGGTCCGCTGCTTCTTGATGTCGTGGCACGGTTTGCACAGCGACTGCAGTTCACCGAACCAGAACAAGCCGTGATCACCATTGTGCGGGACCACATGGTCCGCGATGGCCGCCAGCTGCTTTGAATGCTCCGGGCACAACGCACACAATGGTTCAGCCGCAAGCTGCCGGGCGCGCCGTCCATCCGGGCCGCGCCATGCTTTGCGCTTATACCATTTGCGATAGGGAAGGCTGGCCCGCTTTGCATCCGCAGGCCGGTCCCGGTCCCTCTTGTCTTGCGCCGCGTGGGCTTCACAGTATGCCGACCCAAGATCGACCAGCCGGGAACAACCCGGATGTGCGCAGGGTTTCTTCGGCACTGCAAATCCTTCGCTGCCCTAAACCCGACCAAACGTGATCAGGTACTCGCCGCCCAATTCGAACTGCTCGACAGCATCAGGATTGGTGATGCACATTTCAATCTTGCCGCTCGGCGTGTGGCGCGACCAGCTATCGTTCTCGCCCCCATCCGCGTAGACAGGCTGCATGGTCACAGTGGCAACAGATTCCTGCGTCAGTCGTGATGGGCTTTGATGATGGATGTCAGATACCCAGAACTTTGCTTGGACAGTCATCTGCCTTCTCCTTTTTTGAAGTCACCAATACAGAAGTCACCAATACAAAAGCGCCCGACAGTTTCCTGCGGGCGCATTTCGTGATGATAGTGGTTCTATCGCATCCGGTGGTCATTATGTCAACAGCATTTCAGGGCAATCGCGCTTCAAAAGCCTTTGATTAGTGTTCGCAGGAAATCATTACTCCAGCCCGCTTTTTTGAATTTGCCGCGATTTGATCCTTTTGCAGGATTGGCCTTGATGATGCTCAAGGCAATCCGCCTCAAAGCGGCAAAGTTGGCTGGCGCGTGATCTTTTCGCGCGCGGTGTCGGTCGTCGTTCATCACCACGTCGAGAGACCAATGCAAGCTGTTCCCAATTTGCCAGTGGCCGCGGATCAGTGTGGCGGCCCCCTGAGCCGCGGGACATTTGGAGAGCGGATAAAGCCGTTCGGCGTGACTGGTTTTGTCGCCAACCGCGCGCCTGGAGGCGACATGGACGAAAGCCTGAAGATGCGGCCACTTATGGGTATTGATCAGATATTCCGGCACATCGTGGACGCGGTATGACCGCTCTTCCACACGCCCGTGATCAGCATCAATAGTGCTATATTCATCAACGTAATCAGTAGCCTCGTCTTCCACAAAAGCCCGGACATCGGCCAACATGTCGCCCTGATTGCCTTTGAGTTGAAGGCAGTGGTTACCGCCTTCTTTTACGATCAATTCACAGGTCTCTCGCTGGCAATGTAACGCATCAGCGGTGATGGTGATGCCATGAATGTCAAGCATCTCGATCAACTCGCGCAGGGCCAGGATCTCGCCGCCGCCCCTGGCGCTTTGCTTGATGCCAAGGGTCAGCCGCGCCCCATGTGCAAAGGCCGTGACAATGTTCATATTCGATTGCCCGGCGGCCTTGTCAAAGCTGCGTCGCATCTCTTTGCCATCAATAGCGATGGCTGGTTCCTCTCCACATCCAGCCGTAAAATCGGCACGAAACTTGTCATAAAACGCTTGAAAACCGGTCGGCTTCATCATCCGGAACAGACGGGAACAAGCGTCATGACAGGGTACGCCATGAGGCAATTCGAGAAAATCGCGCAGAAAATCCTCCTTCATATGACCGAAAAACTCCATGTCGACCGCTGTATCGCCGCCGCAAAGCGCGCATAAAAGGCTGATCGTCATAAGATCACAGAACCTGTGACGTGGCGCATTGCCGCCGCGTGGGTCATCCATCTCATTGAAACAGCTGTCCAGGTTGGGCATCGCGAAGCTCCATCAAGTGATGAAACCTCCAGAATCCAATTCGCAACCGCTGTCAAACTTTAAGCGCGATTCCCCTGAACAGCATTTTGTATTACCGGCATTCAAAGGCCCTGCATGCGCCCCAGAGCGACGCACAGAGCGTCACGAAGGGTCTTTCGGTTTTTTCCAGTTACAGGCCAGCCGTGCGCCTCCAGCACGGCACTCAGGGGCTTCTGGCCGATGCACACCATTTCGACCAGCCTGGCATCGGTCACAGACCAGCGTGACCCACGGCCCATCGAGTGAGCCCCGCACACTCGAACCGCCATGGCATGGCCTGTGCCGATGGCCGTGGTGAACATGCCCAACCGTTCCGTGTCACGGATATAGGCATCCATGAAGTCGACCCGGCCCTGACCACCGGCCTGCACATCGAAGGCCCTGGAACACTTCACCCCCGCACTTCGCACCCGCTCATGCAGGGCGCGATAGTCACGCGCCGCACCGACCTGCGCCGCTGTGAAGGGGGCATCACCGCCGCGCCGCGTTGCCTGGTCGGTCATGGTGTCGAAGATGTCGCGGGTCTGGCCGGGACAGCCCGAACGGTAGGGAACATGCCGCCATTCGCCTTGGCCGTCTTCCTCATGCCAATAGCCTTCGCGGAACGGGGCCAGCGCACCGCGCGCCGGGGCCGGGATGATCTCAGGGCTGCAGCCATCAGGGGCGGTGCCTGCATCCATCAGCCGCGCCCGCTCCTCTTGCGCCAGTTCCTTTCGGCAGTCCGGGCAGCACAGGTGAAATGGCGGTCTGCCTTCTGTTTCATCCAGACAGCACGTCTTTTCGGACCTCTTTGGATTCATTTCTGATCCCTATTTACTACATTTAGTTGTTTCGATTGAAGAGAATACAAAATGTTGATTTATAATAGGAAAGGCAGGGTCCAATGGGTCCGAAACGGGTCGGACAGGGTCCAAAACCCGGAAGAACACCCAAAGACCAAGCCACTGAAAACAATGGGGAATGATGGCGGATCACGGCCCGAACGGCACGAACGGCCTGAGATGACAGGTAATGCATGGATTGTCTCTTTTCCCCAAAACCCCGGTTGTGAATACGCGCGCGCATTACCCTGCATTTCGGGCCGTTCAGGCGGTTCAGGCCGATTTCGGGCGACAAGGCACTGTTTTGAAATGATTTCCCCCAGACCCCGCCTTCGGGCTTTCGAACCCGGACAGGCAGTTTCAGACCCTTCAGACCGGTCTGATTTCCGAAGGAAGGTGTATGGGGTGTGGCGGCGCGTCGCGCAGGATATGCCGCCACGCGGCTCATTCGAGCGGTCGCAGTCGCAGGCCGCAATAGCCTGGATGAATGATGCAGGCTCTCAACATCACAGCGGAAAGCCCCCGCCGCCACTATCGCCTGACGAAGAGCGGGCAGGAGATGCAGAATAGGCAACGGGACGGCCATGATTGTTGCGCGGCGCGTCATCGTATGACTCGCGGAATATGTCGGTGAACCTGATGCCGCGATAGCCTGTCACGTCACGCTTGCCCTTGTTGAAGGGCCGGTTGGTGGTCGGGTCACGGTAGCGGCCCGCCTCGGCCTTGAACTTCAGGGACACGGTGCGCTGGCCCCACATGCCTTCGCCGCGCCGGTCAAGCCACAGATTGAATCCGTCAATCAGTTCACGGGCGGACAGGAAGTCATCGCTGGCCCCCGACACGATACAGCATTCCCCCAGGAAGCTGCCAATGGGGTCGCTGTCCGCGCGATATTCCTGTGTGGCATTCAACACCTGCGCCGGTTCCTGCAGTCCACCTTCCAGAAAGCTCACAAGCCCATCGATGAGCCAGTTCAGGATGCCCGCGCGCTCTTCCCAAAGCTTGTCGACCAGCTTTTCGTCGCGTTCATTCTCGGGGATCTGCACATCGAAGGGCACCAGCAGCACCCGCCGCCAGATACCGTCATCGGTGCCGCGAATGTCAGGCTTGTGGTTGCCGGAAATGGTCAGTTTGAAATGCGGTCGCACTTCGATGAAGTCGGAATGCAGATGGCGCAGCAGTATCGGTTCACCGCCGGTCATTTCCTTGATCATGCCTTCCTGCAGGCGGTCGCCCTCCTCGGGCTCGGTAGACAATGCGGCGCGGGCCCCGACAATCGGCATCAGGTCAGGCGTGGCATCGGCCCCGCTCTTGTTGTTGCGGCCCGTCAGGCTCTTGATTCTCACGGTGGTGGCATAGTCGCCCAGGATCCGGTTCATCAGGTCCGACAGGACCGATTTGCCGTTGGCACCCTTGCCATACTGGAAGACGAATTTCTGCACAGGAAGGGCGGTCATCGACAGACCCCACCACCGCTGCAGAAACAAGCGCATTTCCCAATCCGGCTGGACACGTTCCAGAAACGCATCGAACCGCGGGCATCCGGCGTCCGGATCATATGTGGCCGGCACAAGTTTGGTGATGACCTGGGGGCGGTCCTTGCCCGTAACCGCCACTTCGCGCGCATGGGGTTCGCGCGCAATCTCCGCCGTGCGCGAAAACCCTTCATTCGGGCCACCACATACCGAAAACCGCAGGATGCCGCTTTCGGTGTTGACCGTCAGCGGGTCCGAATCGAGGTCTTCAATTTCCCGGCTCAGGCTGGTGGTCGATTCCGTCAGCATCGCGTCGATCCGGCCCTTGTTGCCGCTGGTTTTGGCGAAACCGCGATGGTCGGAATTCAGGCCGCTCCTGCGGTCTTTCAATTTTCTGATCCACTTCAGTTTCCGGGTCAGGTCTTCCAGTTCGATTTTCTGTTCCGTGGTGCGCTCTTCAACATCGATCGCGGACAAGTCTTCATGCCGCCGCCGTGAAGCCGCTTCGGTGGCGATGGTTTCCAGTTGCCAGTCTTCCAGCGCCACATGCGGAATCTCCTGGATGATGCGGTCCTGGACGGATTGCGCGTGACGCCGCACCGCAATGCGGTCCGGGTCCAGCTTCCAGCGCTTGCCATCCCAGATGTGCCAACCGACGCGGGGCACAAACATGGCGTCATCGCCGCAATAGAGCGCGAAGCGTTGCCCGTTGCCCGTGTCATTCAGGGGCAGCCTGGCCCCGTCCATTTCCGGAATCGGCAAATCCGGGGTGCGGGGTGGCGGGCCGTCATCGCCACAGGACGGGTCAGCGGGTGGCGTCAAACCATCGCCGGGGGTGATATCCTCCAGCGACCGGAGCGCTGATCTCACATCTTCGATGTTGCCTGTCATTCTTGCCCCGCCCGTTTCTTGTCGACCGCCGCGACAGCGGCTTGTACCCGGTCCAAAATCCACGCGACCACGGGCACGGCCATTGAATTGCCGTATGCTTTGTATTGGGGGCCGTCCGCTGCGGGGCGACCCCGGTATGTGATGTGACAATGATCGTCTTCGAAGCCCTGCAACCGGGCGCATTCCACCGGCGTCAGACGGCGGACAATCGGACCCGACACGGGCCGTTCCTGAATGGCGACACAGGGGAATCGCGCTTAAAGTTTGACAGCGGTTGCGAATTGGATTCTGGAGGTTTCATCACTTGATGGAGCTTCGCGATGCCCAACCTGGACAGCTGTTTCAATGAGATGGATGACCCACGCGGCGGCAATGCGCCACGTCACAGGTTCTGTGATCTTATGACGATCAGCCTTTTATGCGCGCTTTGCGGCGGCGATACAGCGGTCGACATGGAGTTTTTCGGTCATATGAAGGAGGATTTTCTGCGCGATTTTCTCGAATTGCCTCATGGCGTACCCTGTCATGACGCTTGTTCCCGTCTGTTCCGGATGATGAAGCCGACCGGTTTTCAAGCGTTTTATGACAAGTTTCGTGCCGATTTTACGGCTGGATGTGGAGAGGAACCAGCCATCGCTATTGATGGCAAAGAGATGCGACGCAGCTTTGACAAGGCCGCCGGGCAATCGAATATGAACATTGTCACGGCCTTTGCACATGGGGCGCGGCTGACCCTTGGCATCAAGCAAAGCGCCAGGGGCGGTGGCGAGATCCTGGCCCTGCGCGAGTTGATCGAGATGCTTGACATTCATGGCATCACCATCACCGCTGATGCGTTACATTGCCAGCGAGAGACCTGTGAATTGATCGTAAAAGAAGGCGGTAACCACTGCCTTCAACTCAAAGGCAATCAGGGCGACATGTTGGCCGATGTCCGGGCTTTTGTGGAAGACGAGGCTACTGATTACGTTGATGAATATAGCACTATTGATGCTGATCATGGTCGTGTGGAAGAGCGGTCATACCGCGTCCACGATGTGCCGGAATATCTGATCAATACCCATAAGTGGCCGCATCTTCAGGCTTTCGTCCATGTCGCCTCCAGGCGCGCGGTTGGCGACAAGACCAGTCACGCCGAACGGCTTTATCCGCTCTCCAAATGTCCCGCGGCTCAGGGGGCCGCCACACTGATCCGCGGCCACTGGCAAATTGGGAACAGCTTGCATTGGTCTCTCGACGTGGTGATGAACGACGACCGACACCGCGCGCGAAAAGATCACGCGCCAGCCAACTTTGCCGCTTTGAGGCGGATTGCCTTGAGCATCATCAAGGCCGATCCCGCTAAAGGATCAAATCGCGGCAAATTCAAAAAAGCGGGCTGGAGTAATGATTTCCTGCGAACACTAATCAAAGGCTTTTGAAGCGCGATTGCCCTGATGGCGACAGCCGCGTGACCACCGCCATTGGTGTGCGATCCGGCATGGCCCATGGCGCGCAATGGCGGCGCAACCGTGTCATGCTGGACCTCGGAGCCTTTGCAATCGAAGGCGACCATGTTCCGGGTTTCATCGCCCGCCGGTCCGCCCACACCCTTGGCCCATTTCGCGGTGAGGGTGCCCGCCACATCGCCATGATGCCCCTGCACAGCAAGGGAATTTGGTTTCATTCCCGAGCCGCGACGGCGACCAATGCCTGCATCAAGGGCGTGGGCAGGCTCCTCCCCCGTTTCCCGGCGCGGCGCAGAATTCCCCTGCTCGCCTTGGCGCTCAAATAATATTTGCGCGGGATCAACCCGGTTTCCAAAGTCGATGACAACGAACACACGCCGCCGGCGTTGGGCCACTCCGAAATATTGAGCGTCCCGAACGATCCACGCGGCCCTTGCCCGTGGTCCGCCAACCATACCTGCACCTGGCCAGCTTCCAGCGATAGCGATGGGCTGTTCAGCTCCGACAATCGCGCCCAGGAAACATCCGAAGGCGTTGGATTTGTCGCTGAGGACGCCGGGGACGTTTTCCCACAGCACAACAAGCTGTCCATCATGTCTAGCTGCGACGATGTCATGCACGATCTCCACAAATTTCAGGGTGAGGTTACCGCGGTCATCATTCAGACCACGCCGCAGGCCAGCGAGGGAAAAGGCCTGACACGGCGTTCCGGCCACAATCAGTTCGGGCAACGGCAGGCCATGGGTGCGCCACAGGTCCGGCGTAACCTCGGACATATCGCCCCACAGCAGCGGGTCGCCCTGGTTCTGTGCTTCCGGGTCGCGGTAGCCGAACCGCTCGGCCAGCACCGCGCGCGGGAACGGCTCAATCTCGGACGCAAACCGCCAATCGACCCAGGGGGCGGCGGCTTCCGGGGCACCGATGCCGGAACAGAAGGTCGCGCCGATCATGCTGACCCCACCAGAACATCATTCAGGTCGACGCCTTCCCCGGCCAGCGCGATCTGCCCCTTCAGGCCGGGATGCAGAGCCATGGCCCGGCGCAGCCCGCATTCCAGCTTGGCGCGGGTCATCGCGGGGTCGCTGTCGCCATCCATGATGAAGACCAGGCGCTTCACCCGGGACGGCGGAACAAAGGCGTCGGAATCGCTCATGTCAGGCAGGCCCGAATAGCGCTTGCCCTTCACCTTCTGCATCCGGCCCGCCATGTTCCCCAGATCCACACCGGCCCAATAGGCCGCGTTTGGAAACGGGTCCGCGACCAGCGCCGTCAGCGTGGTTTCGATGCCTTCGCCCATCACCAGCGTCTCGGCCCCTTCCGGGGTGTGCAGGCGAATGGCACCGGATTTCTTGGACCCGCGCACCAGCTTGGCGGGTAGGCTTTCGCCTTCATGGGTGATCCTGGCCTTGCCGTGGGGCGGGTTGGTGTCGACCCAGGTCTGATGCACTGCGGTCAATTCACCCGCCATGTTCAGAATGCCCGCAACCATGCAGGGGCCACGATGGGGCGTGACATAGTCACGACCGGTTTTCCTGACGTAGGGATGATCCGCGATGAAGCGCAGCGCCACCGGGATGCAGGGCAGCAGCGAAGGGTCTATGCCACGCGCCCCCAGATAGGCAGGCACCACCCCCAGATGGCCGGGCCTTGCGCGCTTCCAGATGACGCGGGCATCCGAGATGGCCTTGCGGCGATAGCGCTCCCGTGCCTCTTGCTGCTTGCGGTCAGCCTCCGCCGCGCGCTTGCGCCGGCGCGCGATGTGCGCCTGATCCAGGTGCGCCGGTCTGTCACCGCACAACCACTGCAGAGCGCATTTGAAATCCATGTTCAGGACACCCATGGCCAGCGCGATCCGGTCACCACCGCGCAGGTCGCACTTGCGGCACACAAAGGCACCGGTACGACGATTGATGCCGAAGCGGTCACGCCCGCCGCACAGCGGACACGGACCAATCAGTTCATTGCCCATCGGCTTCAACCGCGCAATGCCAAGCCGGTCAACCATTTCAGTCATCGGAATGGCCTTCGCCTCGATCAGCCGTGGGTCATCCCGAAACGACATCAGACCTCCCCACCCAATTCCTTGAACCGCGCTTTGATGTGCTTGCGCACCTCACCGTCCTTGGGTTCTGGCCAGTCGCGGGACTTCAGGACATCCAGCTTGGCGCGGGCCGTGCGCACAAACTTATATGGAGTCATGTCCTGCTGATGCAGGAAACGGCGGACAGCATCCGCCACCAGAAACATCATGTCGACATATTCGACCGGATCTGTCGGGGCCTCGATGACTTCGCTGGTTTCTTCATGCAGGTGCTTGACTGGCCCCAGCGGCCCAACATCATCATCACTGCCAAACGTCGCCTGCGAAAAGCAGGCATGGTCAATCAGAACCTTGGCCAGTTCGACCACAAATTCCATGGATGGCCGCTCTTCAACCTCTGTCATCATTCAACCCTTTTGCTTGCTGCCACGCCTCAAACCGTTGCGCTGCAGCCATGGCTAAATAGCTTTCGCTTTCGTAACGAAGCCGTGCCAGGGCATTGTCCTGCGGCCTGCCGCGCGGGGCATCGGTCAGCTGATCAGCCGCGACTTTCAGCCGCGCCATGGCCGATGCACAGCCCGCGCAATACGGCAGTACGTCGCGGATGATGCTGACCCACATCGGAAAATTCTCATTGCGAACCGTCATATTGCCCAAATGCACACAGGCAACGACCAGACAACGTGCCGCAGTGGCTTCCAGATTGCTCATTGCAGGTCCGCCCGTTTCCACCAGTCAAAGAGCGGGACACCTTCGGTAACCAGTTCGGCATCCTGACGCGGAATTCGGCCAACCCAATCCGAGAAAGGTTCCGGGTCATACCGCACCCCTCCGCGAAATACGAGCCGGTGCCCGCTGGCCCGGGTACTGACATCCCCGATGCCCGCCCTATGATGGCCCGGGATTCGGAAAACAGGGGACAGGAATTTGCCGGAAGAAGACCTCGATTGGGCCAAAACTGAATATGTCGACAGTTTTGAAACGACAGAGCTTGCGTTCCCGATGGCAAGCGTCATTGGCCTGCGCCTCTACGACAGTAATCAACAATCGCTTGTGCCCGGGCACAAATCCAACCCATTCCAATTCCGGCTATCCGCCGGGCGCGCAAGAGCGCTCGCGGAGATGCTGCTCGCATGCGCCGGGGAAATCGACGGGGTTGGTGCGCAAAATCACTGACAATAAAATCACTGGCAATATTGCGCACCTCGATTGGCTCACCATCGGTCAGCGCCTTGATTTGTCGTTCAGACAAGACTTCCGAAACAGCGGTGGCCTGCGCCTCGATCAGCCGGGGGTCATCCTGGTATCTCATTGCCATTACCCCCGTGCCGCCGCGTCATGCACTTTAGTCGGCACTGCGAACTCCGGCAATTTCACCGAGATCAGATTCTCGCCCACATGTCGGTTGATGATATCCAGCGATCGCGAAGCGCGCTTGCCTCCTCCGGGGCCGCTCCAGAGATGAACTTTGCAACTGACGCCGCCGCGCGGGCCTGAAGACAGGCGGATTGCTTCGTGATCATCAGAGGGCACAATGCCAATGCCCATCAAATGACGTGTCCGGGGGTTATTGTTGACGACAAGCTTCAAGGCCTCTTTCCTGACATCGATGGCGCGCCCGAACAGGTCTTTTTGGGCGACCTCCGTCAGATTGATGCGAAAAAAGGAACGACCTTTGCTTTCACCCATCCCCAGGCTGACGCCCGACTTTGCCGATCCGGTTTCAAATTGCGTTACCTTGATAAGTGCCATTTCAGTATCCTCCCTGATTTTGCTTGTTTCCACGCCTCGAACCGATGCGCTGCGCCATGGCGAGATTTTTCATGATGCCCCCTCCGCCGCCCTTTCGTCGAACTGCCGGGATCATGAGCATTGTTTAAATCCTCGTTCATTTGACCCGCAGTCCACTGGCCAGGGCGATCCCGGAATGGCGCGCTCGATCCGGCGCGCCATTGCCACGAGTTCACCGATATCCAGCTTCGTCGGGTGTTCCCCGAATTGAAGGAAATGCGCCAACTCGTGGACCAGACCACAATCCCCAAGAATATCATCTACACTGGCGGTTCCGGACTTGATCGCCAGCCAGCCGACGAAGATGGCATAGTGCAGCGTTTCCGGCGTGGCACCCTTCCGTTCGATCAGGTCTGAAAGGGGTTTGTATGAAGACTCCAGCCTGGAGGTTGGCTCGAATTCACATATCTCCCCGATACCCCGCGCTGCGAGAATTAAATCCAGGTCTTCACGGGAGGCCAGAACGTCAGAGGGAAACCGCTTACCGGATGTGCAACGGTATTCGCAAGGAAACCTGAGTAGGGTCATGCCGCACCCCCATCGAATAGTGGTGCCGGGGCCAGGTCTGTTTCCGCCATCGGATAGTCGCGGGCCTGTTCCAGCCGGGTGCGGCAGGGCGCAATCCAGTCAAGGGCTGTGCCCTTCGCCGCATCCTTCAGCCAGACAATCCAGCAATAGCTGGTGGCGGTTGACGCTTCCTTGTCCAACCGGCCCTTCACCAGCGGCACCCGTTCCGCGAATTGCAGAATCAACGCGGGCGGTGTGGGTGCGAACAGTGATCGATGGCGGGCCTTGCCTTCCAGAAACGCGGTGCGGACAAAGACAGCGACACCAACCTGGGCGCGGACCAACGCGGTACGGATGAACTCTTCAGCCATGCGGAACGGCGGATTGGTGATGATCCAATCCACCGTATCTTTCTTGCCCGTGTATTCAGGCGGCGCTGGCAGGAAGCGGGCAGGATGATCCCATTCACACAGGAAATCGCAGACATCATCCTGCGCCGGGAAGGCGTCGGTGTAGTCATGCACATCGCTGGCATAGAACCGGTCGAAATACTCACCCAAAGGTCGGGCCATGTGGCCTTCGCCGCAGGCCGGTTCCCAGACATGCAGCAGCTGCAGCGGTGACAGCACCATGAGCCGTTCGCACAGCGCGCGCGTGGCCCAGGGCGGTGTCGGGAAATAATCAAGGCTGTCATCGGGTTCATGACGGCGTTGCATCACAGCGCTGGAACGATTTGCGCTCATGATGCCTCCCCCCGGACGACCGGAAAAATGCGGGCGACACCGGCATGATGCCGCCCCCCGCTGGACAGCGCCCGCCCGGCGCGCATAGTGTCGACCGCAAATTGAACGACAGAATAGGATTTCAGATGAAGAGACTTGCCCTGATTGCGATGGCTATTTGCCCTAACATCGCTGTCGCACAGGTTGATGCCTGCACCGCCATCATATCGGACACAGACCGGCTGGCCTGCTATGATGCCGCCGCTGGAAGAACCCCCACGCTCGACAGCCCCACAAGCGAAAACTGGAATGTGGAATCCACAAAATCTGCCTTTACCGACCAAAGGGATGTCTATGTTTGGACAAGCGCAGAGACCGCCCTGAACTGTTCCTACGGGCAGAGACCGCGCCTCTATGTGAGGTGCCTGGAAGGCCAAACGTCCTACTTTGTAAATCATGGATGCTACGCACCCGCGACGAACCGCAATCAAAACACGATACAAGTAGAAATACGATCTGACAGCGATCCCGCTTCTAATGAAGCCCTTGCCGTAAGCACCGACTCCAAAGCATTTGGATATTGGTCGACAACCAGAGCCTTGACCCAGATTAGAAACGACTTGCTCGACCGTGATCAGGTAATTTTTAGGTTCCAACCCTACAATGATCCGCCCGAGATAATGCGATTTAACGTGAGCGGGCTGCGGGACGTTGCTGCTACAACAAACCCAAGTTGTATCTGGGTTAGCCTTCAAAACTGAAAAGAGGCCTTTGATTATGTTCATCCCGCCGCCTCCGCTGCTTCGATGATGTCGGTCAGAACCTGCCGGGCCGCGCGCATTTCCGCGATGACCTCCGCCCGCTCTTCCGGCGTCAGCCGCTCCGGGTCATCGCTCAAATGTGAGAACGCGCGGATTAGCGCCGCATGGGCCTGCCCACTGGCCACCGTGCTTTTTGCCGCCAGCGCTTGCAGACAGCCAGCGCGCACACCTTCGGGCGCGGTGCGCTCAAACATGCGGTTGGTCAAAGGGAATGCGCCAACAAAGTCTTCGACGGCAATGGCCGCATCGACCGTCACGCCGATCTGACCAGAACACATCTTGCTGATGGTGCCTTTGCACCCCTTGCCATAGCGCGCTTCCAGAACCGCCGCGACCGCCTCGACACCGCCAGCGCGGCGGACAAGCCCGTCGAAAATGCCACGTGTTACCGGATCAGCCATAGGAAACCTCGTTTCCTTGGCCACAGCCATCATCTGCGCGATAGTCAGAGCATGGAACAGTTAATCGACCAGAAAAATGAAAAATATGGCCAGTCATGTTGCATCCCCACTATCAATCGGAGGATTTGCCGCCATATATTTGCTGTTGCGGTCAATCGTTCGCAAGCTGGGAATTCTTGCGCCAAATCGAACCTGATGCACAAAGCTACGGTCATTCATTGCCCTTTCACCATAGGTGGAAGGGCTGATGCCCATTGTTCGGCAATACAGGTCAATTTGGGCTACGAAATCTTTGACAAGGTCTAACATGACTTCGCTAATGTAGGTTTTTCCTACATTGTAAATAGGTTTTTCACAATTTGCACTGCACACGATAACGTAGGATATTTCCCACATGGACATAAATGACAAAAGAGCGGCCTATCTAAAGGCCATTTTGGAAGACAAGGGCTTTAACCCAAGATCACTTTCACTAAAAGTCGGCTCGAACCCAACACTTGTACGCGACATAATCTTGCGCAATACGAATAGCCCAACGTCCAGAACATGGGATAAACTGGCAGAAGCGCTAAACGTTCCAGCTTCAGAACTGCTAAACGCAAGCCCTGAAACCGGAACAATTATACCAGAGGTCACCCATCTTCTGGGACAACTGGATCCTTCCGTTCAAGAACAGATAGTGCCTCAGTTAAAAGGGCTTCTTGCTGCTCAGGAGTCGCAGAAAGAGGAATAAGGGACAATCACGCCGCAAAGGTTCGCAGCGATACTGCGGAAAATTCTTTCAACAATTCATTAAGGGAATCAGTTTTCATTTTTCAATCCTACTATGCTTAACACGACAAGAACAATAGGTGAACACCAATCACTCCCACCAAACGAGCGATTAACCTACAGCTTCGCGTGTAGGATTTTTCCTACTTATTTTATTTACGTAGGTTTTTTCCTACTATATGCCTCCAAATCACACAGGAGGCAAGCATGCACAGTCAAACCCTTAAAAGATCGCAGCGGAACATCGACGCCCGGTCGATCATCACCAACCCCAAGCCGGAACACACGGCAAGCCTGCGCCTTCTGGCATGGGCAGCCCTGAAAGCAGAGCGCGGCCAGACCATCTGCCAGCGCCGCCTTCTCGGGTGGATCACCAATGACTGATCCCCACGCCATCGCCGACTTCCTGAGGCGCCTGGATTTGTACGGGGTGCCCGTAAAAACCACCGGCACGGCTGTGCGCGACGCTTTTGCCCATGAATGCATTGAAAGCGGCGGGTTTTACCCGGAAACGACCCGGGAGCCATTGAGCCGTCTTTTTGAAATGCAGTTGCACGGGATCGAAGCCATCGGGGAAACCGAGGCCAGAGTGTTGGCCCGCTGGATTGCCAAAGCGCGGACTAGTGTATGATTCCGACGTTTGTTTCAGAATTGATCCAGCGTGGCGCGCTTTTTGTAGTCAACCACTCTGCGGGCAAGGACAGCCAAGCCATGCTGTTGCGCCTGAAGCAAGCGGGCATCCCCGAACATCAGATGCTGATTGTTCACGCAGATTTGGGCGATGTGGAATGGGACGGCAACCTTGACCACATTCACGCGACAGCGGGCAACGTGCCAGTCATCACTGCGACCGCAAGGATCAGCTTCTTTGAAATGGTCGAACGGCGCGGAATGTTCCCCAGCCCGGCTAACCACCAATGCACATCGGACCTGAAGCGTGGGCCGATTGAACGTGAAGTGCGCCGCTACCTGAAGGCACACCCGGGGTTCGGGGGATTGGTGATCAACTGCATGGGCATGCGGGCGCAGGAAAGCGCATCACGGGCAAAAAAGACCGTGTTTCAGTTCTCACCGCGAAATTCGAAGGCCGGGCGCGACTGGTATGACTGGCTTCCCATCCATGATCTGACGCAAAGCGATGTCTTTCAGATGATCCGGGATGCAGGGCAGGAACCGCATTGGGCGTATGCTGCGGGCATGACCCGGCTCTCATGCTGCTTCTGCATCATGGCATCCGCTTCCGATCTTCGTACTGCGGCTCTCCTGAAGCCTGATCTTTATCGCCGCTACGTCGACGCCGAACGGCGGCACGGGCACACCCTTTCGATGTCCCGCAAGTCTCTCGAAGAAATCACTGGAGTGAAAGCATGACACCACATATCGATTTTCCCCGTGTTCAGGCCGCGCTGGCATTGCTGAGCGATGTCAGTCCGGAAGCACGGTTGCTGCAGCTTGAAAACCTCTGCGTCAACAACGGCATGTGGACGGTTCCGAAGAACCACAGCGATTACCGCCCGGTGCTGTATGAAATTTCGCTGTTTGGCGTCTTCGCCGCCGCAGACGACATTGAACAGCTACCCGCCAACTGGCAACGCGCTGCGCGCAACATCCTGCGCGGACTTCCTGAAGAAGATTCCGCAGACCTGTCCCTGAAAACACCACATCCCCAAGGAGATATCCATGCAAAAAGAAAGTACAGAAGTCATCTTCGTCACGCCTGAACAACTGCGGGCTATCGTCATCAAGGCGGTTGCCGAGGCGCTGGTAATCGAGGATCGCCGGAAAACCATCGAATGCATCCTGCTCGACGAAGAGGGTATGCGGAATGAAATCGCCGCCGCCGAAGCGGCTGAAACCAAAGGCAAGCATTCGATGTTGGCAGGTTGGATGGTTGATCGGCTGGATCGAATCCGCCCGGCAAATCCCACGTTTGAATGTCAGCGTGAAGAGCTTCCGGCACGTGTTCCAGACATCGTCGCAGAAGCCCGGCGGCATCTTCAAGTTGACCTGTCAGCCTTTCTTCCTCCTCAGCCGCCACATCGCGCTCACTCTGACAGGCTTCGCACCACCACCGCAACACCGGCTGAACCGCTTGGGCCGCGTAAACCGGTGACCAAAAAAACGGGCCACTGATTGCCATGGTCAAGACTGTCGAAATCGGCCCCGAAGATGATCAGATGATCAACGAGCTGGACGCCAAAATAGGGCAGTTCCTGATGGCCTATTCTGCGGCCACAGGCATCGGCTATTGGTCACTGGTGCTGATGGTCTTCGACATCAGCCATGGCGCGCTGGCCCATGTCGACCGGCCCGCCACAGCCTCACTGCTGGACACCACAGCGAAGATGGCCAAGGCCAAGGCAAACCCGCCCGCACTGATCGACCGTCGCCGGAAGGCAATGATCCGCCTACTGGAACGGGGTGATTTCCTGTCTTCCGCCCCGCAAGGAACAGCCTGATGCCAGAACTTAAATATCCAGAACATTTTCTCCACGACATTGAAAAAAGGAAACGACATGAATCCCGAACGCGAGGAACTACTTAACCGCATCCGCGCAATGCAGGCCAAGGCCGATTGCGAAGCCGCCACCGAGAATGAGGCGATGCAGGCTGCGGCGATGGCGGCAAAGCTGCTGGCCAGGCATGAGGTTACATTGGAAGAGATTGCACTGATTGAGGGCGGAGCTGAAGGCGTTGTGATGCAGCGCCTCAACCACGGCACAAAGCAGATGCACCACGCCTTGAAATGTGCGGCCCGCGGCATTGAGACACTCACTGAAACCAAATGTTATATCAGCACATCGGTCTTTGGGGATCAGCACCTTGTGTTCACAGGTCTGGATAAAGATGTGGAAATGGCCCTCTATCTTTCCATGGTGATCAAGGGAGCTGCTGATCGCGCATGGCGCACCAGCGCCAAAGGGCGCTACTACGACAACCGCAATCGGTCTCGCAAATCATTTTTGATCGGTTTCGGTGACCGTGTTCAGGATCGGCTGATTGAACTGGCCGAGGAACGCAAAGCCGCAGGATCATCAGACAGCACCGCGCTGGTGGTCCGCAAGGGTGCTCTGATTGATGACTACCTGGCCTCACAGGACATAATCCTCGAGTCACAGAGAACGCGCGAGGTGGTCATGGATGAAAACTACGATCTTGGAACAGCGGCTGGCGATGGTGTGAATCTTTCGCCCCCGATTGAGAATGCCCAAACCGTGAACTGCGATTCGTATCTGTGACCAGCTGAGCATGCCTGCACCTACAGTCACCAAAGCCGCCATCCAGCGCGCTATCGAGGCCACGAAAGCCGCCGGGCTGACGACAAGCGCGGTCACGGTCAGCAAGGATGGCACCGTGCGTGTGGAAACTGTCACTGAAAAAGCGGTGGACAAAGAAGTACATAATGCCCAACCGTTGAAACCTAGGAAGTGGGCAACGAGGTGACTGAGGTGCGCGTAGACTTTCCAGGACTGTTAATTGAGCGGAATCGCAACGGTTCGCCGCGATACCGGGTCCGCGAGGAAGGCGACAAGCGCAACCGTATCACGATACCCGTTGGCCCGGATCATGCAGACTTTCCGCACCATTACTACGCCGCCAGAGCAGGCGAAACATGGACGCCTGTCAAATCAAAAGTGGCCGAACGGTCGCTGGACTGGCTGGTCGGGCGCTACATGGAATTTCTGGAAAAGATGGTCGAGGCGGGCCAGATGTCCCCGGCCACGCTCAAACAGCGCCGCAGTGTTCTGCCTCGCCTTTGCGACTTCGAAGACCATGAAGGCACCCGTTACGGCGATTGCGACAAGGATGCCCCCACGGCAGCATTCGTGGAAATCCGCGATGCCTGGGCGAACCGGCCCGGCGCAGCTGACAACCTCATTAAATCCATTCGCGCGGTCTATGGCTGGGCGATCGAGCGTGACGAAATCGCCCACAACCCTGCGGCCGGCATCGCGCCTATCAATCGCAACCCGAAAGGCGGCGCAACGCCCTGGACCCCGGCGGACCTGAAGGCGTTCAAGAAAGCGCACCCGAAGGGCACCACAGCGCACCTCTGGCTCACGCTGCAAGCTTTCACTGCGTGCCGGATCGGCGATGCGATCTGGCTTGGCCGAGAACAGGAGATCACACACCAAGGGCAGCTTTGGCTTGAGTGGCAACCCCGCAAGAAAGGGTCGGCACCGGTGTCCATCCCTGTGCTGCCACCGCTGTTCGAGGCGACACGCGCGGCCAAGGTTATAGGCCCGGCCTACGTGCTGAACGAAAAGGGCAAGCCCTTCGCATCCACCGAAGCGCTGTGCGTTCGCGTCCAGCGCTGGTGCAGCGCAGCCGGTCTGTCCGGGCGCTCTTCCCATGGTGTCCGCAAGGCCGTGGCCGAACTCATGGCCGAGTCCGGTTGCTCACAACACCAGATCATGGCGGTGATGGCACACACCCAGGCCCGAACATCCGAGATCTATACGAAGGGGGTTCAACGCCGCCTTTTGGCCGCTGATGGCATCCAGGTATTGGCGGCGTTGGACTGGTGAACTCAATCTGTGTGTATGATTATACACATTGTCCTTTGACCTCTACGGTGAATTGTGTGTATTGAAACACAACAGGAGAGGTTCGAAATGGAACGCAACAGCCGCAAATTGATCAAGATGCTTGAGAAAGACGGCTGGCAGCACGTCGCTACCAAAGGTGACCATTTTCAGTTCAAACACTCAACCAGGCCGGGGCGTGTGACTGTTCCCCATCCTGGCAAGGACATCAAGAAAGGCACTGTCTTGTCGATCTATCGGCAAGCGGGCTGGCGATAAGGAGACCACCATGCACTACGTTGCATTTGTTCACACTGATGACGCGCCGGGTTTTGGCGTCAGCTTCCCGGATTTTCCCGGGTGTGTCACCCAGGGCGACACCATCGACGACGCTCTGCGCCGGGCACGGGACGCGCTGGCATTCCATGTTGAAGGGATGATGGACGACGGCGATGCCATTCCCGAACCGCAGGGGACGCAACAGATTGAATCCGATCCAGACCTTGCCGACTGGCGCGAAGGTGCGACCCTGGCTTATGTTCCGCTGGTTTCTGATATGGGCTCACCCAAGCGAGTCAATATATCGATCGACCGTGGCCTTCTGGAAGCCATCGACGATACCGCAAAATCGCGCGGAACGAGCCGTTCCGCCTTTCTGGCAAGCGCCGCCCGAAAAGAGATTGCGCGCAGTTGGTAAGATGAAAGCTGTCCCGCAGTCAAAATTTGCGGGACACTTTGCTCAACAAAATATGACCAAAACGGGTGTCGTGATAGTGCAGGGTCTTCCACAACCGTCAGCGCCGCCACTCCGCCATCGGTTATAAAACACCAAAACAAGCGTTCGAAGATATGACTTGGAAAATGGCCGCATAGGGTCAATAATCAAACTGTCCGGAAACAGGGACGAAGTCCAATTTTCGGTGGGACGGACAGGCCGCGACCTTTGATGTCGGTCAGTAACCCATGCCAGCTCTGTGCACTTTCCCGCAGGCCGACCTGAAAACCAATCAGTTCTTTCTTTCCCTCCGGTGTCGCGCCAATGACCACCGGCATGCATTCGGCGTTTTCCTCCATCCGGGCCTGAAGACAGACGCCATCGGCCCGGATGCAGACGTAATTGCGGGCAGAGAGATCACGCCGGGTCCAGGTGTCATATTGTGCCTGCCATCCGGCCGTCAGTCGCGATATGACACCTGGCGAAAGGTTCGGCGCGTCGGGCCCCGTAATGGCTGACAGAGCCTCCTGAAAATCACCCGTCGAAATGCCCATACAGCACCGGCAGCAATGCATCCAGGCTCACCGGGCGGCGCGCCCATTTTGGCAGTATGTTCGATGTAAAGCGGATCTTTTCTGCTGGATCGGGTGTCGCCATCCGGTCCCGCACCTTGGGTCGCTGCACATCCAATGCGCCAATCCCCGTCCGGATCTGCCGTTCAGGGCCAAAACCGTGCCGCACAATCCGCTGGCGGCCATCCGCCAGCATCCGGCGTGCGCCTTCCCGGGCAAGCCCTGTCAGCGGATCTACGATCATTTCCGATTGGCGAAAAGGCAGGATAGCTGTATCGTTCTTCATAGGCGTATTGCTCCCTGTCAGGTTCTGGCTGGCTTTCTCACCCGCCACAATACGCCGCCCTTCAAACCACGCCATCACCCATATTCCCGCATAGCTCTCCGACATTACTAACCCTCTAATTGCACATAGGCGTTGCTATACCAAGGATGTTGAAGCAGATATCTGTCCTTTTTAGCTCTTGCTGAATGTCCGCCTATGCCACGTTCGGCTAACACATGATGCACACGCAGCGAATGAGAATTTTCCGGACTGTCGCCACTCTGCGATGTTGCTTTGAACGGCGGGTTTCGATGAAATCGATGCTGTCGAGCCCTGTACACGACTCATGCGATTTTCTGCCTGATTTTGGGCCAGTGTCGGAAGGCTTGTTCCGGCTGGGTTCGCAGGAGCCTTCCGATTTCGTCGAGACCAATGCGGAAGATGGATTTGGCGTATCGCCCATGAGACTTTCGAGGCCGTTTCCGTGTTCCGGGCCTGGTGGATGCCACCTTTGCAGCCCATGCCATGGCCAGGGCAGGGAGACCGACCAACAAGCTCGACTTTTCGGCGATCGGGAGACGGGTGTCTTCCAGGTTGAAGCCCCTGGTCTTCGCTTCGGCGAACAGGCATTCGATGGCCCGGCGTTTGCGATAGACGGTCAGGGCGTGATGGGCTGGTTGGTTGCCGACAACGACAGGCAATTCCTTACCTTTGATGCGCCTGGCTGCGAAGTTCAGCCAGAGCGGCGCAGTGCACCCGGCAGCCCTGAAGTGGGCCGTGAATGTGCGCGGGCCACGGCAGGTGCGCGGCAAGGTTCGCAGGCTTTGCCGGACGCCATCCTCGCCTGTCACGTACCGGTTCGACTTCACGCGGATGATGAAAGGAACGTCCTGTTCATGCAGGAAAGTCAACCAATCAAGGCCGATAAACCCACGATCCGCCGGAAGTGTAATCGGCGGAGCAATACTCGGCCACGTGTAGCGGCGTCGTTGTGTTGTCGCGGGCGGCGTAAAAGTCGTCCACTTTTGCCCTTTCGTTTGATGGGAGGGCCGGGGGATTTTCACCGTGGAATTGTATTTGAAGGTGCGTCGGGCTCATTTTCAGGATGGGTTGAGCGGGCGTCGGATTGCCCGGGATTTTGGGATTGGCCGAGACAGTGTGCGAAGATGTTGGCCTATTCGGAGCCACCGGGGTATCGGCGGACAGCGCCGATTAGGCGCCCGAAGCTGGATGCGTTCACCTGCCAGATCGACCAATGGCTTACTGAGGACAAAGCGCGTCCGCGCAAGCGGCGCCACACCGCAAAGCGTATCTTTGAGAGGCTGCGCGACGAGTGCGGCTTTGATGGCGGATACACAATCGTCAAAGACTGCGTCCGGGCCAGGAAGCGCTCTGGCAAAGAGATGTTCGTGCCGCTCAGCCATCCGCCCGGGCATGCGCAGGCGGATTTTGGTGAAGCGCCTGTCGTGATTGGCGGCGTTGAGCGGAAGGCGCACTTCTTCGCCTTTGATCTGCCGCAGAGCGATGCGTGTTTTATCCGGGCCTATCCTGCGGCAACCACCGAGGCCTGGCTGGATGGGCATGTGCATGCCTTTGCTTTCTTTGGGGCGGTTCCCCTGTCGATCCTCCATGACAATGACCGCTGCCTGGTGGCGCGGATCCTGCCGGACGGCACCCGGCAAAGAACCCAACGGTTCAGCGCAATGCTGTCGCATTATGTGGTCCGGGATCGCTACGGCCGTCCCGGCAAGGGGAACGACAAGGGAGCGGTCGAGGGGTTGGTCGGCTACGGGCGGCGCGACTTCATGGTGCCGATCCCGTCCTTTCCGGACCGGGATGCGTTCAACGCTCACCTGGAAGAGCAATGCCGCAAACGGCAGGACGATGTCCTGCGCGGACACAAGGCCAGCATCGGCGAACGGCTGCAAGCCGATCCGGCGGCAATGCAGGATTTGCCCGGCGCACCCTTCGAGGCCTGTGAGTTGCAAAGTGGCCAGGTCACATCGACATCGGTGCTGCGGTATCGCGGTAACGACTACTCGGTACCGGTCGCATATGGCCCCCGCGCGGTCTGGATCAAGGGCTTCGTGATCCGCGTCGTTATCGGTTGCGCCACTGAGGTGATCGCCGATCATCCCCGCTCTTATGACAGCGGTGACATGGTGTTCGACCCGCTGCATTACCTGCCGCTGATCGAGCGCAGGATCATGTCCTTCGATCAGGCTGCGCCCTTGCAGGGTTGGAAACTGCCTGACGCCTTCGCCACGCTCCGGCGCTTGCTGGAAGCCCGGCAGGGCAAGGCGGGCAAAAGGGAGTATGTCCAGGTCCTGCGCCTGTCGGAACGGTTCGAGCTGGAGGTGCTGCATCTTGCCGTCAAAGACGCCCTGCGAATGGGGGCGGTCAGCTTCGATGCGATCAAGCACCTCGTCCTGTGCCGCGTCGAGCGAAGGCCCCCGAGGTTGGATTTGGATGTCTATCCGTTCCTGCCCGGAACCAACATCGCCACCACCTCGGCTTCTTCCTGTATGAGCCTTCTGTCAGGAGGTGACGCATGACGGATGCACCCGAACTGCCGCTGACACACCACCTCAAGACTCTGCGCCTGCCCACCTTCCTGCGCGAGCATGACAAGCAAGCGCGCATTTGTGCGGCGGAAGGCCTGGATCATGTGCGCTATCCAGCCCGGCTGACCGAGCTGGAACCAATCGATCGGGAGAGGCGCATGGTCGAGCGCCGGATCAAGGCGGCAAAGTTTCCAACCGTCAAAAGCCTCGACAGCTTCGACTTTACGGCCATCCCCGGTCTGAACAAGATGATGGTGCTGGAACTGGCGCGCTGTGAATGGATCGAGCGCAGGGAGAACGTCATCGCGCTCGGCCCGTCCGATCCTGATTCATAATGCCCACCTCGCTATGTCTCTATAAGACAAGTGTTTTTTGATGCGGATTTTGAGACGGCGGGCGGCTGCCGCGCCTTTTGTCCGCTGCTTCAATGACATCGTTCCTGCCCAGGTCGTCCATTTTGATGATCCAGGGGGCACCTTTGCAGAATTGTTGCGCCGGCAGCCGACCTTCCTGGATCAGGCGGCGGACGCTTGATGCACTGATTGCCAAGACCTCGGCTGCTTCGTCAAGTGTCATCTCACCGCGCTCCTGGCGTTCGCCTTCACGATAGACATCGATCTGATGGTGATTGCGCAGACTGCATACCCGCGATTGCGTCCATCCGTGACCGCGGCCGGTCACCTTGCCTGCCCGGTTGAGAGTTGCGGCAATCAGCTTGTCAGGCATGAGACGGGCCAGCGCACGTGCGAGATCGACGATATCCCGGTCGGTACTCCAGCGGTGCTGGCCGCTGCGGTTCTTGCGGACAGCCAGAGCGGAATGTGCGCCGCCTTGCCAGCGGACAACAAGCTCGATCGTCTCTCCGTCAACGCGGGCAATGATCTCCTCGACCAGAGTGCGAATGATCTGTTTCCTGGTGGCAGGTGCAGCACCTGGGCTTGTCCACGCACGCTCAAGATCGGCCCCTAGGCTCAACAGCCTGTCGCGATCTGCGGTGCTCGCCTTTTGCGACAGGGCCGCCGCATCATGCGCCTTGATCTGATCCTCGAGCGCGGTGACCGCGCCAAGCCGCGCATTCCAGCGCGCTTCCAGTTCTCCCGCCACCAGACGATTGTCGGGATCGACCGCATCGTACTGGTGCCGGGCACGGGAGGCCTCGTAGCGCGCCTGCTTCAGGCTCAGCTCAAGCTGATGGCGCTTCTCCCCATGTGCCTGACCCTGGGCCACCTCTGCCTCGAGTGCCGCCTCGATGCCGAGCGGTTGCAACCGCGCGATGATTTCGGCGCCGATTGCCTGATCGACCCGCATGCCACCAAACGAGATGCAGCGCGCCACCGTGATTGAACTGGCTGCCGCGGCAATGATAGCGGCCGGTGTTGCCGCCCTTGCCCGAATAGGCGACGTGAAGTTTGCGCCCGCAATGGCCGCATCTCGGAAGCCCGGCCAGAAGAGCTTCGCCACGCCGTACGGCACCGCGCCCCGGGCCGAACTTTCCTGTGGCGTTGTCCGCAATCAATCGCTGGTTCCTCTCGTAGGTATTCCAGCTGATATAACCATCATGATGATCGGGGATCAAAACATCCCAGTCTTCCTGTGGCTTGCGTATCCCCTGAATCACACGCTTGCGTCCGTCCTCGATCACCGTGCGCGAGCCGGTGCGGCCAAACACATAGGCCCCGGCATAGATCGGGTTGTTGAGGATGTGCAGGACCGTGTTGTAGACGGGCAGTTTCCACCGGATTTCGCGCCCGGCCGATCCGTGGACAACCGCCGGGAGCGAGATCTGTTCTTGCCGGAGCCACACATGTACCTGCCGGACGGACCGCATCCCGTCGAATTTGGCAAACACCAATCCAATGGCGTCCTGGACCCGCCGGTCAGGGTCCTTGTCGATCCGATCCCGGCCGATGCGCACGTAGCCAATGGCAACCGTCATGAACAGCTCACCGCGGCGTGCCTTCCGGCGGAGCGCCTCGTGGGACCGTTGCCGAAGGATCGACAGTTCCATCTCGCTCATGGTCCCTTTCATACCGAGCAGCAGGCGGTCATTGGGATGGCGCGGATCATAGACCCCATCTTCATCGACAATGAGCGTGGAAACCAGACCGCAAAACTCCAGCAGCGTGTGCCAATCGCGGCCATTGCGCGCCAACCGCGAGGCTTCGATCGACACCACCGCACCAACACGGCCCTCGCAGATCCGGGCGAGAAGCTTCTCGAAACCGGGCCGTGCGACGCCGGAACCCGAGCGGCCAAGATCATCGTCGATGACCTCTACATCGGTCCATCCAAGCTGGCGGGCGTGCTCCACAAGAGCGTACTGGCGCCGTTTGCTTTCAAGGTTATGCGCGACCTGGCCCGCAGTCGATTGCCGGACATACACGATGGCCTGGCGCGCCAGATGATCAGAGCCAACGTTACTCATCCTGTGTCTCCCTCGCCGCAGACGGGTCTTCCAGGTCCGTCATGTCGCGCGCGGCTTCGCTCAGAAGCGCTCCCGTGAGCGTCAGCAGACGCCGTCGGCGGTCCAGCGGGATCGTTGCGGGATCGTTGCGGGATCGGGGCTGGCATCGAACAGATGCAGTTGAAGAGGATTGGTTGCTGTCATTCTCGCCTCCGTTGTCCGGGGATGATTCCCCGCCCGGCAAGCGTAAGGAGCGATCCACTATTGCGCGGGCCTCGAGGAGCGCCGCAACCGAAAGCGCAGGATCACGAACGACCACCGCCTCTCCCGATCCCTCCTCGGTCATCCAGGCGGGGATCTTTGCCAGCGTTCCGTCACATTGAACAATCGTCAGATGCGCGGCTCCACCACGACACGATCGCGCGACCACCTGCACCACCTGTCCCGCCCGAGGATGAAACGGATAACAAATCCGAACCTCAGATCCCGGAAAGCGGGCAGTCTGTCGTTGGCTTGTCGGGAACCGGCAAAACCCATGTCGCTCTCGGGTTGGGGCTGACCGCCTGCCAGAAAGGGTTGCCTGTCGCCTTCGTAACCGCCGCAGCTCTCGTGCACGGGATGATGGAGGCCCGCGACGAGAAACGCCTCCGGCAGCTTCAGCGCAAACTGGCCAAGGTCAAACTGCTGATCATCGACGAGCCGGGCTTCGTCCCCTTGAGCAAAACCGGCGCCGAGCTTCTGTTCGAGCTGATCTCTCAGCGCTGCGAGCGTGGCTCAACCCTGATCACATCGAACCTGCCCTTCGAGGAATGGACCGAGACATTCGGCACCGAACGCTTGACCGGCGCGCTCCTGGACCGGCTGACACATCACGTCAACATCCTCGAGATGAACGGCGAAAGCTACCGCCTCAATCAGAGCCGCGCACGTATTGCCAACCCTTCAACCTGACAACTGAACAATCGGCCTGACGGCCAATGCGCCTTGGAACGTGCTTGCTGATTGGTGGCCACACGCCCCAAGGCGCACTCCACAAACTGGCCGACTTTTGCTCCGCCCCAGTGGCCGGATTTTACTCCGCCGTTGACACACAATCACATGAGAGCCGGGTTATTTGTAGGACAAGGACGTGAAACTGTGGTTTGAAGAACAGGATCAAGAAAACACAGAATCATTACAGACAGTTGACGGCGACAGGGGCAGGATTGAAACGCGAGCATATACCCGGTGCGATGCCATCGACCGGTTGAAAAAGCGTCACCCCCATTGGGAGGGTCTGGCCAGCATTGGTCGCGTCGTCCCGGTTCGGGAGAGTGGCGGGAAAACGACGAGGCAACCGCGATACTTCATCCCGTCCCTGCCAAAAGATGCAGCGCGCTTTGACCATGCCGTACGCTCTTATTGGGGAATTGAAAACCGCCTGCACCGGGTGCTCGATGTCACCTTCCGCGATGACGACAGCCGGGTACGAAAAGATCATGCACTCGCCAACTTCGCCGTCATCAGGCATATCGCGATGAACCTGCCCGGCAAAGTGAAAGGTAAACGCTCCCTCGGGGAAACCGGAAAAAGGCTGGCTGGAACAACCGTTTCCTGCCTGAAATCCTGACGCTGTGAAACTCATGCGATTCCCCTGTCCAGCCGCATTAATCGAAATCCCCCAGAAGGAAATCAAAAGGTTAGCGGGGACTCATAGGGCAAACTATGTGTCCCGACACATTTTTATACGGCATTGCCGTATTGCGCTCTTGACTACACTACGGCAATGCCGTATGTATTCGAGTATGCAAACAGTCATTTCCACACCCGAGTTTCTGTCTCAAGCCAAGAAGCTAAAGCTATCTCAAGATGAGATAGATTCTATCGTGGAGACGTTGGCCGATGATCCTCTTGCGGGCGATATTATCAGTCAGACCGGAGGCGCACGAAAACAGCGCCACGCGGGTCGGGGCGGCGACAAGAGTGGTGGATACAGAACAATCCACTACTTCGGTGGCGTGGATGCGCCTGTTTTCATTTTGACGGTCTATGGCAAGGGTGACAAAGCCAACCTAACCAAAGCTAAACGAAACCAATTGGCAAAGATATTGCCGCAACTGGCGGATCATTACCGCGCCACAGCCAAGGCGATGGCTGCGAAGCGGGACCGCCGAAAGTGAGAAAGGAACCGAAAATGAGTGTTGCTAAAAGCCTGATCAAAGGCGCAGAAGAAGCCCTCGCCATCGCGAAGGGTGAATTGGAACCTGCCGCAGTGTATGTTCCCGAAACCGTTGATGTTGCCGCGATCCGCAAGAGGTTGAAGCTATCGCAGGCCGCATTCGCTGAACGCTATTGCCTGCCAGTCGGCACAGTTCGGGATTGGGAGCAAGACCGCCGTTCCCCAGATCGAGCGGCGGTTGTCCTGCTTTCAATTATTGACCGTAATCCCGAAGTCGTTGCCGAAACTCTTGCGGCTGGATGAGTTTTGGAAAGGCAGCGAAATGAAGAATGCCATTTTACATCGAGTCTATCTGCACGGATACCAGCGGCACCACAAGGTACGGCCCAGGTATCGCGATGCATTGACCGCTTCGTTGCGGGCGATGGCTCCGGCGCTCGTGGGTTTCCAGGGTTTGGCATTCTTGCGTGGCGGAATGACGGCATGAGCGCCACGGGCGGCAATGGACTTCGTCCCTGTTTCCGGACAGTTTGATTATTGACCTGAATTAGTCTCGATGTGATCTGACACCGTCCCCTTCCCAGCTAGCTGGGAAGGGGACGGCGCTGCCCTTGTAGGGGCGGCAGTTGCCCGTTTTGATGGTGGTGCACACCAACCACAAAACGAGGAACTACAATGTTGAATACTTCTGAAAAAATCATCAAGCACAAGACTGGGCTGCTGAACCTGGCCGAGGAGCTGGGCAACGTGTCTAAGGCTTGCCAAGTGATGGGTATGTCACGTGACACGTTTTACCGCTACAAATCGGCGGTCGAGGACGGCGGCGTTGAGGCGCTGTTTGAGCGCACGCGACGCAAGCCCAATCTGGCGAACCGGGTGGATCAGACGACTGAGTGCGCATTCCGGGGTGATCCGGCCACCTATACCGATAGTATCCGGCCACCCGTACCGATTTAACCCGGCCACTCAAACCGGGGCATCCGGCCACCCCTGATCCGGGGTTTTGGCGTCTGTTTTGAGGCGATCTTTAACTGGCTACCTTGCCGTTCTTTTTGAATGGGAGGTGGCGCGATGCAGAGATTGTCGATGCGCAAGATACGGGAAGCCCTGCGGCTTCGAGCAGATGGATTTTCAGGGCGTCAGGTGGCGCAGAGCCTGTCGTTGGGGCGTGCGACAGTATCGGAGTATTTCCGGGGCGCGGATGTGGCCGGATTGGTCTGGCCTTTGCCCGATGATCTGTCTGATGTTGATCTTGAGCAGCAGATCTTTCCGCATCAACCTGGCGCGTCGACGCGGGCGATCCCACAACCCGATTGGGCTTATGTTCACGCGGAACTTCGTCGCAAAGGTGTGACACTGGCATTGCTGTGGGAAGAGTATCGCGGCGTCTATCCCGATGGCTACGGATACAGCCGGTACTGCGAACTCTACACCCGCTGGGAGGGTCGCTTGTCGCCGGTGATGCGTCAGCGCCATCCTGCGGGTGAGCGGCTGTTTGTCGATTACGCGGGACACACGGTCGATGTTGTTTACCCTGAGACGGGCGAAGTGCGCACCGCCCGGATCTTCGTCGCGGCCCTTGGGGCGTCGAACTACACCTATGTCGAGGCAACCTGGACCCAGAGCCTGCCGGACTGGATCAGCAGCCACGTCCGCGCTTTTGCATTCCTCGGTGGTGTGCCTGTGCAGGTGGTCCCTGACAATCTCAAGGCCGCCGTGATCAAAGCCTGTTTCCATGATCCAGCGATCAATCGCACCTATGGGGATATGGCGGCACATTACGATACCGCCGTCGTTCCTGCGCGACCGCGTAAGCCGAAGGACAAGGCGAAAGTCGAAGGTGCTGTTTTGCTGGCCGAACGCTGGATTTTGGCGCGCCTGCGCAACCAGACATTCTTCAGCCTGGATGAGTTGAACGCGGCGATCCGGCCCCTGCGTGATCACCTCAACAGCAAGGTCACCCGGCACCCTGGGGCCAGCCGCCGGGCTTTGTTTGAGACACTGGACAAACCCGCGTTGAAGCTGCTGCCCGCAGAACCATACGTCTATGCGGAATGGAAACTGCGGCGCGCGGGGATTGATTACCACATCGATGTGGACCGGCATTACTACTCGGTGCCGCACCCGCTGATCAAACAGAAGCTATGGGTGTGCGTCACCGCCCGTACCGTCGAAGTCTTCCATAAGGGTCAAAGGGTTGCTGCCCATGCCAGAACATCGGGAAACCGTCAGCATTCCACCATCCGGGATCACATGCCGCCCAATCACCGGTTCCGGGCGGACTGCTCGCCCGAGGTGATCCGCACCCGCGCTGCCCGGATCGGTCCCCATGTCGCGACGTTCGTGACGCTCATGATGGGCAAGCGCCGCCACCCCGAACAAGCGTATCGTGCCTGCCTCGGGGTGCTCAAATTGGCGCGCGGCTTTGGCAATGATCGTCTTGATCGCGCCTGCGAACGTGCCCTCGAGATCAATGCCTACAGCTACTCATCCCTGCATTCCATTCTGAAGAATGGTTTGGATCGTCAACGCCGCCAGCCCGCCACGGACGGCCCCACGATCACACACTCCAATATCCGTGGCGCGGGATACTTCCATTGAAGAGGACAAAATATGCTTGATCATCCAACACTGGATCAGCTCAGAACACTCAGGCTCGACGGCATGGCAGAAGCCTTTGCCGAGATGCAGACACAGGACGGCACCGCCGACCTGACCCATGCTGAATGGCTGGGGTTGCTGATCGACCGTGAAGCCACCAGTCGAGAGACAAAACGCTTTGAAAGCCGGATGCGCACCGCGCGCCCGCGCCATGTCGGGGCTGCCCCAGAGGACGTGGATTACAAAACCCGTCGAGGTTTGGACAGGGCGCTCTTCCAGAGCCTGCTCACCGGCAAATGGATACGCGACAAACGCAACCCGATGATCACAGGCCCCTGCGGTGTCGGCAAAACCTGGTTGGCCTGCGCTCTGGCGCAAGCGGCCTGCAGAGAAGGTACAACCGCCCTCTACAAGCGCACGACGCGTCTGTTCGACGAATTGGAACTGGCCCACGGTGATGGGCGCTTTCCTCGTCTGTTCAAAGCGCTGACCAAGACGCAACTGCTCATTCCGGACGATTGGGGACCAGACCGGCTCAATGCCAGCCAACGACGTGATCTGATGGAGATCGTCGAGGATCGATATGGCACCGGCTCAACCCTGATCACCAGCCGGTTGCCCATCGGCACATGGCACGATGTCATCGGCGAACCAACCTTCGCGGACGCCATCCTCGACCGCCTCGTACACAACGCCTGCCGGGTCGAGCTGGAAGGCCAATCGTTCAGAAAGCAGGAGGCCAAATCAGGTGACGAAACCGCCGCGAAATGATAGTTGAAACCTCAAGCCTCAACGCGGCGCGCCAAAAGTGACCGGATGCCCCGGTTTAGGTGGCCGGATGTTGTCGGAATGACCGGCCGCATAGACCGGAATGCGCAACTGAGGACGCGGTGATCCAATCCGCCACGGATTTCCCGGCATACGGCCAGGGCGGCACGTCCAATGAGCTGCGCAAACCGGGCGTCTTTGTATCGCCCTCGGGTGTCCGATCGATCTGGCTGCGGCATGATCTGGCAAACTTCAAAAACCGGCTTAAGGCGCTGGAAGCCAGGATTGCCGAAGACGGCGGCATTTTGACTGAGGCCCAGGTGCAGGCGCTTGAGAAGAAAAAGCATGACGACGAGGCCTGCGGTGAGATCGAGACGGCCCACCCTGGCTATTTGGGTTCTCAGGACACGTTCTATGTGGGCACTCTGAAGGGCGTCGGGCGGGTTTATCAGCAGACCTACGTCGATACCTATTCCAAGGTCGCGCAGGCTAAACTTTACACCACCGAAACACCGATCACGGCGGCCGATCTGCTCAACGACCGGGTCCTGCCATTCCACGAGGAAAACGACCTGCCGGTGCTGCCCCTGTCGGAGTGGTGGATCAGACCGGGAACCGGACCCCTGCGACCCAGGGCCATCGTCAGAGCATCGCAGCAAAGTTCAGCCCGCATGTGATCCTCCATCGCCCAACCAACGATTTCCCGCGAGGCCATGTCTTTCACGCCGGCCGGATAGAGCCACCCTTCATCCGTATCGATATAGGTGATATCGGCCAACCAAACCGTATTGGGAGTGAGGCAGTGGTGAAGTGGTCCGGTAAATTCGGACAGCGTACCAAGATGTATCCACCCCGAATGAATGGATACGAGAATGACAAAGCGACGGAACTTTTCAGACAAGTTTAAGGCTGCTGTGGCGCTTGAGGCGCTGCGCGGTGACAGGACGGTGCAGGAGATCGCGGCCAAGCGGCAATTGCATCCGACGCAGGTGAGCACATGGAAACGGCAGGCGATTGAAGGCATGGCTAATGTCTTCTCTGACAAGGTAAAGAAGGCTGAGAACAAGGACGGCGAGATCAAGGAACTCCACGCCAGGATCGGCCAACTCGCGGTGGAAAATGATTTTTTGTCACAAGGGCTGAAGCGATGAGCCCCAGTGAACGCCGTGACATGATCCGCAAAGAGAACACTGATTTGAGCCTGACGCGCCAGTGCAAGCTGCTCAAGATCAGCCGGTCCTCAATCTACTGCACGCCGGTTGGCTTTGATCAGCCCACGATTGATCTGATGCACGAGATTGACCGGATATTTACGATGGGGTGGACGCCCCCTACGGCATCGTAATGTGCCAAGGCAGCGTTGTTTGAACTTGCTGCAGAACGGAGGCGTCCATGGACAAAGTTGGCATAGTTGGATTGGATATTGCGAAGAATTCGTTTCATGCACATGGAGCGGCGGTAGATGGGTCAGCTGTTTTCAGCAGAGCCTTGCCGCGAAGTCGGGTATTATCATTTTTGGACAAGCTGGCACCTTGTCTGGTGGCTTTGGAAGCCTGTGCCGGTGCACATTACCGGGGACGAGAGATTGAGAGGCTGGGTCATGATGTTTGTCTGGTCGCGCCGCAATATGTGAAGCCTTATGTGAAACGTCAAAAGAATGATGCTGCGGATGCGGCAGCCATCGCTGAGGCTGCATCCCGGCCGACAATGCGCTTTGTTGCGGTGAAAAGTGCCAGTCAGCAGGGCCAGGCGATGGTGCTGAAGACACGTGATTTGCTGACAGGCCAACGCACGCAAACGATCAATGCATTGCGGGGTCATTTGGCCGAATTTGGTATCATCGCCCCGAAAGGCCCGGTGCACCTGAAGAAACTTGAGGTGGCACTCGATGGCCCTGGAAACGGTTTGACAGAGGGGGTGATTGCGCTCTGTCGCCATTTTTTCGACCACATCCTGGCTTTGAGCGCGCAGATTGATGCCCTGACCAGGCAGGTTAAGGCGATGGTACGCAAAAACAAAACCATGCGTCGTTTGACAACAATTCCAGGTATTGGCCCGATTTGCGCTATAACATTGGCTACACTCGCGCCACCTGGGTCGACATTTACCAAAGGTAGGGATTTCTCGGCCTGGGCCGGTTTGACCCCAAAGCAGCATTCGACGGGTGGCAAGGCACGACTGGGGCGAACGTCGAAAATGGGCCGGCGCGATATCCGGCGGTTGCTGATTATCGGAGCGATGTCGGTGATTCAAGCTGCCGAGAGGCGTGGCGGCGCACCGGACGGATCATGGTTGGCGAGAATGTTGACCTGCAAGCCAAAAATGCTGGTTGCCGTTGCATTGGCCAACAAGATGGCACGTACGGCATGGGCCTTGATGACGACAGGTGAGATTTACCGGGTTCCGCCCGTCGCCTGACGGTGATGGCGGATGCAAGGGAATGCGGTGGTTTTCAGCGGAGGATTATGGGCGAAAAGTCGAGAGACAAGATCAGGAAAACCAGTGATACTCCGAGCGGCTGTGACCGCGACATTACGATTTGGACCGGATCTTCGAACTATCCATAAAGGCCCGTGAGACCAAAACTCACATACAGAGGCCGGACACACGTAGGAACTCGACCGCATTTCCCATTATTGTCGTAAAAAACACTTGCATTTCCGGGGGCGTCCACACACGAAGTATCCGTTCTCTGGCAGCCGTCAGATCGCGGCGTACCTACCTCAATCAGGGTTTACGGCGGGCCGCCACCGGGTGCGTCGTCTGATGGGCATCATGGGTTTGCAGGCCATCTACAAAGGGCCAAACACCAGCAAGAAGCACCCGCAGCACAAGATCTGGCCGTACTTGCCTGGAGGTCTGCCAATCACGTGGCCCAATCAGGTCTGGTGCAGCGACATTAAAGCGTTTCGAGATTAAGTTGATTCACAACTTGATTTTGAAACGCCCACACCATTGATAGGTTCCGCGCGTTTCGACGTATTGTCGTACCTCAACAATACGTCGAAACGCTTTACCTACATCCCGGTCAAAAACGGCTTTCTGTATCTGGTGGCACTCATGGATTGGGCAACGCGCAAGGTGGTGTCCTGGCGGCTGTCAAACACGCTGGATGCCAGCTTTTGCGTTGAGGCACTGGAAGAAGCCATCGCCAAATACGGAGCGCCCGAGATCATGAATACGGATCAGGGCAGCCAATATACGGGCGCTGACTGGATCAAGACTTTGACCGAAGCCGAGATCAATATCTCGATGGATGGGCGCGGCCGGTATCTGGACAATATCTTCATCGAACGGCTCTGGCGTTCCCTGAAGCAGGAGGCCGTCTGTTTGCACGAGATCACCAACGGCTTCCAGGCCTGTATTAGTTCTGACTTTATCTGACACCGTCCCCTTCTCAGCTAGCTGAGAAGGGGACGGCACATCTCTTGAAGGAGATGATGGTTATCCGTTTTGATGGTGGTGCACACCAACCACAAAACGAGGAAACCATCATGTTGAACACTACCGACAAGATCATCAAACACAAAACCGGCCTGCTGAACCTGGCCGAGGAACCGGGTAATGTCTCGAAGGCCTGCCAGGTCATGGGCTACAGCCGGGACACGTTCTACCGTTACAAATCTGCGGTCGAGGACGGCGGTATCGAGGCGCTGTTCGAACGCACCCGGCGCAAACCCAATCCGGCAAACCGGGTTGATGACGCCACCGAACAGGCGGTGATCAAATCCGCCACCGACTTCCCGGCTTACGGCCAGGCCCGCACCTCGAACGAGTTGCGCAAGTCGGGGGTGTTTGTATCGCCATCCGGGGTCCGGTCGATCTGGCTGCGCCATGATCTGGCAAACTTCAAAACCCGGCTCAAGGCACTGGAGGCCAAAGTGGCCGCTGACGGCGGCATCCTGACGGAGGCACAAGTGCAGGCACTGGAAAAGAAGAAGCTGGATGATGAGGCCTGCGGTGAGATCGAGACTGCCCACCCTGGCTATCCGGGTTCACAGGACACGTTCTACGTCGGCACCCTGAAGGGCGTTGGGCGGGTCTATCAGCAGACTTATGTGGACACCTGTTGCAAGGTGGCGCATGCCAAACTCTACACCACCAAGACGCCGATCACAGCGGCTGATCCGCTCAATGACCGGGTGCTGCCGTTCTACGAAGAGCACGACCTGCCAGTGCTGCGTATCCTGACAGATCGCGGAACGGAATATTGCGGGCGTGTCGACAAACACGACTTCCAGCTCTTCCTGGCAATTAACGACATCGACCATACCAAAACCAAGGTGAAATCGCCTCGGACAAACGGCATCTGCGAGCGGTTTCACAAGACGATCCTGCAGGAGTTTTACCAGATCACGTTCCGCAAAAAGGTCTATCAATCCATCGAGGAGTTGCAGGCTGATCTGGATGAATGGCTGCGACACTATAATACCGAACGAACTCATCAGGGCAAAATGTGTTGCGGTGGAACCCCGTTCCAGACCATGATTGAGGGCAAGCAGATCTGGAAGGAAAAGTCAGTGAACTGAACTTGGCCTGACAGACGCCGCCGGAAAAACGGCCAACTGTCAGATCAAGTCTGAATTACTACAAGGCCAAACGGATCATTGACGACTGGATCGGCTTCTACAACACAGAGCGCCCTCACACCGCCCTCGACAAACGCACCCCGGACGCGGCATACTTCACCCAAACGGAGATACGAAAAGCGGCATGAACATGTAAAACGCGGAGCAATATTGGGCCACAGAAGCGGCTGCATATCGCAGTTGTAGCGGAGTAAAAGTCCGCCAGTTTGTGCCCTTCGTTTATTCGGAGGGCGGGAGATGTATTCTGTGGATATTTATAGTCGTGTGCGCCGTGCTTGTTTGAAGGACGGTATGTCTGGCCGAGAAGCGGCGCGGTTTTTCAACATGGCGTAATCAGGATCAGCACTCAGTTACCCCTGTTATTCTGGATGCACATGCAATTGAAAAGGAGACTGACCAATGGAATATTTTGCTGGTTTGGATGTGTCCATGGAAGAGACGCATATCTGCATTCTGGATCGTGAAGGGGCCCTTATTCGTGAAGGAAAAGCGAGCTCAACACCAAAAGCGATCGCTGACTTCCTCGCTTCTGGACCACCATGTGCCAAAGTTGTATTTGAAACGGGACGGATGGCACCAATGCTTTACCATGGGCTGACGGAGCTTGGTGTCCCGGTTGTTTGCATCGAGAGCAGGCAAGCATATCAGGCCCTTAAATCTCTGGCCGGCCACAAGACGGACCGCAATGATGCCCGCGGTTTGGCACACCTGGCGCGGACGGGATTCTACAAGCCGACCCATGTCAAATCACTGTCAGCGCACGCAATCCGGTCGCTGATCGCAGCCCGCAAGAAGCTGGTCGGACAGCGTGTGACGCTCGACAATCAGATCCGCGGTCTGGTCGTCGTCTTCGGCGTGCGGCTGCCACGAGCTTTGTCTCCGGCATTCAAAAACGCGGCGCTAAAAGTTAGCGATGGAGTGCCTGGCCTCCATGCCGCAATTTGCGGACTGTTCGCAGCACGCGAAGCAATCCTCGCGGCGGTTGCAGCCATTGATGGCGACATCAAAAAGATGACCCGCAAATCCGAAGTCTGCCAGCGCCTTATGACGGTACCAGGGGTCGGTCCGATCACAGCATTGGCCTTTGCCGCAGCAATTGATGATCCGTCGCGTTTCAGGAAATCGCGTGATGTGGGGGCGTATCTTGGACTGGTGCCGCGACGGCATCAATCTGGTGAAATCGACTACACGGGCAGCATCTCAAAGCGGGGCGACGTGCGCGTCAGAACGCTTCTCTATGAGGCCGCCAATGTGATGCTGACGCGGTATGCCGCTCCGCTCAAATTGAAGACATGGGCCCTCGCAATCGGTGCGCGCTCAACGATGAGAAAGGCCCGAGTGGCTCTGGCGCGTCGTCTGGCAATCATACTTCATGCCATTATGCGAGACAAAACTGACTTCCAGTCCGCGTAAGGCTTACGAGGCGACAACGAGGATTCCTAAATCAAAGTTCCCATCTGGGACGATGCCCGAGGGAGGGCGTGAGACACGGCGCCGATTCTGTAGCAACAGCCAAGACCAACGGTATGATTGCGGTTTCAACATTGCCGACCCACACCCAGCCAACCCCATCATGAACCTCAGAGTTCGAAGAGAACAAAGGCAACCTCTGACATCAAAAGCAGGAAACTCAGGAAACACGCATTGACAGATTAGAGAACAAAGATCGTAAGACGATCGCGAAGATGCTGCGCCATGAACTTCCGCCTGGGTATCGTCGGTCGGAAGCGCCTCGGCGGCCAACGCTTGATGGTTATGTTGGTGTGGTCGATGAGATACTGCGCACAGACAAAGCCCTGATCAAAAAGCAGCGACACACGGCCAAGCGCATCTTTGAACGGCTGCGCGATGAGCATGGATATGCCGGCAGCCTGACCACGGTGACCTATTACGTGCGCGAGCAAAAACGGCGCACCAAAGAGGTGTTTGTGCCGTTGTCGCATCGGCCGGGCCATGCGCAGGTTGATTTTGGTGAGACGCTGGGCGTGATCGGTGGCGTGGAATGCAAGATCCACTTCTTCGTGATGAGCTTGCCACATTCTGATGCGGTGTTTGTGAAGGGATATCCAGCTGAGACAACCGAGGCGTTTTGCGATGGCCATGTGTCCGCCTTTGCATTCTTTGGCGGCATTCCGCAATCCATTCTCTACGACAATACCAAGATCGCCGTGGCTCGGATACTCGGGGATAAGACGCGCATCCGCACACGTCGGTTTACGGAACTGCAGTCGCATTACTTGTTTGATGACAAGTTTGGCAGACCCGCGCGAGGGAACGATAAAGGCAACGTTGAGGGCATGGTTGGATACACCCGCCGCAACTTCATGGTTCCCGCACCTCGCTATGACAGCTTTGATGATCTGAACGCACATTTGGAAGAGAAGTGTTTAGCACGTCAGGACGATACGTTGCGGGGTCACACCCAAACCATAGGCGCACGCCTGATGTCGGATTTGGATGCTCTGATGGGATTGCCCGTCGCAGAATATGAAGCCTGCGATCACGTCAGCACGCGTGCAACGTCGATCTCAATGGTGCGCTATCGCAGCAATGATTACTCGGTGCCAGTAGCCTATGCGCACCACGATGTTCATGTGCGTGGGTTTGTGCATGAGGTTATCATCGGCTGCGGCAATGAGATTATTGCGCGGCACAAACGATCCTACACATCAGCGGATATGGTCTTTGACCCATTGCACTTTTTGCCCCTGCTTGAACAAAAGGTGGGTGCCCTGGATCAGGCCGCGCCTTTGCAGGGTTGGCATTTGCCAGATGTATTTGCCACGCTGCACCGACTGCTTGAAGCCAGAATGGGTAAGCCGGGCAAGCGAGAATACGTTCAAGTCTTGCGCCTTTTGGAGACCTTCGAAATGGATGTTGTGCAAGGCGCAATCCAGCAGGCAATAGATATGGGTGCAATTGGCTATGACGCCGTAAAACACCTTGTACTGTGTCGGGTTGAGAAGCGGCCACCACGATTGGATTTGGACTTCTATCCATACTTGCCCAAGGCCAATGTCGGCACAACACGCCCATCCAGTTACATGAGCTTGATGGGAAGGACCGCGGCATGACCGAAGCCCCTCGGATTCTTCTACGGCATCATCTTAAACAACTGCGACTGCCAACGTTCCAAGGCGAGTATGCCAAACAGGCGCAGCTCTGTGCTGCAGAGAACAAAGATCACATCCACTATCTGGCGCGGCTGTGTGAGATGGAATTGATCGACCGCGAACGCCGGATGATTGAACGGCGCATCAAAGCGGCGAAGTTCCCCAGCACCAAGAGCTTGGATAGCTTTGACTTCAAGATCATGCCAAGCTTGAACAAGCCCCTGACGATGGATCTGGCACGATGCGATTACGTTAATCGCAGGGAGAACATCATCGCGCTCGGCCCGTCAGGCACGGGCAAGACACACATCGCCCTGGGACTTGGGCTGGCTGCATGTCAAAGAGGACTGAAGGTGCGCTTCACAACGGCTGCGGCATTAGTCCATGATCTGATCGAGGCTCAAGATGAGCGGAGATTGCAGCGCCTTCAAAAGCAACTGACCAGCCAGAACCTGTTGATCATTGATGAACTGGGCTTCGTACCGCTCAGCAAATCTGGCGCAGAGCTGCTCTTCGAGGTCATATCCCAATGCTATGAACGCGGCTCCATCATCATAACCTCGAACCTGCCCTTCGATGAATGGACTGAAGTCTTTGGCTCTGAGCGGCTGACCGGTGCGCTACTCGATCGTTTAACCCATCACGTCCACATCCTCGAGATGAATGGCGAAAGCTATCGGCTCAAACACAGTCGCAACAACCGAAAATAACCAGCCCGCAATCACAGTCAGAATAATGCTGGCCTTATGGCCAGCATGCGCTTTGGCACGCTTCAGCTTTGTGACGAGCACGCGTGCAAAAGCGCCACAAAACATCAACCGAAGTGGCCCATTTTTACGCCGCGACATGGACCCATTTTACTCTGCGATTGACAGCCGGGCAAGCGAGAATACGTTCAAGTCTTGCGCCTTTTGGAGACCTTCGAAATGGATGTTGTGCAAGGCGCAATCCAGCAGGCAATAGATATGGGTGCAATTGGCTATGACGCCGTAAAACACCTTGTACTGTGTCGGGTTGAGAAGCGGCCACCACGATTGGATTTGGACTTCTATCCATACTTGCCCAAGGCCAATGTCGGCACAACACGCCCATCCAGTTACATGAGCTTGATGGGAAGGACCGCGGCATGACCGAAGCCCCTCGGATTCTTCTACGGCATCATCTTAAACAACTGCGACTGCCAACGTTCCAAGGCGAGTATGCCAAACAGGCGCAGCTCTGTGCTGCAGAGAACAAAGATCACATCCACTATCTGGCGCGGCTGTGTGAGATGGAATTGATCGACCGCGAACGCCGGATGATTGAACGGCGCATCAAAGCGGCGAAGTTCCCCAGCACCAAGAGCTTGGATAGCTTTGACTTCAAGATCATGCCAAGCTTGAACAAGCCCCTGACGATGGATCTGGCACGATGCGATTACGTTAATCGCAGGGAGAACATCATCGCGCTCGGCCCGTCAGGCACGGGCAAGACACACATCGCCCTGGGACTTGGGCTGGCTGCATGTCAAAGAGGACTGAAGGTGCGCTTCACAACGGCTGCGGCATTAGTCCATGATCTGATCGAGGCTCAAGATGAGCGGAGATTGCAGCGCCTTCAAAAGCAACTGACCAGCCAGAACCTGTTGATCATTGATGAACTGGGCTTCGTACCGCTCAGCAAATCTGGCGCAGAGCTGCTCTTCGAGGTCATATCCCAATGCTATGAACGCGGCTCCATCATCATAACCTCGAACCTGCCCTTCGATGAATGGACTGAAGTCTTTGGCTCTGAGCGGCTGACCGGTGCGCTACTCGATCGTTTAACCCATCACGTCCACATCCTCGAGATGAATGGCGAAAGCTATCGGCTCAAACACAGTCGCAACAACCGAAAATAACCAGCCCGCAATCACAGTCAGAATAATGCTGGCCTTATGGCCAGCATGCGCTTTGGCACGCTTCAGCTTTGTGACGAGCACGCGTGCAAAAGCGCCACAAAACATCAACCGAAGTGGCCCATTTTTACGCCGCGACATGGACCCATTTTACTCTGCGATTGACAACCCAAAGAGCTCGTCTTAAGGACGGTGAGAGCCGCAAAAGCGTACTCTGTGTTTGTTATGGGAGAGACAGTTCGTTGACCAAAACGCCAAACTGAGACATGCTTCAAACGTGTCGAGACATCTCGATGCGACAATAACCTGATGCCAAATCAGCCGATCATTCCGCCCATAGGACGTTGTCGACCACCGGGATATCCGGATAGCCACGTTCCCGTGCGACCCGCTCCAGCAGGTCAACGACCCGCTCCCCCGGCAGCGGGAAGTCCGCTTCAATGGCCGGACACTCGCGCGTACAGTCATCCTTGAGGTTGGCGGTTCGGAACTTGCGGCCGTTCGCGAGCGCGTCACTGGTGAAGTCCAGTGACCACCTCTGATTGGCGGCAATCGGGCACCGGCTGCCCTCCCGGGCGGCGCGTGGAATCTTCCTACGCTTCGTGCGACGCAGCCACAGGCGCTCTTCCCGGTAGAGCCGTTCAACCACTTTGACGTTCACCTTGAAGCCCTCCCGGACCAGTTTGGCATGTAGCATGCGATATCCATATCTTCTGTGTTTGCCTGACAGTGTGATCAGGCGGTCTCTCAGCCGCGCATGGCGCTCTGCCCGCGCCTGACAAGTCAGGTTTGACCGTGAAATCCCAACCAGCCTGCACGCGCCTCGCTGCGGGAACTGATGATCCTCCATCAGTGTTTTCACGGCAGCTCGGCGGCATGCAGGCGTCAGGAGTTTTTTGCCAGAAGCCCCTTGAGGCCAGCGTTATCCAGCAGCGCATCCGCCGGAAGGCGCTTCAGCTCCGCATTCTGCGCCTCCAGATCCTTCAGGCGTCGCAGCTCGCAGACCTGCATGCCGCCGTACCGGCTCTTCCACTTGTACAGCGTCGCATCTGACAGGCCGGGCTTGCGGCAGAGTTCAGACACCTTCGCCCCCGCCGAATACTCCTGCAGTATCCGGACAATCTGCTCTTCGGTAAAACGTGATTTGCGCATCGTCTGTTCTCCTCGTTGCGATGAACGTTACGAGAACAAACCCTACCTTCAAGTGGTCCAGTTTATCGGGGGCAGGTCACTTGCGGTGCAGGCCCGACAAGGGGGTGCCGGTCGCCGCGTTGAATGTCTTCCTGCACCCCTTGCACTGGTATCGCCGCAGGCCCCGTGCCTTGCCACGCGATATGGCTCCCGGTGTGCCACAATGCGGGCACCGGCGATCTTCACCCACACTGTCTTCTGTCGCAGCCAGTGAAGCAGATGTCTCTGATCCCCCGAAAGCCCGGCTTCGGCCTGTTGCCGCTGCGCCAGGCTGGGTTGGTCTATCCCGGACAGCCATTCCTGAAACTGCCTGTGATCCATGGTGATCTATCCCTCTGATTTCAATAGGAACATATCGTGAACGCATAACGCATACAACTTGTAAACTGAGCCGATGGAAATCTCCGCCGTTGACAACCAACGCTATTGAGCGCCTCAATGAGGCGTTCAAGCGCCGTATCAAGACGCAGACCGTGCTGCCGTCTCCGGAGACCGTGTCAATGTTGTTCCGGGCCCTGATGGTTTCCGGGCAGATCCAGATGCGAAAGGTTGATGGTTGGGAAACTCTCGATCAACCGCTCGCCAACGAAATCCTTGACCTCGTCGCGTAACCGCGACAAACATCAAACCGCTCGGATACACCATGGAATAATTTCCATCACTTTCGAAACACAACCGCTGCTATATCTTCTGTGCAGACTGTCCCGCACGTGGCACCGCCGCAGGTCTGATCCTGCCCTGCGTCAACGCCGGGGCTATGGGGCTGCATCTCAAGGAGATCGCAAGGATGGTCGCACCGGATGCACATGCCCTGCCCATCGTAGACGGAGCAGGCTGGCACGGAGCAAAATGCCTGCAGGTGCCAGACAATATTACTCTCGTGAAGCTGCCGCCATATTCGCCGGAATTGAACCCGATGGAAAATGTATGGGCATATCCACGGGCCAACAAGCTCGCCATTTCCGTATTCGACACCTACGGGGAAATCCTCGAAAAATGCGCCGGGGCCTGGAACTTCTTCGCGGCCGATCCGGATCGAGTGACCTCAATCACAAATCGAGATTGGATAAAGGTCACTTAATCGGCCTGTTGGTTTTAGACGACCGTCAACTCTATTTGAAGTCACCCTGCCGCGAAGCGCATACGCACACGGTTAAGCAATCCAGCTCTTGGACGCCCAAGATCTAAACACCAATTGGCATATGCTTGGCAGACCGGGTGACTGCACGAGGAGCAGTGATCTCTTTCCAGATCGACAGTGACTTGTTGACTGCTGCAAACGGTGGGCGTTTGATAAACCTGCCGCGCCCCGGTTGTGCTTGATCATTCTGACCATGTCTCCAGACGACGTTACCACGAGAGAGCGTATAGCGCGGCATCCCTCTGACCTCGACGCCTTCAAAGACGTTGTAGTCAATGATCGATTTCTGGGTCGCTGCCGTTATGGTCTTGGAGAGATTGGGATCCCAGACCACAAGATCCGCATCGGAACCTGGCAATACCGCGCCTTTCTGGGGATAGATATTCAGGATTTGGGCGATGTTTGTCGAGGTCACGGCGACGAACTCATTCGGCGTCAGACGTCCGGTTTCGACCCCCTTGGTCCAGAGCACCGACAAGCGGTCTTCGACGCCGCCCGTGCCATTGGGGATTTTGGTGAAGTCCTGTGCGCCCATCATTTTCTGGTCGGAGGTGAATGAACAATGATCAGTTGCGACAACCTGCAAAGAGCCTGCGGCCAACCCGGCCCACAGACTGTCGCGGTGCGAAGCGTCACGGAAAGGCGGCGACATGACCCGGCGCGCTGAATGCAGCCAGTCTTCATTGAAATACTCGGTATCTTCCAGGGTGAGGTGCTGGACCAGAGGTTCACCATAGACCCGCATTCCCTTTTGTCGCGACCGTCGGATTGCCTCATGCGCCTGTTCGCAGGACACATGCACGATATAGACCGGCACCCCCGCCGCATCGGCAATCATGATGGCCCGGTTTGCGGCCTCACCTTCGACCTCGGGCGGGCGTGAAAAGGCGTGAGCCTCGGGGCCAGTCACGCCTTCGGTTAGGTATTTCTGCTGCAGAGAGGCGACAACGTCACCGTTCTCCGCATGGACAAGTGGCAGAGCGCCGAGCGCGGCGCAACGCTGGAACGAGGCGAACATCTGGTCGTCATTCACCATCAAAGCGCCCTTGTAGCACATGAAATGCTTGAAGGTGTTCACCCCCAGACCGACGACCGTCTCCATCTCGTTGAAGATTTCTTCGGACCAGTCGGTGATGCACATATGGAAGCCATAGTCGATACTGGCCTGGCGCGAGGCCCGCTCGCTCCAGTTCTTGTACGCCCCGACAAGCCCTTCCGGCCCTGGAATGACGAAATCGACGGTCGTGGTCGTCCCCCCCGACGCGGCGGCAAATGTACCGCTTTCCCAGGTTTCGGCCGTGGTCGTGCCCATGAACGGCATTTCGAAATGGGTGTGAGGATCAATTCCACCAGGAATGACCATGCTGTCGGTGGCATCCAGAACCTTGTCGCCGCTCAAGTCTTTCCCGATTTCGGCAATGGTCTCACCTTCAATCCGGATGTCGGCCTGATAGCTTTGGTCGGCGGCGACGATGGTCCCACCCTTGATTACAGTTGACATGAAAAAGCCCTCCAAGTTTGTTTGCAGATGAGTTCGAGCGCCCGGCACCCTCCCTTGTGGTAAGAAGTAACACGCCTGCCCCAGCAACAACACTCCGACCACGGGCGCGTTCTTCGTCTTCGGTATGGTCAGCGCCGCCGATACCTAGGATGGAGCACGGGTGCCAGAGCAGCCGGGCGAGGCCCGACCCGGCGGTGTTATGCCCGGCGACGGGCCGGTCTCGCGGTTAACGTCGGCGAACTGTCCACTGCGGTCAGAAACGCATCTGCCGCGAAAGAAATCAGGTTTGACCCTCCGTCGGATTGCCTGTTGAGTTGTTTATGCCAATCAAATGAAAATTCCTCTCACTTTGCCAATGCGCCGTAACCGGCTGGCCGGTCTCCAGCGGGTTGTCGAAAAACACATCATCGGGAAGATGGATGATAAACTCGTCCTGACCGTCGATCTCGATACTGACTTTCACAAAGGTTCCCTGATACTCCAGATCGGCAACTTTGCCGGTCAGGGTACTGCCATGTTTTTCAGGCGAATCTCCGACCCGGATGCGGTCGCGGCGGATGGCAAACTTAATCTCATCGCCAGCTTTGACCTCAGTTGCGGTCTTAAGGGTGAAATGGTTGTAATTCTCATCGACCGCATTTGCAATCTCCCCCGAGACCGAAACAACCTTGCCGCTGATGATGTTCTGACCGCCCATGAAACGGGCGATATAGGGGCTGTAGGGCTCATCATAAATCACCCGCGGAGGGCCGGATTGTTCGACTATCCCATGGTCCATCACGATAACCTGATCGGCAAGGGCGATTGCTTCAGGCTGCGTATGCGTGACGTGAACAAAGGTAATCCCCAGATCGTTTTGCAGGCGCTTCAGCTCGACCCGCATTTTCAGGCGCAAAAATTCGTCCAGCGCCGAGAGCGGTTCATCCAGCAGCAAAACCTGCGGGTTGGTGATCAGGGCGCGTGCAAGGGCAACCCGCTGTTGCTGCCCGCCCGACAGTTCCGAGGGCAATCTATCGGCGAGATGCAAAAGTTGCACTCGGTCCAGCATTTCGCGGCCGCGCTCGCGGCGTTCGGCGGTACCGACTTTGCTGAGCTTCAGGGAAAAAGCCACGTTGTCGGTCAGCGAAAGATGCGGGAACAGCGCATAGCTCTGGAACATCATGGCGGTGCCGCGCTGCCCGGTGCGCAGGTTGGTGACGTCATTTCCGCCGATCCAGATGACCCCCGTCGTCGGTGTCTCGTGGCCCGCGATCATCCGCAGCAGGGTTGACTTGCCGCACCCGCTGGGACCGATCACACAGCAGTACGAGCCGCCTTCGATTTTCAGATCAAGGTTATCGACGGCCTTGATCTGGCCGTAATTCTTGGTCACCTGCTTGATCAGTATTTCTCCGGTTGTCGTCATGTTTGATCTCTTCCACCTGGTTTTCTGGAGCCCATTCAGGCGCGTCGTTTCTGGATGACCGCAATGGCTAGGAAAGCCAGTCCGATAACAGCAAAGCTGATGACCGAGGTAACTGTCCCGATGGCGTATAGGGCTGGCGTCGTGACGTTCGATGTCATGTTCGCGATTTCAATGGGCAGGGTATTGTCGGCCCCGACCGTCAACAAAGACCGCGGCATTTCATCATAAGACAGTGTGAAACCGAACAGCGACACGGCGATCAGACCGGGGAACAAAATCGGGATGGTAACGTATTTCAATGTCTGCCAATGCGTCGCCCCGGCATCCTTGGCGGCCTCTTCCCAGGCACCGTCGAATCGATTGAGAACCGCGAACATGATCAGCAGCCCAAACGGCAGCGTCCATGACAGATGTGCCGCAAGCCCGGAGGTGAACCAGTTGAGCCGCAGACCGACAATCTGGAACAACTGGCCCAGACCAAGCCCCAGGAGAATGCCGGGAACCACCAGAGACGTGATTGCCAGGTAAAAGATCATGCTGGACCCGATAAACCGGTTGCGGAACGCAAGCCCGGCAAAAAGGCAGGTCACTGCTGTGATCACCATCGAGGTTGCCCCTAGGATCAGCGAGCGCGACAATGCCCCCCCCAAATCGCCGTATCGGGAACTGGTGAGCAGGTCGGAGAACCAATGGGTCGAGACACCTCGCATCGGAAAGGTCAGCCCGCCATGCTCGCCCTGAAACGAAAGAACAAAGATGATCAGCATCGGGCCGTAAAGGAAGGCTACGAATAGCGCGAAGAAGGCTGCGAGAATATAGAAAGTCAGGCTGCGTCCGGAAGTATCCATGGGTTATGTCCTAGCGCGCGAGTTCGGCGCGAATGTCGACAACGCGCATGATGAGGGAAACCATGATCAGAACCACTGCGATCAGCAAAACGGCCATCGCTGCGGCCTGCGGATAGTAAAGCTGGTCGATCTCGTTTTTCATGGCCGACACAACCGAGGCACTCTGGCCTCCGCTCATGACCCGAACCACAAAGAAATCACCCATCACCAGCGCCACCACGAAGATGGAGCCGAGCGCGATGCCGGTCTTGGTCAGCGGGATGATGATATTGACAAGAACGTCGAAATCACTGGCGCCTGCATCCTTAGCCGCTTCGATCACCGACGGGCTGATCTTGGACATCGAGTTGAAGATCGGCACGATCATGAACAACGTGAAGAGGTGAACATAGGTCAGAACCACCGCGAAATCCGAAAAGAGCAGGAATTCCAGTGGCTGATCCGTCAAACCGATTCCCTGGACGGCTGTGTTGAACACGCCTTCCTTGCCGAGAAACGGTACCCAAGAAATCATCCGGATGGTTGTCGATGTCCAGAACGGGATTGTGCATAGCAGAAACAGCCCGATCTGGATTTTCAGGGATTTGACAAAGAACACCAGGAAATACGAACAGGTAAAACCGATGATCATCGAGAAGAACAGCGTCAAAAGTGCGAACTTGATGCTGGCAAAATAGAGCGTAAACGTCAGTTTGGACGTGAAAATCTCTTTGTAGTTTTCAAATGTGAATGCCGGGTACAGCATGAGCCCGTCGGTTTCCCAAAAGCTCAGCGTCACAAGTGTCGCGATTGGCACTCCGACAATCAGGATCAGGATGATGGCGTAAGGAGCCGCTTCCAGATAGGGTTTGAAGGTTCGTAAAGACATGATGGATGCGGCCCGTTCTGGCTTTGCAGTCAGCCGCGGTCAAAACCACGGCTGACTGATTTCTCAGTGTGCTCAGGAAGAAACGAACTCGTTCCAGCGCTTCACCATGTAACGGTCTTCGTCCATCACCGTGTTCCAGCAGGCGACGTTGCCCATACGAGCTTCGAACGAGCCGCCGTCGCGGACCAGTCCGGTGCTGCCCTGCAAGCTGCCAAAAGGGTCCTTGATTTCTTCGACCGCGGGTTTGCCGCCGTACCAGAAATCCCATTCCGCAGCGCTGAGTTGCGCCTTGGTCGTTTCCGGCACCGAGCTGTAATACCCCGTCTTGGCCATGAACGCGCCCTGCCAGCCCTCTATAATCCAGTTCAGGTATTCGTAGGCCGCTTCGAGCTTCAGACCGTCAAGGTGGCTCATCAGTCCCATGCCAACACCCCAGCCGCGATACCCTTCCTTCAGGGGCGCATAGGCTACGTCGATCCCGCGGGTGCGAACAGCTGTCACTGCCGGCGACCACATCGACTGAATGACGACTTCGCCCGACGCCATCAGATTGACGGATTCATCAAACGAGGCCCAGAACGCCCGGAACTGGCCGGCCTTCTTGGCCGCGATCAGGATGTCGATCGTCTTGTCGACCTCTTCGCGCGTCATGTTGCCCTTGTCACCATAGACAAAGTCGCCACGGGCCTCAATTGCCATCGCCGCATCCATGATGCCGATCTGAGGCACGTTGAGGAGCGCAGTCTTGCCTGCGAATTCCGGGTTCAGAAGCTCTGCCCAGCTTTCGACAGGACGCCCGATCAGATCCGGGCGAATGCCAAGCGTGTCAGCATTGTAAATGGTCGGGACGACTGTTGCATAGTCGGTCGGGCCATCTGCGAATGCATCCGATCCGGGGCCTTCGGTATACTGCACCTCGTAGGGTAGAATGCCCTGCCGCGAGGCGTCGGAGCCATCAAAATTCTTGCCTTCGCGGAACAACGGGATGGTTTTGTCCCAGTTCTTGATCTTGCCGATATCAATCGCCTGAAGCTGTTTGCTACGCCATATTTTCGAAAGCGCCCAGAACTCGACATCGGCGATATCAACCGTTTCGGGCTGCTTGACCACCCGTGCCATCAATGTGTCTGTCCAGGCCGTCTGAGCATTGATCTTGAAGCCCAGGTCCTTCGATGCTTTCTCGGCGATATCCGGATAGACCGAATATGACGGGCCGACCTGCTGGATGGTGACATCCTTGAGGTTGTTTGCCCAAACCATTGGTGCGGCCAGAACTCCCGACCCGGCTGCCAGCATTGCGGCGCCACCCTTCAGGGCACTGCGCCGACTGATGCCCGCTTTGCCCGTCTTTTCTTTTGTTGCAGTCATTTTCGTATACCTCCGTTGACGCGTCGGCTTGCAGCGTCATTTCAAAACGTACGTCTGTGCCCGGAGCGAATCTGCTGACGCGAATCTCCCAGTGAGTCCCACGCTACTCGAAAACGTTTTTTGAATGCAACATACTTTTATTAGTTGAACAATCGCCAATATTGTGACCTCATATCATGGAGAGGCGCGCTTTTGTAACTTATTGCGCGCAAAGTACGTTTTGCGCGCAAAGTACGTTAATCAAGCGAACGCAGGGCAAACCAGGATACCTTTCATGCCGGGCAAGACCAAGAATTTCATGCCGGGCAAGACCAAGAATTCGGAACCCGCTACGTCGACCGTGAGATCGACCGTCGTGCCCAATGAAGGGGCAGTGCCCCAAAAAGCACCGCCGTTGTACTTGTCGATTCATACGCGCCTGAGCGAAAAGATCGCACAGCGAGCCATCCCACAAGGCACTGTCATCAAGGAGGGGCCATTGGCTTCGATTTTTGGCGTGAGCCGCGCGCCTGTTCGACGTGCCTTGCACATGCTGGAACAGGAAAACAGGCTCAAACCCGCCAAGGGTCAGGGTTTTATCGTGGGAAACGAGGCCGAAGGAGCGGTCATGTCGCCCGAGGATTTGCAATCCGTCTTTCTCGACCGCTCCGAACCCGAAGTCGGTCGTACCGCCGCTTGGGAACTCATCTACGACAGCGTCCGGCTAGATGTCACCAACTGCCTGCCCTTCGGCACGTTTCAGGTCAACGAATCCCTGGCATGCGAGCATTTCGCGATTGGCCGCACCGGGTTTCGCGACGCGTTGGGAAAGCTTCAGGACCAGGGGTTTCTGGAAAAATCAACCCGGTCGCACTGGATTGCAGGGCCGTTGACCGCGCGGGACGTACATGAAGCATTCGAGGTGCGCCGCCTGCTCGAACCAGAAGCATTGGTTCAATCCGTCGTGGACGTCGAATCAACGATCATTCGAGTGATGCGCGAAAAGGTTGGAAAGGTATTGCGCATGCTTGACGGCACGCCGCTTGAAGATGTCGAAGATATCGAAAACGATTTGCATCAGGTGTTGCTGGAAAAGATGAAGAACAAGCGCCTGCTTGAGGCGATCGACCGCAACCAGTTCCCCTTCATTGTAAACAGGATCTTCCGACGCAACTTCGGCCTGAAGCCGGACCGGGCGGCGCTTGAGGATCATGCTGAAATCCTCGATCAGCTTCTGAGGGGACGTTCAGATGTGGCCCGGACCATGCTGGAGGCGCATCTGGCGAAAGCCGAAATGACCACGCTGGCGAAACTGCGTGTCCTGTCGACTTTGCCCAAACCCGTCACTGCACCCTATCTGATCAACATGCATTGAGGATGAATTGATGACCGCTCCGGCCCTTCGTGTTCTGGGAAGCAACGTTATGCTGCCGGAAGAGGTTCGTCTCCTTGTGCAAAAAGACCTTGATTTCGAAATAGAATTCGACGTTCGCAGCGGCATCGAAGTGCAGCAGAAGGGCATCCTGCGACCCGACGACTTTGACATCTATGACCAGTGGTTTCACAGCATTGACCTGTTGTGGACTGCCGGTTCCATACAGCCCATCGACAGTGAGCGGCTGGATCTGTGGGACACGGTCGGGGAACTGACCAAGTCCGGCGCGGCGGTTGAGGGGGCAAATCATGGTGCCGGCGCTCGCCCCATGGACATTCAGTTCGTGCAGGAAGACGGCTCGCTCGGCTCTCACCCGGCAACTCTGATCAGTGCGGTCCCGACAGCGTTCAACGCAGATTCCTTTTCCTACGATCCGGAACTCATGCCCCGGTCGCTGGATGTCGGATCGGAAAGCTGGGGCTGGCTCCTGGACGGCGAATGGCGCGGCAAGGTGGGTTTTAACACCGACCCCTCCATCGGCATCGCGGATATGATCCTGGCTGCTCAGGCGATTGGCCTGGTCGGGTTCGAAGATATCGGCAATCTCTCGATCGAGGAGATTGATGCGCTGGTGAGTGAATTGATCCTGCTCAAGAAATCGGGGCATTTCGGCGGGTTCTGGTCCAATGTCAGCGGCTCTGTCGATTTCATGCAGCGGCGCCGGGGACGGATCGGTGGAATCTGGTCGCCCGCGGCCTCCAGACTTCGCGCAAATGGGTTTCCTGTCCGGATCGCGGCTCCGACCGAAGGCTATCGCGCGTGGCACGCCTGCATGTGCCTCTCGGCGCATCTGCCCGCCGAAAAGGTGGATGCTGCCTATGCGTATTTGAACTGGTGGTTGTCCGGCAAACCCGGCGCGATACTGGCCCGGCAGGGTTACTATTGTTCGACCCCTGAAAACGCCAGACAGTACATGTCGGAAGCAGAATGGGATTACTGGTACGCAGGCAAACCCGCGCGGGAAAACCTTAGTGATCCTCAAGGCCGCGAAATTATTAGCAAAGGGGCTGTGCGTGAAGGCGGATCACATCAGGACCGCATGTCCAACATCGTATTGTGGAACACATTGATGGACGAGCAGAACTACTTGGTCAGGCGCTGGAACGAGTTTCTCACCGCCTGAGGCCAGATTTGAAATCTCTGCGTGACGAAAGGAAAGACCATGAAGGAAATAAAATGCTCTTTTGGAGTTGATATCGACTCGGTTGCCGGGTGGATCGGCTCTTATGGCGGCGGCGACAGCCCCTCTGACATTCAGCGCGGCGTGTTCGCGACCGAAGTTGGCATTCCCCGGCTTTTGCGGCTGTTCAAGAAATACGAACTGCCCAGCACCTTCTTCATCCCGGGCCATTCCCTGGAATCCTTTCCCAGGGAGATGGACCTGATCCTGAAGGACGGGCACGAGATTGGTGCGCACGGGTATACGCATGAAAACCCCGTTGCGATGACGGCGCAGCAGGAGGAAGACGTGCTGGTCAAATCCATCGAGTTGATCGAAGGGTTGGCGGGCTACAAGCCGCGCGGCTACGTCGCGCCGTGGTGGGAGATGTCAAGCAACACTGCCGCGCTCTTGCAGAAATATGGCTTCACCTATGACCACAGCCAGGGCTATCGCGACTTCCAGCCGTTCTATGCCCGCGTCGGGGATAACTGGACCAAGATCGACTATACCAAATCCGCCAGTGAATGGATGCACCCGATGACACATGGCAAGGAAATCGACCTCGTTGATATCGCTGCCAACTGGTATGTGGACGATCTGCCGCCGATGATGTTCATCAAGGGCTCGCCCAACAGCCACGGTTTCGTCAACCCGCGAGACATCGAAGAGATGTGGCGCGATCAGTTCGACTGGATGTACCGCGAGATGGACTACGGCACGTTCTGCTTTACCATCCACCCGGATGTGGCCGGCAGGCCGCAGGTGCTGTTGATGCTGGAACGTCTGATCGAATACATCAACACTCATGAAGGTGTTGAATGGGCGAACTTCCAAAGCATCACCGATGACTTCCGCGAACGCTATCCGTTTGACAGCGGCAATCGCCCACCGGTGATCTGAGTCCCCGGGCCGCTCCGCCATGTCTCAGTCGGGGCTGCCCGTTGCTGTGAAAGGAACCGCTGATGTGTTCTGCATGTGGTTTTCCGCCCGCTGTCGGGCATTGGACGGATGCCGGCGGAGCGACCCCGCCTGAACGGTTGCGCATCCGCTTCGCCCGCGCTGCGCTGCTGAATGATCTTCTCAGACCCCTGGGACTCGTGGCGCAGGACCTTGGCGTTCTGCCCGGCGTTCAACTGTCGAACCGGACGGGGCAGACGAAGCTTTGTCAGACCCTTGAAGAGGTCTGGGAACAGGTCGAGCTTCTGACCGGAGCGCCGTTCGATCCTCTGACCGCCGCCTGACGCAGGATGGGTGGCGATGAAAACCGGCTGCGCCTGACCGTTCTCGGCGGCTTTCTGGGTGCCGGAAAAAGCACATGGTTACGTCATCAACTTTTTGTCAGAACCTATGACGCTCCCCATGTCATCGTGAACGAGATCGCTTCGCATGCGGTCGATGACACGCTGTTGGCCGGGGCCCGGCAGCTCGATGTCCTGGCAGGCGGCTGTGTCTGCTGTGATCTCAGGGACGAGATGATCGCGCTCCTGCATCGGATATGCAATGATCGCAGCCGCAAGCACGATGGCCCCCAGACACGGCAACTGGTGTTCGAGATGAGCGGCGTCGCCGACCCCGGACAGGTCATGGCTGCCATTCAGGACGACCCGGTGCTGGCACGTCATATTGTTCTCGAGGAGATCATCGTCGTCGTGGACGCCCTGCACGGGCTGGAACAGTTGCAATGCGAGGCGCTGGCGCGCGCGCAGATCGAGGCGGCCGACCGGATTGTTATCGCCAAGACCGACAGCAGCACGCAAACAGCTTTGGCCAGCCTGATTGCAACCCTGCGGCAGATCACACCCGCGCCGGAAATCCGCGCCAGTGCCTTCGGGGTCGACGAAGACCTTCCCGCTCTGCCCACGGCCCGACCGGTAGAGTTGCCTGAACTGGAAGGGCAAGAGGATCAGGAGCCGCTGTGTTCGCTGTCGCTCAATCTGGGTGAATTCAGTTCGGACGGGGATATCTGGGTTGGATTCTCGGTCTGGCTTTCTGGAATGCTGCATACCCACGGAAACCGGTTGGTCCGGGTCAAGGGCGTGGTTCGAACCCCGGGGGGCCGATTGCTGCTGCAATCCGTGCGCAAGGTCATGCAGGCGCCGGAACGTGTTCCCGACGGGCCGGAAGGCGGCGAGCGGTCAAGTGATAACACGATCGTGCTGATCGGACGCGGGCTTGATCCGGCGCGGATCGGGAAATCACTTCGCAACATTGTGAGGATGACTAAGGCCTGACAATGGGCTGAAAGGACGTGTGATCTGGAGCGCGACGAAATGGGAAAAGCGTGACAGATCTCTTAGTGTCTGATTCAAAATGGGATGAAGGATTTCAATCTGTTGCAAGTAGTCGGGTCACGCGCCTGATGTGGGCGATGAGCAGCCAGGCCTCGGCGCTTTCGATGGATTTCTCCCAGTCCTTTGCCAAACGACGGCAGCGACCGAGCCATGCGAAGGTGCGTTCCACAACCCATCTGCGTGGCAGCACCTCGAAGCCCCGGCGGTGTCGGAGCGCTTGATGATCTGTAGCGTCCAGCGTCCGAGGCGCACGAGGGCACCCCGCAGCTTCGGCCCGGCATAGCCGCCATCCGCGAACATGTGGCGCAGTTTCGGGGCCTCACGGCGGAGCCTGGCGAAGACCCCGGGCGCACCGTCACGATCCTGAATGTTGGCCGTATGGACCTCGCATGCGATCAGATTGCCACAGGTATCAGTGATAATGTGGCGTTTTCGACCTTTGATCCGCTTGCCCGCATCGTAGCCGGAAAGGGACGTGTTTTCAGAGGTTTTAACGCTCTGGCTGTCGATCACACCGGCTGTCGGCTGCACATCGCGGCCTGCCGCGAGGCGCACGGCCGCGACCAGGTGGCGGTTGATCCGGGCCAGCAGGCCATCATCTCGCCAGAGGTGGAAATAGTAACGCACAGTCGAGACCGCAGGAAAGTCCTTCGGCAGGAGCGACCATGCGCACCCGGCGGCGGCAAGATACTGAATCGCATTCCAGACCCGACGCAAATGCAGCTTTCGCGGACGCCCAGGGCGGTTACGGCCGGGTAACAATGACCGCACGATATTCCATTCCGCATCGGTCAAATCACTTGGATAGCACTTTGTTTCGCGCATATGCTGCGCACGGGTGAATTCAGTCCAGGCCATTGTGATCTCCGTTCAATTTCACAACCGAACAGAATCACACCCTGTTGAATTCACTCAACTCATTTCTGATCAGACACTTAGCTCACATTTCGACGGTTGAACTCCTGGTGCGAATGATCGCGACCTCCCTGATTGTCATCGTTGTGGCAACTGCCGTTGGCAAGCTCGGTCCAGTTGGCGGCGGTCTGGTTGCGGTCTACCCATTGGCCTTGGGCCGGGCTTCTATTTCCTACTGGGAACGGCCACGCAAGAATTCCTCCTTCAAACGGCGACTTATTCATTTTTGTCAATCGCAGAGTAAAATGGGTCCATGTCGCGGCGGTAAAAATGGGCCACTTCGGTTGATGTTTTTGTGGCGCTTTTGCACGCGTGCTCGTCACAAAGCTGAAGCGTGCCAAAGCGCATGCTGGCCATAAGGCCAGCATTATTCTGACTGTGATTGCGGGCTGGTTATTTTCGGTTGTTGCGACTGTGTTTGAGCCGATAGCTTTCGCCATTCATCTCGAGGATGTGGACGTGATGGGTTAAACGATCGAGTAGCGCACCGGTCAGCCGCTCAGAGCCAAAGACTTCAGTCCATTCATCGAAGGGCAGGTTCGAGGTTATGATGATGGAGCCGCGTTCATAGCATTGGGATATGACCTCGAAGAGCAGCTCTGCGCCAGATTTGCTGAGCGGTACGAAGCCCAGTTCATCAATGATCAACAGGTTCTGGCTGGTCAGTTGCTTTTGAAGGCGCTGCAATCTCCGCTCATCTTGAGCCTCGATCAGATCATGGACTAATGCCGCAGCCGTTGTGAAGCGCACCTTCAGTCCTCTTTGACATGCAGCCAGCCCAAGTCCCAGGGCGATGTGTGTCTTGCCCGTGCCTGACGGGCCGAGCGCGATGATGTTCTCCCTGCGATTAACGTAATCGCATCGTGCCAGATCCATCGTCAGGGGCTTGTTCAAGCTTGGCATGATCTTGAAGTCAAAGCTATCCAAGCTCTTGGTGCTGGGGAACTTCGCCGCTTTGATGCGCCGTTCAATCATCCGGCGTTCGCGGTCGATCAATTCCATCTCACACAGCCGCGCCAGATAGTGGATGTGATCTTTGTTCTCTGCAGCACAGAGCTGCGCCTGTTTGGCATACTCGCCTTGGAACGTTGGCAGTCGCAGTTGTTTAAGATGATGCCGTAGAAGAATCCGAGGGGCTTCGGTCATGCCGCGGTCCTTCCCATCAAGCTCATGTAACTGGATGGGCGTGTTGTGCCGACATTGGCCTTGGGCAAGTATGGATAGAAGTCCAAATCCAATCGTGGTGGCCGCTTCTCAACCCGACACAGTACAAGGTGTTTTACGGCGTCATAGCCAATTGCACCCATATCTATTGCCTGCTGGATTGCGCCTTGCACAACATCCATTTCGAAGGTCTCCAAAAGGCGCAAGACTTGAACGTATTCTCGCTTGCCCGGCTTACCCATTCTGGCTTCAAGCAGTCGGTGCAGCGTGGCAAATACATCTGGCAAATGCCAACCCTGCAAAGGCGCGGCCTGATCCAGGGCACCCACCTTTTGTTCAAGCAGGGGCAAAAAGTGCAATGGGTCAAAGACCATATCCGCTGATGTGTAGGATCGTTTGTGCCGCGCAATAATCTCATTGCCGCAGCCGATGATAACCTCATGCACAAACCCACGCACATGAACATCGTGGTGCGCATAGGCTACTGGCACCGAGTAATCATTGCTGCGATAGCGCACCATTGAGATCGACGTTGCACGCGTGCTGACGTGATCGCAGGCTTCATATTCTGCGACGGGCAATCCCATCAGAGCATCCAAATCCGACATCAGGCGTGCGCCTATGGTTTGGGTGTGACCCCGCAACGTATCGGCCTGACGTGCTAAACACTTCTCTTCCAAATGTGCGTTCAGATCATCAAAGCTGTCATAGCGAGGTGCGGGAACCATGAAGTTGCGGCGGGTGTATCCAACCATGCCCTCAACGTTGCCTTTATCGTTCCCTCGCGCGGGTCTGCCAAACTTGTCATCAAACAAGTAATGCGACTGCAGTTCCGTAAACCGACGTGTGCGGATGCGCGTCTTATCCCCGAGTATCCGAGCCACGGCGATCTTGGTATTGTCGTAGAGAATGGATTGCGGAATGCCGCCAAAGAATGCAAAGGCGGACACATGGCCATCGCAAAACGCCTCGGTTGTCTCAGCTGGATATCCCTTCACAAACACCGCATCAGAATGTGGCAAGCTCATCACGAAGAAGTGGATCTTGCATTCCACGCCACCGATCACGCCCAGCGTCTCACCAAAATCAACCTGCGCATGGCCCGGCCGATGCGACAACGGCACAAACACCTCTTTGGTGCGCCGTTTTTGCTCGCGCACGTAATAGGTCACCGTGGTCAGGCTGCCGGCATATCCATGCTCATCGCGCAGCCGTTCAAAGATGCGCTTGGCCGTGTGTCGCTGCTTTTTGATCAGGGCTTTGTCTGTGCGCAGTATCTCATCGACCACACCAACATAACCATCAAGCGTTGGCCGCCGAGGCGCTTCCGACCGACGATACCCAGGCGGAAGTTCATGGCGCAGCATCTTCGCGATCGTCTTACGATCTTTGTTCTCTAATCTGTCAATGCGTGTTTCCTGAGTTTCCTGCTTTTGATGTCAGAGGTTGCCTTTGTTCTCTTCGAACTCTGAGGTTCATGATGGGGTTGGCTGGGTGTGGGTCGGCAATGTTGAAACCGCAATCATACCGTTGGTCTTGGCTGTTGCTACAGAATCGGCGCCGTGTCTCACGCCCTCCCTCGGGCATCGTCCCAGATGGGAACTTTGATTTAGGAATCCTCGTTGTCGCCTCGTAAGCCTTACGCGGACTGGAAGTCAGTTTTGTCTCGCATAATGGCATGAAGTATGATTGCCAGACGACGCGCCAGAGCCACTCGGGCCTTTCTCATCGTTGAGCGCGCACCGATTGCGAGGGCCCATGTCTTCAATTTGAGCGGAGCGGCATACCGCGTCAGCATCACATTGGCGGCCTCATAGAGAAGCGTTCTGACGCGCACGTCGCCCCGCTTTGAGATGCTGCCCGTGTAGTCGATTTCACCAGATTGATGCCGTCGCGGCACCAGTCCAAGATACGCCCCCACATCACGCGATTTCCTGAAACGCGACGGATCATCAATTGCTGCGGCAAAGGCCAATGCTGTGATCGGACCGACCCCTGGTACCGTCATAAGGCGCTGGCAGACTTCGGATTTGCGGGTCATCTTTTTGATGTCGCCATCAATGGCTGCAACCGCCGCGAGGATTGCTTCGCGTGCTGCGAACAGTCCGCAAATTGCGGCATGGAGGCCAGGCACTCCATCGCTAACTTTTAGCGCCGCGTTTTTGAATGCCGGAGACAAAGCTCGTGGCAGCCGCACGCCGAAGACGACGACCAGACCGCGGATCTGATTGTCGAGCGTCACACGCTGTCCGACCAGCTTCTTGCGGGCTGCGATCAGCGACCGGATTGCGTGCGCTGACAGTGATTTGACATGGGTCGGCTTGTAGAATCCCGTCCGCGCCAGGTGTGCCAAACCGCGGGCATCATTGCGGTCCGTCTTGTGGCCGGCCAGAGATTTAAGGGCCTGATATGCTTGCCTGCTCTCGATGCAAACAACCGGGACACCAAGCTCCGTCAGCCCATGGTAAAGCATTGGTGCCATCCGTCCCGTTTCAAATACAACTTTGGCACATGGTGGTCCAGAAGCGAGGAAGTCAGCGATCGCTTTTGGTGTTGAGCTCGCTTTTCCTTCACGAATAAGGGCCCCTTCACGATCCAGAATGCAGATATGCGTCTCTTCCATGGACACATCCAAACCAGCAAAATATTCCATTGGTCAGTCTCCTTTTCAATTGCATGTGCATCCAGAATAACAGGGGTAACTGAGTGCTGATCCTGATTACGCCATGTTGAAAAACCGCGCCGCTTCTCGGCCAGACATACCGTCCTTCAAACAAGCACGGCGCACACGACTATAAATATCCACAGAATACATCTCCCGCCCTCCGAATAAACGAAGGGCACAAACTGGCGGACTTTTACTCCGCTACAACTGCGATATGCAGCCGCTTCTGTGGCCCAATATTGCTCCGCGTTTTACACATTTTCCACGAGCGACGACAGGCCAGGGCCTGACTCCGTCCAAAAACCCGAAATACCCCGCCTCGGCGGCGCAAAACCCTGCCGCAATGGGTCTGTAGACCGCCGCTCGAAAAAAAGTGCTTGGAAAACGGGCTCAAGATGCAAAACGCGCCAAAACGGTTCGCCGAAAACCGTGTTATTCGAGGTCTCCATATGGCGACATGGCGACCGCCAGGTTCGATGTTCCCATCGCTTCGCTCTTGTTTGAAGTCTGCGTCTGGGCGAGCATCATCGCGGCGCTCGAAACACTGCCCGCAACAACCGCATCAGCAGCCTTGTTGTTCGTTGTGATCACGGTGTTGACCTATCTGGTCGGGCGGCGGTTTCAGTCGCCAAATGCCAGACCCAAACGGAAAGAAGGATTTCGGTTGCTTCTCCAGCAGGCGGGCCTCGCAGGCCTGCTAGTCGCCGTCGTGACGGCGTCCGCGGCGAAATTGGGGCTGAGCTCGCTGGCATGCTGCTGGCCTTCCCTGTTGGATACGCCCTGATCAGCGTCACCGTTCATGAACAATACGGAGCCGCCAGCGTTGTCGGGGTGCTGCATTCCGCGCTTCTGGGAACAATCAGCCTGGCAACGTTCTGTATCGCGTTCGCAGTGTTCCTTGAATCCCTGCCCGCAACCGGCGCTTTTCTGATGGGCCTGGCGATCTCCTTGACGATCACGGCCCTGATGGTGGCCGCCGCGCATCTCAGAACGCGCTAGGTCGGCCGGACGCTTCAGCCAGGCGGGAACAATTCTTCGGCGACAGCGACGAAATTCATCAAGGCCGGTGTCTTGTATGCGCGGTTCCAGGCCAGAAGGGTTGAGATTGTGGCGTCGCAATCGCTGATCGGCTTGGTCATGATGGTGCGCGGCTGGAACCGGGCGATGCCCTGGGAGTAGATCGAAATGCCTAGTCCGGATGACACAAGACCAAGGATCCCCAATGCATTCGACGCTTCATACCGGACCGTGATGGAATGACCGTCACGCGAAAACATGTCATTGACGAAAAGCCGGAAGAAATCCCATTCCGCCGTATTGCCCAGCACCATGGGATACCGGGCAATTTCAGCCAAGGTGACGGTAGGCCGGGTCGCCAGCCGGTGTTCGATCGACAAAATGGCGACCGGCGGTTCGGATACAAGACGCCGGGTCTCGAACTGCGGATGCGAGAACGGACCCAACATGAAACCAGCGTCGAGCTTGTTGCGCGACAATTCGATCTTTTGCCCCTGCGTGCGGATATACTGCAACTCAAGCTCGATATAGGGATAGCGGCGGGTGAACTCGTGCACGATCTGCGGCATTATCTCCATCGCCGCAAAGGACATATACCCGATCCTGAGCGATCCGGCCTTGCCTTCTACCGCGATCCGCGCGGCCTGAACCGCAGCGACGATCTCATCGCTCATCAGCCGCGTGCGTTCGTGAAATATTTCTCCGGCGGCGGTCAGCGACACTTCGCGGGTCGTGCGCCGGATCAGTTGATACCCCAGAAGACCCTCCAGCTGGCGAATCCGTCGGCTGAGCGCGCTTTGATCAATGGCCAACCTGTCGGCGGCCCGGCGGAAACTAAGCTCGACCGCGACGGCGTTGAAGGCCTCAATGTCCCTTGAATTGGGTGAAGTCATCATTGCCAGCCTTTGAATGGGTTGCATTTTTTCCAATTTTACAGGGCTTTTTTTGATATACTCCTCCGCCTGAATTGACCTGAGAATTTTTGTCGGTGAGTCGATTCGCCGCATATCGTTTTGTATCGGGACGTGCATCCTCCTGGCATGGTCAAACATCATAAGACATTCAGCCTCACATGCGGGGACCGCGCGGCGCCTGAAGCGATTTGTCGTCGCCGTAAAGTGGACGCACTCGTGTGGAAGCGTGCCCGTGCGTTTTTGCTTCTGGATGCGGGCTATGATGCCAAATTGGTCTGCGGGATACTTGATATTGGCCCGACAGTTTTGACGGAGTGGCGATTTGCCTTTTCCGGGGCGGGGCTGTCGTTCTTTGGCCTGAAAGATTACAGCCAGCGGCAGGGACACTTGAGTGTTACGCAGGAGCAGGGGCTGAAAGCCCGTTTCACCGAAAACCCGGCACGGAACGTAGACGAGGTCTGTGCGTATGTTCCGGCGGAATACGGGCAGAGCTACAGTTCCTCGGGAGCCGCCAGGCTGATGCGTCGTCCGGGGTTTGAGTATAAAAAGCCACGATTGCCGCCTGCACAGGCCGATGAAGTCAAACAGGCGGCGTTTATCGCCATGTATGAAGCTTTGATGTCCGGGTTGGGGGCGGATGAGATGGTGGTCTTCTCCGATGCTGTACATCCGGAGCATCGGAGCCGTCCCGCCCATGGCTGGTTCCCGAAGGGGCAAAAGACGGCCCTGAAGGCAACATCGGGGCGCAGGCGTCTCAATATTCAGGGCGCGCTCGATCCTGAAACGTTCCGGTTCACCTTTGTGGAAGGCGGGAAGATCAATGCCCGAACAACACGGGCCATGCTGGAAAAGCCGGAGCGCAACAATCCAACCAAAACGACCATCCATGTTTTTGTCGACAATGCGCGTTATCACCATGCCAGGATACTCCAGCCATGGCTGCACAGCCCCGAACGCCGTGTAAAGCTGCACTTTTTGCCGCCATATGCACCCCACCTCAATCCGATTGAACGTCTCCGGGGCGTCATGCACAAATGGGTCACCCACAATCGTCACTACGCCACATTCGATCAGTTCACAGAGGCCATTCTTGACTTCTTCCGAAAAACCTTACCGGCAAAATGGACCGGGTTCCGGGACACCGTCACAGACAACTTCCGCGTTGTCCCGTTCAAGGATTACAAACTGATCCCGGCTTGAAAATCCGGCCCAATTCGCCCCGTATCGTTTTGCATCGGGACGTGCATCATCCTGGCATGGCCTCATAAAACACTGCCGCCTCACATGCGGGGACCGCGCGGCGCCTGAAGCGATTTGCCGTCGCCGTAAAGTGGACGCACCCGTGAGAAAGCCTGCGCGCACATTTTTACTTTCCACAATCTGGTCTAAAGCCTCCGACTTTAGTCGGAAAAACATTCAAACGCGCGCCGAAGGCGCTCATGAACCACTGAACCCTCTGACTTTAGTCGGAGGAGGTTCAGTTCCGGATGCAGGCTATGATGCCCTGCTGGATATTTGATATTGGTCCGACAGTTTTGGCGGTTTGGCGGTTTGCCTTTTCCGGTGCGGGGCTCTCGTTCCCGGGCCTGAAAGATTACAAACCGATCCCGGCTCAAAATCTCAGGCCAATTCAGGCGAAGGGGTATAAATGCAAAAATGTCCATAATTAAAGAGCCAGACAACATTTGTTTCCAGCCGCTCGATCGGGTTTACTGAGGTGAGGGCTGCAATGGTGCCCACCTTATTCAAGCACGAGACCCGGCCAGCGGACGGTCGAACAAAGAGGACAAGTCATGAGCGACGTAGATGTCAAAGAACTGGACAAGATGCTGCAGCAGGCCTTCGACGAGGCCAGCAAGCTTTACAAAGAGCGAGGGTTTCAACGCCGCGTTGGCTTTGGCAAGAAACCGGCGCTGGTCAGTGTTGATCTGGCAAATGCCTGGACCCGCCCCGGCAATCCCTTCACCTGCGATCAGGAGAAGATGGACAACGAGATCATCCCCGGCATGCAGCGCCTGCTGGAAGCTTGCCGTGCCAATGGTCATCCGGTGATCCATGTCACCACGGCCTATGAAATCACCGACCGCAACGCACCCTTCACCGATATGGGCCTGTGGCACGACAAGATTCCGATCGACGTGGTTGATCTGGCCGACAAGGATCTCTGGGCCATAGACAGCCGTATCGCACCCATCGAGGGCGAGTACACCTTGCTGAAGAAACGCGCCAGTTCGTTCCACGGCACCGAACTAGCTGGCATTCTGCGCGCCAACGGGGTCGACACGATCCTGGTGACCGGTGTGACGGCCTGTGCTTGCGTGCGTCAGACAATCTGTGACGGGCTTGCCGACGGGTTCCGCACCATTGCGGTCAAAGAGGCAATCGGCGACCGTGTGCCGGGCGCCGTCGCCTGGAACCTCTTTGATATCGACGCCAAGTTTGGCGATGTTGAAACGGTCGACACCTGTGTCGATTATCTCAACACCGTCAATCGCGTAAACGACGACAGCTGATCGAGATGCAGGCGGCTGCGGCCGCCTGCCACCGGGAAGATTGGGAGGCATGAAATGGCGCGTATAGGCGTTGATGTGGGGGGAACCAACACAGATCTGGTTCTGGAATGCGACAAGGGAACCTTTTTCCACAAGGTGCCCAGCACGCCGACAGATCAGTCGATTGCGACAGTCGAAGGGGTTGAACAGATCTGCGGCATGGCCGGGGTCGACAAGAAGGATATTGAGGTGATCAGCCACGGCACCACCGTGGCCACCAATATCACCATCGAACACAATGGCGCCGAGGTCGGCTTCATCACTTCCAAGGGCTTCCGTGACATCCTGCATATCGGGCGTCACAAACGGCCGCACAATTTTTCGCTGCACTTCGATGTGCCATGGCAAAGCCATCCCCTGGCCAAGCGCCGCAATCGGTTTGCCGTGACCGAACGCATTCGCCCTCCCACCGGCGAGATCGAAATACCCCTGAACGAGGACGAAGTGCGCGGCGCCTGCGCCACGTTTAGGAAACGCGGCATCACCTCTGTCGCCATCGGGTTCATGTTCTCGTTTCTCAACGACAGCCATGAAAAGCGCGCCCGCGACATCGTGCTGGAGGAAATCCCCGACGCCTATATTTCGGTTTCTTCCGAGGTCGCCAACGTGATCCGCGAATACGAACGCTTCTCGACCGTGGCGATGAACGCTTTCGTCGGGCCGCAATCGTCGATGTATCTGCGCAACCTCGAGGCCAAGGTGAAAGGTGCGGGCATTCCGGCCAAGCTGCGGGTGATCCAATCGAACGGCGGCATCTCGACCATCGAAGGCTGCGCCAAGAAGCCCGTGGGCATCCTGATGTCAGGCCCTGCTGGCGGCGTGATCGGCGCGCTGTCTGAAGCCAAGCTGGCAGGGACCGAAAACATTTTGACGGTCGATATTGGAGGCACGTCCGCGGATATCTCGACCATTGCCGATGGCCAGATCCGCATCAAGAATCCACGCGACACCATTGTGTCCGGCCATGCAGTCATGGCGCCGATGATCGACCTTGAAACCATCGGTGCGGGCGGCGGCTCGATTGCCTATCTCGACGCGGCGGGAGGGTTCAACGTCGGACCGCGCTCGGCCGGGTCCGAGCCTGGGCCAGCCTGCTACAATCGCGGCGGGAGCGAACCCACCGTGACTGACGCGCAGGTGGTTCTGGGCCGGATGGATGCGGACAAATTTCTGGGCGGTGACCTACCGCTGGATCCGGACCTATCGGTGAAGGCGATCAAGGAAAAAATCGCCGATCCTCTGGGCCTTTCTGTTACCGAGGCCGCGCTTGGCATCATCAAGGTGATGAACAACAACATGTCGCTGACGATCCGGTCGAACTCGGTCGCGCGCGGCTATGACCCGCGGGATTTCTCGCTTATGCCGTTTGGCGGTGCGGGTCCGTTCCACGGCACAGCGTTGGCCGAACTGGTGGGGGCACGTGACGTGCTGGTTCCATTGGCACCGGGCATCACGGCGGCGATGGGCCTATTGGGCACGGACCTGCAATATGAGCACACCCGCTCGGTCATTACAAACCTGTTCACGGCCGATCAGGACGCGATCGACAAGGTGAACACCGTCGCGGAAGAGCTAAAGGCCATGGGCAAGGACCTGCTCGACAGTGACGACATCGAAGAGGCCGATCAGGCTTACGAAGTAATCGCCGAAATCCGCTATCATGGTCAGGGCTTCGAGCTTCGCATCCCGATGCCTCAGGGCGGCTTGAGCCTTGAGAATAAGGCAAGCGTGATCGACGCTTTTCACAAGCAGCACAAGGCCGATTATGGCTATGCTTTCGACGATTCCCTGGTCGAGCTTTATACTGTCCGGGTGATCGCCACCGCCAATGTGCGGCATCTGGAGCTTGATCCGCTTGCCAAGGGCGGCGCCCGTGATGTGAAAGCTGCAGTCATGTATGAACGCGAAACCGTATTCGATGATGGCACCACGCATATGACGCCGCGGATAGATCGCGGCAAGTTGGGAGCCGGCTCCACCGTCACCGGGTCCGCGATCATCATCCAGCATAATTCCACCACGCTGCTGCCCCCCGGCTACACCGCCGAGGTTCTGGATTATGGCAGCATGCGGCTCACGAAAGCCTGAGGGAGGACAGATCAATGACCAACGAGACAAAGACAATTGATCCCATTACGCTTCAGGTAATTCGGGGATCTATCGAAACCATCGCCGAGGAAATGGCGCATGTGCTCTTTCGCATGTCCTTTTCGTCGATCATCCGCGAATCCGAGGATCTGGGCGCGGGATTGTTCGACACACAGTTCAACACGCTCTGCGAGTCGGAATCGACGCCCATGCATATCGGCTCGATCCCCGGCTATCTGGCGGGTATTCAGGACACGCTGGATGATGGTGAATGGTACGAGGATGACGTGGTGGTGCATAACCACCCTTATCACGGCGCGTCGCATACGCCTGACCTCGCCATCGTGATCCCGATTTTCTACGAGGGCGAGCTGGTTGGTTATTCTGGTAACACCGCGCACCATATCGACATCGGCGCGGCCACGCCGGGCCTGATCATCGATGTGCCGGATGTCTATGCCGAAGGGATGCTGTTCGCGGGCACCAAGCTTTATCGCAAGGGCAAGCGTAACGAGACGATGTGGAGCTTCATCCGCAACAATTCCCGCGCCGCGCGTCAGCTTGTCGATGATATCGAGGCGCAGATCGCATCGGCCCGGCTGGGGGTCAAACGTTTCAAGGAACTCCTGGATCGCTATGGCAAGGATCTGGTGTTCAACGCCTGCAACCAGCTGATGGATTATTCCGAAAAGATGCTGCGCCAGCGGATCGCGGATATTCCGGACGGCGAATACCGTGCCGAAGGCTGGCTCGATGACGATGGCCGTAACCGGGGCCAAACCCTGCCGGTCAAGGTCTGCGTCCGGGTCATCGGAGACCTGATCGAGGTCGACCTGACTGGTTCGGCCCCACAAACGCCCACTGCCTATAACGTACCTTTCGAGGGATCGACCAAGGTTGCGGCCTTTGCGGCGTTCCGCAAACTTTTGCTCGACACTGCCACCAGCGACACGCGGGTACCCTCGAACCAGGGTTCATTCCGCCCGATCGACGTGATCGCGCCAAAGGGATCGATCTTCAATCCCAAGGCACCCACATCGGCCGAGGCGCGTTTTACGCAATGCAACATGATGATCGACCTGATCATGAAGGCGATGGCACCGGTTCTGCCGGATGAAATCATCGCCGGTTCGTCGGCCTCGATCTCTTTTGCCTCTTATGCCGGAGTGCGCCCGGATGGCGAATACTGGGTGTTCCTGGAGGTGAACGAAGGTGCCTATGGCGGGCGGCCCGGCTCGGACGGACCCGACAGCATCGACAACCTGATGGCCAACACCCGTAACAACCCGCTTGAAGATCTGGCGATGCATATTCCGATGATCTGCGAACGTTACGAGTTGCGTGACGACGTGCTGCCGGGGGCGGGCAAGTATCGCGGTGGAATTGGTGTGGTCAAAAGCCAGCGCATCCTGACCGACGGCATCATTACGCATGAAAGCGAACGCCATACCAACGTTCCCTGGGGCATTTTCGGCGGCAAGGAAGGCGCTGCCGGGAAATGCGAGATCTACAACGTCTCCTCCAATGAACCGGCCCGCGAAATGCATTCCAAGTTTCATGGGCTGGAAGTCAGGAAAGATGACGTCATGGCCTACTACAGCCCCTGCGGCGGTGGTTTCGGAAACCCCTTGGAACGCAATCCGCAAAAAGTGCTGGATGATGTTCTGGACGGGTTCTGCTCGACCGAACAGGCGCATGACGTCTATGGGGTGGTGCTTGATCTCGATGCCGAGACCATCGATCTGGCCGCCACGTCCAGCCGCCGAGAGCAGTTGGACATCGCGACATAGCGCGGTCCGGCAGCCGGAATGAACTCCGCAAAGGACACCGCCGGTCGGAGCGATTCAATCGTTCCGACCGGTACGTTTTTCTTTCCGGTGGAGCAATTCGAAAAAACCCGTCTCTTCTCGTTTCTGCTGCTGCCAGAATTCACCCTGCTGGCGTTAAGCTCTGCCGTCGATCCGCTACGCATCGCCAACCAGCTGGCCCAAAAACTCCTCTACCGATGGCAGGTCCTGTCCGAGGATGGCGACCCGGTCAGGTCGTCCTTGGGTGTTGAAGTTGGGGCCGATGCAGCCGGGACCCTCTAAAAACCGTGCATTTTGTCTGATGATTTAATTCACTAGGTCTTGACAAGTTCCACAATGAGGTGACATCAAAATCTGCTTTATGAGCGGGTTAACAAAAAGGTCATGGGCAAAGGGTTTCCCGACAGTGGAAATGTGAAATCGGGTGCGCGGGCGATCAAGTTTCACCTCGATTACATGGCGTGGATGCTGGACCGGCGGATATGGCTTGCGGGTGATGCGATGACGCTGGCGGATTTTGCGGCTGCGGCACATCTTCGTCGCTGGACTATATTTCTGATGTGGACTGGAACCGGTCGGATGTGGTCAAGCAGTGGTATGCCAAGATCAAATCACGCCCGGCGTTTCGGAGTATCCTGGTCGATCAGGTGTCGGGATTTCCACCACCTGCGCATTATGCCGATCTGGATTTCTGAAAAGGGGACTCTGCCCCCGACGCTGAAACCCAGTGGGGTTTCAGCGTCTCCCCCGGGATATTTGGGGCAAAAAGAAAGTACTATACTCCTACGCCTGAATTGGCCTGAGTTTTTGAGCCGGGATCAGTTTGTAATCCTTGAACGGGACAACGCGGAAGTTGTCTGTGACGGTGTCCCGGAACCCGGTCCATTTTGCCGGTAAGGTTTTTCGGAAGAAATCAGGAATGGCCTCTGTGAACTGATCGAATGTGGCGTAGTGACGATTGTGGGTGACCCATTTGTGCATGACGCCCCGGAGACGTTCAATCGGATTGAGGTGGGGTGCATATGGCGGCAAAAAGTGCAGCTTCACACGGCGTTCAGAACTCTCGAGCCAGGGCTGGAGCATTTTGGCGTGGTGATAGCGGGCGTTGTCGGGGAAGACATGGATTGTCGCCATGGTCGGGTTGTTGCGCTCCGGCTTTTCGAGCATCCGCCGTGTTGTTCGGGCATTGATCTTCTCCCCTTCCACAAAGGTGAACCGGAACGTTTCAAGATCGAGCGCGCCCTGAATATTGAGACGCCTGCGCCCCGATGTTGCCTTCAGGGCCGTCTTTTGCCCCTTCGGGAACCAGCCATGGGCGGGACGGTTCCGATGCTCCGGATGTACAGCATCGGAGAAGACCACCATCTCATCCGCCCCCAACCCGGACAGCAAAGCTTCATACATGGCGATAAACGCCGCCTGTCCGGCTTCGTCCGCCTGTGCCGGAAGCGACAAGGGCTTTTTGTATTCAAACCCGAGGCGGCGCATCAGTCTCGCGGCCCCCGAGGGGCTTGTCTTATGACTTTCCCTGGGTTTCATGCGAAGTTTGAGGCGAAGCCAGTCACGCCATATATGGCGTGACTGGCTTCGACGGTCGCTGGATCGTGAGGGGCCTGGTTGTACTAGACCTGTTTCGCAATAGGTAGATTTCTGCCATTCCAGCTTCACCGAAGCAGTGGAGTTTGCCGGAATGGCCGTACTGAAAGTTTTACGAGCACGTCCAGAGTTGTTTTTCCGCCTTTCCGGAATACGTCCGGCGGATTTTGATGCTCCGGTTTGTCAGCTTCACCCGATTTGGCTTGCCGGTGAAGCCGGGCGTTTGTCCCGAAAGAACAGACAACGGGCCATCGGGGGCGGCAGGAAGTATCGGCTGCAACCGGCGGAACAAATGCTTTTGTGCCTGATCCATTACCGCACATACGCCGGCCAGGGCTTTGTTGGCCTGCTTTTCGACATTTCCAGCCCCGCAGTTTGCCGCCGCGTTCGCGCCATGACGACGGTGATGGCTGGCCATTTCGCCATGCCGGAGCGCAGGATCAAATTATCGACACAGGAAAGAAACGATCTTCCCTATCCTGTGATTGATGGTGCCGGGCACCCTGTTCAGCGCCCCGGGACGCCGTCAAGGCGCAAAGCCAGGTATTCAGGAAAGAAGAAACGCCATACAGCGTCGCACCGGATCATTACCGACGACAGGAAAAGGATCCTGGCCGTTGGTCCTGCACAGCCCGGGCGAAAGCACGACAAGCGGATATATGATGAAGCGCGCGTGGACAAGCCCCCGGTGTGCCTGTCCCGGGCGATCCCGGTTATCTCGGAACGCCGCTGGAAGTCCCGCTCAAAGCCTCAAAGAACCATCCCCTTGCCAAAGAGCGGAAAAGCTGCAACACATGGCACTCAAAGCTGCGCATCGGCGTAGAGCATGGAATTTGCCGCATGAAAAAGTTCGGGATTTTTGCCGATACCCATCGCAATAATGGCCAGGCGGATATGATCGCAAGGAATGTAGCGGCCCTGGCAAACCTGAATTTGAAAACAGCCTGACCAAATGGGCAGGGATACCTCCGTTCAAAAATAACCGCCCTTATTGCGAATCGAGTCTAGTGAACCGTTTGATAGTTTGATCAGCCACCGTCTTCGCATGAGGCCTGAACGGATACGCAGCAGCTCATGGCTCTGCACGACAGGCACAGGACATCGAAGATAATGAAGGACAGCATCGGGATCGACATCTCCAAAGCGCATTTGGATGTCTACCGCACGGGGACGGGGCAGCATGCCCAATTCGACAACACCGCTTCCGGCTTTCGCGCGCTCAGGCGCTGGATCGGGAGCGAACAGCCACAAATCGTGGTCTTTGAACCAACGGGTCCTTACCATGCCTCCTTTGAGAAGACGTTCCCGGGCAAATTGCCTCTGGTGAAGATCAATCCACTACAGGCCCGCCGCTTTGCCCAGGCGCATGGAACGCGTGCCAAAACAGATGCCGTTGACGCGCGCATCCTGGCCACGATGGGTTCGGCGTTCGATCCGGTACCGGACAGGCCTTACAACAGGAATGAACGTGAACTCAAAGAGTTGCAGATCGCGCGGATGGCCCTGGTCAAGGACAGAACCCGGCTGTTGAACCGTGTGAAAACACAGACTCTGGCGTTCACACGCCGCCAGACAAAAGCACGCCTGACGCAGGTCAAACGCCAGATCGCGGCTCTTGACGATGAACTCGGGACGCGTCTGCGTGATTGTCGGAAAAGGGCGCGCGCACATGATATTCTCCGCTCCATTCCCGGCATCGGCGAGGTCGCTGCCGTCGCCATCCTGGTCGAATTTCCAGAGATCGGAACACTGGACCGCAGGAAGGCAGCCAGTCCGGCGGGCCCCGCACCCATGACGCGACAGTCCGGGCAATGGCGCGGCAAGGCCTTCATTCAGGGCGGTCGTAAATTCCTGCGCGACGCTCTTTACATGCCGGCTCTCGTCGCGGCACGCCACAACCCTGACCTCGCAAGGAAATACCAGGCCATGATTGCAGCTGGCAAGCCTGCCAAAGTCGCTCTCACCGCGCTCATGAGAAAGCTGATCGAGATGGCAAATGCGCTTGTCAAGGCTGACCGCAAATGGTCGCAAAATTCTCCTTGATCAAGACGGATACTGTAGATTTGCCCGTATTCGGTCAGAATACAGGCACAGATCTCATCTACATTCCGTGCCGGATGTTCGGTGAAACGGGCTTTCAGCCCCTGCTCCTGCGTAACACTCAAGTGTCCCTGCCGCTGGCTGTAATCTTTCAGGCCAAAGAACGACAGCCCCGCACCGGAAAAGCCAAATCGCCACTCCGTCAAAACTGTCGGGCCAATATCAAGTATCCCGCAGACCAATTTGGCATCATAGCCCGCATCCAGAAGCAAAAACGCACGGGCACGCTTCCACACGAGTGCGTCCACTTTACGGCGACGACAAATCGCTTCAGGCGCCGCGCGGTCCTCGCATGTGAGGCTGAATGTCTTATGCTGTTTGGCCATGCCAGGAGGATGCACGTCCCGATACAAAACGATATGCGGCGAATCGACTCACCGACAAAAATTCTCAGATCAATTCAGGCGGAGGAGTATATCACGTCCCCGTAGCCATCGACCCGCCCATGGACCGCTTGCCGGAACAGCCCGCCGAGCCTGTGGACGGTGTTCCTGCCCTGACGGCTGTCGCGCAGCGACGCCGAGCCGACGCCGGACCGGACAGTCCGGGTGCGTCGTCGGGTTCGCGCATCACCGGAAGACCGCCATCCGAACCGAGCTGTGTGCCCCTGAACTCCAGCCGCATCCGGCTGTCAAAATTCACCGGGAACCCGCATGTCAATCGCAGAGTAAAATGGGTCCATGTCGCGGCGTAAAAATGGGCCACTTCGGTTGATGTTTTGTGGCGCTTTTGCACGCGTGCTCGTCACAAAGCTGAAGCGTGCCAAAGCGCATGCTGGCCATAAGGCCAGCATTATTCTGACTGTGATTGCGGGCTGGTTATTTTCGGTTGTTGCGACTGTGTTTGAGCCGATAGCTTTCGCCATTCATCTCGAGGATGTGGACGTGATGGGTTAAACGATCGAGTAGCGCACCGGTCAGCCGCTCAGAGCCAAAGACTTCAGTCCATTCATCGAAGGGCAGGTTCGAGGTTATGATGATGGAGCCGCGTTCATAGCATTGGGATATGACCTCGAAGAGCAGCTCTGCGCCAGATTTGCTGAGCGGTACGAAGCCCAGTTCATCAATGATCAACAGGTTCTGGCTGGTCAGTTGCTTTTGAAGGCGCTGCAATCTCCGCTCATCTTGAGCCTCGATCAGATCATGGACTAATGCCGCAGCCGTTGTGAAGCGCACCTTCAGTCCTCTTTGACATGCAGCCAGCCCAAGTCCCAGGGCGATGTGTGTCTTGCCCGTGCCTGACGGGCCGAGCGCGATGATGTTCTCCCTGCGATTAACGTAATCGCATCGTGCCAGATCCATCGTCAGGGGCTTGTTCAAGCTTGGCATGATCTTGAAGTCAAAGCTATCCAAGCTCTTGGTGCTGGGGAACTTCGCCGCTTTGATGCGCCGTTCAATCATCCGGCGTTCGCGGTCGATCAATTCCATCTCACACAGCCGCGCCAGATAGTGGATGTGATCTTTGTTCTCTGCAGCACAGAGCTGCGCCTGTTTGGCATACTCGCCTTGGAACGTTGGCAGTCGCAGTTGTTTAAGATGATGCCGTAGAAGAATCCGAGGGGCTTCGGTCATGCCGCGGTCCTTCCCATCAAGCTCATGTAACTGGATGGGCGTGTTGTGCCGACATTGGCCTTGGGCAAGTATGGATAGAAGTCCAAATCCAATCGTGGTGGCCGCTTCTCAACCCGACACAGTACAAGGTGTTTTACGGCGTCATAGCCAATTGCACCCATATCTATTGCCTGCTGGATTGCGCCTTGCACAACATCCATTTCGAAGGTCTCCAAAAGGCGCAAGACTTGAACGTATTCTCGCTTGCCCGGCTTACCCATTCTGGCTTCAAGCAGTCGGTGCAGCGTGGCAAATACATCTGGCAAATGCCAACCCTGCAAAGGCGCGGCCTGATCCAGGGCACCCACCTTTTGTTCAAGCAGGGGCAAAAAGTGCAATGGGTCAAAGACCATATCCGCTGATGTGTAGGATCGTTTGTGCCGCGCAATAATCTCATTGCCGCAGCCGATGATAACCTCATGCACAAACCCACGCACATGAACATCGTGGTGCGCATAGGCTACTGGCACCGAGTAATCATTGCTGCGATAGCGCACCATTGAGATCGACGTTGCACGCGTGCTGACGTGATCGCAGGCTTCATATTCTGCGACGGGCAATCCCATCAGAGCATCCAAATCCGACATCAGGCGTGCGCCTATGGTTTGGGTGTGACCCCGCAACGTATCGGCCTGACGTGCTAAACACTTCTCTTCCAAATGTGCGTTCAGATCATCAAAGCTGTCATAGCGAGGTGCGGGAACCATGAAGTTGCGGCGGGTGTATCCAACCATGCCCTCAACGTTGCCTTTATCGTTCCCTCGCGCGGGTCTGCCAAACTTGTCATCAAACAAGTAATGCGACTGCAGTTCCGTAAACCGACGTGTGCGGATGCGCGTCTTATCCCCGAGTATCCGAGCCACGGCGATCTTGGTATTGTCGTAGAGAATGGATTGCGGAATGCCGCCAAAGAATGCAAAGGCGGACACATGGCCATCGCAAAACGCCTCGGTTGTCTCAGCTGGATATCCCTTCACAAACACCGCATCAGAATGTGGCAAGCTCATCACGAAGAAGTGGATCTTGCATTCCACGCCACCGATCACGCCCAGCGTCTCACCAAAATCAACCTGCGCATGGCCCGGCCGATGCGACAACGGCACAAACACCTCTTTGGTGCGCCGTTTTTGCTCGCGCACGTAATAGGTCACCGTGGTCAGGCTGCCGGCATATCCATGCTCATCGCGCAGCCGTTCAAAGATGCGCTTGGCCGTGTGTCGCTGCTTTTTGATCAGGGCTTTGTCTGTGCGCAGTATCTCATCGACCACACCAACATAACCATCAAGCGTTGGCCGCCGAGGCGCTTCCGACCGACGATACCCAGGCGGAAGTTCATGGCGCAGCATCTTCGCGATCGTCTTACGATCTTTGTTCTCTAATCTGTCAATGCGTGTTTCCTGAGTTTCCTGCTTTTGATGTCAGAGGTTGCCTTTGTTCTCTTCGAACTCTGAGGTTCATGATGGGGTTGGCTGGGTGTTGGGTCGGCAATGTTGAAACCGCAATCATACCGTTGGTCTTGGCTGTTGCTACAGAATCGGCGCCGTGTCTCACGCCCTCCCTCGGGCATCGTCCCAGATGGGAACTTTGATTTAGGAATCCTCGTTGTCGCCTCGTAAGCCTTACGCGGACTGGAAGTCAGTTTTGTCTCGCATAATGGCATGAAGTATGATTGCCAGACGACGCGCCAGAGCCACTCGGGCCTTTCTCATCGTTGAGCGCGCACCGATTGCGAGGGCCCATGTCTTCAATTTGAGCGGAGCGGCATACCGCGTCAGCATCACATTGGCGGCCTCATAGAGAAGCGTTCTGACGCGCACGTCGCCCCGCTTTGAGATGCTGCCCGTGTAGTCGATTTCACCAGATTGATGCCGTCGCGGCACCAGTCCAAGATACGCCCCCACATCACGCGATTTCCTGAAACGCGACGGATCATCAATTGCTGCGGCAAAGGCCAATGCTGTGATCGGACCGACCCCTGGTACCGTCATAAGGCGCTGGCAGACTTCGGATTTGCGGGTCATCTTTTTGATGTCGCCATCAATGGCTGCAACCGCCGCGAGGGATTGCTTCGCGTGCTGCGAACAGTCCGCAAATTGCGGCATGGAGGCCAGGCACTCCATCGCTAACTTTTAGCGCCGCGTTTTTTGAATGCCGGAGACAAAGCTCGTGGCAGCCGCACGCCGAAGACGACGACCAGACCGCGGATCTGATTGTCGAGCGTCACACGCTGTCCGACCAGCTTCTTGCGGGCTGCGATCAGCGACCGGATTGCGTGCGCTGACAGTGATTTGACATGGGTCGGCTTGTAGAATCCCGTCCGCGCCAGGTGTGCCAAACCGCGGGCATCATTGCGGTCCGTCTTGTGGCCGGCCAGAGATTTAAGGGCCTGATATGCTTGCCTGCTCTCGATGCAAACAACCGGGACACCAAGCTCCGTCAGCCCATGGTAAAGCATTGGTGCCATCCGTCCCGTTTCAAATACAACTTTGGCACATGGTGGTCCAGAAGCGAGGAAGTCAGCGATCGCTTTTGGTGTTGAGCTCGCTTTTCCTTCACGAATAAGGGCCCCTTCACGATCCAGAATGCAGATATGCGTCTCTTCCATGGACACATCCAAACCAGCAAAATATTCCATTGGTCAGTCTCCTTTTCAATTGCATGTGCATCCAGAATAACAGGGGTAACTGAGTGCTGATCCTGATTACGCCATGTTGAAAAACCGCGCCGCTTCTCGGCCAGACATACCGTCCTTCAAACAAAGCACGGCGCACACGACTATAAATATCCACAGAATACATCTCCCGCCCTCCGAATAAACGAAGGGCACAAACTGGCGGACTTTTACTCCGCTACAACTGCGATATGCAGCCGCTTCTGTGGCCCAATATTGCTCCGCGTTTTACACATTTGCCAGATGTATTTGCCACGCTGCACCGACTGCTTGAAGCCAGAATGGGTAAGCCGGGCAAGCGAGAATACGTTCAAGTCTTGCGCCTTTTGGAGACCTTCGAAATGGATGTTGTGCAAGGCGCAATCCAGCAGGCAATAGATATGGGTGCAATTGGCTATGACGCCGTAAAACACCTTGTACTGTGTCGGGTTGAGAAGCGGCCACCACGATTGGATTTGGACTTCTATCCATACTTGCCCAAGGCCAATGTCGGCACAACACGCCCATCCAGTTACATGAGCTTGATGGGAAGGACCGCGGCATGACCGAAGCCCCTCGGATTCTTCTACGGCATCATCTTAAACAACTGCGACTGCCAACGTTCCAAGGCGAGTATGCCAAACAGGCGCAGCTCTGTGCTGCAGAGAACAAAGATCACATCCACTATCTGGCGCGGCTGTGTGAGATGGAATTGATCGACCGCGAACGCCGGATGATTGAACGGCGCATCAAAGCGGCGAAGTTCCCCAGCACCAAGAGCTTGGATAGCTTTGACTTCAAGATCATGCCAAGCTTGAACAAGCCCCTGACGATGGATCTGGCACGATGCGATTACGTTAATCGCAGGGAGAACATCATCGCGCTCGGCCCGTCAGGCACGGGCAAGACACACATCGCCCTGGGACTTGGGCTGGCTGCATGTCAAAGAGGACTGAAGGTGCGCTTCACAACGGCTGCGGCATTAGTCCATGATCTGATCGAGGCTCAAGATGAGCGGAGATTGCAGCGCCTTCAAAAGCAACTGACCAGCCAGAACCTGTTGATCATTGATGAACTGGGCTTCGTACCGCTCAGCAAATCTGGCGCAGAGCTGCTCTTCGAGGTCATATCCCAATGCTATGAACGCGGCTCCATCATCATAACCTCGAACCTGCCCTTCGATGAATGGACTGAAGTCTTTGGCTCTGAGCGGCTGACCGGTGCGCTACTCGATCGTTTAACCCATCACGTCCACATCCTCGAGATGAATGGCGAAAGCTATCGGCTCAAACACAGTCGCAACAACCGAAAATAACCAGCCCGCAATCACAGTCAGAATAATGCTGGCCTTATGGCCAGCATGCGCTTTGGCACGCTTCAGCTTTGTGACGAGCACGCGTGCAAAAGCGCCACAAAACATCAACCGAAGTGGCCCATTTTTACGCCGCGACATGGACCCATTTTACTCTGCGATTGACACCCGCACTCCGGTTAATCCATGAAACCCGACCCGCAGCGTCGTCACCACCCTGATTGGTATCGAAAATGCCACGCTCAGGGACAGCGAAACCGGTCGTTTGCCGGGGGAAAGCGGGGAAAGATCACTCCGGCCTGAATACCCGAAACGGATGATGAAATACGCCCGCAGAGACTTCTCGTGTATCGGGGGGTGTATCCGCCCGGATAAAGCGTCTCTGTCAAAAACACCGATTTTCAACCCGCTGATAACACGGCGTAAAACCGCTCCAGATCCGCAGGGGGTAAAACCGGCGGTGTGGCTGGCTGTGCGGTCGGTGTGCTGCTAACCAGTCTCCCCCGGATTTCTCCGGAAATTCAGGGGAAAAAGCAGGGAAAAAATTGGGGCCTATATACTTATCTAGCCGTTGGCCACCCCACGGGGCGATGAATCTTTAGCCCTCTTCATCAAGCGGTAACTCAAGATTGGTGCCATACTTAGGAAGTGACCTGTTAAGCAGTTTTTCGAACTCTTTTTTTCCAGAAGAGGCGTCCATGAGCACCATCACCTTCTTCAAATGGTCTTTTAGTTCTGGAAGTCCATAGTCCTCAGTAAGATGCTGGTGATGTCTTTTCTTGCGATCTCCTGAGGGAAGCCTTGGGTTTATCTCCTTGAGTCTCTCCTTAATTCCGGGGGCAAGCCTAGAATAGACGATATCATTGACCCAATGGCCAACAAAGGCCGGTCGTTTCATGGCGTAGTAACTGTTGTGTCCCTTCACCTTAACAAGCTTCTGCCAAAATTCATCAGGGAATGTCTTTGACCACGTGCGCGCCTCGTCTTTCAAGAACTTGTCGAGAATTTTCTGAAGAGCGGCATTGTCACGTACGCTCTGGTAGCCTGTGGCCTCGTCGACCAAAGCTGCGATGCCAACTCGCGCAAATCCTCTAACTAGGTTTTCGGCATAGCGGCTGTAGCGGATTTCTTGTTCGGTTTTCAAAGCGTCTGCTTTTCTGGCCTCTAATATTGCGTCACATAAATCAGCAAGTATCTCTGCCCTGTAACCATGTACTGGTTTAGATGTTTTCCCAGTGATCTCAACCGGCTGTTCAATGGCCATAACCAAGGCATTGTTCATAAAAGGTTTTAGGGTGGAATTTGCGGAAATACGCTGCATTCCTTGGCCACGGCCTTTCATGCCGATAGCCGTAGTCATACTACGCCCTGAAATGAACCTCTCACCGTCGCCTGTAACGAAGCAACTCAACTTAATTTCGCCCAGTGACAACGGCCCGGCATACTCAGCTTTCTTGGTTGCCAGACCATAGGCATTAGGCGTCTGAATAATGTCAATGTCACCGCTTTCATCTACAATTCTGTCAACAACATCACCAAAATCTGCGTCTATAGGTTCTATTGTTTCAGGTTTCTTAGCCATTGATCAAATCCTTATAAGTCAGGCGCTTATCAAGCATCCGGTCAATCGTCATGTTGATGAAGTTCATTGTGCCAGCTTTCGCCGTGTTGTGGCGAAAGGAGAACTCGTTGATATAGCGGTGCAAGTGCTTGGCACTCATGTAGTGATAGATACCGATGTAACCGCGCTTGAGCAGCGCCCAGAAGCTTTCGATGCCGTTTGTATGGGCCATATCGCGAACATACTCACCTGCGGAGTCATACTCACCTGCGGAGTGACGGACTGTCTTGTGATCGAAGCCATGATTGGGAAGGCTGCGGTAGGCTTTGAACTCATCTGTCACGACTGTTGCGCCCATTGGGGCATTGTCCTTGACGAAACCGGCCAATGTCGCCGCGTTGGTGCGCTCGACAGGCTTGGCACGAACTTCACCGTACTGACCGCGCATACCAACAACCGCAACCTTGCCAACGGCACCACGGCCAGCGCGTAGTTTCTTGTTCGCGTGTTTATTGCTCTCTTTGCCGCCGATGTACGCCTCGTCAACCTGAGTGTGATCGCCCATGTCGCAGCTATCGTTGCCGTTCATCCATGTTTCGCGGATGCGCTGCGCAAGGAACCATGCTGTTTTCTGAGTTACGCCCAGTTCACGCGCCATCTGGGTGCTGGGGATGCCCTTGCGGGCGCTGGTGAGCATGTAGATGGCAAGCAACCACTTGTAGATGGCAAGCAACCACTTGAGCAAGGGAAGGCGGCTCTCAGCCAGTACCGTGCCTGTACGAACGCTGAAATGCTTGCGGCAAGATTTACAACGGTAAGCCATTGGCTTATGGTCTTTGCACTCAGACACATTAACAGAACCGCAGTGACCACATACGGGTACACCGCCCCATCGGCGATTTTCGAAGAACGTCCGTGCAGCTTCCTCATTTGGGAATTTCTGAAAGAACTCAAATGTGCTAAGTGTATCTGGCATGGGCCTAATTTCTCCTGTTGGGATTATACTAGCCAGAAATAGATGTAACGTCAAGAAAATTGTGGCTAGTTAAGTATATAGGCCCCAAAAAATTGCTTGCGTACAGGGATGTCAACGGCGGAGTAAAATCCGGCCACTGGGGCGGAGCAAAAGTCGGCCAGTTTGTGGAGTGCGCCTTGGGGCGTGTGGCCACCAATCAGCAAGCACGTTCCAAGGCGCATTGGCCGTCAGGCCGATTGTTCAGTTGTCAGGTTGAAGGGTTGGCAATACGTGCGCGGCTCTGATTGAGGCGGTAGCTTTCGCCGTTCATCTCGAGGATGTTGACGTGATGTGTCAGCCGGTCCGGGAGCGCGCCGGTCAAGCGTTCGGTGCCGAATGTCTCGGTCCATTCCTCGAAGGGCAGGTTCGATGTGATCAGGGTTGAGCCACGCTCGCAGCGCTGAGAGATCAGCTCGAACAGAAGCTCGGCGCCGGTTTTGCTCAAGGGGACGAAGCCCGGCTCGTCGATGATCAGCAGTTTGACCTTGGCCAGTTTGCGCTGAAGCTGCCGGAGGCGTTTCTCGTCGCGGGCCTCCATCATCCCGTGCACGAGAGCTGCGGCGGTTACGAAGGCGACAGGCAACCCTTTCTGGCAGGCGGTCAGCCCCAACCCGAGAGCGACATGGGTTTTGCCGGTTCCCGACGGGCCGAGCGCGATGACGTTCTCCCTGCGCTCGATCCATTCACAGCGCGCCAGTTCCAGCACCATCATCTTGTTCAGACCGGGGATGGCCGTAAAGTCGAAGCTGTCGAGGCTTTTGACGGTTGGAAGCTTTGCCGCCTTGATCCGGCGCTCGACCATGCGCCTCTCCCGATCGATTGGTTCCAGCTCGGTCAGCCGGGCTGGATAGCGCACATGATCCAGGCCTTCCGCCGCACAAATGCGCGCTTGCTTGTCATGCTCGCGCAGGAAGGTGGGCAGGCGCAGAGTCTTGAGGTGGTGTGTCAGCGGCAGTTCGGGTGCATCCGTCATGCGTCACCTCCTGACAGAAGGCTCATACAGGAAGAAGCCGAGGTGGTGGCGATGTTGGTTCCGGGCAGGAACGGATAGACATCCAAATCCAACCTCGGGGGCCTTCGCTCGACGCGGCACAGGACGAGGTGCTTGATCGCATCGAAGCTGACCGCCCCCATTCGCAGGGCGTCTTTGACGGCAAGATGCAGCACCTCCAGCTCGAACCGTTCCGACAGGCGCAGGACCTGGACATACTCCCTTTTGCCCGCCTTGCCCTGCCGGGCTTCCAGCAAGCGCCGGAGCGTGGCGAAGGCGTCAGGCAGTTTCCAACCCTGCAAGGGCGCAGCCTGATCGAAGGACATGATCCTGCGCTCGATCAGCGGCAGGTAATGCAGCGGGTCGAACACCATGTCACCGCTGTCATAAGAGCGGGGATGATCGGCGATCACCTCAGTGGCGCAACCGATAACGACGCGGATCACGAAGCCCTTGATCCAGACCGCGCGGTGGCCATATGCGACCGGTACCGAGTAGTCGTTACCGCGATACCGCAGCACCGATGTCGATGTGACCTGGCCACTTTGCAACTCACAGGCCTCGAAGGGTGCGCCGGGCAAATCCTGCATTGCCGCCGGATCGGCTTGCAGCCGTTCGCCGATGCTGGCCTTGTGTCCGCGCAGGACATCGTCCTGCCGTTTGCGGCATTGCTCTTCCAGGTGAGCGTTGAACGTGTAAAACGCGGAGCAATATTGGGCCACAGAAGCGGCTGCATATCGCAGTTGTAGCGGAGTAAAAGTCCGCCAGTTTGTGCCCTTCGTTTATTCGGAGGGCGGGAGATGTATTCTGTGGATATTTATAGTCGTGTGCGCCGTGCTTGTTTGAAGGACGGTATGTCTGGCCGAGAAGCGGCGCGGTTTTTCAACATGGCGTAATCAGGATCAGCACTCAGTTACCCCTGTTATTCTGGATGCACATGCAATTGAAAAGGAGACTGACCAATGGAATATTTTGCTGGTTTGGATGTGTCCATGGAAGAGACGCATATCTGCATTCTGGATCGTGAAGGGGCCCTTATTCGTGAAGGAAAAGCGAGCTCAACACCAAAAGCGATCGCTGACTTCCTCGCTTCTGGACCACCATGTGCCAAAGTTGTATTTGAAACGGGACGGATGGCACCAATGCTTTACCATGGGCTGACGGAGCTTGGTGTCCCGGTTGTTTGCATCGAGAGCAGGCAAGCATATCAGGCCCTTAAATCTCTGGCCGGCCACAAGACGGACCGCAATGATGCCCGCGGTTTGGCACACCTGGCGCGGACGGGATTCTACAAGCCGACCCATGTCAAATCACTGTCAGCGCACGCAATCCGGTCGCTGATCGCAGCCCGCAAGAAGCTGGTCGGACAGCGTGTGACGCTCGACAATCAGATCCGCGGTCTGGTCGTCGTCTTCGGCGTGCGGCTGCCACGAGCTTTGTCTCCGGCATTCAAAAACGCGGCGCTAAAAGTTAGCGATGGAGTGCCTGGCCTCCATGCCGCAATTTGCGGACTGTTCGCAGCACGCGAAGCAATCCTCGCGGCGGTTGCAGCCATTGATGGCGACATCAAAAAGATGACCCGCAAATCCGAAGTCTGCCAGCGCCTTATGACGGTACCAGGGGTCGGTCCGATCACAGCATTGGCCTTTGCCGCAGCAATTGATGATCCGTCGCGTTTCAGGAAATCGCGTGATGTGGGGGCGTATCTTGGACTGGTGCCGCGACGGCATCAATCTGGTGAAATCGACTACACGGGCAGCATCTCAAAGCGGGGCGACGTGCGCGTCAGAACGCTTCTCTATGAGGCCGCCAATGTGATGCTGACGCGGTATGCCGCTCCGCTCAAATTGAAGACATGGGCCCTCGCAATCGGTGCGCGCTCAACGATGAGAAAGGCCCGAGTGGCTCTGGCGCGTCGTCTGGCAATCATACTTCATGCCATTATGCGAGACAAAACTGACTTCCAGTCCGCGTAAGGCTTACGAGGCGACAACGAGGATTCCTAAATCAAAGTTCCCATCTGGGACGATGCCCGAGGGAGGGCGTGAGACACGGCGCCGATTCTGTAGCAACAGCCAAGACCAACGGTATGATTGCGGTTTCAACATTGCCGACCCACACCCAGCCAACCCCATCATGAACCTCAGAGTTCGAAGAGAACAAAGGCAACCTCTGACATCAAAAGCAGGAAACTCAGGAAACACGCATTGACAGATTAGAGAACACGCATTGACAGATTAGAGAACAAAGATCGTAAGACGATCGCGAAGATGCTGCGCCATGAACTTCCGCCTGGGTATCGTCGGTCGGAAGCGCCTCGGCGGCCAACGCTTGATGGTTATGTTGGTGTGGTCGATGAGATACTGCGCACAGACAAAGCCCTGATCAAAAAGCAGCGACACACGGCCAAGCGCATCTTTGAACGGCTGCGCGATGAGCATGGATATGCTGGCAGCCTGACCACGGTGACCTATTACGTGCGCGAGCAAAAACGGCGCACCAAAGAGGTGTTTGTGCCGTTGTCGCATCGGCCGGGCCATGCGCAGGTTGATTTTGGTGAGACGCTGGGCGTGATCGGTGGCGTGGAATGCAAGATCCACTTCTTCGTGATGAGCTTGCCACATTCTGATGCGGTGTTTGTGAAGGGATATCCAGCTGAGACAACCGAGGCGTTTTGCGATGGCCATGTGTCCGCCTTTGCATTCTTTGGCGGCATTCCGCAATCCATTCTCTACGACAATACCAAGATCGCCGTGGCTCGGATACTCGGGGATAAGACGCGCATCCGCACACGTCGGTTTACGGAACTGCAGTCGCATTACTTGTTTGATGACAAGTTTGGCAGACCCGCGCGAGGGAACGATAAAGGCAACGTTGAGGGCATGGTTGGATACACCCGCCGCAACTTCATGGTTCCCGCACCTCGCTATGACAGCTTTGATGATCTGAACGCACATTTGGAAGAGAAGTGTTTAGCACGTCAGGACGATACGTTGCGGGGTCACACCCAAACCATAGGCGCACGCCTGATGTCGGATTTGGATGCTCTGATGGGATTGCCCGTCGCAGAATATGAAGCCTGCGATCACGTCAGCACGCGTGCAACGTCGATCTCAATGGTGCGCTATCGCAGCAATGATTACTCGGTGCCAGTAGCCTATGCGCACCACGATGTTCATGTGCGTGGGTTTGTGCATGAGGTTATCATCGGCTGCGGCAATGAGATTATTGCGCGGCACAAACGATCCTACACATCAGCGGATATGGTCTTTGACCCATTGCACTTTTTGCCCCTGCTTGAACAAAAGGTGGGTGCCCTGGATCAGGCCGCGCCTTTGCAGGGTTGGCATTTGCCAGATGTATTTGCCACGCTGCACCGACTGCTTGAAGCCAGAATGGGTAAGCCGGGCAAGCGAGAATACGTTCAAGTCTTGCGCCTTTTGGAGACCTTCGAAATGGATGTTGTGCAAGGCGCAATCCAGCAGGCAATAGATATGGGTGCAATTGGCTATGACGCCGTAAAACACCTTGTACTGTGTCGGGTTGAGAAGCGGCCACCACGATTGGATTTGGACTTCTATCCATACTTGCCCAAGGCCAATGTCGGCACAACACGCCCATCCAGTTACATGAGCTTGATGGGAAGGACCGCGGCATGACCGAAGCCCCTCGGATTCTTCTACGGCATCATCTTAAACAACTGCGACTGCCAACGTTCCAAGGCGAGTATGCCAAACAGGCGCAGCTCTGTGCTGCAGAGAACAAAGATCACATCCACTATCTGGCGCGGCTGTGTGAGATGGAATTGATCGACCGCGAACGCCGGATGATTGAACGGCGCATCAAAGCGGCGAAGTTCCCCAGCACCAAGAGCTTGGATAGCTTTGACTTCAAGATCATGCCAAGCTTGAACAAGCCCCTGACGATGGATCTGGCACGATGCGATTACGTTAATCGCAGGGAGAACATCATCGCGCTCGGCCCGTCAGGCACGGGCAAGACACACATCGCCCTGGGACTTGGGCTGGCTGCATGTCAAAGAGGACTGAAGGTGCGCTTCACAACGGCTGCGGCATTAGTCCATGATCTGATCGAGGCTCAAGATGAGCGGAGATTGCAGCGCCTTCAAAAGCAACTGACCAGCCAGAACCTGTTGATCATTGATGAACTGGGCTTCGTACCGCTCAGCAAATCTGGCGCAGAGCTGCTCTTCGAGGTCATATCCCAATGCTATGAACGCGGCTCCATCATCATAACCTCGAACCTGCCCTTCGATGAATGGACTGAAGTCTTTGGCTCTGAGCGGCTGACCGGTGCGCTACTCGATCGTTTAACCCATCACGTCCACATCCTCGAGATGAATGGCGAAAGCTATCGGCTCAAACACAGTCGCAACAACCGAAAATAACCAGCCCGCAATCACAGTCAGAATAATGCTGGCCTTATGGCCAGCATGCGCTTTGGCACGCTTCAGCTTTGTGACGAGCACGCGTGCAAAAGCGCCACAAAAACATCAACCGAAGTGGCCCATTTTTACGCCGCGACATGGACCCATTTTACTCTGCGATTGACACATTTCGTGCCCCTTTCATGGACAGGGGTAAAGTACCCCAGTGTCCGGAAACAGGGACGAAGTTCACAGCACAGAAAAACACAAAACAGCTCAAAAATCGAGGTGCCCTCTTAATGATTGGTGGTACCGAGCGCCCTGTTCAGCGCCCGGGACGCCGTCAAGGTGCAAGGCAGGTATTCAGGAAAGAAGAAACGCCATACGGCGTCGCATCAAATCATTACCGACGACAGGAAAAGCATCCTGGCCGTTGGTCCTGCACAGTGATGGGCAGGGGAATCGCATATGGGATTTGACCTGATCTGACAGGCCTTGCGGTTATCGGGTGGATGGATTCTTGAGGGGCTAACAACCCCTCTGGAGCCTGAACCTGACATGGAAACCTTCTTCACCGCCTTTGATGATGTCCCCGATCCACGGGCCAGCAATACTCGTCATGACCTCTGCGAATTGCTGGTCGTGGGTTTTGTAGCCGTACTTTGCGGCGCGACAAGCTGCGGATTGCGCAATCCGAGGTCTGGAAATTGCTGTGAAGGCGTCATTCATCGAGCCCTTCCCAGCGGCTGAATGTGATCTGTTCGCCGCTGTTGAGCCATTTCCGCGTGTCCCCACGCCGGGGGGATCTACTGAGTGGAGTATCAGGGCTTGTCGTGCATGATAACCGGGCCCCTTATTTCAAAATGGAAGCGGTCGAACATGCCCTGTGCAATGCCCATCACCTGCGCGAACTTCAGGCATTGATCGGGATCGGGAAAGAGAGTTGGGCATCGGCCATGAAATCTCTTTTGCCTGAAGCCAAAACCCTGGTTGACCCCCTCCGAATAGACACCCGCACAATTGCCTGGCCCCGCCGCCACCGCGATTGAAGAGCCCCTCAACGCCTTCGGCGTTGCAGCGATGCACCCGGTCGCGCAACGCCTGCCGATCCATTCCGCAACTCCCGGCAGCAACCTTGCGGGATGCACTCTCAGGCACAAGGTCAATCGTCGGCAGGCGTCGGGAAACCCCGCCTTCCTTCACACGACCCGCACGTGCCTTCACACGACCCGCACGTGCGCGCAATTCCCGGGCATTCATATCTTCGCGTGAAATCTTCACCGCTATCACATGACCAATCCTCCTCAGAATGGAAACCGTGTTTCAGAGGCAGATCGATTTGGGAATCCAAAAAGAGAGTCGCCTTATCAAGCCGTTGGTATGACACCCAAAAGCGCCGAACGGACCACAATCTTGCGCTGCGCCTGCAAAAGCGAAAAGGCGTGGCCATGCGCTTCCTGACCGATCCCAACGTACCCTTCACCAATAACGAAGCCGAACGGGACCTGCGTATGGGCAAAGCCCGTCAGAAGGTCTCAGGATGCTTCCGATCCATGCAAGGCGCAGAAGTATTCTGCACCTTGCGTACCGTGACATGCACCGCCCGAAAGCAGGGGCGATCAATCATCGAAACATTGATGAAACCGACAGATCAATTGATCGCCGAATTGCGCCTCGGATTGGCAAACTCAAAACGGTCCACACTTTCAAACATGCTGGGCAGTTACAATCAGAGTAGGTATTTCGGAAACATCAATTGCACGGGATGCCTGCCATTCGTCATAGGCTCCCTGCATCCTGATCCAAAGACCTGCACCATTGCCAAACAGCTTGCCAAGGCGCACTGCGACCTCTGGGCTTACAGGCTTACGCTCCGCTAAAATGTCGTACAAATGCTGTCGCGAAATGCCGAGCAAGCGGGAAATCTCAGCCTTCGAATTTTTGACTTCTGGAAGCACATCTTCACGCAGCAACTCACCTGGATGCGTCGGGCAGCAATTAGGGTTACGGCTCATGATCATCTCCTAGTGATACTGTTCGAAATCAAGGACATAGGCATTACCATCGTTGAACTCAAAAGTGACGCACCAAGGCCCGTTTACGTGGACAGTGCAGCGGGTCGGCTTATGTCCTTTGAGAGCATGAAAGTCGAAGCCCGGTAACTTCATATCTTCAAGACTTGTTGCCGCATCTAACGCATACAACCGACGCAGAATGCGAGCATGGAACCTCGCATCAATCTTTGACTTTCCTGTTTCCCAAAGATCTCTGAGTTGCTTGTTGGCAAAGGTCTTTATCATTGGCTCAATTAGCATTGATTATGCGTGGCGTGTTACAGGCAGGATGCCTGCGGCGGCGGCAAGTATCGCGCGCGGCGTTTGGTGGCTCGGAAGGACGGCAAGGTGGAACCACCGAAGGCAGCTGTCCAGGTATTTGGTCGCGATGCCCCGATGGCGGCGCGGAAAGGCCTTTAACCGCTCATGCCGATTGTTCACGGTTTGAATGTGCAATTCACCACGGACACGTTCTCCGGCGGTCCGGTTGAGACTTTCATGGCTGACGCCCGTTTCTGCGGCGCAGGGCGGGTAACCGGTGCAGCCATCGGTCACCGGGAGAGCGTTCCCATCAAGACGTGGCTGCAGAACCGTTTTGAGATGTTCGGCTGTCACCGCAGGCAAGACAGCACTGATGGCGGTGCCTGATCGGCCGACCGCAACGAGGACCGGAACCTGCTCCTTCGACAATCCGCGTTTTGAGGTCTTTCCCCCGCGTTTGCGGGCTTTTCCGGAGAGATTACGGCCCCCTTTCCGGCTGCGCGGAAAGAACGTCCCATCGGCTTCGACGATTCCGCACAGCCTGACCGCACCGACCGTTACGGCCTCGGGAAAGCGATGACGCCAACGAAAAGCTGTGGTGTCGGCCACCATACAACGCCCGTCGGACGCCTTTACCGTTTCGCCGTCGCGCAGGGAAGCTGCGAACCCTGCCCATCTGTCCTTGTGGCGCAAGCGGGCAAGCGGCGTCCCGGTCAGCGCGTTGAAGGTTTTGCGACAGCTTTTGCAAAAGAACCTCGTCAGGCCACTTGCATGGCCTCTGATGATCGCACCGCCCGAAGCGCAGTGCGGACAGATACGCCCCTCGCGAACAGTCGCCTCAAGGAGATCGATCACGCTTTCCAGCGACGAAACCCCGGCAACGAGCCGTCCGGTTTCAGCCCGTTGTTTCGATGAAAGGTCGTCGATCTCGTTGAGCCACACCAAAAAAGCTTGATGATCCATGTGCCGCGCTCCATAATTTTGTTCATGGTGTGTTCTATTACAGGTTGGCACGCATAATCAATGCTAATTGAGCCTTATCATTTGTGTATGTAGCCTATTTGCTTACATGTGTCAATATATTGCTTACACACACTCAGGGCAATCGCGTTTGGATTTGTCCTGCCGCATTGAGGTTGAAAAACATCAAAACCTGACCACAAACGCAACGAGAGAGCCAAAAAGTTCATGCTATGTTCGTCAGCGAAGGGCTTATATTTCCAAATGCAATTGCCCTGATATATTGCTTACACACACTTACCATCCTTCAAAATTCTCCGTGTGATTTGACATTTCGCGGTTTTGTGTGATTCAAGGAGTCTCCACTGTTGATACCGGAGGCTGTCGTGGCGATAACGAATTGTTTTTCCGAACTTTATTCGAGGGTTCAGGCAGACTTTGTCGACCGTTTACCCGGCTGTCACAAGTCACGCAGTGAAGGTCTGTCGCTGATCGCAAGTGTGGTTTTGAACACGCAGAGCGTCAATTTGATGGAAAATGCAGCCGCCTTGCCGCGCGATATCGGCTCGGTGGACCACCGGTATCAGTACATTTCACGGGTTTTGAGTAATTCCCGTATCGATGCTGACGAGGTGATGTGTGCTTACGCAGGGGAGCTTTTTCGCCGCCTGCATGATGCCGGAGAGACGATTGTGCCTGCTCTCGACCAAAGCCGGGTCAACAAGGGTCACGAAGCCTTGATGGTATCGGTGCGGATGCGGGACCGCGCCTTGCCTGTAGCCCGGCGTGTGCGCCGAACCAAAGGGGCAATCGGGTGGCGTGTGCAAAACGGGCTTTTGGAAAGTATTCGCCCCCGGTTGCCTGAAGGCTCGTACGTTTTGTTGACCGGAGATTCGGTTCTACGGGACCGCCCGCCTGATCGGATGGTGTCGGGAAGCAGGCCAGGACTATCGGCTTCGCATGAAGGGCAATATCACGCTGCAGCATCGAGGCGGCGAACTGCTGACCCGGGAAATTGCCGGGTTGATACCCGAAGGCATTGTAAACGCGGAACTTTACGGGACAGGTGTCTTCTCCGCCATTGGCGTGCTCCACGAAGAAGGTCACAGGGAACCATGGATCATCGCCATGAACGCAGCCCCGTCCGAATACAGGGTTCCCGACCATGGGATGCGCCGGAGCATCGAGGCAATGTTCTCCGACTTCAAAACCCGGGGCTCTGGCATCACCCGAAGCCGGATCAAAAAGCCGGATCGGCTGGAGCGGCTCATACCGGTTCCGGCAATCGCTGTGAACCGGGCCGTTTCGACCGGGGCAAAAGAAGAACACCCTGTCGCGCAACGCGGCGAAAAAAGGGGGTCCGGAAAGCTCGACGATCCCTGTGTTCCCTCTTCAAGGCAGGCCTGCGCACCATCCGGCGGTCTCTCGCGGGCTTTGCCAGAATACACAAGCTCCGGGAGGTGTGGATAAATTGAAGGGTGGTAAGTTGGCGAGCGGTTGATCGGGAGTTTCCCAACCACGACCTTTCGCATCCGGATCTGCCCGGAAGTCATCAGGGGCCGGAACAACATTGGCACGGTCTCGGGAGACGGCAGCACGGTCTGCGTCCTGGTCCAGATGCCTCTGATGCCCCCGAAAGCTCGGCTTCGGCCTGTTGCCGCTGCGCCAGGCTGAGTTGGTCTATCCAAGATAGCCATTCCTGAAATTGCTTGTGGTTCATGGTTCTTATCCCTCCGTGCCCTTATTTGACAAGGAACATAAAGTGAACGCATACGATTTGTAAACTGAGCCATCCTGAAACATCGCCTGCGCGCCAAGGTTGGCGGATTCCCATGGATAACGGGCTTCCCGTTGAGAAGCCGCGAAGGTGGAGGCGGGCCACTCTTTCGAGTGCCGGAGGTCGAAGCGATGAGCGCCGTCACCCCGATCTCCACAGGTAGGGCTTGCGGTGTTTCGCGGGTGTGCATGTTGTGCCACTTGACTGGCGGTATTTTTTACGCTCTTGGTGGCTTCGGGTGGTTTCCGTTTCAGCCCAAAGCATCGTGATCTCCGCGTGTTTCTGCAAGCAAACGTAATCATGACCCTCTTGAAATCACCCGGCTCATTTTGGATCAGGCTCCCGGAAATAACGGGTCCTTCCCGGCGGGGACGGCTTGTGGGTGTTATGTGCCGCACCTTCCAATGTCTGCGTGCCGATTTTTTTGCATTTCGTTTCGTTTCGGATTTCCGCCGCCGACAACCGATTGCAACCATTCAGGAAATTTTCACCGACGGGTCATCTGAAACGAAATGGCCCCTGGGCTCGAAACGAAATGCCCTCCCGAAACGCGCGCAGAAGCCGCCGGAGGGGTCGCGCCGGAATTTGCGCGATACCGGCGGTGAAAAAAAATGTCAGGAATCCCGGCATGGCCAGCGGCAAAAAAACCTTCGCGCGACGTGGCGTGCTCCGGTCCCGCCCGCAGTCCGGAGATCGGGCGGCTGCCGCCCGATGTCCCCGTGCCCTGAAACCCCCGTGCCCGTTCTGCGGATCAGGTCCGGCAGATCGCGGCGTCGATCAGGGTGTCCGGTTTTACCGGTCCCGTCCTGTTCGCCGGGGGCAACACCATTGTTGCCGGGGCAGGACCGTGTGCGATGGCCCGGGCCGGGGAAATTGCGCGACCCCGGGTTTCATCCGGACAGATGTCGGAATGCCGGTGGCTGATGACCGGATTGACATGTGCCGGACCGGTCCGCCCTGTAACGCCACCGCAGGCAAGGCCGGGAATGAGACCATGGACACCCCCTGCCCTGCCCGCCGTCCTGACCGGTGCCCCGAGCCCTGCGTTTCCGGTCAGGAAGACCGGCGCGGCGGTCCGGTTCAGTCTGCGGTTTTATGCAGGGATGGTCCGCCGGGAGGCAAGCGGGGCGCGGTGTGAACCGGCGACCGGCGAGGTCCGGTCCCGCACAGGCGCGGCTGACGCCGGTCGGGCCGGTTGCCAACACCCTGGGAATACCCGTTCCCTGCCCGCCGACCGCAGGCCGGTTCCACACAGGAACATTCCATACAGGAACAGGAGTCCGGCAGGAAATTGCGGGCCTGCACACTGCCACAGACAGGTTCCTGTACCCGGGCAATTTTTCCCCTGTTTTTTCCCCTGAATTTCCGGAGAAATCCGGGGGAGACCGGTTAGCAGCATACCGACCGCACAGCCAGCCATACCGCCGGTTTTGTCCCCTGCAGATTTGGAGCGGTTTTATGCCGTGTTATCAGCAGGTTGAAAATCGGTGTTTCGGACAGAGACGCTTTATCCGGGCGAAAATACCCCCGGATACACGAGAAGTCTCTACGGGCGTATTTCATCATCCGTTTCGGATATTCAGGCCGGAGGGGTCTTTACCAGGATTCCCCGGATAAACCGCCGGTTTCGCTGTTCTGGCCGCAGCATTGGCAGGCAGCTAACTCATAATATTTGATCCATATTCTGACGGCAGCGAGTTTCACCATTGCCATGAAGTTCTGTGGCGCTTTCTCGTATTGGGTGGCGATATCCCCCGCCTCAGATTTTTTTAGACGCCACTCAAGACCTGAGAACAGGGGATGATTGAGGTGTTGTATACCGGAACAGAAGAAGGTTGAGCGTGAAGGAGCCGGAGCTGCGGAGACTTCACATATCACAGCAAATCCAGCTCCGGCCCGGCGTCGCAAACTGACGGCAGTGGATGTCGGCGGCTGGCGAGGCGCTTTTCCCGAAGGCGGCGTATCGAATTTGAAGCATCGCCCGCGCGACATCCGCGATGAGGTGATTGATCGCCTGCGCGCCAGGGTTGGCGGGATCGCCATGGATAACGGGCTTTCCGTTGAGAAGGTCGCGAGGGTGGAGGCGGGCCACCCTTTCGGCCACCGGAGGTCGAAACGATGAGCGCCGTCATCCCGATCTCCACGAGCAAGGCTTACGGTGTTTCGCGGGTGTGCAGGCCCCGGGGGCTGAGCCGAGTCAGGTGTGTACCGGGATTTGCAACCGGCACCGGGCTGATCCTCTGCCACGGCTTCGCCCGGGGCCACAGGGGCCGATGTCCGACGCGGAGCTGGTCGAGGAGATCAGGACAGTGATCACCGAAAGCAGCTTCCACGGCGGAGGCTATCGCAAGGCCCGCGTGCTCATGACAGTACAATCATCCCGGATACCGTTGACGGGATGCGGGGCACCGATATGACGGCAACTCTTCCGGGCACAGGACGTCAGGTCGCTGTCTTTGTCGCGGTGAATCATTGCCCGGCGGGGTGCGTTGGCATCCACGTGGCCACACGAGGCACGCGCTTCGAGGCGCTTCAGCCGATCCGCCAGGGCGTCCGGGAATGCTTTGGAGCCATCGGAACGGACGTGGTTGCGGGCCTGACCATCTGCCATGACAGCGGCTCGCAGTATATCAGCGACGACTTCCGGAACGGGATTGCCTGGCCGGGGGTAAAATCATCGCCGTCCCTTGTCCGCGCCCCCGAAGGGAACGGCTGTGCCGGGAGGCTCCTCCGCACCCTGAAGGAAAATTTGCTCCGGCTCAGAGCCTTCGGGACAATCGGGGAGATGCAGCAGGCTCTCCGGGAATTCAAGGACGACTACAACGGGCAGTGGCTGATCCAGCGGCACCGCCACCGCTCGCCAAACCAGTTCAGGCGCAACGCAATGGACAAAATTCCAGCCGCCGCGTAAGCTTCACGAGTGTTCAATAACCCTCGGGCGCTACAGAGATGATAGATACTCTTCCTGACTACTTGGACCAAGGTGAGCCTGCCCGGCTTTTCCCGGTCCTTTCCACTACTTCGAAAGAGGGTCGAACCACATCCATTGTGTTGGCTTGTTTAGCCCAGATAGAAGAGTTCGGAACTGAGCTACTTCAATCTGTCGGGCAAAAGAGAGGGAAACGCGCGCGCATCCGAACATTTACGGAAGTGGTTTTCAAGAGCCAATCGAGCGCAATCAGAGACCGACCTGATGGCCTTATTGTCTTCTCGGTTGGCCGAAGGGAGTGGAAAGCGCTTGTCGAGGCTAAGGTTGGCAACAACGAACTTGCTGCTGAGCAGGTCGAACGCTACAGGGTCCTGGCAAAAGAGAACAATAGACTCGATTCGCAATCCGGGCGGTTGTTTTTGAACGGAGGTATCCCTGCCCATTTGGTCAGGCTGTTTTCAAATTCAGGTTTGCCAAGGCCGCTACATTCCTTGCGATCATATCCGCCTGGCCATTATTGCGATGGGTATCGGCAAAAATCCCGAACTTTTTCATGCGGCAAATTCCATGCTCTACGCCGATGCGCAGCTTTGCGTGCCATGTGTTGCAGCTTTTCCGCTCTTTGGCAAGGGGATGGTTCCTTGAGGCTTTGAGCGGGACTTCCAGCGACGTTCCCGGATAACCGGGATCGCCCGGGACAGGCACACCGGGGGGCTTGTCCACGCGCGCTTCATCATATATCCGCCTGTCGTGCTTTCGCCCGGGCTGTGCAGGACCAACGGCCAGGATCCTTTTCCTGTCGTCGGTAATGATCCGGTGCGACGCTGTATGGCGTTTCTTCTTTCCTGAATACCTGGCCCTGCGCCTTGACGGCGTCCCGGGGCGCTGAACAGGGCGCCCGGTACCATCGATCATAAGATAGAGAAGATCGTTTCTTTCCTGTGTCGATAATTTGATCCTGCGCTCCGGCATGGCGAAATGGCCAGCCATCACCGTCGTCATGGCGCGAACGCGGCGGCAAACTGCGGGGCTGGAAATGTCGAAAAGCAGGCCAACAAAGCCCTGGCCGACGTATGTGCGGTAATGGATCAGGCACAAAAGCATTTGTTCCGCCGGTTGCAGCCGATACTTCCTGCCGCCCCCGATGGCCCGTTGTCTGTTCTTTCGGGACAAACGCCCGGCTTCACCGGCAAGCCAAATCGGGTGAAGCTGACAAACCGGAGCATCAAAATCCGCCGGACGTATTACGGAAAGGCGGAAAAACAACTCTGGACGTGCTCGTAAAACTTTCAGTACGGCCATTCCGGCAAACTCCACTGCTTCGGTGAAGCTGGAATAGCAGAAATCTACCTATTGCGAAACAGGTCTAATATTGATTGCGTCATCACGATTTCCAACCAATTTGCAACAACGCCCTCCCGCCATCCCATCGAAGAAATCAGAAAGAGCAGGTCCAAAATTCCTGTGTTTCATTGGTCATGGATGCACGTTTTGACTGTGGCTGAATTGTTGGTGAGCAATGAGCGCATTGCTGATGACGACCAGTTGTTACTCATGAATGAACTTCGTCGTTTCCTTGGCCACGAAAGCGCAGGCGTTCGAGGCTTTGACAGGATGCCAAAGGAGTGGTCTGGCCTAAACAAGCTAGTGTTCAGAGTCTGACACTTCTTACCTATTTCCGCGGATTTCATCCAGCGTGTCGAGTGCGCGGCGTTCTCGGGTGAGGATATCCTTGGCGCTCCTGGTCCATTTGAAAGGCTTCGGTTTCTCGTTGTGGAGCGCCGGATAGCCGTAGATCGCAGCCTCCAGGTCATCGACGCTGGAATAGCTGCCGCGTCGGATGCGCCCGGCGGTGATCTCGGCGAAGAAGCGCTCGACCAGGTTCAGCCATGAGGCGCTGGTGGGGGTAAAATGCAGCTTGAAGCGGGGGTGCTTTTCGAGCCAGGCCTTGACCTCGGGTGTCTTGTGGGTGGCGTAGTTGTCGAGCACCGGATGGACCTCGCATCGCACTGGCGTGGCCTTGTCGATACTGCGCAGGAATTTCAGGAACTCCCTGGCTCTGTGGCGGGGCATGCAATTGCCGATGACCGTGCCCGTCTTCACATCAAGGGCGGCGAACAGCGTGGTCGTGCCGTGGCGTTTGTAATCATGGGTCATGGTGGCGGCGCGACCCTTCTTGAGCGGCAATCCCGGCTGGGTGCGATCAAGTGCCTGAATTTGCGACTTCTCGTCGACGCACAGCACCACCGCCCGCTCCGGCGGGTCAAGGTAGAGCCCGACGATATCGGCGACTTTCTCCTCGAACAGCGGATCGTTCGACACCTTGAACCCTTTCGTGAGGTGCGGCTTCAGGCCCGCCTCGGCCCATATGCGTCCCACGCTCGAAGGCGAAATACCCACGGCCTCGGCCATCAGGCTGCGGCTCCAGTGAGTGGCATTCGCAGGGGACTCCTGAACTGTCTTGGCGATCACCTTCAATCGTGTCGCAATCGGCAGCGGCGGCACCCGCGAAGGTCGGGTCTTGTCACGTTTGAGGCCAGCTACACCCTCATCGAGATAGCGTTGCTGCCAACGCCACACGGTAGGTTTCGAAGTGCCCGCCCGCCGCATGATCTCAAACGTGCCGCAACCATCCGCCGTTGCCAGTACGATCTCGGCCCGCCAGACCAGTTTGCGAGGGCTGTTGCGGTTGGCGATCAGGGCTTGAAGCTCAGAACGCTCGGCGGGGCCAAGGTAAAGGCAGATGTCAGTGCGTCTCATGGGCCGGGTATGGCACAGAAAACCGACAGTGGGAATCTTATGTCAGGTGCTGAACACTAGGGTCTGTTGACAATCATCGTGTTGCAATGAGCATGGCACAGAGGTGCCAGTTGGCAGCGTAGCTTGTATCAGTCTTGTCGTATCGCGTTGCTATGCCTCTGAATTCCTTGATCTTTGCGAAGTAGTTTTCGATGAGATGGCGCCACTTGTACATGTGGGTATCGTAGTCCCGTTGAACTTTTCGGTTCGATTTGGGCGGGATGACAGCGGTTGCGCCACGCTCATCAAGGTCTTGCAGGAGCCAGTCGGCGTCGAAGGCTTTGTCGGCCGGCAACGCCCCAAAGGAAGCCCCCTTGATCAGAGGAGCGACCCCCTTCATGTCGTGTGCCTGTCCCGGCAAAAGCAGAAACCGGAACAGGTTACCGAGCGCATCGACCAAGGCCACGACCTTGGTCGTCAGTCCGCCGCGAGAGCGTCCGATAGCCTGGTGTTGAGTCCCCCTTTTGCGCCCGAAGCCTTCTGATGAGCTTGAACAATCGTCCCGTCGATAAGGGCATATTCCAGGTCCGGCTCGCCACTCATGGCATTGAAAAGACTCTCGAACACGCCGTTCCTGGCCCATCGACGAAATCGCTTGAACTGGCTGTTCCAGTTGCCAAACTCTTTGGGCAAATCCCGCCATGGGGACCCTGTGCGTACGCGCCATAATACTGCTTCCATAAACCGGCGATTATTGCGCGCGGTAACACCCGGATCGCCTGCCTTGCCCGGTATAAGCGGCTCAATCTTCTCCCAAAGCTCATCGGAAACAGCCAAACGATTTGCGTCCATCAACACCTCCATTTTGGAAGCTTGAATCAGACTTCAGGCAAAATGGGAACCCCGAATGTCAACAGGCCCTAGTGTCTTCCGGTGGTATTGTTCCGGCCCATTCACCAGAGGCTCAGGAAGTTGTAAACGCCTGGCACCAGGAAACTCGCGACCTCTCCTTGATTCTAAGCCGCATGACCGAGGCGTCGGTCAGCGAAAAATTGCCCCGAAAGCACCTGAACGACCCGGCTCTTCGAAAGAAGGAAGAACTGGCTCAATTACGCGAAAACCATCAGCTTCGTTGTCTGCTTGAAGTTCCCGATGCTGCGGCGCCCATTGAGGTTGTGGCAGACATGAAACGTAGGTGCGTTGACGTGGGAATGACAATTCGGGCCCCTGAAGACAGGAAGACAACAAAGGCTCGTTTGAACTGGTTATTGCGGCAAATCAAAATCAAAAAAACCGATGACTTGCACATTCGCCTGCTGTGGCCCGGAGCCAGTGAACCAACCCAACACCTGGTTTGTGACCTGAGGGAGAACGTTGATATATGCGACGAGGGTAAGCAGCACCTGGTCGCGCACGGCTTTCACGTTTTCCTGTCCAGGAATTTGGGCGGGCGTTTCACTCAACAGGCAAACTTCATCTCGGACACTGAGAGTATTGTCCCCCAATTCTACGGTGAAGTCGGTTCGGCGCTCTCGGTCTGGAAGAAACCTGCTCCAAAAATCAGGCTGGAGAAACCCACGAGTGAAGATGTGTCGACTGAAGGCATCGCCGAAGCGGCTGAAAAATTCGAAGGCTGAGTGCAATAGCAATCGTCTTTTCTAAAAATTCACATTGGCACAAAATCGAAAACGGTGGTGTCGCGAGTCTGGTGGAAATTTGAATACCAAAATCCTGACTCAAACGGAATCCTGAATTATGCAGGGGTCTTTTGCAGGGGGTTGAGATTTTGTTTGTTTGAACCCGCATTCCCCGAGTAAACCGTCGATTTTGCTGTCCTGATCACGGTATACTCCTCCGCCTGAATTGACCTGAGATTTTTTGTCGGTGAGTCGATTCGCCGCATATCGTTTTGCATCGGGACGTGCATCATCCTGACCTGGCCTCATAAAACATTCAGCCTCACATGCGGGGACCGCGCGGCGCCTGAAGCGATTTGTCGTCGCCGTAAAGTTGTGGGGTGACAATCAAAATGCGTAATCCGGTCCAGCCGAGCTATGGGTGAATCTGGTGTTTGGGTGATTTGAAAGCTGGCGGTGCATCCGGTTGGATTGTCGTTGCGACACAACCAGCCAACCGAAGAGGACGCACCACCATGGACGACATTGCCATCATCGAATTTTCTGGTCGAGACGCCGTTTCCGATCGCCTCACTGAATTGCTGCGCAAGGGCGCGCGTGAGCTGGTCCAGACGGCGGTTGAGGCTGAACTCGAGGCTTTTCCCGGCCGGTTTGCAGATCGCTGTACGCCGGAGGGACGCGCGGGGGCAGTGCGCAATGGCCGTCATCCGGAACGTGCTGTGCAGACCGGGATCGATCCCGTGACGGTGAAAGTCCCGAAGGTGCGATCAAAGACGGGTGCGCCGGTCAGTTTCGAATCTGCTTTGGTCCCGCCATATGTCGGAAAGGCCGGAACCATCGAATCCGCACTGCCCTGGCTCTACTTGAAGGGCATCTCGGCGGGCGGGATGGGCGCTGCATCGAAGGCTCTGTCGGGGCCGGATGCGACGGGTTTCTCCGCCAGGACGGTGTCGCGGTTGAAGACCCGATGGGCGGGCGAATATGACCAATGGCGCAAGACAAACCCCGGTCGCGACGACCGGGTCTACATCCGGGCAGACGGCATTTACAGCGGCCTGCGTGGCACCGACGACCGGCTCTGTGCCCTGGTTGTCATTGGCGTAAATGCGCACGGCGAAAAGCATTTCCTCGCCATTGAAGATGGTGCGCGCGAAAGTACCCAAAGCCGGCGCGAAGTCCTGCCGAGCCTCAAGAACCGTGGCCTTACGGCGCCAAAACCGGCCATCGGGGATGGTGCCATGGGATTTTGGGCAGCGCTTGAGGAGGTATTCCCGACCACGCGCCGGCAGCGCTGCCGGATGCATAAAACCGGCAATGTGTTGAATTACCTGCCCAGGCTATCGCAACCCAGGGCCAAAAAAATGCTGCACGACATCCGGCAAGCCGAGACACGCGGGGATGCACACAAAGCGTTTGATCTGTTCGTCGAAACTTTCGAGGCGAAATACCCCGGGGCCGCCGAATGCCTGATCAAGGATCGCGAAGAACTGATGACCTTCTTCGACTTTCCGGCCCAACACCGGCAGAGCATCCGGACGTCAAATCCGATTGAAAGCGCTTTCGCCACGATCCGCCATCGCACCAGGCGAACCAAGGGCTGCCTCAGCCGAGACGGCATGCTCTACATGATGTTCAAGCTCGGGCAATGTGCCGGGCAAAGCCGGCGCAAACTGCGCGGCTTTGCCCACCTCGCCGACGTCATCGAAGGCGTCGACTTCATCAACGCATCAAGCCAAAACCAGGCCGCCGCATGAAGGTCGCTCAAAAACCGGATTTGACAGTAGCTCTCTTTAAACCACAATTTCACGCCCTCATGGAGAAGCCCCTGATTGCCCTTCAGGGCCGGCACATAATCAGCACCTCTGTCACGGATTTTCGCGGCAATCCCGCTCAGACATCCCATCGCATCCGGTGTTACGGTCGCCCTTCAGGAAAGAGCAAATCCGGACGAACTTCACACAGGGGCTGGATTCACTTTTCAGGTGCGACACCGGGTTTCCGGGCGAAGGCTCGAATGGCGTCTGAAAGCCCGGGCATTTTCGTCGATTGACCTGAACTTCCAGACGGTGTCATTGGTGTCTGTGTCCCCAGGCTCCCGAAAAAGGCCGCAGCAAAACGCCGGGAACGAATGGACCGGCTTGCAAAGGGCGTGTTGGCTGCCACCGGGTGCCGCTCCCGGTGTCCGGAAATCACGGGTCCTTCCCGGCGGGGACGGCTTGTGGGTGTTATGTGCCGCACCTTCCAATGTCTGCGTGCCGATTTTTTGCATTTCGTTTCGTTTCAGATTTCCGCCGCCGACAACCGATTGTACCCGTTCAGGAAATTTTTCCGACGGGTCATCTGAAACGAAATGGCCCTCCCCGCCGAAACGAAATGCCCTCCCGAAACGCGCGGGGAAACCGCCGGAGGGGTCGCGCCGGAATTTGCGCGATACCGGCGCTGAAAAAAACCGTCAGGAGGTCCGGCATGCCCAGCGGCAAAAAAACCTTCGCGCGACGTGGCGCGCTCCGGTCCTGCACGCGGAATTCCCGCACCCGTTCTGCGGATCAGGTCCGGCAGACCGCGGCGTCGATCAGGGTGTCCGGTTTTACCGGTCCCGTCCTGTTCGCCGGGGGCAACACCATTTTGACCTCACAAGGAAATACCAGGCCATGATTGCAGCCGGGAAGCCTGCCAAAGTTGCTCTCACCGCGCTCATGAGAAAACTGATCGAGATGGCAAATGCGCTTGTCAAGGCTGACCGCGAATGGTCGCAAAATTCTCCTTGATCAAGACGGATACTGTAGCGTTCGTCATGGTGTGATCTCCCAAGGCGGCTAAAACCGCCAGTTTGGGTGCCTGGAACTCACCCGGAGATTACGCCAACTTCAAATTTCCACCAGACTCAAGACACCACCGCCCGATTGCGGCCAATCAGAGGTGGTCACTGGACTTCACCAGTGACGCGCTCGCGAACGGCCGCAAGTTCCGAACCGCCAACCTCAAGGATGACTGTACGCGCGAGTGTCCGGCCATTGAAGCGGACTTCCCGCTGCCGGGGGAGCGGGTCGTTGACCTGCTGGAGCGGGTCGCACGGGAACGTGGCTATCCAGATATCCGAAGGTGTTATGGCCCGGAACTGCGCGGACGGGCTATGGACAAGCGGGCGGACGATCACGGCGTGCAACTCTACTTCATCGACCCTGGCAAGCCGACGCAAAACGCATACATGGAAAGCTTCAACGGACGCTTCCGTGAGGAGTGCCTGAGCCGGCATTGGTTCACCAGCCTCGCAGAGGCGCAGGAGATCATTGAGGACTGGAGGATCGACTACAACACGCAGAGGCCACACAGCAGCCTCAAATACCGAACACCCGAAGAGTTCGCCGAAGCGCGGCCCTTCGACAAAACGCAATGGGCACCAGCGCTTGAGTTGTGTGAGGGCTCCGCGCCGATGCCCATTGCTTACGCCGCCAAATAATGGCACACAAAACCAGAACAAACCCTACTCAAGGGTGGCCCTCATAAAAGGGGCAGGTCAGCTGGTTCTCGAAGAGCCAAAAGGTGGCCTTGAAGGCGACATCCGGGCGCAAGCGTCTCAATATTCAGGGCGCACTCGATCTTGAGACCTTCCGGCTCACTTTTGTGGAGGGAGAAAAGATCAATGCCCGGACGACCCGCCAGATGCTGGAAAAACTGGAACGTAACAATCCGGCCATCACAACAATACACGTCTTTCTCGACAATGCCCGTTATCATCACGCCAGGATACTTCAGCCATGGCTGGACAGCCCGGAACGCAGGGTAAAATTGCATTTCCTGCCAGCATATGCCACACATCTCAACCCCATCGAGCGTCTTTGGGGCGTCATGCATGAATGGGTCACTCACAATCGCCACTATGCAACGTTCGACCAATTCACCGAGGCCATTTTTCACTTCTACCGCACAACCCTGCCCAAAAGGTGGCGCGCGTTTCGGGACACCGTCACAGATAACTTCCGCGTTGTGTCGCTCAACGAATACAAAGTAATTTGAGGGGAGATATTCAGGTCAATTCAGGCCGATGAGTATAACGCGCCATTTGCCGTGACCCATACCAAGGTGTATCCAGGAATTGCCTGTCAATAATTCCCATGAACCGCAAATTCCCGGCACTTTCACCCTTCGACTGATAATACAAGTTCGATCGCGCCAGCGACAGCAGACCACACTGTCGCCGAACGCTCAGATCATGATCTCGGCTCACCATTTTTTGCCTCGCGTTCCGAGCAACTGAACCGAGGCGTTGGCTAAAAAATCACGTTCCACCACCAACTGGCCAATCCTGGAATGCAACTTCTTGCAGCGCGACAAACAAGGTGAGAGTCCAGCGTCAATCAAGCTGAGAACGCGGGGGTGGTGTCTCGCAGGGAGGGCGTAGGCCGACTGGAGAGATGCCACCCCCGCGTTTCGCCCCAAATGGGTGGGTCTGACGGTTGTGGCCGGCTCGGATATGGATTGATTTTCCACAGAAAGGGGGGTCGTTCATGCCGGGTCGTCATGTCACCGATCAACAAATGAGGCCTTTCATGACGCTCAGACAAACCCATACCGTTCCCGTGGCCGCCGCCAAGCCCTACACCCGGTCGGGTGCGTTTCGATCCACGCCCCCGCATGGGGGGCGACTCGTCACGGCGTCTCCGGACGCAACCAATAGCCACGTCGCCTTTTTGCGACTTCTATCACAGTAAGCGCACTCCTGGCATCCTCTTCGGTGGCAAACAATTCCAGGCGCGTTTTCCTGCTCTGACCGATACAGCCGAACTGACCCGCCTCCACCACAAAAAAAAGACCCGGCCACACTGACAAGTGTGCGCCGGATATGCGCCGCGCCATGTCGGGGTTTATCCACTCACCGACTAACGAGGTTGCTTTGGAGATGCCTTGAACTCCGGGCGCAACCTGCCCACGCCTTCGCCAAGGCCAGCGCTTCCACCCCCTGCTACTTCTGCTAATCCTGCCAATCGTCGCAATGGATTGGCCGGGGTCGGACGGTGCCGGACGGGGTGTCGGTGCCCACTACGGCACCAATATTACTTGCCAATCTGTTGCTTTATAATGATTATACTCCTCCGCCTGAATTGACCTGAGAATTTTTGTCGGTGAGTCGATTCGCCGCATATCGTTTTGTATCGGGACGTGCATCCTCCTGGCATGGCCAAACAGCATAAGACATTCAGCCTCACATGCGGGGACCGCGCGGCGCCTGAAGCGATTTGTCGTCGCCGTAAAGTGGACGCACTCGTGTGGAAGCGTGCCCGTGCGTTTTTGCTTCCGGATGCGGGCTATGATGCCAAATTGGTCTGCGGGATACTTGATATTGGCCCGACAGTTTTGACGGAGTGGCGATTTGCCTTTTCCGGTGCGGGGCTGTCGTTCTTTGGCCTGAAAGATTACAGCCAGCGGCAGGGACACTTGAGTGTTACGCAGGAGCAGGGGCTGAAAGCCCGTTTCACCGAAAACCCGGCACGGAACGTAGACGAGGTCTGTGCGTATGTTCCGGCGGAATACGGGCAGAGCTACAGTTCCTCGGGGGCCGCGAGACTGATGCGCCGCCTCGGGTTTGAATACAAAAAGCCCTTGTCGCTTCCGGCACAGGCGGACGAAGCCGGACAGGCGGCGTTTATCGCCATGTATGAAGCTTTGCTGTCCGGGTTGGGGGCGGATGGGATGGTGGTCTTCTCCGATGCTGTGCATCCGGAGCATCGGAGCCGTCCTGCCCATGGCTGGTTCCCGAAGGGGCAAAAGACGGCCCTGAAGGCAACATCGGGGCGCAGGCGCCTCAATATTCAGGGCGCGCTCGATCCTGAAACGTTCCGGTTCACCTTTGTGGAAGGGGAGAAGATCAATGCCCGAACAACACGGCGGATGCTGGAAAAGCCGGAGCGCAACAACCCGACCATGGCGACAATCCATGTCTTTCCCGACAACGCCCGCTATCACCACGCCAAAATACTCCAGCCCTGGCTCGAGAGTTCTGAACGCCGTGTGAAGCTGCACTTTTTGCCGCCATATGCACCCCACCTCAATCCGATTGAACGTCTCCGGGGCGTCATGCACAAATGGGTCACCCACAATCGTCACTACGCCACATTCGATCAGTTCACAGAGGCCATTCCTGATTTCTTCCGAAAAACCTTACCGGCAAAATGGACCGGGTTCCGGGACACCGTCACAGACAACTTCCGCGTTGTCCCGTTCAAGGATTGCAAACTGATCCCGGCTTGAAAATCCGGCCCAATTCGCCCCGTATCGTTTTGCATCGGGACGTGCATCATCCTGGCCTGGCCTCATAAAACACTGCCGCCTCACATGCGGGGACCGCGCGGCGCCTGAAGCGATTCGCCGTCGCCGTAAAGTGGACGCACCCGTGAGAAAGCCTGCGCGCACATTTTTGCTTCCGGATGCAGGCTATGATGCCCTGCTGGATATTTGATATTGGTCCGACAGTTTTGGCGGAATGGCGGTTTGCCTTTTCCGGTGCGGGGCTCTCGTTCCCCGGCCTGAAAGATTACAAACCGATCCCGGCTCAAAATCTCAGGTCAATTCAGGCGGAGGAGTATATATGATTTTAATGGCTTTTATATCCACCCTATTATCCACCCGATGCCGCGCGGTGGTTGCTCACGGGAAGGCCCCGAGCCTTCGCCGCCGCGTCAAGCTCGCAGGCCTGTTTTACCCCGACCCTCTCCAGGATGTCAGAAAACTCCCCGACCAGATTCCGGTTTACAAGCGCGCGGGCCTGTTTTGCCATGATGGTTCCCAAGATGTAACAAAACTCCGCCTTGTCCGGCTCTTTTGCCCATGCGTAGCAGGTCTCCGTTGTGACCCCGATTGCGAGGGCAAGGCTGAATATCGTCGGCACGGCCTCGCCCGCCTTCACCCAGCCGCCCTCCGCATAGGCATGGGCTGCGGCCAGAAGCTCCGGCGTGTATTTTGCGGGTCTGCCAATTCAGCTATTTGAACCTGCCCTCATGCAATCGCCAATACGCATCAGTCCCCTTCAAGGGCACTGTCGTCCTCGATTAAATCAAATGGTATTTTGCCATCTTCGTCCCGCGCGGTGATATCCGCACCCCGGTCGAGCAGCGCATTCACCGTCTCGGTGGTGTCCTGCTTCGCAGCCCAGTGCAGGGGTGTCCCGCCCCGTTCGTCCCGCGCGGCGATGTCCGCGCCCCGGTCGAGCAGGGCATTCACCGTCGCGGCATTGCCACGCGCCGCAAAGTGCAGGGGTGTCCCGCCATCTTCGTCCCGCGCGGCGATGTCCGCGCCCCGGTCGAGCAGGGCATTCACCGTCGCGGCATTGCCATGCCCCGCAGCCCAGTGCAGGGGGGTCCGGCCCCGTTCGTTCCGCGCATTGGGGTCCGCGCCCCGGTCGAGCAACGCGGTCACCGTCGCGGCGCTGCCAAGTGCAGGGGGGTCCGGCCCCGTTCATCCCGCGCGGTGATGTTCGCACCTGCGCTCAAGCACCGTTCCACATCCGCAGTGAAGTGGTCCGGCAAATTTAGACAGCGTGCCAAGATGTATCCAACACAGATGATTGGATACGAGAATGACGAAACGACGGAACTTTTCAGACAAGTTTAAGGCTGCTGTGGCGCTTGAGGCGCTGCGCGGTGACAGGACGGTGCAGGAGACCGCAGCCAAGCGGCAATTGCACCCGACGCAGGTGAGCACATGGAAACGGCAAGCGATTGAAGGCATGGCGAACGTTTTCTCTGACAAGATCAAGAAGGCTGAGAACAAGGACGGCGAGATCAAAGAACTCCACGCCAGGATCGGTCAGCTGGCGGTGGAAAATGATTTTTTGTCACAAGGGCTGAAGCGATGAGCCCCAGTGAACGCCGTAACATGATCCGCAAAGAGAACACCGAACTGAGCCTGACGCGTCAGTGCAAGCTGCTCAAGATCAGCCGGTCCTCAATCTACTACACGCCGGTCGGGCTTGATCCGGCCACGATTGATCTGATGCATGAGATTGACCGGATATTCACGAAGTATCCGTTCTTTGGCAGCCGCCAGATCGCGGCTTATCTCCCCCGGTCGGGGTTCTCGGCAGGGCGGCATCGTGTGCGCCGCTTGATGGCCATCATGGGGTTACAAGCCATCTACAAAGGACCAAACACCAGCAAGAAGCACCCTCGGCACAAGATCTGGCCATACTTGCTGCGAAAGCTGGCGATCACGCGCCCCAATCAAGTTTGGTGCAGTGACATTACGTATATTCCAGTCAAGAACGGCTTTCTGTATTTGGTGGCGATTATGGATTGGGCAACGTGCAAGGTATTGTCCTGGCGGCTGTCAAACACGCTGGATGCCAGCTTTTGCGTTGAGGCTTGGGAAGAAGCCATCGCCAAATACGGAACGCCCGAGATCATGAATACGGATCAGGGTAGCCAATATACGGGCGCTGACTGGATCAAGACTTTGACCGAAGCCGAGATCAAAATCTCGATGGATGGGCGCGGGCGGTATCTGGACAATATCGTCATCGAACGGCTCTGGCGATCCCTGAAGCAGGAGGCCGTCTATCTGCACGAAATCAATGACGGTTTCCAGGCCAAGCGGATCATTGACGACTGGATAGGCTTCTACAACTCCGAGCGCCCTCACACCGCCCTCGACAAACGCACACCAGATACGGCATACTTCAACGAGATGGAAACAAGAAAAGCGGCATGATCAAAAAACTGATGCATCTTGGCCAAGCCGCAAAGCTGTCCTGAAAAGTAGGACCACTTCATGGCCAACGACGACGACAAGTCCCACGTCCTGTCCAGGCAGGCAGTCGAAGACGCAATGGACGCCTATGATGCGTTTCGAGCGAATCGTGCGCATAGTGAAATTTTTGATGATTTTGCTAAACCCAAAGACTACTGGGTGCGCTCATCTCGTGACCGCAGCGTTCGGATATTTCCATCGAAACCAATGGCTCAATTAGCATTGATTATGCGTGGCGTGTTACAGGCAGGATGCCTGCGGCGGCGGCAAGTATCGCGCGCGGCGTTTGGTGGCTCGGAAGGACGGCAAGGTGGAACCACCGAAGGCATCTGTCCAGGTATTTGCTCGCGATGCCCCGATGGCGGCGCGGAAAGGTCTTTAACCGCTCATGCCGACTGTTCACGGTTTGAATGTGCAATTCACCACGGACACGTTCTCCGGCGGTCCGGTCGAGACTTTCATGGCTGACGCTCGTTTCTGCGGCGCAGGGCGGGTAGCCGGTGCAGCCATCGGTCACCGGGAGAGCGTCCCCATCAAGACGTGGCTGCAGAACCGTTTTGAGATGTTCGGCCGTCACCGCAGGCAAGACAGCACTGATGGCGGTGCCTGATCGGTCGACCGCAACGAGGACCGGAACCTGCTCCTTCGACAATCCGCGTTTTGAGGCCTTTCCCCCGCGTTTGCGGGCTTTTCGAGAGAGATTACGGTCCCCTTTCCGGCTGCGCGGAAAGAACGTCCCGTCGGCTTCGACGATTCCGCACAGCTTGACCGCACCGACCGTTACGGCCTCGGGAAAGCGATGACGCCAACGAAAAGCTGTGGTGTCGGCCACCATACAACGCCCGTCGGACGCCTTTACCGTTTCGCCGTCGCGCAGGGAAGCTGCGAACCCTGCCCATCTGTCCCTGTGGCGCAAGCGGGCAGGCGGCGTCCCGGTCAGCGCGTTGAAGGTTTTGCGACAGCCTTTGCAAAAGAACCTCGTCAGGCCACTTGCATGGCCCCTGATGATCGCACCGCCCGAAGCACAGTGCGGACAGATACGCCCCTCGCGAACATTCGCCTCAGGGAGATCGACCACGCTTTCCAGCGACGAAACCCCGGCAACGAGCCGTCCGGTTTCAGCCCGTTGTTTCGATGAAAGGTCGTCGATCTCGTTGAGCCACACCAGAAAAGCCTGATGATCCATGTGCCGCACCCCATAATTTTGTTCATGGTGTGTTCTATTACAGGTTGGCACGCATAATCAATGCTAATTGAGCCAAACCAATTCATTGTTGGGCAAATGGAAAGATTAAGAGCTCAGGTGGTTGGGGGGGGCGTCGATATTCTGCCGCTGCGTTGCATAACGCGGGTTACATAATCGTAAACGAAAATGATCGGCCAGTCCCTCCCCCCACTAAAAAGCCGTTCTTAATTCGCGACGCAGACAGAATTCGTTTGTTCGTCTTGAACTATTTCATCGCGCCAGCGCGCGAAGAATGTCGCCCTTACGTCGACGTGCTTGTTCGCGACGTAAACAGCACCCTTTCCCTGAAGGAGGCCTGGCCCAACATTTGCCAAGCCCTCGGCGGGCGGGAATTCCAAGAACTCTCGCAACTTCCAGTACCGGAACGAATTGGTGCTGATCAAAGTTCCGCTACAGTTTTCCGTTGGCTCAATTAGGGTCTGTTGACAATCATCGTGTTGCAATGAGCATGGCACAGAGGTGCCAGTTGGCAGCGTAGCTTGTATCAGTCTTGTCGTATCGCGTTGCTATGCCTCTGAATTCCTTGATCTTTGCGAAGTAGTTTTCGATGAGATGGCGCCACTTGTACATGTGGGTATCGTAGTCCCGTTGAACTTTTCGGTTCGATTTGGGCGGGATGACAGCGGTTGCGCCACGCTCATCAAGGTCTTGCAGGAGCCAGTCGGCGTCGAAGGCTTTGTCGGCCAGCAACGCCCCAAAGGAAGCCCCCTTGATCAGAGGAGCGACCCCCTTCATGTCGTGTGCCTGTCCCGGCAAAAGCAGAAACCGGAACAGGTTACCGAGCGCATCGACCAAGGCCACGACCTTGGTCGTCAGTCCGCCGCGAGAGCGTCCGATAGCCTGGTGTTGAGTCCCCCTTTTGCGCCGGAAGCCTTCTGATGAGCTTGAACAATCGTCCCGTCGATAAGGGCATATTCCAGGTCCGGCTCGCCACTCATGGCATTGAAAAGACTCTCGAACACGCCGTTCCTGGCCCATCGACGAAATCGCTTGAACTGGCTGTTCCAGTTGCCAAACTCTTTGGGCAAATCCCGCCATGGGGACCCTGTGCGTACGCGCCATAATACTGCTTCCATAAACCGGCGATTATTGCGCGCGGTAACACCCGGATCGCCTGCCTTGCCCGGTATAAGCGGCTCAATCTTCTCCCAAAGCTCATCGGAAACAGCCAAACGATTTGCGTCCATCAACACCTCCATTTTGGAAGCTTGAATCAGACTTCAGGCAAAATGGGAACCCCGAATGTCAACAGGCCCTAGCATTGATTATGCGTGGCGTGTTACAGGCAGGATGCCTGCTGCTGCGGCAAGTATCGCGCGCGGCGTTTGGTGGCTCGGAAGGACGGCAAGGTGGAACCACCGAAGGCAGCTGTCCAGGTATTTGGTTGCGATACCCCGATGGCGGCGCGGAAAGGTCTTTAACCGCTCATGCCGACTGTTCACGGTTTGAATGTGCAATTCACCACGGACACGTTCTCCGGCGGTCCGGTTGAGACTTTCATGGCTGACGCCCGTTTCTGCGGCGCAGGGCGGGTACCCGGTGCAGCCATCAGTCACCGGGAGAGCGTCCCCATCAAGACGTGGCTGCAGAACCGTTTTGAGATGTTCGGCTGTCACCGCAGGCAAGACAGCACTGATGGCGGTGCCTGATCGGCCGACCGCAACGAGGACCGGAACCTGCTCCTTCGACAATCCGCGTTTTGAGGTCTTTCCCCCGCGTTTGCGGGCTTTTCCGGAGAGATTACGGCCCCCTTTCCGGCTGTGCAGAAAGAACGTCCCGTCGGCTTCGACGATCCCGCACAGCTTGACCGCACCGACCGTTACAGCCTGAAGAAAGCGATGACGCCAACGAAAAGCTGTGGTGTCGGCCACCATACAACGCCCGTCGGACGCCTTTACCGTTTCGCCGTCGCGCAGGGAAGCTGCAAACTCTGCCCATCTGTCCCTGTGGCGCAAGCGGGCAAGCGGCGTCCCGGTCAGCGCGTTGAAGGTTTTGCGACAGCTTTTGCAAAAGAACCTCGTCAGGCCACTTGCATGGCCTCTGATGATCGCACCGCCCGAAGCGCAGTGCGGACAGATACGCCCCTCGCGAACAGTCGCCTCAAGGAGATCGATCACGCTTTCCAGCGACGAAACCCCGGCAACAAGCCGTCCGGTTTCAGCCCGTTGTTTCGATGAAAGGTCGTCGATCTCGTTGAGCCACACCAAAAAAGCCTGATGATCCATGTGCCGCACCCCATAATTTTGTTCATGTTCTGTGCTGTCACAGGTTGGCACGCATAATCAATGCTAATTGAGCCTTTCCGTTTTGATATTCACGACCTATCCGATTCCAGAAATGGCCGCCCCTTAATGGAGCCAACGACTATGAACCTCATTTTGTACGGCCCACCAGGTACCGGGAAAACTTTCACAACTGCAGCCGAAGCTGTGCGGCTTTGTGGGGAAGCCGTTCCAGACGATCGAGCCGAACTCATGTTGAGCTACCAGGATCTTATGGCTGCGGGGCGCATCGAATTCGTCACCTTCCACCAATCAATGGCCTACGAAGAATTCGTTGAAGGCCGACAGCCTGTGACCGGGTCTGAAGATGATGATGAAGCAACGTCTTCAGGGTTTCGGTTGGAAACCGTACCTGGAATTTTTAGGCGCATCGCTAAACGCGCCAATACTAGCAAAGGGCATTCAGTTGGCGGCAATGCGATCAGCATCGCTGGACGGCAAGTCTTCAAGATGTCCATCGGAGAGGCTAAAAACCCTGAAGACGCCCACTTGTTCGAGGAAGCAATTGAGGGCGGTTATGCCCTTCTTGGCTTCGACGATATCGACTGGAGTGACGAAAAATATAGCGACAGGGCTGCGATCATTGAGGCCTGTAAAGCCGAAAATGACGAAAACGCCAACGCTGACGCTCGATCTGGTCCAGTCCAGATGCCCTTCATCTTTCGTAACTTGGTAAACCAAGGCGACATCGTCATCGTTTCAAAGGGCAATGGCATGTTTCGCGCGATAGGGGAATTTATCGGTGACTATGAATTCCACCCGAGACCTGACGGCGGCTACGCCCATAGGCGTACTGTAAGATGGCTTTGGGTGGACCGCGAAGGTGTCGCAGTGAACGAAATTTACACGCGACGGTTCTTCACGAAATCCATCTACGCAATGTATGATAGAGAACTGAATGTTCCCGCCCTAGAGCGATACATGAACAGCGGAAACACCGACGGGCCCGTCGACCCAGAACCTTTCGTTCTGATCATCGACGAAATCAACAGAGCCAACATCTCGAAGGTCTTTGGCGAACTCATCACTCTCCTTGAGCCTGATAAGCGGCTCGGCCAGACCAATGCCCTCAAGGTACGCCTTCCCTATTCAGGTGATGAGTTTGGGGTTCCTTCTAACTTGCATATTCTTGGGACCATGAACACCGCTGACCGATCAATTGCTTTGCTGGACACCGCCCTACGTCGGCGGTTTACTTTTCGGGAGATGATGCCTGATCCATCGGTTCTTAATGACTCCATTGAGAAATGTGGCATCGACCTGCCACGCCTTCTGACAACGATTAATGAGCGGATCGAATATCTCTACGATCGAGAGCATCAGATTGGGCATGCTTATTTTACTGGGTGCAACTCACGTGCCGATGTTGACCACGTCATGCGTCACAAAGTTATTCCCCTGCTGGCAGAATACTTCTTCGAGGATTGGGATAAAATCGCGGCCGTCCTCGGTGATCTTAAGCCTCATGAGAGCGTCATATCTGGCAATTTCCTAAACCGTTCGATCCTAAAGGCACCGCCAGGTCTCGAAGATGGCGATGCCTTACCTCGGTTTCGTTGGAAATTACGTTCAGAGAGTGAGGGCTTCGACTACACGATGCTCATTGGGGAATGATACGTCGTACGATCTGCGAATGGCAACGCATTGGCTATGGCGACGACGACACTACCATCCCTGAATCGCTTGCCGACAGTATCGCAGCCGTCGCGCAAACTTCTTCATTTGCGGGGCGTCGAAGCGAAGGGGTCTTAGAACATGGCAGAAAAGGGCTGCGAGCGCGCGGAGTTGTGGGAGTGATCGCAACACCCGTATGTCAGCTTGAAATTTTGCCTAAAATAGAAGGTGCGGATGAAGAGGGCGTTACAAACGCCACGTTGCGACATCGTCTAATCCACATGTTGGCAGTGGTCTATGATCTGCCCATCGAGTTGGGAGCGATGACGCACCTAGGTTGGCAACGAGATACTGTGTTGGAGATTTTGATCCGCCTTTTCTCCGGAAAGCTCGCTGATGCTGTGCGTCAAGGAATGCCACGCAAGTATCTAGAGCACGAAGATGATCTCCCAGCCTTAAGAGGTCGTCTGGACGTGACACGGCAGTTCTCGACGCTTGCCATCTCACCTCAAAAACTTGCCTGTCGCTTCGACGCTCTTTCGCCAAACATTGCGCTCAACCAAATTATGAAGGCTGCACTGAACCTCCTCCGACTAAAGTCAGAGGGTTCAGTGGTTCATGAGCGCCTTCGGCGCACGTTTGAATGTTTTTCCGACTAAAGTCGGAGGCTTTAGACCAGATTGTGGAAAGTCAATAAGCTCACGCGGTTAACCCAGGCAACAGACAACCATCGAAAGCTCCGCGAATTGAGCTTCGTCTACGCCGATGTTGCCGACGTTCCGCCTAACGCACTTCGCTGGGACAAGATCACGCTGGATAGAACAAACCAGCGCTGGCGTGATCTCCTCTCACTTGCTCAACTTTTCCTGTCCAACCGCCATCAGCAAACAAGCTCCGGTAAGATTGACGGTCATGCAATTCTCTTTGAGATGAATGTCCTTTTTGAAAGGCTCAATTAGCATTGATTATGCGTGCCAACCTGTAATAGAACACACCATGAACAAAATTATGGGGTGCGGCACATGGATCATCAAGCTTTTTTGGTGTGGCTCAACGAGACCGACGACCTTTCATCGAAACAACGGGCTGAAACCGGACGGCTCGTTGCCGGGGTTTCGTCGCTGGAAAGCGTGATCGATCTCCCTGAGGCGAATGTTCGCGAGGGGCGTATCTGTCCGCACTGTGCTTCGGGCGGTGCGATCATCAGGGGCCATGCAAGTGGCCTGACGAGGTTCTTTTGCAAAGGCTGTCGCAAAACCTTCAACGCGCTGACCGGGACGCCGCCTGCCCGCTTGCGCCACAGGGACAGATGGGCAGGGTTCGCAGCTTCCCTGCGCGACGGCGAAACGGTAAAGGCGTCCGACGGGCGTTGTATGGTGGCCGACACCACAGCTTTTCGTTGGCGTCATCGCTTTCCCGAGGCCGTAACGGTCGGTGCGGTCAAGCTGTGCGGAATCGTCGAAGCCGACGGGACGTTCTTTCCGCGCAGCCGGAAAGGGGACCGTAATCTCTCTCGAAAAGCCCGCAAACGCGGGGGAAAGGCCTCAAAACGCGGATTGTCGAAGGAGCAGGTTCCGGTCCCCGTTGCGGTCGACCGATCAGGCACCGCCATCAGTGCTGTCTTGCCTGCGGTGACAGCCGAACATCTCAAAACGGTTCTGCAGCCACGTCTTGATGGGGACGCTCTCCCGGTGACCGATGGCTGCACCGGCTACCCGCCCTGCGCCGCAGAAACGGGCGTCAGCCATGAAAGTCTCGACCGGACCGCCGGAGAACGTGTCCGTGGTGAATTGCACATTCAAACCGTGAACAGTCGGCATGAGCGGTTAAAGACCTTTCCGCGCCGCCATCGGGGCATCGCGACCAAATACCTGGACAGCTGCCTTCGGTGGTTCCACCCTGCCGTCCTTCCGAGCCACCAAACGCCGCGCACGATACTTGCCGCCGCCGCAGGCATCCTGCCTGTAACACGCCACGCATAATCAATGCTAATTGAGCCTTTTGAAAAGTACGTCGCTCGCCTCCTCACTCGGGCACTTGCCGGAACAGGACTTCGCGCCTCCACGCAGGGAGGGCAGCGAGATTGCCTATTTGAGAACAACACAGGCCGATTCCGAACGCGGCCAGATTTGATCATACGCAAGGACGAGCAGATCGTTCTCATTATCGACACAAAATGGAAACGTATGACACCGCGTATTGACGACCCTAAACAAGGCGTAAGCCAATCAGATGTATATCAAATGATGGCCTACGTGCAGCTTTATCGTTGCCCAAATATTATGCTTCTTTATCCCCACCACAATGGTCTGCCTGAGAACCCTGTTCTGCAGCGCTACTCGGTTGCTTCGGTGGGTGCGGAAGAAAAACTGTCTCTAGCTACGGTCGATGTTACGGGCTCAGCGGAAGAACATCGAAGGGCACTCACCCGATTGGTAGAAAAGTGTCTGGATAAGGTCGTAGCATAAACCCAAACGTGGAGCCCGCAAAACTAAGCTGAGCGCTAATTGATCTGGCCTGAGCCAGCATCTTCCAACTGCTCTCGTTCTGGTAGATCCCGCAGACTTTTCATATCAAACGCCATCAGAAACCCATTCGTAGTCACGAATGTATAAGGCGCACCTCGGCGGGAGCTGCGGGGTCCAGCGGCGATCAGGTTGCGCGCGTGCAACCGCCCGATCAGATCACGGCTGATCTCCTTACCTAAGATGTCTTTCAGTCCGTCGCGGGTGACCGCAGTAATCGGGCCGTACGACTGAGCGGAACGATATACCCTCATAAGGACGGTTTTTCATCGAGACATCGATAGATGGTTGCGGGATGGACGTTGAAGGTTCTGGCGACGGCGGCAATGGGCTGCTCGTTTTTGGCGAGGTCACGGACAACTTGGGTCTATCCCCGCGTGTGCGGGGGAACCCAATCGGGCGGTGGATGATTGGAGGCGTACCGCAGTCTATCCCCGCGTGTGCGGGGGAACCATCCCGAGCGCGTCGGTGACCGGTTTTATGACGGGTCTATCCCCGCGTGTGCGGGGGAACCAATCACCAATGCTCGCGTCCTCGGTGGACGCAGGGTCTATCCCCGCGTGTGCGGGGGAACCGCTGTGACGCCCATTGCCTTAAGCAGATCATGGGGTCTATCCCCGCGTGTGCGGGGGAACCAGTATGCACCAGTCGAGGACGCCTTCAGTCGCCGGTCTATCCCCGCGTGTGCGGGGGAACCCCCCGAGGTGGAAATTCCTCCGGATGAGGACGGGGTCTATCCCCGCGTGTGCGGGGGAACCGATACGCACTCAGCTTATGGCTGAGTCTCTCTGGGTCTATCCCCGCGTGTGCGGGGGAACCTGGATAAGCCTGGCTATGCCGTGCCTTATAAAAGGTCTATCCCCGCGTGTGCGGGGGAACCACCGCGCCTCGCGGTGAGCTTCTCGTTTCCAGCGGTCTATCCCCGCGTGTGCGGGGGAACCATGCTGAGATTGAGTTTGAGCTAGCCGAGGAAGGGTCTATCCCCGCGTGTGCGGGGGAACCATGCTGAGATTGAGTTTGAGCTAGCCGAGGAAGGGTCTATCCCCGCGTGTGCGGGGGAACCCTCTTGCCACTCCGGCGTTCACTGCCGCTAAAGGGTCTATCCCCGCGTGTGCGGGGGAACCGTTTCGAGCTTCCGCTTTGATCCAGATCCGCGCGGTCTATCCCCGCGTGTGCGGGGGAACCGAGCTATGGGCGTTACAGCACGTGACTCAAGACGGTCTATCCCCGCGTGTGCGGGGGAACCCCTCATCAAGCGCGCTCGTGGTCGCGCTCACGGGTCTATCCCCGCGTGTGCGGGGGAACCCTAAGCCATTCATCTCTGGCTTGATAGCCAATGGGTCTATCCCCGCGTGTGCGGGGGAACCTCGAATGGCTTGAACACCGATGAGCGTTCCATGGGTCTATCCCCGCGTGTGCGGGGGAACCGCGGCTGGACCGACCCGAAAAGTGTGCGTACGGGGTCTATCCCCGCGTGTGCGGGGGAACCTTGAAAAGCACCATAGTCAGCGGGTACACGAAAGGTCTATCCCCGCGTGTGCGGGGGAACCTCGAATGGCCTGAACACCGATGAGCGTGCCATGGGTCTATCCCCGCGTGTGCGGGGGAACCGGCACAAGGGTGTTGTGCCGCACTATAACGTCGGGTCTATCCCCGCGTGTGCGGGGGAACCGATATCGGACGGAGTCCGATCAAAAAAGAGAAGGGTCTATCCCCGCGTGTGCGGGGGAACCAAGGCTATGGGCGTTACAGCGCGCGATTCAAGGGGTCTATCCCCGCGTGTGCGGGGGAACCGATGGGACAGTGGAATTTAGCGGCACCAAAGTGGGTCTATCCCCGCGTGTGCGGGGGAACCATTATGGGCTGGCGAATGAATCCAAGGATGATCGGTCTATCCCCGCGTGTGCGGGGGAACCATGTTGTGTCTGACCCATTCGGGCGTGTGTTCAGGTCTATCCCCGCGTGTGCGGGGGAACCTATTGTTCGGCACAACACGTTGGTGCCGCTAAAGGTCTATCCCCGCGTGTGCGGGGGAACCGGCTTGCATTTGCGGCACGGGGCGAAAGGAACGGGTCTATCCCCGCGTGTGCGGGGGAACCTTTCGAAAACGTTATTTTGCCGAGCACGGAACGGGTCTATCCCCGCGTGTGCGGGGGAACCCTGCCTCCTACGGAGGGTCTGAACACCGCTCTGGGTCTATCCCCGCGTGTGCGGGGGAACCGTTGTATATCACCGGCTCGTTCACCAGCGATGGGGTCTATCCCCGCGTGTGCGGGGGAACCTTGCTGCGCTCTGGCGCGTGGCGAAATTGGCTGGGTCTATCCCCGCGTGTGCGGGGGAACCGCTATTCTATCGGTGATCCGATACCTCTCATGGGGTCTATCCCCGCGTGTGCGGGGGAACCAATCTGCCGGAAGTTGATGAAGATCAGCCCGAAGGTCTATCCCCGCGTGTGCGGGGGAACCGTATTATAGAGCTCGATATCAAAAAGCGCGGTGGGTCTATCCCCGCGTGTGCGGGGGAACCTCTTTATAGTAAGATTTTGAATTAGTTGGCAATATAAAATATCAGCGTTGCGTCTATGCGCATGCGGTTTCATCAGGCAGGCGCCGCCGAACAATCAAGGCAGCATCGTGGGCCACAATATCTCTCGGCGGTTCTCCAAGCGCTTTTAGTCCCAGACCACCATTGGCGGAACTGTCAGCCCAGGTCATCACAATGCTGCCTCGTCCCAGCGAAGCGTACCATTCCGACATTACGGTCCAGACACGAGACCGCACACCAGCGCTGACCCTTGGATGAGCGTATACTCCCGGCGACAGTTCGAGAAGGCAAGAGCCCAGAAAACCGCGATAACGCGGCTCCACATCACGGGTGATAACCACACACATCGGCATTATATACGCTCGCTTTCCGGTTCGGAGTTAGTGGAGTTTTCATCGGGGTGAGGCCCCAACAGCGTCTTGATCCGGTCAATCATCGACGGAATAACACCCTGCTTGCGAAAAGTGCGGGCGGCGCCCTGCCGGACAATGCGTTCGACTGGAACAGACCCTTTTTCCGCCTCTCTCGCAGCAGCGAAAGCGATATCAAGTGTAATATCGTGGCGATAAAGATCTGCGATATCAAGAACGAAAGACTGTCCTGAATCTTCGTGGACAAAGCCTAATTGCGGAATTGCTCCAACGGCCACTACCGCAACGGAAGCGGCCGCGCCAACTGCACTGGCTGCGTGATTGAGGGCCTGGTTGGGTATGTCGCTGGCATTGGGATTGTTACGGTCATATTTGCGCCCTTTCCACAGAATGCCATGGCGCTCGGCAGCCAGTTGATAGCTGCGCCTGATGCGCGCGCCCTCCTGGCCGCGCAAGGTATCAATATTTCGGGTGCGTACAATTTCCCCGAACCGCAAGGCATACATCGCCCTCGCAACCTCCATACGGGTTTTTTGGTCAGCCCACAATCGGACCTGACTTCGCGCAAGAGCCGAGGTGTCAGGCATCAGGGGCGGCGCGGTGTAAAAGCGCACCGCGCCTTCACCGATAGCCGCAAGTGCGCAGCCGTGGCGCGCGAGGAGGCGAAGCGCGTCGTGAGTGACGCTGGAACCCGGCCCAAGCAGGATGATGGAAATGGACTGGTGGGGGATCTGGTAATCTCCGGGTTCGAGCTCATGGCCACCGGCTGTCACAAACCGAAGGCATCCGTCCTCGACCTCCAGACGTCCGCGCTCCAGCCAGACAAGCCCGTGGCGATCAGCATGGGGAATACGCGCCTTTTCCAGGCCGAGGCGTCCGGGGAGCATGTCAGAACTTCCCGGGTGGGCGCAGGAGCAGCATGCCATACCCATAGGCTTTGTGACGGCCAATCCCGCGACTGAGCTTCCTGGCAAACAGCGATCCATCAGTAATGGCAAGTTCGCCGTGAAGCGTCGCGTCAGGTCCCGGCGACATGCCGTTGCGTCGGGATCCCGTTCGCTCAAAGCGCGCCAGTCTCACGGAATGCAGATATGCAGCCCCCTCCAGGCGTTCAGCGAGCCAGTCAACATAAACGTCATCCCGGCGCAGTCGATCCGCACGCTCTTTGGGCGGCCCATCGGGGTGCACTTGCAGGCTCGCAAGAAGCCAGGCGTCGATCTCTGCGCCAACCTTCCTGAAGTTGCCAATCGGTTTTCGCAGGCGTCGCACAGGGCGGATGCGCACATCGAAGGAAAGGCGCCGACCGCTTGTCCAGATTTGGGGCATGGTCTTGAAAGAAAGACACGACGGCTGCAGAAGGGCTTCCAATTCGGGTGCGGCGGTCTCTGCCGCCTTCTGCAACGCAAGCTCTGCGACGGTAGTGTAACCATATAGCGTTGCGTGGCCTGCCCCGCGTCGACCGGGCATCAGGCGAAAAGGCTGGATCGCACCCTTCCCGAATGTTTCAGACAGGAAATGATGCAGAGCCCGGCCTTCATCATCAATCAGTCCCTGAATCGCCGCCTGACGGCGCAGTTCAGCAAGATTTATGGGCAGACTGATCATGGAAAAGCCGGTCACGGTGTAACCTTCAGCGGCGAAATGCGCCCCTCGACCACAAGACGGCTGCCGCCATGGAGGCCTGTCCGCCAATTGCGCCTGTCGGGCAGATCAATGATGCGGTCGACAACGTCCCCGTCAACAGGGCCCTCACCATCCGGCCAGATGGCGCGGCGCTTTGCCTTTCCCGGAACGGACGCAAGCGCGGAATAGCCATCGGCCGCCTCAACGAAGGGCTTTGCAGAGATCAGTGGCGTCGATGGGAGGCACGGTTTACGTCCTATGAACAACGGCCGGGCTGGATGACGAACTGCATCGGCGACATCCTCAAGCGATGGAACCTCAAAACCAGTCAATCGGAGGACAACCGTTATCATTGCATCCATGTGATAGTCACGCTGGCGACGGTGGGGTGCGTCATGACTACCGCCATCCCGGCCCTCTGGCACGCCGAAAGTCGTCCAGCCTTTGTCTGCCTTCCCAAGTTTCGCATTCTGTACATCCGTCAGCACCCCGAGGGATTGTTCGCGGTCACAACGGGCCGCAAACACAAGGCGATCCTGCAGTGCCTGGTGGGACTGCCAATCAGTACGGTGATAGCCGAGTGCGTTCGCAATCAGCCCGGTCAGCATGGAGAGCGCCGGAAAATCCCGTGTAACGCCAATATGATCAATGGCGACGCCCCCGAAGGCCAGAAGCGGACCTTCAAGGTTCAAAGTGAGCCAGCGGTGATGATCAGCCATGATTTGGTCCAGGCGCATCATGAACTCTCTCGGCCGACCATTCGGCCAGAGCCTTGAGGGACACCTTTTCGACTGCGGTCAATTGACCTTCAATGCAAGTGCAACGGCGATTCTCGCCGGTGGCATAGGCCTCATCGATAGCTCGCAAGCGTGCGTCCATGGCTTTTATCGCCTCGTCGACATCATGAGATATAGCGGAGCGAAAAGCGGTCGCGAGCGAACGCGGCTGGCGGTCACCGGCCTCAACCAGCATGAGATCAGCCCGACCATAAGGTGCTGTAGAGCCGAGCTTTGCGCCTGGTGAGACCTCGGCGATGAGGTGGGTGAGGTTGTGAACCAGTTGCGATGCCAGTGCCCTGTCATCGCCGCAATTGCCGATCAGGCCCGGCAGATCGATAACGACATAGCCATAAAACAGACCGCAAGTCAGTTCCGTCTCCTGAATGGTATCGGCACCGCTGTAGTCCTCGTCGCGTTTCAGGTCGTCGACGGCGGTGAAGTAGTCGCCCTCGGTTTCGGCGGCGTGCACGGTGAAGGCATGGGCCACATGAATCGGCGCATCGATATTCGCAGCCGGATCGGAAGTCACCATACGCCCGAACATGGCGGCAGTGAGGCCGCCGGGGAGGGCTACATTTCCCGAGAGGGTTTTGAAATTAGCTTTCTTTTTGAGAGCCTCGACTTCCTTTCTGGCGACCTTTGGGTCGCCGTTCGCTTCGGTCGCTATTCGCCGTGCCTCCCGTGCGAGAAAGTCGAGTTCAGGTTGTCCGAGCAACAGCGTCTGGCGGCTCTTCTTCCCCTTGTCTCCCTTTTCTCCGTAAACGAACTGTTGGAGTGCGGGCTCAATCGCCTCAAGCATTTTATCGTCAAAACTGTCCCGTAAGGGCTCGATCACTTTCTCGGTCACGAGTTCCCGCGAGCGAACGCTTTCAACATATCCCTCGATATTCTGCAACGCGTGGGGATCCGTCACGGCTTTCCGCCAGTGGCGCTTCAGGCATTGGGAGGAGATGCGCGTGCGGCTTGACTTGCCGTACTGCAAGCGCTTGGCCTGCCCGGTATCATCACGGTTAAGCAGTGCACCGGTATACGAGTGCAGGGTGTGGATCTGCAGGAAGCGGGGCGTGGTCATAAGGTGTTTTCCTCGTTTTCATCAACCGGGGTGGTCCGGTCAAGCTTGCAGTAATAGGTTTCAGCCAGGCGCTGCGCTGGCCACTGCGCGCGAACGAAAAGCAATGCACAGATATCGGTACAGTCAACGCCGCTATGGCCTTTTGTCGCCAGCCACCGCACCATGCGCTCCAGCGCCTCGCCGCGCCGGTCCTTCGGCAGCGCCAGGAACCGCATCAGCCGGATCTCGGGGTAGGCTTGCGTCCGTTCCGGGAAAAGCAAATCTTCCGTCGCCAGCGCCTGCCCGAATGGCGTTTTGCGATCATGCAGGCGTTTGGTCGGGTCCGGGGAGCCCCTGGGGGTGAGCAATGCCATCAGGCGTACCGGATGCAACCATCGTGCAGGTCGCGAAAGCTTGCACCTCACAGCGAGTTTCCAGAAATCTCCCTCCCCGGGGCCGGACACATCCATGCGCCTGAGACGTGCAAGCGGGCCGGGTCCCAGGCCAACGATAGCGTTCGTCAGGGCGAAAACAGTCCCGTCCAGCGTTTTCGTATCGGTATCATCCTGCATTGGCAGTTGCCTCCTCGGTTGAGTTGGGATTGAGCACTTCCGGGAAGCGATTATACACGTCTTTCGATCTTAAGGCACGCCGCGCCCGCACCTCGGCACGAGGTCGAAAGAGAGAGGAGCACGGCATGGTCGGCAGCGCATCGTCGAAAATGACCTGAACCCTCTTCCAGAGCTTGCTGGCGAAGGCCATTTCCTGACAATGCAGCGCCTCCGCTCCGGCATCTTGCGCTTCAAAGCGCGCCCAGAGGTGTTCGAAGAAGATTTCGTCGGCGTACCGGTCGAGAGACTTCGCTGACTTGCCTGTATAATCATAGTAAATCTTTTTGATGTTTGAGCGCTCGCCGCGCGCAACCACCAGCACAAGTGCGTCTTTCAGTGCTTTCTCAAAACAACCAATCGTCTCGACCTGTTGTTTTGCGAGATCATGCAATTCGCGTCGGCGGGGGCCAAGTTCACGAGTAACTTTGCCGGAAAGCGGGATAATCCTCGACTTGAGTCCCTCGGTCTTGCACTTCTCGCGCGATAGCGCCGAGAACACCACGGCCAGAGTGCCTTGATCACACGCTTTATCGAATTTTCCAAGAAGGGGTGTCTCCCAGTCACCGGAAAAGAGGTGTTCGACAGTCTTTCGATAATCGAAGTCGCCACTCCCCAGAGTCAGGCTCTTGTTTTCTGTCTTGTGGACAGGTGACCAAGGGTCATCGACGACACCATTCAGCGCCTTGGCATTGATCCGTCTCAACTGCGATGTTCCGCGGACGGCAACTATACTTCCAAGGCACAGATCCAGACGGACCCGCCGACAAACTTCGATGAACCAGGGATCCAATTCCCGGATCTCCAATTGCGTATCGCGTGGCCAAAAATCAAGCCACAATAGCGCCTTGCCGTCCGTCTCGTTGAAGTCTAAACGAGCCTCCCCCGCGCCCGGGGATCGAGTCCGAAGCAGGATGCCAACCTCTCTTCGGAACCACAGCCCCGGGCGGATGTGCATGTTACTGGAGCGATCACCGCACAGTGGTGCCAGACTCTGCATCGGTCGCGATGACCATCCACCATTCATTCGGGCGATGCTGTAGTTGCGGGACCCGCCATAGCCTCCGCCGGTCTGGAGCGTCACGAGCGCGAAGACCCAATCCTCGACCGTGGCCTGCCGGGCGACTGTCTGCTTCAGATCATGGTTGCGGGATGTGATCAGCAGATCGAGTGCGTCAGGGGTCGCAATCCCGGACTTCAACTCAAGCCCCTCAGGTACCGGCGGTTGCATGAAGGCGGGCTTCGAAGTGTCCTCAACGACAAGTGACCAGGGCTGGTCATCGGGATACTGCAACGTCATTGCACGAAGCAGGCCGCGCCATTGATCCTCGTCCTCTGGAATGTCGGTTGTGCCCTTCCCGTACAACGCCAGCGCACCAAGCTGCACACAGAACATGTGCCAGAACATTGCCTGATGAGGCCTGAGAGCCGTGAAACTGTCGATCTCGTCGCGGGCAAGCGCTGCAAGCACACCCGGTAGCGTGTAGGATTTTTCTGCCGCTGCAAGACACGGTTCTACAAGTAAGTTATGCTGTCGGCACATTTTGTTTATTTCTCATCAACCCCACTTTTCCATAGACAAAGCTAGCGGATCCTACCAGAAAATGCCAGCACTCTCCCTGCCTGCTGACGCTTACCGGGTCTTCAGGAATATCTATACCCCTTGACCAGTGCGCGGGGATGGTGATCGTCGAAATCAATTGGCCAAAAGGACCGACAGTGCCATCAACAAATTTGATGCGGGCACCTTCAGCACCAAGACGCGTCCGAACCGCTTCCTGATCCGACGGAAATAGTCCGGCATCTGCAAAATCAGTATCGGTAACAAGCGCGACATTGTTTGCCGCACCAACGTTTGCGAGATCCTGTCCGTAAATTATATTCCAGTAGTGCCTCCAGGCGTCTCCCTTTTCCACACAAAGCGCCTCAATCATTTCGTCATGGGTTGCATTCTCCACAAGTAACCTGTTCATGTCCGGGATGATCCACTCCCGGTGCTTTGCGATCAGACGACGGGTCAGTTCGCAAGCATGCAGGTTTGTATAGACACCGCCTATCACCCTGTCCGCACCTGCGAAACCACCTATCCCGTTCTCAAAGGCAGGCTTTGTCAAATGATCAAGGCCGCGTTCGGGGCAAAGCACAATACACTGCGGTGTTTCGAAACCTGCGGGTCGTGCGAGGCTGTGCCGATGCAATCGACCGATCCGCTGCAAAAGCACATCAGCGGGACTAAGGTCGGTGATCAAGAAGTCAGCATCGATATCCAGGCTCTGTTCCAGTGTTTGTGTTCCAATGACGATAACGCCGCCTTCCGGGCGGGCGCTGGCTGTTGGGGCAAGGGCCCGTTCGACCTCAGTGTCCAGAAGGTTCCGGTCTTCCGCCGCAAAGCGGGAATGGTGCAGGGCTGCATGGCCAGCGACCTGCCACAACAGATCGCCGGGGCCGCTTTCCCGTATCGCCTGGAAGACTTCTTGCGCGGCGCTGACTGTGTTGCGAACAACCAAAACCCTTGCGCCCTTACCGGCAGCGTCACCGGCAAGGGCTGCGGTGGTTTCTGCATCCCAGGCGTCGCAGGCCGTCATTACGATACGCTTCCGGTTTTCCTCATCTGCGGTCGTTGACCCCTTCGCGGACCCCGAGGTCCAGACTGCCGGGTAAGGCTGCGTGATTGCATCTTCCAGCGTCATCGGCTGTTGGAATTTGGAACGATCAAACCACTTTTGGCGAGCACTTGATCCGAGTGTTGCAGACATGAGCATGGCGTATCCACCAAGCGTGCGGTGGTTTTTCAACAGGTGCCCTTGCACTTCGCTCATGTATCGGTCTGACGCATGAACCTCGTCTATAACAAGTAGCGAGCGGGATAATGCGGCGGCGCGCAAATGTGCATGCCTTACCTGAAGACCAGCCAGCATTGCCTGATCCACTGTTCCGACTGCAACAGTGGATGCCAGAAATTTCTTGCTGCTTTCCGCCGCCCAACGCGAAACCATATTTTGCTCCTCTCTTCCATCATCATCGTCCCACCGCACGCGCCATCCGGGCAGGGCCTGACCTTCGGCTTGACCCGCCTTGAGATAGCCCGGGATAGACAGGATCGGTTCAGGCGCATCTGCGCCGAAGACATTGGCCATTGCCCTGCAGACCCGGCCATGGATTTGCCTGGCCGCAGCTCTGGTGGGGAGGGCAAAATACAGGCTGTCAACGGCTCCGGCTTCCAGCAGCTGGACAAACCTCCACAGTGCTGCCTCCGTCTTTCCCGCCCCGGTCTCGGCTTCAAGGATAAGCAATTGGGCCTCAAGATCGGTCTCGCCCACCGTTGCCTGCGCAGGGCGGGGAGTAAAGCCGCCGGTCAGCGAGGCGAATCCGGAACGTCCGGTTACGGCTGCGCGGAGCTTTTCAGCATCAAGGCCTACCCGGGCGAGGGCCTGTTTCGCGCCAACCCGCGCCGCCGATATGTAATTCGGGTCAAACCGGTCCTTATAGGGAAACAGGGTCTCGGTCGACCCAAGCCAGTCGGCAAGAGTGACCAAACCGCATAACAGGTGCTGGAAAGGCGGTGTCGTCGGTACATGATCTTCGCTCGATTGAAACGCTGCTTCCGGGAACCACCTCTCCGCCGCATTTCCAATAGTCTCTGCATGGGAAACTGGATTATAGTCCGTAATGATTTTCCAATTTCGTTCCGCGATGCAGGCATTTCCCGACGGATCGAACGGGCGACCGTGGTGGGCGAGTATGGACAAAAGGACATGAAAATTAATGCCCCAATCCTTTAGCGCCTCCAAATGTAGAAACTCTCCGAGTTTCGGCTCTTCGCAGTTGCCAAAAATTGCTGCGCCAGCGTCCAGATGCCCCACTTCAATCAAGCTTTTCGACCCATTTGTCCACGCCCTGGCCTGAAATCCAGGGTGAAGCTTTCCTGCGTCATGCAGGAAAGTCAGCACTGCTAATCTGGCAATATCGACAGGAGTGAGCGTCCTCTGCGCCGCGCGTTCCATCCGCGAGCGAATGACAGGCTGCGCACATAAGGCTTCAAAACAGGCCGCGACGTCCGCGCAATGGTGCGCCAAATGATGAAATCGTCCTTCAGACGCCTTCCCCCACGGGACCCGCATTCCTTTTTCCGGATTCAGTTTAATCAATTTGGTTGGATCCCAAACGGTTGTGTCTCGAAATTGGTGAAAATTATTCCATGGCATCTCCGGGCGGCTTGATGATTGGCGCAGTTATGCAGCACGGTCAAGGATTCCGTTGGTCAGCGGCAAGGCAATCTCCGCCGCCCTGGCGTTTTTTTTTTGTGACACCGCTCAAGACCTGAGAGCAGGGGATGATTAAGGTGTTTTATGACGGGACAGAAGAAGGTTGAGCGTGAAGGCGCCGGAACTGCGGAGACTTCACATATAGCAGCAGATCCGGCTCCGGCCCGGCGTCGCAGACTGACGGCGGCGCGGAAGCAGGAGGCCGTTCTGCGTGTTTTGCCTGGTGAAACCGTGCAACCGGTGGCGCGGAATATCGATGCGACGGCGGCCGATGTCAGCGGCTGGCGGGACGCTTTTCCCGAAGGCGGCGTATCGAACCTGAAGTATCCTCAAGAGAACAGACTGAAACAAATATCAGGGGAGGAAGATCCGTGCAACGACGCCAACCCGGACACTCCGATAAATCTGGCCATACACCCTTTAGTTGCAGATTTCAATGCGATGAAGGTCCAAATTGACGTTTGATGCCCCGGTTGGTGTTCGCGCCAATGTCGTATCAGCATTCTAATGCCGATTTTTTCGTTCAGTCGATTGCCCTGTTCCATTGACCGACCAGCCTTGTTTTTGTGCGGTGCATGTGGCCGGGCGGCGGCGCGGATGGAGGATCGTCGGATCCGCGACGACAGCACCTTGCCTCCGGATATCCTGTCGCCCGGTGCGAGGCATAGCCAGGATGCGAAGTGTTCACGCACAGACCGGTCCCGCACTCTCCACCGGTGTGAGGGACAGGGATGGTCCTGGCCCGTGGATTTGGGTCAGGTCGACCCTGGGAACACCGAAGAGCGCGGCGCGGACATCGAATGATGGGCACCCACCTGCTTTACCCTGGTCCGGGCGCGGGGCAATTGGCCTGCCACGCCTGAAAAAGACTTGTGCTGGGTTCCTGACCGCAAGGGCGATGGGCAACGGTGTCGACAAAAAGCTGTGGGTAAAAGTATCAACGAAATGGCGATGATGGACCACTACAACTACGTCACCGGGAGGCCGATTGAACTTTATCTGGCCCAATTAAACGGCATTGGTCCGGGGTTTGAAAAGTCACCATGCAATGCCTATTGAAGTGAAACGGAATCGGGTTGCGCAGGAACACCGACTTTTCCCAACCGCTGTAAATCAGGGTGTCGACGGCGATGCGGGACGGGTTTCCCGGGTCACGCGCGGGGCTGGATTCACTTTTCAGGTGCGACACCGGGTTTCCGGGCGAAGGCTCGACTGGCGTCCGGAAGCCGGGGCATTTTCGCGGGGTTGACCTGAACTTCCAGACGGTGTCATTGGTGTCTGTGTCCCCAGGCTCCCGAAAGAGGCCGCAGCAAAACGCAGGGAACGAATGAAACGGCTTGCCAACGGCATGTTGGCTACCACCAGGTGCCGCTCCCGGTGTTCGGAAAAGATGGGTCCTTCCCGGCGGGAGACGCTCGTGGGTGTTATGTGCCGCACCTTCCTACTTCTGCGTGCCGATTTTTTTGCATTTCGTTTCGTTTCAGATTTCCGTCGCCGACAACCGATTGCAACCATTCAGGAAATTTTTTCCGACGGGTCATCTGAAACGAAATGGCCCCTGGGCTCGAAACGAAATGGCCCTCCCGAAACGCGCGGGGAAACCGCCGAAGGGGTCGCGCCGGAATTTGCGCGATACCGGCGGTGAAAAAAATGTCAGGAATCCCGGCATGGCCAGCGGCAAAAAAACCTTCGCGCGACGGGACGTGCTCCGGTCCTGCACACGGAATTCCCGCACCCGTTCTGCGGATCAGGTCCGGCAGATCGCGGCGGCGATCAGGGTGTCCGGTTTTACCGGTCCCGTCCTGTTCGCCGGGGGCAACACCATTATTGCCAGGACGGGGACCTGCTCCGGCCTGAGCCGGGGAAATTGCGCGACCCCGGGTTTCATCCGGACAGATGTCGGAATGCCGGTGGCTGATGACCGGGTTGACATGTGCCGGACCGGTCCGCCCTGTAACGCCACCTGCGAGGCCACCGCAGGGAAGGCCGGGAACGACACCATGGACAGCCCTGCCCTGCCCGCCGTCCTGACCGGTGCCCTGGTCCCTGCGTTTCCGGTCAGGAAGACCGGCACGGCAGTCCGGTTCAGTCTGCGGTTTTATGCAGGGATGGTCCGCCGGGAGGCAAGCGGGGCGCGGTGTGAACCGGCGACCGGGGATGTCCGGTCTGCACAGGCGCAGCTGACAGCCGGTCGGGCCGGTTGCCGACACCCTGGCAATACCCGTTCCCTGCCCGCCGACCGCAGGCCCGTTCCACGCAGGTCCGTTCCACACAGGAACATTCCACACAGGAACAGGAGTCCGGCAGGAAATTGCGGGCCTGCACACTGCCACAGACAGGTTCCTGTACCCGGGCAATTTTTCCCCTGTTTTTTCCCCTGTTTTTTTCCCTGAATTTCCGGAGAAATCCGGGAGAGACCGGTTGGCAGCACACCGACTGCACAGCCAGCCACACTGGCATTTTTATCCCCTGCAGATTTGGAGCGGTTTTATGCCGTGTTATCAGCAGGTTGAAAATCGGCGTTTCCGACAGAGACGCTTTACCCGGGCGGATACACCCCCGGATACACCGAAAGTCTCTGCGGGCGTATTTCATCATCCATTTCGGGTATTCAGGCCGGAGTGATCTTTCCCCGCATTCCCCGGGCAAGTTGCCAATTTCGCTGTCCTGACCATGGCATTTTCGATATAAATCGCGGTGTCGATGACGGTGCGGGACGGGCGAGGTTTCATGGAACCCCCGGAGGGTGCGGGTGCCATAGACAACCGGCCCCTGCCCCGAAGCGGTTTCAGCCCGGCACGGCAATCCGCAGCTTTTTCGGCACGAGGGTGTTCATCCGCCGGATATGCTCCGGCAGGCACAGGGTCCTGAAATCATATGTCCCGACCACATGCGCCCGCGCCGCCGGGCCCGGATGCGCATAGACGCCGGGATTGGCCAGCACGTCGATTACCTGATCCGCCAGCGCATCCGCATCAAGGAAATCCACCGGCAATCCGGTTTCGCCATGGGTGATTGCCTCGCGCACCGAAGGCACGTCCGGGGCCACGATGGTGGCCTGCATCGCCATTGATTCCAGCAGCGACCAACTCATCACGAACGGCATGGTCAGATGCAGATGGCAGCGGCTGATCTGAACCACCTGGCAAAAGCTCGAATAGGGTACCCGCCCCAGGAAATGCACCCGGTTCCAGTCGACACTGTCGCCGAGTTTCCCGGTCAGTTCGGCGCGCAACCCCCCGGGGTGCCCGCTCTTGCGACCATAGGAGACGCTGTCGCCGCCCACCACCGGCACCCGGGCCCGGGGACGGGCGGCCAGGATCCGGGGCAGCGCTGCCATGAAGATGTGAAAGCCGCGCACATGTTCCAGATTGCGGGCCATACAGGTGAACACCTCATCCCCGCGCGTGACCGGCCGGTCCAGCCGACCCAGCGACAGGGACACATCCGGGTCGGGGGCCAGTCGGTCGGTACGGATCCCGTCATGGCAGGTATGGAATTTCGGATGGAACGAGGCCGGGAAGGTGTTCTTTTGCCAGACGGTCGGCACATGGCCCGGATCCACATGCTCGATATTGGCATAGGGCACCACGTTGCGGGCCTCCATAAGGAACGGCGTGTGATCCGATACCGGATCGTCCGGGTCGAACCCGACCACACCGCCTGTGGCGTTATGGAAATATTCAAAGAACCCCAGGATCGGCACATCCGGCCAGATCTGTTTCATGAACAACAACTCACCCCAGCCGGTATGGCCCAGGATCAGGTCGGGCCGGAAGCCCTCGTTCTTCTCCAGCGCGTGGACGGCCATGGCGGCGGCAAACCCCGCGCCGGTGGCCTCTTCCCAGACCCTGGACAGCCCATAGGCCCCGGCCCCGGGCTTGTGATGCGACTTGTAGACCACGGTCATCACCCCGTCGATCCAGGGCGCATTCCGGCGCTGTGTCAGGAACACGATCCGATGTCCCCCCTGTGCAACCAGCCACATCAGCAATTCCCGATGCTGGCCCGGCATGTTCCGGTGCACAAAGAGGATATTCATCGCAAGGATCCTGTCCGGTTAATGCAAAAGTCCCTTGAGTGAACTTCGTCGGTTGTGTCTCGAAAGTGGTGGAAATTATTCCATGGCGTCTCCGAGCGTGTTGATGTTTGGCCGCGTTACGCGACGGGGTCAAGGTTTTCGGTTACGAGTGGCTGATGGAGTGTTTCCCAACCATCGACCTTGCGCATCTGGATTTGCCCGGAAGCCATCAAGGCCCGGAACAGCATCGGCACGGTCTCTGGGGACGGCAGCACGGTTTGCGTCTTGATACGGCGTCTGAATTCTTCATTGAGGCGCTCAATGGCATTGGTCGTACGCGCTGATTTCCATTGGCTTTGGGGAAGCCGGGTGAAGGTGAAGAGCCTGTCGCCGGCTTCTTCCAGGCTGTCAGCCACGGCACGGCATTTCAGACGCCATTTGCGTGGAAACGCCTTGCGGCGCCTGTGCACCTCAACTGCTGTATCGGCGTAGATCATGTCGCGGTAATCCTCAGTCAGCTCTTCGTGCATATGGCCGGGTGCATGGGCCCGCAGATTGCGGTGTTTGTGAACCGTGCAACGCCGGATCTCCAGATCATCGCCCCGGAGACCGGAAAGCGCGGCCTCCAGGCCCGGGGCTCCGTCAACAATGACAAACCCGGGCCGCTTCAAGCCCCGCGCATCCAAATCATTGAGAAGCTGTCGCCACGCGGCTGTACTTTCTCCCCCCATATTGCCAATGGAAAGCAGCACTTTCCGGCCATCCCGTCTGACGCCAATGGCCGCCGGAACCGGGATATTGGTGGCTTTACGGTCCATTCGTGTCCTGACCACCGTGCCGTCCAGGGTCAATCGAACGATATCCTCATCCGCCAAATCGCGAGTACACCACACCTCCCGGTCCGCCTTCACCTTCCGCCACGCCCGGCTCACCACGTCCCTGCCCACAGCGCCCTTGAACAATCCATAAAGCGCGCGCTTTACCCGGCGCGTGTTGGTCCCCGACAAATACACCGCCGCAATCAGCGCTTCCGCCTTCTTCGTCAAACGTTGATAACGGGGCAATGCCCTGGAGCGCCATTCCGTGGTTCGACCATCTTCCTGTGCAATACGCGCACGAGGTACGCTGACCTTCTCTGAGCCAAAGGTTCCAATGATCCCGCGTTCCCGGTGGCCATTGCGGTAGCCTTTCTGGCCTGCGCTCTCCCGTCCGTAGCGACAACGGCCAGGGAGACCCTCAAGCCCTTTCTCAAAAACCGCTTCAATCGTCGCGCGAATGTTGGCGCGAAGCCGATCCTCAATCGGATCGTAGCCCTCTTCATGTGCCGGTAGCGAAAGAGGGGAAGTTGCTTGTCTTATGACTTTCCCCGGGTCTCATGCGAAGTTTGAGTCGAAGCCAGTCACGCCATATATGGCGTGACTGGCTTCGACGGTCGCTGGGTCGTGAGGGGCCTGGTTGTAATGAACCGTGCTACAGTTTGATCAGCCACCGTCTTCGCATGAGGCCTGAACGGATACGCAGCAGCTCATGGCTCTGCACGACAGGCACAGGACATCGAAGATAATGAAGGACAGCATCGGGATCGACATCTCCAAAGCGCATTTGGATGTGCATCGGATCAAGACAGGACAACATGCCCAATTCGACAACACCGCTTCCGGCTTTCGCGCGCTCAGGCGCTGGATCGGGAGCGAACAGCCACAAATCGTGGTCTTTGAACCAACGGGTGCTTACCATGCCTCCTTCGAGAAGACGTTCCCGGGCAAATTGCCTCTGGTGAAGATCAATCCACTACAGGCCCGCCGCTTTGCCCAGGCGCATGGAACGCGTGCCAAAACAGATGCCGTTGACGCGCGCATCCTGGCCACGATGGGTTCGGCGTTCGATCCGGTACCGGACAGGCCTTACAACAGGAATGAACGTGAACTCAAAGAGTTGCAGATCGCGCGGATGGCCCTGGTCAAGGACAGAACCCGGCTGTTGAACCGTGTGAAAACACAGACTCTGGCGTTCACACGCCGCCAGACAAAACCACGCCTGACGCAGGTCAAACGCCAGATCGCGGCTCTTGACGATGAACTCGGGACGCGTCTGCGTGATTGTCGGAAAAGGGCGCGCGCACATGATATTCTCCGCTCCATTCCCGGCATCGGCGAGGTCGCTGCCGTCGCCATCCTGGTCGAATTTCCAGAGATCGGAACACTGGACCGCAGGAAGGCAGCCAGTCCGGCGGGCCCCGCACCCATGACGCGACAGTCCGGGCAATGGCGCGGCAAGGCCTTCATTCAGGGCGGTCGTAAATTCCTGCGCGACGCTCTTTACATGCCGGCTCTCGTCGCGGCACGCCACAACCCTGACCTCGCAAGGAAATACCAGGCCATGATGGCAGCCGGGAAGCCTGCCAAAGTCGCTCTCACCGCGCTCATGAGAAAACTGATCGAGATGACAAATGCGCTTGTCAAGGCTGACCGCGAATGGTCGCAAAATTCTCCTTGATCAAGACGGATACTGTAGCGTTCGTCATGGTGTGATCTCCCAAGGCGGCTAAAACCGCCGGTTTGGGTGCCTGGAACTCACCCGGAGATTACGCCAACTTCAAATTTCCACCAGACTCAAGACACCACCCAATCGCCTGCCGTTTCCAAGTGCTTACCTGCGTCAGGTGGAGCTGTCGCTTGGCTGCAATCTCCTGCACCGTCTTGTCGCCACGCAGTGCCTCAAGCGCAACAACAGCTTTAAACTTGTCTGAAAAGTTCCGTCGTTTCGTCATTCTCGTATCCAATCATCTGTGTTGGATACATCTTGGCACGCTGTCTAAATTGGCCGGACCACTTCATCAGACCGATGCCGACGCCGACGCCGGGGTTTGGCGTTGGAAACGGCTTGCTTGCGGGGTTTGGATCTGCTGCTGCTCATGGCTGCAACAGCTACAAAATCTCACGTCAGCCGAAAAGACGTAAACATCCGGCGTGGACCGCGGCTATGCGGCGTTGACGATTGCCGCTTCGGTTTTCCAGTTCCACGGTAGGAGCTCGTGCACGCGCGAGACGGGCATGTCGGGCAGTCGTTTGAGAACGTCGGCGAGCCAGGCTTGAGGGTCGATGTCGTTCATTTTTGCCGTGACGATCAGAGTGTACATGAAGGCAGCCCTGTCACCGCCGCGTTCCGATCCAGCGAAGAGCCAGCTTTTTCGACCCGGAGCTACACCGCGCAGGGCGCGCTCGGCGGCATTGTTCGTGAGGCAAATCTGCCCATCGTCCAGGAAAGCCGTGAATGCCTCCCATCGGCCCGCTTTTTGGATCATGTAGTTGATGGCTTTAGCGACGGGGTTGTGTTTTGACATCCTGGCGCGCTCCTGGATCAACCAGGTGTGCAGATTTTCGACCAGTGGGCGGACCAGCTCTTGCCGGGCAGCATGGCGGTCGGGAGCGCTCAACCCGTTCAGCTCGCGTTCGATGTCAAAGATGGCGTCGATCTTTTGCACCGCCTCCAGAGCGATGGGGGAAATATCATGGGCGGGTTTGTTTTTGCGTACGTTCCTGCGGATGTCGGCCAGCTCGAAAAACTTGCGGCGACTGTGGCTCCAGCAGAATGTGCAGATCACCGGGCCTGGATCGCGATCGGGCAGGTACAAACCATTGTAGCCCGCATAGACATCCGATTGCAGCACACCCTGCCATCCGGCGAGGTGTTTTTCCGGGTGCTGACCTTCGCGGTCGCGCGAGAAGTAAAACAGTGCCGCAGGTGGCGCGCCGCCGTCAAATGGACGATCGTCGCGCACATAGGTCCAGAGCCGCGCTGTTTTGGTGCCGCCCCGTGCGAGCAGCGGGACGGTTGTATCGTCTCCGTGTAAACGTTTGGCCGCCGGAACATGCCCCTCGATCAGCGCGTGGATGGGGGCCAGGGCAACCGTGGCATGGGCGATCAAATCGGCCAATGTGGACAGGCTGATGTCCACACCTTCACGGGTGAAGCGTTCCGCCTGGCGGTTCAGAGGCTGGTGCTGGGCGAACTTCTCAAAGGCCACCATGGCGATCAGGCCGGGGCCCGCCCAACCGCGTGGGATGGTATGGAACGGGGCGGGAGGCTGGCTGATCTTTTCGCACGACCGGCAGGTGAACTTTTCCCGGACGGTCTGGATCACCTTCCACTGGCGCGGAATGACCTCCAGTGTGTCGGTTACATCTTCTCCCGTCCTGACGATGCGATCCGACCCGCAGCAATCGCACCGGGTGGGTGCAGGGACCACAACGCGCTCGCGCGGCAGGTGCTCTGGAAACTGTTTGCGGGATGGGATGCGCCGGGTGAAGGATGTGACGGTGGTTTGCGCGTCGGGAGCGACCTGTTCAACCGCCGGCGCATCCTCGGTTGCCGCCGCTTCCAGCTCCTCGAGCTGCAACTCCAACTGGTCAAGCAGTCGCGCACCGCGTTCCGAAGACTTGCCGTATTTGTCACGCCGAAGTTTGGCGATCTCAAAGCTCACCGTCGCGCGGATTTGCAGCAGCGCGCTGTTGGCCGCTTCACCACGGGCCTCTGACGCGGCAAGGGCCGCACGTAATTTGGCAATCCCGGCAGTTTCTGACATGGCTCACAATTACCACGCGAGACAAAAATGCACAATAAAAACAGTGCTGAAATGCAGATTATCCCGCCTTTGCAGGCCGCTGCGTCCAACGCGGATTGCGCCAATCCATGCCCTCGGGAAAGTAGCCCAATTGCGCCGCAGAAATCGCCACAGCCTCGCCGGATCCGCTTGATGGCCAGATAAATTTGCCCGCCTCCAGGCGTTTCAAATACAGCGACGTCCCCACGCCATCGTGCCAGAGGATCTTGACCAAATCACCGCGACGCCCCCGAAAACAGAAAATCCCGCCCGCATAAGGATCCCGTCCCGGACCCTGCTGCACTTGCAAGGCGAGGGTGTTCATCCCTTTGCGCATGTCCGTGACACCGCCCGCAATCCAGACCTTCACACCCGCCCCAAATGCGATCATGCCAGCCCCCGCAAAAGCTGCGCAGCTGCGTCCATGTCAAACCCCGCCGGGATCGTGAGCCGATAGTGCTGCCCCACATCAACCACCGGATCGAGGCGCACGACGGCAGGTGAAGCCTCATCCCGAGCGCCATCCGTCGTCTCCTGCGTCACCACAACTTGAGAAAATCCTGAGTTGCCAACAAGCAGCCCGGCCTTGTAGCGCGCCCGCCAATCCCAAAGCCGAGAGGTCGAAATGCCATGCCGGCGCGCCAATTGCGCCTGCACACACCCTTCCTCAAAACTTTCCTGAACGATCTTCAGTTTCTCTTCATCAGACCGATGACGACGCCCGGTTTTGACGTTGGAAACGGCTTGCTTGCGGGGGGTGGGTTTGTTGCTGCTCATGACTGCAACCGCTACAAAATCTCACATCACCCGAAAAGACGGCCCTCGCCGGAGGCGTACCCGGTTACCCAGTGTATGTCACTTGAAACGACAGCAAATACATCGCTCGAAAGGCCTGACGCCGACTGTGGGAAAAAGAAGCCGGTTTCAGATTCTAGGTATTCCCCCGTTCCACTGAAACCCAGAGTCCTGAGCCTTTCCAGTTTTCTCAAAGCTACGTCCTCTGACAACGTGCAGCTGTCCAACGTCCTTGCAAACCAACGCGCCGACTTCAAACCGTCAGAACCAATCGGGCCAGCTTGGAGCCGGTACATGTTTTCAAGGCTTAGATGCGTTGCGTGAGCTGTCCCACGCTCACTACTTCCAAAAGTTATCAAATTGGGGAGAACGGTTGGAAACCGTCCGTCCAATGGCCTCCAGCGCTGACCAATGGTCTCATCGCGTGGGGCAGCATTGTAGATAAACGAAAAGTCGGCTTTCCGCTCACAGACACGCATGAAATACTCCGATGGAGTAAGGTTTTCGTCGCCGTCGACTCTGGCGGATGCCGTTATTGAGCCAACCATAGCATAGAAATGATTTTCCGGTCGCTCTGCAAGACGCTCAGCTGCATTGTCTGTTCCCGCTGCGACGAACTTTGTCTTAACCAATCGCCTTTTAGGTACTTTGTTCCTAGTGTTCAGCACCTGACATAAGATTCCCACTGTCGGTTTTCTGTGCCATACCCGGCCCATGAGACGCACTGACATCTGCCTTTACCTTGGCCCCGCCGAGCGTTCTGAGCTTCAAGCCCTGATCGCCAACCGCAACAGCCCTCGCAAACTGGTCTGGCGGGCCGAGATCGTACTGGCAACGGCGGATGGTTGCGGCACGTTTGAGATCATGCGGCGGGCGGGCACTTCGAAACCTACCGTGTGGCGTTGGCAGCAACGCTATCTCGATGAGGGTGTAGCTGGCCTCAAACGTGACAAGACCCGACCTTCGCGGGTGCCGCCGCTGCCGATTGCGACACGATTGAAGGTGATCGCCAAGACAGTTCAGGAGTCCCCTGCGAATGCCACTCACTGGAGCCGCAGCCTGATGGCCGAGGCCGTGGGTATTTCGCCTTCGAGCGTGGGACGCATATGGGCCGAGGCGGGCCTGAAGCCGCACCTCACGAAAGGGTTCAAGGTGTCGAACGATCCGCTGTTCGAGGAGAAAGTCGCCGATATCGTCGGGCTCTACCTTGACCCGCCGGAGCGGGCGGTGGTGCTGTGCGTCGACGAGAAGTCGCAAATTCAGGCACTTGATCGCACCCAGCCGGGATTGCCGCTCAAGAAGGGTCGCGCCGCCGCCATGACCCATGATTACAAACGCCACGGCACGACCACGCTGTTCGCCGCCCTTGATGTGAAGACGGGCACGGTCATCGGCAATTGCATGCCCCGCCACAGAGCCAGGGAGTTCCTGAAATTCCTGCGCAGTATCGACAAGGCCACGCCAGTGCGATGCGAGGTCCATCCGGTGCTCGACAACTACGCCACCCACAAGACACCCGAGGTCAAGGCCTGGCTCGAAAAGCACCCCCGATTCAAGCTGCATTTCACCCCCACCAGCGCCTCATGGCTGAACCTGGTCGAGCGCTTCTTCGCCGAGATCACCGCCGGGCGCATCCGACGCGGCAGCTATTCCAGCGTCGATGACCTGGAGGCTGCGATCTACGACTATCCGGCGCTCCACAACGAGAAACCGAAGCCTTTCAAATGGACCAGGAGCGCCAAGGATATCCTCACCCGAGAACGCCGCGCACTCGACACGCTGGATGAAATCCGCGGAAATAGGTAAGAAGTGTCAGACTCTGAACACTAGTGTAATTGAGTAATCAGTGCGGCGTCATAGAAACATTTTTAAGTTGTCACTTGACAGCCTATCACTTGGAGACTAGTTTTTGTCAAGGAAAAGGCATCCGAAAAAGGACGTTGAGAAGGTACTTTCCGAGTTAGAAGATCTCGGATGGGCAGTACTTGAACGGCACGGCAAAGGACATGCGTGGGGTCTCATTCGATGCCCTTACAATGATGCTGACTGCCGCTGCGGTGAATACTGTCAAATGACGGTGAACTCGACTCCACAAAATCCTGCTTCGCATGCGGCAAAACTAAAGAATAAAGCTCTGAACTGCATCAATCTTAATAGTGAGAACCAAGACGATGGCTAACTTTGAATTCGATCTGATCTTTGCGCTCCCAGAGGGAGACTTCGACGTGTTCGAGCTTTCTGACGCCGTTTTTGGAGCGGGATTTGATGACGCCATTGTTGGTACAGGGCAAGCTGGTTTGCTGGCTGTAGCGATCGAGGCAGAAGGGGAAGACGCCGAAAGCGTAATAGTCAGGGCGGCTAGGTTGATTTTGCAACATCTCCCAAAAGGCTGCGCGCTACGTGAAGTCCGCCCAGATCTTGTAAGCCTCTCGGATGTTGCCAAGAGATTGAATATCAAGAGGCAGGCATTGCAAAAGCGTGAGATGCCTGCACCTGCCCTATCCGGACACTATCGTGTCACAGAAGTGGCAGAACTCATCGTGTCTCAAGTCACACATGGCCGGCGCAGAGCACGTTTCGATGTTCACGTTGCGGAGCCGTGGTTTGCTGCAGGATCCGGAGCCCAATGTGTGAACGCAAGAATTGCGCTCGGTCACGTCGACCCCGCTTCATTGACTTACAAAGGCAACGATGAAGTACCGCCAGCATATCAAATTTCGGCTTCGTAGAGGGTCTACCAAAAGCACAAAAAAGAAATCAATCGCAGCCTAGCTGGTTCTTAACAAAAAGGCCCACAATTTCCTGAGTAAGCTAGGGCCTGTTGACATTCGGGGTTCCCATTTTGCCTGAAGTCTGATTCAAGCTTCCAAAATGGAGGTGTTGATGGACGCAAATCGTTTGGCTGTTTCCGATGAGCTTTGGGAGAAGATTGAGCCGCTTATACCGGGCAAGGCAGGCGATCCGGGTGTTACCGCGCGCAATAATCGCCGGTTTATGGAAGCAGTATTATGGCGCGTACGCACAGGGTCCCCATGGCGGGATTTGCCCAAAGAGTTTGGCAACCGGAACAGCCGGTTCAAGCGATTTCGTCGATGGGCCAGGAACGGCGTGTTCGAGAGTCTTTTCAATGCCATGAGTGGCGAGCCGGACCTGGAATATGCCCTTATCGACGGGACGATTGTTCAAGCTCATCAGAAGGCTTCGGGCGCAAAAGGGGGACTCAACACCAGGCTATCGGACGCTCTCGCGGCGGACTGACGACCAAGGTCGTGGCCTTGGTCGATGCGCTCGGTAACCTGTTCCGGTTTCTGCTTTTGCCGGGACAGGCACACGACATGAAGGGGGTCGCTCCTCTGATCAAGGGGGCTTCCTTTGGGGCGTTGCCGGCCGACAAAGCCTTCGACGCCGACTGGCTCCTGCAAGACCTTGATGAGCGTGGCGCAACCGCTGTCATCCCGCCCAAATCGAACCGAAAAGTTCAACGGGACTACGATACCCACATGTACAAGTGGCGCCATCCCGTCGAAAACCATTTCGCAAAGATCAAGGAATTCAGAGGCATAGCAACGCGATACGACAAGACTGATACAAGCTACGCTGCCAACTGGCACCTCTGTGCCATGCTCATTGCAACACGATGATTGTCAACAGACCCTAGACTGCTCATCTGCCTTTTTCTCTATTTGAGGTTGTTCGGTAGATTGCCGCGGTTCTGGAGTGTTACCACGTTTTCTGAGTTGATCTGCGCGTCGCCCCAGTTCGATTTGTTCATCGGACCAATCTCCGGCCCAACGGATCTTGCCTCGCTTGATCACATAGTGCGAGCGACAAGGTAGGGACCAACTGCCCACAGATGGATGCACAGAAACTGACTGGCCGTCATAAGTCATACGCCAATCTTTCGGAGAAAGTGGAGTTACAACCTCGCGACCGCATCCACAGGCACAGAGGTGCATCAGATGTAGTAATTCAGACTTTATCTGACAGTTGGCCGTTTTTCCGGCGGCGTCTGTCAGGCCAAGTTCAGTTCACTGACTTTTCCTTCCAGATCTGCTTGCCCTCAATCATGGTCTGGAACGGCGTTCCACCGCAACACATTTTGCCCTGATGAGTTCGTTCGGTATTATAGTGTCGCAGCCATTCATCCAGATCAGCCTGCAACTCCTCGATGGATTGATAGACCTTTTTGCGGAACGTGATCTGGTAAAACTCCTGCAGGATCGTCTTGTGAAACCGCTCGCAGATGCCGTTTGTCCGAGGCGATTTCACCTTGGTTTTGGTATGGTCGATGTCGTTAATTGCCAGGAAGAGCTGGAAGTCGTGTTTGTCGACACGCCCGCAATATTCCGTTCCGCGATCTGTCAGGATACGCAGCACTGGCAGGTCGTGCTCTTCGTAGAACGGCAGCACCCGGTGTCAATCGCAGAGTAAAATGGGTCCATGTCGCGGCGTAAAAATGGGCCACTTCGGTTGATGTTTTGTGGCGCTTTTGCACGCGTGCTCGTCACAAAGCTGAAGCGTGCCAAAGCGCATGCTGGCCATAAGGCCAGCATTATTCTGACTGTGATTGCGGGCTGGTTATTTTCGGTTGTTGCGACTGTGTTTGAGCCGATAGCTTTCGCCATTCATCTCGAGGATGTGGACGTGATGGGTTAAACGATCGAGTAGCGCACCGGTCAGCCGCTCAGAGCCAAAGACTTCAGTCCATTCATCGAAGGGCAGGTTCGAGGTTATGATGATGGAGCCGCGTTCATAGCATTGGGATATGACCTCGAAGAGCAGCTCTGCGCCAGATTTGCTGAGCGGTACGAAGCCCAGTTCATCAATGATCAACAGGTTCTGGCTGGTCAGTTGCTTTTGAAGGCGCTGCAATCTCCGCTCATCTTGAGCCTCGATCAGATCATGGACTAATGCCGCAGCCGTTGTGAAGCGCACCTTCAGTCCTCTTTGACATGCAGCCAGCCCAAGTCCCAGGGCGATGTGTGTCTTGCCCGTGCCTGACGGGCCGAGCGCGATGATGTTCTCCCTGCGATTAACGTAATCGCATCGTGCCAGATCCATCGTCAGGGGCTTGTTCAAGCTTGGCATGATCTTGAAGTCAAAGCTATCCAAGCTCTTGGTGCTGGGGAACTTCGCCGCTTTGATGCGCCGTTCAATCATCCGGCGTTCGCGGTCGATCAATTCCATCTCACACAGCCGCGCCAGATAGTGGATGTGATCTTTGTTCTCTGCAGCACAGAGCTGCGCCTGTTTGGCATACTCGCCTTGGAACGTTGGCAGTCGCAGTTGTTTAAGATGATGCCGTAGAAGAATCCGAGGGGCTTCGGTCATGCCGCGGTCCTTCCCATCAAGCTCATGTAACTGGATGGGCGTGTTGTGCCGACATTGGCCTTGGGCAAGTATGGATAGAAGTCCAAATCCAATCGTGGTGGCCGCTTCTCAACCCGACACAGTACAAGGTGTTTTACGGCGTCATAGCCAATTGCACCCATATCTATTGCCTGCTGGATTGCGCCTTGCACAACATCCATTTCGAAGGTCTCCAAAAGGCGCAAGACTTGAACGTATTCTCGCTTGCCCGGCTTACCCATTCTGGCTTCAAGCAGTCGGTGCAGCGTGGCAAATACATCTGGCAAATGCCAACCCTGCAAAGGCGCGGCCTGATCCAGGGCACCCACCTTTTGTTCAAGCAGGGGCAAAAAGTGCAATGGGTCAAAGACCATATCCGCTGATGTGTAGGATCGTTTGTGCCGCGCAATAATCTCATTGCCGCAGCCGATGATAACCTCATGCACAAACCCACGCACATGAACATCGTGGTGCGCATAGGCTACTGGCACCGAGTAATCATTGCTGCGATAGCGCACCATTGAGATCGACGTTGCACGCGTGCTGACGTGATCGCAGGCTTCATATTCTGCGACGGGCAATCCCATCAGAGCATCCAAATCCGACATCAGGCGTGCGCCTATGGTTTGGGTGTGACCCCGCAACGTATCGTCCTGACGTGCTAAACACTTCTCTTCCAAATGTGCGTTCAGATCATCAAAGCTGTCATAGCGAGGTGCGGGAACCATGAAGTTGCGGCGGGTGTATCCAACCATGCCCTCAACGTTGCCTTTATCGTTCCCTCGCGCGGGTCTGCCAAACTTGTCATCAAACAAGTAATGCGACTGCAGTTCCGTAAACCGACGTGTGCGGATGCGCGTCTTATCCCCGAGTATCCGAGCCACGGCGATCTTGGTATTGTCGTAGAGAATGGATTGCGGAATGCCGCCAAAGAATGCAAAGGCGGACACATGGCCATCGCAAAACGCCTCGGTTGTCTCAGCTGGATATCCCTTCACAAACACCGCATCAGAATGTGGCAAGCTCATCACGAAGAAGTGGATCTTGCATTCCACGCCACCGATCACGCCCAGCGTCTCACCAAAATCAACCTGCGCATGGCCCGGCCGATGCGACAACGGCACAAACACCTCTTTGGTGCGCCGTTTTTGCTCGCGCACGTAATAGGTCACCGTGGTCAGGCTGCCGGCATATCCATGCTCATCGCGCAGCCGTTCAAAGATGCGCTTGGCCGTGTGTCGCTGCTTTTTGATCAGGGCTTTGTCTGTGCGCAGTATCTCATCGACCACACCAACATAACCATCAAGCGTTGGCCGCCGAGGCGCTTCCGACCGACGATACCCAGGCGGAAGTTCATGGCGCAGCATCTTCGCGATCGTCTTACGATCTTTGTTCTCTAATCTGTCAATGCGTGTTTCCTGAGTTTCCTGCTTTTGATGTCAGAGGTTGCCTTTGTTCTCTTCGAACTCTGAGGTTCATGATGGGGTTGGCTGGGTGTGGGTCGGCAATGTTGAAACCGCAATCATACCGTTGGTCTTGGCTGTTGCTACAGAATCGGCGCCGTGTCTCACGCCCTCCCTCGGGCATCGTCCCAGATGGGAACTTTGATTTAGGAATCCTCGTTGTCGCCTCGTAAGCCTTACGCGGACTGGAAGTCAGTTTTGTCTCGCATAATGGCATGAAGTATGATTGCCAGACGACGCGCCAGAGCCACTCGGGCCTTTCTCATCGTTGAGCGCGCACCGATTGCGAGGGCCCATGTCTTCAATTTGAGCGGAGCGGCATACCGCGTCAGCATCACATTGGCGGCCTCATAGAGAAGCGTTCTGACGCGCACGTCGCCCCGCTTTGAGATGCTGCCCGTGTAGTCGATTTCACCAGATTGATGCCGTCGCGGCACCAGTCCAAGATACGCCCCCACATCACGCGATTTCCTGAAACGCGACGGATCATCAATTGCTGCGGCAAAGGCCAATGCTGTGATCGGACCGACCCCTGGTACCGTCATAAGGCGCTGGCAGACTTCGGATTTGCGGGTCATCTTTTTGATGTCGCCATCAATGGCTGCAACCGCCGCGAGGATTGCTTCGCGTGCTGCGAACAGTCCGCAAATTGCGGCATGGAGGCCAGGCACTCCATCGCTAACTTTTAGCGCCGCGTTTTTGAATGCCGGAGACAAAGCTCGTGGCAGCCGCACGCCGAAGACGACGACCAGACCGCGGATCTGATTGTCGAGCGTCACACGCTGTCCGACCAGCTTCTTGCGGGCTGCGATCAGCGACCGGATTGCGTGCGCTGACAGTGATTTGACATGGGTCGGCTTGTAGAATCCCGTCCGCGCCAGGTGTGCCAAACCGCGGGCATCATTGCGGTCCGTCTTGTGGCCGGCCAGAGATTTAAGGGCCTGATATGCTTGCCTGCTCTCGATGCAAACAACCGGGACACCAAGCTCCGTCAGCCCATGGTAAAGCATTGGTGCCATCCGTCCCGTTTCAAATACAACTTTGGCACATGGTGGTCCAGAAGCGAGGAAGTCAGCGATCGCTTTTGGTGTTGAGCTCGCTTTTCCTTCACGAATAAGGGCCCCTTCACGATCCAGAATGCAGATATGCGTCTCTTCCATGGACACATCCAAACCAGCAAAATATTCCATTGGTCAGTCTCCTTTTCAATTGCATGTGCATCCAGAATAACAGGGGTAACTGAGTGCTGATCCTGATTACGCCATGTTGAAAAACCGCGCCGCTTCTCGGCCAGACATACCGTCCTTCAAACAAGCACGGCGCACACGACTATAAATATCCACAGAATACATCTCCCGCCCTCCGAATAAACGAAGGGCACAAACTGGCGGACTTTTACTCCGCTACAACTGCGATATGCAGCCGCTTCTGTGGCCCAATATTGCGCCGCGTTTTACAGTCGGGTCTTGTCACGTTTGAGGCCAGCTACACCCTCATCGAGATAACGTTGCTGCCAACGCCACACGGTAGGTTTCGAAGTGCCCGCCCGCCGCATGATCTCAAACGTGCCGCAACCATCCGCCGTTGCCAGTACGATCTCGGCCCGCCAGACCAGTTTGCGAGGGCTGTTGCGGTTGGCGATCAGGGCTTGAAGCTCAGAACGCTCGGCGGGGCCAAGGTAAAGGCAGATGTCAGTGCGTCTCATGGGCCGGGTATGGCACAGAAAACCGACAGTGGGAATCTTATGTCAGGTGCTGAACACTAGCGACAGATTTCTTATGCGCCCGGCCGGGTCGCTTTCCCAATTCAATGTGACTCGTACGTCCAAAAAGCTTACCTCAAACAGTCAGAAGTTATTGGCTGCGTAGGAAACCCCTACCTGCCCAGTCGTTTCATTTCAAAATGTCTTGCACAACAGAAGGTTGCTTCGAAATCAGCGCGAGCAAAACCTGAGCTGGTCCTGTTGGATTGCGTCGCCTGTGTTCCCAGTTCAAAAGCGTGCCTTTGGCAACACCGATGCTGCGAGCGAACTCCGCTTGAGACAGGCCAGTCTTGGCACGCACCTCTGCAACATCAATTTCGGGAACGGCTACCTCGTGAACTTGGGCGTCAGCCCCCTGCCCTACCGAGAACGCCTTTGCTTCTTCCAGACCTTGCTTGATGCTTTCGAACGCACTCATTGTTTGTCACTCCACATGTTTACGATCTCCTTGCCCAACTCGACAGCAACAGTTTGCTCTTTGGGTGTTAGGTTTGCCGTCTCATTCTTGGCAAAGACCGTAACCAAAAAGATCGGCATATGCCGACCACCAAAGACGTAGATCGTCCGAAGTCCACCACGCTTGCCTCCGCCCTTCCGAGGGATACGCACCTTCCGCAATCCTCCACCGAGCGAGGTTCCTGCCTCAGGGTTCTCGGCGATCCAAACAATGGCGGCCTCGCGCTCATCATCGGACATGACCGCCTTGGCTCGACGCTGAAATTCCGGAAGCTCCACAACCGTCTGCAACTTAGTCATCAAGTATACGTCAATGGCACATAAGTCAATGACGTACTCATGTCGCTTTCCCATTTTGGTATGCAACGAGCATGTCAACCAGCACATCATTGAGCCGCCTGCCCTCTTTGTCTCTCAACTCGTTGAGTTGATTTCGGAGGTCTGAGGAAACATAGATGCGCCAGTACGTCATGTCTTCATTCAGAGGTGGCCGACCACGCCTCGGGGCTGGCGATGATTGAACAGCATCTGTGGAACGATTGAAGCCGTTTTTTCGTCCAGCAGCCGCGACCGCTTCAGCATTAGCTCTAGAATGGGAGCCTTTCTTTTTGCGTTTCAGCCCTGCCCCAATTTTTGGCTCCAGAGCTTCCTCCTGGTCATCATCGCCCAGATTCAGGAATGTACCTGCCATCATTGTGCCTCCAATAACTCTGCCAGCTCTTTGCCAAGTCGAGCGGTGTTGCTGACCGCGCTCTTCACAGACTGACTGTCTTGCAGCTCAAAGAGCGTTCTGCCTTCGGCCATAACCCGTTCAAAGGGCGCTCGACGCATTAGTTCGGTTTGCAAACGCTTCACTCCTGCCCCATCTAGTTCGGCCAACAGTTCCTTGTGGGATTTCGTGACGATTGCAGCGTCAGTTTGAGTAATCAGGATGCGAGCAGGCACGGTCCGCCTTGCAGCACGTCCTGCGTCCCGGATCATCTTGAGAGCGGCACCTGCCGCGTCACCATCCAATGCGCTTGGCCGCATTGGTACAATGCAGAGGTCAGAGGCTGAGGCGGCATAGGATGCCATCAGGCCCGCGACCCCTTCTAGATCGACAAATACCAAGTCATGGTCATCGCCTGCCGCCTCCAGCGTATCGAGTATGTTGCCGTCAGAAGGGTCGGAGATCACTTTAAAGGGTGCTTCCCCAAGGTTCTCTTCATTGCGCTTACCCAACCAGACCCGCGCGATGCTTTGTCGAGGATCAGCGTCAACAATGGCAATTGAGAGGTCTTCGTTCTTTGCGAAAACCGATGCCAAGGTCAGTGTTGCAGTGGATTTCCCACAGCCACCTTTCGGTGAGAGGACGCTTACAATCATTTATCTGCTCGTTGCTTTTCTCTTTTATGTGCCGTGGCATAAAATATGTCACGTCATTTTTTATACGCAGCATATTATATACCGTGATATTTAATACGGCATATAATATTTACCACTTCTGGCGAGCGGCCCACTTGCGACAAAACCCAATGAAGGCGTTGTCAGGGTTTCTCGGAGGCTCCATACCCTGTTCAAGCAGGCTCATAACCCACGCGCGCCATTCGTGCTCTATGACATATACATCCCAGCCAGGCGCGGCTTCACGCGCGGCCTCAAAGGTGTCGGGCATAAGCCTGGTTGTAAAACCCGATCCAGCAAGGACTTGCTGTGAGAATCAGCTGCGGAACGACACCATGTCCTCTTCCATGCTCACCGAATAGTCTGGTAAGTGATCAAAGTCGCAGAGCGCGCGAACAGCGAGGCGAAAGTTGCGAATGGCATCGCTCGAACCGCATTTCTTTTGCAGCTTCTTTAGGCCAATCTGCCATGACTCTTTCGAACCGCAGTGCTTCCGAGCAATCTCATAAATCCGGCGCTCGATTGGTTTGCGGAGACGGAAATAATCCGGATGCAAGGTCAAGACTTCGTTGGCTTCAATGGCCTTGAAAAGCCACTCTGAGAGCTTGAGACCCCATTCGGTAACGCGACCATCATGTCGCTTGCGTTTGATCTTTGCGCCCTCGATCAAGCCGAAAGCCTCCCACGTTTCTTCTCCACCCGTTTTGATCGTTGTTCTAAGGCGGGTGCTATCCAGCCGGTCAAGGGAGTCTCGCAGAAGGTCATAGTCATGTCCGCCGGTATGGCGATTGCTGAACTCCAAGAAGTCCTGCGCCTGAAACTGGATCTCACGAGAGTAGGGGCGACCTTCATTGCGTGCTGCCATGATCTGGCTGATCGCAAAGATCAAAATGTCCTTGTCGTAGATGTTTGCGATGCCCTTAGGCCCGGGCATGACTTCCAAAATAACATCGCCATGCTCGTATCTTTTGACGTCCCGGATTGGCTTCTTTGACAACGTGAAGATTGGGTGCTCCATCGACGCCATATCACTTTTGATAACAGCATCGGCCACATCGCAGATGAAAAGATTGGCCTGAGGATGGCGATCTGGGAGGAGGGGACGATGGTTTTTATCCATGAATCACCTATCGGGATAACGGCTGCACATTTTCGGGATAATACCTGCATTCTATCGGGATATTAGCTGCACTACAATTCTGTAAGTATACTCCTACGCCTGAATTGGCCTGAGATTTTGAGCTGGGATCAGTTTGTAATCTTTCAGACCAGGGAATGACAGCCCCGCACCAGCAAAGGCAAATCGCCACTCCGTCAAAACTGTCGGGCCAATGTCCAGTATTTCGCAGACCAATTTGGCGGTAATCGGCGGAGCAATACTCGGCCACGGTAGCGGCGTCGTTGTGTTGTCGCGGGCGGCGTAAAAGTCGTCCACTTTTGCCCTTTCGTTTGATGGGAGGGCCGGGGGATTTTCACCGTGGAATTGTATTTGAAGGTGCGTCAGGCTCATTTTCAGGATGGGTTGAGCGGGCGTCGGATTGCCCGGGATTTTGGGATTGGCCGAGACAGTGTTGCGAAGATGTTGGCCTATTCGGAGCCACCGGGGTATCGGCGGACAGCGCCGGTTAGGCGCCCGAAGCTGGATGCGTTCACCTGCCAGATCGACCAATGGCTTACTGAGGACAAAGCGCGTCCGCGCAAGCAGCGCCACACCGCAAAGCGTATCTTTGAGAGGCTGCGCGACGAGTGCGGCTTTGATGGCGGATACACAATCGTCAAAGACTGCGTCCGGGCCAGGAAGCGCTCTGGCAAAGAGATGTTCGTGCCGCTCAGCCATCCGCCCGGGCATGCGCAGGCGGATTTTGGTGAAGCGCCTGTCGTGATTGGCGGCGTTGAGCGGAAGGCGCACTTCTTCGCCTTTGATCTGCCGCAGAGCGATGCGTGTTTTATCCGGGCCTATCCTGCGGCAACCACCGAGGCCTGGCTGGATGGGCATGTGCATGCCTTTGCTTTCTTTGGGGCGGTTCCCCTGTCGATCCTCTATGACAATGACCGCTGCCTGGTGGCGCGGATCCTGCCGGACGGCACCCGGCAAAGAACCCAACGGTTCAGCGCAATGCTGTCGCATTATGTGGTCCGGGATCGCTACGGCCGTCCCGGCAAGGGGAACGACAAGGGAGCGGTCGAGGGGTTGGTCGGCTACGGGCGGCGCGACTTCATGGTGCCGATCCCGTCCTTTCCGGACCGGGATGCGTTCAACGCTCACCTGGAAGAGCAATGCCGCAAACGGCAGGACGATGTCCTGCGCGGACACAAGGCCAGCATCGGCGAACGGCTGCAAGCCGATCCGGCGGCAATGCAGGATTTGCCCGGCGCACCCTTCGAGGCCTGTGAGTTGCAAAGTGGCCAGGTCACATCGACATCGGTGGTGCGGTATCGCGGTAACGACTACTCGGTACCGGTCGCATATGGCCACCGCGCGGTCTGGATCAAGGGCTTCGTGATCCGCGTCGTTATCGGTTGCGCCACTGAGGTGATCGCCGATCATCCCCGCTCTTATGACAGCGGTGACATGGTGTTCGACCCGCTGCATTACCTGCCGCTGATCGAGCGCAGGATCATGTCCTTCGATCAGGCTGCGCCCTTGCAGGGTTGGGAACTGCCTGACGCCTTCGCCACGCTCCGGCGCTTGCTGGAAGCCCGGCAGGGCAAGGCGGGCAAAAGGGAGTATGTCCAGGTCCTGCGCCTGTCGGAACGGTTCGAGCTGGAGGTGCTGCATCTTGCCGTCAAAGACGCCCTGCGAATGGGGGCGGTCAGCTTCGATGCGATCAAGCACCTCGTCCTGTGCCGCGTCGAGCGAAGGCCCCCGAGGTTGGATTTGGATGTCTATCCGTTCCTGCCCGGAACCAACATCGCCACCACCTCGGCTTCTTCCTGTATGAGCCTTCTGTCAGGAGGTGACGCATGACGGATGCACCCGAACTGCCGCTGACACACCACCTCAAGACTCTGCGCCTGCCCACCTTCCTGCGCGAGCATGACAAGCAAGCGCGCATTTGTGCGGCGGAAGGCCTGGATCATGTGCGCTATCCAGCCCGGCTGACCGAGCTGGAACCAATCGATCGGGAGAGGCGCATGGTCGAGCGCCGGATCAAGGCGGCAAAGTTTCCAACCGTCAAAAGCCTCGACAGCTTCGACTTTACGGCCATCCCCGGTCTGAACAAGATGATGGTGCTGGAACTGGCGCGCTGTGAATGGATCGAGCGCAGGGAGAACGTCATCGCGCTCGGCCCGTCGGGAACCGGCAAAACCCATGTCGCTCTCGGGTTGGGGCTGACCGCCTGCCAGAAAGGGTTGCCTGTCGCCTTCGTAACCGCCGCAGCTCTCGTGCACGGGATGATGGAGGCCCGCGACGAGAAACGCCTCCGGCAGCTTCAGCGCAAACGGGCCAAGGTCAAACTGCTGATCATCGACGAGCCGGGCTTCGTCCCCTTGAGCAAAACCGGCGCCGAGCTTCTGTTCGAGCTGATCTCTCAGCGCTGCGAGCGTGGCTCAACCCTGATCACATCGAACCTGCCCTTCGAGGAATGGACCGAGACATTCGGCACCGAACGCTTGACCGGCGCGCTCCCGGACCGGCTGACACATCACGTCAACATCCTCGAGATGAACGGCGAAAGCTACCGCCTCAATCAGAGCCGCGCACGTATTGCCAACCCTTCAACCTGACAACTGAACAATCGGCCTGACGGCCAATGCGCCTTGGAACGTGCTTGCTGATTGGTGGCCACACGCCCCAAGGCGCACTCCACAAACTGGCCGACTTTTGCTCCGCCCCAGTGGCCGGATTTTACTCCGCCGTTGACACCGATGAAGTATCCCGTTCCTGACGCACGTTACGAAAAGGCCCGCTATGATGGCGTTACACGCGATGTGGCGGTGCTCCCGGCCATCGGCACAGGCGAAGATGGGCGCAGGCACGTACCCGGCCTCTCCGTGAAGCTGTCAGAGGCAGAGGTGCATTGGCGCGGGTTCCTGGAAAGCCTGCAGGCCCGGGGCCTGTGCGGGACCACTTTCATTGTCCACCTAATGGTTTGAAACCTCCGACTTTAGTCGGAGCAGGTTCAGTGTCCCGGATGATCACGCTGGCTTGAAAGCCGCCCGGCGCGCAGTGTCCGGTGCGGCCACGTGGCAGCGCTGCCGGTTCCATTTGGCACAGAACGCCGTGCACCACGCCCCGGACAGGGATATCAAAAACCGCATCGGGAAGCAGTTGCGCGCTGTCCGGAACGCGTCTTCGCTGCAAACGGCCCGGGCCGAACCGGATGCCCTCGTGGCCAGCCATCGCGGGAAGCATCCTGACCTCGCCGATTGGCTGGAAACCGACATCCCCGAGGGGATGGCCGTCTTCTCCCTGCCCGAGGCGCATCGCAAACGCATGCGCACGTCAAATGGCATCGAGCGTCCGACCCGGCATGTCAATCGCAGAGTAAAATGGGTCCATGTCGCGGCGTAAAAATGGGCCACTTCGGTTGATGTTTTGTGGCGCTTTTGCACGCGTGCTCGTCACAAAGCTGAAGCGTGCCAAAGCGCATGCTGGCCATAAGGCCAGCATTATTCTGACTGTGATTGCGGGCTGGTTATTTTCGGTTGTTGCGACTGTGTTTGAGCCGATAGCTTTCGCCATTCATCTCGAGGATGTGGACGTGATGGGTTAAACGATCGAGTAGCGCACCGGTCAGCCGCTCAGAGCCAAAGACTTCAGTCCATTCATCGAAGGGCAGGTTCGAGGTTATGATGATGGAGCCGCGTTCATAGCATTGGGATATGACCTCGAAGAGCAGCTCTGCGCCAGATTTGCTGAGCGGTACGAAGCCCAGTTCATCAATGATCAACAGGTTCTGGCTGGTCAGTTGCTTTTGAAGGCGCTGCAATCTCCGCTCATCTTGAGCCTCGATCAGATCATGGACTAATGCCGCAGCCGTTGTGAAGCGCACCTTCAGTCCTCTTTGACATGCAGCCAGCCCAAGTCCCAGGGCGATGTGTGTCTTGCCCGTGCCTGACGGGCCGAGCGCGATGATGTTCTCCCTGCGATTAACGTAATCGCATCGTGCCAGATCCATCGTCAGGGGCTTGTTCAAGCTTGGCATGATCTTGAAGTCAAAGCTATCCAAGCTCTTGGTGCTGGGGAACTTCGCCGCTTTGATGCGCCGTTCAATCATCCGGCGTTCGCGGTCGATCAATTCCATCTCACACAGCCGCGCCAGATAGTGGATGTGATCTTTGTTCTCTGCAGCACAGAGCTGCGCCTGTTTGGCATACTCGCCTTGGAACGTTGGCAGTCGCAGTTGTTTAAGATGATGCCGTAGAAGAATCCGAGGGGCTTCGGTCATGCCGCGGTCCTTCCCATCAAGCTCATGTAACTGGATGGGCGTGTTGTGCCGACATTGGCCTTGGGCAAGTATGGATAGAAGTCCAAATCCAATCGTGGTGGCCGCTTCTCAACCCGACACAGTACAAGGTGTTTTACGGCGTCATAGCCAATTGCACCCATATCTATTGCCTGCTGGATTGCGCCTTGCACAACATCCATTTCGAAGGTCTCCAAAAGGCGCAAGACTTGAACGTATTCTCGCTTGCCCGGCTTACCCATTCTGGCTTCAAGCAGTCGGTGCAGCGTGGCAAATACATCTGGCAAATGCCAACCCTGCAAAGGCGCGGCCTGATCCAGGGCACCCACCTTTTGTTCAAGCAGGGGCAAAAAGTGCAATGGGTCAAAGACCATATCCGCTGATGTGTAGGATCGTTTGTGCCGCGCAATAATCTCATTGCCGCAGCCGATGATAACCTCATGCACAAACCCACGCACATGAACATCGTGGTGCGCATAGGCTACTGGCACCGAGTAATCATTGCTGCGATAGCGCACCATTGAGATCGACGTTGCACGCGTGCTGACGTGATCGCAGGCTTCATATTCTGCGACGGGCAATCCCATCAGAGCATCCAAATCCGACATCAGGCGTGCGCCTATGGTTTGGGTGTGACCCCGCAACGTATCGTCCTGACGTGCTAAACACTTCTCTTCCAAATGTGCGTTCAGATCATCAAAGCTGTCATAGCGAGGTGCGGGAACCATGAAGTTGCGGCGGGTGTATCCAACCATGCCCTCAACGTTGCCTTTATCGTTCCCTCGCGCGGGTCTGCCAAACTTGTCATCAAACAAGTAATGCGACTGCAGTTCCGTAAACCGACGTGTGCGGATGCGCGTCTTATCCCCGAGTATCCGAGCCACGGCGATCTTGGTATTGTCGTAGAGAATGGATTGCGGAATGCCGCCAAAGAATGCAAAGGCGGACACATGGCCATCGCAAAACGCCTCGGTTGTCTCAGCTGGATATCCCTTCACAAACACCGCATCAGAATGTGGCAAGCTCATCACGAAGAAGTGGATCTTGCATTCCACGCCACCGATCACGCCCAGCGTCTCACCAAAATCAACCTGCGCATGGCCCGGCCGATGCGACAACGGCACAAACACCTCTTTGGTGCGCCGTTTTTGCTCGCGCACGTAATAGGTCACCGTGGTCAGGCTGCCAGCATATCCATGCTCATCGCGCAGCCGTTCAAAGATGCGCTTGGCCGTGTGTCGCTGCTTTTTGATCAGGGCTTTGTCTGTGCGCAGTATCTCATCGACCACACCAACATAACCATCAAGCGTTGGCCGCCGAGGCGCTTCCGACCGACGATACCCAGGCGGAAGTTCATGGCGCAGCATCTTCGCGATCGTCTTACGATCTTTGTTCTCTAATCTGTCAATGCGTGTTTCCTGAGTTTCCTGCTTTTGATGTCAGAGGTTGCCTTTGTTCTCTTCGAACTCTGAGGTTCATGATGGGGTTGGCTGGGTGTGGGTCGGCAATGTTGAAACCGCAATCATACCGTTGGTCTTGGCTGTTGCTACAGAATCGGCGCCGTGTCTCACGCCCTCCCTCGGGCATCGTCCCAGATGGGAACTTTGATTTAGGAATCCTCGTTGTCGCCTCGTAAGCCTTACGCGGACTGGAAGTCAGTTTTGTCTCGCATAATGGCATGAAGTATGATTGCCAGACGACGCGCCAGAGCCACTCGGGCCTTTCTCATCGTTGAGCGCGCACCGATTGCGAGGGCCCATGTCTTCAATTTGAGCGGAGCGGCATACCGCGTCAGCATCACATTGGCGGCCTCATAGAGAAGCGTTCTGACGCGCACGTCGCCCCGCTTTGAGATGCTGCCCGTGTAGTCGATTTCACCAGATTGATGCCGTCGCGGCACCAGTCCAAGATACGCCCCCACATCACGCGATTTCCTGAAACGCGACGGATCATCAATTGCTGCGGCAAAGGCCAATGCTGTGATCGGACCGACCCCTGGTACCGTCATAAGGCGCTGGCAGACTTCGGATTTGCGGGTCATCTTTTTGATGTCGCCATCAATGGCTGCAACCGCCGCGAGGATTGCTTCGCGTGCTGCGAACAGTCCGCAAATTGCGGCATGGAGGCCAGGCACTCCATCGCTAACTTTTAGCGCCGCGTTTTTGAATGCCGGAGACAAAGCTCGTGGCAGCCGCACGCCGAAGACGACGACCAGACCGCGGATCTGATTGTCGAGCGTCACACGCTGTCCGACCAGCTTCTTGCGGGCTGCGATCAGCGACCGGATTGCGTGCGCTGACAGTGATTTGACATGGGTCGGCTTGTAGAATCCCGTCCGCGCCAGGTGTGCCAAACCGCGGGCATCATTGCGGTCCGTCTTGTGGCCGGCCAGAGATTTAAGGGCCTGATATGCTTGCCTGCTCTCGATGCAAACAACCGGGACACCAAGCTCCGTCAGCCCATGGTAAAGCATTGGTGCCATCCGTCCCGTTTCAAATACAACTTTGGCACATGGTGGTCCAGAAGCGAGGAAGTCAGCGATCGCTTTTGGTGTTGAGCTCGCTTTTCCTTCACGAATAAGGGCCCCTTCACGATCCAGAATGCAGATATGCGTCTCTTCCATGGACACATCCAAACCAGCAAAATATTCCATTGGTCAGTCTCCTTTTCAATTGCATGTGCATCCAGAATAACAGGGGTAACTGAGTGCTGATCCTGATTACGCCATGTTGAAAAACCGCGCCGCTTCTCGGCCAGACATACCGTCCTTCAAACAAGCACGGCGCACACGACTATAAATATCCACAGAATACATCTCCCGCCCTCCGAATAAACGAAGGGCACAAACTGGCGGACTTTTACTCCGCTACAACTGCGATATGCAGCCGCTTCTGTGGCCCAATATTGCTCCGCGTTTTACACCGGCAGGAACTGAAACGGCGCACAGTCAAGGTCAGGGTCTTCCCGAACGTCGAGTCTCTGTTGCGCCTCTCAACCGCTGTTCCCGTCGGGATCGACGAAAAACGGGAAACCGAAACCAAGGCATACATCAAATGGGAAGGGCTCGATGAATGACGCCTTCACAGCAATTTCCAGATGGAGTGGTTGCGCAATCGCAGTCCTGATCACGGCATTGCCAACATAAATCAGGGTGTTGACGACGGTGCGGCGCGGGTTGCATGGAACCCCCGGAGGGTGTGAGTGCCATAGACAACCGGCCCCTGCCCCAAAGCGGTTTTAGCCCGGCACGGCAATCCGCAGCTTTTTTGGCACGAGGTGTTCATCTGCCGGATATGGTCCGGCAGGCACAGGGTCCTGAAAGGCATTGCCAAGTTGTTCAGCATTACTGATTTTGGTACAGGGTGGACTGTCAGGGTCGTGTCACGGAAGACAAATTTCTCCACATTCGTGACCGTCTTGATGCCCTCTTCCGAAACGATGGTCTAGGTGTCTCCGGACTTGCTGACGGCGAAATCACTACCTGGCCACGTTGAAATGCGCCTGATCGTTACCTTTGTCGTCGTCCTCACCGCCATCGATACTGTCATTGCCCGCGCCGCCGGTGATCGTGTCGTCGCCCGTTTCTCCGACGAGCAGTTGGCCATTGGCGCTGGTTCCCCCGGCAATGGTGTGAGTTTGCGAGGGAGGTGGTTGCGATTAATTTCTGCGCCGGAAACGGCCTGGCCGATCAATCGGTTTCAGAGTTCTTCGAATACCAGTTCCGGAACAACGACTTCCCACGCCTCCCGCCTGATCGTGTAATGAAACGCTTCGTCACTATCATCTCTTCGCCAGCAAAGGATCGCCGCGATTTCACCGCGCACAAACTTTGCATTTGCCGGTGGAGAGAAGCTCTTTGCCATGCGACCCAGACTCCGGCCTCTAGTATCCGTCAATTGCCAGCGGTCCTGATCGCGAACAAGTGTCAAAGCGTCGCCAATCCGGGCTTCTGAAGTAGCTATAAGTACCGGGTGGTTATGACGTTGACGCCCGGCGAAGGACAGGTCGACCATGCGCGCCTCCGCTGACTGAAAGTGTCTTCTAGGTCCGGGGAAGGAAGCCAAATCGGGCTTGACAGTTCGACATACAATAGCTGGAGACCAGGTTGGCAGATACTCGTGATTATCATTGCTCATCACGATCAGGTTCCGTCGCCCACGTGTCATTGCCACGTAGAAAAGCCGACGAGGCGCGTCCTGATCTTCGTTCCGACCGGGACGCTCCCAGCCGCCGTCGAGTGCCACCACATCATCAAACTCGAGCCCCTTGGCGCGGTGTGCAGTCAGAAGCTTGAGTCCCCGCTGTTCCCCCCATGTCTCGCCTGCCCATTCTGCGAGCCATTCGATGATGTCTCCTGCAGGAAGACTGCGGCCAGCAATTTCCCGCGCGAGAAGTCCCAGGCCTTCCCCTATTCGGTCCGTCCAACGGGAACTGGAAATTGCGTTCAGCTTATTGGTCAGGTCAGCAACTGAAAACAGTTGGCTACGATCCTCGCGAAATGAACCGATGAATTCCTGCATCTCCCGCATTCGCCACAGACCCGGGAGCTGTTCGTTAGCGATCTCGACTGGAATACCAAGTGCCTCGGCGTAATCCCGTACCGGAGACAGTTTGCGCCAGTCTCGCGAGATGATTGCTGCCTTCGACCATGTCCAGTCCGGGATCAGGCGCGACAAACGAAGCAGCTCGTCGAGTGCCGCCATCGCCTGTGCGTCATTGCCGGGCGGACACTCAAGGATCTGCACACGACCTTGCGCGACAGGGTCGAGTGCCGCCATTTCTCCGCCAGGCGGATCTTTGCGGCGCGCATCATTGACGGTGATGTCATGGTCGGTCTTCATCCTGTCTGCGGCGTGCTCAATAACGGCGTTCGCAGCAGAAATGATGTTTCCGGATGAACGGTAGTTGTCTGTGAGAAAAACAGGCTTCGCCGAGTAATCCTGTTCAAATTGCCTGATGTGCCGGACCGAGGCACCAGCGAATGAGTAGATATTCTGATCGTCGTCCCCGACCGCAAAAAGGCTTATGCGAAGGTCAGGATCATCGAGACTTCGACCAGCCACCGCCGAGATCAAAGCATATTCCTCAGGACCCACGTCCTGATATTCATCGACCAAAAGCCAGCGGTATCCCTGAACAAGTGTTTCCCGCAAAGATTCCGCCGCCGCTTTGTCCAGCCCGTCGCCGCGCAGAAGTCGAACCGCGTCCATCAGGAGAATGTCGAAATCCTGGCGCTCGGAGCCAGCGTTGCCTGCAAAGCTCGCGCCGACAAGACGCATGGCGTGAGCATGAATCGTAGAGATTGTTACAAAACGTGCTTCCTCTCCGATCAGGCAGCGCAGTCTTTCACGGATTTCAGCGGCTGCATGGCGATTGTATGCGAACACCAATATCCCGTTTGGGTCTTCGCGCTTGATCTTCACGAGATACGCAATGCGATGCACCAACACCCTGGTCTTACCGGAGCCAGGACCTGCGAGTACAAGCACATTGGTTTGTTCACGGTCGTCTTTGACGATTTGCTCCTGAGTGGTGTTGCCGAGGGCGTCGACGATACTCGTCCAGGCTTGACCTGTCGCTTGTCTGCGGAATTCAGTTCCCCGGCCCGGCATCCATCGACGCATAAATGCATCACGGCTGAGTTCGAAATAGTCCTGAGCAAGCCTCCCGGCCTCATCTATACGTTCAAATCCCTTTTCTGCATAGGCTGCCATGACATGGGTTTGAACCGTCTGCTCTGTGTAGTGTTCTTCAAGTGGGATGAAATTCTGAACAGTGAAATTTCCGCCCTTCGGATTAAGATGAAGTGTAATCGCAGGCCGGAACACTGACAGGCCTTTGCCAAGCGTCACAACCTGCTGTTCATGAAGCCAGAGGAGCGCCCGGTCCATGAGCCTGTTTGAATCATTGACAGCTCCACGAAGCATCGCATCTCCATTGATCGCGGCCAGCAAATCGCCAAGTGTCGTCTCGACTGCAATGTCTTTGCCACGCACACCTTTCGGAACTTTGTCGGTCAGATGCGACAGAAGTCTCTCGGCGCCTTGCCTGCGGATCTCCGCCGTCTTCTCAACCACGGACCACGAACGCTGCAATCGGACAAACAGGCTTCCGCGCGATGCTCTTCGCACATGCAGGTTACCCCGCCCGCCTTCCATGTCACGCCCGTCCTGCGCCATGTCGCGCATAAGACCTTCGACAATATCGGGACGCACTGAGCCGTGGCCACGGTCGCGAAGAAGCTGACACGTGGCCGCAAGGTTGAACGGAGAAGGTTCGCCATCGTCCGCATCGGGCGCTTCTTCACGCAATTGAGAAATCAGGTCAGCTTCAAGTCTTGAGGCTTCTTCGAGCCGAACACGCGACATATCCTCCACACCCACATGCACGAAGATCGTGATGTTTGTATCGTCATTGGCTATGCCCAGGGCTTCAAGATCGGTCAGGGCCTTGCGTAATGCAGGGCCTGGCAGGCCGCTGGCCCCGCTCAGCACGTCTGTTGAGATACCTTCTTCTTTAGGCGCATTGATGATGTGCCGGACAATGTCGAGTAGCTTGAGCCGACGGGCCTCCGTGATCTCGGCATGATCAAGAAGTGTCTTCGCATGCTCAAGATCACGCACAAGAAGCGACGCAGGGAATACCTGAACCCGATTTTCCTCGCGTCTCAGGAGCTTTGACTCCTCCAGCCACGCGACTGCGGTTTTGACACGGGTGTCGTCGGTATCCTTATCACGCTGGAATTCCTGATCTTTTTCCTCTTTTACAATTTCACCCGGAGTGGCGACGACCTCGCCACTCTTGCGAGTCCGATTGTCCAGCCGGTGCACTGCTTTCAATATCGCACTGATTTCATGCCTTGCTAAGCGTGAACGGGCGCTCAGGCTGAACTGGCGATCAACATCTTCTGTGTTGAACAGCAGGACACATCGAGCCGGGTCACGATCGCGCCCGGCTCGACCAGCTTCCTGCAGGTAATTTTCCAGAGATCCCGGAACATCTCCATGTACGACAAGGCGAATGTCAGGCTTATCGATACCCATGCCAAACGCATTTGTTGCCGCGATGACCCGGAGATCACCAACTCTGAATGCTTCCTGAATTTCACGCTTTTCGTCAGCGCTGCGCTTCGCATGATAGTAATCAGATGCAAGACCCTGTTTCTTCAGAAACTCCGCCACACGCTCCGTCGCGCTGCGTGTCGCGCAGTAAACCACTGCACCTGACGCGCCGGTATCGGGCAGGTTTGCCTCAATTGCATCGAGAATATCAGCCAGCTTCGTTGACCGTTGTGTCGGCAGAACTTCAAAACTCAGGTTCGAGCGTGATGCACCGCCATCGACCTGGGCAAGCTCAAGCCCAAGACGCTCTTTGAAGTGCGCACAGATGTCCTGAACGACATCAGGTTTTGCAGTAGCTGTCAGGCAGAGCACAGGTGCAATTTCGTCACCAGAAGTTTCCTTGATAAACCGGCTGATATAGCGATAGTCAGGCCGAAAATCGTGACCCCATTTCGAAACACAATGGGCTTCATCCAAGACCCAGAGGCCGACTTCTCGTTGTGCCAGCACGGATCGGACGGACACGCTGCGAAGCTGTTCCGGCGAAATCAGCAGGATAGCTGCATCGCCCAGCCTCACTTTGTCCAAAGCGTCGTGTCGCTCCGGAAGTGACAGCAGCCCATTGACTGTGACCGCTGACGCAATGCCCGCACGTGCCATTCCTTGCACCTGGTCGGCCATAAGCGCCACGAGAGGCGAGATCACAACAGTCAATGCGCCTGTCTTGTCAAACCGGGAAAGCGCCGGGATCTGGTAGCAAATGGATTTGCCAGTCCCCGTGGGCAGGATGCCGAGAAGACTTTCGCCTTTCATGGCGCCGGAAACGATCACCCCCTGAAGCGGGTGCCCGAACTCGTCCGCTGGTTCAGGGCGAAAATCTTCGAAGCCGAACCATCGGACCAGCGCCTTTTTCGGGTCGTTATTGGTACGGCAGTAACCACAATTGTCATTGCCGCAGTTGTTGTCCCTGAGCTTCCTTACAATCCGTGAGGCGTCGTTGAATTGTGCGCGCACCCAAGGCGGCATCACCGAGTCCCCTCCAGCCACTGAAATCCAGGACAGAGCGTATGCCATCGGCCATCCAAAGCTGGTGTCGTCGAGATGCGCGAGGATGCCTGCAAGCATCGATGAACATGCGGTGCCATCCAGCAGCCTTTGGATTGCGCCTTGTGCTTCTTCAATTCCTGGCTTGACGCAGCCGCGAATGTCGGCAAATAACTGATCGAAGCCACCGCTCTGCGGGGAGCGGCAGCACAGAAAGTGGTAGGCTGTAAGTGCGTCCGGGGACTTTTGATTGAGTTCAGAAAATGCTCCGATCTGGTTTTCCAGAACTTCGAACACGAGCCGGGCGTCAAATTCAGGATCATTCACATGACCCGTCTGAAGCCTTCCATCCTGATAATGTTTCACCAAGTGATGGTAAGGATTGCGCGGAAACGCAAGCGGGTTGAGCCAGAGCGTATCTATCGGCGCTTCCGCCAAAGCTGCGAACCTCGGCGACGCAGCAGCCAGATGGGGCAAGTCGTGACGCAGAATATTATGCCCAATGACGTGGTCAAAGCCCTGGCAGAACGCGTCGAGTTCGGTCAGAGCCGCTTCAATATTGTTTTTGGCGACAACTTTTGGCGCGTCAGTGTCCCGCGCAACTGCCGCAAACGCGAAGATCTTCGCTTTCCTGGGATCGACTTCCAGGTCGATCGAAACAGATCGCCTCAAAACGTCCCGACGACTGTTATTTGCTGCCCTGTTCATGCCCGGATTGCCAGCTGCCTGTTTTCAAGTGTCTGAGTATACACATTTTCAGAAAACAATATAGCATGGTAGTTGGGTTGCCAATGAGTGCCAGGCTACAACTGGACACGCGTCGTTTCCTATACAGGTTACCGTCCACCTCACAGTGCTCTCGCCAGGCTCGGTGTACCGCTGGGGTGTCCTCTTGAGGCACCAAACGCCTGAGCCGCCATCACTCGTCTTGTCAGCCAGAAACATGATGACCTGCTCTCGGGCTGCACTCCCAAACCGCCGTTCGGCGTATTCTTTTGCGACACGCCAACTCATGTCGAGAACATTCAGAATTGTCATTGCGACACCTTACCACCCTTCAATTTATCGACACGTCCCGGAGCTTGTGTATTTTGGCAAAACCCGCGAGAGACCGCCGGATGGTGCGCAGGCCTGCCTTGAAGAGGGAACACAGGGATCGCCGCGCTTTCCGGACCCCCTTTTTTCGCCGCGTTGCGCGACAGGGTGTTCTTCTTTTGCCCCGGTTGAAACGGCCCGGTACACAGCGATTGCCGGAACCGGTATGAGCCGCTTCAATCGATCCGGCTTTTTGATCCGGCTTCGGGTGATGCCAAAGCCCCGGGTTTTGAAGTCGGAGAACATTGCCTCGATGCTCCGGCGCATCCCATGGTCGGGAACCCTGTACTCGAACGGGGCTGCGTTCATGGCGATGATCCATGGTTCCTCGTGGCCTTCTTCGTGGAGCACGCCAATGGCGGAGAAGACACCTGTCCCGTAAAGTTCCGCGTTTACAATGCCTTCGGGTATCAACCCGGCAATTTCCCGGGTCAGCAGTTCGCCGCCTCGATGCTGCAGCGTGATATTGCCCTTCATGCGAAGCCGATAGTCCTGGCCTGCTTCCCGACACCATCCGATCAGGCGGGCGGTCCCGTAGAACCGATCTCCGGTCAACAAAACGTACGAGCCTTCAGGCAACCGGGGGCGAATACTTTCCAAAAGCCCGTTTTGCACACGCCACCCGATTGCCCCTTTGGTTCGGCGCACACGCCGGGCTACAGGCAAGGCGCGGTCCCGCATCCGCACCGATACCATCAAGGCTTCGTGACCCTTGTTGACCCGGCTTTGGTCGAGAGCAGGCACAATCGTCTCTCCGGCATCATGCAGGCGGCGAAAAAGCTCCCCTGCGTAAGCACACATCACCTCGTCAGCATCGATACGGGAATTACTCAAAACCCGTGAAATGAACCAGACCGGGTTTATCGGAGAGGTTAGAGTTCCTATGCTGCGGCTATCATAATCGCGCAGTCTGTATAGTGGAAGACCCTTTCCGCTGTTGCTGGTGAGATGTACCCGAGTGGGCCGTAGAGGCGTTTTTCGTTGTACCAATGCACCCGGTTGAGGGTAGCCAATTCGACGTTTTTCCTGCCGCTCCATGGACCTTCATGTTCGATGACTTCGGCCTTGTAGAGACCGTTTATGGTCTCAGCCAAGGCGTTGTCATACGAGTCGCCGACGCTCCCGACCGAAGCACCGATTCTTGCCTCTTCAAGACGCTCGGAATATTTAATCGACAGATATTGGACACCCCCTGTCGCTGTGATGGGTGAGGCTGTCGCGGTCAGGGTTTCGGGCGGCCAGCGCTTGATCCAGCGCGTCGAGAACCGGTTTGGTATCGGGCGAGGACGACACCTGCCAGCCAACGATGCAGCGAGCGAAGACGTCGATGATAAAGGCCACATAGACAAAGCCAACGGCCGTGCGGACATACGTAAAGTCCGCCACCCGCAAAACGTTCGGCGCGGGTGCTTTGAAGACACGGTTTACCTTGTCTTCAGGACATGGAAGGGCAGGATTGCTTTGTGTTGTTTTCTTCCCTTTCCCACGCGCAACACCCTGAAGCCCCATCACTTTCATCAGGCGGACGACCGTGCATCGGGGGACATTCCCACCTGCTGCAATGAGATCAAACCAAACTTTCACCGCGCCATAGCGTTTACTGCCGGCCTCCCATCGCTCTGTAATCCCGGGACATAAAACAGCATCTCGCCGCGCGCCCAGAGAAGCTTTCTCTGGATCACGCTGAACGGTTTGGGGATGATAGTAAGTAGAGGGCGGGATTGGCAAAACCCTGCAAATCGCCTCGACGCCGTGCTCCGCGCGATGATCCGCAATGAACATGATCATTTCCTCCGCAGGCGGTCGAGGTCCGCCGCCGCGAAAAAGCCGACGCCCTGCGTAGAATGTCGTTCGCTTGCTTCAGTTCACGGTTCCCGCGTTGCAGCGCCTTCAGTTCTTCACGGTCGGACTGCGTCATGCCGTCATGATCACCGCTTTCAACAGCCTGCTTCCTGACCCGGTCCCGCAACGTCTCGGGGCTACATCCTGTCTTTTCTGAAATCAAAGCAACCGCTTTCGATCGAGAGGGGTAATCCGGTTCATTCTCCGGAACCAAACGTACAGCACGCGCACGCACCTCTGTCGAAAATCGGTTTCCTGAGTTTCCTTTGATCATAGTCTACCTTCCAGGCTTTATGCTCTCCGGTAAACCCGGTCTGGTTCAGTACAACGAAAAACGCCTCTACGGCCCACTCGGGTACATCTCACCAGCAACAGCGGAAAGGGACTTCCACTATACAGACTGCGCGATTATGATAGCCGCAGCATAGGAACTCTAACCTCCCGATAAACCCGGTCTGGTTCAAAGAGCAGGAGAACACGATCCATGCGCATTTCATTATTGGATGCAAAGGCGACTAGGGCCTGTTGACATTCGGGGTTCCCATTTTGCCTGAAGTCTGATTCAAGCTTCCAAAATGGAGGTGTTGATGGACGCAAATCGTTTGGCTGTTTCCGATGAGCTTTGGGAGAAGATTGAGCCGCCTATACCGGGCAAGGCAGGCGATCCGGGTGTTACTGCGCGCAATAATCGCCGGTTTATGGAAGCAGTATTATGGCGCGTACGCACAGGGTCCCCATGGCGGGATTTGCCCAAAGAGTTTGGCAACCGGAACAGCCGGTTCAAGCGATTTCGTCGGTGGGCCGGGACCGGCGTGTTCGAGAGTCTTTTCAATGCCATGAGTGGCGAGCCGGACCTGGAATATGCCCTTGTCGACGGGACGATTGTTCAAGCTCATCAGAAGGCTTCGGGCGCAAAAGGGGGACTCAACACCAGGCTATCGGACGCTCTCGCGGCGGACTGACGACCAGGGTCGTGGCCCTGGTCGATGCGCTCGGTAACCTGTTCCGGTTTCTGCTTTTGCCGGGACAGGCACACGACATGAAGGGGGTCGCTCCTCTGATCAAGGGGGCTTCCTTTGGGGCGTTGCCGGCCGACAAAGCCTTCGACGCCGACTGGCTCCTGCAAGACCTTGATGAGCGTGGCGCAACCGCTGTCATCCCGCCCAAATCGAACCGAAAAGTTCAACGGGACTACGATACCCACATGTACAAGTGGCGCCATCCCGTCGAAACCATTTCGCAAAGATCAAGGAATTCAGAGGCATGGCAACGCGATACGACAAGACTGATACAAGCTACGCTGCCAACTGGCACCTCTGTGCCATGCTCATTGCAACACGATGATTGTCAACAGGCCCTAGGCGAAAACTGACCGCGCTCATCAAAAAGCATAAACATATCAAGATTGCCGTTGCTTGGGGCGGCATTACGCGAGTTGCGGAGACGCTTCTCGATAATAAATCGAAGTTTGATTCCTTACTGCTGGGTCGGGACTTTTCTGCAACTGATCCCGAACTCATTGATCGTCTTGTTGATTTCCCAAACGCATTCGTCACAAAGAACCGGCCTGCTTGCTTCCATCCCAAGATTTTCTACTTCGAAACTGGTCCTAAAGCAGAGGCAATCATCGGCAGCGCCAATTTCACGAAAGGCGGACTTTGTACAAATATTGAAGCTTGCGTCCACGCGAAGGGCGCAGCCAGCAAACCCTTCTTCAGGCAAGTTCGCAAGCAACTGAAGGGCTATAGAGATTTGCAACTCCCGATTACCAAGCCACTTGCAGAAGAATATCGTCCTTACGCGAAACAAGCTGCAAAGGCTACAAGACCAACAAACCCAACCTTGCCTGGTGATATTAAATCACCGCTTGCCACCATGACGTGGAAGAAATTCGCCAAGAGCGCTCGCGGAGATATCGATAAACGTTTGAAGCTACTCCGTAAAATCCAAAAAATGTTCGACAAAACAGACTCATTTGGCGACCTTTCTGTCGCTGAATGGAAGGGAATAGCAGGAGTGCTTGGAGAATGCGAGGCTGAAGGCGCTAGACTTAATGGCTTTGATTGGGGCTGGTTCGGATCGATGCGCGCTGCCGGAAATTTCACTAAACTGATCGGTCGAAGAGATCCGACATTAGCGAAGGCTTTGGATATAATTCCCATATGCGGTCCCGTAACACAGAAACAATTTGAAGAATATGTTTCAGCATTCGGATTTGCTTTCACTGGTTTAGATGAGAATTCTGGATCAAAAGGATCAAAAGGGCTTGGAAGCGCGACGCGGTTGCTTGCAATGAAACGCCCGGATGTCTTTGTTTGTGTCAATGGTGGTAACCAGGCTGGCCTAGAAAAGGCCCTTCCGGATGCGAAGGTGACTGTTAAGCTGGATAATTATTGGGAAAAAGTAATCCAGCCGATCCAGCAAGCTCCGTGGTTTGCCGCGCTACGCCCTAAGTGCCGTCACAGGAGGAAGCTTTGGGACGCGCGAGTCGCCATGCTTGATGCCGTCTATTATAAGTATAAGTGAGTTTAATGGAGAGTTTAGCAATCAAGTTCGTGTTATTATTTTCTTCATTCAGGCGCTCTGAGTGGGGTAGATTCCGGTAGGGGGCAGGATCGCATCACAAGGCCCTCCGGGTATGGTTTTTCCACCTGTATTCGCCCGTGAGGAGGATATGTGCCCAAGCACTAAATCGCTTCGCGATAGGGGTGCTTGTTTCTGGCGTTGCGCTGAGCTGGGATTTGTTTCGCGATTTGTGATGTCGGGTGTGTGCTGTTCGTCGAGGTGATTTTGCCTCGATTGACAGAGGACATTCCGATGAACATTCAGCATTCCACACCTACCACGCCCCTGCGTGCGCGCATGATTGCCGATATGTCGGCGCGCAATCTCGGCCCTGCATCGCAGACCAGTCATCTGCGCGCCTGTAAGCGATTTGCTGCGTGGCTCGGGCGCTCTCCGGAGACGGCGACCCCTGATGATGTGAAGTATTTCCAGCAGCATCTGATTGAAAGCGGTGTCAGCATTTGCACGCGCAACCAAACGATGACTGGAATAAAGTTTCTGTTCCGTGTGACCCTGCGGCGGCACGATCTGGTCGCTGAGATCTTTCATCTCAGGGAACCAGACCGGGTGCCGCTGGTCCTGAGCAAAAAGGAGATCAAGCACATCCTGGCCATGGCTCCAAGCCTGAAGGCCAAAGTCATGTTGTCGCTGGCCTATGGGTGCGGGCTGCGGGCGGGAGAAGTCGTCCGGCTCAAGGTTGGTGATATCGACAGCGCCCAAGAGATCATCCGCATCGTGCAATCGAAGGGGCGTAAGGACCGCAACGTCATGCTGCCCTTGGACATTCTGGGGCTGCTGCGCGAGTGGTGGAAAGAGCGACCCGCCAGTCAGGACAAGGATGTTCCAGCGCCCGAACGGGTCCTCTTTCCCGGCTATCGTAGCAAACACCTCTCGGCCCGCCAGATATCTCGGCTGTTCAAAGAGACCGCGCAGGAAGCCGGGATCACCAAGCCGGTCACGCTGCACACATTACGCCATTCCTTTGCGACCCATCTTCTCGAACGCGGGGTGATATCCGGGTCATCCAAGCATTGCTCGGACATACCAAACTCACAACAACAGCGCGATATGCCCGTGTTGCGACCGGTATGATCGCGGCGGTAGACAGCCCACTGGACGACCTGAACCAAACCAAGCGCAAGAAGGGCAAGGCCAGACCGTCATAGGCCGTCATGCCGGGTCCATTACTGGAGGTCGCGGATATTTTCCGCGCCCGTGGTGCTGTGTATCGTGCTGTCAATCGGGGTCATATCAGTCTTGGTCAATTGAAGGTGATGTCGGCGGTCGAACGTTGCCGCACGGCGGCCCTTGGCGGGCATGTTGCGCGTTGCGAAGACTGTGCGCATGAACACATCGCTTACAATTCCTGCCGCAATCGCCACTGCCCAAAATGTCAGGCAGGTGCAGCGAAGGCATGGCTGGCAGCACGTGAGGCCGAGCTGCTGCCCGTGCGATACTTCCACCTCGTTTTCACCCTGCCCAAACAGATCGCCAACATCGCGCACCAAAATAAACGCGAGATCTACAATCTACTGATGCGGGCCAGCGCGGACACTGTGATCAAGATCGCCGCCGATCCCAAGCACCTTGGTGCTCGAGCGGGCATGATTTCGGTTCTCCACACCTGGGGCTCAGCAATGACGCACCACCCACACGTCCACATGATCGCGCCGGGCGGGGGCTTGTCTGCGGATGGCGCAAAGTGGATCGCCTGCCGCAAGAACTTCTTCCTGTCCGTCCGAGTTCTGTCCAGTCTGTATCGACGTCTCATTCTGGAAGGGCTGGCCAAGCTGCATGATGCGGGGAAACTGCACTTCTTCGGTGAACATGCGGGCCTCATTGACCGGAATACCTTCGACGACTTCCTCAAACCACTGCTTCAAATCGACTGGGTCGTCTACGCCAAGGAACCCTTCGCCGGACCATCGGCTGTGCTGGCATATCTGTCGCGCTATACGCATAGGGTGGCAATATCCAACAGTCGTTTGATCCGCATGGACGACCAAGGCGTCACCTTCCGCGTCAAAGATTACCGTCTTAAAGGCGCGGGCCGCCACACCACCATGACGCTGGCTACGTCAGAGTTCATCCGCCGGTTCCTGATCCACGTCCTGCCCAGAGGCCAGCACCGCATCCGTCACTACGGCTTCTACGGCAACGGAAACCGCGCGGCCAACATCTCGAGGATCAGGCGCTTGCTCGGGGCCAAAACACCCGACCAGGAACGCGGTGATGACGACAGCCCCGGCGATACCGGTGAACCGCCCCGCGTCCTCGCCCTGGCATGCCCGTGTTGTGGCGGACAACTGATCATCATTCACGCAATCGCGTCAGCACAGCACCCCAGAGCACCGCCAGAAACACACAGAGCCGCAGCATGACACGCGCGCCGTACAATACGAACGATACCTTCAGCCGCAGGCTATATCTCCTGCGAACCAATCGTCATGCGCAGATCAAATTATCAACGCCGCAAAAGCTGATAACATCCACAAGACACCGCACAAATAGGCCAAGTGCTGGCAAAACCGGCACAGCGCTTAGCCTAACAGATCACACTCAACGGGTCTGTCAGATCGGATTCAAGGCAAACACACCGCTCAAATCCCCATAACAACAAACAACCCACCAAGCCCAACCCCGCGATTTCCCGCTTGAGCGATTCTCCGACGCCAGTCAACAATCCGTGCCACTCAAACGCAGCGCACGGCGTCCGAGAAACCTGCACCATCCGAGCGGCGAGATATGCGCCAGAAGCCTAGGTGAGCAATCCATTCCGTCCCGTTTTCGCTGTGCGACTGCCAATCCACGGTGCTTCGTGTTCCAATAAATGATGATCGCCGCGAGAAGGTTCAATCCGGCCATGCGGTAATGCTGACCCTCGGCGGCGCGGTCGCGGATTTCGCCTTGGCGGCCTATGCGCAGAGCGTTTTTAAGTGCGTGATGCGCTTCGCCTTTGTTGAGCCCGATCTGGGCACGGCGTTGCATGTCGACGTCGAGCAACCATTCGATGATGAGCAGCGTTCGTTCAATCCTGTAGCGCGCCAATCAAAATGCACAATTACGCCAATCAAGTGCGCAATCGACGTGATTTTCCCGGGTATTTCCCTGTTGATTTTCTTGGCACCTTTCTTCTCGATTGCGCACTTGATTGGCGCACTCCACATGCTTATCCGCCTTAACGCGAGTCTCGGTCTTGATTGCCGCGATGCAGGACAGGCCCCGGCTGTTGGATCGCCGCCCCCGCGCTGAGCGGGTCTGGGACAAGCTTCTGGATCATGTGGACACCTTCACCGAAGGGATGGGGTGAGCGTCATTTTTCATCATCATCATCGTTGGGCGGGGTGTATAATTCACCCACTTTTTCGTTGGTCAGAACAATCTGAGTTCCAACAACTTCAGCGGCCCAGCCTTCAGACACGGACATTTCAGCCACCCCGTGAGTTATTTTTCGGGTCACCTTTATATTTTCTGGGTCCGCGATGCCATAAGTTTTCGCGATGCCGAGAACCTTTTGCGAAGACAGAACGATGCTTGGTTCATTTGGTGAGCGGTCGTTCACGTCGGGAATTTTGTGAGGCCGTCCTCTCGCTTTCGGGGTGTTATCATCTGACATGTCTTGGTCTCCTGTGTCTGAGGGTCTGGCCCTCAGATAGTGAGGGGGGGAGCGTTTCAAGGCAAACGGATCAGTAACCCGAGGATCACAACGGCCAGCCCCACGGCCCCCAGAACGGTCCGGGTGATGCGAAGTTCCCGCCGCGCGGTTTCTTCTCCCTGTCGGGCCATGTCTGCCCGGATCTGATCAAGGGCGCTTTCGTGCTGCGCTTGCATGGTTTGCAGCCCCTCTTCGAGGACAGCCAATTTGCAGTCAAAATCGTTGCCCCCTGGATTTTCTTGCGGTTCCCCTTCTGTCTTGCGTTTTTCCTCCTGCGCGCCCTTCAGATAGTAGCGATAAGGATCAGCACCCCCGCCCAGTCCTTCCCGTCGCAAGCGACCTGTATCCAGTCCCGTGTGTAGATCAGGATTTACGCGGGGTTGCTCGGCATCGGGACCAAAGAGTCCTTTCGCGATTTCGCCCCCGGTCTTGCCGGGGTGTTCAGAGACGAATTTGATGATCCGTTCAAATACTGTACGGCGCGCTTGCTCCAGGCTGAAAAGGTTGCCCTCAATCTGACTGGAATACCCCACGCTCAAGCGATTCTCAATACCCGTGCCAGATATCCCGACGCCAGCCTGGCCGATCTCTACGATCCCGACATCATGCCCGCCGATCTGCGCCGCGCGCACCAGGCGAATGACCGCGCGGTGGACCGCCTCTACCGCAAGGCTGTGTTCAAGTCCGAACGCCAGCGTGTGGAACATCTGTTCCAGCTCTACGAAAAAATGGCGGACCCGCTTCTGGCCAGGCCTGCCAAGAAGTGACGGGGCAAACGCGCACCCTGATCCACCACGCCAAACCTTCCGATTGGGCCAAAGAGCGCAGGCGCGGTGGTGAACCGAGGTGAATTCACCGCCGGATCAGGTGAATTTACCCGGACCATTTCCCCTGCCTTCTGACGTGGTTTGGCCTGTGTTCAGGCGATGAACCTCGATTAACCGCTTGATTTACTTTCCACAATCTGGTCTAAAGCCTCCGACTTTAGTCGGAAAAACATTCAAACGTGCGCCGAAGGCGCTCATGAACCACTGAACCCTCTGACTTTAGTCGGAGGAGGTTCAGTTAATCGACCCCCTGGCCCGAAGCTGCATATTCGGGCTTCCCGCCGCAGGGTCTGCCAGAGACAAGACAACGTATCATGACTTGGCGCATGTATCAAAAAATGATACATGATCAACATGATTCAAGGAACCAAAGGAAAGCTGATCCAGGATATTCTGGAGACCAGGGCTCGCAAAGGCTTTCCCGCCGGTATCATGAAGGTTGCCCGTCGCAAGCTGACCATGCTCGATGCGGCGAACAAACTTGATGATTTGCGGGTGCCGCCTGCCAACCGGCTTGAGGCACTGCACGGCGACCGGAAAGGACAACACTCGATCCGGGTGAATGACCAATGGCGCTTTTGTTTCGTCTGGACCGATAGCGGCCCGATGGATGTCGAGTTTACGCACTGCCACTGAAAGGAAATGCAATGGGACTGATGATCGACCCCTGCCACCCCGGCGAAATCCTCAAACATGAATTTCTTGAGCCGCTTGGCGTTTCAGCGATTGGCCTGGCACGCGCGATTGGCGTGCCGCGCACCCGCGTTGAACGATTGGTGAAAGAACAGACCGGCGTGACCCCCGACACGGCCCTGCGCCTGTCCAGGGCTTTCGGGACCACCGCTGAATTCTGGGTCAACATGCAGGCGCATTTTGACATGGCCTCGGCTCGCAGGAGTGTCGATGTGTCTGACATTGAACCGCTTGTCGCAGCCTGAGCCTGCCCGGATCAACGCCCGAAAATCACACAATCACCTCAAGCGGGGCTGAAAACGGGTGGTTACTGTCTGTTCCGGCAGACGGTGCCAATACCCGGGCTACCGGGGCCGCTCGCAACGTGGGGCCGGGGTATCTTTTCACACACACGGAGAGGTTGCGCAAGGCAGGCCACACGCGTCAAACGGTTCTGCGGGTCTCTGACGGTGCCTGCCGGGGAAGAGGCGGTGTTTTGGCGCACGCCGTCAATGTCGTCGCCGCAGCGACCAACAGCAATATCCGCATGTTTGTTTTCAGGGGGATGCAGGCAGGCATGGACGAAGAAAAACAGCACGGGACAATATGTGGTGCCTCATCAAGGCACCAATATTACTTGCCAATCTGTTGTTTTATAATGATTATATGGTTTTAATGGATTTCATATCCACCCAATGCCGCACGGGGGTGCTCACGGGAAGGCCCTGAGCCTTCGCCGCCGCGTCAAGCGCGCAGGCCTGTTTTACCTCGACCCTCTCAAAGAATGTCACAAAACTCCCCGACCAGATCCCGGTTTACAAGCGCGCGGGCCTGTTTTGGTATTGCCAAGTTGTTCGGTGGTTATGATCAGGTTAGACTGATCCTATGAGCATCCCAACCATTATGCCGCGCCTAAAAGGCTTCCGCTATCCGCGTGAGATCATTGCGTACGCTGTTTGGGCGTACCACCGGTTAGCGCCGAGCACGGCTGATGTTGAGGACTTGTTGGCTGCGCGGGGTATTATTGTCAGCCGGGAAACGGTCCGACTGTGGGTCAATCGCTTTGGTCAACACTTTGCAGATTGCATCCGCCGGGATCGACCGCGACCGAACGACAAGTGGCACATGGATGAAGTCGTAATCACGATCCGTGGCAAGAGGCACTGGCTGTGGCGCGCAATCGACGCAAATGGAGATGTTCTTGATATTCTTGTACAAACGCGTCGGAATTCCAAAGCGGCGAAGCGGTTTTTTCAACGATTGGTTGCCCGGTTCGGCGAACCAGGGGTCGTCATCACCGACAAATTGCGCAGCTGCATCAAGCCGATCAAAACACTGGCCCCGGACGCTGACCATCGCGCCCACAAAGGCCTCGACAACGTGATCGAAGTATCGCACCGGCCGACCCGCAAACGGGAGAAGATATTCGGGCGGTTCAAATCCCACCGACAAGCTCAGAGGTTTCTGTCAGCGCATGACCATCCTCTCATTGCTGCAAGCAGCAACTGCCGGACAATGGATCAACCTGATTTTCCGTCCCCGCCGCTATCAACTCACCGCAACCTCATACCGCCACGCCCGCAGCGATGCGTTCAGCCTCTGGGCCGATTACACCGCCGAAATGGCGGCATAACCCTGCCTTTTCCAATGCCTCACAAGCGGCCGCCAACAACTTGATGAGTTGGACGGTTCCACCCACCGGCATCGCAATGTGCCAAAGTGCTGGGGTATGAACCAGCTTTGAAAGGAACCGCCCAGATGGAAATTACAACGATAGGGATCGACATTGCAAAGTCAGTTTTCCAGTTTCACGGGATCGATGCGACAGGACAAACCGTTCTACAGAAGAAGCTTCGCCGGAACGCAGTCCTGGATACTCTGGCTAAATTGCCACCTTGCCTGATCGGCATTGAAGCCTGTGCGACGTCCCACCATTGGTCGCGTGAGATCACAGCACTCGGCCACGAGGTGAAGCTCATCCCTCCCGCCTATGTAAAACCATACGTGAAGCGACAAAAGAATGATGCGGCGGATGCTGAGGCGATCTGTGAGGCTGTTACGCGCCCGAACATGCATTTTGTGGCCATAAAGAGCGTGGATCAGCAGGCAGTTATGATGCTGCATCGGGCGCGCGATCTTCTGGTACGGCAACGCACGATGCTGATAAATGCGCTGCGCGCCCACATGGCTGAGCTGGGGATCATTGCGCCTCAAAGGCCAGAAAATATTTCCCGATTGCTGCTACAGCTTGAAGAGGGTGCCAATGAAGACATCCCACAAATAGCGAGAACCGCTTTGCTGAGCCTGGCCGATCAGCGCGCAAACCTGAACCAGCAGATCCGCGCACTTGATAGTGAGATCCTTGTGTGGCACCGCCAGAACGATACCAGTCAGCGCCTGGCAACCATTCCAGGAGTTGGCGTGCTGACAGCGACAGCCCTGGCAGCTTCTGTCACGGACCCTTCGCAATTCCGGTCCGGACGCCAGTTCGCAGCCTTTCTCGGGCTGGTCCCCCGGCAAAACTCTTCGGGCGGAAAAGAGCGGTTGGGGCGGATTACCAAGATGGGTGATGGTTATTTGCGCAAACTCCTGGTGGTTGGGGCAACGGCCATTCTCAGGCATGTTGCTGATACACAAACCCGCACCGCTGCCTGGATCCGCAGCCTGCTGGAACGCAAGGCACCGCGATTGGTTAGTGTCGCAATGGCCAACAAAACTGCGCGGATCGTATGGGCGCTCCTGGCAAGAGGAGGAACGTACCAAGCCACATAAGCGCGCTCGGAAGACCGAGCACCAAAACTGCGCTTCAGGATGCAAGGGCAATAGACGTGATGATGATCAAAGCAAGCCGCAGTCAGAACACCCCGAGGTATTGCCAGGATACAAGTAGTCCGGCAACTTGATAGGGAACTGGCACGCGGACTTCATCAGGGCCAGCGGCCTTATTGCCGCAAAAACAGGCCGGACACATGACCGCAACCCGCTATGATCACGGCGTCAAAAAAACCTTGCAAAACAGGAACCGTCCACACATGGCAATACCCGCTGACCTTCTCTCAAATCGAGCGGCCTGGTTTATGGGCCAAAGTCGACTTTTTGCGCAAAGGACCCCCCGCAGCGCACTGCCACAGGGGTCTCGATACTGATCAATCGAACAGACTCAACCTGGCATCCTGGTCTTGCGCAGATAGGGCAGAACCTGCTCGAATTCGCCAAAGCGCTCTTTTGCGTCTTCGTTGGAAACTGCGGGCGTAATGATAACGTCCTCGCCGCTTTTCCAGTTTGCAGGGGTCGCCACCTGATGGTTGGCGGTCAATTGAATCGAATCAAGCGCCCGCAGAATCTCGTCAAAGTTCCGTCCGGTGGTCATTGGATAGGTCAGCGACAATTTGACCTTCTTGTCCGGGCCGATAATGAACACGGTACGTACCGTGGCATTGTCCGCCGGGGTCCGCCCTTCAGAACTGTCACCGGCACCGGCGGGCAGCATCTCGTATAGTTTGGCCACTTTCAACTCCGGATCGCCAATCATCGGATAGCTTACCTCGTTGCCGGTGACTGTGGTAATATCCGACTTCCAGCGGTGATGATCCTCAACCGGGTCAACGGAAATACCGATAATCCTGGCATTTCGGCTGGCAAATTCACCAGACATCCCGGCCATCGTTCCAAGCTCGGTCGTACAAACCGGTGTAAAGTCTTTGGGATGTGAAAACATCACTGCATAACCGTCACCGATCCAATCGTGAAAACTGATCTCACCTTCGGTTGTATCAGCTACAAAATCAGGGGCGGTGTCGTTTATTCTCAAGGCCATAACTGTGTCCTCTCCTTTGTGTTTGTGTCGCATTGAGAATTTGATCAAATCCTGTCGGGAAGGATTCGCACAATCCCGCTGCAGAGTAGCACAGAGATTAACAATGCACCACGAAACCTTCGGCGGAGACCAAGGGTATCGCCAGTGCTTGCGCGTTGCAATTTGATCCGCCCAACCGTACAGTTCTGATCCGCCAGGTGATTTCAGGGTATCCGCCCACCCTTTCCCCCGGGAAAAGGCCGCGCTGCGCCGCAGGGAACGAATGGAACGGCTTGCCAACGGCCTGTTGGTTGCCACCATGTGCCGCTCCCGTTGTTCAGAAATGACGGGTCCTTCCCGGCGGAGACGGCTTGTGGGTGTTATGTGCCGCACCTTCCAATGTCTGCGTGCCGATTTTTTTGCATTTCGTTTCGTTTCGGATTTCCGCCGCCGACAACCGGTTGTAACCATTGAGAAAATTTTCACCGACGGATCATCTGAAACGAAATGGCCCCTGGGCTCGAAACGAAATGGCCCCCTGAAACGCGCGGGGAAACCGCCGGAGGGGTTGCGCCGGAATTTGCGCGATACCGGCGCTGAAAAAAAACCGTCGGGAGGTCCGGCATGGCCAGCGGCAAAAAAACCTTCGCGCGACGTGGCGTGCTCCGGTCCCGCCCGCAGTCCGGAGATCGGGCGGCTGCCGCCCGATGTCCCCGTGGTCCCCGTGCCCTGAAACCCCCGTGCCCGTTCTGCGGATCAGGTCCGGCAGACCGCGGCGTCGATCAGGGGACCCGGTTTTACCGGTCCCGTCCTGTTCGCCGGGGGCAACACCATTGTTGCCGGGGCACGACCGTGTGCCGACGGCGCGGGAGACGGGCATGGATGTTGTGCCCTGCATCCGGCTGCCCGGTCTCCCGGATGAGCGGCGCCCCGCGTATATTGCTGCTGACAACAGGCCGGCCGGACATGCGGGCCGGGACGGGGACCTGCTCCGGGCTGCGGGAATTGCGCGACCCCGGGTTTCATCCGGACAGATGTCGGAATGCCGGTGGCTGATGACCGGATTGACATGTGCCGGACCGGTCCGCCCTGCAACGCCACCGCAGGCAAGGCCGGGAACGAGACCATGGACACCCCTGCCCTGCCCGCCGTCCTGACCGGTGCCCCGAGCCCTGCGTTTCCGGTCAGGAAGACCGGCGCGGCGGTCCGGTTCAGTCTGCGGTTTCATGCAGGGATGGTCCGCCGGGAGGCAAGCGGGGCGCGGTGTGAACCGGCGACCGGGGATGTCCGGTCTGCACAGGCGCGGCTGACGCCGGTAGGGCCGGTTGCCAACACCCTGGCAATACCCGTTCCCTGCCGACCGCAGCCCGGTTCCACACAGGAACATTCCATACAGGAACAGGAGTCCGGCAGGAAATTGCGCGCCTGCACACTGCCACAGGCACGTCCCTGTACCCGGGCAATTTTTCCCCTGTTTTTCCCCTGTTTTTTCCCCTGAATTTCCGGAGAAATCCGGGAGAGACCGGTTGGCAGCACACCGACTGCACAGCCAGCCACACTGCCGGTTTTATCCCCTGCGGATCTGGAGCGGTTTTATCCCGTGTTATCAGGATGTTGAAAATCGATGTTTTCAACAGAGACGCTTTATCCGGGCGGATATACCCCCGGATACACCGAAAGTCTCTGCCGGCGTATTTCATCATCCGTTTCGGGTATTCAGGCTGGAGTCCGAATGGTCGGGCAAGCGGCTCCACAGGGGTTTTCGTCCTGTCGTTCGTCGCCTTCAAGGCGTCCACTGGACGCTTTGACCCTTGCGGGTTGGCGCGACCCGTTGGCAGCGCGTCCGGCACACCAGATCAGCGAAATGCGTAAACCCGGTGAATAGCCTGCTTCCGGCAGGACGAGCACCGCACCGCATCAAGCGAATCGCGGACCCGAACGGCGCGACCATGTCGCGCAATCAGCGGTGCCACCGGGACCTCACCCACGTGACCGCAGGTACACTCCACCTGAAGGAAGGGACAGTCCAGTGCATCAAGGCGCAATCCATCAGCCCGGAGCCGCGGCATCCCGCTCACCGGGGCCACGGACGGCAGCGGGGCTTTCGTCCGGTCCCGCTCCTTCACAGATCGACGCTGCAGAAACGCCAGAGCACACATCCTTCTGTTGCGATTGATGCGATTGATGCGAAACCGTAGCGCATTCACCACAGGCCCGGCAAGACCTCAAAAGACCCCCGCGTCGTGTGTCGAATCCCGAGGCCCCGACAGGCCGAGGCCAGCCGCACCCCGAACATGGATCACCCGGAGGGTGCGGGTGCCATAGACAACCGGCCCCTGCCCCGAAGCGGTTTCAGCCCGGCACGGCAATCCGCAGCTTTTTCGGCACGAGGGTGTTCATCCGCCGGATATGCTCCGGCAGGCACAGGGTCCTGAAATCATATGTCCCGACCACATGCGCCCGCGCCGCCGGACCCGGATGCGCACAGGCGCCGGGATTGGCCAGCACGTCGATCACCTGATCCGCCAGCGCATCCGCATCAAGGAAATCCACCGGCAATCCGGTTTCGCCATGGGTGATTGCCTCGCGCACCGAAGGCACGTCCGGGGCAACGATGGTGGCCTGCATCGCCATTGATTCCACCAGCGACCAACTCATCACGAACGGCATGGTCAGATGCAGATGGCAGCGGCTGATCTGAACCACCTGGCAAAAGCTGGACCAGGGTACCCTCCCCAGAAAATGCACCCGGTTCCAGTCGACACTGTCGCCGAGTTTCCCGGTCAGTTCGGCGCGCAACCCCCCGGGGTGCCCGCTCTTGCGACCACAGGAGACATCGTCGCCGCCCACCACCGGCACCCCGGGCCTGCGGACGGGCTGTCAGGATCCGGGGCAGCGCGGCCATGAAGATGTGAAAGCCGCGCACATGTTCCAGATTGCGGGCCATACAGGTGAACACCTCATCCCCGCGCGTGACCGGTCGGTCCAGCCGGCCCAGCGACAGGGACACATCCGGGTCGGGACCCAGTCGCTCGGTACGGATCCCGTCATGGCAGGTATGGAATTTCGGATGGAACGAGGCCGGGAAGGTGTTCTTTTGCCAGACGGTCGGCACATGGCCCGGATCCACATGCTCGATATTGGCACAGGGCACCACGTTGCGGGCCTCCATCAGGAACGGCGTGTGATCCGAAACCGGATCGTCCGGGTCGAAGCCCACCACACCGCCTGTGGCGTTATATAGCCTAACGACTCAATTTTGATTCCACTTCTGGTTTTCAAATATTTCGTCGACGGACATCCCGGTTTTCCGTCTGCAGGCCTTGGCTTCAGCCCATTTATGTTCGATTTTGTTGAAGTCCGGAGGTTTCTTCAAGGGCAAGCCCCTCTTTCTCGCGGATTGGAAGGACATGTTGGCGGAATGAAATTGGCCAGGTTATATCATACTGTATACTCCTCCGCCCGAATTGACCTGAGATTTTTTGTCGGTGAGTCGATTCGCCGCATATCGTTTTGTATCGGGACGTGCATCATCCTGGCATGGCCAAACAGCATAAGACATTCAGCCTCGCATGCGAGGACCGCGCGGTGCCTGAAGGGATTTGCCGTCGCCGTAAAGTGGACCACTCGTGAGAAAGCGTGCGCGCACATTTTTGCTTCCGTATGCAGGCTATGATGCCCTGCTGGATACCTGATATTGGTCCGACAGTTTTGACGGAGTGGCGCTTTGCTTTTTCCGGTGCGGGGCTCTCGTTCCCTGGCCTGAAAGATTACAAACTGATCCCGGCTCAAAATCTCAGGTCAATTCAGGTGGAGGAGTATATCATAGAGGATTGATTGAGGGACCGCGCCGAAGAACGCGAAGGCATGCACGTGCCCGTCCAGCCAGGCCCCGGTGTTCGCAGCAGGATACGCTCGAACACAGCAGGCATCACTGTGTGGCAGGTCCAGCGCAAAGAAGCAGGCTTTTTGCTCCACGCCGCCAATCATAACCAACGCTTCGCCAAAGTCAGCCTGTGCATGTCCAGCAGGGTGGCTCAAAGGCACGAACATCCCGCGCGAACCGCGCTTCTTTGTGCGTACGTAATCTTTGACGATGGTGTAGCCGCCGTCAAAGCCATATTCGTTACGGAGCCGTTCAAAAATGCGCTTGGACGTGTGCCGCTGTTTGCGAGGACGCGCCTTGTCTTCAACCAACCAATGATCAATCTGATCGACAAAGGCATCCAGCTTTGGTCGCTTGATCTCAGCCGTCCGGCGATACCCCGACGGCTCATGGATTGCGTAATCCCTGCCTTTTCGATCAGCTTGCGATACTCGCCACCGGCGTACCGGCTCCCCCTGTCGGAGTGGTGGATCAGACCGGGAACCGGGCCCCTGCGACCCAGGGCCACCAGGTCCTGATGGATCCGCTTTGAGCCGTAACATTTCCTGCCGGCTTTGAAGAAAGTCTTGATCCCGGGCAGCAGATCCGGATCTCGAACGTCTCGATCTGCTTTACGCTGATCCCTCGCTGGTTGGCCGGCCAGGAAACCATAAAACCGGCCCCGGGAAATCGCCGGAACCCTGCAAAGCGTGGAAACCGCGTATTGAGCTTTATGGGCAGTGACGAATCTGCGCTTGTTCGTCATGGTTTCACCGCCCGTGTCGCGAAAAAAGCGGATGCCTTGTGCAAAATCTCCACTTCTTCTGCCAGGCGCCTGTTTTCTTTGCGAAGACGGGCCGGTTCCGCTGCATCCGCCTTCCGCCGCCGCCTGGCTTCAGCTGAGCCGAACGCTTCGATCTCAAGTCGCCAGGTCTTCAACTGCGTGCCGGTGATACCAGGCTCCCTGGCAACGCTGCCCTGTGTCGCGCCTGGTTCATAAAGCCGCTCAACCGCCGCTGCCTTATACTCGTCCGCCCTGTACACGACTCACCCGATTTTGTGCTTGGCCCTGGGCCAATTTTGGAAGGCTTGTGTAAAACGCGGAGCAATATTGGGCCACAGAAGCGGCTGCATATCGCAGTTGTAGCGGAGTAAAAGTCCGCCAGTTTGTGCCCTTCGTTTATTCGGAGGGCGGGAGATGTATTCTGTGGATATTTATAGTCGTGTGCGCCGTGCTTGTTTGAAGGACGGTATGTCTGGCCGAGAAGCGGCGCGGTTTTTCAACATGGCGTAATCAGGATCAGCACTCAGTTACCCCTGTTATTCTGGATGCACATGCAATTGAAAAGGAGACTGACCAATGGAATATTTTGCTGGTTTGGATGTGTCCATGGAAGAGACGCATATCTGCATTCTGGATCGTGAAGGGGCCCTTATTCGTGAAGGAAAAGCGAGCTCAACACCAAAAGCGATCGCTGACTTCCTCGCTTCTGGACCACCATGTGCCAAAGTTGTATTTGAAACGGGACGGATGGCACCAATGCTTTACCATGGGCTGACGGAGCTTGGTGTCCCGGTTGTTTGCATCGAGAGCAGGCAAGCATATCAGGCCCTTAAATCTCTGGCCGGCCACAAGACGGACCGCAATGATGCCCGCGGTTTGGCACACCTGGCGCGGACGGGATTCTACAAGCCGACCCATGTCAAATCACTGTCAGCGCACGCAATCCGGTCGCTGATCGCAGCCCGCAAGAAGCTGGTCGGACAGCGTGTGACGCTCGACAATCAGATCCGCGGTCTGGTCGTCGTCTTCGGCGTGCGGCTGCCACGAGCTTTGTCTCCGGCATTCAAAAACGCGGCGCTAAAAGTTAGCGATGGAGTGCCTGGCCTCCATGCCGCAATTTGCGGACTGTTCGCAGCACGCGAAGCAATCCTCGCGGCGGTTGCAGCCATTGATGGCGACATCAAAAAGATGACCCGCAAATCCGAAGTCTGCCAGCGCCTTATGACGGTACCAGGGGTCGGTCCGATCACAGCATTGGCCTTTGCCGCAGCAATTGATGATCCGTCGCGTTTCAGGAAATCGCGTGATGTGGGGGCGTATCTTGGACTGGTGCCGCGACGGCATCAATCTGGTGAAATCGACTACACGGGCAGCATCTCAAAGCGGGGCGACGTGCGCGTCAGAACGCTTCTCTATGAGGCCGCCAATGTGATGCTGACGCGGTATGCCGCTCCGCTCAAATTGAAGACATGGGCCCTCGCAATCGGTGCGCGCTCAACGATGAGAAAGGCCCGAGTGGCTCTGGCGCGTCGTCTGGCAATCATACTTCATGCCATTATGCGAGACAAAACTGACTTCCAGTCCGCGTAAGGCTTACGAGGCGACAACGAGGATTCCTAAATCAAAGTTCCCATCTGGGACGATGCCCGAGGGAGGGCGTGAGACACGGCGCCGATTCTGTAGCAACAGCCAAGACCAACGGTATGATTGCGGTTTCAACATTGCCGACCCACACCCAGCCAACCCCATCATGAACCTCAGAGTTCGAAGAGAACAAAGGCAACCTCTGACATCAAAAGCAGGAAACTCAGGAAACACGCATTGACAGATTAGAGAACAAAGATCGTAAGACGATCGCGAAGATGCTGCGCCATGAACTTCCGCCTGGGTATCGTCGGTCGGAAGCGCCTCGGCGGCCAACGCTTGATGGTTATGTTGGTGTGGTCGATGAGATACTGCGCACAGACAAAGCCCTGATCAAAAAGCAGCGACACACGGCCAAGCGCATCTTTGAACGGCTGCGCGATGAGCATGGATATGCCGGCAGCCTGACCACGGTGACCTATTACGTGCGCGAGCAAAAACGGCGCACCAAAGAGGTGTTTGTGCCGTTGTCGCATCGGCCGGGCCATGCGCAGGTTGATTTTGGTGAGACGCTGGGCGTGATCGGTGGCGTGGAATGCAAGATCCACTTCTTCGTGATGAGCTTGCCACATTCTGATGCGGTGTTTGTGAAGGGATATCCAGCTGAGACAACCGAGGCGTTTTGCGATGGCCATGTGTCCGCCTTTGCATTCTTTGGCGGCATTCCGCAATCCATTCTCTACGACAATACCAAGATCGCCGTGGCTCGGATACTCGGGGATAAGACGCGCATCCGCACACGTCGGTTTACGGAACTGCAGTCGCATTACTTGTTTGATGACAAGTTTGGCAGACCCGCGCGAGGGAACGATAAAGGCAACGTTGAGGGCATGGTTGGATACACCCGCCGCAACTTCATGGTTCCCGCACCTCGCTATGACAGCTTTGATGATCTGAACGCACATTTGGAAGAGAAGTGTTTAGCACGTCAGGCCGATACGTTGCGGGGTCACACCCAAACCATAGGCGCACGCCTGATGTCGGATTTGGATGCTCTGATGGGATTGCCCGTCGCAGAATATGAAGCCTGCGATCACGTCAGCACGCGTGCAACGTCGATCTCAATGGTGCGCTATCGCAGCAATGATTACTCGGTGCCAGTAGCCTATGCGCACCACGATGTTCATGTGCGTGGGTTTGTGCATGAGGTTATCATCGGCTGCGGCAATGAGATTATTGCGCGGCACAAACGATCCTACACATCAGCGGATATGGTCTTTGACCCATTGCACTTTTTGCCCCTGCTTGAACAAAAGGTGGGTGCCCTGGATCAGGCCGCGCCTTTGCAGGGTTGGCATTTGCCAGATGTATTTGCCACGCTGCACCGACTGCTTGAAGCCAGAATGGGTAAGCCGGGCAAGCGAGAATACGTTCAAGTCTTGCGCCTTTTGGAGACCTTCGAAATGGATGTTGTGCAAGGCGCAATCCAGCAGGCAATAGATATGGGTGCAATTGGCTATGACGCCGTAAAACACCTTGTACTGTGTCGGGTTGAGAAGCGGCCACCACGATTGGATTTGGACTTCTATCCATACTTGCCCAAGGCCAATGTCGGCACAACACGCCCATCCAGTTACATGAGCTTGATGGGAAGGACCGCGGCATGACCGAAGCCCCTCGGATTCTTCTACGGCATCATCTTAAACAACTGCGACTGCCAACGTTCCAAGGCGAGTATGCCAAACAGGCGCAGCTCTGTGCTGCAGAGAACAAAGATCACATCCACTATCTGGCGCGGCTGTGTGAGATGGAATTGATCGACCGCGAACGCCGGATGATTGAACGGCGCATCAAAGCGGCGAAGTTCCCCAGCACCAAGAGCTTGGATAGCTTTGACTTCAAGATCATGCCAAGCTTGAACAAGCCCCTGACGATGGATCTGGCACGATGCGATTACGCTAATCGCAGGGAGAACATCATCGCGCTCGGCCCGTCAGGCACGGGCAAGACACACATCGCCCTGGGACTTGGGCTGGCTGCATGTCAAAGAGGACTGAAGGTGCGCTTCACAACGGCTGCGGCATTAGTCCATGATCTGATCGAGGCTCAAGATGAGCGGAGATTGCAGCGCCTTCAAAAGCAACTGACCAGCCAGAACCTGTTGATCATTGATGAACTGGGCTTCGTACCGCTCAGCAAATCTGGCGCAGAGCTGCTCTTCGAGGTCATATCCCAATGCTATGAACGCGGCTCCATCATCATAACCTCGAACCTGCCCTTCGATGAATGGACTGAAGTCTTTGGCTCTGAGCGGCTGACCGGTGCGCTACTCGATCGTTTAACCCATCACGTCCACATCCTCGAGATGAATGGCGAAAGCTATCGGCTCAAACACAGTCGCAACAACCGAAAATAACCAGCCCGCAATCACAGTCAGAATAATGCTGGCCTTATGGCCAGCATGCGCTTTGGCACGCTTCAGCTTTGTGACGAGCACGCGTGCAAAAGCGCCACAAAACATCAACCGAAGTGGCCCATTTTTACGCCGCGACATGGACCCATTTTACTCTGCGATTGACAGAGCAGGTCCCCGTCCCGGCCCGCATGTCCGGCCGGCCTGTTGTCAGCAGCAATATACGCGGGGCGCCGCTCATCCGGGAGACCGGGCAGCCGGATGCAGGGCACGGGATCCATGCCCGTCTCCCGCGCCGTCGGCACACGGTCCTGCCCCGGCAATAACGGTGGTGCCTCCGGCGAACAGGACGGGACCGGTAAAACCGGACACCCTGATCGCCGCCGCGATCTGCCGGACCTGATCCGCAGAACGGGTGCGGGAATTCAGGGCACGGGGACATCGGGCGGCAGGCGCCCGATCTCCGGACTGCGTGCAGGACCGGAGCGCGCCACGTCGCGCGAAGGTTTTTTTGCCGCTGGCCATGCCGGACCTCCTGACATTTTTTTTCACCGCCGGTATCGCGCAAATTCCGGCGCGACCCCTCCGGCGGTTTCCCCGCGCGTTTCGGGAGGGCATTTCGTTTCGAGCCCAGGGGCCATTTCGTTTCAGATGACCCGTCGGTGAAAATTTCCTGAATGGTTGCAATCGGTTGTCGGCGGCGCAAATCTGAAACGAAACGAAATGCAAAAAAATCGGCACGCACAAGTAGGAAGGTGCGGCACATAACACCCACAAGCCGTCCCCGCCGGGAAGGACCCGTCATTTCTGAACAACGGGAGCGGCACCTGGTAGCAGCCAACACGCCGTAGGCAAGCCGTACCATTCGTTCCCGGCGTTTCGCCACGGCCTCTTTCGGGGGGGGAAAGGGGGGATATCCCGAAATCAGCGGGCGGATCAGAACTGTACAGTTGGGCGGACCAAATTGCAAACACTGGCGTAATAACCTGTCGCTAACAGGCGATATGTCCGGTTGATGTAACAGGCGATCTGTCCGGTTTCAGACTGGCTCCGAAGGGGGTCGGCATGAAGCAGACAGAATTGTTACAGAAAGTACGACTGATGAAGTTCGAGGAGCTTTATTTTCCACAATCTGGTCTAAAACCTCCGACTTTAGTCGGAAAAACATTCAAACGTGCGCCGAAGGCGCTCATGAACCACTGAACCCTCTGACTTTAGTCGGAGGAGGTTCAGTCACGGCGACAGGCTCGCCAACCGACACAGGAACAGGCGGCGGAGATCCCGGGCGTATCGGTTCGAACGGTTCGCCGACGGGAGGATGGATATGAAGCTGCCGGGGCTGATGGTCTCTATGATCGTCGGCCTGGCCAGCTGGCCAATAATCGCGTTCCGACTGATACGGTGATGGAGATGCCTGGGTTGTTTGACACCCGGTATCGGGATTGCACGCCGAAGCATTTTCACGGGAAACCGGTTGCACGGCATGGGTTCACCCGGAGTTACAACCGGGTACGCCTGACGTTGCAAAGCCATGGCCGGGTTCGACCTGCACCACGGCGCGGTGCGCACCGTCGCAAGCGTGCGCCGCGCCCGATGGTTGGCATGATGCTGCACCAGGACGGCTCCAGCCATGAACGGGTGCCCGGGCAGTGGTGGGATCTGATCGTGACGATGGATGACGCCAACAGCGGGATCTACCCAGCCTTTTTCGTCCGGGAGGAAGGGACACTGAGCAGCTTCCAGGGGATTACGCAGGTCATGGAGGGGAAGGGCCTGTTCTGTGCGCTCTATGCCGACCGGGGGTCGCATTACCGGCATACACCGGAAGCAGGCGGCAAGGTCGACAAGGAGAACCTGACGCAGGTGGGCCGGGCATTGCACCGGCCCGGCATTGACCTGATCCCTGCGTATTCCCCGCAGGCCCGGGGCCGGTCAGAGCGTATGTTCGGCACTTTGCAGAACCGCCTGCCGCAGGAACTGCGCTCACAGGGCATCACGACCATAGAGGATGCCAATCGTTTTTTGAAAGGCAGCTTTATTGCGGAGCACAATGGCCGTTTTGTCAGAGAGCCCGGGGACAGCAATTCCGCCTTCATCCCTTTCACCGGGACTGCACGTGACATCCTGTGCGTTCATGAGGATCGGGTGGTCGGCAATGACAACACCGTGCGGTACAAAGGCTTGAGCCTGCAGGTCCCGGCGACCCAACACCGCCATCACTTCGTCAAAGCCAGGGTCAGGGTCCATCAATACCCCGATGGCACGCGGGCAATCTTTCACGGCCCCCGGTGCATCGGGCGATATCAACCCGACGGGAGCCCCGACAAAGAGGAAGATAAAACACCCAACGCGCCAACAACAGAAGCGGACAAATAGCTTGTTACCTGGACCGGACAATTCAGAATGTTCTCGACAGCACTGACGTAATAACCGGGCGGAGGTCCCCGGAATGCGCAGGCGGACCCTCCATTCAATGAAAATCCCGGCTTTGGAACAGTTTCTTCACTTGTTCCCCGGGATGCCTGTCCCCCGGACGATTGGCGGTATTCGCAGGATGAGGGGCTGCGTCCGGTTGGTTGTCGCCCGACTCTGACAGAGATGGCTTCCCCAGAGGTCAGGAGCATCGGCGACAGATCCTCGATCCGCTCAGCAATCAGATGCACAACCTGACCTTCGCGTTCGACCCGACCCGCCACACGCAGCAATCGCCCGGCGACCACAGACTTGCGGAACCTCTCACAGACCTTGCGCTACACGACCACATTGGCGACACCGGTTTCAGCCTCCAGCGTCAGAAAGACCACGCCGGAGGCGGTGCCCGGGTGCTGGCGGGCGATGACCAGGGCCTGTATCAAGTGGGAATGCCAGGATGCGTAACTACGCCAAATCCCAATTTCGAGACCTCAGGTTACAGTGCTCCTGACGGGTTCTGTTGTGTCCCATCGTCACGTCTGGCTGTCGACTTCTTTGGCTGCTATTTCGCGTAATCCACTGATGGCGGTTTCCAGTGCGGGTTTATCAATCGGATCGACATTGTAGACTAGGTATGCCGGGCGTTTCAAAACGGGAGCGCCCTCCAGGAGATGGAGTTTCTTCTCAGCAATCATTCCCTGCACGACACGCAGCGGAAAATATCCCGAACCGCCGTATTTCAGGATGTATTGCAACCCCAACGGACCCAGGCCCACAGTGACTGCTGCGGTTTCCATATTTGGGAATGCCCGGGCATGGGCATCCAGGAAGACGTCACCCCAATCGACGAATACATAGTCTTCAATCCAGCCCGTTGTGAGCTCGCGCTGTTTCGTGCTGACCAGCACAAGCGCTTCTTCCAGCAAGGTCTCGACGATAAGACCGGATGTATGATGCGGTTGATACATCACGCCAATGTCCAAAAGCCCATCAGTGAGCATTGCCATTTGGGCAGGAGAGTAATCTGTCTGAATATTCAAGGCGATATCTGGGGCCTGACACCTCATCCATGCCATCCAATCAAGAACCAGTCTTTCCCAAAGGCTGACCTGAGCACCCACTGAAAGCACGCTGCGAAACTCGGGCCGGAGCGTAACGGTGTGCAGGGATTTTTGCCAAAAGGATTTTATGTTTTTTGCGTAGAAGAGAAACTGCTGCCCGGCCGCTGTCAGGCGACATCCCGAATGGTTCCGGATCAACAGAGAATGCCCGACAGCATGTTCCAGTGCTTTGATACGAGCGCTCACGGTTGATTGGGTGACATTAAGGATCTCTGCGGCGCGGTTGAAACTTCCAGTTTCCGCAAGCTCTAGGAACGTCTTTATCTGATCGAGTGTCATTCATTCACCAAGTGAGTTAATCGAAATAGTCGATTAATCCTATCATATCAATTTGTTTTACGGATGACCTCTACTCGTGCACACTCCAAGGAACAACACAACCCGGAAGGGCTCGAAAGTTTTGTCCACAACGACGACAGATGTCGCTCTGTCAGAGGCGAACAACGCCAATGGCGAAGTCGACTATCCGCTTCAGGGTATTGTCTTGATTGCGTTGGGGATCGGCACATTCAGCCTGCAGGATGTAATTATCCGTAGTATCGGCGATACCTATCCAGGGTTTGAGATCATGTTCATCCGCGGCCTTGTGGCACTCGGGCCAATTTTTCTTATCGTTCTTTATAGCGGTGGCGTCCAGACACTCAAAGTTCGACATTTCGGGTTGAATGTTCTTCGTGGTTTGTTGGGCCTGATTTCATACACTGCATACTATATGGGATTGCAAGCACTGCCACTCGCCGAGACGACCGCAATATTTTTCATCTCTCCCCTGATCGTGACGATGCTGTCTGCGCTAATTTTGCGCGAGACAGTGGGAATTCGGCGCTGGAGCGCGATTTTAGCAGGGTTTGCCGGGGTGTTGATGATTGTCCAACCCACGAGTGGTTCCATTTCACCTGTGATCGGCCTCCCTGTTCTTGCAGCTTGTACTTACGCGTTTAGCATCATCCTCACGCGCCGGATCGGAAGGTATCAATCAGGAGCATCGATGGCCTTCTGCGCAATGTTCGTGTTTGTGGTGTTCAGCGGAATCGCAGGACTAACTGTTGGTCAAGGCCAGTTCGACACGACGGCGCATCCAGCTATGGATTTTCTGACGCGGGCCTGGGTTGTTCCCACCCCATTGGACGCGGCGGTGATTGCTGCATGCGGTTTCATCGCAGCTTTTGGATTTTATTGCCTGGCCCAGGGTTACAAAGTTGCGCCAGTCAGTGTGGTCGCGCCATTTGAGTTTGTTTCGATGCCGCTCGCCGTATTCTGGGGTTTTGCGATTTGGGCCGAAGTGCCAAATGCTCTGGTACTTTTGGGTATTACAACAGTTGTTTTCAGCGGTATCTATGTGCTGAAGCGCGAGGGCTTGCCCGGCAAGAAACCCCTGACCACTGGTCGTGGTGTACGATTTCGGCTCTGACAGGAGCACCTGTTTTTCAGGTCTTGCGCGTGTAGACGGAAGCACTCAGACAACTGGCTCCGGCATGTCACTTGAAGTGCTTTTTGAAATTTTTCTTCGAAAGGACCCACAATGAAACAATATTTACGCCTGCACTTTTATGCGCTTCTGTTAATGGCTGCTTTCCTGCCCGTGGCCACCGACAAGATGTCAGCACAAACACTAGAAGAGGTTGAACTTCATCTTGTACTCGCATTCGATGTTTCAGCCAGCATCAACGATTCCGAATTTGCACTGCAACGAAACGGAACCGCGAGTGCCCTACGCCATTCCTCGATTCGCAAAGCGATTTCAGAGGCTCGTGGAGGTATCGCTGTTTCTATCGTGCAATGGTCAAGCATTCAGCAGCAAGCAATTGCGATGGATTGGATTGCGCTCAAAGACGACGGCGATGTAATCAAATTTGCTGATGCGGTTCGTGACATGCCGCGCATCCTCCCGGGTGGCGGCACCATGGTGCACGCAGGATTGGAGTTTTCTGCGCGTCAATTTGATGCGGCTCCAGGCATCGCGCGTCGGCGCGTGATTGATTTATCTGGGAATGGTCACAGTGATGATTTTGAACGGATGCTGGTTACACGTGATCGCTTGGTCGGTCAAGGCATCGTAATCAACGGACTCGCGGTCGAAGAGGATTATGATGACCTGTCCGATTACTTTAGTGCATGGTTGATCGGCGGTGCCGGAGCATTTGTCGTTACAGTTGACGATCATGAAGATTTCGGAAAAGCGATGCGAACCAAACTGCTCCGTGAAATCAATGGCGTAATCTTTGCAGAACTTGAAAGCCGGTGAATAGAGACGAGATCTTAGTTCGAAAATATCAAGGCCTCATCAACGTTTTCCGGAGAGGTTGTTGCGATTGGACGCTTTAATCTGAAGGCTCAATTAGCATTGATTATGCGTGGCGTGCTACAGGCAGGATGCCTGCGGCGGCGGCAAGTATCGCGCGCGGCGTTTGGTGGCTCGGAAGGACGGCAAGGTGGAACCACCGAAGGCAGCTGTCCAGGTATCTGGTCGCGATGCCCCGATGGCGGCGCGGAAAGGTCTTTAACCGCTCATGCCGACTGTTCACGGTTTGAATGTGCAATTCACCACGGACACGTTCTCCGGCGGTCCGGTCGAGACTTTCATGGCTGACGCCCGTTTCTGCGGCGCAGGGCGGGTAGCCGGTGCAGCCATCGGTCACCGGGAGAGCGTCCCCATCAAGACGTGGCTGCAGAACCGTTTTGAGATGTTCGGCTGTCACCGCAGGCAAGACAGCACTGATGGCGGTGCCTGATCGGTCGACCGCAACGGGGACCGGACCCTGCTCCTCCGACAATCCGGGTTTTGAGGCCTTTCCCCCGCGTTTGCGGGCTTTTCGAGAGAGATTACGGTCCCCTTTCCGGCTGCGCGGAAAGAACGTCCCGTCGGCTTCGACGATTCCGCACAGCTTGACCGCACCGACCGTTACGGCCTCGGGAAAGCGATGACGCCAACGAAAAGCTGTGGTGTCGGCTACCATACAACGCCCGTCGGACGCCTTTACCGTTTCGCCGTCGCGCAGGGAAGCTGCGAACCCTGCCCATCTGTCCCTGTGGCGCAAGCGGGCAGGCGGCGTCCCGGTCAGCGCGTTGAAGGTTTTGCGACAGCCTTTGCAAAAGAACCTCGTCAGGCCACTTGCATGGCCCCTGATGATCGCACCGCCCGAAGCACAGTGCGGACAGATACGCCCCTCGCGAACATTCGCCTCAGGGAGATCGATCACGCTTTCCAGCGACGATACCCCGGCAACGAGCCGTCCGGTTTCAGTCCGTTGTTTCGATGAAAGGTCGTCGGTCTCGTTGAGCCACACCAAAAAAGCCTGATGATCCATGTGCCGCACCCCATAATTTTGTTCATGGTGTGTTCTATTACAGGTTGGCACGCATAATCAATGCTAATTGAGCCAAGTGATTTGACCGATGCAGAATGGGCAATAATCGCCCCTTTACTCCCGGCGCGCAGAACAACGGGCAGACCCCGTACCATTGATTTGCGTGATGTGTTTGACGCGATCCTTTATATCGCGACACCCGGTTGCCAGTGGCGTATGTCGCCCAATGACTTCCCGGCGGTTTCCACGGTGCGTGGCTGTTTCCATTCATGGCGCAGGGATGGCCTGCTGGACGAGATAAACCGTGGGCTCGTCAGAAGCGCGCGACTGGCTGAGGGTCGCAAGGCCCGGCCAACAGCGGGGGTCATCGACAATCAGAGCGTAAAAACAACGGAAAGTGGCGGGGTTGGAGGCTATGACGCAGGTAAAAGGATAAAGGGGCGCAAACGCCATATCGTGACCGATACCATCGGATTGCTCATTGGCTTCGTAGTCCACAGTGCCGGTATTCAAGACCGGGATGGCGCGCCTGACGTGCTGGCGACTGTCGCGAAGCGCTATCCCACGCCGGGTCATCTATTCGCCGATGGAGGTGTAAAACGCGGAGCAATATTGGGCCACAGAAGCGGCTGCATATCGCAGTTGTAGCGGAGTAAAAGTCCGCCAGTTTGTGCCCTTCGTTTATTCGGAGGGCGGGAGATGTATTCTGTGGATATTTATAGTCGTGTGCGCCGTGCTTGTTTGAAGGACGGTATGTCTGGCCGAGAAGCGGCGCGGTTTTTCAACATGGCGTAATCAGGATCAGCACTCAGTTACCCCTGTTATTCTGGATGCACATGCAATTGAAAAGGAGACTGACCAATGGAATATTTTGCTGGTTTGGATGTGTCCATGGAAGAGACGCATATCTGCATTCTGGATCGTGAAGGGGCCCTTATTCGTGAAGGAAAAGCGAGCTCAACACCAAAAGCGATCGCTGACTTCCTCGCTTCTGGACCACCATGTGCCAAAGTTGTATTTGAAACGGGACGGATGGCACCAATGCTTTACCATGGGCTGACGGAGCTTGGTGTCCCGGTTGTTTGCATCGAGAGCAGGCAAGCATATCAGGCCCTTAAATCTCTGGCCGGCCACAAGACGGACCGCAATGATGCCCGCGGTTTGGCACACCTGGCGCGGACGGGATTCTACAAGCCGACCCATGTCAAATCACTGTCAGCGCACGCAATCCGGTCGCTGATCGCAGCCCGCAAGAAGCTGGTCGGACAGCGTGTGACGCTCGACAATCAGATCCGCGGTCTGGTCGTCGTCTTCGGCGTGCGGCTGCCACGAGCTTTGTCTCCGGCATTCAAAAACGCGGCGCTAAAAGTTAGCGATGGAGTGCCTGGCCTCCATGCCGCAATTTGCGGACTGTTCGCAGCACGCGAAGCAATCCTCGCGGCGGTTGCAGCCATTGATGGCGACATCAAAAAGATGACCCGCAAATCCGAAGTCTGCCAGCGCCTTATGACGGTACCAGGGGTCGGTCCGATCACAGCATTGGCCTTTGCCGCAGCAATTGATGATCCGTCGCGTTTCAGGAAATCGCGTGATGTGGGGGCGTATCTTGGACTGGTGCCGCGACGGCATCAATCTGGTGAAATCGACTACACGGGCAGCATCTCAAAGCGGGGCGACGTGCGCGTCAGAACGCTTCTCTATGAGGCCGCCAATGTGATGCTGACGCGGTATGCCGCTCCGCTCAAATTGAAGACATGGGCCCTCGCAATCGGTGCGCGCTCAACGATGAGAAAGGCCCGAGTGGCTCTGGCGCGTCGTCTGGCAATCATACTTCATGCCATTATGCGAGACAAAACTGACTTCCAGTCCGCGTAAGGCTTACGAGGCGACAACGAGGATTCCTAAATCAAAGTTCCCATCTGGGACGATGCCCGAGGGAGGGCGTGAGACACGGCGCCGATTCTGTAGCAACAGCCAAGACCAACGGTATGATTGCGGTTTCAACATTGCCGACCCACACCCAGCCAACCCCATCATGAACCTCAGAGTTCGAAGAGAACAAAGGCAACCTCTGACATCAAAAGCAGGAAACTCAGGAAACACGCATTGACAGATTAGAGAACAAAGATCGTAAGACGATCGCGAAGATGCTGCGCCATGAACTTCCGCCTGGGTATCGTCGGTCGGAAGCGCCTCGGCGGCCAACGCTTGATGGTTATGTTGGTGTGGTCGATGAGATACTGCGCACAGACAAAGCCCTGATCAAAAAGCAGCGACACACGGCCAAGCGCATCTTTGAACGGCTGCGCGATGAGCATGGATATGCCGGCAGCCTGACCACGGTGACCTATTACGTGCGCGAGCAAAAACGGCGCACCAAAGAGGTGTTTGTGCCGTTGTCGCATCGGCCGGGCCATGCGCAGGTTGATTTTGGTGAGACGCTGGGCGTGATCGGTGGCGTGGAATGCAAGATCCACTTCTTCGTGATGAGCTTGCCACATTCTGATGCGGTGTTTGTGAAGGGATATCCAGCTGAGACAACCGAGGCGTTTTGCGATGGCCATGTGTCCGCCTTTGCATTCTTTGGCGGCATTCCGCAATCCATTCTCTACGACAATACCAAGATCGCCGTGGCTCGGATACTCGGGGATAAGACGCGCATCCGCACACGTCGGTTTACGGAACTGCAGTCGCATTACTTGTTTGATGACAAGTTTGGCAGACCCGCGCGAGGGAACGATAAAGGCAACGTTGAGGGCATGGTTGGATACACCCGCCGCAACTTCATGGTTCCCGCACCTCGCTATGACAGCTTTGATGATCTGAACGCACATTTGGAAGAGAAGTGTTTAGCACGTCAGGACGATACGTTGCGGGGTCACACCCAAACCATAGGCGCACGCCTGATGTCGGATTTGGATGCTCTGATGGGATTGCCCGTCGCAGAATATGAAGCCTGCGATCACGTCAGCACGCGTGCAACGTCGATCTCAATGGTGCGCTATCGCAGCAATGATTACTCGGTGCCAGTAGCCTATGCGCACCACGATGTTCATGTGCGTGGGTTTGTGCATGAGGTTATCATCGGCTGCGGCAATGAGATTATTGCGCGGCACAAACGATCCTACACATCAGCGGATATGGTCTTTGACCCATTGCACTTTTTGCCCCTGCTTGAACAAAAGGTGGGTGCCCTGGATCAGGCCGCGCCTTTGCAGGGGTTGGCATTTGCCAGATGTATTTGCCACGCTGCACCGACTGCTTGAAGCCAGAATGGGTAAGCCGGGCAAGCGAGAATACGTTCAAGTCTTGCGCCTTTTGGAGACCTTCGAAATGGATGTTGTGCAAGGCGCAATCCAGCAGGCAATAGATATGGGTGCAATTGGCTATGACGCCGTAAAACACCTTGTACTGTGTCGGGTTGAGAAGCGGCCACCACGATTGGATTTGGACTTCTATCCATACTTGCCCAAGGCCAATGTCGGCACAACACGCCCATCCAGTTACATGAGCTTGATGGGAAGGACCGCGGCATGACCGAAGCCCCTCGGATTCTTCTACGGCATCATCTTAAACAACTGCGACTGCCAACGTTCCAAGGCGAGTATGCCAAACAGGCGCAGCTCTGTGCTGCAGAGAACAAAGATCACATCCACTATCTGGCGCGGCTGTGTGAGATGGAATTGATCGACCGCGAACGCCGGATGATTGAACGGCGCATCAAAGCGGCGAAGTTCCCCAGCACCAAGAGCTTGGATAGCTTTGACTTCAAGATCATGCCAAGCTTGAACAAGCCCCTGACGATGGATCTGGCACGATGCGATTACGTTAATCGCAGGGAGAACATCATCGCGCTCGGCCCGTCAGGCACGGGCAAGACACACATCGCCCTGGGACTTGGGCTGGCTGCATGTCAAAGAGGACTGAAGGTGCGCTTCACAACGGCTGCGGCATTAGTCCATGATCTGATCGAGGCTCAAGATGAGCGGAGATTGCAGCGCCTTCAAAAGCAACTGACCAGCCAGAACCTGTTGATCATTGATGAACTGGGCTTCGTACCGCTCAGCAAATCTGGCGCAGAGCTGCTCTTCGAGGTCATATCCCAATGCTATGAACGCGGCTCCATCATCATAACCTCGAACCTGCCCTTCGATGAATGGACTGAAGTCTTTGGCTCTGAGCGGCTGACCGGTGCGCTACTCGATCGTTTAACCCATCACGTCCACATCCTCGAGATGAATGGCGAAAGCTATCGGCTCAAACACAGTCGCAACAACCGAAAATAACCAGCCCGCAATCACAGTCAGAATAATGCTGGCCTTATGGCCAGCATGCGCTTTGGCACGCTTCAGCTTTGTGACGAGCACGCGTGCAAAAGCGCCACAAAACATCAACCGAAGTGGCCCATTTTTACGCCGCGACATGGACCCATTTTACTCTGCGATTGACAGAAGTCGATATCTTCGGATAACTCATTGAACATACGATGAAATACGTCCCGTTTAACCCAATATCTGAACCGTGTGAAAATCGAATTCCATTTGCCAAATTCAGTCGGCAAGTCCCGCCATGGCGCACCTGTCCGGGCGATCCACAAAACAGCCTCCACAAACAAACGGGCGTCACCTCCAGTCCGCCCCGGATCGCTCTTCTTGCCAAGGCAATGGGGCTCTATAAGATCCCATTGCCCGTCACTTATCAAAAACCGGTCACTCAACATTCTCGCCTCCATTTTGGAAACTTGAATCAGAAATTAATGGAAATGGGAATCCTGTATCTCAATAGGCCCTAAAGTCGGAGGCTTTAGACCAGATTGTGGAAAGTAAAATCCCCGAATCCGTTGCAGGGAAAGACTGGAGTTCGGGCAGCCGGATGCAGGGCAGCATCTGTATATGAGATCAAGGGCATATTGGCACCCACTTTCGATTTTCCGAGATGAGGGTATTCGCCACGATTGCCAGTTTTCGAATGACCGCAGTGATTGCGACTTTGAACGGCTTTCCGTTTTCCCTGAGCCTGTTTAGAACGCGGCGAAGTCTCGGTTTGAGCGAACTGCAGCAACGGCGGCCATGTAGAGCGTGTTGCGAACGCTTGCTCTGCCACCGCGAATGCGGCGTTGACCCCGCATGGCGCCGGAATCGCAGTTCATTGGGGCGACCCCGACCAGAGCTGCTATCTTTGGAGCGTTGACCTGTCCCAATTCGCCCGGTTCCGCAATCATCGTTGCCGCCGGGATCAGCCCGACGCCTGGTATCGAAGTCAGGATATCAAAGCGATGTTTGAGATCGGGTTCGCGGCGCAGAAGTTGTCGGAGTTCAGCATCCAGAGCCGCAAGGTGGCGTTCGGCCATCTTGATCCGCGCACGCATCTGTCGGCTGATCAGACTGTGCCCGGTCACGCTCAACTGGTTTTGCAAAGCTCCTTTCTGCCGGGAAATTTGCCGCCTGGCAACCAGGAGAGCGGCCAGATCGGCGCGAGCCGGGGCAGGGGGCCTTTGCTTCCGGTTTCACCATCGCGGCAAAGAGCGCGAGGGATTTGGCGTCAATCGCGTCGGTTTTGGCCAGTTGCCGCATCATATCAGCGAACTTTCGGGTGCGGTATGGGTTCATCACAGCCACATGGAAACCCGCATCATGCAGGTGCCGGTGCGCGCGCCGATGACAGCTGCCGGTTGCCTCCGGCACGATCAACTCAGGTTGATATGATCGAAGGAAGCGGGCGAACCGTTGCAGGCCTGCTTTGTCATTACTCACGCTCTGCGACAGGCCTGTTGGGTGAAGATAGACATCAAGACGTGATTTATACCAGCGGCCTTAATGTCTGACTCACTTTTGTGATTTCAAATTTACTGCATTTCTGAATCAATGGCCTCCAGAAGCAAGGAGGTGCTCATGGGTGGGGCAGTCAAGATTACGCGCACAGATATGTCCGCGCAAGATTTGCGTTGTGCTGCAAAGCGAACCAGGGATGGTCGTGTTGTCCGTCGAATACTCGCCATAGCGCTGGTGCTTGACGATGTGGACCGCGCAACAGCGGCCCGTAGCAGCGGTATGGATCGCCAAACTCCCAGAGACTGGGTGCATCGCTACAATGCAGAGGGCCTTGGTGGGCTTTCTGATCGGTGTGGCAAGGGTGCAAAACCACGCCTGTCCCTGGAGCAACAGGCGCTGTTTGTGGCTTGGGTTGAGGCTGGGCCTGACCCGGCAAAAGATGGCGTAGTGCGGTGGCGCTGTGCCGATTTGCAGGTCCGCGTTGAAGAAGAATTCGACGTAAAGCTACATGAACGTACGATTGGCAAGTATCCAGCCAGGCATGGTTTTCGTCGCCTTTCCGTGCGCCCGGAGCATCCCAAAACTGATCCCGCTGCACAGCAGGCTTTTAAAAAAACTTTGCCAGCCTCATAGCCGATACCCTGCCAAAACATGCAAAGGGGAAGCCGCTTGAGGTATGGTTCCAGGATGAAGCCCGCGTCGGGCAGCAAGGAACCCTCACCCGCAAATGGGCCAGGCGTGGAACCCGCCCGCGCGCACCACGTGATACGCGCTGCAAATGGAGCTGTATCTTCGGCGCAGCCTGTCCTGCCTGTGGCACGGCGGCTGGGCTGGTCCTGCCTTACGTCAACGCCGAAGCAATGGGGCTGCATCTCGATGAGATCGCAAAGACAATCGCACCCGGCGCACATGCCTTGCTCATCATCGACGGGGCTGGTTGGCACGGAGCAAAATGCTTGCAGGTGCCAGATAATACTACACTCGTAAAACTGCCCCCATACTCACCGGAATTGAACCCAATGGAAAACGTTTGGGCCTATCTGCGGTCGAACAAACCCGCTGTCTCTGTCTTCGACACATATGAAGAAATCCTCGAAAATGCGCCCAGGCCTGGAACTTCTTTGCGAACGACCCTGAACGCATAACTTCAATCACAGATCGAGAATGGATAAAGGTCAATTAATTGGGCCGTTGGTATCAGGGAACCAGACCGGGTGCCGCTGGTCCTGAGCAAAAAGGAGATCAAGCACATCCTGGCCATGGCTCCAGGCCTGAAGGCCAAAGTCATGTTGTCGCTGGCCTATGGGTGCGGGCTGCGGGCGGGAGAAGTCGTCCGGCTCAAGGTTGGTGATATCGACAGCGCCCAGGAGATCATCCGCATCGTGCAATCGAAGGGGCGTAAGGACCGCAACGTCATGCTGCCCCTGGACATTCCGGGGCTGCTGCGCGAGTGGTGGAAAGAGCGACCCGCCAGTCAGGACAAGGATGTTCCAGCGCCCGAGCGGGTCCTCTTTCCCGGCTATCGCAGCAAACACCTCTCGGCCCGCCAGATATCTCGGCTGTTCAAAGAGACCGCGCAGGAAGCCGGGATCACCAAGCCGGTCACGCTTCACACATTACGCCATTCCTTTGCGACCCATCTTCTCGAACGCGGGGTTGGACTTCGTCCCTGTTTCCGGACAGTTTAGTTATTGGCCCTATGCGGCCATTTTCCAAGTCATATTGTTGAACGCCTGTTGCGGCGTTTGGTATCCGATGGCGGAGTGACGCCTCTGCCGGTTGTGGAAGACCTCGATATATTCGAAGATTGCAGCCTTGGCTTCCGCCCGTGTTTTGAACCGCCGACGGTGAACCAACTCCTTTTTCAATGATGCAAAGAAGCTTTCCATTGGCGCATTGTCCAGGCACTCGCCCTTGCGGCTCATGGATTGCGCAATCCCTGCTTTTTTTGATCAGCTTGCGATACTCACTACCGGCGTACCGGCTCCCCCTGTCGGAGTGGTGTATCAGACCGGGAACAGGGCCTCTGCGACCCGGGGCCATCGTCAGGGCATCACAGCAAAGCTCGGCCCGCATGTGATCCTCCATCGCCCAACCAACGATTTCCCGCGAGGCCATGTCTTTCACGCCGGCCGGATAGAGCCACCCTTCATCCGTATCGATACAGGTGATATCGGCCAACCAAACCGTATTGGGGGTGAGGCGGTGGAACGCCTGTTCCAACAGGTTTGGCGATGGGCTCATCTTGTGATTGCTATCCGTTGTCACGGGCTTGCGGCGCTTGTTCAGGCGTGGAGACACCTTGTTTTCCTTCATGATCCGCGCCACCCGCCGCTCGGAGACGGTTTCGCCATCGGCCACCAGGTCCTGATGGATCCGCTTTGATCCGTAGCATTTCCTGCCGGCTTTGAAGAAGGTCTTGATCCTGGGCGGCGGTTCCGGATCCCGAGCGTCTCGATCTGCTTTACGCTGATCCCTCGCTGGTTGGCCGGCCGGGAAACCATAAAACCGGCCCCGGGAAATCGCCGGAACTCTGCAAAGCGTGGAAACCGCGTATTGAGCTTTATGGGCAGTGACGAATCTGCGCTTGTTCGTCATGGTTTCACCGCCCGTGTCGCGAAAAAAGCGGATGCTTTGTGCAAAATCTCCACTTCCTCTGTCAGGCGCCTGTTCTCCTTGCGAAGACGGGCCGGTTCCGCTGCATCCGCCTTCCGCCGCCGCCTGGCTTCAGCCGAGCCGAACGCTTCGATCTCAAGGGCACCTCGATTTTTGACCTGTTTTGTGTTTTTTTGTGCTGTGGTTTGAGGGGCGGGTGATCCCGTTGATCCCGAAACCCGTTGTTCCACGCCTTTCGTGATTTGATTATTCAGCCGGGCGTCCTGTTCGGCTTGCCGGTTTGCCGGTTTGCCGGGTGTTCACGCCGGGCAGGGATTTATGCGGCGCAACACAACGGGGCGGCGCATGTTGCAGGCGATGTTCTTCATCCCGATCCCGGCTTTGGCGCGTGCGATGCCGATCGTGCGTACCATCGTCCCGCCCATGTCGTTGGTCTGCGCGCCAAAGACGTGTTCCACCCGGGCCCTTGCCTTGGATTTGGTCCGGTTGCCGCCCTTCGCCTGCGCGGTCAGCGGTTTGCCGCGCTTGCCCTTGCGGTGGATGTGGCTCTTCGGTTTCCGATCCCGCAGCCTGGCCTCCATTTCCTCCGAGCGACAGGCCGCGTCCGCCCGGACGCCGGAGCCGGTGTTGCCCCGCATCGGCAGGAAATCCACCGCCTGGCTGTCATGCAGAGCGGCATCTGTCACGTGACAGCGGCGCACCGGCTTGTGCCTGCGGTCTACATTCACGTGGTTCCTGTAACCGTAATGCGACTTCCCGTGCTTCCTGGTCCAGCGGGCATCGGTGTCCTTCTGCGATCGTTTGGCGGGTGTGCCAGACCAGTCCTGCGGGACCTTGCCGTTCCTGATGGTCCTGTTCTCATCGCGGGTATTGTGATTGCGCGGCACCGGGACAATGGACGCATCCAGGATCTGTCCGCCCCGAGCGATATAGCCCTGGCGGGACAGAAAACCGTCGAATTGAGAAAACAGGCTCTCGACCAGCCCCGCCTGCGCAAGTCCCTCGCGATAGAGCCAGACCGTCTTCGCATCCGGGACACGATCCTCAAGGCCCAACCCGGGAAACCGCATGAACGAAAGGCGGTCGCGCACCTGATATTCGATCCGGTCGTCAGACAGGTTATAAAGCGCGCTCGGGACCAGCGTCCTGAACATCGGTACCGCGTCCATCGGCTTGCGCCCCGCCCGAGATTTGCGCTCCGCATCCGGCTTGCGCCAGGCCCGTTCAAGGGTCGGGCGAAATTCCTCCCACGGCACAACAGCGTCGATCTCGACCAGCGGATCGCGCTTGGCGTCCAGGCTCGCGTAACGGTCTGAAAGATCAAAAAAACCCATCTGCGCCATCGTCTCACCCCCATACCAGGTCGATACCCAAAGTATTACACAGCACCGGAAACAGGGCAATTTTTAGAGGCGCCCTCAAGTCGCCAGGTCTTCAACTGTGTGCCGGTGATTCCAAGCTCCCTGGCAACGCTGCCCTGTGTCGCGCCCGGTTCATAAACCCGCTCAACCGCTGCTGCCTTATACTCGTCCGTATACTTCCGTCGACGGTGTCCCATTTGGTGCCCCTTTCATGGACAGGGGTAAAGTACCCCAGTGTCCGGAAACAGGGACGAAGTTCAGGTCGATATCCGGGTCATCCAAGCATTGCCCGGACATACCAGACTCACAACAACAGCGCGATATGCCCGTGTTGCGACCGGTATGATCGCGGCGGTAGACAGCCCACTGGACGACCTGAACCAAACCAGGCGCAAGAAGGGCAAGGCCAGACCGTCATAGGCCGTCATGCCGGGTCCATTACTGGAGGTCGCGGATATTTTCCGCGCCCGTGGTGCTGTGTATCGTGCTGTCAATCGGGGTCATATCAGTCTTGGTCAATTGAAGGTGATGTCGGCGGTCGAACGTTGCCGCACGGCGGCCCTTGAGGGTACACCCGAGGACTATGTTCGCGGGGATAAGACTCCACGAGGGTATCGCAACCCGTATCTGGTGCAGGCCATGGTCGAGCTGAATATGATCGATCAGATGGGTTATGGCATTCAGCGGATGTATGAAACGCAGCGCAAGCGCCAGCTTCGGGCATCAAGCGCCAGCTGCGCAAGATCGAAAAGGGCCGTGATCTGTTCGACCTTTCCAAGGGTCTTGATCAATACCGGGGTTTTGTCGTCTCAGACATTGACGCGCGTGTGGACGAAGTGCATTTCACCAATGCGCCGAGCAAAACTGGCGGAAGCTACGCGGCTTTGACTACCTCGCCAAAGTCATCACAGGCGTTACGTTCAAAGACGGAATTGAAACTACCAAACCCAGCCAGATCGCCGCATGACCCAAAACCCTCAAACGCCAGACTCGACAATAACTCCGCCCGCCCTTAATGGTGGTTTTTTATGTCTATCGGGAATTGGTTCTGCGATGGCGCTATCAGAATTATACGCAAACACTGGCACTACTGGCTTCACCATCAACTTCTTTATGAACGCGGACCCGCGGCCTAGATCAGGATTGCTGGCAGCACCTTTCTTCACCACCAATAAACCCATCAGGACACTTACCGACAAAGGATGTGATGTCAGGCTAATCGTCCGGTTCTCACCGATCACGACACCACAGGCACTGCGGAAAGCGTTTGAGAATCCAAGGGTTAAAGTTCGCTATTTCACCGACGCCAAGTTTCATACGAAGCTCTACATTATCGACGATACTGCACTCGTGGGGTCCGCAAACCTTACTCACGACGGCCTGCACGCCAATAGGGAACTTTCAGTGCTGTTGAAACAGGATCGGGATGACACTTTCTACGCACTCCCCGGCCTTTTTGACGAGCTATGGAATGACGCAGACGTGTTGAATGATGAAACCCTGCGAGAATATGAAAAAGCGTTCAAATCTAAGGACAAACCACAGGACGAGGACGCCTTCGAAAAGTTCATTCACAAGTTCGTAAAACCTGCTGCTCCCAAGAGCATCGTCGTTGGTAGCGAAAAGAAATCGAAAGAGCGCTCCTTCATCCAAGGTTTTCGCAGAAAATATGATGAAATGCTGGTGCCTGCGCACCATGAGATTCTCGAAGTCGCCCAACTGCATGGCTTCGGACGGCCTGAATATGCGGAGCAGGATCCTCAAATCGAGATGGGAAGGTTTCTCGGGTGGCTGCGACTGACACAAGGCGGCGGTGATGGCTGGCGAAAGACAGCGTTGCTTAGTCATCCGAAGGATCGGGAGGATCGGGCCGCGCGGATCGCCGAATATGTGCAGATCTGGCAATCCGCGGACGATACTGACAAGGGAGATACCTATCACGCATCGGCAGAGATCGAAAACATCGCGAACATTCGGACCTACCTTTGCGATCCAAACGAGTTGGCCCAACTGAGTTTCGACGATCTGTTCAAATATCTAACGGGTTGTCACGCCTTTCTCGAACGCTTGCGGTTTGTGTCCAAAGATATCGGCGAGGACCTATCCGGTCTCGAGCGGCTTCGTATCGACTTCCAGAAGAAAAATACGCTTGAGGATGTTGTTCGAACCGTTCGCTATCTTTTGTCTGGTTCCGGCGATGCAATCGAGCGTGCGTATGACTGCATATACGGCACCTACAAGCTCAATGGCTTCGGAGAGGCCTGCGTTATGGAACTGCTTGGCTGGGGCGACGCAAAACGCCCTCCGTTCAACAACCGGTCTATTCGTGGCATTCGGTTGTTGGGCTTTGAGGTGGAACACTTGGTGGCCGGGGAATAACCACAATCTCAATTGCGGAGGCTACTTCTTCCTCCCGTGCCTACTGTCCGGGACCAGATAAAAGGGTCGGAACTTCTCGGATTTTCGGTCGGTCACTGTCGCGGGCAGCGTCGTTCTTTTGCGCTTTGTTCCGGCTCTGATCGCACAAGATCGCTGCGCAGATTTGCGCACTCATACCAACGGCCCAATTAATTGACCTTTATCCATTCTCGATCTGTGATTGAAGTTATGCGTTCAGGGTCGTTCGCAAAGAAGTTCCAGGCCTGGGCGCATTTTTCGAGGATTTCTTCATATGTGTCGAAGACAGAGACAGCGGGTTTGTTCGACGGCAGATAGGCCCAAACGTTTTCCATTGGGTTCAATTCCGGTGAGTATGGGGGCAGTTTTACGAGTGTAGTATTATGTAAAACGCGGAGCAATATTGGGCCACAGAAGCGGCTGCATATCGCAGTTGTAGCGGAGTAAAAGTCCGCCAGTTTGTGCCCTTCGTTTATTCGGAGGGCGGGAGATGTATTCTGTGGATATTTATAGTCGTGTGCGCCGTGCTTGTTTGAAGGACGGTATGTCTGGCCGAGAAGCGGCGCGGTTTTTCAACATGGCGTAATCAGGATCAGCACTCAGTTACCCCTGTTATTCTGGATGCACATGCAATTGAAAAGGAGACTGACCAATGGAATATTTTGCTGGTTTGGATGTGTCCATGGAAGAGACGCATATCTGCATTCTGGATCGTGAAGGGGCCCTTATTCGTGAAGGAAAAGCGAGCTCAACACCAAAAGCGATCGCTGACTTCCTCGCTTCTGGACCACCATGTGCCAAAGTTGTATTTGAAACGGGACGGATGGCACCAATGCTTTACCATGGGCTGACGGAGCTTGGTGTCCCGGTTGTTTGCATCGAGAGCAGGCAAGCATATCAGGCCCTTAAATCTCTGGCCGGCCACAAGACGGACCGCAATGATGCCCGCGGTTTGGCACACCTGGCGCGGACGGGATTCTACAAGCCGACCCATGTCAAATCACTGTCAGCGCACGCAATCCGGTCGCTGATCGCAGCCCGCAAGAAGCTGGTCGGACAGCGTGTGACGCTCGACAATCAGATCCGCGGTCTGGTCGTCGTCTTCGGCGTGCGGCTGCCACGAGCTTTGTCTCCGGCATTCAAAAACGCGGCGCTAAAAGTTAGCGATGGAGTGCCTGGCCTCCATGCCGCAATTTGCGGACTGTTCGCAGCACGCGAAGCAATCCTCGCGGCGGTTGCAGCCATTGATGGCGACATCAAAAAGATGACCCGCAAATCCGAAGTCTGCCAGCGCCTTATGACGGTACCAGGGGTCGGTCCGATCACAGCATTGGCCTTTGCCGCAGCAATTGATGATCCGTCGCGTTTCAGGAAATCGCGTGATGTGGGGGCGTATCTTGGACTGGTGCCGCGACGGCATCAATCTGGTGAAATCGACTACACGGGCAGCATCTCAAAGCGGGGCGACGTGCGCGTCAGAACGCTTCTCTATGAGGCCGCCAATGTGATGCTGACGCGGTATGCCGCTCCGCTCAAATTGAAGACATGGGCCCTCGCAATCGGTGCGCGCTCAACGATGAGAAAGGCCCGAGTGGCTCTGGCGCGTCGTCTGGCAATCATACTTCATGCCATTATGCGAGACAAAACTGACTTCCAGTCCGCGTAAGGCTTACGAGGCGACAACGAGGATTCCTAAATCAAAGTTCCCATCTGGGACGATGCCCGAGGGAGGGCGTGAGACACGGCGCCGATTCTGTAGCAACAGCCAAGACCAACGGTATGATTGCGGTTTCAACATTGCCGACCCACACCCAGCCAACCCCATCATGAACCTCAGAGTTCGAAGAGAACAAAGGCAACCTCTGACATCAAAAGCAGGAAACTCAGGAAACACGCATTGACAGATTAGAGAACGCATTGACAGATTAGAGAACAAAGATCGTAAGACGATCGCGAAGATGCTGCGCCATGAACTTCCGCCTGGGTATCGTCGGTCGGAAGCGCCTCGGCGGCCAACGCTTGATGGTTATGTTGGTGTGGTCGATGAGATACTGCGCACAGACAAAGCCCTGATCAAAAAGCAGCGACACACGGCCAAGCGCATCTTTGAACGGCTGCGCGATGAGCATGGATATGCCGGCAGCCTGACCACGGTGACCTATTACGTGCGCGAGCAAAAACGGCGCACCAAAGAGGTGTTTGTGCCGTTGTCGCATCGGCCGGGCCATGCGCAGGTTGATTTTGGTGAGACGCTGGGCGTGATCGGTGGCGTGGAATGCAAGATCCACTTCTTCGTGATGAGCTTGCCACATTCTGATGCGGTGTTTGTGAAGGGATATCCAGCTGAGACAACCGAGGCGTTTTGCGATGGCCATGTGTCCGCCTTTGCATTCTTTGGCGGCATTCCGCAATCCATTCTCTACGACAATACCAAGATCGCCGTGGCTCGGATACTCGGGGATAAGACGCGCATCCGCACACGTCGGTTTACGGAACTGCAGTCGCATTACTTGTTTGATGACAAGTTTGGCAGACCCGCGCGAGGGAACGATAAAGGCAACGTTGAGGGCATGGTTGGATACACCCGCCGCAACTTCATGGTTCCCGCACCTCGCTATGACAGCTTTGATGATCTGAACGCACATTTGGAAGAGAAGTGTTTAGCACGTCAGGACGATACGTTGCGGGGTCACACCCAAACCATAGGCGCACGCCTGATGTCGGATTTGGATGCTCTGATGGGATTGCCCGTCGCAGAATATGAAGCCTGCGATCACGTCAGCACGCGTGCAACGTCGATCTCAATGGTGCGCTATCGCAGCAATGATTACTCGGTGCCAGTAGCCTATGCGCACCACGATGTTCATGTGCGTGGGTTTGTGCATGAGGTTATCATCGGCTGCGGCAATGAGATTATTGCGCGGCACAAACGATCCTACACATCAGCGGATATGGTCTTTGACCCATTGCACTTTTTGCCCCTGCTTGAACAAAAGGTGGGTGCCCTGGATCAGGCCGCGCCTTTGCAGGGTTGGCATTTGCCAGATGTATTTGCCACGCTGCACCGACTGCTTGAAGCCAGAATGGGTAAGCCGGGCAAGCGAGAATACGTTCAAGTCTTGCGCCTTTTGGAGACCTTCGAAATGGATGTTGTGCAAGGCGCAATCCAGCAGGCAATAGATATGGGTGCAATTGGCTATGACGCCGTAAAACACCTTGTACTGTGTCGGGTTGAGAAGCGGCCACCACGATTGGATTTGGACTTCTATCCATACTTGCCCAAGGCCAATGTCGGCACAACACGCCCATCCAGTTACATGAGCTTGATGGGAAGGACCGCGGCATGACCGAAGCCCCTCGGATTCTTCTACGGCATCATCTTAAACAACTGCGACTGCCAACGTTCCAAGGCGAGTATGCCAAACAGGCGCAGCTCTGTGCTGCAGAGAACAAAGATCACATCCACTATCTGGCGCGGCTGTGTGAGATGGAATTGATCGACCGCGAACGCCGGATGATTGAACGGCGCATCAAAGCGGCGAAGTTCCCCAGCACCAAGAGCTTGGATAGCTTTGACTTCAAGATCATGCCAAGCTTGAACAAGCCCCTGACGATGGATCTGGCACGATGCGATTACGTTAATCGCAGGGAGAACATCATCGCGCTCGGCCCGTCAGGCACGGGCAAGACACACATCGCCCTGGGACTTGGGCTGGCTGCATGTCAAAGAGGACTGAAGGTGCGCTTCACAACGGCTGCGGCATTAGTCCATGATCTGATCGAGGCTCAAGATGAGCGGAGATTGCAGCGCCTTCAAAAGCAACTGACCAGCCAGAACCTGTTGATCATTGATGAACTGGGCTTCGTACCGCTCAGCAAATCTGGCGCAGAGCTGCTCTTCGAGGTCATATCCCAATGCTATGAACGCGGCTCCATCATCATAACCTCGAACCTGCCCTTCGATGAATGGACTGAAGTCTTTGGCTCTGAGCGGCTGACCGGTGCGCTACTCGATCGTTTAACCCATCACGTCCACATCCTCGAGATGAATGGCGAAAGCTATCGGCTCAAACACAGTCGCAACAACCGAAAATAACCAGCCCGCAATCACAGTCAGAATAATGCTGGCCTTATGGCCAGCATGCGCTTTGGCACGCTTCAGCTTTGTGACGAGCACGCGTGCAAAAGCGCCACAAAACATCAACCGAAGTGGCCCATTTTTACGCCGCGACATGGACCCATTTTACTCTGCGATTGACAGTATCGGCTATGAGGCTGGCAAAGTTTTTTTAAAAGCCTGCTGTGCAGCGGGATCAGTTCCGGGATGCTCCGGGCGCACGGAAAGGCGACGAAAACCATGCCTGGCTGGATACTTGCCAATCGTACGTTCATGTAGCTTTACGTCGAATTCTTCTTCAACGCGGACCTGCAAATCGGCACAGCGCCACCGCACTACGCCATCTTTTGCCGGGTCAGGCCCAGCCTCAACCCAAGCCACAAACAGCGCCTGTTGCTCCAGGGACAGGCGTGGTTTTGCACCCTTGCCACACCGATCAGAAAGCCCACCAAGGCCCTCTGCATTGTAGCGATGCACCCGGTCTCTGGGAGTTTGGCGATCCATACCGCTGCTACGGGCCGCTGTTGCGCGGTCCACATCGTCAAGCACCAGCGCTATGGCGAGTATTCGACGGACAACACGACCATCCCTGGTTCGCTTTGCAGCACAACGCAAATCTTGCGCGGACATATCTGTGCGCGTAATCTTGACTGCCCCACCCATGAGCACCTCCTTGCTTCTGGAGGCCATTGATTCAGAAATGCAGTAAATTTGAAATCACAAAAGTGAGTCAGACATTAAGGCCGCTGGTATCAGGACCTGGTTCAGTGAGCCAGGTACCCCTGCAGATTGAGTAATCTGCAGGGGAGGGTGATGGGAAGTGTATTGCTTGGCGAAGGACAGCTGAAGCATCGCCTATCCTGGGCGGGGGTTATTCTTGTTGGCGTTGCAGTTTTGGCTTTTGCGGGGTGATAGGATTGGTGGCGCTGGTCATTCATGCCTATCATTCATTCGCAAGTTCCCTAATATCGCTTGCGATTATCATCATTAATCTCGCAATATTGCTTTGGAATCCCTATGTTAGGGAGGAAGTTCGGCACTTACATGACCAAAGCAGGTAAGGAACATTCTGAATGGCGTCTCTCAAAGCCCTGAAACGTCCGTCGAAGTGGCGCTCTAAAATCCGCTCTGAGCTTGATCAAAGCGTTAAATGTGGCGTCAAACTCTATGGGGTGCGCAAGGATGGCCAGTATGTTGTGAAATCCCGCTCCGGGGAAAAGGTCCTCAAGCGGGATGTCAAAGGCTCTATTGTTGCCAAGAGCGCTTATAAAGCCTGATATCCATGCCACGCCTTATAGTTGTTGCAGGAGTGAACGGCTCCGGAAAATCCACGCTTACCCAAAACCAACGGTTCAACAACGTTCGTATCATTGATCCCGATGCGATCGCCAAAGCTCTATCGAAGAAAAGCGATGAAAGCGCGCGGACAACTGCCGGTCGCGAGGCGGTCAAACTGCGCAGAACCTATTTAGACAACGGCGATAGCTTTGTTCTTGAAACAACTCTCTCAGGCCAAGACATCTCTCGATTGATGCAAAGTGCTCGAAGACGTAACTATCGGGTTGAACTTCACTACGTATCATTGATTGACGCTCAGCAATCTGTTGATCGGGTTGCGACCCGCGTGGCAAAAGGTGGTCACGATATTCCCGAGGGTGATATCCGCCGTAGGTTTGCTCGCTCCCGCGCAAACTTTGTGGCAGCTGCGTTGCTCGCAGACCGGGTTGTTGTCTACGACAATGCAAGTATTGATGTACCGTTTGTGCCCGTTTTGTTAGCAGATCCAACTGGGTTTGAAATGGACCCACTGGCACCGGAATGGTTGGTAACGTCTGTGGCGAAGATCCACCTCAAACTCCCGAACGCAGGGACGGCCTTCTGGCAATAAGCTAAAGCAGAAACCCATCAAATCAGCAATCGGTCTTACCGCTCTCTGCCGGGGGATTGCGGACTGTGTTCCCGCGATCTACTGGCGTTCTGCGAAGCGTTCTGGACATTCCGCGGTGTCCGCACGTTCGCCTGTTCAATTATCTTCGTCACATCTTTCGCTGTGAGCGATTTGGCTGCCTTCTGCTGTTCAGGGGTCACGTTCGGCAATGCGGGGGCGTCCTTTCTGAACAACAGGAGCGGCTCCTGTTGGCAGCCGACAACGCCGTTGGCAAACTGGTCCATTTTTCCGGGCATTTTGCTGTGGCCTCTTGCGGGACCTGCCAGCCGCTCCCGGCTATGAAAATCCACCCGGTCATCCCGCCCGGAACCCGCACCCTCCGGGGGTTCCACGAAACCCGCCCCGCACCGTCGTTGACATCCTGATTGATATCGAAAATGCCGCTGTCAGGACAGCGAAACCGGCGGTTTGCCCGGGGGCTGCGGGTAAGGATCACTCCAGCCTGAAGACCCGAAATGGATGATGAAATACGCCTGTAGAGACTTTCGGGTATCCGGGGGCTATTTCCGCCCGGGTAAAGCGTCTCTGTCGGAAACACCGATTTTTAACCTGCTGATAATACGGCATAAAACCGCTCCAGATCTGCACGGTATAAAACCGGCAGTATGGCTGGCTGTGCGGTCGGTGTGCTGCTAACCGGTCTCTCCCGGATTTCTCCGAAAATTCAGGGGAAAAAACAGGGGAAAAATTGCCGGGGTGCAGGGACCTGTCTGTGGCAGTGTGCAGGCCCGCAATTTCCTGCCGGACTCCTGTTCCTGTATGGAATGTTCCTGTGTGGAACCGGCCTGCGGTCGGCGGGCAGGGCAGGGCTGTCCATGGTGTCGTTCCCGGCCTTGCCTGCGGTGGCGTTACAGGGCGAACCGGTCCGGCACATGTCAATCCGGTCATCAGCCACCGGCATCCCGGCATCTGTGCGGATGAAACCCGGGGTCGCGCAATTCCCCCGGCCCGGGCCGGAGCAGGTCCCCGTCCCGGCCCGCATGTCCGGCCAGGCTCTTGTCAGCAACAATATACGCGGGGCGCCGCTCATCCGGGAGACCGGGAAGCCGGATGCAGGGCACGGGATCCATGCCCGTCTCCCGCGCCGTCGGCACACGGTCCTGCCCCGGCAATAACGGTGTTGCCCCCGGCGAACAGGACGGGACCGGTAAAGCCGGGTCCCCTGATCGACACCGCGATCTGCCGGACCTGATCCGCAGAACGGGCACGGGGTTTCAGGGCACGGGGACATCGGGCGGCAGGCGCCCGATCTCCGGACTGCGGGCAGGACCGGAGCGCGTCCCGTCGCGCGAAGGTTTTTTTGCCGCTGGCCATGCCGGGATTCCCGACATTTTTTTTCACCGCCGGTATCGCGCAAATTCCGGCGCAACCCCTCCGGCGGATTCCCCGCGCGTTTCGGGAGGGCATTTCGTTTCGGCGGGGAGGGCCATTTCGTTTCAGATGACCCGTCGGAAAAAATTTCCCGAATGGTTGCAACCGGTTGTCGGCGGCGCAAATCCGAAACGAAACGAAATGCAAAAAAATCGGCACGCAGAAGTAGGCAAGTGCGGCACATAACACCCACAAGCCGTCCCCGCCGGGAAGGACCCTTGATTTCCGGGAGCCTGATCCAAAATGAGTTGGGTGATTTCAAGAGGGTCGTGATTACGTTTGCTTGCAGAAACACACGGAGATCACGATGCTTTGGGGCAAAACCACCCGAAGCCAACAAGAGCGTAAAAAATACCGCCAGTCAAGTGGCACTGGCACTGGCGTCAGAGGAATCGCATGAGTTTCACGGCGCGAGGATTTGAAGCAGGAAGCGGTTGTTCCAGCCTGCCTTTTTCCGCATTCCTCCGAGGGAGTTCTCGCTTTTTGCTTTGTTGAGCAAATTCATTGCGATGTGCTTGATGACGGCGAAGTTGGCGGGTGCGTGATCTTTTCGTATCCGGCTGTCGTCATCGCGGAAGGTGACATCAAGCACCCGGTGGAGGCGGTTTTCAATTCCCCGGTGAGAGCGTACGGCATGGGCAAAGCGCGCGGCGTCTTTTGGCAGGGACGGGATGAAGTACCGCGTTTGCCGTGTCGTCTTCCCGCCACTTTCCCGAAGCGAGACGACGCGGCCAATGCTGACCAACCCCTCCCGATGGGGATGGCGCTTTTTCAACCAGCCGATGGCGTCGCATTGGGTGTATGTTCGCATTTCAATCCTAACACATGCCGCAATCACCGAGAACAAACGTCTAAGCGCCGTGCTGGCTCAGGGGCCATCACCAACTTTTAGGCAGCGCACTCATTAATTACTGTTCATCCCCATAGGCTTGTGATTCATTTCTACCCAAACGGCAGGCGGGAGCAAGCAAATGGCGCGTTCTGACATGAGCGATCTGGAGTGGGAGTTTATCAAGGCGGTCTTGCCCAACAAGACACGGGGCAAAAAGCGCGTCGATGACCGGCGGGTGATCAACGGTATTTTCTACGTTCTGCGAACAGGTATCCCATGGGCTGATCTGCCCGGCGAATACGGCCCGCCGACGACCGTCTATAACCGTTTCAACCGCTGGAGCTATGCCGGACACTGGGATCGGATCATGGAAGCCGTCGCCGACGCTGACAACGTCGATATGGTCATGGTGGATGGCACGACGATCCGTGCCCATCATTCTGCCACGACGCTCAAAAAAAAGGCTCAGTTTACAAATTGTATGCGTTCACTGTATGTTCCTTTTGCAATCAGAGGGAAGTATCACCATGGACCATAAGCAATTTCAGGAATGGCTGTCCTGGATAGACGAACTCAGCCCGGCGCAGCGGCATCAGGCCGAAGCCGCGCTTTCGGGGGATCAGAGGCATCTGCTTCACTGGCTGCGATAGAAGGCAGTGTGGATGAAGATCGCCGGTGCCCGCATTGCGGCACCCCGGGAGCGATATCGCGCGGCAAGGCACGGGGCCTGCGGCGATACCGGTGCAAGGGGTGCAGGAAGACATTCAACGCGGCGACCGGCACCCCCTTGTCGGGCCTGCACCGCAAGGACAGGTGGCTTGCCTTTGGATCCTGTCTTGCCGATGGGCTGACGGTTCGTGCTTCAGCGGAACGTTGCGGGTTTGCCATCAATACCGCCTTCCGTTGGCGGCACCGCTTTCTCACCGCAAAAGACCCGGAAACACGCAGGCTCACGGGCATTGTGGAAGCTGATGAAACCTGTGTTCTGCAAAGCCAAAAGGGCGAACGAAACCTTGCGCGCAAGGCGCGCCGCAGGGGAGGCAAGGCCGGCAAACGAGGTCTGTCGGATGAACAGGTTCCGGTCCTGGTTGCCGCTGACCGCAGCGGAGCGACAGTCAGTGTGGTTCTGCCTGCGGTCAATGTCGATACGCTGCGGTCTGCTATCGAACCGGTCGTGGACGCGGATATCGTTTTGGTAACCGACGGACACCGCGCCTGTCCGCCTTGCGCCGCAGCACCGGGGCTGCGCCACGAAGCCCTGAACCTGTCAGGTGGGGAGCGGGTACGGGATGCCTTTCACATTCAGACGGTCAACAGCCGACACAGCCGGTTGAAGGATTTCCTGCGCCGCTACCCGGGCGTCGCTACCAGGTATCTGGACAACTACCTGCGATGGTTTCAGCGTATTGAACTGGAGAACGCCTCGCCCCGCACTTGCCTCGCAACCGCAATCTCAGGTCAATGCATACGATTTGTAAACTGAGCCAAAAAAAAAGACCCGCGCCGGTGTTTAGGTCGCTCTCGGGGCGGATTAGGCACGAAAATTCATGCGCTTACCAATCAGGACGGGTTGCCGATCCGGTATGAATTGACACCCGGCCAAGCCCATGACGCGCTGCCGTGCAAGCAGCTTTTAGACAGCTTGCAACCCGGTCAACATGTGCTGGCAGACAAGGCATATGACGCAGACTGGATCAGGGACATGATCTGGGAACAGGGTGCGATTGACGTGATCCCGCCAAAGTCCAACCGCAAGCTGCCTGCCGAATTCGACTCTGAAATCTACCGCGAACGCAACAAGATCGAACGCTTCTTCGGTCGCCTCAAGGCCTCCTTCCGCCGCATCGCCACACGGTACGAGAAAACATCACGCAACTTCCTGTCGATGATCAAAATCGCGTCAGTCAGGCTCTGGATAGAGTTTTATGAGTCCGCTGCCTAGGGCCTGTTGACATTCGGGGTTCCCATTTTGCCTGAAGTCTGATTCAAGCTTCCAAAATGGAGGTGTTGATGGACGCAAATCGTTTGGCTGTTTCCGATGAGCTTTGGGAGAAGATTGAGCCGCTTATACCGGGCAAGGCAGGCGATCCGGGTGTTACCGCGCGCAATAATCGCCGGTTTATGGAAGCAGTATTATGGCGCGTACGCACAGGGTCCCCATGGCGGGATTTGCCCAAAGAGTTTGGCAACTGGAACAGCCAGTTCAAGCGATTTCGTCGATGGGCCAGGAACGGCGTGTTCGAGAGTCTTTTCAATGCCATGAGTGGCGAGCCGGACCTGGAATATGCCCTTATCGACGGGACGATTGTTCAAGCTCATCAGAAGGCTTCGGGCGCAAAAGGGGGACTCAACACCAGGCTATCGGACGCTCTCGCGGCGGACTGACGACCAAGGTCGTGGCCTTGGTCGATGCGCTCGGTAACCTGTTCCGGTTTCTGCTTTTGCCGGGACAGGCACACGACATGAAGGGGGTCGCTCCTCTGATCAAGGGGGCTTCCTTTGGGGCGTTGCTGGCCGACAAAGCCTTCGACGCCGACTGGCTCCTGCAAGACCTTGATGAGCGTGGCGCAACCGCTGTCATCCCGCCCAAATCGAACCGAAAAGTTCAACGGGACTACGATACCCACATGTACAAGTGGCGCCATCTCATCGAAAACCATTTCGCAAAGATCAAGGAATTCAGAGGCATAGCAACGCGATACGACAAGACTGATACAAGCTACGCTGCCAACTGGCACCTCTGTGCCATGCTCATTGCAACACGATGATTGTCAACAGACCCTAGTCATCTCTCCCGGGGCGCGGATTCGCGGCCAAGAAAAGAATGGGCCTCTCTCTTGCGTGCTCGCCAGTTTCCGACGTTTGTCCTGAATGTTTCACCTCGCGGAATCGAGTTCCGCAACTTGACGGACGGGATCGACACGACGACCGCAGGCGGACGGCTGGTGTTTCACATCATGGGAGCTTTGGCTGAGTTCGAGCGCGACTTGATCCAGGAGCGAACGAAGGCGGGTCTGCGCGCCGCGAAGAAACGTGGCAAACGTCTTGGCCGACCGCCGGTTCTCTCTGCCACTCAAATCGCCCATGCAAAGACCGCCATCGAGACGAAGCGCGAGACCGTTTCCGGCATGGCTGAGATCCTTGGCGTGAATCGCAGCACCTTACAACGGGCGCTATCACAGACACATTGACGTTTAGCTCGCGTTCCAGTCAATAACACCATGGTCTTTAACATGCGTAATGTTGTCGAACGGCACGTAGTCTCCTAGCAGAACCAAGTTACTTCCTTCCCGCCTCGCATTTGGAACGAGGAATCCGGACGGGTCGGACGGATCGTCGCTGCCCAAAAAATGTATGGCTTCACCGATCCGTTGACAGGCCGAATATTCAGTCTCGCGAGTCAGATACGGCATCTTGCCGAACCCGGCTTTTTCCACACCGAAGCGTTCGAGAAAGGCCCATTCGGTGATGTTGACAACGCCTTCGATTTCGACGGTCAGTTCATGAAGGGAGTATCGGACCTTCGACGGGAAAACAGGCTGCCCACGAGACAGATGGAAGCGCATTTCCGCAAGCGCGCCCTCCTTTTCAAGTGCCGTGTAGAGAACCTCGAATGATCCATCGTCCCAGCGGTTGCCGCCAGCGTAGGAGATCGTCGGATCATGTCCTTCCCGGCGAACACGCCAGACAGTGGCGTGAAAGGGTTCGACAGCCATCGCATCGAGGGCGTCGATCAGATCGCGGTCCCTCGGCGCGGTCGTCATCAGAGATATCCGTCCGCATCCAAGCGGTCGAGAACCTGGAATATCTCGATTACCTTGCCCTCATGGATCAGGTCGATAGCGCGTTGTCCTTCGAGCTGGGGGTGTCGTGCATAGAGCCAGATGCGAACTTCGTCATTTGTGTAATAGTCCTCCAGACGCCGGACGACATAGACGAGATCGGCCAGAACCCGTTCACTCTTGGGTTGCGGCTTCTTGATTCCAGTGCGCCACCGTGAGACGGTCGCCTTCGAAACACCGGTGACATTGGCAATGTCCATGCCGTTGAGTCCGCCGATTTCTTCCAAATCGCTGATGCTGCGGGAGATTGCTGTCGATGCCATACTCACGATCCTGTCTCTGAATAAAGCGTGGCGTGGCGTGGCGGCGAGACGGCACGGGCAATATCACCGCGTTCCTGACGCTCTTCGGCTTGAGCGACATAAACGTCACGGAGTTTTCCAATGGTTCCTGCGTTGTCTGCCAGACGTGCGCGCAGCTTGTCGATATCGACCTTGTTGTCTGTCGCCACCTTCGCATTAGGCGTCAGGCGGGCGGCTTGATCGGCTTCTTTCATGCGTACTTCTGCAAATGATTCCGGCCGTTTGACGGTCGGGGTGGTTGCAATGACATCTATCCGCTTTTCAGCTTCGAGGGCGTTAAGCCGCCGAGCATCGCTGCGCAAATCAGACGGACCGTTAGGCAAGATACGCTTATCGGTGGGAACGAGCAGAGATTTTGCACCTTTGGCAGAGAGCAAAGTTTCCATTTCAGGAATTGTAAAACTGCGCCCGAAGACCGGCACATCCACTCGCACCGCCTGACCACCTTGACGCTTTTCTTCTGGATCTGGTTTGCGGGGAGGCCTGTTCCACCCGCCTACGTCGAATGAACTATGTCTACCGATACCATGGGCCACACCGGACACGACGTTCATCGAGATCAAGGCCTCGCCAGTCAGTCCACCAGTGTAGTCCAGTATGATCGGCTTTCCAATATTGTGGATTGCCGACAGCACCTTGATAAGCCGTTGAGCTGTCAGCGGTCCGACAGTGCCGCTTGAAGTTGCGATCCGAAGCCAAAGGTTTTCGAACGGCAGATCGACAAGACCTGAGATCAGTTCCAACCTGCGCTTCTCATCTGTCAGATCGGTAAGGCGCGCGACCAGCAGGTAGTCAATCGCAATTTCCTTTCCACCATTTGCATCAAGGGCGGATCGCATGGCCAAGCAGGCTGCCCGGTCGATATCGAACGCTGCCTTGAAGCCGTTCCCGGTTACCAGGCTGGACGGGCTAAGAACCGCATCAACCTGATGATCGACGGCACATCTGGCAATGCGCCCATAAAGATCGAAGATGTGACCGGGGACGCGAAGGTCGGGCGTCAGGACCGATCCATCTTCCAGGGCCCGAGGGGCTTTGGCGGCATCGCCGCCGCAGTATTTCAAAGACCCCGGTTCGACCGTTCGGGGATCAAGCACAACTTCCGCTCCGCCTTCACGCAACATGCGGATGTCCTCGCGCTGGTATCCGATCCTGGAGCCATTCACAACGAACCGCTTCGCCTTGAGCAGGTTCTGCGCGTGCAATTCTGCGTTTTTCCTGTAGCCACTATCGCCCGGTCTGATGAAGTGGCCGATTGGCTGATAGAATGCGGCTTGGGATGGGAAGGTGACGACGTTCATAGCTGTATCCTTTCGGTTTCACAAACATAAGATCGTGAAACCGAAATGTAAAGTGTGGAGTTATTCACATCGAATGCGCAGCTTTTTCATGTCAGAAAATTCTATGGGTGCGGTGGTGCGTAAGTCCGGCGTGTATTCTAAGCAATGCTGTCCGGTTTCTGCCCACCATATGCATTCAACACCATTTCAAAGTACGTGGTCGTTTTGTCGGTGTACTCTCCAACGCCTGGCCATGCGAATGGAAAGGTGCCTGTGGTCGATGACCAATCAACTTCGAGCCAGAGCATCTTTGCAATGGCCTCAGCCTCGGGAGCATCCTTGTCCTCAGGCCAAAGGTCCATGTCGAGTGCGATCCATGCGTCACCGTCAACACTGATATCAGCGCCCAAAGCAGCCAACCGTTCATTCACATTAGTTGCATCGTCCAGCAGTGCCGCCCGCAACAGAAGCCCAGCTTTCTTTGCATCCATTCCCATTGTTAGTGCCATTCAAACTCTCCAAGCCCTGTACACGACAGTAGAGGTGGTTGAGGGTATCGATTTGTGATTTTCATTGGGATTCTTCGATCTGCGACAGGAGCCTCCCATGATCCGAAAAGCAATCGACACCCTCTCGGCGAAACTGTCCGACGGCTTGTCGCTGAGCAATAGCCGCCTCGAAAGGCTCTGCCTCCCGGTGATTGGCATTGCCAGCGTGCGAACGGTGAACCTGAGTCACATCAGTGGGGAGATGCCGACGCAGGCCAGGGTTGAAAGCACCTGCCGTCGATTGCAGCGCTTCCCAAGAAACAACCATTTCAGCTTCCGGTGGTAATTCGCGCAAATCATAGCCGAACGATTTGGCGCGGCGTTTGAGATTGCCGAGCACGCGGTTGCGGTACCGCTCCTCATAATGTGATGCGCCGGGATTGCCGCTCAAGAAGGGTCGCGCCGCCACCATGACCCATGATGGTATTGCCAAGTTGTTGGCGGCCGCTTGTGAGGCATTGGAAAAGGCAGGGTTATGCCGCCATTTCGGCGGTGTAATCGGCCCAGAGGCTGAACGCATCGCTGCGGGCGTGGCGGTATGAGGTTGCGGTGAGTTGATAGCGGCGGGGACGGAAAATCAGGTTGATCCATTGTCCGGCAGTTGCTGCTTGCAGCAATGAGAGGATGGTCATGCGCAGACAGAAACCTCTGAGCTTGTCGGTGGGATTTGAACCGCCCGAATATCTTCTCCCGTTTGCGGGTCGGCCGGTGCGATACTTCGATCGCGTTTGTCGAGGCCTTTGTGGGCGCGATGGTCAGCGTCCGGGGGCAGTGTTTTGATCGGCTTGATGCAGCTGCGCAATTTGTCGGTGATGACGACCCTTGGTTCGCCGAACCGGGCAACCAATCGTTGAAAAAACCGCTTCGCCGCTTTGGAATTCCGACGCGTTTGTACAGGAATATCAGGAACATCTCCATTTGCGTCGATTGCGCGCCACAGCCAGTGCCTCTTGCCACGGATCGTGATTACGACTTCATCCATGTGCCACTTGTCGTTCGGTCGCGGTCGATCCCGGCGGATGCAATCTGCAAAGTGTTGACCAAAGCGATTGACCCACAGTCGGACCGTTTCCCGGCTGACAATACTACCCCGCGCGGCCAACAAGTCCTCAACATCAGCCGTGCTCAGCGCGAACCGGTGGTACGCCCAAACAGCGTACGCAATGATCTCACGCGGATAGCGGAAGCCTTTTAGGCGCGGCATAATGGTTGGGATGCTCATAGGATCACTCTAACCTGATCATAACCACCGAACAACTTGGCAATACCCGAGGAAAAGCTGTCTTTCCTGCGCAAGTTGGCTACGTTTGAGCATGGCATACCCTCCCGTGACACGCTTTCGACAGTGTTTCGGGCGCTTGATCCTGAAGAGTTCAACGCAGCCTTTGCCGCGTGGGCGTCCGGGTTGGCCGGGCGCGTTGGAGGAACGGTCGTTGCCATTGACGGCAAGACAGCGCGAGGCTCAAAGGCCGGTGGTGAAACGCCTCTGCATCTGATCCCGGCCCGGTGTAACGATCTACGCCTCGTGCCCGGCCAGCAAGCCAGCGCGCACAAAAAGAACGGGATCAAGGACATCCCCGTTCTCCTGGATTTGCTCTTCCCGGAGGGCGCGGTCGTGACGCTGGATGCGATGGGGTGCCAACGTGAGATCGCCTGCAAAATCCGTGACAAGGGTGCTGACCATGTGCCGGCCCTGAAGGGCAATCAGGGGCTTCTCCATGAAGACGTGAAACTGTGGTTCGAAGAACAGGATCGGGAAAACACAGAATCATTTACAGACGGTTGACGGCGACAGTTGACGGCGACAAGGGTAGGATTGAAACGCGAACATACACCCAATGCGACGCCATCGGCCGGTTGAAAAAGCGCCATCCCCATCGGGAGGGGTTGGTCAGCATTGGCCGCGTCGTCCCGCTTCGGGAAAGTGGCGGGAAGACGACACGGCAAACGCGGTACTTCATCCCGTCCCTGCCAAAAGACGCCGCGCGCCTTGCCCATGCCGTACGCTCTCACCGGGGAATTGAAAACCGCCTCCACCGGGTGCTTGATGTCACCTTCCGCGATGACGACAGCCGGATACGAAAAGATCACGCACCCGCCAACTTCGCCGTCATCAAGCACATCGCAATGAATTTGCTCAACAAAGCAAAAAGCGAGAACTCCCTCGGAGGAATGCGGAAAAGGGCAGGCTGGAACAACCGCTTCTCGCTTCAAATCCTCGCGCCGTGAAACTCATGCGATTCCCCTGTTTTGCACCTGGCCTTTTTGCAATGCTGGGCAATCGACTGAATAAAATGCTGACATTGTTGTAATTTTCTGAGTCGGTGTTGTGGATTATGCCATTTCAGGAGTTTTTCATGACCAACGCGCCGGTTTCAACGCCCCTGCCTGACTTTTTGTCCCGTTTTGACACAACCCGGCGCGACAGGTGCCACGCACGCTGTTATGGCCACCACTGTCTTCTTTGGCGCTGCCCTTTTTGATAACCGCCATTGAATGCTCCCGTGGCCGGAAACGAAAAGGGCCGGTCGCAATGACCGGCCCTTTGTGTCAGTGGACAGATGTGCCCGTTATTCCTGTTGACCCATGAACATCAGCAGGAACTGGAACATGTTCAGGAACGCGATGTAGAGGCTCAGCGCGCCATCAATAGCCGCTTTGTCCAACCATTCCTGATCGCCGTGGCTCGCGTGTGCCACGTATGTGTTCTTGATGTCTTGCGTGTAGAACGCTGTCAGGCCTGCAAAGATCAGAACGCCCAGAGCAGAGATCGCAAACATCATTGCAGGGACTGCAGGAAAATGTTGATGATCATTGCAACGATCAGTCCGATCACGCCCATCATCAGGAACGTACCCATGCCGCTGAGGTCTTTCCTGGTCGTGTAGCCATACAGGCTGAGACCCGCGAAAGCGATTGCAGTAACCAGAAAGGTTTGGGTGATGGAGTAAGGTGTGTAGACGAGGAAGATCGAACTCATCGAGACGCCCATTACGGCGGCAAAGATGAAAAAGCCCAGTTGCACCGCTGATGCAGAACCACGACGCATCAATGCGCCCCAGCCGAACAGGATAAAGGCCAGTGGTGCAAACATGACCACCCAGCGCAGCGGCGTCGCGTACAGCAACTCTCCCAAACCTGTCAGGTATTGGCCCTCGCGCAACTGAACCGTTGCACCAGTATGGTCGGATGTGACGGCAAGACCTGCGATGGCCCAGGCAGCCGCAGCGGTGATCAACATGCCAATCGACATGCTGCCGTAAACTTTATTCATATGGGCGCGAAGCCCTGCGTCGATCTCGGCGGCGCGTGTACCGGTCGCCGACCGGATCGTATTCAACTCAGCCATTCTGACCTCCAAATTGATACATTGTCCGACAGGTTTGTCCCATCGGTCGCGGATTTCCTCCCGCTCATGCGGTAATATCGGGTCGGAACAACTCCTTTCAAGGGTTTTCGCAACTGCCCGGCATGTTGGACACGCGTCGTTTCCTGTACAGGCTATAGACGGTCTTAGCCGAGGCGCATTGCGGCGATCAACTGATCCGGCGATTTCATCAGTGTTTCAATGACCGACCAGCCTTGTTTTTGTGCGGTGCATGTGACCGTGCCCTGCGCGCGGAATTCCCGCACCCACTCTGCGGATCAGGTCCGGCAGATCGCGGCGTCGATCAGGCGGTCCGGTTTTACCAGTCCGGTCCTGATGATCGTCGGGGACAACACCATTATTGCCGGGCATGGATGGTGTGCTGTACCCCGTCTGACGAGTCTCCCGGACGCGCAGCGCCGCGCGTATATTGTTGCTGACAACGGCAGGTTGGCTGCCACCAAGGGCCGCTCCCGGTGTCCGGAAATCACGGATCCTTCCCGGCGGGGAGGGCTTGTGGGTGTTATGTGCCGCACTTGCCTACTTCTGCGTGCCGATTTTTTTGCATTTCGTTTCGTTTCGGATTTCCGCCGCCGACAACCGATTGCAACCGTTCAGGAAATTTTTACCGACGGGTCATCTGAAACGAAATGGCCTCCCCGCCGAAACGAAATGCCCTCCCGAAACGCGCGGGAAAACCGCCGGAGGGGTCGCGCCGGAATTTGCGCGATACCGCCGGTGAAAAAACCGTCGGGAGGTCAGGCATGGCCAGCGGCAAAAAAACCTTCGCGCGACGGGACGCGCTCCGGTCCTGCCCGCAGTCCGGGGATCGGGCGGCTGCCGCCGGATGTCCCCGTGCCCTGAAACCCCGGGCCCTGCGCACGGAATTTCCACACCCGTTCTGCGCATCAGGTCCGGCAGACCGCGGCCCCGGTCGGGCTCCGGGCAACCGCCATGGAGACGAAGCGCGGAAAAAAAGCCCGATCCGGAGAGCGGGCTTTTCGTGTTTGTCCTGTCCCGGAGAAGCCTCAGAAAATCTCGATATTTTCCGACAGGCCGGTGAGGGAGTCCAGGGTCGAGATCGTGATGATGTCGTCTCCGCCAAAGTCGAACACCACAGCGCCGTTCGAAACTGTCGCGTAGGTTGAGATGATATCCTCGACATCTGTCATCCCGCCGGTCAGCGCGCCGGAGAGGCGCAGTGTATCGATGCCAGGCTCGAAGTCCCTGATCCCGTCGCTGTCATGACCGCTGTTGAACACGAAGGTGTCGGCACCCGCACCGCCAAAGAGTTCGTCATGGCCCGCACCGCCGAACAGCCAGTCATCGCCATCCCCGGCATTGATCGTGTCATTGCCGGTGCCGGAAAAGATAAAGTCATCGCCATCGGTGCCGACCGGTTCCTGGTTGGTGGTCCTGGCAAGGGCGTCCATCTGCATCGCACTCAGGGTCGTGTCCCCGAAGATGAACTCCTCGACATTCCTGACCGTATCGACGCCCTCTTCCGAGACGATGGTATAGACATCTCCCTCTTTGGTGACGGTGAATTCGTCACTGGCCACGCCGAAACGCGCCTGATCGAAGCCCGCGCCGCCATCGATCCTGTCATGGCCATCGCCGGACCGGATCGTGTCGTCGCCGGTGCCGCCATCGATCGAGTCACTGTCATCGCCGGACGTGATCGAATCATCGCCGACACCGCCATCGATCGTGTTGTCGCCATCGTCGGCATCGATCGTATCCGCCATGCCCCGGCCTATCAGCAGGTCGTCGGGTATTGCCATGTGTGGACGGTTCCTGTTTTGCAAGGTTTTTTTGACGCCGTGATCATAGCGGGTTGCGGTCATGTGTCCGGCCTGTTTTTGCGGCAATAAGGCCGCTGGCCCTGATGAAGTCCGCGTGCCAGTTCCCTATCAAGTTGCCGGACTACTTGTATCCTGGCAATACCTCGGGGTGTTCTGACTGCGGCTTGCTTTGATCATCATCACGTCTATTGCCCTTGCATCCTGAAGCGCAGTTTTGGTGCTCGGTCTTCCGAGCGCGCTTATGTGGCTTGGTACGTTCCTCCTCTTGCCAGGAGCGCCCATACGATCCGCGCAGTTTTGTTGGCCATTGCGACACTAACCAATCGCGGTGCCTTGCGTTCCAGCAGGCTGCGGATCCAGGCAGCGGTGCGGGTTTGTGTATCAGCAACATGCCTGAGAATGGCCGTTGCCCCAACCACCAGGAGTTTGCGCAAATAACCATCACCCATCTTGGTAATCCGCCCCAACCGCTCTTTTCCGCCCGAAGAGTTTTGCCGGGGGACCAGCCCGAGAAAGGCTGCGAACTGGCGTCCGTACCGGAATTGCGAAGGGTCCGTGACAGAAGCTGCCAGGGCTGTCGCTGTCAGCACGCCAACTCCTGGAATGGTTGCCAGGCGCTGACTGGTATCGTTCTGGCGGTGCCACACAAGGATCTCACTATCAAGTGCGCGGATCTGCTGGTTCAGGTTTGCGCGCTGATCGGCCAGGCTCAGCAAAGCGGTTCTCGCTATTTGTGGGATGTCTTCATTGGCACCCTCTTCAAGCTGTAGCAGCAATCGGGAAATATTTTCTGGCCTTTGAGGCGCAATGATCCCCAGCTCAGCCATGTGGGCGCGCAGCGCATTTATCAGCATCGTGCGTTGCCGTACCAGAAGATCGCGCGCCCGATGCAGCATCATAACTGCCTGCTGATCCACGCTCTTTATGGCCACAAAATGCATGTTCGGGCGCGTAACAGCCTCACAGATCGCCTCAGCATCCGCCGCATCATTCTTTTGTCGCTTCACGTATGGTTTTACATAGGCGGGAGGGATGAGCTTCACCTCGTGGCCGAGTGCTGTGATCTCACGCGACCAATGGTGGGACGTCGCACAGGCTTCAATGCCGATCAGGCAAGGTGGCAATTTAGCCAGAGTATCCAGGACTGCGTTCCGGCGAAGCTTCTTCTGTAGAACGGTTTGTCCTGTCGCATCGATCCCGTGAAACTGGAAAACTGACTTTGCAATGTCGATCCCTATCGTTGTAATTTCCATCTGGGCGGTTCCTTTCAAAGCTGGTTCATACCCCAGCACTTTGGCACATTGCGATGCCGGTGGGTGGAACCGTCCAACTCATCAAGTTGTTGGCGGTCGCTTGTGAGGCATTGGAAAAGGCAGGGTTATGCCACCATTTCGGCGGTGTAATCGGCCCAGAGGCTGAACGCATCGCTGCGGGCGTGGCGGTATGAGGTTGCGGTGAGTTGATAGCGGCGGGGAGGGAAAATCAGGTTGATCCGGTCATGCGCAGACAGAAACCTCTGAGCTTGTCGGTGGGATTTGAACCGCCCGAATATCTTCTCCCGTTTGCGGGTCGGTCGGTGCGAGACTTCGACCGCGTTGTCGAGGCCTTTGTGGGCGCGATGGTCAGCGTCCGGGGCCAGTATTTTGATCGGCTTGATGCAGCTGCGCAATTTGTCGGTGATGACGACCCCGGTTCGCCGAACCGGGCAACCAATCGTTGAAAAAACCGCTTCGCCGCTTTGGAATTCCGACGCGTTTGTACAGGAATATCAAGAACATCTCCATTTGCGTCGATTGCGCGCCACAGCCAGTGCCTCTTGCCACGGATCGTGATTACGACTTCATCCATGTGCCACTTGTCGTTCGGTCGCGGTCGATCCCGGCGGATGCAATCTGCAAAGTGTTGACCAAAGCGATTGACCCACAGTCGGACCGTTTCCCGGCTGACAATAATACCGGCGCAGCCAACAAGTCCTCAACATCAGCCGTGCTCGGCGCGAACCGGTGGTACGCCCAAACAGCGTACGCAATGATCTCACGCGGATAGCGGAAGCCTTTTAGGCGCGGCATAATGGTTGGGATGCTCATAGGATCAGTCTAACCTGATCATAACCACCGAACAACTTGGCAATACCGCCCTACCTGACAGCCGTAGAAGGCGCGTTTGGCAACGATATCGACTTTGCCCAACTGGTGAAGCTGTACGGCCAGTCACCGGACGGCAAGGGCCATGCCCGGAAATACTCGCCAGCACAGTGCAATGGCACCAAGAAAAACACCGTCACGGGCAATCCCGATAAGATCAAAGTCAGCACGTCCTACGCAGAGCGTCAGAACCTCACCATGCGCATGTCGATGCGTCGGTTCACGCGGTTGACAAACGCCTTCTCAAAGAAGTTTGACAATCACTGCCACGCGCTGGCGCTGTACTTCGTGTTCTACAATTTCTGCAGGACGCACAAGGCGCTGGGCACGACACCAGCCGTCGCTGCTGGCCTGACTGACACGGTTCATGATATGACTTGGGCGGTAGGTCTGATCGACGCGGCGAACCCGCCAAAGAAACGTGGGCCTTACAAGAAACGTAATTCAAAGTGAGACACTACCGTGAAGTTGGGGAAATCCCTTCACCCACAATTTCAAACTTACTTGAAACAATGGGTTGAGTTGCCGGATTGTTTGTCCTTGGATTGTATGAGACTGCATCCTTGTATATTTTCATGGCATCGCAACCAACACACCACCATTCCGTGTCGCAAGAGGCACAATGGCGGAAGCCTGCTCACTGTTCACAAACTCCCCGATAGCAACGATGTTGACCTGATGTCTTCCTGCATTTCGTGAGGTTGCCGTTTGCACGGCGCTGGCTATCGTAGAACGCGAGGCCCCATTCCCACCGTCACTAGATAGCACTTGAGGAACCCCGTCCGTGAGAAGGATAATGGTCGTAGGTTTTCCAGTGCCGAGAGCATTGTCCATAGCTTTGAAGGTTGGTGTAAACCCTCCAGCACTGTTTAAGGCAGAATTCACGAAGCTCTGTGCAGCAGATTTATCTGAGTCTGTAACCCCGCTGTCAATCGCAGAGTAAAATGGGTCCATGTCGCGGCGTAAAAATGGGCCACTTCGGTTGATGTTTTTGTGGCGCTTTTGCACGCGTGCTCGTCACAAAGCTGAAGCGTGCCAAAGCGCATGCTGGCCATAAGGCCAGCATTATTCTGACTGTGATTGCGGGCTGGTTATTTTCGGTTGTTGCGACTGTGTTTGAGCCGATAGCTTTCGCCATTCATCTCGAGGATGTGGACGTGATGGGTTAAACGATCGAGTAGCGCACCGGTCAGCCGCTCAGAGCCAAAGACTTCAGTCCATTCATCGAAGGGCAGGTTCGAGGTTATGATGATGGAGCCGCGTTCATAGCATTGGGATATGACCTCGAAGAGCAGCTCTGCGCCAGATTTGCTGAGCGGTACGAAGCCCAGTTCATCAATGATCAACAGGTTCTGGCTGGTCAGTTGCTTTTGAAGGCGCTGCAATCTCCGCTCATCTTGAGCCTCGATCAGATCATGGACTAATGCCGCAGCCGTTGTGAAGCGCACCTTCAGTCCTCTTTGACATGCAGCCAGCCCAAGTCCCAGGGCGATGTGTGTCTTGCCCGTGCCTGACGGTCCCAGGGCGATGATGTTCTCCCTGCGATTAACGTAATCGCATCGTGCCAGATCCATCGTCAGGGGCTTGTTCAAGCTTGGCATGATCTTGAAGTCAAAGCTATCCAAGCTCTTGGTGCTGGGGAACTTCGCCGCTTTGATGCGCCGTTCAATCATCCGGCGTTCGCGGTCGATCAATTCCATCTCACACAGCCGCGCCAGATAGTGGATGTGATCTTTGTTCTCTGCAGCACAGAGCTGCGCCTGTTTGGCATACTCGCCTTGGAACGTTGGCAGTCGCAGTTGTTTAAGATGATGCCGTAGAAGAATCCGAGGGGCTTCGGTCATGCCGCGGTCCTTCCCATCAAGCTCATGTAACTGGATGGGCGTGTTGTGCCGACATTGGCCTTGGGCAAGTATGGATAGAAGTCCAAATCCAATGGCTCAATTAGCATTTATTATGCGTGGCGACCTGTGATAGAACACACCATGAACAAAATTATGGGTGCGGCACATGGATCATCAGGCTTTTTTGGTGTGGCTTAACGAGATCGACAACCTTTCATCGAAACAACGGGCTGAAACCGGACGGCTCGTTGCCGGGGTTTCGTCGCTGGAAAGCGTGATCGATCTCCTTGAGGCGACTGTTCGCGAGGGGCGTATCTGTCCGCACTGCGCTTCGGGCGGTGCGATCATCAGAGGCCATGCAAGTGGCCTGACGAGGTTCTTTTGCAAAAGCTGTCGCAAAACCTTCAACGCGCTGACCGGGACGCCGCTTGCCCGCTTGCGCCACAAGGACAGGTGGGCAGAGTTTGCAGCTTCCCTGCGCGACGGCGAAACGGTAAAGGCGTCCGACGGGCGTTGTATGGTGGCCGACACCACAGCTTTTCGTTGGCGTCATCGCTTTCTTCAGGCTGTAACGGTCGGTGCGGTCAAGCTGTGCGGGATCGTCGAAGCCGACGAGACGTTCTTTCTGCACAGCCGGAAAGGGGAGCGTAATCTCTCTCGAAAAGCCCGCAAACGCGGGGGAAAGGCCTCAAAACGCGGATTGTCGAAGGAGCAGGTTCCGGTCCTCGTTGCGGTCGACCGATCAGGCACCACCATCAGTGCTGTCTTGCCTGCGGTGACAGCCGAACATCTCAAAACGGTTCTGCAGCCACGTCTTGATGGGGACGCTCTCCTGGTGACCGATGGCTGCACCGGGTACCCGCCCTGCGCCGCAGAAATGGGCGTCAGCCATGAAAGTCTCAACCGGACCGCCGGAGAACGTGTCCGTGGTGAATTGCACATTCAAACCGTGAACAGTCGGCATGAGCGGTTAAAGACCTTTCTGCGCCGCCATCGGGGTATCGCAACCAAATACCTGGACAGCTACCTTCGGTGGTTCCACCTTGCCGTCCTTCCGAGCCACCAAACGCCGCGCGCGATACTTGCCGCAGCAGCAGGCATCCTGCCTGTAATACGCCACGCATAATCAATGCTAATTGAGCCAATCCAATCGTGGTGGCCGCTTCTCAACCCGACACAGTACAAGGTGTTTTACGGCGTCATAGCCAATTGCACCCATATCTATTGCCTGCTGGATTGCGCCTTGCACAACATCCATTTCGAAGGTCTCCAAAAGGCGCAAGACTTGAACGTATTCTCGCTTGCCCGGCTTACCCATTCTGGCTTCAAGCAGTCGGTGCAGCGTGGCAAATACATCTGGCAAATGCCAACCCTGCAAAGGCGCGGCCTGATCCAGGGCACCCACCTTTTGTTCAAGCAGGGGCAAAAAGTGCAATGGGTCAAAGACCATATCCGCTGATGTGTAGGATCGTTTGTGCCGCGCAATAATCTCATTGCCGCAGCCGATGATAACCTCATGCACAAACCCACGCACATGAACATCGTGGTGCGCATAGGCTACTGGCACCGAGTAATCATTGCTGCGATAGCGCACCATTGAGATCGACGTTGCACGCGTGCTGACGTGATCGCAGGCTTCATATTCTGCGACGGGCAATCCCATCAGAGCATCCAAATCCGACATCAGGCGTGCGCCTATGGTTTGGGTGTGACCCCGCAACGTATCGTCCTGACGTGCTAAACACTTCTCTTCCAAATGTGCGTTCAGATCATCAAAGCTGTCATAGCGAGGTGCGGGAACCATGAAGTTGCGGCGGGTGTATCCAACCATGCCCTCAACGTTGCCTTTATCGTTCCCTCGCGCGGGTCTGCCAAACTTGTCATCAAACAAGTAATGCGACTGCAGTTCCGTAAACCGACGTGTGCGGATGCGCGTCTTATCCCCGAGTATCCGAGCCACGGCGATCTTGGTATTGTCGTAGAGAATGGATTGCGGAATGCCGCCAAAGAATGCAAAGGCGGACACATGGCCATCGCAAAACGCCTCGGTTGTCTCAGCTGGATATCCCTTCACAAACACCGCATCAGAATGTGGCAAGCTCATCACGAAGAAGTGGATCTTGCATTCCACGCCACCGATCACGCCCAGCGTCTCACCAAAATCAACCTGCGCATGGCCCGGCCGATGCGACAACGGCACAAACACCTCTTTGGTGCGCCGTTTTTGCTCGCGCACGTAATAGGTCACCGTGGTCAGGCTGCCAGCATATCCATGCTCATCGCGCAGCCGTTCAAAGATGCGCTTGGCCGTGTGTCGCTGCTTTTTGATCAGGGCTTTGTCTGTGCGCAGTATCTCATCGACCACACCAACATAACCATCAAGCGTTGGCCGCCGAGGCGCTTCCGACCGACGATACCCAGGCGGAAGTTCATGGCGCAGCATCTTCGCGATCGTCTTACGATCTTTGTTCTCTAATCTGTCAATGCGTGTTTCCTGAGTTTCCTGCTTTTGATGTCAGAGGTTGCCTTTGTTCTCTTCGAACTCTGAGGTTCATGATGGGGTTGGCTGGGTGTGGGTCGGCAATGTTGAAACCGCAATCATACCGTTGGTCTTGGCTGTTGCTACAGAATCGGCGCCGTGTCTCACGCCCTCCCTCGGGCATCGTCCCAGATGGGAACTTTGATTTAGGAATCCTCGTTGTCGCCTCGTAAGCCTTACGCGGACTGGAAGTCAGTTTTGTCTCGCATAATGGCATGAAGTATGATTGCCAGACGACGCGCCAGAGCCACTCGGGCCTTTCTCATCGTTGAGCGCGCACCGATTGCGAGGGCCCATGTCTTCAATTTGAGCGGAGCGGCATACCGCGTCAGCATCACATTGGCGGCCTCATAGAGAAGCGTTCTGACGCGCACGTCGCCCCGCTTTGAGATGCTGCCCGTGTAGTCGATTTCACCAGATTGATGCCGTCGCGGCACCAGTCCAAGATACGCCCCCACATCACGCGATTTCCTGAAACGCGACGGATCATCAATTGCTGCGGCAAAGGCCAATGCTGTGATCGGACCGACCCCTGGTACCGTCATAAGGCGCTGGCAGACTTCGGATTTGCGGGTCATCTTTTTGATGTCGCCATCAATGGCTGCAACCGCCGCGAGGATTGCTTCGCGTGCTGCGAACAGTCCGCAAATTGCGGCATGGAGGCCAGGCACTCCATCGCTAACTTTTAGCGCCGCGTTTTTGAATGCCGGAGACAAAGCTCGTGGCAGCCGCACGCCGAAGACGACGACCAGACCGCGGATCTGATTGTCGAGCGTCACACGCTGTCCGACCAGCTTCTTGCGGGCTGCGATCAGCGACCGGATTGCGTGCGCTGACAGTGATTTGACATGGGTCGGCTTGTAGAATCCCGTCCGCGCCAGGTGTGCCAAACCGCGGGCATCATTGCGGTCCGTCTTGTGGCCGGCCAGAGATTTAAGGGCCTGATATGCTTGCCTGCTCTCGATGCAAACAACCGGGACACCAAGCTCCGTCAGCCCATGGTAAAGCATTGGTGCCATCCGTCCCGTTTCAAATACAACTTTGGCACATGGTGGTCCAGAAGCGAGGAAGTCAGCGATCGCTTTTGGTGTTGAGCTCGCTTTTCCTTCACGAATAAGGGCCCCTTCACGATCCAGAATGCAGATATGCGTCTCTTCCATGGACACATCCAAACCAGCAAAATATTCCATTGGTCAGTCTCCTTTTCAATTGCATGTGCATCCAGAATAACAGGGGTAACTGAGTGCTGATCCTGATTACGCCATGTTGAAAAACCGCGCCGCTTCTCGGCCAGACATACCGTCCTTCAAACAAGCACGGCGCACACGACTATAAATATCCACAGAATACATCTCCCGCCCTCCGAATAAACGAAGGGCACAAACTGGCGGACTTTTACTCCGCTACAACTGCGATATGCAGCCGCTTCTGTTCTCTAATCTGTCAATGCGTGTTTCCTGAGTTTCCTGCTTTTGATGTCAGAGGTTGCCTTTGTTCTCTTCGAACTCTGAGGTTCATGATGGGGTTGGCTGGGTTCTCTAATCTGTCAATGCGTGTTTCCTGAGTTTCCTGCTTTTGATGTCAGAGGTTGCCTTTGTTCTCTTCGAACTCTGAGGTTCATGATGGGGTTGGCTGGGTGTGGGTCGGCAATGTTGAAACCGCAATCATACCGTTGGTCTTGGCTGTTGCTACAGAATCGGCGCCGTGTCTCACGCCCTCCCTCGGGCATCGTCCCAGATGGGAACTTTGATTTAGGAATCCTCGTTGTCGCCTCGTAAGCCTTACGCGGACTGGAAGTCAGTTTTGTCTCGCATAATGGCATGAAGTATGATTGCCAGACGACGCGCCAGAGCCACTCGGGCCTTTCTCATCGTTGAGCGCGCACCGATTGCGAGGGCCCATGTCTTCAATTTGAGCGGAGCGGCATACCGCGTCAGCATCACATTGGCGGCCTCATAGAGAAGCGTTCTGACGCGCACGTCGCCCCGCTTTGAGATGCTGCCCGTGTAGTCGATTTCACCAGATTGATGCCGTCGCGGCACCAGTCCAAGATACGCCCCCACATCACGCGATTTCCTGAAACGCGACGGATCATCAATTGCTGCGGCAAAGGCCAATGCTGTGATCGGACCGACCCCTGGTACCGTCATAAGGCGCTGGCAGACTTCGGATTTGCGGGTCATCTTTTTGATGTCGCCATCAATGGCTGCAACCGCCGCGAGGATTGCTTCGCGTGCTGCGAACAGTCCGCAAATTGCGGCATGGAGGCCAGGCACTCCATCGCTAACTTTTAGCGCCGCGTTTTTGAATGCCGGAGACAAAGCTCGTGGCAGCCGCACGCCGAAGACGACGACCAGACCGCGGATCTGATTGTCGAGCGTCACACGCTGTCCGACCAGCTTCTTGCGGGCTGCGATCAGCGACCGGATTGCGTGCGCTGACAGTGATTTGACATGGGTCGGCTTGTAGAATCCCGTCCGCGCCAGGTGTGCCAAACCGCGGGCATCATTGCGGTCCGTCTTGTGGCCGGCCAGAGATTTAAGGGCCTGATATGCTTGCCTGCTCTCGATGCAAACAACCGGGACACCAAGCTCCGTCAGCCCATGGTAAAGCATTGGTGCCATCCGTCCCGTTTCAAATACAACTTTGGCACATGGTGGTCCAGAAGCGAGGAAGTCAGCGATCGCTTTTGGTGTTGAGCTCGCTTTTCCTTCACGAATAAGGGCCCCTTCACGATCCAGAATGCAGATATGCGTCTCTTCCATGGACACATCCAAACCAGCAAAATATTCCATTGGTCAGTCTCCTTTTCAATTGCATGTGCATCCAGAATAACAGGGGTAACTGAGTGCTGATCCTGATTACGCCATGTTGAAAAACCGCGCCGCTTCTCGGCCAGACATACCGTCCTTCAAACAAGCACGGCGCACACGACTATAAATATCCACAGAATACATCTCCCGCCCTCCGAATAAACGAAGGGCACAAACTGGCGGACTTTTACTCCGCTACAACTGCGATATGCAGCCGCTTCTGTGGCCCAATATTGCTCCGCGTTTTACACCCCGCTTCGAAAACTGTTCCCTCCTGGCCACGTTTTTATTGTAGGGGACGAGACATCGCCTTGGTAGGTGATGATGCGCAGATTATCGCTGGAATCCATGCGGGAAAGAATATCTCGGACAACCTTTTGAACTGTTCCCCTGTAATCTTCGATAGACCCAGACATATCGAGTACAAGTTGAAAGTCATTACTTTCAGGCTCTACGCCGATGAAGGCGGTTCCATCTAACTGACCCTGTAAATCTGCAATAAGTTGATCTTTATCACCGGATGCATTTGCTGCGGCCTGTGCCGCAGCTTGTGCTTGGCTTGCCGCCTGTTGCGCCGCTGCTGCTTGAGCCTGTGCTGAAGTTATTTGGCCTTTCTGCTGCTGGATTGTGGTGGCTTGAGAAGCGACCTGCCCTTGTAGGGTATTGTTTTGATCTGTTAGCGCATCGTTCTGATCGCTTAGACTGGCAACCTGATCTTCCAACCCTTTCTTATCATCCTTGAGCTGCTCGATGATCGCTTTCAGGGGATCGGGGCTCAGGTTCGGGAAATAGGGAAACAGGACAACAGTAATGATAATGAAAGCCCCGAGAGCCGAAGCGAACAAGTCAATAGCTGATGCAGAGAACGTGCCGAGTTCGGCTTTGGCTTTGCGTCTCATTTGAGGATAACCTCTACCTTGATATCAGCAAGCAAGATGATTTCCCCGGTTGAAACAGGAACGGCGTCTCCTTGCTCTATATGTTCCCCTTTTACGACGGTGCCATTCGCTGAGCCCAAGTCGGTTATAAGTAAACTTTCACCCAGCCGTTCGATTTTTGCGTGGACGCGCGAAACGCTGGGGAACCGCAATACGAGATCATTGCCCTTTTGCGGGTCTTCTGAACTCCCAATTTGCAGAGAGGTCTTTCCAATTTGGAAGTCGGCCTGAACCTCGAAATCTCCGTGCTCTTCAGAACCTTTTAGCATCAGAGTATTTAGGGGTGAGGGTACAGGTGCCGGATTCGGCGTTGGAGATGGTTTTGGCGAAGGTGGCGTGAAATTGCCTGTATTTTTGAATGCGAATGCGGCAATCGCCGCAACCAGAGCAACCCCTCCAGCAACAATTATCCACAGAGGGATGCCACCACTGCCACATCGTGATAAGGTCTCAAACTTTGTGGACCTGCTTTCTACTGCCAGGTAATCAGCCAGCATTTGACTACTGATCGCAAGGCGGCTTGCCCCCGCCAACCCAGCTCCCTGATCATCACTTAAGCCGCTAAAATGTAGGCCGATCACGGCTCCACATTCATTCAGGATTGGGCTGCCGCTTGATCCTGGACCTGATGCGGCGTCATGCTTGAGGGTACGCGTAATATTAAAAGTGTTATCCGGATAACTAAGGTCAAAATACTCCTGAATGTTTCCTTCTGAAATCTGGGCTTCTTTAGCTACGGCGGCAAAGTCAGATACACCCGGATAGCTCAAGTTCCACAATGGCGTATCAATAGGGAATTCTCCAGGTGCGATTTGTAGTGGCTGCAAGGAATTAGAAGCAATGCGAAGTGTTGCAACATCAATTTCCTCAAAGGCATCATGATCAATTACGGGAATTCGGCGACCTGATGCTTCAACGATAAAAATGTTTCCATCTTCACCTGTTTCGGCCTCCAGTTCCTCTAAGGATTGGACTACGTGCGCATTGGTTATCAATGTATTAGAGTTAACGGCCCACGCCGTCCCGTGGCTGCCTTTGTCACCTACTATGATGACAACACGGAATATTGAGTTTCTGGCTTCCTGTACGGCCTCGGGCACTTGCTGAGCAACAGCCAAGGCAGGGAGAAGAACAATTTCAATCAGCCAGACAGTAAAAAACAAGATTTTGTTCATATTCTCTGCGTTCCCCTAATTATTACTTTGCCCGTTGGAAGTTGCTGGATCAGTATCGGGCTGCTGATTGACTAAACGCTTGGAAATCAGTCTTGCGACCTCCGCTTCGTTCGTATCTGGATATAGCTCTATAAACTCATCCAACGCATCATTTGAAAATGCTTCTTTCAACGCTGATAAACGGTCCCTGCTTGCGGCGATTTGCCGACCTATAGCATCACTCGCTCGAAGCACATCTCGAGCTTGACTGTCCGCATTGAGCAATTGATCTAGAATTACACGTGCAAGACTCTGAACGACTTCATCTTCGATGCTTGGGAGCTGAGCTTCCAATGCTTCTGAAGCATCATTCATGCTTAAGGCATCCAGTAGACTGGCTAAGTCTTGCCCCCGGCTTTCCGCGTTAATATTGTGACTTGAGAGTTCAGCAATCAGAGATTGGTTTTCCGAAAGAATGGAAATCATGAATTGGATGATGCTCGACCCTTTGTCGGAAAGGTGATCATCTTTGAGTGATGCTAAATCCTCAAGAGCGTTGTCATTGTTAGTAACGGCGATGGAAATATTATCCAAGGTAGCTTGCGCCGCTCCCACCTTGCCAACCGCTTGATTTGTAAACTCCAACTGCTCTGTTAAAGCTAAGTTTTCTGTAGTTACTTCTCCTACTTGATCATGAGCTATTTGCAGAGCAGAATTGGCCCTCCAAGAAGAAACCGCGAACCAGAGCGTCGTCACTGCAAGCGCTAACGTGACGCCCGGCAACACAAACCTGCGGACGACATCTAGACTATTTAGCTTTTCTACGCTTTGGGTTTCCACTTGAATGGACGCTCGTTCTTCACCAAGTTTCGCCACAATGACGGATGTGTTATCCTGTCTAGGGCGATCAACCGCTTTGACGGCTTCCACTAAATCATTTGCAGCGGTTCCCGCGTTATCTCGAGACATAACAGCCGCCTCAAGAGAAGATATATTTTCGATACTATCAACGCCATCTGAACATAGTACGATTGTATCGCCCTTGCGCAGATCGAATGGTCGTTTAGGAAGATCGACTAGAGGGATCTCGTCCCCCATGACAGCAGACCGTAGAGCATTTCTCTTGGGGTCAGACGCGGCCTGTTCTGCTGTAATCTCTCCCTCAGAAACCATTTTTTGCAATACAGGCATCATTGAGTGATCAGCATTCAGTTTTTTAACATCACCACTTCGAAGCAGATATAAATGACTGTCGCCTACAGACGACCACCAAAGCTTTCCATTCTCAACAACTGCGCAAACGAGAGTCGTCCCCATACCGTCGCATTCTGGGGAGGATTCCACATGATTACTGATTGCGGAATTCGCTCTCGATATAGCATCAGAGAGGGCTTCGGGGATCGTATCGTAAGGGTTGAGAAGGGCCTCTGACCTGCCCCCCGAGAACCGGACCATTTGAAAGGAGACTCAGTTCGCTTAATGTTCACAAGAACGAGGAGAACAGAGAATGCGCAAGTCACGGTTTACCGAAGAGCAGATAGTCCAGATCATTCAGGAGTACGCGGCGGGTGCGAAAGTGTCCGAGCTGTGCCGCAAGCACGGCATGTCGGACGCCACATTTTATAAATGGAAAGCCAGGTATGGCGGTCTGCAGATTTCGGATGTCCGACGTCTGAAAGACCTTGAGGACGAGAACAGCAAGCTGAAGAAGTTGTTGGCCGAGCAGATGCTGGATAATGCCGGACTGAAGGGGCTGCTGGCAAAAAACTTCTGACGCCCGCAAGCCGCCGGGAAGCTGTCTGGGTGCTTTGCCGTGACTTTCAGTTTTCAAAGCGGCGTGCCTGTGGGCTGGTCAGGATTTCAAGATCAAGCAATGGCTACAGACGAAGGCCGGATCAGCATGCGCGCCTGCGTGAGCGGCTGATCACGCTGTCCGGCAAACACCGGGGCTATGGCTACCGCATGTTGCATGCCAAGCTGGTCCGGGAGGGATTTGGGGTGAACGTAAAAGTGGTTGAACGGCTCTACAGGGAGGAACGGCTGGCTCTGCGTCGCCGCAACCGCAAGAAAATCCCCAAAGGCGTGCGTGAGGGTGCCTGGTGCCCGATTGCCGCCAACCAGCGCTGGTCGCTGGACTTCACCATGGATGCGCTTGCCAACGGACGAAAGTTCCGCACTGCCAATCTGAAAGACGATTGCACGCGGGAATGCCCGGCTATTGATGTAGCCCTGTCGATCCCCGGCACCCGCGTCGTGGAGATGCTGGAACGCGTTGCCCGTGAGCGCGGGTATCCAGATGTTCTGACCGTTGACAATGGGCCTGAACTACGAGGCCGCGCCCTTGATGGATGGGCCGATGATCATGGCGTGCAGCTCTACTTCATCGATCCGGGCAAGCCGACCCAGAACGCCTACATCGAAAGCTTCAACGGGCGTTTCCGCGAGGAATGTCTGAATCTGAACTGGTTCACGACACTGGCTGAAGCCGAACGGATCATCGAAAACTGGCGGGTCGATTACAACGAAAACCGGCCCCACAGTTCGCTGAAATATCAGACCCCGGAAGAATTTGCTGAAAACAGGCCCTTCCACAAACTGCAATGGGCAGCGCCGCTTGAGCTATCTGAAGGCTCCGCGCCACCACCCATTGCTCACGCCGCCGAATAATGGCAAACAAAAGAGGAACAGTGTCTTCTTATGAGTGGCCCTCAGATTGGGGGCAGGTCAGTTGATCAATAGATTTCTGAACCAACCTATCATACGCAATCTCCGATCCATCAGATTCAGCTTGTTGAGTTTCTTCAGCAAGGGAATCAGGATCCTTCACACCCGAATACCAAACGCCGGCACCAATCATTCCCGCCACGAGAGTAGCAGCCGCTGCATAGACCCAACCACGAGAAGGCGGCACAGGCGGTACCGGTTTAGGTGTTTTACCAAGAGCGGCTTCAAGTTCATCAAGTGTTTGAAAGCGATCTTTCGCACGCAACTCCAAACATTTTTTCAGCACATCCGAAAATTCAGGACTGATTTGCCTTTTGGAAAGCGCTTTATCCAGCTCTGGCAGGCCATCATCGTCTTGCTCAACGCGATGCGGAGCATCAGGCGGTCCCGATTGAAACAATGTACGATACACAGTCGCTGCCAGAGAGTATACATCTGTGGCAGCTGTCTTTTGAGTATTGGTTGAATTCAACTCAATCGGTGAGAAATGCGGTGAATATGCTCCAATAGTACTTGGCGGATCTTGCCCACCTGATATTCGCGCTGAACCGAAATCGATAAGAATTGGGGTGTCCGTTTGGACATCAAATTTGATGTTGTCTGGTTTAATATCTCGATGAAGCACCCCATTGACATGGACTGTCTTTAAGACTACCAATAAGCTGTAGCAGAAGGTCTTTTGCCTGCGTCTCGGTAAACGGCTTCTTCTTGTAACGATCTGAAACTGTATCGCCGCTCAAGAATGGCATAACCATGTAAGCAGTGTTGTTTGCCTCAAAGAATGCGAGTACTTTCACAATACTTGGATCATCAAATTCCGCAAGAAACCGCGCTTCCCCCAAAAAATATTTCTTAAGGGATGCGAATTGTTCCTTGTCTCGCGAAGCAACTGTTAGTGTTTGACCGCGCCCAAGAATTGAAGCCGGAAAAAATTCTTTGATGGCGACATCGCGGTCTAGTCGCTTTTCACGTGCCAGATACGTGATGCCAAATCCACCTTGAGCAAGAAAGCTTTTCCCATTTCCAGGATCGACAATTTCATACTCATTGCTCCCATCTTTTCAAGATGGTTCCAATAGGTAACGCCAGTTGAAGTTGCTCACTCATAGTTTCACCAGACAATTGTTTGTGCTGTGGACTTCGTCCCTGTTTCCGGACAGTTTAGTTATTGACCCTATGCGGCCATTTTCCAAGTCATATCTTCGAACGCCTGTAAACATCAACGCTTTTGTATCAGATCGTTGATACGTTGGGCCAGCTTTCGAGCTTTGGGTGTGTCCAGAGCCTCAAGTTCACTTGCGATGAGGGCCTGGTGAGGCGGATCTTCCAGTGCGTATCTTCCAATTTCAACAACGATGTCCTCATCGGCGACAGATAAGAGCGCTTCTATTGTGTGACTGGTTGGGTTTTTCCGGAACTCGGCAAGCAATCCTGTCCTTGAGCTGATATGGCCCGGATTCCCTGCCGCTGTCAGAGCTGCCCGTCGGACTGAAGGGTCTGGGTCGCTGAAGCCGATTTCCAAAGTACTTCGCTGCGGGTTGCTTGATTGTATAAGGGCGAAGGCCTGGGACCGGACGGATGGTAAATTGTGCTCCAGCCATGGCAGGATTTGTGCCTGTGGCAGCCTTAGACGCACACGGTTCGCTGCCTGTAGAGCGAGTGTGAGCAAGCTGTCGGGCAAGTCCTGTGCGGCAAGGATCTTGCTGATTTCTCTTTTTGCAGCGCCATTCCCAATGGCGCCGAGAGTTTCCAAGGCAAGCTGTTGTTCTGGTAAAGGGGCTGCAATTCCGAACTGTCAACGGCGGAGTAAAATCCGGCCACTGGGGCGGAGCAAAAGTCGGCCAGTTTGTGGAGTGCGCCTTGGGGCGTGTGGCCACCAATTAGCAAGCACGTTCCAAGGCGCATTGGCCGTCAGGCCGATTGTTCAGTTGTCAGGTTGAAGGGTTAGCAATACGTGCGCGGCTCTGATTGAGGCGGTAGCTTTCGCCGTTCATCTCGAGGATGTTGACGTGATGTGTCAGCCGGTCCAAGAGCGCGCCGGTCAAGCGTTCGGTGCCGAATGTCTCGGTCCATTCCTCGAAGGGCAGGTTCGATGTGATCAGGGTTGAGCCACGCTCGCAGCGCTGAGAGATCAGCTCGAACAGAAGCTCGGCGCCGGTTTTGCTCAAGGGGACGAAGCCCAGCTCGTCGATGATCAGCAGTTTGACCTTGGCCAGTTTGCGCTGAAGCTGCAGGAGGCGTTTCTCGTCGCGGGCCTCCATCGTATTGCCAAGTTGTTGGCGACCGCTTGTGAGGCATTAGAAAAGGCAGGGTTATGCCGCCATTTCGGCGGTGTAATCGGCCCAGAGGCTGAACGCATCGCTGCGGGCGTGGCGGTATGAGGTTGCGGTGAGTTGATAGCGGCGGGGACGGAAAATCAGGTTGATCCGGTCATGCGCAGACAGAAACCTCTGATACCAACGGCCCAATTAATTGACCTTTATCCATTCTCGATCTGTGATTGAAGTTATGCGTTCAGGGTCGTTCGCAAAGAAGTTCCAGGCCCGGGCGCATTTTTCGAGGATTTCTTCATATGTGTCGAAGACAGAGACAGCGGGTTTGTTCGACCGCAGATAGGCCCAAACGTTTTCCATTGGGTTCAATTCCGGTGAGTATGGGGGCAGTTTTACGAGTGTAGTATTATCTGGCACCTGCAAGCATTTTGCTCCGTGCCAACCAGCCCCGTCGATGATGAGCAAGGCATGTGCGCCGGGTGCGATTGTCTTTGCGATCTCATCGAGATGCAGCCCCATTGCTTCGGCGTTGACGTAAGGCAGGACCAGCCCAGCCGCCGTGCCACAGGCAGGACAGGCTGCGCCGAAGATACAGCTCCATTTGCAGCGCGTATCACGTGGTGCGCGCGGGCGGGTTCCACGCCTGGCCCATTTGCGGGTGAGGGTTCCTTGCTGCCCGACGCGGGCTTCATCCTGGAACCATACCTCAAGCGGCTTCCCCTTTGCATGTTTTGGCAGGGTATCGGCTATGAGGCTGGCAAAGTTTTTTTAAAAGCCTGCTGTGCAGCGGGATCAGTTCCGGGATGCTCCGGGCGCACGGAAAGGCGACGAAAACCATGCCTGGCTGGATACTTGCCAATCGTACGTTCATGTAGCTTTACGTCGAATTCTTCTTCAACGCGGACCTGCAAATCGGCACAGCGCCACCGCACTACGCCATCTTTTGCCGGGTCAGGCCCAGCCTCAACCCAAGCCACAAACAGCGCCTGTTGCTCCAGGGACAGGCGTGGCTTTGCACCCTTGCCACACCGATCAGAAAGCCCACCAAGGCCCTCTGCATTGTAGCGATGCACCCGGTCTCTGGGAGTTTGGCGATCCATACCGCTGCTACGGGCCGCTGTTGCGCGGTCCACATCGTCAAGCACCAGCGCTATGGCGAGTATTCGACGGACAACACGACCATCCCTGGTTCGCTTTGCAGCACAACGCAAATCTTGCGCGGACATATCTGTGCGCGTAATCTTGACTGCCCCACCCATGAGCACCTCCTTGCTTCTGGAGGCCATTGATTCAGAAATGCAGTAAATTTGAAATCACAAAAGTGAGTCAGACATTAAGGCCGCTGGTATGAGCTTGTCGGTGGGATTTGAACCGCCCGAATATCTTCTCCCGTTTGCGGGTCGGCCGGTGCGATACTTCGATCGCGTTGTTGAGGCCTTTGTGGGCGCGATGGTCAGCGTCCGGGGCCAGTGTTTTGATCGGCTTGATGTAGCTGCGCAATTTGTCAGTGATGACGCCCCTTGGTTCGCCGAACCGGGCAACCAATCGTTGAAAAAACCGCTTCGCCGCTTTAGGGCCTGTTGACATTCGGGGTTCCCATTTTGCCTGAAGTCTGATTCAAGCTTCCAAAATGGAGGTGTTGATGGACGCAAATCGTTTGGCTGTTTCCGATGAGCTTTGGGAGAAGATTGAGCCACCTATACCGGGCAAGGCAGGCGATCCGGGTGTTACCGCGCGCAATAATCGCCGGTTTATGGAAGCAGTATTATGGCGCGTACGCACAGGGTCCCCATGGCGGGATTTGCCCAAAGAGTCTGGCAACCGGAACAGCCGGTTCAAGCGATTTCGTCGGTGGGCCGGGAACGGCGTGTTCGAGAGTCTTTTCAATGCCATGAGTGGCGAGCCGGACCTGGAATATGCCCTTATCGACGGGACGATTGTTCAAGCTCATCAGAAGGCTTCGGGCGCAAAAGGGGGACTCAACACCAGGCGATCGGACGCTCTCGCGGCGGACTGACGACCAAGGTCGTGGCCCTGGTCGATGCGCTCGGTAACCTGTTCCGGTTTCTGCTTTTGCCGGGACAGGCACACGACATGAAGGGGGTCGCTCCTCTGATCAAGGGGGTTTCCTTTGGGGCGTTGCCGACCGACAAAGCCTTCGACGCCGACTGGCTCCTGCAAGACCTTGATGAGCGTGGCGCAACCGCTGTCATCCCGCCCAAATCGAACCGAAAAGTTCAACGGGACTACGATACCCACATGTACAAGTGGCGCCATCCCGTCGAAAACCATTTCGCAAGGCTCAATTAGCATTTATTATGCGTGGCGACCTGTGATAGAACACACCATGAACAAAATTATGGGTGCGGCACATGGATCATCAGGCTTTTTTGGTGTGGCTTAACGAGATCGACAACCTTTCATCGAAACAACGGGCTGAAACCGGACGGCTCGTTGCCGGGGTTTCGTCGCTGGAAAGCGTGATCGATCTCCCTGAGGCGAATGTTCGCGAGGGGCGTATCTGTCCGCACTGTGCTTCGGGCGGTGCGATCATCAGGGGCCATGCAAGTGGCCTGACGAGGTTCTTTTGCAAAGGCTGTCGCAAAACCTTCAACGCGCTGACCGGGACGCCGCCTGCCCGCTTGCGCCACAGGGACAGATGGGCAGGGTTCGCAGCTTCCCTGCGCGACGGCGAAACGGTAAAGGCGTCCGACGGGCGTTGTATGGTGGCCGACACCACTGCTTTTCGTTGGCGTCATCGCTTTCTTCAGGCCGCAACGGTCGGTGCGGTCAAGCTGTGCGGAATCGTCGAAGCCGACGGGACGTTCTTTCCGCGCAGCCGGAAAGGGGAGCGTAATCTCTCTCGAAAAGCCCGCAAACGCGGGGGAAAGGCCTCAAAACGCGGATTGTCGAAGGAGCAGGTTCCGGTCCTCGTTGCAGTCGACCGATCAGGCACCGCCATCAGTGCTGTCTTGCCTGCGGTGACAGCCGAACATCTCAAAACGGTTCTGCAGCCACGTCTTGATGGGGACGCTCTCCTGGTGACCGATGGCTGCACCGGGTACCCGCCCTGCGCCGCAGAAATGGGCGTCAGCCATGAAAGTCTCGACCGGACCGCCGGAGAACGTGTCCGTGGTGAATTGCACATTCAAACCGTGAACAGTCGGCATGAGCGGTTAAAGACCTTTCCGCGCCGCCATCGGGGTATCGCAACCAAATACCTGGACAGCTACCTTCGGTGGTTCCACCTTGCCGTCCTTCCGAGCCACCAAACGCCGCGCGCGATACTTGCCGCAGCAGCAGGCATCCTGCCTGTAATACGCCACGCATAATCAATGCTAATTGAGCCTTTCGCAAAGATCAAGGAATTCAGAGGCATGGCAACGCGATACGACAAGACTGATACAAGCTACGCTGCCAACTGGCACCTCTGTGCCATGCTCATTGCAACACGATGATTGTCAACAGACCCTAGAATTCCGACGCGTTTGTACCGGAATATCAAGAACATCTCCATTTGCGTCGATTGCGCGCCACAGCCAGTGCCTCTTGCCACGGATCGTGATTACGACTTCATCCATGTGCCACTTGTCGTTCGGTCGCGGTCGATCCCGGCGGATGCAATCTGCAAAGTGTTGACCAAAGCGATTGACCCACAGTCGGACCGTTTCCCGGCTGACAATAATACCCCGCGCAGCCAACAAGTCCTCAACATCAGCCGTGCTCAGCGCGAACCGGTGGTACGCCCAAACAGCCTACGCAATGATCTCACGCGGATAGCGGAAGCCTTTTAGGCGCGGCATAATGGTTGGGATGCTCATAGGATCAGTCTAACCTGATCATAACCACCGAACAACTTGGCAATACCTTTGCATATTCTAGCGCAGCCCGTGCCTATGCCATCTGATATCTTTGAGGTTTCCACTCCACAATATAGCCCGCTTCCCATGAAGGCAAAAGATTATGACTTACTCAAAAAGCAGGTGCTTTCGGGCGATATAAATGCCTCGGTTGATCAAGAGGAAGAGGCGAGCTTTCCTGAAGGGTTATTGGTCGAGAAATGGCACAGGTCACGCGAGCGTAACCGAAGCGTTGTCAAACTTGCAAAGAAGCAGTTCATTGACAGACACGGATGGCTTTTCTGCGAGGCTTGCACCCTGGATCCAGAAAAGCACTTCGGTTCGACCGAGATGCGCGACCGGATCATAGAGGCACATCACGATGTGGCGCTCTCTGACGACGGGCATAAAGGGGAGACCAAGCCCTCTGACCTGAGAATGGTTTGCCCAACCTGTCATCGTGCAATCCACACCTTCAGGCCATGGAAGACAGTCGACGAACTCAGAAAGTGCCTGAATTCGGAGAGATGATCCGCGAGTTTGCAGTTCTAAAATGGGACCAGTTATGCTCGACTGAACCGCGCGTTGTTTACCGGAGGCTCCAACTCATGAGTAGGATGGAGCATAATGACACAGACAACGAACAAGTATTCACCGGAAGCCCGCGCGCGTGCTGTGCGTCGGCCCGGGCCGGAGCAGGTCCCCGTCCCGGCCCGCATGTCCGGCCAGGCTCTTGTCAGCAGCAATATACGCGGGGCGCCGCTCATCCGGGAGACCGGGCAGCCGGATGCAGGGCACAACATCCATGCCCGTCTCCCGCGCCGTCGGCACACGGTCCTGCCCCGGCAACAATGGTGTTGCCCCCGGCGAACAGGACGGGACCGGTAAAACCGGACACCCTGATCGACGCCGCGATCTGCCGGACCTGATGCGCAGAACGGGCACGGGAATTCCGCGCACAGGACACGGGGTTTCAGGGCACGGGGACATCCGGCGGCAGCCGCCCGATCTACGGACTGCGGGCAGGACCGGGGCACGTCCCGTCGCGCGAAGGGCTTTTTTTGCCGCTGGCCATGCCGGACCTCCCGGCGATTTTTTCACCGCCGGTACCCCGCAAATTCCGGCGCGACCCCTTCGGCGGTTTCCCCGCGCGTTTCGGGAGGGCATTTCGTTTCGGCGGGGAGGGCCATTTCGTTTCGGATGACCTGTCGGAAAAAATTTCCTGAATGGTTGCAACCGGTTGTCGGCGGCGCAAATCTGAAACGAAACGAAATGCAAAAAAATCGGCACGCAGAAGTAGGAAGGTGCGGCACATAACACCCACATGCGTCCCCGCCGGGAAGGACCCGTGATTTCCGAACACCGGGAGCGGCCCCTGGTGGCAGCCAACGTGCCTTTGGCAAGCCGTTCCATCCGTTCCCTGCGGCGCAACGCGGCCTTTTCCCGGGGGAAAGGGTGGGCGGACACCCTGAAATCACCTGGCGGATCAGAACTGTACGGTCGGGCGGATCAAATTGCAACGCGCAGGCATTGGCGACATCACTGTCGCTAAAACGCGATTGTGTCGCTGACACACGACAGGGGTATCGCATGAATGGCATCCTTTGGTTTGCCTTGATCTTCTGTCTCTGATTCAGTTTTCCAAAGTTTATGTCCGCAGGACGCCGCTTTGGAAAATGCCGTTTTGTTTCAATCTTTTGCCTCAACTATCAGCGATCCACGCCAACAGACGAAGGTTCTTTATCCGCTTGATGAGGTTCTGCTTTTGAGCCTTTGCGGGGTTGTGTCCGGCTGCGGGAGTTTTGTCGATGTTGCCCTCTACGGTGAGGAAAAGCCGGAATTCCTGCGCAAATGGGCTCCATTTGAGCATGGCACACCCTCCCGTGACACGCTTTCGACGGTGTTCCGGGCGCCTGATCCCGAAGAGTTCAGCGCAGCTTTTGCAGCATGGGCGTCCGGGTTGGCCGCGCGCATTGGTGGAACGCTCGTTGCCATTGACGGCAAGACAGCGCGAGGCTCAAGGGCCGGTGGTGAAACGCCTCTGCATCTGATCCCGGCCCGGTGCGACGACCCGCGGCTTGTGCCTGGTCAGCAAGCCAGTGCGCACAAAAGGAACGGGATCAGGGACATCCCCGTGCTTCTGGATTTGCTTTTCCCTGAGGGAGCGACCGTGACCCTGGATGCGATGGGATGTCAGCGTGAGGTCGCCGCGAAAATCCGTGACAAGGGTGCTGACTATGTGCCGGCACTGAAGGGCAATCAGGGGCTTCTCCATGAGGACGTGAAACTGTGGTTTGAAGAACAGGATCGGGAAAACACAGAGTCATTACAGACAGTTGACGGCGACAGGGGCGGGATTGAAACGCGAACATATACCCAATGAGATGCCATCGACCGGTTGAAAAAGCGTCACCCCCATCGGGAGGGTCCGGCCAGCATTGGTCGCGTCGTCCCGGTCAGGGAAAGTAATGGCAAGACGACGGGACAGGCGCGATACTTCATCCCGTCCCTGCCGAAAGACGCCGCGCGCCTTGCCCATGCGGTACGCTCTCATCGGGGAATTGAAAACCGTCTGCACCGGGTGCTCGATGTCACCTTCCGCGATGACGACAGCCGGGTGCGAAAAGATCATGCCCCCGCCAGCTTCGCCGTCATCAGGCACATCGCGATGAACCTGCCCGGCAAAGTGAAAGGTAAACGCTCCCTCGGGGGAAACCGGAAAAAGGCAGGCTGGAACAACCGTTTCCTGCCTGAAATCCTGACGCTGTGAAACTCATGCGATTCCCCTGGTCTCCGCCGAAGGTTTCGTGGTGCATTGTTAATCTCCGTGCTCCTCTGCAGCGGGATTGTGCGAATCCTTCCCGACAGGATTTGATCAAATTCTCAATGCGACACAAACACAAAGGAGAGGACACAGTTATGGCCTTGAGAATAAACGACACCGCCCCTGATTTTGTAGCTGATACAACCGAAGGTGAGATCAGTTTTCACGATTGGATCGGTGACGGTTATGCAGTGATGTTTTCACATCCCAAAGACTTTACACCGGTTTGTACGACCGAGCTTGGAACGATGGCCGGGATGTCTGGTGAATTTGCCAGCCGAAATGCCAGGATTATCGGTATTTCCGTTGACCCGGTTGAGGATCATCACCGCTGGAAGTCGGATATTACCACAGTCACCGGCAACGAGGTAAGCTATCCGATGATTGGCGATCCGGAGTTGAAAGTGGCCAAACTATACGAGATGCTGCCCGCCGGTGCCGGTGACAGTTCTGAAGGGCGGACCCCGGCGGACAATGCCACGGTACGTACCGTGTTCATTATCGGCCCGGACAAGAAGGTCAAATTGTCGCTGACCTATCCAATGACCACCGGACGGAACTTTGACGAGATTCTGCGGGCGCTTGATTCGATTCAATTGACCGCCAACCATCAGGTGGCGACCCCTGCAAACTGGAAAAGCGGCGAGGACGTTATCATTACGTCCGCAGTTTCCAACGAAGACGCAAAAGAGCGCTTTGGCGAATTCGAGCAGGTTCTGCCCTATCTGCGCAAGACCAGGATGCCAGGTTGAGTCTGTTCGATTGATCAGTATCGAGACCCCTGTGGCAGTGCGCTGCGGGGGGTTTCCTTTGCGCAAAAAGTCGACTTTGGCCCATAAACCAGGCCGCTCGATTTGAGAGAAGGTCAGCGTCATTCAGGCAGCGTCGGGGGATACAGGTTTTTCCGAAAGTGCTTTCCTCGTAGCCGACGAGCCGTCCATAGACCGCTTGTCGGAACTGCCCGTCGAACCGGTGGACGGTGTTGCCCTGACGGCTGTCGCGCAACGCCGCCGACGCCGGACCGGACAGTCCGGGCGCGTCATCGCGCTCGCGTATCACAGGGAGACCGCCATCCGAACCGGGCTGCGTACCCCGGAACTCCAGCCGCCCCCGGTTGTCAATAACCGCCCGGTCACCCCGCTCGAAACCCGCACCCTCCGGGTGATCCAGGAAACCCGCCCCGCTCCGCATCGTTGTCGCCACCGTGATTGATATCGCAAATGCCGCAGTCAGGACAGCGAAACCGGCGGGTTGCCTGGCGAATGTGGGTTTACCGGGGGGCAGGCCCCCGGTAAAACGCTTCACGGTGCAAACCGGCGGCGAATTTCCGGATGGACATCAGGCTACACCACCAAAGAGAACGGCCAGGGTACCCGTCTCAAGGGACTTTTGCATTAACCGGACAGGATCCTTGCGATGAATATCCTCTTTGTGCACCGGAATATGCCGGGCCAGCATCGGAAATTGCTGATGTGGCTGGTTGCACAGGGGGGACATCGGATCGTGTTCCTGACACAGCGCAAGGATGCGCCCTGGATCGACGGGGTGATGACCGTGGTCTACAAGTCGCATCACAAGCCCGGGGCCGGGGCCTATGGGCTGTCCAGGGTCTGGGAAGAGGCCACCGGCGCGGGGTTTGCCGCCGCCATGGCCGCCCGCGCGCTGGAGAAGAACGAGGGCTTCCGGCCCGACCTGATCCTGGGCCATACCGGCTGGGGTGAGTTGTTGTTCATGAAACAGATCTGGCCGGATGTGCCGATCCTGGGGTTCTTTGAATATTTCCATAACGCCACAGGCGGTGTGGTGGGCTTCGACCCGGACGATCCGGTTTCGGATCACACGCCGTTCCTTATGGAGGCCCGCAACGTGGTGCCCTGTGCCAATATCGAGCATGTGGATCCGGGCCATGTGCCGACCGTCTGGCAAAAGAACACCTTCCCGGCCTCGTTCCATCCGAAACTCCATACCTGCCATGACGGGATCCGTACCGACCGACTGGGTCCCGACCCGGATGTGTCCCTGTCGCTGGGCCGGCTGGACCGGCCGGTCACGCGCGGGGATGAGGTGTTCACCTGTATGGCCCGCAATCCGGAACATGTGCGCGGCTTTCACATCTTCATGGCAGCGCTGCCCCGGATCCTGGCCGCCCGTCCGCAGGCCCGGGTGCCGGTGGTGGGCGGCGACAGCGTCTCCTATGGTCGCAAGAGCGGGCACCCCGGGGGGTTGCGCGCCGAAATGACCGGGAAACTCGGCGACAGTGTCGACTGGAACCGGGTGCATTTTCTGGGGAGGGTACCCTGGTCCAGCTTTTGCCAGGTGGTTCAGATCAGCCGCTGCCATCTGCATCTGACCATGCCGTTTGTGATGAGTTGGTCGCTGCTGGAATCAATGGCGATGCAGGCCACCATCGTGGCCCCGGATGTGCCTTCGGTGCGCGAGGCAATCACCCATGGCGAAACCGGATTGCCGGTGGATTTCCTTGATGCGGATGCGCTGGCGGATCAGGTGATCGACGTGCTGGCCAATCCCGGCACCTACGAGCATCCGGGTCCGGCGGCGCGGGCGCATGTGGTCGGGACATATGATTTCAGGACCCTGTGCCTGCCGGAGCATATCCGGCGGATGAACACCCTCGTGCCGAAAAAGCTGCGGATTGCCGTGCCGGGCTGAAACCGCTTCGGGGCAGGGGCCGGTTGTCTATGGCACCCGCACCCTCCGGGGGTTCCATGAAACCTCGCCCGCCCCGCACCGTCATCGACACCCTGATTGATATCGAAAATGCCGCGATCAGAACAGCGAAACCGGCGGTTTACCCGGGGGCTGCGGGTAAGGATCACTCCGGCCTGAATACCCGAAACGGATGATGAAATACGCCCGCAGAGACTTTCGGTGTATCCGGGGGGTATATCCGCCCGGATAAAGCGTCTCTGTCAGAAACATCGATTTTCAACCCACTGATAACACCGCATAAAACCGCTTCAAATCTGCAGGGGACAAAACCGGCGGTGTGGCTGGCTGTGCGGTCGGTGTGCTGCCAACCGGTCTCTCCCGGATTTCTACGGAAATTCAGGGAAAAAAACAGGGGAAAAAACAGGGGGGAAATTGCCCGGGTACAGGAACCTGTCTGTGGCAGTGTGCAGGCCCGCAATTTCCTGCCGGACTCCTGTTCCTGTATGGAATGTTCCTGTGTGGAACCGGTCAGGACGGCGGGCAGGGCAGGGCTGTCCATGGTGTCGTTCCCGGCCTTGCCTGCGGTGGCGTTGCAGGGCGGACCGGTCCGGCACATGTCAATCCGGTCATCAGCCACCGGCATCCCGACATCTGTCCGGATGAAACCCGGGGTCGCGCAATTCCTCCGGCTCAGGCCGGAGCAGGTCCCCGTCCCGGCCCGCATGTCCGGCCAGCCTGTTGTCAGCAGGGGCGCTGCGCATCCGGGAGACCGGGCAGCCGGATGCAGGGCGCGGGATCCATGCGCGTCTCCCGCGCCGTCGGCACACGGTCCTGCCCCGGCAATAACGGTGTTGCCCCCGGCATAGGCCGGGACCGGTAAAACCGGACACCCTGATCGACGCCGCGATCTGCCGGACCTGATCCGCAGAACGGGCACGGGAATTCCGCGCGCAGGGCACGGGGACATCCGGCGGCAGCCGCCCGATCTCCGGACTGCGGGCGGGACCGGAGCACGTCCCGTCGCGCGAAGGGTTTTTTGCCGCTGGCCATGCCGGGATTCCTGACATTTTTTTTCACCGGCGGTATCGCGCAAATTCCGGCGCGACCCCTCCGGCGGTTTCCCCGCGCGTTTCGGGAGGGCATTTCGTTTCGAGCCCAGGAGCCATTTCGTTTCAGATGACCCGTCGGAAAATATTTCCTGAATGGTTACAATCGGTTGTCGGCGGCGGAAATCTGAAACGAAACGAAATGCAAAAAAATCGGCACACAGAAGTTGGAAGGTGCGGCACATAACACCCACAAGCCGTCCCCGCCGGGAAGGACCCGTGATTTCCGGACACCGGGAGCGACACCCGGTGGCAGCCAACATGCCTTTGGCAAGCCGTTCGATTCGTTCCCGGCGGCGCGCCGCAGCCTCTTGCGGGAGGGGAGTGTGTCAATCGCAGAGTAAAATGGGTCCATGTCGCGGCGTAAAAATGGGCCACTTCGGTTGATGTTTTGTGGCGCTTTTGCACGCGTGCTCGTCACAAAGCTGAAGCGTGCCAAAGCGCATGCTGGCCATAAGGCCAGCATTATTCTGACTGTGATTGCGGGCTGGTTATTTTCGGTTGTTGCGACTGTGTTTGAGCCGATAGCTTTCGCCATTCATCTCGAGGATGTGGACGTGATGGGTTAAACGATCGAGTAGCGCACCGGTCAGCCGCTCAGAGCCAAAGACTTCAGTCCATTCATCGAAGGGCAGGTTCGAGGTTATGATGATGGAGCCGCGTTCATAGCATTGGGATATGACCTCGAAGAGCAGCTCTGCGCCAGATTTGCTGAGCGGTACGAAGCCCAGTTCATCAATGATCAACAGGTTCTGGCTGGTCAGTTGCTTTTGAAGGCGCTGCAATCTCCGCTCATCTTGAGCCTCGATCAGATCATGGACTAATGCCGCAGCCGTTGTGAAGCGCACCTTCAGTCCTCTTTGACATGCAGCCAGCCCAAGTCCCAGGGCGATGTGTGTCTTGCCCGTGCCTGACGGGCCGAGCGCGATGATGTTCTCCCTGCGATTAACGTAATCGCATCGTGCCAGATCCATCGTCAGGGGCTTGTTCAAGCTTGGCATGATCTTGAAGTCAAAGCTATCCAAGCTCTTGGTGCTGGGGAACTTCGCCGCTTTGATGCGCCGTTCAATCATCCGGCGTTCGCGGTCGATCAATTCCATCTCACACAGCCGCGCCAGATAGTGGATGTGATCTTTGTTCTCTGCAGCACAGAGCTGCGCCTGTTTGGCATACTCGCCTTGGAACGTTGGCAGTCGCAGTTGTTTAAGATGATGCCGTAGAAGAATCCGAGGGGCTTCGGTCATGCCGCGGTCCTTCCCATCAAGCTCATGTAACTGGATGGGCGTGTTGTGCCGACATTGGCCTTGGGCAAGTATGGATAGAAGTCCAAATCCAATCGTGGTGGCCGCTTCTCAACCCGACACAGTACAAGGTGTTTTACGGCGTCATAGCCAATTGCACCCATATCTATTGCCTGCTGGATTGCGCCTTGCACAACATCCATTTCGAAGGTCTCCAAAAGGCGCAAGACTTGAACGTATTCTCGCTTGCCCGGCTTACCCATTCTGGCTTCAAGCAGTCGGTGCAGCGTGGCAAATACATCTGGCAAATGCCAACCCTGCAAAGGCGCGGCCTGATCCAGGGCACCCACCTTTTGTTCAAGCAGGGGCAAAAAGTGCAATGGGTCAAAGACCATATCCGCTGATGTGTAGGATCGTTTGTGCCGCGCAATAATCTCATTGCCGCAGCCGATGATAACCTCATGCACAAACCCACGCACATGAACATCGTGGTGCGCATAGGCTACTGGCACCGAGTAATCATTGCTGCGATAGCGCACCATTGAGATCGACGTTGCACGCGTGCTGACGTGATCGCAGGCTTCATATTCTGCGACGGGCAATCCCATCAGAGCATCCAAATCCGACATCAGGCGTGCGCCTATGGTTTGGGTGTGACCCCGCAACGTATCGTCCTGACGTGCTAAACACTTCTCTTCCAAATGTGCGTTCAGATCATCAAAGCTGTCATAGCGAGGTGCGGGAACCATGAAGTTGCGGCGGGTGTATCCAACCATGCCCTCAACGTTGCCTTTATCGTTCCCTCGCGCGGGTCTGCCAAACTTGTCATCAAACAAGTAATGCGACTGCAGTTCCGTAAACCGACGTGTGCGGATGCGCGTCTTATCCCCGAGTATCCGAGCCACGGCGATCTTGGTATTGTCGTAGAGAATGGATTGCGGAATGCCGCCAAAGAATGCAAAGGCGGACACATGGCCATCGCAAAACGCCTCGGTTGTCTCAGCTGGATATCCCTTCACAAACACCGCATCAGAATGTGGCAAGCTCATCACGAAGAAGTGGATCTTGCATTCCACGCCACCGATCACGCCCAGCGTCTCACCAAAATCAACCTGCGCATGGCCCGGCCGATGCGACAACGGCACAAACACCTCTTTGGTGCGCCGTTTTTGCTCGCGCACGTAATAGGTCACCGTGGTCAGGCTGCCGGCATATCCATGCTCATCGCGCAGCCGTTCAAAGATGCGCTTGGCCGTGTGTCGCTGCTTTTTGATCAGGGCTTTGTCTGTGCGCAGTATCTCATCGACCACACCAACATAACCATCAAGCGTTGGCCGCCGAGGCGCTTCCGACCGACGATACCCAGGCGGAAGTTCATGGCGCAGCATCTTCGCGATCGTCTTACGATCTTTGTTCTCTAATCTGTCAATGCGTGTTTCCTGAGTTTCCTGCTTTTGATGTCAGAGGTTGCCTTTGTTCTCTTCGAACTCTGAGGTTCATGATGGGGTTGGCTGGGTGTGGGTCGGCAATGTTGAAACCGCAATCATACCGTTGGTCTTGGCTGTTGCTACAGAATCGGCGCCGTGTCTCACGCCCTCCCTCGGGCATCGTCCCAGATGGGAACTTTGATTTAGGAATCCTCGTTGTCGCCTCGTAAGCCTTACGCGGACTGGAAGTCAGTTTTGTCTCGCATAATGGCATGAAGTATGATTGCCAGACGACGCGCCAGAGCCACTCGGGCCTTTCTCATCGTTGAGCGCGCACCGATTGCGAGGGCCCATGTCTTCAATTTGAGCGGAGCGGCATACCGCGTCAGCATCACATTGGCGGCCTCATAGAGAAGCGTTCTGACGCGCACGTCGCCCCGCTTTGAGATGCTGCCCGTGTAGTCGATTTCACCAGATTGATGCCGTCGCGGCACCAGTCCAAGATACGCCCCCACATCACGCGATTTCCTGAAACGCGACGGATCATCAATTGCTGCGGCAAAGGCCAATGCTGTGATCGGACCGACCCCTGGTACCGTCATAAGGCGCTGGCAGACTTCGGATTTGCGGGTCATCTTTTTGATGTCGCCATCAATGGCTGCAACCGCCGCGAGGATTGCTTCGCGTGCTGCGAACAGTCCGCAAATTGCGGCATGGAGGCCAGGCACTCCATCGCTAACTTTTAGCGCCGCGTTTTTGAATGCCGGAGACAAAGCTCGTGGCAGCCGCACGCCGAAGACGACGACCAGACCGCGGATCTGATTGTCGAGCGTCACACGCTGTCCGACCAGCTTCTTGCGGGCTGCGATCAGCGACCGGATTGCGTGCGCTGACAGTGATTTGACATGGGTCGGCTTGTAGAATCCCGTCCGCGCCAGGTGTGCCAAACCGCGGGCATCATTGCGGTCCGTCTTGTGGCCGGCCAGAGATTTAAGGGCCTGATATGCTTGCCTGCTCTCGATGCAAACAACCGGGACACCAAGCTCCGTCAGCCCATGGTAAAGCATTGGTGCCATCCGTCCCGTTTCAAATACAACTTTGGCACATGGTGGTCCAGAAGCGAGGAAGTCAGCGATCGCTTTTGGTGTTGAGCTCGCTTTTCCTTCACGAATAAGGGCCCCTTCACGATCCAGAATGCAGATATGCGTCTCTTCCATGGACACATCCAAACCAGCAAAATATTCCATTGGTCAGTCTCCTTTTCAATTGCATGTGCATCCAGAATAACAGGGGTAACTGAGTGCTGATCCTGATTACGCCATGTTGAAAAACCGCGCCGCTTCTCGGCCAGACATACCGTCCTTCAAACAAGCACGGCGCACACGACTATAAATATCCACAGAATACATCTCCCGCCCTCCGAATAAACGAAGGGCACAAACTGGCGGACTTTTACTCCGCTACAACTGTGATATGCAGCCGCTTCTGTGGCCCAATATTGCTCCGCGTTTTACAGGAGTGTGGGCGGATACCCCGAAATCAGCGGGCGGAACAGAACTCTACGGTTGGGCGGATCACATTGCAAGCACAGGCGTAATAACGGCGGAGCAAAATAGTGTGCGGAGCAAAATAGTGGCGCCTGCTGAGGCACCGGTCACTCCTCGACGTAACGCGCCACAATCTCGGCCATTTGCTCTGCCGGAAGGATCGGCGGCATCAAGGTCAGAACCTCGCCTTGTGCATCCAGCAGATAGATATGGCTGCCATGGGCATAGATCGGTCCATGTTCCGGGTCATCCATGATCTTTTCAAACGTCACCTGATAGGCATCGTAGGCAACACTCAGATCCTTGTAATCCCCTGTCAGGCCCACAAACGCTGGCGAAATCCCGTGCAGCCTGGGACCCATGGTTTCAACCGTGTCCAGAACCGGATCAATGGTAATCAGGACGGGGCTGGCCTCAATCCCCCTGTCGGCCAGCACATCAACCGCATCCGCCATCATGGGCAGGGCCGCACTACAGATGCCGGGGCAATTGGCATAGCCAAAGAACAAAAGCTGTAGCTTGCCCTCAGGCTCAACCTGGCTGCGCGCAGCACCGGTGTGATCGACAAGTTGAAATGGCCCGCCAATGTGCCACGGCAAAGCGGACACCGCAGCGGGCGAGGCGGGGGCCACTGTGTTTTCTGCATGCTTTTTCGTTCCGTGGGCACCGGCATGCGTGGCCACGATGCATGCGGCCACGCACAGGATGTGGATCAGATGCCGCCTCACTCGAACATCTCCTTGATAAAGGGCTGTTCCGCCTCAACGCCAATCCCGGTATAGCCATTTGCCGCAATAGCGGCATTGACCCTTGGGTCACGCCGAAACCAGGGACCTTTGCCTTTGGCATCGGGATTTGCCTTGGCCCATTTCTTTGTCCAGGAATTGGCCCTGGTCCACTTTTCTTCACCGACATTTCGGATTTTTTGCACAAGATAGACGTTGTTGACGTCAAGATCGGGGTCGTTGATCATCAACCCGTCAACCTCGACCTGCGCGCCACAGAAGGGCAACAATTCCTGAGCCGCACCTGTAAAGGCCGCTTGCGAGTTTTTGTTCGGGTAAACCAGCATACCATCAGCGGCGCGCAAAAGCCCAAGCTGGCGGTGTCCGTCGCCGCAATTGTCGGCGCAATCGCCGGTCATTTCGCACAGTATATCGACGACCATTGCCTCAAACCGGGCGGGTTCTTCGGCGTAGAGGTTCCAGGACTTTGCCTCGGACCCTTCCGAGAAATCCTGTGCAGAAACGGGTGTGGTCAGGACGGCCAAAGCGATGATGATATGTTTCATGATCCTGGCCTCACTCCTTGGGTTCTGGGATGGCGAAGCCGGGCACGGTGCCATAATCTTCGTGGTTCAGATTGGTGATACCGTGATCCTCGACCACTTTTTCCACCACGATGTATTTCAGGCCGTCGCGTTCATAAAGCAGACCATCAGCCGTGATTTCGTGACTGGCAAGGCTCAGTTGAGTATCCCCGCTTGCCGATCCGTCATCGCTTTCGATTTTGAGAACCATGTAAACCTGACCGTCTTCACCCAAAAGCCCGACAGGAATGCCGCCCGCCGAACACCACAGGGCACAGGTATGATGCGCGCTGCCGACAACCGCATCCGGGCCACCCATGACGCCGGAATAATAGCACCACGTATCAATCATTTCTCCTTTGATTTGTATACGTTCGCCCTCGGATGCCTGCCCTGCGACGGGCAAGGTCAGTAGCATTCCCAGCAAAGCTAAAGTGGTTCGCATGATGCAGTTCCTATCTATTGTTCGGTGCGACTATCTCATAGGTTTTTGATCGCGCCTACAGGCATTATGTCAATGTTTCGTCAGTTTGGCGGATGGGGTGTGAATGGCGTTTTTGAATGCGTCCAGATCAAACATGCCGGTCCTTACGGCCCTTGTCCTGTTCGACCCGGATCAGCATGCGATCACTGTCGATATCACCGTCCTTCAAATGCGTGAGCTCGCTCGCCCGCAGCCGCCACCATAGGCCACGCTGAACGCCGCACGATACTTCAAGCCGGGCCCTGGGGCCGCCTCCAAAATGCGTGCAACTCCAGTGCCGACGGGTGCGATTTGACGCGACACGCTCTACAGGAAACGGGGCCGCCCAAGGCGACCCCTCCCTGTCTTTGATGGGCAGCGCAGCCTACATCATGCCGCCCATATCGGGCATGCCGCCCGGCGCGCCGTCGGCACCCGGCTTTTCGGACTTGTCGGCAACCATGGCTTCGGTAGTGATCAGCAGACCGGCAACGGAAGCTGCATCTTCCAGAGCCGTGCGAACAACCTTGACAGGGTCGATAACGCCAAACGAGAACATGTCGCCATATTTTTCGGTCTGCGCGTTGAAGCCAAAGGTCCCGTCATTGCTTTCGCGGACTTTGCCGGCCACGACAGAGCCATCGACGCCGGCGTTTTCAGCGATCTGACGCAGCGGCGATTCCAGTGCCTTGCGGACAATGGTGACCCCGGCGTTCTGATCCGGGTTCCCGCCTTCCAGACCTGACAGTGCTTTGCCGCCCTGAACCAGAGCAACGCCACCACCGACAACAACGCCTTCCTGAACCGCCGCACGGGTCGCGTTCAGCGCGTCATCGACACGGTCCTTGCGCTCTTTGACTTCCACTTCGGACATGCCGCCAACGCGGATGACAGCAACACCGCCAGCCAGTTTGGCAACACGTTCCCGCAGCTTTTCGCGGTCGTAGTCGGATGTGGTTTTCTCGATCTGGCTGCGGATCTGGGCAACACGTGCCTCGATCCCGGCTTTCTCGCCGTTGCCGTCGACGACCGTGGTCTCATCCCTGGTGATCGAGATCCGCCTGGCAGACCCCAGCATGTCGATGGTCACCGATTCCAGCTTCATGCCAAGATCTTCGCTGATCACCTGACCGCCGGTCAGAACAGCGATGTCCTGCAGCATGGCCTTGCGGCGATCACCGAAACCGGGGGCCTTGACAGCAGAGATCTTCAGACCCCCGCGCAGCTTGTTGACGACCAGCGTGGCCAGGGCCTCGCCCTCGACGTCTTCAGCAATGATCAGCAAAGGCTTGCCAGACTGGATAACCGTTTCAAGCAGGGGCACCATCGGCTGCAGCGAGGACAGTTTCTTCTCGTGCAGCAGGATCAGGCAGTCTTCCAGTTCGGCAGTCATCTTGTCCGGGTTGGTGACAAAGTAAGGCGACAGGTAACCACGGTCAAACTGCATGCCTTCCACAACGGTCGTCTCGGTCTCAAGGCCTTTGTTTTCCTCAACCGTGATGACGCCCCCGTTGCCGACTTTCTGCATCGCATCAGCAATCTGGTTGCCGATATCAGCTTCGCCGTTGGCCGCGACGGAGCCAACCTGCGCGACTTCGGCAGAGTCCTTGACTTCGCGCGCCGCGCCCCTGATCTCGGAAACGACTTTGGCAACAGCCAGGTCGATGCCGCGCTTCAGATCCATCGGGTTCAGACCGGCTGCAACCTGTTTCAGGCCTTCGCGCACAATGGCCCGGGCCAGAACGGTCGCGGTGGTGGTGCCGTCACCGGCTTCGTCATTGGTGCGGCTGGCGACTTCTTTCACCATCTGCGCACCCATGTTCTCGAACTTGTCTTCCAGTTCGATTTCCCTGGCTACGGTCACACCATCCTTGGTGATGCGCGGTGCGCCAAAGGATTTGTCCAGAACAACGTTGCGGCCTTTCGGGCCCAGGGTCACCTTGACCGCGTCGGCCAGGATGTTGACGCCCGTCAGCATACGGTTGCGGGCATCGGTATCGAATTTGACGTCTTTAGCTGCCATTTTCTGCAGTCCTCGTCTTGAATTTCGGTAAGGATATCGTCGGGCGGGCACTGGCCCGCCATCCGAAGCGACTCAGGAGATGATCCCCAGAATGTCGCTTTCCTTCATGATCAACAGCTCTTCGCCGTCCAGCGTGATCTCGGTGCCGGACCATTTGCCGAACAGGATCCTGTCGCCGGCCTTGACGTCCATGTCGACGCGCTTGCCGTCTTCGTCGCGCGTACCGGCGCCAACGGAAACCACTTCGCCCTCGGCGGGCTTTTCTTTTGCGTTATCGGGGATGATCAGACCACCAGCGGTCTTTTCGTCGGATTCAACGCGGCGGACCAGTACCCGGTCATGCAACGGAGTGAATGCCATTCTGAACTCTCCCTGGTTCATGCTTCGGTTTCGATCGTTATCATTCACCTGTGATGAGTGACAACGATGCGCATTTAAGGAATCTTCCAGCGCCAGTCAACATGGCCGTACTGAACATTCAGGGGAATCGCATGAGTTTCACGGCGCGAGGATTTGAAGCGGGAAGCGGTTGTTCCAGCCAGCCTTTTTCCGCATTCCTCCGAGGGAGTTCTCGCTTTTTGCTTTGTTGAGCAAATTCATTGCGATGTGCCTGATGACGGCGAAGTTGGCGGGTGCGTGATCTTTTCGTATCCGGCTGTCGTCATCGCGGAAGGTGACATCAAGCACCCGGTGGAGGCGGTTTTCAATTCCCCGGTGAGAGCGTACGGCATGGGCAAAGCGCGCGGCGTCTTTCGGCAGGGACGGGATGAAGTACCGCGTTTGCCGTGTCGTCTTCCCGCCACTTTCCCGAAGCGGGACGACGCGGCCAATGCTGACCAACCCCTCCCGATGGGGATGGCGCTTTTTCAACCGGCCGATGGCGTCGCATTGGGTGTATGTTCGCGTTTCAATCCTACCCTTGTCGCCGTCAACCGTCTGTAGTGATTCTGTGTTTTCCCGATCCTGTTCTTCGAACCACAGTTTCACGTCTTCATGGAGAAGCCCCTGATTGCCCTTCAGGGCCAGCACATAGTCAGCACCCTTGTCACGGATTTTGCAGGCGATCTCACGTTGGCACCCCATCGCATCCAGCGTCACGACCGCGCCCTCCAGGAAGAGCAAATCCAGGAGAACGGGGATGTCCTTGATCCCGTTCTTTTTGTGCGCGCCGGCTTGCTGGCCGGGCACGAGGCGTAGATCGTTACACCGGGCCGGGATCAGATGCAGAGGCGTTTCACCACCGGCCCTTGAGCCTCGCGCTGTCTTGCCGTCAATGGCAACGACCGTTCCTCCAACGCGCCCGGCCAACCCGGACGCCCACGCGGCAAAGGCTGCGTTGACCTCTTCAGGATCAATCGCCCGAAACACCGTCGAAAGCGTGTCACGGGAGGGTATGCCATGCTCAAACGCAGCCAACTTGCGCAGGAAACCCGACTTTTCCTCGCCATTAAAGGGCAACATCGACAAAACTCCCACACCCCGACACCACTCCGCACAGGCTCAAAAGCGGAATCCCATCAAGTGGATACAACACCTTCGTCTCCTGGCGGGGATCGGAAATCGACGAGGCAAAAGATTGAAACAACACGGTATTTTCCAAAACAGCGCCCTCCAGACATAAACTTTGGAAAACTGAATCAGAGATAGAAGATCAAGGCAAACCAAAAGATGCTATTCATGCGATACCCCTGACTGAACATTTTGCGAAATTTAACGAAAGTCTAGCACTGCGGGGCGGCTCGGGCAACGCCTTTGGCACCACAGCAGACTCCTGGCATTATCGGCTGTAACCTCGGTGGACCACCAATATCAGTACATTTCACGGGTTTTGAAGAATTCCCGTATCGATGCCGATGAGGTGATGTGTGCTTGCGCGGGGGAGATTTTTCGCCGCCTGCATGATGCCGGAGAGACAATTGTGCCTGCTCCTGACCAAAGCCAGGTCAACAAGGGTCACGAAGCCTTGATGGTATCGGTGCGGATGCGGGACCGCGCCTTGCCTGTAGCCTGGCGTGTGCGCCGGACCAAAGGGGCAATCGGGTGGCGTGTGCAAAACGGGCTTCTGGAAAGTATTCGCCCCTGGTTGCCTGAAGGCCCGTGCGTTTTGTTGACCGGAGATCGGTTCTGCGGGCATTGTCGCATAGATCGCCGCTTGCATGATATCGGTTACGATCTGTTATACCAATGGCATAATCAATTGACCGTTAGCCAGTCACGGTGTGTGATTGAGGTTACCCGGTCGGGATCATTCCCGAAAAAGGTCCATGCGTCTGCACATTTGTCCAGGATGTCTTCGTAACTGTCAAAGAGGTATTGCCAAGTTGTTCGGTGGTTATGATCAGGTTAGACTGATCCTATGAGCATCCCAACCATTATGCCGCGCCTAAAAGGCTTCCGCTATCCGCGTGAGATCATTGCGTACGCTGTTTGGGCGTACCACCGGTTCGCGCTGAGCACGGCTGATGTTGAGGACTTGTTGGCTGCGCGGGGTATTATTGTCAGCCGGGAAACGGTCCGACTGTGGGTCAATCGCTTTGGTCAACACTTTGCAGATTGCATCCGCCGGGATCGACCGCGACCGAACGACAAGTGGCACATGGATGAAGTCGTAATCACGATCCGTGGCAAGAGGCACTGGCTGTGGCGCGCAATCGACGCAAATGGAGATGTTCTTGATATTCCTGTACAAACGCGTCGGAATTCCAAAGCGGCGAAGCGGTTTTTTCAACGATTGGTTGCCCGGTTCGGCGAACCAGGGGTCGTCATCACCGACAAATTGCGCAGCTGCATCAAGCCGATCAAAACACTGGCCCCGGACGCTGACCATCGCGCCCACAAAGGCCTCGACAACGCGGTCGAAGTATCGCACCGGCCGACCCGCAAACGGGAGAAGATATTCGGGCGGTTCAAATCCCACCGACAAGCTCAGAGGTTTCTGTCTGCGCATGACCGGATCAACCTGATTTTCCGTCCCCGCCGCTATCAACTCACCGCAACCTCATACCGCCACGCCCGCAGCGATGCGTTCAGCCTCTGGGCCGATTACACCGCCGAAATGGCGGCATAACCCTGCCTTTTCTAATGCCTCACAAGCGGCCGCCAACAACTTGATGAGTTGGACGGTTCCACCCACCGGCATCGCAATGTGCCAAAGTGCTGGGGTATGAACCAGCTTTGAAAGGAACCGCCCAGATGGAAATTACAACGATAGGGATCGACATTGCAAAGTCAGTTTTCCAGTTTCACGGGATCGATGCGACAGGACAAACCGTTCTACAGAAGAAGCTTCGCCGGAACGCAGTCCTAGATACTCTGGCTAAATTGCCACCTTGCCTGATCGGCATTGAAGCCTGTGCGACGTCCCACCATTGGTCGCGTGAGATCACAGCACTCGGCCACGAGGTGAAGCTCATCCCTCCCGCCTATGTAAAACCATACGTGAAGCGACAAAAGAATGATGCGGCGGATGCTGAGGCGATCTGTGAGGCTGTTACGCGCCCGAACATGCATTTTGTGGCCATAAAGAGCGTGGATCAGCAGGCAGTTATGATGCTGCATCGGGCGCGCGATCTTCTGGTACGGCAACGCACGATGCTGATAAATGCGCTGCGCGCCCACATGGCTGAGCTGGGGATCATTGCGCCTCAAAGGCCAGAAAATATTTCCCGATTGCTGCTACAGCTTGAAGAGGGTGCCAATGAAGACATCCCACAAATAGCGAGAACCGCTTTGCTGAGCCTGGCCGATCAGCGCGCAAACCTGAACCAGCAGATCCGCGCACTTGATAGTGAGATCCTTGTGTGGCACCGCCAGAACGATACCAGTCAGCGCCTGGCAACCATTCCAGGAGTTGGCGTGCTGACAGCGACAGCCCTGGCAGCTTCTGTCACGGACCCTTCGCAATTCCAGTCCGGACGCCAGTTCGCAGCCTTTCTCGGGCTGGTCCCCCGGCAAAACTCTTCGGGCGGAAAAGAGCGGTTGGGGCGGATTACCAAGATGGGTGATGGTTATTTGCGCAAACTCCTGGTGGTTGGGGCAACGGCCATTCTCAGGCATGTTGCTGATACACAAACCCGCACCGCTGCCTGGATCCGCAGCCTGCTGGAACGCAAGGCACCGCGATTGGTTAGTGTCGCAATGGCCAACAAAACTGCGCGGATCGTATGGGCGCTCCTGGCAAGAGGAGGAACGTACCAAGCCACATAAGCGCGCTCGGAAGACCGAGCACCAAAACTGCGCTTCAGGATGCAAGGGCAATAGACGTGATGATGATCAAAGCAAGCCGCAGTCAGAACACCCCGAGGTATTGCCAGGATACAAGTAGTCCGGCAACTTGATAGGGAACTGGCACGCGGACTTCATCAGGGCCAGCGGCCTTATTGCCGCAAAAACAGGCCGGACACATGACCGCAACCCGCTATGATCACGGCGTCAAAAAAAACCTTGCAAAACAGGAACCGTCCACACATGGCAATACCCCAGCGCCTTTCGTTGATCTGTGGTGAGGTCTTCACCCGCCAGGGCATTCTCCAGGACTTTGCGCATGTTTGCGACGGCGTCGGAAACTTCATTAGACTCGATTCGCAATAAGGGCGGTTGTTTTTGAACGGAGGTATCCCTGCCCATTTGGTCCGGCTGTTTTCAAATTCAGGTTTGCCAGGGCCGCTACATTCCTTGCGATCATATCCGCCTGGCCATTATTGCGATGGGTATCGGCAAAAATCCCGAACTTTTTCATGCGGCAAATTCCATGCTCTACGCCGATGCGCAGCTTTGCGTGCCATGTGTTGCAGCTTTTCCGCTCTTTGGCAAGGGGATGGTTCCTTGAGGCCTTGAGCGGGACTTCCAGCGACGTTCCCGGATAACCGGGATCGCCCGGGACAGGCACACCGGGGGGCTTGTCCACGCGCGCTTCATCATATATCCGCCTGTCGTGCTTTCGCCCGGGCTGTGCAGGACCAACGGCCAGGATCCTTTTCCTGTCGTCGGTAATGATCCGGTGCGACGCTGTATGGCGTTTCTTCTTTCCTGAATAACTGGCTTTGCGCCTTGACGGCGTCCCGGGGCGCTGAACAGGGCGCTCGGTACCATCGATCACAGGATAGAGAAGATCGTTTCTTTCCTGTGTCGATAATTTGATCCTGCGCTCCGGCATGGCGAAATGGCCAGCCATCACCGTCGTCATGGCGCGAACGCGGCGGCAAACTGTAGGGCTGGAAATGTCGAAAAGCAGGCCAACAAAGGCCTGGCCGGCGTATGTGCGGTAATGGATCAGGCACAAAAGCATTTGTTCCGCCAGTTGCAGCCGATACTTCCTGCCGCCCCCGATGGCCCGTTGTCTGTTCTTTCGGGACAAACGCGCGGCTTCACCGGCAAGCCAAATCGGGTGAAGCTGACAAACCGGAGCATCAAAATCCGCCGGACGTATTACGGAAAGGCGGAAAAACAACTCTGGACGTGCCCGTAAAACTTTCAGTACGGCCATTCCGGCAAACTCCACTGCTTCGGTGAAGCTGGAATGGCAGAAATCTACCTATTGCGAAACAGGTCTATTGATATCATCGCCGTCAAGAGCGTTGCGCAGATCAAGTGATGCCGATGACAGTGCCTCTGTCTGTTCACCGGCAAGTCCGAGTTCATCTGCGTACCGGCGCAGGGCGGCGGACATGGATTCGGAGGCCTCCATAACGGCGAAGCTGGTCCGGACCGCGCCCTCGTTGAACAAGCGCAGCCTGATGATTATCGTGTTCAGAAGGGTATCGACATCTTCGATGTTGTCCAGATCGGCATCCTTGACGAACCCTGTCGGGGTCTCTCCAAAGGTGTCTCGCAGATGGGCTTTCACGCTGTCGTTGTCCGAGACGTCGAATACATCCAGACCAGCTTCGCGAAGCACGTCACCGGAGCGGTGCACGGTCCCTTGCAAAATATCCTCGAAATCCGCCGCCACCCGGTCCTGTCCGGCGGCCAGCGCCTCGGGCAGACTGTCCAGCAGGCCCTTTCCTGTCGCGCGCAGTGCATCCCGCGCTTCACGCTCCGCCAGCTGACGCTGCGCGGCCAGAAGGTCCCGAACCCGCGCTGTGACAACCCCGTAACGCTCGGCCAGATCCTCAAGATCACCGCCAAGGTCTTTCAGTCCCCGCAGCCTCTCCGTGGCATCCGCGAGCCGCGATGTGGCGTCGGACGCACTCTCCGCTTCCTCGCCTGTGCGCAAAAATGCGGCACCGAGAGGCACGGCAATGGCCGCGACAGCACCCAGAACCGCGCCAAGAACGCCAAACCCACCGAGCAATTGCGGAAGCTGCTGGGCCATCGCCTGGCTCGCGGATGTGCCTGCACCCACCTGGACGGCGAAGTCACCCACCTGCCACGCCGTGTTCTGGATCTGTGGGCGCAGGTGTCTCATGCGCTCACCCAGGGCGCGCGATGCAGTGCTCGCCTGCCCGGCGGCGGCCCCTGCCCGTGTGGTCCGTCCTCCCAGCCCCTGCGCCGCATCGCCCGTCGCATCCAGCTCGGCCCTGGTCTTGCGCAGGACGGCCAGCGCGTCGCCTATATCGCCACTGACGCGCAGGGCGAGGTCGATATCCTGCGTCATTGCATCAGGCCCCGCACCAGACTATGGCCCGGCATCTCGATACGGCGCGACTGTCCTGCCTGCCAGATCAGCATGATCTGTCTCCATGTCAGTGTGGCGGGGAGGCTTCGGATATCTCCGTGCCCGTCGGCTGCAAGCTGCTCGAGGACGCGAGAGAGCGCGATACGGTCTCCACCACCCCCTGGCCCAGTGCCTGGGCCACCAGGCGGCGGATAAAAAAACCCGTGTTGACTTGCCAGACCGCCGATTGCAGCGCATGGGCCTCGGTGTCCGCAAGCGATCCAATCCATTCCACCGATTGCCCGCTGGCCATAGCGCAGATGCGCAGCCAGATATCCGCATGCGCCCCCAGCACAGCGCCGGTGCGCACGGCATCGGGCTCTTGCGCCGTGTCGCCCACCTGAACCGCAAGATCACGGATCAGGGGAGCCCCGATCACCTGAACATCGAGGCCCTCGCGCATCCGGAACTCGCGCACTGTTATCTCCACCGCCGCGCCGGTGTCCGGATCGCGCAGTGTGATTGTTACATCCGGATCAAGGATGGCGAGGGTCTCCGCATCGTCGCTCATCGCAGGTCCTCCCCGTCGATCATCATCGCGGCGGAGCCGTCCTCGGGCTGCCATATATTGGCGCTGAGCGGGATCCGCTGCTCCGACCGCCCGGTGAGCGTCCAGTCACCGTTTGGGCGCAGCTTGACGTCCGGGCAGTAGATGTTACGGCCCTTTGATGCCGGATTGATCGTCGGAGCGTGCTCGACGTAGCGCAGTGCGCCCGTGACGACCCGGGCCTGCCCCACAGAGATGCGGGTCGCGGCGTCGATCGTATAGGACGCGAGGATTGTGGTGTTGGCGGCGATACCATCCGCCCCGGCATCCAGAATGCGAATTGTGCCGGATCCCGGATCGGCGCGGTAATGGGTATTGAGCGTGTAGGCTGTTCCGCCGCGCAAAGGGCGCAGGATGAGGTCCGAGATCCGACGGCCCCTGGCGGACGGGAGCCCATACCATGGGCCGCCATCCAACAGGCCGACGGCAATCCGCTCGCCTGTCACCGTTGTCGCGGGCACCGGGATCGTATCCGAGGCGAACAACAGGGCGATATTGCCCAGGGACATATCCCGCAGCACCATGTCGATCATGCGCTCGGTGGAGCGTACCGCGTCGACCAGCACGCGCGGCACCCCCGAGCCTGACTGCACCGTCACGCGCTCCTCGTTGATCCGGAGCGTTGTGCTCTCGGCGTCCCCGAGACAGCGCTCCGCTCCGGGCGCGCCGTCCTGTGTGGCCCGGGCAAAATAAAGTTTGCCGGCACCGATGATGAAATTCTGCGCCATCAGTTACACTCCCTTGATGTTCTGTATTGGCAGGTCCATTCGTCCTGCCAGATGATACGACCATTCTCGATCTCGGTGAGACGTCCGGCCACAAATGCCAGCGGCCCGGTCACCCCATGGTTTTCCGGTTCCGGGGCCGGTACCCAGCCCAACAGCTTTTGACGGGTCTGCCCCAGTACGTCAGCCAGCGTTTTTTTCGCACGGGTCCTGCGTCCGGACGGGTCATTGGCAGCGTCAACGACAAGCACCACGCCGATCCGCATCTCCACCGCGAGGGGAAGAAGGGTCTGACCGGGGACGGACTGAGCGGACAAGGCGCGTTCCGTCAACGGCGCAACGACAGCGGACGGCAGCTTTGGGGCATCCACCCGCGCCACGTCGTAGACGTTCAGCACGTCAACCAGCGTCTCAAGCGTGCGAAGGCGTTCGGCAACCGCATCCACGGCGGCAAAGCCGGGCCATGCCGATGCGGAAACAATCATCGCCGCCCCTCCGCCAGCATGCGCGTCGCAATATCAAGAACGGCTGTCCGGTCATCGCCGGAAACGCCCAGATATGGCCGGGCGGGCATCGTGACGCTGTGCGCCCCGATTTGGGCATTCACGATCCGGATCAGCCCGGTCTTGCGTCGCGCCGCGTTCCTGCGGGATATGAACCGACCTGTGTCATCGTCAAATTCAAGGGTCTGTTTCCGGGCTTTCTTCCTGATGGTGCCGCCAAACTGGTGGATCGCGGCGTAAACGACATTTGTGCCCACCTCGACGCCGGCGGCATCGGCGCGGTGTGTGATCGACTGACGCAGGCGCGCGGAATCTGTCAGGGTCTGGCCCCCTTTTTTGCGCGCGCGCCGCGAGGGTGCCCATTTTGTGCCGTCCGGACCCGTTTCCGTCTCGAAGCGCCGCAGGACCGCGGAGGCCAGCATCTGGCCGATTTCGTCATACATCTCGTATGGGTTGTCCAGGGCCGTGACCGCACGCCCCAGAGCCGCCCGGACCCCGGCATCGTCCCATTCGACATCGATCCGGACACCTGCCCCGGCCATCACGAATACCCTCCACGACGATTGATCCTGTCAATCGTCTCGCGGATCCGCGCAGGCGGGGCCTTGATTGCAGGGCCAAAGTTGCGCCGTGGCGGTTCCGCACCATCGCCACTGCGCAGATAGCCCTGCGCCGGACGGGAGAGCTGATCGCGCGCGGCCTTCGCCGCGTCTGTCACCGCCTCTTTCGGCGCGTCGTCGTAAAGGGCCAGCCGCGCCAGGGCACAGGCAATGGCCTTGAGGGATGGATAATCACCCTGTGCAAGAGGCAGGATATATTCCCGGGCAAGGGCTGCATCGATTTCGCCCGCCGCGTCCGACAGCACCGCCGCCAGACGTGCAGCGGCATCCTCTGCATCATCCTCTGCATCATCACACAACAGACGCGCAATCTCTTCCGAACCATAGCGGGCTTCAAGATCATCGCGGGTCGCATAGGCCATGGCTCAGGCGACCCCGTCCGGGGTGTCTTCAGTATCCGGACCCGCAGCCACAGGACCGGCGTACGGAACCTTTGCGTCCCCCGACGCAACCAGCGCGGCCAGTACGTCCTGCGGAAGATCCAGCGGATCGCCCGGCATATAGCGCTTGCGCGCATATTGAACCGGATTGATCGCGACACATGCAGGGGCCGGTTCGGCCGCTTTGGCTGCAGGAGCCGGTTCGGCTGCCTTGACTGTTTCGACCATTACGCCCTCCCTACGCCACTGCGTTTTTGAACAGGTATCCCGCCCTGGCGGCAATGATCCGCTCATCGCAGGTGTCAACAACCCGCAGGCGATGCCCGCCGCGCGCGCCGCGCGCAGGGTCAAAGACGGAATACACCTCGCGCCCACGATAAGAGGCTGTGATCCCCAATGTGGGCGGGCCATTGGGCGCTGCATTGGGATCGGCACGGTAAAAGAGTGCGTTCTTGCCCCACACGCGTTTCAGGCTTGCCTCCCGACCGGGGCGGGCCGCATTGATCCAGGCTTGGCCAACAACAATTTTCACCTCCAGCAGATCCTCGACCATCATCCGCCACGCGCTTTTCACGATCGATCATCAGCAGATCGGTCAGCATCATTGTGGAGCGATCTATCGGATCAACCGTTGTGGGCGGCGCGTTGCGCACATCATCGTCGGGGATCAGATCCTCAAGCGAGTAATCCTGACAGGCGCCTGATTTCTCCTCCGCCGAAAAATGCACCATAACGGGCGTCCCGCGCCGACCGACACGCGTTTCGGGAACGCTGAAGCTCTCGGCCAGCGGGTATTCGGTATAGCGGTATTCCTTGCGCCCCACATCGACCCGGGGCTGGACCATATCGGCGATACAGCTGTCATTGCCATAGCCCACCGCGGTCGCGGTGCGCTCGAAGTCCACAGGGTACGTGGAAATAATGTTGTCTGCCATCTGTCAGGCCTTCCTTACATGCGATGCTGCGACAGCAGCACGGGAATGATGTCACCGGCAGCCGTGGCGGCCTCCAGAGCAATGCCCACCACACAATCACCGGTGGTGTCGGTGGCTGTCGCCTTGCCCTCGGCATCGGGTTTCAGCGCCGTGCCGCGCATGACAGCGCCCCCGGCCTCAAGGTCGGCGATGCCCGCAATATGCACATCCAGGATCTGCCCGGCCCCGGTGGCCACCTCACCGGAAATGCCTATGGGCCGCTCTCCCGCTGTTCTGGCGGAGTCCGCGTCCGCCTGGACCGCTCTCCCGCTGTTCTGGCGGAGTCCGCGTCCGCCTGGACCGCTTCCCCGCCCTTCGAGGTTCTCAGCCGCACGATGCGGCGCGCGGCCACATCACCGAACGCCTTGAAAGAGACCGTTGCAACAGGTGAATGTCCGGCCATTTCAGCGACCTCCCTCTGTCACCTGACGCACCGCATCCGCGATGGTCATTGTGCCTGTGGGATCGCTCCCCATCAGCGCCTTCGCCGCCAGCGCGACATGCTGCGCGGTTTGCCCGTCCCGCATCACAGGAGCCTGTGCGCCACTCATGGCGATCTGGCCGGGACCGGCATATTCCGCCGTGTCCGGTCCGCGCACGGGCAAGCCGGACAGGAAGGCCTGCAGCGCCTCCCCGGGGGTTTGGGGGGTGGCTGACCCTGCCAGCCGGATCGAAGCGGCCTGTCCGGAGAGCGCCGCGAACAGCGCTTCCAGCGATGCGGCCTCTGCGGGCAATACCCGACCTGCGCTCACATGGGTCCCGACACGCTCATGCGCCTCGGACAGACACCGCTGCGCCGCCGGTTGCAGACGTTCGGTTGCCAGTTGCGCACGCTCTGCCGCCAGTGCGGCCTGCTCCCGCGCAAGACCCGGGTCAGCCGGAGGGTTCGGGGCGGCGGCAGGGTCGGGAATGGGCGGGATGTCGTTCATGATAGATGTCTCCTGTGTAAATCGCGAGGCGAGGGACGCGAGAAAGTCACCGTCCTCCGGCTCCCCGAGGGCCTGGATTTCGGTCAACGCCCAGTCGGGCAAAATGCGATCCGCCTGTTCAATCGTCGAGCGCTCGATAACCCACTCGCGCAGGCCGCGCAGCGCCCGTGCCGTGGTGTCCCGGGCGGATCGCTCTTCAGTGCCGCCCAGCGGAACCGCGAGTTCCAGTGTCGCGGCGGGAGCCGTCGCGGGAGCCCTGAACATGGCCGGGCTGAGACCCTGCACCGCCGGAGCAACGCCCCCCAGAAACCCGATATGACGCAAGCTCCAGCCACCGGTGTCGTCCCGGTCAATCGCCACCGAGCGGCCCGCATAGCGTCCGGCCTCGACAGCCGCCCGGAAGGCATCGTCGAGACGTGTCAGCTTTGCCTGGAGCGTATCGCCGACCACGCGCAGGCCATCCACCCGGCCCCAGGCAGGGGCATCTGTCTCCGGATGTCCGACGACAACAGGTGCCGGATCAGAGGTCGCGTAAGCGGCTGCAATACGCGCAAGGTCCCCTTCGGAGAGGGTGAAGGTGGTGTTGTGCATGTCCGTATGCGTGCCCGTGCGGCAGACATCGAACCAGCTGTCGAGCGCTGACAGCGCGGCAGCGGCGGGCTGTGCGGCAGGGAGTGTTTTCTTTGTCATGCCCGCCAGTCTAGCCGATGCCAGAGGCCCCCGCGACGGACCATGGTCCGTCGCGGGGGCCTGCCCGATCAGGTAATCTGAACGCTTGATCCGACACGCAACCGGTCAGCACACGGAGATTCCCATGATACAGACACTGTCAAAAACAGTTCATTCCGCCGCCTGGGCTCACAAGGGCACCGCCGAATGGCCCGGAGCCGCGCATAATCCGCAAGTGCTGGATTACTTTCGCAAAGCCGGACAACCCATGCCCGATGATGAAACCCCCTGGTGCGCCGCCTTTGTAGGGGCCATGCTCGCCGAATGCGGCTTGCAGGGCACCGGCTCCCTTGCCGCCCGCAGCTATCTCAAATGGGGACAAAAGGTGGCTCCGGACGATGCAGGGCCCGGCGATGTGGTGGTGTTCTGGCGTGGAGGCAAGAGCGGCTGGCAGGGCCATGTGGCGTTTTTCCACCGCCGCGCAGAGGGAAGAATATACGTCCTTGGCGGCAATCAGGGCAATAAGGTCAGCGTCGCGGGATACGCGCCCAACCGCCTCCTTGGTATTCGCCGGGCCACGCCCCCCCCGCGCGTCCGCAATGGCCTCCACCACGGTGCAGGCCGGCGCCGTGCAGCTCGCCACCGTCGCGAGGGTCGCGGCACCTGTCGCGGTCACGGGGGCGCTGCCCTCGACATATGCGCTCATCGCGGGCGCAGGGGTGATTGCGCTGGCCGCCGCGTGGATCATGCGTGAGCGGATAAAAAAATGGGCGCAGGGCATACGCTGATGGATCCCGCACAGCATGTCCCCCTCATACGCATCCTGCTGCGCTATGGCACGGCGGCGCTTGTGACACGCGGCATCGTCGGTGCGGAGACGGGCGCGCTCCTGTCCTCGCCCGATCTGCTCACCGCGCTGGCGGGTGCCATCGTCGCACTCGCCACCGAGGTCTGGTACCGGCGCGATAAAAAACGCGGCGGGCCAACCTGACCGAAACCAGACAACGAGGAACAATCATGCACGTTGTCACCAAATCACGCCTGAACAACGCTGTGCAGACGGCTGTCAGCACAACATCCGCCGACCTTGTTCGCGCAGGCTTCGACCCCTCCGAACACCCCACCGTAGACCGCATCAAAATGCTCGCCGCAGCGCTGATCTCGGAATGCGAGAGGATCGGGGAGGACAACTTATCCGCCTGCCGTCACGCCCTCATCGCAATCCAAGCCGTCGAGGAGGCCGCCATGTGGGCCGTCAAGGCCGCCCCTGCATAATCATGGCCGCCCCCGCGATCATATGGCGCTGGCTCGCCGGCAGCAAAGCCGGGCGCATGGTCGCACTGGCGGGCGGCTTTGTCCTGTCAGTGGCCCTTCTGTACCAAAGGGGCCGCAGAGACGCGGAGAGGGCCGCAGAGCGCGATGCGCTGCAAGGCTATGTCGATACCCGCAAAACAGCGGACGACGCCCTGCGGGCCTCTGATGGCGACGCAAGGCCCGTTGACGAGCGGCTGGACGAACACGGGAGGCTCAGATGAACAGGCTCATGGTCATGGCGGCGGTACTGCTCACCAGAGACGCGGAGAGGGCCGCAGAGCGCGATGCGCTGCAAGGCTGCGTCGATATCCGCAAAACAGCGGACGACGCCCTGCGGGCCTCTGATGGCGACACAAGGCCCGTTGACGAGCGGCTGGACGAACACGGGAGGCTCAGATGAACAGGCTCATTGTCACGGCGGCGGTACTGCTCACCAGAGACGCGGAGAGGGCCGCAGAGCGCGATGCGCTGCAAGGCTATGTCGATACCCGCAAAACAGCGGACGACGCCCTGCGGGCCTCTGATGGCGACACAAGGCCCGTTGACGAGCGGCTGGACGAACACGGGAGGCTCAGATGAACAGGCTCATTGTCACGGCGGCGGTACTGCTCACCCTCACCGCCTGCACACCCCCCGTTCATACCCCCGCCGACGCAATCTGTGACGGGCTGCGCCCCGCGCTGCCCACGTGGAGCCGCCAGGATACGGAGCGAAGCAAGCTGGCCGGGGCGCGGTTTCTCGATGTCTGGCACGCCGTGTGTGAACCCTGAGCTGTCTTCAGGCTGCCCCGGCAGGTCACTTTGAAATTACGGAGCTGGCCCCGCGCCGAAGAGAGCCTGCAAGAGTTCCACGGTGACCCAACCTGCAGCGGAAACACCGGCGACACCCAGAATCCACCCAATGACCTTCAGCCACGGTTTCGCATCATCCACAATTCGACGGATCCCGTGGACATCAGAGGTGAGGGTTTTCAGATTATCGGCAAGATCGGCTTCATCAAATCGCGCGATTATGATTTCGCCACCTGCGATTTTTTTCCTGATTTCATTGCGCCCGGGAATCGACATCTCTCTACCTCTACCTCTACCTGGTCTGATCCGATGTTGGCATGCATGGGTGCGAAGGGAAATCCCCCGGGGGAATCGGATAGCGGCCCATTTTGAAATTACGGGCTGCGCCCCGCGCTGCCCACGTGGAGCCGCCAGGATACGGAGCGAAGCAAGATAGAAGGCGCGCGGTTTCTCGATGTCTGGCACGCCGTGTGTGAACCCCCCTGAGCTGTCTTCAGGCTGCCCCGGCATTTGAGCAAATATAGTCGCCGGAGTGAGCGACATCGGGGAGCACAATGATGGCGGGTATTTATCCACCTGCGCCACCGTGGTATGAAAGGGCCGGTGCGTCCGCCTAAGTAGATCAGGCCGCACGATATTGCGGTTTGTTTACCTGTCTGTCTCTGACCTGCACGGGCATTCGAAGCCCTTTTGAGGCAATCAGAAGTTCGGTGCCTTTCCGCTTTTCCTGAACAGAATAGTTAATATCGAATTCATATTGCCGACGGGAGCGATACAAATGCCCAATCGTATCAACATTGTCATATGTAACGATCCACGGCTTCTCCGAGCGAAGTATAGCACTGGCCAGAACAGCGTGATCTTTTGGGTCATAGAAGCTCGTATAAAGCCCTTGGCCCTTGTGAAAATAGGGCGGATCAACACACAGAAATGTTGAAGGCGGGAGGTGGGTATCGACCTCTTTAATGAAGTCCACTGCGTCTCGCCGTGTAAGATGGATCAGGTTGCGATACTTCGCCACTCTGCGGACGCGCTTCTCCAAATCATCTCGATTGAACCGACAATCCATTTTGTAGTGGCCCGATTGATCTTGCCCCCCGATCACCCCGGCGGCTTCAATGATGCCGGATCTGTTTGTTCGGTTAAGAAAGAATGTAGGGCCTGTTGAGAACAGGATTCCCATTTCCATTAATTTCTGATTCAAGTTTCCAAAATGGAGGCGAGAATGTTGAGTGACCGGTTTTTGAGGGATCTTATAGAGTCAAGAAGAGCGATCCGGGGCGGACTGCGCCCGTTTGTTTGTGGAGGCTGTTTTGTGGATCGAGATGGCGGGACTTGCCGGCTGAATTTGGCAAATGGAATTCGATTTTCACACGGTTCAGATATTGGGTTAAACGCCATTTCATCGTATCAAATGAGTTATCCGAAGATATCGACTTCGATACGATGATTGATGGCACGGTCTGCAAGGTACACCGTCATGGACAGGGCGCAAAAGGGGGACCAAAATCAGGCCATCGGAAAGTCTCGCGGCGGAATGACCACCAAAATTCTGGCGCTGACCGACGCCTTTGGCAACCTCATCGACTTCCGGCTGATGCCCGGACAGGCGCATGACCTGCTCAAAACACGTGAATTGCTGGCAGATGTTTGCTGCCGAAATCTGTTGGCAGATAAGGCCTTTGCCCCGGGCGTTATTGGCAGAAAGGGACATTGAAGCCGTTATTCCACCCAAGTCCAACCGCAAAAGCCCAGCTTCATGTGATATGGAAATCTGCATCCCGTCGAAAACTTCTTTCAGAAACTCAAAGAATTCAAACGTATAGCGCGTTGCAAAACCGACACCAGTTTCGAAGCCATGATCCACATCGGAGCGACAATAATCCGCCAATGAATCTCAACAGGCCCTAGGAAGCCAAGCTCCACTGGATCAGATATGTCTTGGGCAAGGTGAATTTTTCGTTGCCGTTGCCATTCCTCAATGGTGATTGGTGTCTTTCCAATCTTGTATGTAAGGTCCTCTGTGTGATCCAGAACGCTGTGCCAAAACGCCCAGATCGACGCATCAACGTCGTTGATATGAATGTCGCCGACATGCCCCTCATACAACAAAGACAGGGCAAGGCCGCAGCCACCCGCAAACGGTTCGGCATAGCGTTTCCTCTCCAGTCTGTTGGCCTTGAGAATTTGAGAAACCAAAGGATAGAGACAACTCTTACCCCCGGGGTATCTGAGTGGTGAGGCCGTTCGTGCCATAGCTGATCCGTCCAGAACGATTGAATTGCAAGAACATAGTAGCGACGAACAATCTGCTCGGCCAGTTTGAAATTACGGGCCCGGACGATTCGACGGACCATGGTCCGGTGACGCCGTGTCACCACCCGTGATATGAGATCGCAATGCCGCCGGTGCGGGCCTCCAGCGGCCTGGACGGGGGTCGGGGTGCGTGGAACACCCCGAACCGGGAGAAGGGCCTCCCACGACCATAACCGGCCAGTCATGGCCGTCCCGTCACCGCGCACGCGGCGGGAACAGGATCGTGGGATCGCCCTCCTTTGTCCACCTCCCAATCATCCGGCGGATGTATTTCCGCCGCCCGTCATCTGACCCCCGTGGATCCGGTCAGCCCCGTGGCCCCCTATCCGGGCGGCAAACGCAATCTCGCAAGGCGCATCTGCGCCCGCACCGATGCCGACCGGCATCTGACCTATGCCGAACCCTTTGTCGGCATGGGCGGGATATTCCTGCGCCGCTCGATGCGGCCCAAAGCCGAGGTCATCAATGATCTTGGCCGTGACGTCAGCAATCTTTTCCGGATATTGCAGCGTCACTATCCCCAGTTCCTCGAAGTGCTGCGATTTCAGCTGACCACACGCGCCGAGTTCATCCGCCTGACCGATACCGACCCGGGCACCCTCACCGATCTCGAACGGGCCGCCCGGTTCCTCTACCTTCAGCGCACCGCCTTCGGGGGCAAGCCGTCGGGGCGCAATTTCGGCGTGACAAAAGACAGACCCGCCCGCTTCAACCTCACCTCGCTTGAGCCGATGCTCGAGGATCTGCATGGGCGTCTGGCGGGGGTTGTCATTGAATGCCTCGATTATGCGCCCTTCATAGCCCGTTATGACAGCGATAATACGCTGTTTTATCTCGACCCGCCCTACCGGGGGAATGAGGCCGACTACGGCAAGGGCAGGTTTGTGCGCGCGGACTTCACCCGCATGGCAGAGCAGCTGCACGGAATCAAGGGGCGCTTTATCCTCTCGATCAATGATCATCCCGAAATCCGCGCCCTATTCGACTGGGCCGACGTCGAGGAGGTGCAGACCTCCTATACGATCGGCAAAAAAGCGCGCAGCCGGGGAAAGCGGACCGAACTGCTGGTCTCGGGCGGTTAACCGAGCGCACGGATCGCGGAAGATCGAACAGGCATCATTTCCATTTCACTCACCCTCCCGCCACGGCGGCCTTCTCCGGGCCAAACCACAGGACGCGGCCAAGAATGCGGTCCTCCCCGGCCATGGGGCGTGGCGGGAAGTCCGGATTGTCGCTGGCCATGATCCAGGCACCGGCCTCCTGCCGCAGCCGCTTGATGATCAGCCCTGTCGCGCTGCGCACCACATAGGCCCGGCCCTCAAGAGGCTCACGGTCGCTCTGGTCAATCACCAGGGTATCGCCCGAGTGGATGGTCGGCTCCATCGAATCGCCCTCGACCCGCAGCGCGATGCATGTGTCGGGGTCCAGCCCCGTCGGCAGCGCCTCGCTCGGGATTGTGATCGACATTTCCGTCTCTTCAAACACCTCCTCGCCCGCGCCGGCCGCCGCACGCACATCGCCCGCAAACCGCAGCCGGGTGACGGACGCCTCAGGGGTTTTCGGATCGGACAGGCCGGATTCGGCGGGCACAGGTTTGGACTGCGGCCGGGCCGGTGGCCGGCGTGGCGGCAGACGCGCGTCCAGCGTGGCCGCCAGCTTCTCTTCCAGCGTGGCCGCCATCTCCTCCCGCAGTGCTTTGGTCTGCGCCTTGAGCGTGCGCTCCAGCGTGCGCCTGTCCAGGGCCGCTGCGGGTGTGGCATGTGCCGTGCCACGGTGTGCAAGCTGCGCCTGCATCGCCGCCACAACCGACTCCGCCGCCGCCCCCTCCGGCAGGCCCAGCAGATCGGTGATGGCCTTGGGGATTCGCTCCGGCGCGGGGGGCACCGCATGGGCGGGTGGCCCGGGATCGGGAATATAGCTGCAGGTCTCCGATCCGGGCTTGCCCCTGAAAACCGCAATCACCGGATAGACCTCACGGAGGGCCACCGCAAAGCGCTCTTCCACAAAGTCTTTCTGCTGCCCGTCCCGGATCGGCATCCAGCCGCGCAGCCTGAGATCGCCGTTCTCCCGCTTTTCCACCAGTCGCTTGATCGCAGCCTTGCCCTCGTGATCGAGCACCCAGACCCGGTCCCCCTCCCGCGCCCGCGTGTCCGGTGCCACAAGGCAAAAGGCCGAAGAGGCTATCCCCTCGGGGATCATCGACTGGCCGATTGCCGAGACCCAGAACATATCCTGATCCATGGCTGTCTCCGGTGTTGGTAAAGGGTCACGCTCGGGCTGCGGCTTGCCCCAGCCCTGAACTGAGCATTTCGCAAGCCCCCGGTGCGGGGCCGTGGTCTTCGCAAAGCTGGTCCAGGCGGCGGGTGCGGATTCGGCGGGCGCGGGGCCCCGTGGCGGGCCAATGTAGAACTCAAGGCCGAGGGCGCGGCAGAGGGCTTCGAGTGTATCGTAGGTAAGATTTCGTTTGTTAACAGCACCGCGGATAGCTCCCACATCCACTCCCAACTGTGTTGCTAGGGGGCGCAACCCGTGTGCACCAACCCGCAACGAAGTTATCTCGCTTAAGTTTTCCAAGGCCGAACGTGTCATAGTTTACACATCGCATGAAATCATCTTGTCTGCGCGTGTATTATATGACACACATGTTTTATGAAATGCACGCACCACGATATTGTCGCCCTGATGCAGGGCTTTGCCGTCAATACTGGACGCGCGGTTTCCACCGTATCGAGATTGGCGTCCGGTAGCGGTGCAACTTTTAATCGCTTGCAGCGCGGCCATGACCTGACGACGCGCCGTGCGGCCCGCGTCACGCAATACTTCTCCGACAACTGGCCCTCCGGCCTTGCGTGGCCCGACGACATACCGCGCCCCGCGCCTGCGCCGGGTTCGCCTGCGGGCCTGGCTGCGGCTCCCGCGGCCCCGCAAACCGGGGATGCGGCATGAGCGGGCGCTGCGATAGATGCGGGGTCGCGGGAGCCGGGATTTACGAGCTGGCGCTCATGCGCGTTGATGACGGGCTTATGAACGCGGACGCGGTTGCCTGCGCGCGCATGGTGGAGCTTTGTCCGGACTGCCGGGACACCCTGGCGGCCCGCGTCGCGCAGCTTGTCCCGGTTTGGGAGGCGGATGGCCCCGCCAATCGTCACGACGCCGGGACGGAGGGAGCGGCATGAGCGGGGTGCCGATTGCGTCGGAACACGGACGTGGATCGTCCGGATGCGGGAAGGTCCAGGGGCGTGATCTCGAATTCCGCACCGCACGGGTGGCATCTCTTGTAACGCGCGTTCCCCTGAAGGATCGACTTGCGTTTCATCTGGACACAGTGCGGGCACAGGAAGTGCGCGGGCTCATTGTCGCGACCAGAATCGCTACCGGACTCGCGCAGGCGATATATGATCGCACCGGCTGGCGCTACCCGGAGTTCATAGCGCTCAAGCTGTTTTTCAAGGTTCTCCGCCTCAACGAGGCTGTCATGCAACGCCGTAATCTGCATTTTCAGGTCGGAGTTCGCAATCTTCGTGTTCGCCACCTGAAAGCCCGGATCGGCCATCGCGGATACAATATCGGAATCAGCACGAAGCTCAGACGCCTTGAAAAGAGCCTGGAGAGCTTTCCGGCTTCCGGCAAGTCTGGCGCAGGCGTCGGCGGCTTCCGGGATCACTTTCAGGGTGCTGTTGATGATATCGAGGGGGTTTTCCACAGGGTGCTCCAATCAGACGGATCCCGCGCTCCATTGATGGATATTCTACAGCCTTCAGAGGCGGATGGCCCCGCCAATCGTCACGACGCCGGGACGGAGGGGGCGGCATGAGCGGGGTGCCGATCCCTGATCTGGTAAAGCGGGGCGCTTTTTTTGTGGTGAACCACTCGGCGGGAAAGGACAGCCAGGCCATGCTTTTGTGGATGAGGCGCACAGGCATCCCGGAAGGTCAGATGCTGATTGTTCATGCCGATCCGGGCGACGTGGAATGGCCCGGAAACCTTGACCACATCCACGCGACTGCCGGCAACGTTCCAATCATCACCGCCGTGTCCAGGACCGGCTTTTTTGACATGGTTGAACGGCGCGGCATGTTCCCGAGCCCGGCCATTCGTCAATGCACGCCAGACCTCAAGCGCGGTCCGATCGAGCGCGAGGTGCGGGGGTACCTGAAAGGGCACCCGGAGTTTGGCGGACTGGTGGTCAACTGCATGGGGATGCGGGCGCAGGAAAGCGCGGCGCGGGCCAAAAAGACCGTGTTCCGGTTGTCGCGGCGCAATTCGAAGGCCGGGCGGGAATGGTATGACTGGCTGCCCATCCACGATCTGACGGAATCCATGGTCTATCAACTGATACGCGATGCGGGTCAGGAGCCGCATTGGGCCTATGCGGCGGGCATGACGCGGCTTTCGTGCTGCTTTTGCATCATGGCATCTGTTGCCGATCTGCGCACTGCGGCCCGACTGCGGCCCGGTCTCTACGGTCGCTGTGTGAACGCCGAAAAGCGGCTTGGGCAGGTGCTGTCCATGTCCCGCAAGCCCCTCGAAAAACCCACTGGTGTCGCGGCGGATGGCCCCGGCACCGTCCCCGATGGCAAATCCAGGAGCATATAGCCATGTCCTTCACTGACGTTGCACCACCCGAAACGCACACCGCCAGAACGGGCATATCATTTTCCCTGTGGATTTCGAAAACCGCGTCTGCGGCGCGCCTGAGCTTCACGGCGGCGGCGCAGATGGAGATTTTCGAACGCTCCATCATCGCAGAGCGCTGCTTTGCGAAGGCGGGTCGCGGCCCCGACGAGGGCAGGCTGCTGCTGGTCATGCAGGCAGACGGGGATCTGGAGTTCAGGGCGACAATGCGTGGAGGGGCCTCGATCAGGATGAATGTCTGGGATCCTCTGCCGAAAGACAAACGCCCCGCCGGAGCCGTTGATCTGATCGGTACCGGGCATGGTGGGTTGCTGGACTCCGGGACACCCTGGCGGCCCGCGTCGCGCAGCTTGTCCCGGGCCTGGCGGCAGGATGGACGCCGAACACGGTCTGAAGCGGCCGGAGCGGGACCGGTGAGCGGGACCCTTCGAATAAACCGCTGGGATATCCGCGCCACTCCTGACGCGGGCATGGCCACACTGTCGCCGGGACATACGACAATTCAGCTTGATCGGCGGGATATATACCGGCTTGTGCTGGATCGGGCCAATCGTCACGACACCGGGATCATTACCGTCCCGCCCGCGGCTGTTCTGACCGCCGCGCTGTGGTTGCTGGACCGTGTTCCGGGAGGTGTCACATGAGGTCCACCGGGCACCGCCACCCGTCTCCGCCACGATTGTCCGTTTTCGTGGCGGCACCTGCCCCGACCCTGCGCAGATCCTGTCTTGCGCGGGTCGGGGGCTTCTGGCGGGGCCTGTGCGGCGCGGTGGCGCGGCTGGAGGATCACTGGCTGGGGGATTTGATCGGGGTGGTTTCGCTTTTCGGTGTGCTTTGGATGTTCCTGTTGTTTGGTCACGCGCTCGGGGGCACCCGATGAGCGCGCTGGCGGAGTTCAGGGAGATGCGGCGCGCGCTTGGTGGTGCGGCCGCGTTGTTGCGCAGGATGGATCAGCACAGCGCGCGCGGTGCGACCGGTGCGACCGGTGCGACCGGTGCGACCGGCGCGACCGATACAGCCCGTGAGCTGATCGGGCTTTTGCGCGTGGCGGTTGCACAGGCGCATGCCCTGGAAACTGCCGGGCATATGGACCGGGCGGAGCGCGCATTGCACGCCTCCCGATTGCCAACCGGGACTGCAGACACAGGGCGGCGGGCGGAGCTGAGGGCGGCGCTTGAGGGACTGGGCCCCGTGACACGGCTGTCCGGCTGCCGGACCCGTGCGGTCACAAGGATTATCGTCTGGACGGCGCACGTTGCCGATCTGGACGCGGACACGCTGCGCGGCGCGGGTCGTACCGCCGGGGTGGTCCGGGCGCGGCAGTTGGCCATGCTGCTGGCGGCGGCGCTGACAGGCGCGCCCCTGACCGCTATCGGGGCGGCTCTCGGAGGGCGGGATCACACAACGCTCCATCACGGCATCAAGCGCGCGAAGGAGCGTCTGGCGGTCTGTGATGATACCGCCCTGATGGCGACAGGGGTGCTTGAGGGGCTCGCTGCGGACGCACCCGTGGGGATGGCATGATGCATGCGGCGTCCCTCATCCGTTCGGATCGGCTTCGGCGGGTGCATGCATTGCTGCGGGACGGGCGCGAGCATTCGACGCGGGAGATCGTGACGGGCGCGGATGTCTGCGCGGTGAATGCGGTGGTGGCGGAGCTGCGCGAAAACGGAGCGCGGATTGTCTGTCGACAGGGACGTGACTTCAACACGGGCGGGCGCATCTGGTTTTACCGGATGGTGAGACCTGCCCCGCAGGAACAAGGCCCACGGGACCGGGGGCATAGACAGGTAGCGAAGGATATCGGCTCATGATCGAGACAGGGGAAGCCATCAGGGCACGTATCGACGCGGACTGGCTTGACGAGGGCCGGAAGATTGTGGAGCGGGAGCGGGAGCTGGACGGCGCGCGCGATAGTCTGGCCTGGCAGATGGGAGACTGGGCAGCGGGTCGGGAGACCTCCTATGGCGATATGACCGGCCTGGCGGCGGAACTCGATATTCCGGTGGGCACCCTGAAGAACCGGGCTTCGGTTGCGCGCCGGATCGAACCGTCACGACGCCGGGAGGGTTTGAGCTGGTCGCATCACGCCGAAGTCGCGAAACTTGACCCCGGGGAAGCGGAGGCGGCCCTGTCGGAGGCCGCGCTGTATTCGTGGTCGGTCGACCGGCTGCGCGGGGTGCTGCATGAGCGCGGTGCGACGCGCGCGGCGGAACGGCAGGTCGCGGCGCTCAAGGCCACCCATGCGGCCCCGGATCAAGCGCGGGGTGTGATCGATTATACCCGGGCGGAGATCGAGGCGGGCGGCAGGATGATGCTTGAAGGGTGCAGGCGTATCCTGGCGGCGGTCACAAGCGAAGACCTGGGTCGGGCTGCGGGCACGTTGCACGGCAATGCGCGGCGCAGGCTCGCCCCGTCCCTTGAAGCCCGGATGAACGGCATCGTTGCCCGCACCGATCCCCTGTTCGAGCGGATAGGGCAGGCCTTTGACGCGCTCTCCGGCAGTCCCGCCGACCGTCACGACGCCGGTACGGTCGGGCGGGATGAGGGTGCTGAACCGGCACCGGCACCGGGTCGCACCGCAGCATCATGACCCGCCTCCGCCTCCGCCTGCGCAATCACAAAACACCGGCGCGCGCCGGGCCTGCCGCCCCTGTGCGCCCGGACTCTGTGACGCAGGGCAGCCGCTCCGCTGATCCGGCGGTGGCGCGGGCACGGCTTGATGCGGTGGCGCATTCCGAACGGCTGGCGGCACTGGGTATGGCGCGGGCGCAGGCCGATGCGCAGGCTGCAGCCCGGGCAGACACGTCTGTATACAGCGTGCGACGCTGGCGTGCGGCGGTGGCGGGGCTGCCTTTTGCGGATCGCCCCGGAGCATTGTCGGGTCAGCAGGGTGGCGCACGGCGACAGGCCCTGTCGCCGCATATGCAGGACTGCGTGGAAGCGCTGCTCTATGAGCATGGGCCCCATCTGACGGCCCCCCATGTGGTGCGGGTTCTGGCGACACGCCACGGCGCGGCGCCGTCATTGCGCTCGGTGCAGCGCTGCCTGGGCGATCTGAAAGTCACAGGCGCGCGCGCTTTCCGCTGTGAGCGACCCGGACGGACATCGCTCGCGGCGCGCCCCTGCCTTTGGCAGCCGCGCGGCGGGAGCGGATGCCCCCAATATGGTCTGGGAGCTGGACAGCACGCCTGCGGACGTGATGTGCAGTGACGGGCGTCACACGCTGGTGGGGGCGATTGATGTGTGGCCCCGGCGCGGGCGTGTGCTGGTGGTGGCGAGCAGTCGGGCGACGGCGATCTGCGCGCTTTTGCGGGCCTGCATGATCGCCTGGGGTGTGCCGGAAACGGTCCGGACCGATGAAGGCAGGGACTACACGTCCAGACATCTGTCCCGGGTGCTCGCCGATCTGGGTGTGGATCATGACATCTGCCCCCCTACACGCCGGAGGCGAAGCCCTTTATCGAGAGGTTTTTCGGCACGATGACGCGGGATCTGTTTGCGTATCTGCCGGGGTTTGTCGGACACAACGTGGCGGATCGCAAGCGGCTTGAGGCGAAGAGGTCCTTTGCCGCGCGGCGGGGTGAGGGAGATCGGGAGACGTTCAGTGTCAGTCTCACCGCCGCCGCGCTTCAGCAGAAATGCGATCTGTGGTGTGAGGCTGTCTACGGGCGGCGCAGCCACAGCGGCACGGGTGAGAGCCCCTTTGCCCGGGTCGCGGGCTGGACGGCCCCCTTGCGGCGTATTCCCGATGAGCGTGCGCTGGACGCGCTGCTGGCGGAGCCCATCGGCGGTGGCGGGCGGCGATCCATAGGCAAGAGCGGGATCTCGGTGGGCGGGCGGCACTATATCGCGCCGGAGTTCGGCTCACGGATAAAGGTAACGTGTCGAGGTTCGGATGGACCCGGGCGATCCGGCACATCTCTTTGTGTTCGCTCTGGACGGCACCTTCCTGTGCATGGCTGTGGATCCTGACCGGATCGGTGTGGACCGTGCGGCTGTTGCGGCACAAGCGAAGGCCGATGCCCGGAAACGGGACAGCGCGGCGCGCAGGCGGGCGCGGGATCTTGGACAGGGCCACGCCCCGGGCCGCGCGATGGATGAGGTGCTTGAGGCGGCCGGGCGCGACGCAGGCAAGGTGGTGGCGCTGCCACAGGGCGGTGTGCGCCATGAAACGCCGGCACTCGAACAATCGGGCAGGGCGAAGCAGGCTGCGCAGGCAAGCCGGCAGGCTGCGACCCGCACGGGTCCACCGGCACCCTTCAGCGACGTTTTGAAGAGGCTGTATCTCCCGGAGGGAGACTGACAAAATGACCAGACAGATAGCCCGGCTGCATTCGGATGCTGCGGAAACGGAAGATCCGGCGTCACCGCCGCCTCTCGACGCCCTGCACCGCGCGGTGGCCGCAGAGATGGCCGGATACGGTCTGAGCCAGACAGATGCGGCACGCGGTATCGGTGTCGGAACCGCAATGTTCAACCGCTGGCTGAATGGCAGGCATGAGGGTGACAACGACAGGCTGGCGGGCAAGGCCCGTCTCTGGCTCGAGACCCGGGCCGAGGCACGGGAGCACACACTGCTTCCCGCGGGTCTCGACGCCCATGCCGAGCTTGGCGTGACGGGTGAGGTGATGGCCACGCTGGCCCATGCGCAGGCCACGGGTGACGTGGTCTTGATCCATGGGCGTTCAGGTACGGGCAAAAGCCGGGCTCTGCGTCGCTATGCGGACACACGGGCCGGCGTCCATCTGTTGACCGTGACCTGCGGCATTACGTCTCTCGCGGGTCTTTACGGACGGATTGCCCGGACGCTGGATGCGGACGGGCGGCGCACAGCGCTGGAGATGGAGGACGCGATCCTTGCACGGCTGGAGGGGCGGCAGGCCTTGCTGGCTATAGACGAGGCGCAGCACCTCTCGGCCCGGCTTGTCGATGCGTTGCGCGGGCTGCGGGATCTGTCCGGTGCCGGTCTGGCTCTTGTCGGCGACGACACCATCCGTATGACGCTTGGGCGCTGTCCGCAGGTGACGGGGCGGATCGGTATCCGGGCCGGGCTCACGGCACCGGGCCAGATGGATGTCACGGCGCTGGTCACGGGCGTTCTGGGTCGGGCACCGGAGCGTGCAGAGCGGGAGGCGGCACTGGCCGCCGCGACCGGCCCGGGTGGAATGCATGCACTGCGGCGGTTGCTGGCACGGGCGTTCATGATTGCGCGCGCCGATGGGCGGGATGCCATCGCCCCTTGTGACATGACCGGAGCGGCGGCGGGCGGAGCGTAACAGCACAAGACAAGGGAGACAGATATGACAGATCGGCAAAACAGCGATACGCAGAATGTGCCGGACAGCGCGGGCCGCGTGGAGATCGACGGCGAGATCTATATGCGCGATGGTCGGGGGCGTCTGACGCCCCGGGCCATGGTGCGCCCGCAGGATGAGCTGCAGGATGAGATGGTGCGCAGGATTATCGGCTATGCGGGTGATCTGTCACAGCGGATAAGCCGCTTTCGGGTGCATTGTTTTGACGACATCGGGGGCTTTGACGCGCTGCTGGAACAGGAATATGGCGGCCACACCCGGCGGTCGGTAAAGGGCAACCGCACCTATCTCAGCTATGACGGGACATATAGGGTTCAGGTGCAGATCGCCGAGCGTGTCGCCTTTGGGCCAGAGCTTCAGATCGCACGTGATCTCGTAGAGGAGTGCCTGGCGGAATGGGCCAGGGACAGCCGGAACGAGATACGCGCCATCGTCTCCCATGCTTTCCAGGTGGACAGGGAAGGCGAGATAAGCCGCAGCGGGATTTACGCACTGCTGCGGCTCGATATCGAGGATGGGCGCTGGCAGCGGGCTATGGCGGCGATCCACGCCGCCATGCGCCCTGTCGGGTCCAGAACATACATCCGTTGCTATCACCGCGCCACGCCGGACGCGGCCTGGGAAGCGATCACCGTCGATCTGGCGAAGGCGGGATAAGGCCATGGCCCGCCCCGCCAAAGATGATCGTGCCCGCCTGATGCGGGCCTGCCGTGCGGTCGGCCTGGATGAGGAGGCCCGCCACGACATGCAGATGGCCGTGACCGGCAAGGCGTCCATGCGGGACATGGGTGGCGCTGATCTGCGCCGCCTGCTTGATCGTCTGAACGCCGCGCAGGGGCGGGGGGAAAAGGGGTCGGCCACCGCCATCCGCCGGCCCCGCGCGCCGATCTGCGGCTCATTCATGCCCTCTGGTCCGAGCTGGGCCGGAAGGGTGCCCTGAACAAAACGGGCCGGGCCGGGCTCAACGCTTTTATCCGGGCCCGCTTCGGGGCGCATTGGTCCTTTATCCCTGTGGATGTGGATGCGCTCACCGACACGGGCTGTATCACGGATGTGATCCGCGCGCTGAAAGCAATGCTGGCCCGGGCCGAAGCCGGCGAGACGAACGGAGGCGAGGCGTGATGGTTGAAAAATCGAGGATCGAGTGGACCGATCACACGTTCAATCCATGGGAAGGCTGTCTGAAGGTCGCGCCGGAATGCGACCACTGCTACGCCGAAGCGCGGGATGTGCGCTTCACGGGCGGCACCCATTG
>CBDBLS010000038.1:0-50889 GCA_965207105.1 Roseovarius sp. | reverse complement strand
TTCGTCAAAAAAAATCAATGCTTTCAAGATTTGTCAATTTTGCCTCTGCTCGATGTTGGGTTCGCTTTTGAGGTGAACTGTAGAGACGCAACATTGGGCTTACGAGCCCCCAATTTTGTTTTCTGCAATTTAGCCGCATATTGAGTTCTGCGAAGAAATTCGCCTCGCACGTTCAGGTTATGAAACAGCGTTTCTTGGTATTGCCATGTGTGGACGGTTCCTGTTTTGCAAGGTTTTTTTTTGACGCCGTGATCATAGCGGGTTGCGGTCATGTGTCCGGCCTGTTTTTGCGGCAATAAGGCCGCTGGCCCTGATGAAGTCCGCGTGCCAGTTCCCTATCAAGTTGCCGGACTACTTGTATCCTGGCAATACCTCGGGGTGTTCTGACTGCGGCTTGCTTTGATCATCATCACGTCTATTGCCCTTGCATCCTGAAGCGCAGTTTTGGTGCTCGGTCTTCCGAGCGCGCTTATGTGGCTTGGTACGTTCCTCCTCTTGCCAGGAGCGCCCATACGATCCGCGCAGTTTTGTTGGCCATTGCGACACTAACCAATCGCGGTGCCTTGCGTTCCAGCAGGCTGCGGATCCAGGCAGCGGTGCGGGTTTGTGTATCAGCAACATGCCTGAGAATGGCCGTTGCCCCAACCACCAGGAGTTTGCGCAAATAACCATCACCCATCTTGGTAATCCGCCCCAACCGCTCTTTTCCGCCCGAAGAGTTTTGCCGGGGGACCAGCCCGAGAAAGGCTGCGAACTGGCGTCCGGACCGGAATTGCGAAGGGTCCGTGACAGAAGCTGCCAGGGCTGTCGCTGTCAGCACGCCAACTCCTGGAATGGTTGCCAGGCGCTGACTGGTATCGTTCTGGCGGTGCCACACAAGGATCTCACTATCAAGTGCGCGGATCTGCTGGTTCAGGTTTGCGCGCTGATCGGCCAGGCTCAGCAAAGCGGTTCTCGCTATTTGTGGGATGTCTTCATTGGCACCCTCTTCAAGCTGTAGCAGCAATCGGGAAATATTTTCTGGCCTTTGAGGCGCAATGATCCCCAGCTCAGCCATGTGGGCGCGCAGCGCATTTATCAGCATCGTGCGTTGCCGTACCAGAAGATCGCGCGCCCGATGCAGCATCATAACTGCCTGCTGATCCACGCTCTTTATGGCCACAAAATGCATGTTCGGGCGCGTAACAGCCTCACAGATCGCCTCAGCATCCGCCGCATCATTCTTTTGTCGCTTCACGTATGGTTTTACATAGGCGGGAGGGATGAGCTTCACCTCGTGGCCGAGTGCTGTGATCTCACGCGACCAATGGTGGGACGTCGCACAGGCTTCAATGCCGATCAGGCAAGGTGGCAATTTAGCCAGAGTATCCAGGACTGCGTTCCGGCGAAGCTTCTTCTGTAGAACGGTTTGTCCTGTCGCATCGATCCCGTGAAACTGGAAAACTGACTTTGCAATGTCGATCCCTATCGTTGTAATTTCCATCTGGGCGGTTCCTTTCAAAGCTGGTTCATACCCCAGCACTTTGGCACATTGCGATGCCGGTGGGTGGAACCGTCCAACTCATCAAGTTGTTGGCGGTCGCTTGTGAGGCATTGGAAAAGGCAGGGTTATGCCGCCATTTCGGCGGTGTAATCGGCCCAGAGGCTGAACGCATCGCTGCGGGCGTGGCGGTATGAGGTTGCGGTGAGTTGATAGCGGCGGGGACGGAAAATCAGGTTGATCCATTGTCCGACAGTTGCTGCTTGCAGCAATGAGAGGATGGTCATGCGCAGACAGAAACCTCTGAGCTTGTCGGTGGGATTTGAACCGCCCGAATATCTTCTCCCGTTTGCGGGTCGGCCGGTGCGATACTTCGATCGCGTTGTCGAGGCCTTTGTGGGCGCGATGGTCGGCGTCCGGGGCCAGTGTTTTGATCGGCTTGATGTAGCTGCGCAATTTGTCGGTGATGACGACCCCTGGTTCGCCGAACCGGGCAACCAATCGTTGAAAAAACCGCTTCGCCGCTTTGGAATTCCGACGCGTTTGTACAGGAATATCAAGAACATCTCCATTTGCGTCGATTGCGCGCCACAGCCAGTGCCTCTTGCCACGGATCGTGATTACGACTTCATCCATGTGCCACTTGTCGTTCGGTCGCGGGCGATCCCGGCGGATGCAATCTGCAAAGTGTTGACCAAAGCGATTGACCCACAGTCGGACCGTTTCCCGGCTGACAATAATACCCCGCGCAGCCAACAAGTCCTCAACATCAGCCGTGCTCAGCGCGAACCGGTGGTACGCCCAAACAGCGTACGCAATGATCTCACGCGGATAGCGGAAGCCTTTTAGGCGCGGCATAATGGTTGGGATGCTCATAGGATCACTCTAACCTGATCATAACCACCGAACAACTTGGCAATACCCCATCGGCTTATTCCGACATCGCGCAAGAGGCGACGCGCTGGCAAGTTGTCATTGGGCGAGATGTTGTTCATCATGGTGCTGTTTCACCTCTCCCCGTTCAAGGATTTCAAGCACTTCCGGGTGCATGGAGTCGAACAGAAATATCGTGACTGCTTTGGTGAGCTGCCCTCGTATGGGCGCTTTGTTGCCCTTATGCCGCGTCTCTTTGCACCGTTTTGCGTGCTGATCCACAACCTGTCGGGCCAAGAGACAGGCGTCTACATCGCCGACAGCACCAGGCCGGCAGTCTGTGCCAATCCGCGCATCAGCCGTAACCGGACCTTCAAGGGCCTTGCCGCACGCGGGCATTGACCATGGGCTGGTTCTTTGGCTTCAAACTACACGTGGTGATGAACCATCGCGGCGAATTGATGGCCGTGAAAATCACACCGGGCAACACGGATGATCGTGCACCACTGACGGAAATGGTCACCGGACTGGAAGGAAACCTCTTGGCAGACAAGGGCTGCATCTCGAAGAAACCCTTCGCAAAACTTTGGAAACAGGGGCTGCACCCGATCACCGGCATCCGTCGAAACATGAAGAACTGTCTGATGCCGATCATGGATAAGCCGCTGTTACGAAGCCGGTTTATCGTTGAAACCCTCTTTGGCAAGCTCAAATCCGAAATGGGTCTGGAGCATACACGGCACCGATCCCCAACAAACGCATTCGTTCACATCCTATCCTGCCTGGTAGCCTATGTGCTCGGCAAAACCAAAGTCAGAATGAAAAACACCGCTTATCCATAACTCGGGTTAATGAGGGCAGGCGCGGTAGTTGCTGTGGCGATCCTATCTGTCTGGGCCGCTACGGTGGCTACGACTCAAAGCGAGCGGACAGGCTGAACGATAGTTTTGACGTTTTAAAGTGCCAAAACCCAAAAAAACGCACCACACATTCCAGTTATTTGAACCTACCTTCATTCAATCGCCAATACGCATCAGTACCCTTCAAGGCACTGTCACCCTCGATTAAATAAAAGAGCCTACGAAGGTTGATAGCCAACCTCTTTCTGGTGCCTCACTGCAACGACCAAAGCAACATCCTGCTGCAAGCAATAGAGCGCGACATACCCGCTGGCGCCAAAGCTCATCGGCCATTCCTGAAACTCTGGGTCCATATCATCGACGGGACGACCGACATCTGGGTGGTCCGCAATAATTTGCATCCCCTCATGGATCGCACCAGCCGCACGTCTGGCAGCATCGGGGTTTTTCTCTGCAAGAAAGCGATAGAGGCGCTGAACGTCTGCCAGTGCTTCGGGCGACCAGATCAGTTGTGGCACTCAGGAGGCTCCTGATCGTCACCAGCGGCGAGCTGGGCCAACCAAGCATCCGCTTCGGCATGCGTCACATGCAGTCCAGTCTCCTGATAGGCGTTCCAGGCACGGATACCATCCCGGCGGAACGCTTCGTGCTTTTCCTCGCGCTCGACATATTGAGCAATCGCCTCGCGCATCATCCAATGCGGGGATCTGTCCCGCGCTTCGGCAAGGGCTTTCACGCGGCTATGAACGTCAGCGTCCAGCTTCACTGCGATAGGGGTTTGCATAGCTTTTCCTCCATAGGTATTACTTGATAATACTCATGGCGACGAAGCATTGCTAGTGCCTATCTGCACAGCCGCCTGTACGACTTTCGCCGTTGTTTGAGCCCCTGACCCAGGGACTGCACGCGATTTCCAGTCCCGACAGCGGGGTTACTCTGGATTTTGGTGTGATCGACACCCCATTGGACGGACCTGCCGAGCCGCTTTTGTTCAGGTTTTATCGTTGACGACTCAATTATACGTGGACCGGTGGAGAGCGGGGGAGGGTGCGGGTGAACAGATCACCGCTGACCGCAACTTCCGCGAGCTGGAAGGTGATTGTACGGGTGTGACGCACAACCCCGCACCAATCTTGATCAATCGCGTTTGCAGGCTGGTCAGTGACCAATCAGCCACTTCTTCGGGGAGTTCGAATCCTTGGGGAAAAGGCCAGGATTGCAGGCCAGTGCATGCGGACCTCGGTCTGCACTATCGGTATCGGTGGCCGGATCACCCCGGAATGCGCAGAGCTGCCACCAGGTGCCGCTTCCGTTGCTCGGAAATCACGGGTCCTTCCCGGCGCGGACGGCTTGTGGGTGTTATGTGCCGCACCTTCCTACTTCTGCGTGCCGATTTTTTGCATTTCGTTTCGTTTCGGATTTCCGCCGCCGACAACCGATTGCAACCATTCAGGAAAATTTTTCCGACGGGTCATCCGAAACGAAATGGCCCTTGGGTTCGAAACGAAATGGCCCTCCCGAAACGCGCGGGGAAACCGCCGAAGGGGTCGCGCCGGAATTTGCGCGATACCGGCGGTGAAAAAAACCGCAGGAATCCCGGCATGGCCAGCGGCAAAAAAACCTTCGCGCGACGGGACGTGCTCCGGTCCTGCACACGGAATTCCCGCACCCGTTCTGCGGATCAGGTCCGGCAGATCGCGGCGGCGATCAGGGTGTCCGGTTTTACCGGTCCCGTCCTGTTCGCCGGGGGCAACACCATTGTTGCCGGGGCAGGACCGTGTGCCGACGGCGCGGGAGACGGGCATGGATGTTGTGCCCTGCATCCGGCTGCCCGGTCTCCCGGATGAGCGGCGCCCCGCGTATATTGTTGCTGACAACAGGCCGGCCGGACATGCGGGCCGGGATAGGGATCTGCTCCGGCCCGGGCCGGGGAAATTGCGCGACCCCGGGTTTCATCCGCACAGATGTCGGGATGCCGGTGCCTGATGACCGGATTGACATGTACCGGACCGCTCCGCCCTGTAACGCCACCGCAGGCAAGGCCGGGAACGACACCATGGACAGCCCTGCCCTGCCCGCCGACCGCAGGCCGGTTCCACACAGGAACAGGAGTCCGGCAGGAAATTGCGGGCCTGCACACTGCCACAGACAGGTCCCTGTACCCGGGCAATTTTTCCCCTGTTTTTTCCTTGAATTTCCGGAGAAATCCGGGGGAGACCGGTTAGCAGCACACCGACCGCACAGCCAGCCATACCGCCGGTTTTCTCCCCTGCGGATCTGGAGCGGTTTTATGCCGTGTTATCAGGATGTTAAAAATCATCGTATCGGACAGAGACGCTTTACCGGGGCGGATATACCCCCGGATACACGGAAAGTCTCTGCGGGCGTATTTCATCATCCGTTTCGGGTCTTCAGGCCGGAGGGGTCCTTACCCGCAGTCCCCGGGTAAACCGCCGGTTTCTCCGTTCTGATCGCGGCATTGGCCATGTAAATCGGGGTGTTGACGACGATGCGGGGCGGGTTTCATGGATCACCCGGAGGGAGCGGGTTCCGGGCGGGGTGACCGGGTGGATTTTGACAGCCGGGTGCGGCTGGGGAGTTCCGGGGCACACAGTTCAGTCCGGATGGCGGTCTCCCGGTGATGCGCGAACCCGATGAGATTAAATCCCATTCCAGATCGCTCATATCTGACCGTGCCATTTTGTGCTCTCGCTCGTTATTTTGAGCAAATTGAATCACAAGCACATAGGGGTGAACAGAAATTAATGGGTGCGCTGCCTATTTTTGAGGCCCGCGTCGATGCGCTTGAGGCGCTGTGGGAGGTGGTGCTCGCAGATGGTGACGTTCAGGACGAAGAGTTACGCGTACTGGATCACGCCCGGGAGGTTCCGGGAGTGTCCGAAACCGACAGCGCCCGCGCAGTGGCCGAAGCAAATTAGCGATTGGCGCGCGGCTCTGCGCTGCCTATATCTCAGATCATGATTGCCGATTTTCTCAAAAAACTCTCCCGCCCTGATCCGCGACCTCTTGATGATGCGGACGCGCGTCTGGCACTGACAGCACTGCTTGTCCGGCTAGCAAAATCCGATGGTGTCTACTCCGCACCAGAGATCGCCCGTATAGAGGCGATTGCCGCCACCCGTTATGCCCTGACCCCCGGATGCCGCCCGCGATCTGCGGGTTGAGGCCGAAGCGGTCGAGGCTGAGGTGCCTGATACCGTCCGCTTTACCCGTGCGATCAAGGATGCAGTGCCTTATGAGGCCCGCGCGGCTGTGGTCGAATCGCTCTGGCAGGTGGCCCTCGCCGATGGGGCGCGGGATGCGGGCGAAGATGCCCTGATCCGTCTCGCAATCAAATTTCTGGGGATCAATGACCGCGACAGCGCTCTGGCACGCCAAAGGGTACAGAAATCATCATGATCGCCAGCTTGCCGATGTATGACCGGCCCGAAACCCACGATGCCAATGACCGGTTCTGGTCGACCATCCGCACCGCACCTGGTGAAGGCGCTGGAAGACGGTCATTGGGCCCAAACTCAAGGCGAGGGCGTTCGAAAATCAGAAGACCGAGGCCGGGATTGGTGTCCGTGTGCTCAACCGAATGACCGGACCTGGCCGCCCCGATTTCGAACGCACCGCCTGAAATCCGTCTCGGGTAGGGCGAGGTCCGGGCTACTCAGTCTCCATGCAACAACGCCCCGGGGCGTGCCTCGGGCTTTTTGGTTTTTGGGTGATGTCCCCGGGCGGGGCAACCGCCAAGCCTAGGCCAAAAAAAAGGCCGCCTGCGGATGCGGGCGGCCTTGGTCAAAAGGCAGGAGCGGGGTCAGATGCCGACGTCGACAATCGCCTTGGCCAGGATCGGCACGGTGGTGGCGTTCAGCCCGGCAATATTCAGGCGGCTGTCCGAGACCATATAGATGCCATGCTCGGCACGCAGCCGCTCAACCAGATCCGGCGTGGTGCCCAAGAGCGAGAACATGCCACGGTGCTGGGCCAAAAAGCCAAAGCGGTCCGAGCCGGACAGGCGTTGCAATTCGCTTGCCAGTTGCTCGCGCAGACCCAGCATGCCAAGGCGTGTCGTTTCCAGCTCGGTTTTCCAGTCAGCGTGCAGCGCGTCATCGGTGAGGATCGTGGTCACAACCCGAGCACCATGGTCCGGCGGGAATGAGAAATTTTGCCGGTTCAAGTGGTTGAGATTGGCTTGGGTCACCGCAGTGTTGCCAGCCTCACCCGAGATCGCCATCAGCAATCCGGTGCGCTCGCGGTAAACACCAAAGTTCTTCGAACAGCTGGCGGCAATCAGCGTTTCCGGCACCGATGACGACACCAGACGCGTCGCGGCCCCATCTTCTTCCAGCCCATCGCCAAAGCCCTGATAGGCAATGTCGATCATCGGGATCAGGCCTTTGTCGTTCAACAGATCAATCACAACCTGCCACTGGGTCAGGTTCAGATTGGCGCCGGTGGGGTTGTGACAGCAGCCATGCAGCAGCAGCACATCGCCCGGCTGTGCTTCGGCCAGATCTTCCATCATGCCATCGAAATCCACGCCTCGGGTCTCGGCATCAAAATAACGATAGGCGGTGTTTTTGATCTTCAGATAGTTGAGGATCGACACATGGTTGGGCCAGGTCGGGTTGGACACCCAGACTGCGGCCTCGGGGCTGGTGTTGCGGATCACCTCAAACGCCTGACGCACGGCGCCAGTGCCACCAGGGGTCGCCGCTGCGGCAATCCGGTCGCGATCCACAGAGTTGCCAAGGATCAGATCGATCATCGCATCTGCATAGGCCGGATCGCCCGCAAGCCCGACATAGGCCTTGCTGGTCTGTTCTTCCACCAAACGACGCTCGGCATCTTTGACGGCGCGCATCACCGGGGTCACCCCGTCGGGGTTTTTATAAACCCCAACACCAAGATCGATCTTGGTCGGGCGCGGGTCGTCGCGATACATTGCGATCAAGCCAAGGATCTTGTCGGCGGGCTGTGGTTTCAGGTTGCTCAGCATCAGGTTTCTCCGGTGGCAATTGGCAAGGTGGGGAAAGCCCCCCACCAGTCCAGGATCCGTCATAAAGCGCATGGTCAGTTTTGCCAAAGCGCTCCATGGCAAGGCTTAGTATGGCGGCGATCACACCTGAACCGCAACTGGTAATCGCGGGCTTGCCCAGGTCGACCCCGACGGCCTCAAACGCAGCGCGCGCAGGCGGCTCATGAATTTCTCAACCGGGGGCACCATATGCGGCAGGTCGCTGCGCAGGTATGCGATTTCGTCAATGTCAAAAAACCGCGCACCAGGAATATGTGCCGCGTCATATTCGGCCTTGGGATCACGGTTTTCCACCGGCATATACCAAGACGCGTCCAGAATCCGTAGATCACGGTCCTTGATATGTTTGGCCAGCCACTCCGTGGAAACAAGGGTTTTCGGATCGCCCGTGGCCTGCGTGGCACGACCTTCATCGTCTCGGATGACCACGCCGGGCTGAAAGCGGCACGACGCGCTGTACCGGGGGCTGCAACCTGGCAACGCCGCCAATTCCATCTGGCCCGGAACGCCGTACAGCACGGCCCGAACAACGACATCGGAAAACGCATCGGAAAACAGCTCGGAGCCGTCTGGAACGCGGCATCGCTTCAAGCCGCCGAGGCGGAACCGGCCGCTCTCGTGGCCAGCTATCGCGACAAGCATCCAGACTTCGCTGACTGGCTGGAAAACAATGTGCCCGAGGGGCTCGCTGTCTTCACCTTACCCGACGCCCACCACAAACGCATGCGTACATCAAACGGCATTGAGCGACCGATCCAGCAGGAACTCAAGCGGCGCACGTCCAAAGTCAGGGTCTTTCCAAACCTCGACTCGTTGGAGCGTCTCTCAACCGCAGTACTCGTTGAAATCGACGAAAAACGGGAAACCGAAACCAAGGCATACATCAAATGGGAACAACTCGATGCATAACACCTTCACGGCAATTTCCAGACATCAGGTTGCGTAATCTCGTCATTATCGTCATGCTCCTTCAGTTTGGAAGCGTGGACCGAATTACTCATACACAGAAGACAGGACACTCTCAGATGGTTCACCGTCGGCGGTTCAAAACACGGGCGGAAGCCAAGGCTGCAATCTTCGAATATATCAACCACCAGATCGAGGCGCACGACGGCAGGTGAAGCCTCATCCCGAGCGCCATCCGTCGTCTCCTGCGTCACCACAACTTGAGAAAATCCTGAGTTGCCAACAAGCAGCCCGGCCTTGTAGCGCGCCCGCCAATCCCAAAGCCGAGAGGTCGAAATGCCATGCCGGCGCGCCAATTGCGCCTGCACACACCCTTCCTCAAAACTTTCCTGAACGATCTTCAGTTTCTCTTCATCAGACCGATGACGACGCCCGGTTTTGGCGTTGGAAACGGCTTGCTTGCGGGGGCCGGGTTTGTTGCTGCTCATGACTGCAACCGCTACAAAATCTCACATCACCCGAAAAGACGGCCCTCGCCGGAGGCGTACGTTTCACTTCCCTATGAGCTAGTTTTTCGTACTTCAGGCAATGGATCATCCCTCAGCTGCAGTTCTGTCTCGACCAGCGGACTAAATTGATCCCGAAGCAGCGATGTCAATCTATGGACGCGTTTTCTTACGAGGGGCAAATCGGCAAGAGATGGAATTTCGAGGCGACTTTGGTCGTAGTGATACTCTTCCAGCAAAGCAGGAATTGCAGCAACTATACGCTCTTGGTTGGCTGGGCTCAGGCGTTCATCGGTAACAAGATCACCGATCAGATGCAGTGCCGTGCTCAAACCGGGTTGTGTGCGCTGTTCGATGGTGTGCATCAAGAGCTCAACAACCTGTCCGCTATTCTGCCTCCCCAAGGCCTCATCTTGGGTGTATTGCAGCATCGCGACATACGCTGGATAGACGCGTTCTGGGTCTCGGCTGGCCAGCGCTAATCGCACGAGTGACAGTGCAAAATCCGCATGTTCAGGAAAAAGGCGCTCGATTTGGTGCGCCACAGCTACAAGTTGTGGCAACCGTTCGTAGCTTTCACTCGAAGCAAGACGCGTTTCAATGGCTCTATTGATAGGTGTTTGAGGGTCCAGCTTTGGCAGAAGCGTCCGCGCCAAAACTTCCCCGATCTCGCGTGCTGTAATTCGATTCTCGTGTGCTGTAATTCGATTGGGTGCGATACCGAAATCAAATCGCCCATCCATGTTGGTCGGGGTCCAGTCAAGGCATGTAATGATGCAAGACGCGAGCGTTTCTTCGTCTACCGGAAAGTCTCCAACCTTGAACCCAATTCTGAGGTTCATCGACAGGTCATGGCTTATTCTGCCTTTGGCAACGGCTGTTATGATATTCGTACGGAACGGCTCTGACGCCTTCTCATGGCCGGGAAGGTCAAGAAATAGCCATGGATGCAAATCGGTGTCGGCTGGCCATCCGCTTTCACTCGTTCTGTTCCAAATTGCGTCTTGGAGAGCTTGGGACTGAGGAGCAGAGAGTTTGTCAGCCTTGAACAACACGTGAAGACGCCGAACTGCGCGTCCACGGTCAAGCTTTTGCCCGTCTGCTGCGTGTGCGATCAATTCATCTATGCGAAGCGAAGTAGCAATTGATATTTCGAGATCACTGGCATCTTCATCAGAAAAGGCATCAATCGGCTCTGGCCAGTCACGTTCTTTCGTATCCGCACCGCCCTCGGTTGGGGTTTTGAGACCAATGGCCGCTAGGGCCTGTTGAGATACAGGATTCCCATTTCCATTAATTTCTGATTCAAGTTTCCAAAATGGAGGCGAGAATGTTGAGTGACCGGTTTTTGATAAGTGACGGGCAATGGGATCTTATAGAGCCCCATTGCCTTGGCAAGAAGAGCGATCCGGGGCGGACTGGAGGTGACGCCCGTTTGTTTGTGGAGGCTGTTTTGTGGATCGCCCGGACAGGTGCGCCATGGCGGGACTTGCCGGCTGAATTTGGCAAATGGAATTCGATTTTCACACGGTTCAGATATTGGGTTAAACGGGACGTATTTCATCGTATGTTCAATGAGTTATCCGAAGATATCGACTTCGAATATACGATGATTGATGGCACGATCTGCAAGGTACACCGTCATGGACAGGGCGCAAAAGGGGGACTCAAAATCAGGCCATCGGAAAGTCTCGCGGCGGAATGACCACCAAAATTCTGGCGCTGACCGACGCCTTTGGCAACCTCATCGACTTCCGGCTGATGCCCGGACAGGCGCATGACCTGCTCAAAACACGTGAATTGCTGGCAGATGTTTGCTGCCGAAATCTGTTGGCAGATAAGGCCTTTGACGCGGATTGGCTTCGGGCGTTATTGGCAGAAAGGGACATTGAAGCCGTTATTCCACCCAAGTCCAACCGCAAAAGCCCAGCTTCATGTGATATGGAAATCTATAAGTGGAGGCATCTCGTCGAAAACTTCTTTCAGAAACTCAAAGAATTCAAACGTATAGCAATGCGTGCCTGCAAAACCGACACCAGTTTCGAAGCCATGATCCACATCGGAGCGACAATAATCCGCACACGATGAATCTCAACAGGCCCTAGTGTTCCGCACCTGACATAGGATTCCCATCGGGGGGTCTTGTGTGTCATTGTCGGGGCATGAGACGCGATGGGAATCCTATGTCAGGTGCGGAACACTAGTAGAGCGCTTCTTCTGTCAGTTAAAGTCATCGCCTCTACGGCTGCTTCCATGACAGCGTTACCGGCAGCATAACCACCCCACCAGATGACTGGCTTGTCGAATAATGAAATTGCCCACATGAACAATTCCAACGCCTTCTTGGATGCCGCACGAATAACGATCCTTGCCACGACCTCCAAAAGGAACGCGAGATGGGCGTTCCCTGTTCGGTTGTCGTTGAGTGTTCGCAAACGTTCGACGCGTTTCGGAATTCCATCTAGCAATTGCTCAACGGCTTCTACACTTAGCTGCGCGACTTTCGTTCTTGGCAACACCCAATCGAGTATCTTTTTGTCGGTCCCACGATAACAAGCCAGAAATGCCATGAAGTCGTCTTCGTCGGGATCGGTGATGGCCCGATACGCTGTTTCAAGCCGGGTAGAAAACAGGTTAAAATTCGAAATGGTCTCAGGTGCGCCCGTGCGCTCCATGAGTTCAAGCAAACCATAAAAGGGACATTCGGTGTCTCCAGAAACGCGGGTTGTGCCGCCATGCCGGTAGCTGCCGGGTTTGAACGAAAGCGACCATGGTTCGTTATCCTTTCTGTTGCGGTCAATACGCTCGGTGGTCAGGTTGTCAAAGCGCGAAATTGTGTCCCATGGGTCCGCTTTCGCACCAAGGAAACGCATGCGTGTTTCGTCTGTTTCACCCTCTGGGGAACTGTTAGGGCCATCGTTCAGCGCAGACTTTGAAAAACTGTGATAAACCGCTGCCCAGCCTTCCAACGAAATGAGCCACGCAGATCTTGGGTCAGATACTTGCTTTTGTCTGATCCGCAAAAGCGCAGCCTGATATAGTTCTACAGCCTCGCGGTGGTGATACAGCGTTGCCTGCAGACTGGCGCGTCGCATCATCCAAAGTGGTTCTTCGGATTTGAGGCTATTGGCGGCTGTCAAGATTGCAGCGTCATCCCATTGCAAGAGGGCTCGCTGACCGGCTTCATAGGCATGTGCAAGCCGCGCTTCTTCACTAGAGATTGCTTGCAAACGCTCCATCCAAACAGACCACTTGGTCCAATCCTGAAATCTACGCCATTCCGTCGCACAGGCCGCGCACAAGGCGATGCGCTCTGATGATGATAGTGAACGTCCAGCTTCGTAGTGTTGATCTGCGTCCTTGAGGTCGGTCTGAGATATCCAAATGCAGGCTGTGCGATGACGCCAAATACTCTCTGCTGCAAATCTCAAGTGGGCTTCTGGCGTTTCAGGGCCTTTTTGCGATGTCGGGAATATGTAGGTCAGGGAATGCGTTTGCCGAACCGGACCTATGACCCAACCCGGGTAAGATATGCGATCTTTGGCCCATGTCTCCGCCACTTCTGTTCTAGGGCCTGTTGACATTCGGGGTTCCCATTTTGCCTGAAGTCTGATTCAAGCTTCCAAAATGGAGGTGTTGATGGACGCAAATCGTTTGGCTGTTTCCGATGAGCTTTGGGAGAAGATTGAGCCGCTTATACCGGGCAAGGCAGGCGATCCGGGTGTTACCGCGCGCAATAATCGCCGGTTTATGGAAGCAGTATTATGGCGCGTACGCACAGGGTCCCCATGGCGGGATTTGCCCAAAGAGTTTGGCAACTGGAACAGCCAGTTCAAGCGATTTCGTCGATGGGCCAGGAACGGCGTGTTCGAGAGTCTTTTCAATGCCATGAGTGGCGAGCCGGACCTGGAATATGCCCTTATCGACGGGACGATTGTTCAAGCTCATCAGAAGGCTTCCGGCGCAAAAGGGGGACTCAACACCAGGCTATCGGACGCTCTCGCGGCGGACTGACGACCAAGGTCGTGGCCTTGGTCGATGCGCTCGGTAACCTGTTCCGGTTTCTGCTTTTGCCGGGACAGGCACACGACATGAAGGGGGTCGCTCCTCTGATCAAGGGGGCTTCCTTTGGGGCGTTGCTGGCCGACAAAGCCTTCGACGCCGACTGGCTCCTGCAAGACCTTGATGAGCGTGGCGCAACCGCTGTCATCCCGCCCAAATCGAACCGAAAAGTTCAACGGGACTACGATACCCACATGTACAAGTGGCGCCATCTCATCGAAAACTACTTCGCAAAGATCAAGGAATTCAGAGGCATAGCAACGCGATACGACAAGACTGATACAAGCTACGCTGCCAACTGGCACCTCTGTGCCATGCTCATTGCAACACGATGATTGTCAACAGACCCTAGTCGCCTTCTCATGACCTGGTGCGTTCGAAGGCGCTGAAAATCGATCAAACGACTTTACCCAATCAAAGGGAGACGGTGGTTTAGCTAGGTTCAGGGCTTCGAAAAATATCTCAAGTGCTCTCTCGTGCTTTTCGCTGCTATAAACATCTTTGACCAATGGCCCCAAATCGATTGGTGTGACGTTTCGTGCTTCAAGAAGGGCTCTAGCTGGTGGCGAGAGGTTCAACGATCCAACGAGCCTAATCCGCCGCGTTGACGCGCCCAACGTATCGCGAACCCAGCCGCTCCACGCAAGAAAATTGGGGTCGTCGCCAGAAAATCCGATGAGACAAAGTTCATGTTCCAGCATGACTTGCTGTGCAAGATTGACGAAAGGAGCGAAATTAGCTGGATAGGTACGAAACTCATCCTCTGTAAAAATGAATGGCTTGTGCGAGGGCAGCGACCCGTGCAGCTTTACGATACGTGGAGATGCTTGGTGTGCTATATCTTGGACAGTCCGCACGCAACTATAGACACGATCAGGCGTCTCGGGCGTCGTTCGCTCAAGCAATGTATCCCAGTTGGTGGTCAACACGTCTTGCCAAGGCAACTCTAGAAGTTCTTTGTGCAAAGGACCGGGCGACCAACGTTCATCCGGTGCAAGCTCACGGATGAGCCGATCTGTCAATCGCAGAGTAAAATGGGTCCATGTCGCGGCGTAAAAATGGGCCACTTCGGTTGATGTTTTTGTGGCGCTTTTGCACGCGTGCTCGTCACAAAGCTGAAGCGTGCCAAAGCGCATGCTGGCCATAAGGCCAGCATTATTCTGACTGTGATTGCGGGCTGGTTATTTTCGGTTGTTGCGACTGTGTTTGAGCCGATAGCTTTCGCCATTCATCTCGAGGATGTGGACGTGATGGGTTAAACGATCGAGTAGCGCACCGGTCAGCCGCTCAGAGCCAAAGACTTCAGTCCATTCATCGAAGGGCAGGTTCGAGGTTATGATGATGGAGCCGCGTTCATAGCATTGGGATATGACCTCGAAGAGCAGCTCTGCGCCAGATTTGCTGAGCGGTACGAAGCCCAGTTCATCAATGATCAACAGGTTCTGGCTGGTCAGTTGCTTTTGAAGGCGCTGCAATCTCCGCTCATCTTGAGCCTCGATCAGATCATGGACTAATGCCGCAGCCGTTGTGAAGCGCACCTTCAGTCCTCTTTGACATGCAGCCAGCCCAAGTCCCAGGGCGATGTGTGTCTTGCCCGTGCCTGACGGGCCGAGCGCGATGATGTTCTCCCTGCGATTAACGTAATCGCATCGTGCCAGATCCATCGTCAGGGGCTTGTTCAAGCTTGGCATGATCTTGAAGTCAAAGCTATCCAAGCTCTTGGTGCTGGGGAACTTCGCCGCTTTGATGCGCCGTTCAATCATCCGGCGTTCGCGGTCGATCAATTCCATCTCACACAGCCGCGCCAGATAGTGGATGTGATCTTTGTTCTCTGCAGCACAGAGCTGCGCCTGTTTGGCATACTCGCCTTGGAACGTTGGCAGTCGCAGTTGTTTAAGATGATGCCGTAGAAGAATCCGAGGGGCTTCGGTCATGCCGCGGTCCTTCCCATCAAGCTCATGTAACTGGATGGGCGTGTTGTGCCGACATTGGCCTTGGGCAAGTATGGATAGAAGTCCAAATCCAATCGTGGTGGCCGCTTCTCAACCCGACACAGTACAAGGTGTTTTACGGCGTCATAGCCAATTGCACCCATATCTATTGCCTGCTGGATTGCGCCTTGCACAACATCCATTTCGAAGGTCTCCAAAAGGCGCAAGACTTGAACGTATTCTCGCTTGCCCGGCTTACCCATTCTGGCTTCAAGCAGTCGGTGCAGCGTGGCAAATACATCTGGCAAATGCCAACCCTGCAAAGGCGCGGCCTGATCCAGGGCACCCACCTTTTGTTCAAGCAGGGGCAAAAAGTGCAATGGGTCAAAGACCATATCCGCTGATGTGTAGGATCGTTTGTGCCGCGCAATAATCTCATTGCCGCAGCCGATGATAACCTCATGCACAAACCCACGCACATGAACATCGTGGTGCGCATAGGCTACTGGCACCGAGTAATCATTGCTGCGATAGCGCACCATTGAGATCGACGTTGCACGCGTGCTGACGTGATCGCAGGCTTCATATTCTGCGACGGGCAATCCCATCAGAGCATCCAAATCCGACATCAGGCGTGCGCCTATGGTTTGGGTGTGACCCCGCAACGTATCGGCCTGACGTGCTAAACACTTCTCTTCCAAATGTGCGTTCAGATCATCAAATCTGTCATAGCGAGGTGCGGGAACCATGAAGTTGCGGCGGGTGTATCCAACCATGCCCTCAACGTTGCCTTTATCGTTCCCTCGCGCGGGTCTGCCAAACTTGTCATCAAACAAGTAATGCGACTGCAGTTCCGTAAACCGACGTGTGCGGATGCGCGTCTTATCCCCGAGTATCCGAGCCACGGCGATCTTGGTATTGTCGTAGAGAATGGATTGCGGAATGCCGCCAAAGAATGCAAAGGCGGACACATGGCCATCGCAAAACGCCTCGGTTGTCTCAGCTGGATATCCCTTCACAAACACCGCATCAGAATGTGGCAAGCTCATCACGAAGAAGTGGATCTTGCATTCCACGCCACCGATCACGCCCAGCGTCTCACCAAAATCAACCTGCGCATGGCCCGGCCGATGCGACAACGGCACAAACACCTCTTTGGTGCGCCGTTTTTGCTCGCGCACGTAATAGGTCACCGTGGTCAGGCTGCCAGCATATCCATGCTCATCGCGCAGCCGTTCAAAGATGCGCTTGGCCGTGTGTCGCTGCTTTTTGATCAGGGCTTTGTCTGTGCGCAGTATCTCATCGACCACACCAACATAACCATCAAGCGTTGGCCGCCGAGGCGCTTCCGACCGACGATACCCAGGCGGAAGTTCATGGCGCAGCATCTTCGCGATCGTCTTACGATCTTTGTTCTCTAATCTGTCAATGCGTGTTTCCTGAGTTTCCTGCTTTTGATGTCAGAGGTTGCCTTTGTTCTCTTCGAACTCTGAGGTTCATGATGGGGTTGGCTGGGTGTGGGTCGGCAATGTTGAAACCGCAATCATACCGTTGGTCTTGGCTGTTGCTACAGAATCGGCGCCGTGTCTCACGCCCTCCCTCGGGCATCGTCCCAGATGGGAACTTTGATTTAGGAATCCTCGTTGTCGCCTCGTAAGCCTTACGCGGACTGGAAGTCAGTTTTGTCTCGCATAATGGCATGAAGTATGATTGCCAGACGACGCGCCAGAGCCACTCGGGCCTTTCTCATCGTTGAGCGCGCACCGATTGCGAGGGCCCATGTCTTCAATTTGAGCGGAGCGGCATACCGCGTCAGCATCACATTGGCGGCCTCATAGAGAAGCGTTCTGACGCGCACGTCGCCCCGCTTTGAGATGCTGCCCGTGTAGTCGATTTCACCAGATTGATGCCGTCGCGGCACCAGTCCAAGATACGCCCCCACATCACGCGATTTCCTGAAACGCGACGGATCATCAATTGCTGCGGCAAAGGCCAATGCTGTGATCGGACCGACCCCTGGTACCGTCATAAGGCGCTGGCAGACTTCGGATTTGCGGGTCATCTTTTTGATGTCGCCATCAATGGCTGCAACCGCCGCGAGGATTGCTTCGCGTGCTGCGAACAGTCCGCAAATTGCGGCATGGAGGCCAGGCACTCCATCGCTAACTTTTAGCGCCGCGTTTTTGAATGCCGGAGACAAAGCTCGTGGCAGCCGCACGCCGAAGACGACGACCAGACCGCGGATCTGATTGTCGAGCGTCACACGCTGTCCGACCAGCTTCTTGCGGGCTGCGATCAGCGACCGGATTGCGTGCGCTGACAGTGATTTGACATGGGTCGGCTTGTAGAATCCCGTCCGCGCCAGGTGTGCCAAACCGCGGGCATCATTGCGGTCCGTCTTGTGGCCGGCCAGAGATTTAAGGGCCTGATATGCTTGCCTGCTCTCGATGCAAACAACCGGGACACCAAGCTCCGTCAGCCCATGGTAAAGCATTGGTGCCATCCGTCCCGTTTCAAATACAACTTTGGCACATGGTGGTCCAGAAGCGAGGAAGTCAGCGATCGCTTTTGGTGTTGAGCTCGCTTTTCCTTCACGAATAAGGGCCCCTTCACGATCCAGAATGCAGATATGCGTCTCTTCCATGGACACATCCAAACCAGCAAAATATTCCATTGGTCAGTCTCCTTTTCAATTGCATGTGCATCCAGAATAACAGGGGTAACTGAGTGCTGATCCTGATTACGCCATGTTGAAAAACCGCGCCGCTTCTCGGCCAGACATACCGTCCTTCAAACAAGCACGGCGCACACGACTATAAATATCCACAGAATACATCTCCCGCCCTCCGAATAAACGAAGGGCACAAACTGGCGGACTTTTACTCCGCTACAACTGCGATATGCAGCCGCTTCTGTGGCCCAATATTGCTCCGCGTTTTACACCGATCTAAACCGTCTTCTCCATGAAGGGTCTGGTATTCCTGAGCCAAGCGTAAAGCATCAGGTGCACAACCGGAACTGTACCCTAGCGCGACCTCCATCCGCTCCTTGAAGTCTCCCCAAAGCGGTGGAAAAGGTGCTGTTGGTTCGCGGAGACAGGCTCTACTAAAGCCCGCGCCAACCATTACCGCAGCTTGCTTTTCCCAGAGAGCCCAAGCGAAACTTTGGAATGCAGGGAAATCTGGTAGCTTGTCAAAACCTTTAGGCCAGCCGTCGGTTGGATTAGAATTCAAATGTCTTTCCTCAAACTAGGCAGCCGACTCATAAAACTCGATCCACAGGCGCACCGAAGCGAGTTTAATCATTGCCAGGAAGTTACGTGATGTTTTCTCGTATCGGGTTGCGATACGTCGGAATGATGCTTTGAGGCGGCCAAAGAAGCGTTCGATTTTGTTGCGTTCCTTATAAATTCCTGCGTCGAAATCTTTTGGCAGCTTACGATTTGATTTTGACGGGATCACGTCGATAGCGCCTTGCTCCCAGATCATCTCGCGGATCCAGTCGGCGTCATAAGCCTTATCTGCCAGCACGTATTGGCCGGGCTGCAGAGCATCAAACAAACGTTTGCAGGGCGGGGCGTCATGGGCCTGTCCGGGTGTCAATTCGAACCGGATTGGCAAGCCATCCTGGTTCGTAAGTGCATGAATTTTCGTACCCAAGCCGCCGCGCGAGCGCCCAAGGCAACGACGCGGGTCGTTTTTTTGAGCGTGGTGGCCGAATGATGCGCTCGCACGGATGTGCCGTCGATCATCACCATGTCAACGTTGTGTGCATCGGCCACGGTATAATCGGCGGAGCAATACTCGGCCAGGGTAGCGGCGTCGTTGTGTTGTCGCGGGCGGCGTAAAAGTCGTCCACTTTTGCCCTTTCGTTTGATGGGAGGGCCGGGGGATTTTCACCGTGGAATTGTATTTGAAGGTGCGTCGGGCTCATTTTCAGGATGGGTTGAGCGGGCGTCGGATTGCCCGGGATTTTGGGATTGGCCGAGACAGTGTTGCGAAGATGTTGGCCTATTCGGAGCCACCGGGGTATCGGCGGACAGCGCCGATTAGGCGCCCGAAGCTGGATGCGTTCACCTGCCAGATCGACCAATGGCTTACTGAGGACAAAGCGCGTCCGCGCAAGCAGCGCCACACCGCAAAGCGTATCTTTGAGAGGCTGCGCGACGAGTGCGGCTTTGATGGCGGATACACAATCGTCAAAGACTGCGTCCGGGCCAGGAAGCGCTCTGGCAAAGAGATGTTCGTGCCGCTCAGCCATCCGCCCGGGCATGCGCAGGCGGATTTTGGTGAAGCGCCTGTCGTGATTGGCGGCGTTGAGCGGAAGGCGCACTTCTTCGCCTTTGATCTGCCGCAGAGCGATGCGTGTTTTATCCGGGCCTATCCTGCGGCAACCACCGAGGCCTGGCTGGATGGGCATGTGCATGCCTTTGCTTTCTTTGGGGCGGTTCCCCTGTCGATCCTCTATGACAATGACCGCTGCCTGGTGGCGCGGATCCTGCCGGACGGCACCCGGCAAAGAACCCAACGGTTCAGCGCAATGCTGTCGCATTATGTGGTCCGGGATCGCTACGGCCGTCCCGGCAAGGGGAACGACAAGGGAGCGGTCGAGGGGTTGGTCGGCTACGGGCGGCGCGACTTCATGGTGCCGATCCCGTCCTTTCCGGACCGGGATGCGTTCAACGCTCACCTGGAAGAGCAATGCCGCAAACGGCAGGACGATGTCCTGCGCGGACACAAGGCCAGCATCGGCGAACGGCTGCAAGCCGATCCGGCGGCAATGCAGGATTTGCCCGGCGCACCCTTCGAGGCCTGTGAGTTGCAAAGTGGCCAGGTCACATCGACATCGGTGGTGCGGTATCGCGGTAACGACTACTCGGTACCGGTCGCATATGGCCACCGCGCGGTCTGGATCAAGGGCTTCGTGATCCGCGTCGTTATCGGTTGCGCCACTGAGGTGATCGCCGATCATCCCCGCTCTTATGACAGCGGTGACATGGTGTTCGACCCGCTGCATTACCTGCCGCTGATCGAGCGCAGGATCATGTCCTTCGATCAGGCTGCGCCCTTGCAGGGTTGGGAACTGCCTGACGCCTTCGCCACGCTCCGGCGCTTGCTGGAAGCCCGGCAGGGCAAGGCGGGCAAAAGGGAGTATGTCCAGGTCCTGCGCCTGTCGGAACGGTTCGAGCTGGAGGTGCTGCATCTTGCCGTCAAAGACGCCCTGCGAATGGGGGCGGTCAGCTTCGATGCGATCAAGCACCTCGTCCTGTGCCGCGTCGAGCGAAGGCCCCCGAGGTTGGATTTGGATGTCTATCCGTTCCTGCCCGGAACCAACATCGCCACCACCTCGGCTTCTTCCTGTATGAGCCTTCTGTCAGGAGGTGACGCATGACGGATGCACCCGAACTGCCGCTGACACACCACCTCAAGACTCTGCGCCTGCCCACCTTCCTGCGCGAGCATGACAAGCAAGCGCGCATTTGTGCGGCGGAAGGCCTGGATCATGTGCGCTATCCAGCCCGGCTGACCGAGCTGGAACCAATCGATCGGGAGAGGCGCATGGTCGAGCGCCGGATCAAGGCGGCAAAGCTTCCAACCGTCAAAAGCCTCGACAGCTTCGACTTTACGGCCATCCCCGGTCTGAACAAGATGATGGTGCTGGAACTGGCGCGCTGTGAATGGATCGAGCGCAGGGAGAACGTCATCGCGCTCGGCCCGTCGGGAACCGGCAAAACCCATGTCGCTCTCGGGTTGGGGCTGACCGCCTGCCAGAAAGGGTTGCCTGTCGCCTTCGTAACCGCCGCAGCTCTCGTGCACGGGATGATGGAGGCCCGCGACGAGAAACGCCTCCGGCAGCTTCAGCGCAAACTGGCCAAGGTCAAACTGCTGATCATCGACGAGCCGGGCTTCGTCCCCTTGAGCAAAACCGGCGCCGAGCTTCTGTTCGAGCTGATCTCTCAGCGCTGCGAGCGTGGCTCAACCCTGATCACATCGAACCTGCCCTTCGAGGAATGGACCGAGACATTCGGCACCGAACGCTTGACCGGCGCGCTCCCGGACCGGCTGACACATCACGTCAACATCCTCGAGATGAACGGCGAAAGCTACCGCCTCAATCAGAGCCGCGCACGTATTGCCAACCCTTCAACCTGACAACTGAACAATCGGCCTGACGGCCAATGCGCCTTGGAACGTGCTTGCTGATTGGTGGCCACACGCCCCAAGGCGCACTCCACAAACTGGCCGACTTTTGCTCCGCCCCAGTGGCCGGATTTTACTCCGCCGTTGACAGGCGGCGCGTACGCCTGGACCTGCATCACAGACCAGTCACCTGCGTGCCTGCAAGCGTTTTGCGGCTTGGCTGGGGCGCTCTCCGGACACGGCTACAGCCGATGACGTGAAGCATTTCCAGCTTCATCTGATGGAGACAGGCACCAGCATCTGCACGCGCAATCAGACCATGACGGGCGTCAAGTTTCTGTTTCGTGTGACGCTCAGGCGGCACGATCTGGTTGCTGAGATTTTCAGCCTCAAGGAACCGGTGAAGGTGCCGCTGGTTTTGAGCAAGAAGGAGATCAAACGGATCCTGGCGATGGCACCCAGTCTGAAGGCGAAGGTGATGTTGTCACTCGCTTATGGCTGCGGGATGCGCGCGGGCGAGGTCGTTCGGCTCAAGGTTGGTGATATCGACGGCGCGCAAGAGATCATCCGGATTGTCCAAGCGAAGGGACGCAAGGACCGCAACGTAATGCTGCCCGGCGATATTCCGGGGCTTTTGCGTGATTGGTGGAAAGAACGTCCAACGGGTCAGGATAAGGATGTGCCTGGGCCAGAGCGGGTCTTGTTCCCCGGTTATCGTGGCAAACACCTTTCGGCCCGCCAGATATCTCGATTGTTCAAACAGACTGCGCAGGAGGCGGGTATCACTAAGCCGGTCACGTTGCACACATTGCGTCATTCGTTTGCGCCCCATCTGTTGGAGCGTGGCGTCGATATCCGGGTGATACAAGCACTTCCCGGTCATACTAAACTGACGACAACCGCCCGCTACGCCAGCGTTGCGACTGGGATGATTGCAGCAGTCGACAGCCCACTGGATGACTTGAACAAATCCAGACGCAGGAAAGGCAAAGCCAGGCCTTCGTAAGCCACTTTGCCTTCTCCATCGCTGGAAGTTGCGGAAATCTTCCGCACCTATGGTGCTGCGTATCGCGCCATAAATGTAGGTCACATCAGCTTTGACCAGTTCAAGGTGATGAACGCCATCGAACGCTGCCGCACAGCGGCGCTTGGTGGGCATGTGGCACGCTGCGCCGACTGCGCCCACGAGCACATCGCCTACAACTCATGTCGCAACCGCCATTGCCCCAAATGTCAGGCAGGTGCGGCAAAGGTATGGTTGGCGGCACGCGAGGCTGAATTGCTGCCAGTGCGGTACTTTCACCTCGTCTTCACCCTGCCAAAGCAGATTGCCGACATTGCACATCAAAACAAACGCGAGATCTACAATCTGTTGATGCGGGCCAGCGCCGACACGGTGATCAAAATCGCAGCCGATCCGAAGCACCTCGATGCCCGGGCCGGTATGATCTCTGTGCTGCACACCTGGGGCTCGGCCATGACGCGCCACCCGCATGTCCACATGATTGTGCCGGGCGGTGGCTTGTCTGCGGACGGCACAAAGTGGATCGCCTGTCGCAAGAACTTCTTTCTGTCCGTTCGGGTGCTATCGCGTCTGTACCGACGTCTCATTCTGGAAGGACTGGTCAAACTACACAAAGCCGGGAAGTTGCACTTCTTTGGCGATCTTACGGACCTAACCGACCAAAATTCCTTCAATGCCTTCCTCAAACCGCTGCGCAGGATCGACTGGGTCATCTATGCAAAGGAACCGTTCGCGGGGCCAAAGGTCGTGCTGGCATACCTGTCGCGCTACACCCATAGGATCGCCATTTCCAACAGCCGCCTGATCCGTTTCGATGAGCGCAGTGTCACCTTCCGCGTCAAGGATTACCGCCTTAAAGGCGCGGGTCGCCACACTGCCATGACGCTAACGACGCCTGAGTTCATCCGCCGCTTCCTGATCCACGTCTTGCCCAAAGGCCAGCACCGCATCCGCCACTACGGGTTCTTCGGGAACGGCAATCGCGCGGCCAATATCGCCAGGATCAGGCAGTTGCTCGGGGCCAACCGATCAAACAAAGATCGCACTGATGAGGACGGTCCCGGCGATACTATTGAGTTGCCCCGTGTCCTCGCGCTTCCTTGTCCGTGTTGCGGCGGGCGGTTGATCATCATCGACACAGTTGCGCCAAATCAGCACCCCAGAGCGCCACCAAAATCAAAAAGGGCCGCAGCATGAAACGCGCGCCACACATAACGAACAACACCTTCAGCCGCAGGCGACATCACCTGCGAACCCATCATTGTGCACTGATCTTGTCGTGGATAAAGCAAGAGGTGATGACGACGACAAAACACCGCGCATATCGACAAGGTGTTGGCAACGCAGACACCGTGCAAGCACAACAAGGTCTGTTCAACCAGTCTGTCAGGTCAAACCAGACGCAAGCCCAACGCGCAAATCCCCATAACAACCAACCCACCAAAGCCCAACCCCGCGATTTCCCGCTTGAGCGCTTCTCCGACGCCAAGCAACGAAACCGCGTCACTCAAACACAGCGCAAGGCGTCCGAGAAACCTACATCAAAGCGGACCTGTGGGAAAGAATTGTCGCCACCTGCGAGGCGTCCCATAGGGCTGCTACTCCGGGGTTCCGCCCTTCCGGCCGCCAGCGTCCTCAGGACGCCCCGTCGCTGACAAAGTCAGCGGTTCGCGCCCGGGACCCACAACACGTCATCTTTGCCGTCATTATTAGCCATCCGGCCTGCAACAAAGAACCAGTCGCTGAGCCGGTTGAGATACTTCACCGACGCCGGATTGATGCTTTCCATCGTGGCCAGTTCCACCACCAGCCGCTCGGCCCGGCGCGAGACCGTCCGGCAGAGATGCATCTGCGCCGCCAATGGTGTGCCACCGGGCAGGATAAAACTGCGCAGCGGCTCCAGAATACCGGTCATCACGTCGATCTCGGCTTCAAGGCGGCTGACCTGTGCGTCTGCCATGCGCAGCGGCGGGTATTCGGCCTCGGCGTCCTTTTCCATATCGGGCGTGCACAGGTCCGCACCCAAATCGAACAGGTCGTTTTGAATGCGCGACAGGGCGTCATCGACATCACCAGTGCCGTGCAGCCGTGCCAGACCAACGGTCGAATTGACCTCGTCCACGGTGCCATAGGCATTGACCCGGCTGGAGTGTTTGGCAACGCGGCTGCCATTGCCCAGCGCGGTTTCGCCCGCATCGCCGGTCTTCGTGTAAATCTTGTTGAGAACAACCATCGTTTAGCCTCCCGAGCGCATCCAGAGAAAGAACAGGATCAACAGCACCGCAACAAATTGCGCCGCGATCCGCCATTGCATCATTTTATTGGACTTTTTGGCCGATTCCAGATCGCCCTTGCCAAAATAGCTGATCCCGCGCGCCAGGATCAACACAACCACCAGCATGGCCGCAGCCACGATCAGAAACAGCGGATCACTCAGCATATCTGCATCCCTTTTATCCTACACTGCGCGATGTAGCGGAGTGCTGGGGAAAAGCGAACCCTAATTCAGCCCCTGGCCAAAACCCAATCCAGCACCCGCGTCGGCAGCACCCGGCGCAATGCCGCCATCGCATAGGTCGGAACGGTCACGTAATAGCGCGCGCGGGGACGGCGCGCCTCGACCGCATGGATCAGCTTTTTGGTGACCGCCGAAGGCGGCCATTGCGGGCCTTTGCCGCTGCCCTCGTACAGATCATCCAGCAATTCGTCGCGATATTGCTGTGCGCGGGCCGAATTCTCCCAATCGATCCACGTTTCGAATTCCTTGATCGCATTGGCGCGAAACTCGGTTTCAATCGGGCCGGGTTCGATAATGGACACATGAATGCCGGTACCAGCCATCTCCAGCCGCAGCGCGTCGCTCATTCCTTCGAGCGCGAATTTCGTGGCCACATAGGCCCCGCGCCATTTCATCGCCACCAGCCCCAGAACCGACGAACATTGTACGATCCGCCCATGCCCCTGCGCGCGCATCACCGGGATCACCTGGATGGTCAGATCATGCCAGCCGATCAGGTTGGCCTGAAAGATCCTGCGCAGTGCTTCGGTCGGGATATCTTCCATCGGCCCGGGAATGGCATAGGCACCGTTGTTGAACAGCGCGTCCAGCGTCCCGCCTGTGGCCTCCAGCACCTCGGCCAGACCTTCGGCAATCGTGGCCTCATCGTGATAATCGATCAGCGGGCTTTCAGAACCTTCGGCGATCAGGCGTTGGCAATCTTCGGGTTTGCGGCAGGACGCAAAGACGCGCCACCCCCGCTCGCGCAGGGCAAATGCGGCGTCATAACCAATCCCGGTGGAACAGCCGGTGATCAGGATGTTTTGCCCCGTCATGATGGTGTGCCCTCTTGCGATGCGCGCAACACGGCGCCGGGGTTCATTATTCCGCGTGGGTCCAGCGCGGCCTTGATCGCCCGCATCGCCGACAGTTTGGCTGGGTCGCCATAGCGTTCCAGATCGTCCACTTTCAACCGCCCAATCCCATGCTCGGCCGAGACCGATCCACCCATCGCGTCAACCAGATCATGCACCGCGCGTTTGATCGCGTTCCGCTGCTCCAGGTGATCTTCGCGGGTTTTTCCCGGCATCGGAAAGACATTGTAATGCAGATTGCCATCGCCCAGGTGCCCAAAACAGTTGATGCGGAAATCGCCCAGGCTGGCGATCACCTCGCCGCCTTTCACGATGAAGTCCGGGATCGCGCCCATGGGCACCGAAATGTCATGCGACGACACTGACCCGATCCGCCGGTTGGCAATCGGGATGCTTTCGCGCAGGGACCAGAATGCGCTGCGCTGCGCCTCGGACTGGGCAATGATCCCATCCGTGACCAGCCCTGCCTCCATGGCGTAGGCGAACAGCGCTTCCAAGGCATCCGCCGGGTCCAATCCACGTGCAAGGCCCACATCAATCAACACCAGCCACTCGGGCGGTGTGCCAAAGGGTTGTCGCAAGTCAGGCAGCGTTTCGGCCAGAAATTCCAGGCCCGTGCGGTGCATCAACTCAAACGCACTGACCGCCTCGCCCATGTGATCGCGCGCCATCGCCAACAGGCTCAGCGCGGCGTTAGGGCTGTCCACCAACATCAGGGCCGTTCCCTCACCGGCAGGACGGGGCGACAGTTTCAGGCTGGCCGCAGTGATCACACCCAGCGTCCCCTCCGCCCCGATCAGCAGATTGCGCAGATCATAACCGGTGCTGTCCTTGCGCAGCCGTTTGAGGCCATGCCAGATTTGCCCATCCGGCAGCACCGCCTCCAGCCCCAGACACAGATCACGTGCATTGCCATAGCGCAGCACGTTCACGCCGCCCGCATTGGTGCTTAGCAAACCGCCGATCCGGGCAGAGCCTTTAGCCGCTATGCTTAGCGGAAACAGCCGGTCAACACCCTCTGCCGCGCCGTGCACATCCGACAGGATCGCGCCCGCCTCGGCGATCATCACGTTCTCTTCCGGGTAAATACCCCGCACCGCGCGCATCCGTTCAAGGCTTAGCAGAATGGGCGCAGGGCCATCCGGTGCAATCTGCCCACCCACCAAGCCGGTGCCACCGCCATAGGGGATCACAGGCACCCGTGCGTTGCTGGCCGCCGTGACCACGACCGAGACCTCCTCTACCGTCCCCGGTGCCAGCACCACACCGGCTTGCCCAGCCCAGCGGCCGCGCGGTTCTTCCAGGTAGTGCGGTGCGGCCTCGCGAAACGTGGCTTCGGGAAGCACATCACGCAGACGCGCGATAAAATCAGTATCAACAGGGGTCAGGGTCATGCCCTATTCTGTGTCACGCAACCATGCGGGGCGCAACACCATGATGGTAGGATCATCGGGCAGCGTTCGCAGCGACACGGTGATCTCACTCTTATCCATCACGACAATCTGAAACTCATCCTCCATCCCCGACAGAAAACGGCCCAAAGAGCCGTCAACAAACCAATGCATCGGGATGACGATGCGCGATTTCAGACGGTTCAGCACCAACATCATCTCGTCCAGTGAGATGGTGTACCCGCCATCAACCGGGGCCATCACCACATCCAACCGACCAATGGCGGCGAATTGCTCGTCAGTTGGCACGTGATGCAAATGCCCCAGATGGCCAATACACAGGCCTGCCGCCTCAAAAATGAAGATCGAATTGCCGTTCTCGCGGGCAATTCCTTCGAAGCCGCGCACATCGGTGGGCACGTTGCGCACCAGCATCCCGCCCAGATCAAGATGGTGATCCGCAGGCACATCGCCCACGGCCCAGCCTTGCAAGGCATGGGCAATTGCCGGATCGGGCGCAGCGGTCCAATGGGTGGAATGGGCGTTGTTCATGGTCACCACGTCGGGTGTAAAATCGACATTGCCGATAAAACCGGTGAAATCGGTGATCGCCGATAGCCCGTCCTCGGTCTGCAGCAGAAACGAGGCGTGAGAGATGTAACGCAGCCTGACCGAAAACTCCGGCACAGGATCGCTCCACGCGGCCTTATGCAGATAAGTAAGCCCTGGCGCTGCCTCGGCAATCGCGATGCAATGGCTGGGACGACGTTCCTGCGCCATCACGGGAAGGGCAATCAAACACAGCATAACAACAAGACGGATCACGGGGCGCTACCTCCTATCGGTCAGAGAATAGCGCAATTCCCGCTCAGGTCAGCCCCTGCTCTCACTGTTCCCGAAATACTCAACACCCCGAAATCAGCCACTGTTCGGGCGCGGGGTGGTCGGGTGGGCGCGCCCGGACAGGGGCTTACCCGGCATCCGTGCGTCCGCGCCGGTCCAACCGAAGCGCGGCATAAAGCACATGATTGCGCCAGCGTCCGTTGATCTGGAGATAGCTTTGCGCGACCCCTTCATATTTGAACCCGCATTTTTCCAACAATGCGCGCGAGGCCTGGTTTTCAGGCAGGCCGGCCGCCTCGATCCGACTCAGATCCAGCCGCTCATAGGCGTAATGCACCACCGCCTTGATCGCTTCCTGCATATAGCCCTGTCGGATATAGGGCTCTCCCGTCCAATAGCCCAGGGTGCCTGCCTGCGACGGACCACGGCGAATATTGTCCAGCGTGATCGCCCCCAACAGAACCTGATCCGAGCGGCGGAACAAGAACAACGGCAGCGCCGTGCCGCCACTGATCGACCGTTGCGCCCAGCAGACCCGATTGGCAAAGCCCTTGCGGGCAAGATGGTCTGAGGCCCACAGCGGCTCCCACGGGGTGAGAAACTCGGCGCTGTTTTCGCGCAAAGACGACCAGTCGCGATAATCGCTCAGCTGGGGTTGGCGCAGGGTCAGCCGCTCGGTCTCGATCCGGGTTTTCCTGCGCGGCAGAAACATCAGGCAGAGCGCCTTTCCTGCAATGCCTCCAGCGTGGGCGCGGCGGCGACAGGCCCATAGAGCGCCATCGCAGCGGGGCGCGGTGCAAGCGGTGCGTTCCGCCAAAGTGCGTACATCCGTCAGGGTCACGCCATCGATCCGCTCGACCACTTCGCTCAGTTCGGGCACACGGCCCCAGATCTGCAGCATCCGCGCCAAACGTTCGGCGCGGTTCGACGGGCTTTCCAGCCCCATCAGCAATCCGGCTTTCATCTGCGCACGCGCGCGATCCACCTCGGCCTGTGTCATATCGCCCACGGCGCGTTTCATTTCGTCGACGGTGATCTGGGCCAGACCTTCCATCTGATCCGCCGAGGTCCCGGCATAGATTGTCATCATGCCAGTATCGGCATAGGCCCCGGCCTGCGCGTAGATCGTGTAGCACAGGCCCCGTTTCTCGCGAATTTCCTGAAACAGCCGGGACGACATCGAGCCACCCAGGGCGCTGGCATAAATCTGTGCAGCATAGATCAGAGGATCGGTGTAATCCCGGCCCCTCAAAGGCCAGCGCGAAATGCGCCTGTTCCAGCTCTTTCAGATGGCGGCTTTCGCCCCCGGCAAAGCGGGCCAGATCAAAACTGTGGCTGGGCGCAGCGGGCATATCGCCAAACAGCCGTTCGGCGGCGACGACCAACGTATCATGGTCCACAGCGCCCGAGGCCGACAGGATCATCTGACCGGGCGTGTATTGCTGAGCCACGAACGCTTCCAAATCATTACGGGCAAAGCTGCGCACGCGCTCTTCTGCACCCAGGATAGTGCGGCCCAGCGGATGATCCGGATAGGCCTTTTCCTGCAACCAGTCGAAAATGATATCATCGGGTGTATCCAGCGCCTGCCCGATTTCCTGCAGGATCACGCCGCGCTCCACTTCGATCTCGCGCGGATCAAACACCGGATTGCGCAGGATATCGGCCACCACATCCAGCGCCAGCGGCACATCATCCTGCAACACGCGCGCGTAATAGGCGGTCACCTCGCGGCTGGTATAGGCGTTGATATAGCCCCCCACATCCTCGATCGCCTCGGCGATTTGCAAGGCAGATCGGCTGGTTGTGCCCTTAAAGGCCATATGCTCCAGAAAATGGGCAATGCCATTCTGGGGGGCGGTTTCGTGGCGCGCCCCGGCCAGAACCCAAACGCCAATGGCGGCCGATTGCAGACCGGGCATATGTTCGGTGACGATGCGAAAGCCGTTTGGCAGCGTGGTCAGATTAACGCTCAAGTGGCGGTCCGTTCTTTGATTATCTCTTCAATGGCGCTCAGGTCATTTTCAACCCGGGTCACCCGTTCGGACCGCTCATACAGGTCATTCATACGCTCGGGCAAGGGGGGATGCACACCGGAGGCCTCTTCCACCGCCGCCGGGAACTTGGCCGGGTGGGCCGTCGCCAGAGTGATCATCGGGGTGCCTGCGTGTCGCTGTTCATTGGCCACCTTCACGCCAACGGCTGTGTGGGGGCACAAAAGCTCGCCACTTGCGGCAAGGCTTTGGGCGATCTCGGCGCGGGTTTCACCCTCGTCACAACGCCCGGAATCGAAACTTTCCTGCAGCGCCTGCAGCGCGCCCTGGCTGACCGAGAAGCCACCGGCTGTCAGCTCGTCCATCAGCTGAGCCACGGCGGCCCCGTCCTGATCGTAAGCATAATAGAGCGCGCGTTCAAAGTTCGAGGAGACCTGAATATCCATCGACGGGCTGATCGAGGGGATCACGCCATCGGGCCTGTACTCCGACGTGGAGATACAGCGATGCAGAATATCGTTCTGGTTGGTCGCCACCACCAGCCGGTCAATCGGCAGGCCCATCTGTTTCGCGATATACCCCGCAAAGATGTCACCAAAATTACCAGTGGGCACGGTAAAGCTGACTTTGCGATGCGGCGCACCAAGGGCAACGGCGGAGGTGAAGAAATAGACCACCTGCGCCAGGACCCGCGCCCAGTTGATCGAGTTGACGCCAGCCAGCCCCACCGCATCGCGGAACTGGAAGTCATTGAACATGTCTTTGACCCGCGCCTGGCAATCATCGAAATGCCCGGTCAGGGCCATCGCATGCACGTTGCTTTCCGACGGGGTGGTCATCTGGCGGCGTTGCACCTCGCTAACCCGGCCATGGGGGTAGAGGATGAACACATCCACTGCGTCCAGACCGCGGAACGCCTCGATCGCGGCGCTGCCGGTATCGCCCGAGGTTGCCCCAACGATGCAAACGCGTTTGCCGGAGCGTTTCAGCGAGAACTCGAACAGCTGGCCAATCAGCTGCACGGCAAAATCTTTGAACGCCAGTGTCGGCCCATGGAACAATTCCAGCAGGAAATGACCCTGATCCAGTTGTTTCAGTGGCGCGCGCGCCGCATGACCGAAGCCAGCATAGGCGCGTTCGATAATCCCGCGAAATTCGGCGTCGCTGAAGGCATCGCCCAGGAAAGGGCGCATGATGCGGAAAGCCGCTTCTTCATAGCTGACACCTTCAAGCGCCGCGATATCGGCATGGCTGAGCTGTGGAATGCTTTTGGGCAGGTACAGTCCCCCGTCACGGGCCAGCCCGGTCAGCATCGCCTCTTCAAAGCTTAGGTCTGGGGCCTGGCCCCGTGTCGAGATATATCTCATGTCTTATGCGTCCCTTGCCGATTTGCGGCTGCGGTAGATGTAATAGCTGGTCATGATCAACCAGACCACGGCAAGCGAAAACCATGTAACCGCGTAGGTCAGGTGATCGTTCGGAATCCCGCTGGTGTCCACGGGCAAGGGCGTCAAAGCGCCGTCAGGTTGCGACATTTCGCGGATCACAAGCAAAACAGGCTCGGTGTCCAGCGCTTGTGCCATCTGAGCAAGGTCACGAGCGAACCATGTGTTGTCAGCTATGTCGTTGTCAGGGGTCGAGCCGTTACGGTCATCCGGCCAATGCAGATTGGCGGTGATATCGACCACGCCAGAGGGGGATGGGGGGATGGGAAGGTCAACCTTGATAAACCCGCGATCCACCAGAATGCGGCGATCCCCGGTTTGGAAGGGCGAGATCACGCGATACCCTGCCCCGATCTGTTTCTGGCTGACAAGCACGCGCAAGGCCCCGTCGCCAAACTGGCCGGTGGCGCGCACGGGCAGGTATTTATCGGCCTCAGGGTCGGCAGTTGCAGGCAAATCGACAGGGGCGTCGGCAATGCGGGTCTCGATCTCGCTCAGCGCGCCCTGCTTCCAGCTGAGACGCTCCATCTGCCAAACACCCAGCCAGATCAGGATGGCCGCTCCGGTCAGACCAAAGATCAAAGGAATAAGGATGCGCTGCACGGTTAGATCACCTTGGGAACGAGGATTGCAAGCACCTATACCAAGCCCGGCGCGACGGACAACCCAAAGACCCCGCCGGGGTTACTTTTCGGCGATGGCGTCAATCTCAAGCAACCAGCCGTCTTCAAACATCCCGGCCAGCACGACAGTCAGCGTAAAGGTATGGCCGTTCAGCATTTCCTGACGCACCTCACGGTTTTCGTCTCGGTATTTGCGATCCACAAGAAACGTGGTGGCCTTCACCAGATTTTCGGCCGTCATGTCAGCGGCATGAAGCTGGGCCAGAATGTTGCACCAGACGGTTTCGGCCTGTTCCTTGAAGGTTGTCGGCACGTGGCCCTCGACGGTAAGCGGGGCCTGACCGCTGATGTAAAGGCGCCGCGTGGTGTCGGTGACCTCCAGCGCCTGCACATAGGCCCCGGCGGCCTCAGCCCCATCCTCGGCATTGATGCGTTTGATTTTCATGTCTCTCTCCCGTCGAAAAACGATGTGGCCATAAACGGAAAAAGCGCGCCCCTTTTCGGAGGCGCGCTTTCAAACTCTAAGTATCTGGGCGTTAAGCGCCCCAGATATAGACCACTGCAAACAGGAACAGCCAGACCACATCCACGAAGTGCCAGTACCAAGAGGCCGCTTCGAACCCGATGTGCTTTGCAGGTGTGAAGTGGCCTCGGCCCACGCGCAGCAGGCAGACGAAGAGGAAGATCGTGCCGATCACCACATGCGCGCCGTGGAAACCAGTGGCCATAAAGAAGTTGGCCCCATAGATATTGCTGGAGAAGCCAAAGCCCGCATGGCTGTATTCATAGGCCTGCATGACGGTGAAAATCACGCCCAGCACGATCGCAATGATCAGGCCGTTTTTCATGTCCTTACGGTTGTTTTCATGGACCAGCGCGTGGTGCGCCCAGGTTGCCGCACAGCCCGAGCACAGCAGGATCAGCGTGTTGATCAGCGGCAGGTGCCAGGGATCAAAGGTTTCAATCCCCGCAGGGGGCCAGATGCCATCCACAGCGGGCGACAACGGACCCATCGGGTACATCGCGTGTTTGAAAAAGCTCCAGAACCAGGCGGCAAAGAACATCACTTCGGACATGATGAACATGATAAAGCCATAGCGCAGGCCAAGGCGCACAACCGGTGTGTGGTCACCTTGGGCACTTTCAGTGATCACGTCACTCCACCAACCGAACATCACATACAGCACGCCGACCAGACCCATCAGCAGCATCCAGGGGCCGTAGTCGTGGAAGAACAAAACCGCCCCGAATAGCATGACAAACCCTGCCAGCGCGCCCAGCAGCGGCCAGACCGAGGGGTTTAGAATGTGATAATCGTGGTTCTTTTCATGTGCCATTTCAGGGTCCCTCTTAGAACGGCTCAGTTCACTGTTGTTATATTTGTATCGGTTTCGCTGTCCTGCACAAGCGCGGCTTGCGCCTCGGGCAGCTCAATTTCGTAGAATGTATAGCCCAGCGTGATGGTGTGGGTGTATTTCGCATCCCGGTCGGTGACGATCTCGGGGTCGACATAAAAGGTCACCGGCATCTCGACCCGTTCCCCAGGTTGCAGCACCTGCTCTTCAAAGCAGAAACAGTCGATCTTGGTGAAAAAACCACCGGCCTCGTAAGGCGTCACGTTATAGCTGGCAGACCCGGCGATGGGCCAGTCAGTGGGGTTATAGGCCTCGTAAAAGGCCAGCCCGGTCTCGCCGATGCGAATCTCCATCTCGCGGGCCATGGGTTTGAAGTCCCACAGCATGTCACGTTCCTTGGAAGCGTCAAAGCGGATTTTGATGGTTTGATCCAGGATTTCATCGGGGGCCACATCGGCCACGCCGGTTGCCCCGCCAAAGCCGGTGACCCTGCAGAACCAATCGTAAAACGGCACCGATGCCCAGGCCAGACCGCCCATCAGCACCACAACGCCCACAAGGCGCACAACGGTTTTGCCAATCTCTGTCTGTGCGAACATCAGTAAGAACTCCCGGTTTGCGACGGAACGCCGAAATCTTCATTCGTCACCTTGGCCACCGTCAGACCAAAGATCAGCGCCACGAACCCGGCAAGCACCAGACCCAGCCCCAGATTGCGGCTAAAGCGGCGTTTGTGCAGGTCGTGTTGCTTGGACAGGCTCATGCTACCACCCGCCCAGACCGAAAGAGGCCAGCGCCGATTGCGCCAGAATCGCGGTGAAATGGCCAAAGAGATAATACAGCGACAGGCGGAAGAACCGCTTTTCGGTGCGGTATTGATCGGCTTCGGCAATCCCCTCATCCCGGCGCCAAATCTCATATGCGCCTTTCAGGAAGAACCCGTTCAGCACCAGCGCCACCAACAGATAAAGCGGGCCACCAATGCTGGTAAACGCCGCGCCAATAGCCATCGGCGCCAGCAGCAGCGTGTAAACCCAGATATGTTTGCGGGTCGAACGGCGGCCATGCGTGACAGTCAGCATCGGCACACCGGCCTCGTGATAATCCGCCTTCATGAACAGGGCCAGTGCCCAGAAATGCGGCGGAGTCCACATGAAGATCAGGGTGAACATCAGCACCGATTCGACGCTGATCGTGCCTGTCGCTGCCGCCCAGCCGATCATCGGGGGGAACGCACCCGCAGCACCACCAATCACGATGTTCTGGGGCGTCCAGCGTTTCAGCCACATGGTATAGACAACCACGTAGAAAAATATCGTGAAGGCCAGAACCGCCGCAGCCACCCAATTGGTCGCCAGCCACAGCATGATCACCGAAAAACCAGCCAGTGCGACGCCAAATCCAAAGGCCTCGCCCTCGGTCACTTTACCGGAGGGGATGGGCCGCTTGCGCGTGCGTTTCATGATGCGGTCAATATCCGCTTCCCACCACATGTTCAGCGCGCCCGACGCGCCACCGCCAACGGCAATGAACAGGGTCGCCGCAAAGCCAACGATGGGGTGAACGCCAACCGGCGCGGCCAACAGGCCCACGAATGCTGTAAACACCACAAGGCTCATCACCTGCGGCTTCAGCAGGGCAAAGAAATCGCCAAACCCGGCGTCACCGGTTTGCGGGCTGGCTGTGGTATTCAGGCTTGCGTCGCTCATGAAGTCTTTCCGGGTGGATGGCGGGGTGAACCCCGCCTACGAAAACGGCGTAGGCCGGGGTTTAGCCCAGCGCACAGGTTTTAGTCGGCAGAGGCCACATCGATGCTGCGCGGGATCCCGGCATATTCTTCGATCGCGCCCGTCAGCCATTCTTCATAGGCCTCTTCGCTGACCACTTTGACGGTGATCGGCATATAGGCGTGGTCCTTGCCGCAAAGCTCGGAGCATTGGCCGAAATAGATGCCTTCCTGATCGGCCTCGAACCACAGCTGCGCCAGACGGCCCGGCACGGCATCCTGTTTCACGCCAAAGGCAGGGATGGTCCAGGCGTGAATCACGTCTGCGCCGGTTACGGTCATCACCACAACCTTGTTTACGGGCACCACAACGGCGGTGTCGGTAGCCAGCAGGAATTCATCCTTCGAATATCCGGCGGCCTCCAGTTCGGCGATCACCTCGTCATTCAGCACTTTGCCATCGCCGATCATGAAGCTTTCAAAGCCAAACTCGTGATCGGTATATTCATAACCCCAGTACCACTGGTAGCCGGTGACCTTGATATGGATGTCACCTTCGGGGATTTCCTGTTGCTTGAACAGAACCGGCAAAGAAAACGCGGCGATAAAGACCAGAATCACAATCGGGATAATCGTCCAGGCCACTTCCAGCGGCGAGTTATGGGTAAAACTGGACGGGGTCGGATTGGCCCGGCGGTTATAGCGCAAGATCGCCATCGCCAGCAACGCACAGACAAACAGGGTAATCACGGTGATGATCACCAGAAGCAACCCGTCAAGCCATTGCAGATCACGGGCCAGTTCAGTGGCCGCAGGTTGCCATCCCATCGCGCCATCTACGGGCACGCCGATGATTTCAAGACCGTCCTGCGCCATGGCTGGTGCAGCAAAAAGTGAGGCCAGAGCGGCCATGAGGCTGGAAGTGCGTCGCATAAATCTACCCTGATCGGTTGGTCGCGTTTATATTCTGTGACAACAGCAACAAGCGAGGCGCTGGATTCCCGTTGTATCTTGCTCTTGTTAAAACCATATTCTGTTCCGACAGACAAGAACGTGCTTTGCGTCAAACCGACGCTTTTTGATTTATGTCAAAGATTTTCGCCCCCATCCCTGACGTGAGGACCGGCCCAAATGACCCAATCCCGCTTTCGCCCGTTTGAAACTGCCCTTGATCGGGATCGTGCGTTGGCCCATCTGCGCGCAGCGACCCAAGGGGCCGATGATGGCGAACTATTCCTGGAACGCCGCCGGTCCGAGGCGTTGGTGTTTGATGATGGCCGGGTGAAAACCGCCAGTTTTGACGCCTCCGAAGGATTCGGGTTGCGCGCCGTGTCGGGCGAAGTGACAGGCTATGCGCATTCATCAGAAATGTCCGAAGCGGCTCTGGCCCGCGCGGTCGAAACTGCCCGTCTGGCCGTTGGCGATGGCGGCGGCACCCTTGCGGCAGGCCCGCAGCCCACCAATCGGCGGCTTTATACGGATGCCGATCCGCTGATCGCCCAGCCCCTGCCCGTCAAGCTGGACACCCTGCGCGAGATCGATGCTTTTGCCCGTGATCTTGATCCTCGGGTGGTGCAGGTCAGCGCCACCATCGCCGCCTCGCATCAGGAGGTGGTGATTCTGCGCCCCGATGGATCAGAGGTGTCTGACATCCGTCCCATGACCCGCCTGAATGTCTCGGTGATCGTCGATCAGGATGGCCGTCGTGAAAGCGGCAGTGCCGGAGGGGGCGGGCGCGTCGGCCTTGACGGTCTGATTGATCCTGCCGACTGGCAGGCCAAGACAAACGAGGCCTTACGCATCGCGCTTGTCAATCTTGACGCCGAACCGGCCCCGGCGGGCATGATGGACGTTGTGCTTGGTCCCGGCTGGCCCGGTATCCTGCTGCACGAGGCGATCGGCCATGGTCTTGAGGGCGATTTTAATCGCAAGGGCAGTTCGGCCTTTGCCGGGCGGATGGGCCAGCGCATTGCGGCCCCCGGTGTGACCGTGCTGGACGATGGCACCATCCCCGATCGCCGTGGCAGCCTGAGTGTGGATGACGAAGGCACGCCCTCGGGAAAGAACGTGTTGATCGAGGATGGCATCCTTGTCGGCTTTATGCAGGACCGGCAAAACGCCCGGCTGATGGGGGTAGAGCCCACCGGCAATGGTCGCCGTGAAAGCTATGCCCATGTGCCGATGCCGCGGATGACCAACACCTATATGCTGGGCGGGGATGCCACGCCCAAAGACATTGTCGCTGATCTGAAAGACGGGATCTATGCCGTTGGGTTTGGCGGCGGACAGGTGGATATCACCAGCGGAAAATTCGTGTTTTCCTGCACCGAGGCCTATCGCGTCAAAAACGGCAAGGTGGGCGCGCCCGTGAAAGGTGCCACGCTGATCGGAGATGGCGCCACGGCACTTAACCAGATTCGTGCGCTTGGCAATGACATGGCGTTGGATCCGGGCATGGGCAATTGCGGCAAACAGGGCCAGTGGGTGCCCGTGGGTGTCGGCCAGCCAACGGTGATGATTGGCGGGCTCACTGTTGGTGGCACGGCCGCATGAGCGGTGACGCGGATGGTCTTTCTGCAGACGCGCTGCGCAGCTTCGGCGCATCCGTCGATTTTGGCCAAACCGCCGACGATTACGCCACCCACCGCGCTGGGTTTCCGCCTGCCTTCTTTGAGCTTCTGACATCTCGGAGATTCGCCGTTCCAGGCCAATCCGCCCTCGACCTGGGCACCGGAACAGGCACCGTGGCGCGTGGACTGGCACAGCTTGGCCTGTCCGTCACCGGGCTTGATCCAGCCCCCAACCTACTGGTCCAGGCCCGTGCGCTGGACATCAAAGCGGGTGTCACTGTGCAGTATGATACCTGCACCGCCGAAGACACCGACGTCGCCGATAGCAGCATGGACCTGATCACCGCCGGTCAATGCTGGCACTGGTTCGACAGGCCCAACGCCGCTGCCGAGGTCGCGCGCGTCCTACGCCCCGGCGGTTGGGTCGTGATCGCTCATTTCGATTGGTTGCCCCTGCCCGGCAATGTGGTCGCGGCGACCGAGGCGCTGATTCTGCAACACAACCCCGCTTGGGCGGGCGCGGGCGGAACCGGGCTTTACCCCGCCTGGTTGGCCGATCTGGAGCAAGCCGGGTTCCAACATCTTGAAACCACCTCTTTTGACACCGCACACCCCTATAGTCATGCGGGCTGGCGCGGCCGCATCCGGGCGAGTGCCGACATCGCTGCCTCGCTCAATGCGGCTGAAACCGCAGATTTCGATCACGCACTTGCCGCCCTGCTGGCCCGCGATTTCCCAAAAGAGCCGTTGGCCGTGCCGCATCGTGTCTGGTTCGTCACCGGTACGAAACCGGAAAATGCGCTCCCCTCAGGTGGCCTCGCCAGATGACACGTTGGCCAGCTTTTCAAACACTCAAAGGCGGCAACAGGTCGGTCCGCTGGTCCGATTTATGGATCAGCTTTGGCCTGGCCTTTGGCGCACCCCAGATTTTGGCGGCGATTATGGCCTACATGACGGGATTAAGCGTCCTTGCGCCGGGCCAGCTTCATAACCTCTTTGCCGCGGTATGGTTGCCGATCGACTTTTTTGCCGTGCTGAAAGCACTGGAATGGGCCTTGGCCGGTTGGGCCATCTCGCTTACGGCTGGTGGGTTGGTCTTCATGAGCTGGTTGTTGATTTGGCTGGTCGCTATGTTCGGGCTGCATACCCTGTTCAGCCCGGCCAACTACCGCGCCGCCGCTTTATTCTGTGTGACCGGCATAATCTATACGGGCGTGTTCTGGACAATTCTGTACCTTCAGCGGCCCAAAGCCTTCCTGGGCGACAGCGTGGCGACGCCATAAAGAAAAGCCAATCGTTTGGCATTTTCTGCTTTTGGTTAACCCGCCATTAACCAACCGTTCGTAGAACTGTTTGTGCAAGCAGACGGAGACACGATGTCCGAGGATACACATCCTTCCACTCACCCCCCACTCCCACCCACCACGGAAGATGATCGGGTGTCGTGGCTTCGTCTCTTGCGCTCTCGCCGGGTTGGTGTGGCCACCTTCTACCGGCTTTTATCCGAACATCAGACAGCGCAGAACGCGCTTGAGGCACTGCCCGACGTGGCCCGTGCCGCCGGTGTCAGCAGCTTGTCTTATGACTTTCCCTGGGTTTCATGCGAAGTTTGAGGCGAAGCCAGTCACGCCATATATGGCGTGACTGGCTTCGACGGTCGCTGGATCGTGAGGGGCCTGGTTGTAATGAACCGTGCTACAGTTTGATCAGCCGCCGTCTTCGCATGAGGCCTGAACGGATACGCAGCAGCTGCTGGCTCTGCACGACAGGCACAGGACATCGAAGATAATGAAGGACAGCATCGGGATCGACATCTCCAAAGCGCATTTGGATGTGCATCGGATCAAGACAGGACAACATGCCCAATTCGACAACACCGCTTCCGGCTTTCGCGCGCTCAGGCGCTGGATCGGGAGCGAACAGCCACAAATCGTGGTCTTTGAACCAACGGGTGCTTACCATGCCTCCTTCGAGAAGACGTTCCCGGGCAAATTGCCTCTGGTGAAGATCAATCCACTACAGGCCCGCCGCTTTGCCCAGGCGCATGGAACGCGTGCCAAAACAGATGCCGTTGACGCGCGCATCCTGGCCACGATGGGTTCGGCGTTCGATCCGGTACCGGACAGGCCTTACAACAGGAATGAACGTGAACTCAAAGAGTTGCAGATCGCGCGGATGGCCCTGGTCAAGGACAGAACCCGGCTGTTGAACCGTGTGAAAACACAGACTCTGGCGTTCACACGCCGCCAGACAAAACCACGCCTGACGCAGGTCAAACGCCAGATCGCGGCTCTTGACGATGAACTCGGGACGCGTCTGCGTGATTGTCGGAAAAGGGCGCGCGCACATGATATTCTCCGCTCCATTCCCGGCATCGGCGAGGTCGCTGCCGTCGCCATCCTGGTCGAATTTCCAGAGATCGGAACACTGGACCGCAGGAAGGCAGCCAGTCCGGCGGGCCCCGCACCCATGACGCGACAGTCCGGGCAATGGCGCGGCAAGGCCTTCATTCAGGGCGGTCGTAAATTCCTGCGCGACGCTCTTTACATGCCGGCTCTCGTCGCGGCACGCCACAACCCTGACCTCGCAAGGAAATACCAGGCCATGATGGCAGCCGGCAAGCCTGCCAAAGTCGCTCTCACCGCGCTCATGAGAAAACTGATCGAGATGGCAAATGCGCTTGTCAAGGCTGACCGCGAATGGTCACAAAATTCTCCTTGATCAAGACGGATACTATCAGACCTGCCCGCCCGGCGTCGTCCATGCCGAATTGAAGGCCGGGCGCGCCACCGGTGCACGCCTGATCTGCATCACTGATCCCGATTATCCCGCCTCCCTGCGCGATATCCCCGATCCACCCCCGATGCTGTGGGTGATGGGCGATTTGGCAATCCTGTCCCGCCCGGCGATTGCCCTTGTCGGCGCACGCAATGCCTCGTCGCTGGGCACCCGCATGGCCAAGGCGCTGGGGCGCGAGGTACTGGCTGTGCCGGGCCACCCGTTTGATGCGCGTGCCTCCGGGTGCAATATGCTGATCCGGGATGGGGCAATCCTGGTGCGCAGCGGCGCAGATGTGATTGACGCGCTGCCCGCCGAGACCCGAATCGAGCAAACGCAGCCCACCTTTGATCTGTCAGACGTTCCGGCCGCTGCCCGGGAAACCCGCAGCCTTTCTGAGACCGCAGACCTGCACAGCCAGATTCTCTCCCGCCTTGGCCCCTCACCGGTCGCCGAAGATCAGTTGATCCGCGATCTGGGCAGCCCGGCTCATACCGTGACCCCCGCCCTTGTCGATCTGGAACTGGACGGACGCATCCGGCGCAATGCCGGTGGATTGCTGAGTCTGGCGCCAAAACTACAGGCGGTCAACTGAATCGCCTAGTGTTCAGAGTCTGACACTTCTTACCTATTTCCGCGGATTTCATCCAGCGTGTCGAGTGCGCGGCGTTCTCGGGTGAGGATATCCTTGGCGCTCCTGGTCCACTTGAAAGGCTTCGGTTTCTCGTTGTGGAGCGCCGGATAGTCGTAGATCGCAGCCTCCAGGTCATCGACGCTGGAATAGCTGCCGCGTCGGATGCGCCCGGCGGTGATCTCGGCGAAGAAGCGCTCGACCAGGTTCAGCCATGAGGCGCTGGTGGGGGTAAAATGCAGCTTGAAGCGGGGGTGCTTTTCGAGCCAGGCCTTGACCTCGGGTGTCTTGTGGGTGGCGTAGTTGTCGAGCACCGGATGGACCTCGCATCGCACTGGCGTGGCCTTGTCGATACTGCGCAGGAATTTCAGGAACTCCCTGGCTCTGTGGCGGGGCATGCAATTGCCGATGACCGTGCCCGTCTTCACATCAAGGGCGGCGAACAGCGTGGTCGTGCCGTGGCGTTTGTAATCATGGGTCATGGCGGCGGCGCGACCCTTCTTGAGCGGCAATCCCGGCTGGGTGCGATCAAGTGCCTGAATTTGCGACTTCTCGTCGACGCACAGCACCACCGCCCGCTCCGGCGGGTCAAGGTAGAGCCCGACGATATCGGCGACTTTCTCCTCGAACAGCGGATCGTTCGACACCTTGAACCCTTTCGTGAGGTGCGGCTTCAGGCCCGCCTCGGCCCATATGCGTCCCACGCTCGAAGGCGAAATACCCACGGCCTCGGCCATCAGGCTGCGGCTCCAGTGAGTGGCATTCGCAGGGGACTCCTGAACTGTCTTGGCGATCACCTTCAATCGTGTCGCAATCGGCAGCGGCGGCACCCGCGAAGGTCGGGTCTTGTCACGTTTGAGGCCAGCTACACCCTCATCGAGATAGCGTTGCTGCCAACGCCACACGGTAGGTTTCGAAGTGCCCGCCCGCCGCATGATCTCAAACGTGCCGCAACCATCCGCCGTTGCCAGTACGATCTCGGCCCGCCAGACCAGTTTGCGAGGGCTGTTGCGGTTGGCGATCAGGGCTTGAAGCTCAGAACGCTCGGCGGGGCCAAGGTAAAGGCAGATGTCAGTGCGTCTCATGGGCCGGGTATGGCACAGAAAACCGACAGTGGGAATCTTATGTCAGGTGCTGAACACTAGCCCCCGCAAGCCTCGGGGATGACAACCGCATAGTCCGGGCAGAGAGCAGGATCATACCACCAGGCATCAGTGGCCCCGATCACCCAATGGATCGCAACCCAGGTGCTCCCGGATTTGCGGTAAAGCGCCTGCAGGGATGAGCCATCCATATACTCGACATCAAAGGCATTTATGGCCGCGCCGCGCGTGCGGCTCAGGTCAATCTCACCACCCCCGGGGCGTTGCGCATGAACCATCCCAAAGGCCACATCGCCGGACCGCCGCAACTCATAAACCACGAATTCCACCGGTTTACCCAGCAGCCATTCGGCGTGGGGACGCAACGCATCCATCAGCGCGCTGCGCGTCTCAGTGCTGCGGGCCGGTTCTTCCCAGGCCTGTGCCATTCCGGCCCAGATAACTGCCAACCCCAAAAGAATATGCCGCATCGTCCCCCTCCCCGTTTATGCCTTAATCCTGCCGCGCGCCGCTTCTAATGGCAAGCGGCGGCAAGGTGCATTGACAAAACCTCTTGCCACCCCACATGTTCCGCCGCCATAGCTTGCGTCCCGAGTCGAAAGGAATCTGAATGCCCGTCGTTGTCGTCGAATCCCCGGCTAAGGCCAAGACAATTAACAAATATCTGGGATCCGATTACACGGTTCTTGCCTCTTACGGCCATGTGCGTGATTTGCCCGCCAAAGATGGATCGGTCGACACTGACGCTGATTTCGACATGAAATGGGAGGTCGGGTATGACAGCCGCAAACATGTCAAAGCCATCGCCGACGCCCTGAAAGACGACAACGCCCTGATCCTCGCCACTGACCCCGACCGCGAGGGCGAAGCGATCAGCTGGCACCTGGAAGAGACGCTTCGCAAGCGCAAGGCCATCAAGAAAGACACGCCCGTCAGCCGCGTGGTGTTCAACGCCATCACCAAAGCCGCCGTGACCGAGGCCATGGCCAACCCGCGCGAAGTCGACGCCCCGCTGGTCGAGGCTTACCTCGCCCGTCGTGCGCTGGATTATCTGGTGGGCTTCAACCTCTCTCCTGTTCTATGGCGCAAATTGCCCGGTGCGAAATCCGCAGGCCGGGTGCAATCGGTCTGCCTGCGCCTGATCGTCGAGCGCGAGATGGAGATCGAGGCATTCAATCCGCGTGAATACTGGTCGGTCAAGGCTCTGCTCTCCACCCCTCGTGGGCAGGAATACGAAGCGCGCCTGACGGTGCTGGCCGGCAAGAAGCTGGACAAGTTTGACATCGAAAACGCCACGCAGGCCGAATTGGCCGTGCAGGCTGTCTCATCCCGCGATCTCAAAATCGCGTCGGTCGAGGCAAAACCCGCCGCGCGCAAACCCTCTGCCCCCTTCATGACCTCGACCCTGCAACAAGAGGCGTCCCGCAAATTCGGCATGGGCGCGCGCATGACGATGAGCACGGCACAGCGGCTCTATGAGGCCGGGCACATCACCTATATGCGGACCGACGGGATCGACATGGCCCCCGAGGCTGTGATGGCCACGCGCGATGCGATCAAGGACCGCTATGGCGAAGACTATGTTCCCAAATCCCCGCGTATGTACAAGAACAAGGCGAAGAACGCGCAGGAAGCGCATGAGTGTATCCGCCCCACCGTTCTGTCCGCCGATGCCGCAAGCCTAAAGATAACGGATGCGGATCAGCGCAAGCTCTATGATCTGATCTGGAAACGCACCCTGGCCTGTCAGATGGAGGCCGCCCGACTGGAGCGCACCACTGTGGATATCGCCAGCGACGACGGCCAGGTGGGCCTGCGCGCCACTGGTCAGGTCATGCTGTTTGATGGCTTCATGAAAATCTATGAAGAGGGGCGCGATGATACGGTTGTCGATGACGACGACAAGCGCCTGCCCCAGATTATGCAGGGCGAGGCCGCCAAGAAGTCGTCGGTAACCCCCGAGCAGCATTTCACGCAGCCCCCGCCCCGCTATACCGAGGCAACGCTGGTCAAGAAAATGGAAGAATTGGGCATCGGTCGCCCGTCGACCTATGCGTCCATCGTGACCACGATTCAGGACCGCGAATATGTCACCAAGGACAAAGGTCGCCTGATCCCCGAGGATAAAGGTCGGATCGTCACGATCTTCCTGCTGAATTTCTTCCGCAAATATGTGGGCTATGAATTCACCGCCAATCTCGAAGAAGAGCTGGATCAGGTCAGCGCCGGGGATGCCGACTACAAATCGGTCCTCGCCGGGTTCTGGCGTGATTTTTCGGCTGCGATTGCCGAAACGAGTGAGTTGCGCATCACCGAAGTGCTGGATGTGCTGGACGACGCACTTGCCCCCACGCTGTATCCGCCACGCGAGGATGGCAGCGATCCACGCGTTTGCCCGCTCTGTGGCAATGGCCAGTTGCACCTGAAAACCTCGAAATCCGGTGGGTTTGTCGGCTGCGGCAATTATCCCGAATGCCGCTACACCCGGCCCATCGGCGGCGATGCGCAGGAAAACGCGGACCGTGTGCTGGGCGAAGATGCGGGCGATGAGATTTCCCTGCGTTCGGGCCGATTTGGGCCGTATGTCCAACGTGGTCAGGCAACCGAGGACAATAAAAAGCCGCCACGCGCCTCTTTGCCCAAGGGCTGGCAGGGCGATGAGATGACGCTGGACAAGGCACTGACCCTGCTGTCGCTGCCGCGCGAAATTGGCGATCACCCCGAAGGCGGTATGATCGTCAGCAATTTTGGCCGCTTTGGCCCGTACATCATGCATAAGGGGCCTGAGGACGCCAAACCGGTCTATGCCAATCTGAAAGATCCCAATGATGTGTTCGAGATCGGCATGAACCGGGCGGTCGAGTTGATCGCCGAGAAACGCGCCAATCCGGGACGCGGGCGCTCGGCGGCGGCCAAGCCGCTGCGTGAACTGGGCGAGCATCCCAAGGATGGCGGGCCGGTTAACGTGATGGATGGCCGGTACGGTCCTTACGTGAAGTGGGAGAAGGTCAACGCCACCCTGCCCAAAGGGGTCGAGCCTGCGGATATCACCATGGATATGGCGGTGGAACTGATCGCCGAAAAATCAGCCAAAAAGGGCAAGCCCCGCAAGAAACCCGCGCCGAAAAAGAAACCGGCTGCAAAGAAAAAGGCCTCGTAACGCGTTTGTCATTGGCATGTGATGCCCCGCCTTTCCACATTGCGCGGAGATGACAGGCGGATCAGCACGAGGCATTCCATGACCCATTCGATCAAACGGCGCACTCTTCTTTTGTCCGGGGCGGCGGCTTTGACCACGCCCACCGTGCTGCGCGCGCAAGAGGGTATCGGCTGGCCTGAACAGCCCAAGGCCGCAATGCCTCAAGCTTTGTCAGTCAGAACTGGCAGGACCATTTCGACAGTCTCGGCAAAGGGGCCATCGTCTGTGATGTCAGCTCGCGCGCGCTGCATTACTGGGATGGCAATGGCACGGATTACCGCGTTTACCCCACATCGGTGCCGATGACCGAAGAGATGACCAAGCGCGGGTACACCAAGATCGTGCGCAAGAAAGTGGGGCCAACCTGGACACCCACCGCCAATATGCGCAAGCGCGATCCCTCGTTGCCCGCCTTTATGCCGTCGGGGCCGGACAATCCGCTGGGCACCCATGCGATGTATCTGGAATGGCCCGCCTACCTGATCCACGGCACCCATGATACCCGCAAGATCGGGCGACAATCCTCGTCGGGGTGTATCGGGCTTTACAACCGTATGATCGAAGAACTGTTTGCCATAACACCCATCGGCACACAGGTGCTTGTCCTCTAGTGTTCAGAGTCTGACACTTCTTACCTATTTCCGCGGATTTCATCCAGCGTGTCGAGTGCGCGGCGTTCTCGGGTGAGGATATCCTTGGCGCTCCTGGTCCATTTGAAAGGCTTCGGTTTCTCGTTGTGGAGCGCCGGATAGTCGTAGATCGCAGCCTCCAGGTCATCGACGCTGGAATAGCTGCCGCGTCGGATGCGCCCGGCGGTGATCTCGGCGAAGAAGCGCTCGACCAGGTTCAGCCATGAGGCGCTGGTGGGGGTAAAATGCAGCTTGAAGCGGGGGTGCTTTTCGAGCCAGGCCTTGACCTCGGGTGTCTTGTGGGTGGCGTAGTTGTCGAGCACCGGATGGACCTCGCATCGCACTGGCGTGGCCTTGTCGATACTGCGCAGGAATTTCAGGAACTCCCTGGCTCTGTGGCGGGGCATGCAATTGCCGATGACCGTGCCCGTCTTCACATCAAGGGCGGCGAACAGCGTGGTCGTGCCGTGGCGTTTGTAATCATGGGTCATGGCGGCGGCGCGACCCTTCTTGAGCGGCAATCCCGACTGGGTGCGATCAAGGGCCTGAATTTGCGACTTCTCGTCGACGCACAGCACCACCGCCCGCTCCGGCGGGTCAAGGTAGAGCCCGACGATATCGGCGACTTTCTCCTCGAACAGCGGATCGTTCGACACCTTGAACCCTTTCGTGAGGTGCGGCTTCAGGCCCGCCTCGGCCCATATGCGTCCCACGCTCGAAGGCGAAATACCCACGGCCTCGGCCATCAGGCTGCGGCTCCAGTGAGTGGCATTCGCAGGGGACTCCTGAACTGTCTTGGCGATCACCTTCAATCGTGTCGCAATCGGCAGCGGCGGCACCCGCGAAGGTCGGGTCTTGTCACGTTTGAGGCCAGCTACACCCTCATCGAGATAGCGTTGCTGCCAACGCCACACGGTAGGTTTCGAAGTGCCCGCCCGCCGCATGATCTCAAACGTGCCGCAACCATCCGCCGTTGCCAGTACGATCTCGGCCCGCCAGACCAGTTTGCGAGGGCTGTTGCGGTTGGCGATCAGGGCTTGAAGCTCAGAACGCTCGGCGGGGCCAAGGTAAAGGCAGATGTCAGTGCGTCTCATGGGCCGGGTATGGCACAGAAAACCGACAGTGGGAATCTTATGTCAGGTGCTGAACACTAGGCATACGTAGTAACGCTTATGCGGCACAGCACCCTGTTGACACTGCGCCGCCCTCCCGCCAAACCACGCGCAACGGTTTGAGAGAGGATTTCCCACATGAGCAAACTCTATGGGTCTGCCGCCGAGGCGCTGGACGGGCTTTTGCAGGACGATATGCTGATCGCCGCAGGCGGCTTTGGGCTGTGCGGCATCCCTGAACTGCTGCTGCAGGCCATTCAGGATAGCGGCGTCAAGGACCTGACATTTGCATCCAACAATGCAGGGGTCGATGATTTTGGCATCGGCATCCTTCTGCAAACCAGACAGGTGCGCAAAATGATGTCATCCTATGTGGGTGAAAACGCCGAGTTCATGCGCCAGTATCTGGCCGAAGAGCTTGAGATCGAATTCAACCCGCAAGGCACACTGGCCGAGCGGATGCGCGCCGGTGGTGCTGGTATCCCCGGCTTTTACACCAAGACAGGTGACGGCACGCAGGTGGCCGAAGGTAAAGAGCACAAGGATTTCGACGGCGAGACCTATATCATGGAGCGCGGCATTTTCGCGGATCTGTCAATCGTCAAAGCCTGGAAAGCCGATGAAACCGGCAATGCGATCTTTCGCAAGACCGCGCGCAACTTCAATCCACCCGCCGCAATGTGCGGCAAAATCTGCGTGATGGAAGTGGAAGAGATCGTCCCGACAGGCAGCCTGGACCCGGACAACATCCACCTGCCCGGCATCTATGTGCACCGCCTGATCCAGGGGACACACGAAAAACGCATCGAACAACGCACCGTAAGGGAGGCCTGATCATGGGATGGGTTCGCAATCAAATGGCCGCCCGCGCGGCACAGGAACTTGAAGATGGCACCTATGTGAACCTCGGCATCGGTATTCCGACGCTGGTGCCCAACTTTATCCCCGAGGGCGTGTCGGTCACGCTGCAATCGGAAAACGGAATGCTGGGCATGGGCCCCTTCCCCATCGCAGGCGATGAGGATGCAGACCTGATCAACGCAGGCAAGCAGACCATCACCGAACTGCCCGAGACCGCGTATTTCGATTCAGCGACCAGCTTTGGCATGATCCGTGGTGGTAAAATCGCCATGGCGATCCTGGGTGCGATGGAAGTGGCCGAGAATGGCGATCTGGCCAACTGGATGATCCCCGGCAAGCTGGTCAAAGGCATGGGCGGGGCGATGGACCTGGTCGCAGGCGTGGGCCGCGTGGTGGTGGTGATGGATCACACCAACAAACATGGCGAGAGCAAAGTGCTGAAATCCTGCACCCTGCCGCTGACCGGGGCGGGTGTTGTGGACCGGATCATCACCAACCTGGGCGTTTTGGATGTGACGCACAAAGGTCTGCACATTCAGGAATGCGCCCCCGGTGTCAGCCGCGAAGACATTATTGCCGCGACCGAGGCGACCATCGTCTGAAGGATGAGGCAACCTGACAGTCAAAGCCCCGGATCACCTCCGGGGCTTTTTCGTGAGGTCAGTTCATCGCCAGGTTCAGCGCACAGGCATCGGTGATCAACTGTGGCCGGGTCTTGCACAACCCGCGGGCCACCTCAAAGGCGGCCAGCACCTTGGGGATGTAATCGCGGGTTTCGGCAAAGGGCGGCACGCCGCCGTGTTTCTTCACCGCGTTCTCACCGGCATTGTATCCGGCCAGTGCCAGTACCGGGTCGCCATCGAATTCGTCCAGCAGCCATTTCAGATAGGCGACGCCGCCCTTGATGTTCTGGTCAGGCGCTAAACTGTCGGTCACGCCAAAGCGCTTGGCGGTGTCAGGCATCAACTGCATCAGCCCTTGCGCCCCCTTATGACTCTCGGCGGTTTTCTTGCCGCTTGATTCCACGGCAATCACTGCGAGGACCAGGGCGGGGGACACTTGGGTGCCAATCGTTTCTTTCAGGATCGACGCCCCTTGCGCTTGTGCGATCCCTTGCAGGTCCTGCAATCTGGGTCCGGGTACACCGACACCTGCGGGTCCCTTGCTGAGACCGGCCATTGCTTTGGCCGCGCGCTCGGCGCTGCCAAACTCAATCTCGTCAGGCACATGGGTCCAATACCAGTTATAAGCACCAATGACGGGCGCCTTGGTCACGACGGCGGCCGAAGCTGCCGCGACCTTTGGCTGTATGGTTTGCGGTTCGATCTGCACCGTGATCTTGCCCACCGAGCCGGATTTCGGCGGTTTACTCATTTTAATGGTAAAGTCGGGCCAAGGGGGTGGATCGCCCGCGAATCCCGGAGAAACGGGCAATGCCATCATCGCAAGGATGAATATCCAGTCACGTCGCATGATTATGTGCTCTGCCTCAGCGTTCTTTTTTCCAAGTATCGCAAAAATCCCGGCTCAGAGCCAGCATTGTCGCTAATCCAACACCAAAATTTTAGCTGATTTTGTCTCAAAAAGCTTATCGAATTCAATCTTATTCGTTTTTTTTGATTTTTAATTCATTCAAAAACAATATCTTAAGTAGATATTCTGCATAAAATTCATCCGCTCCCAAAATGGCGCGAAACCCGACAAATTCCTGCCCGATTTGACTGGCTATATCTGCTCATACCGAAACGGCACAGGGCCAACGAGTTAGCCCGCTACGTGTTGAAACGGTTGTTAACCTGAGTATCTGATCCTTTGGAGGGACACACCATGAGCAAGTTTATCAACACTTTCCTGAATGACGAAGACGGCGCCGTAACTGTTGACTGGGTCGTTCTGACCGCGGCCATCGTTGGTCTGGGCGTTGCTGGTATCGTCAGCGTGCAAGACGGCATCACCGGTCTGGCCACAGACATCGGCAACGCCGTAAACAACGATTCCTGGGTTGGCGACGGTTCGGGCGCAACAGCACCCGATGGTGCCGTGGGCACCGGCGGCTGATCGCTTACACAGCATTTTTACGGAAGTGCAAAGACCGCACCCCTTTTTTGGGGTGCGGTTTCTTTTTTGCTCTCGGCCCTGTCTGCAATGCTGGCCCGTATTGTTGAATGTCGCGAAACAACCACGGCTGGATCGACATTCTGCCACAATTATCTACCAAAAATGCTGGTAAAGACCTCTGCATGATTGGCCAATTGCGCTGAATTTACAAATACGGCCCATGTTTTTTGGTTCCGCCTCTTGCTTTGAGGCGGATTGTTTCTGCTGGTTTGGTTTATGGGATTGCCGGGGTTTGTTGATTGATGGTGATTTTGTTTGCGGCCTTGAGGAGGTTCTGCGAGATGGCTGCCATGACCATCTGCGCGTGGGT
>CBDBLS010000037.1:0-56016 GCA_965207105.1 Roseovarius sp. | reverse complement strand
AGCAAGAAGCGCCGGATGTGTCTCGGTCGATCCTGGAAGGTCTCGATGAAATCCTGACCGTGGCTAGACCGGGCCTGCCGCCCGAACTCCGGCGATCACTGGCCAGCACCAACATTATCGAGTCCATGAACAGCGTTATTCGCCAGGTCTGTCGCAACGTGAAACGCTGGCGGGACGCAAAAAATGGCTCTGCGCTGGACCGCTGCTGGCATGTTCGAGGCTAGGAAGGGCTTCCGCCGCATCAAGGCTTACAAGCAACTTCCAATGCTCAAGCAGGCCCTCATCGACCACCGTCAAAAGGACAAACTTGACCCGGATTATTCACGCGGGCGTAGATTTTTGTTGGCGGCGGTAGCGTAAGTGTCTGATTCAGCGTATAGAAAGGGTGTATACTCAATCCTGGACGCCGGACAGGAAAAGCCAACGCCGCCATGACCGATATTGCCCGGACTTCTTTCTCTTTTCCAGCCATTCGTTCCAAAAAAGCAACCGGCGGCTTTGATGGTGGCGCAATCACCTCTGACGCCGGTGTTTTGCTTTTGGCCCAGGCGGAACGCCGTCCCGGGATCGTGGATCGTCTGGCCGGTGTGATCCCCGATGATCGCGATCCTTCGCGCGTGAGGCATCGCGTATGTGACATTCTTCGCGCCCGGGCTATGGCTGTCGCGTGCGGTTATGAAGACGCCGATGACCTGGACGCGTTGCGCCACGACCCTGGCTTCATGATGGCGCCTGGCAAAGCGCCCGGCGAAGAGGTTGGCCTGGTGAGCCAGCCGACAATGTCCCGTTTTGAGAATAGGGCGAATGTACGCTCCCTGATCCATATTGGACGCGAGAGGGTTGATATCTTTTGGAGCAGCTGCGAGGCATCGCCTGAGTTGGTGACCCTTGATATTGATGACACGTTTGATGCTGCCTATGGCCAGCAGCAATTGACACTCTTCAACGGGTATCACGGGGAGCGCGGGTATGCTCCGATCCATGTGTACGAAGCGGAGAGCGAAAAACCGGTCGCATTCATCCTGCGTCCTGCGGGCACGCCATCCGGCGTGGAAGCGCGCGGCCACGTTCGTCGCCTCATCCAGGCGCATACGATCCCATTGGCCGCAGACCCGGATCATTCTGCGCGGGGACGGGCATTATGGCCGCCCGGAGGTCATGGCGTGGTGCGAAGCCCGGGCAGGCGTGGACTTCATCTTTGGCTTGCCAGCCAATTCCGCTTTGCGTCGTGATCCTGTCGTTACACGCGCTCAAGACGCCTGTGCGGTTCAGCGCGCGACAGAAAGCTTGCCTGTGTTGCGCAGCTTTTGCGAGACCCTGTACGCTGCCGCGAGTTGGGGAGAACAAACGCCGGGTCATCGGGCGTTTTGAGGCACGCCGGGCGCATGGTATGAATATCGGATACATTGTGACCTCACTTTCAGACGGCACCCCGGAGCATCTTTACGAGCGCGTCCACTGTGCACGGGGGCAAATGGAAAATCCCATCAAGCTTCACAAGGCGCAGTTGAAGAGCGATCGGACCTCCTGTTCATCGGCAACGACCGATCAGATGCGGCTGATCCTTCACACAATTGCCTATTGGATGATCCGGGGCGTGCGGGCGGCCATGCCGAAAGCGGCGGGGTTAAAGCGATCCGACTTTGAGACAAGCCAACGTTGTCTCCCGAAGATCGGGGCACGGATCATGGAAACGCGGTCCAGGATCCGCGTTGCCTTCGCATCGGCCTGTCCTGACAAAATCCTGTTCATCGCCATCCTGGATACCTTGCCTGGCAGGCAAAACAGCTGCGCTCAGGCGCCGTAAACCGCCGGAGCCAGCCCCGATAGGCCCTGAAACCGTAACCCGACAAGACAGACGCAAGCGCCGTAGCCCGCGCAAGCGATGCCCCATGCCAAAACAGTGAAAAACAACAAGGGCCCAACGAGAAAACACAGAAATGCAAACCGTCATGAATAATCCGGGTTAACCAAGTGAAGGACGCAGCATAATGAACTTCGTCCCTGTTTCCGGACACTGGGGTACTTTACCCCTGTCCATGAAAGGGGCACCAAATGGGACAACATCGACGGAAGTATACGGACGAGTATAGGGCAGCGGCGGTTGAGCGGGTTTATGAACCGGGCGCGACACAGGGCAGCGTTGCCAGGGAGCCTGGTATCACCGGCACACAGTTGAAGACCTGGCGGCTTGAGATCGAAGCGTTCGGCTCAGCTGAAGCCAGGCGGCGGCGGAAGGCGGATGCAGCGGAACCGGCCCGTCTTCGCAAGGAGAACAGGCGCCTGACAGAGGAAGTGGAGATTTTGCACAAAGCATCCGCTTTTTTCGCGACACGGGCGGTGAAACCATGACGAACAAGCGCAGATTCGTCACTGCCCATAAAGCTCGATACGCGGTTTCCACGCTTTGCAGAGTTCCGGCGATTTCCCGGGGCCGGTTTTATGGTTTCCCGGCCGGCCAACCGGCGAGGGATCAGCGTAAAGCAGATCGAGACGTTCGAGATCCGGAACCGCCGCCCAGGATCAAGACCTTCTTCAAAGTCGGCAGGAAATGCTACGGATCAAAGCGGATCCATCAGGACCTGGTGGCCGATGGCGAAACCGTCTCCGAGCGGCGGGTGGCGCGGATCATGAAGGAAAACAAGGTGTCTCCACGCCCGAACAAGCGCCGCAAGCCCGTGACAACGGATAGCAATCACAAAATGAGCCCATCGCCAAACCTGTTGGAACAGGCGTTCCACCGCCTCACCCCCAATACGGTTTGGTTGGCCGATATCACCTGTATCGATACGGATGAAGGGTGGCTCTATCCGGCCGGCGTGAAAGACATGGCCACGCGGGAAATCGTTGGTTGGGCGATGGAGGATCACATGCGGGCCGGGCTTTGCTGCGATGCCCTGACGATGGCCCAGGGTCGCAGGGGGCCTGTTCCCGGTCTGATCCACCACTCCGACAGGGGGAGCCGGTACGCCGGTGGCGAGTATCGCAAGCTGATCGAAAAGGCAGGGATTGCGCAATCCATGAGCCGCAAGGGCGAGTGCCTGGACAATGCGCCAATGGAAAGCTTCTTTGCATCATTGAAAAAGGAGTTGGTTCACCGTCAAAGGTTCAAAACACGGGCGGAAGCCAAGGCCGCAATCTTCGAATATATCGAGGTCTTCCACAACCGTCAGCGCCGCCACTCCGCCATCGGATACCAAACGCCGCAACAGGCGTTCAACAATATGACTTGGAAAATGGCGGCATAGGGTCAATAATCAAGGCTCAATTAGCATTTATTATGCGTGGCGACCTGTGATAGAACACACCATGAACAAAATTATGGGTGCGGCACATGGATCATCAGGCTTTTTTGGTGTGCTTAACGAGATCGACAACCTTTCATCGAAACAACGGGCTGAAACCGGACGGCTCGTTGCCGGGGTTTCGTCGCTGGAAAGCGTGATCGATCTCCTTGAGGCGACTGTTCGCGAGGGGCGTATCTGTCCGCACTGCGCTTCGGGCGGTGCGATCATCAGAGGCCATGCAAGTGGCCTGACGAGGTTCTTTTGCAAAAGCTGTCGCAAAACCTTCAACGCGCTGACCGGGACGCCGCTTGCCCGCTTGCGCCACAAGGACAGGTGGGCAGAGTTTGCAGCTTCCCTGCGCGACGGCGAAACGGTAAAGGCGTCCGACGGGCGTTGTATGGTGGCCGACACCACAGCTTTTCGTTGGCGTCATCGCTTTCTTCAGGCTGTAACGGTCGGTGCGGTCAAGCTGTGCGGGATCGTCGAAGCCGACGAGACGTTCTTTCCGCGCAGCCGGAAAGGGGAGCGTAATCTCTCTCGAAAAGCCCGCAAACGCGGGGGAAAGGCCTCAAAACGCGGATTGTCGAAGGAGCAGGTTCCGGTCCTCGTTGCGGTCGACCGATCAGGCACCACCATCAGTGCTGTCTTGCCTGCGGTGACAGCCGAACATCTCAAAACGGTTCTGCAGCCACGTCTTGATGGGGACGCTCTCCTGGTGACCGATGGCTGCACCGGGTACCCGCCCTGCGCCGCAGAAATGGGCGTCAGCCATGAAAGTCTCAACCGGACCGCCGGAGAACGTGTCCGTGGTGAATTGCACATTCAAACCGTGAACAGTCGGCATGAGCGGTTAAAGACCTTTCTGCGCCGCCATCGGGGTATCGCAACCAAATACCTGGACAGCTACCTTCGGTGGTTCCACCTTGCCGTCCTTCCGAGCCACCAAACGCCGCGCGCGATACTTGCCGCAGCAGCAGGCATCCTGCCTGTAATACGCCACGCATAATCAATGCTAATTGAGCCATAATCAAACTGTCCGGAAACAGGGACGAAGTCCATAACCTCGCATCAAGCAGCGCCGCTCAGGCGAGTTTCAACATGGCGTAATCAGGATCAGCACTCAGTTACCCCTGTTATTCTGGATGCACATGCAATTGAAAAGGAGACTGACCAATGGAATATTTTGCTGGTTTGGATGTGTCCATGGAAGAGACGCATATCTGCATTCTGGATCGTGAAGGGGCCCTTATTCGTGAAGGAAAAGCGAGCTCAACACCAAAAGCGATCGCTGACTTCCTCGCTTCTGGACCACCATGTGCCAAAGTTGTATTTGAAACGGGACGGATGGCACCAATGCTTTACCATGGGCTGACGGAGCTTGGTGTCCCGGTTGTTTGCATCGAGAGCAGGCAAGCATATCAGGCCCTTAAATCTCTGGCCGGCCACAAGACGGACCGCAATGATGCCCGCGGTTTGGCACACCTGGCGCGGACGGGATTCTACAAGCCGACCCATGTCAAATCACTGTCAGCGCACGCAATCCGGTCGCTGATCGCAGCCCGCAAGAAGCTGGTCGGACAGCGTGTGACGCTCGACAATCAGATCCGCGGTCTGGTCGTCGTCTTCGGCGTGCGGCTGCCACGAGCTTTGTCTCCGGCATTCAAAAACGCGGCGCTAAAAGTTAGCGATGGAGTGCCTGGCCTCCATGCCGCAATTTGCGGACTGTTCGCAGCACGCGAAGCAATCCTCGCGGCGGTTGCAGCCATTGATGGCGACATCAAAAAGATGACCCGCAAATCCGAAGTCTGCCAGCGCCTTATGACGGTACCAGGGGTCGGTCCGATCACAGCATTGGCCTTTGCCGCAGCAATTGATGATCCGTCGCGTTTCAGGAAATCGCGTGATGTGGGGGCGTATCTTGGACTGGTGCCGCGACGGCATCAATCTGGTGAAATCGACTACACGGGCAGCATCTCAAAGCGGGGCGACGTGCGCGTCAGAACGCTTCTCTATGAGGCCGCCAATGTGATGCTGACGCGGTATGCCGCTCCGCTCAAATTGAAGACATGGGCCCTCGCAATCGGTGCGCGCTCAACGATGAGAAAGGCCCGAGTGGCTCTGGCGCGTCGTCTGGCAATCATACTTCATGCCATTATGCGAGACAAAACTGACTTCCAGTCCGCGTAAGGCTTACGAGGCGACAACGAGGATTCCTAAATCAAAGTTCCCATCTGGGACGATGCCCGAGGGAGGGCGTGAGACACGGCGCCGATTCTGTAGCAACAGCCAAGACCAACGGTATGATTGCGGTTTCAACATTGCCGACCCACACCCAGCCAACCCCATCATGAACCTCAGAGTTCGAAGAGAACAAAGGCAACCTCTGACATCAAAAGCAGGAAACTCAGGAAACACGCATTGACAGATTAGAGAACGCTCGACAATCAGATCCGCGGTCTGGTCGTCGTCTTCGGCGTGCGGCTGCCACGAGCTTTGTCTCCGGCATTCAAAAACGCGGCGCTAAAAGTTAGCGATGGAGTGCCTGGCCTCCATGCCGCAATTTGCGGACTGTTCGCAGCACGCGAAGCAATCCTCGCGCGGTTGCAGCCATTGATGCGACATCAAAAAGATGACCCGCAAATCCGAAGTCTGCCAGCGCCTTATGACGGTACCAGGGGTCGGTCCGATCACAGCATTGGCCTTTGCCGCAGCAATTGATGATCCGTCGCGTTTCAGGAAATCGCGTGATGTGGGGGCGTATCTTGGACTGGTGCCGCGACGGCATCAATCTGGTGAAATCGACTACACGGGCAGCATCTCAAAGCGGGGCGACGTGCGCGTCAGAACGCTTCTCTATGAGGCCGCCAATGTGATGCTGACGCGGTATGCCGCTCCGCTCAAATTGAAGACATGGGCCCTCGCAATCGGTGCGCGCTCAACGATGAGAAAGGCCCGAGTGGCTCTGGCGCGTCGTCTGGCAATCATACTTCATGCCATTATGCGAGACAAAACTGACTTCCAGTCCGCGTAAGGCTTACGAGGCGACAACGAGGATTCCTAAATCAAAGTTCCCATCTGGGACGATGCCCGAGGGAGGGCGTGAGACACGGCGCCGATTCTGTAGCAACAGCCAAGACCAACGGTATGATTGCGGTTTCAACATTGCCGACCCACACCCAGCCAACCCCATCATGAACCTCAGAGTTCGAAGAGAACAAAGGCAACCTCTGACATCAAAAGCAGGAAACTCAGGAAACACGCATTGACAGATTAGAGAACAAATATCGGGACATTCCCTGTTTTCAATTCCTAGTGCAAGATCTGAAGCTCTGACCATGAAAACACGCAATTTAGTCGCAGTGACGGCGATATCTGCAAGTCTGGCGGCATGCGCGAAGCAGCCAGACGAAATCGCGGCGGTGGATGTGGGCCAAGATTCTTAAGCTCGGTACAGTTGTTCTCAACTGCGGGTGGAAGAGACGAAGATCAGTCAGGATCTCGAAAACCTGTCGGCTGCTCAGAAATCAGCGGCGTCTGGTGACGCGTGGGGCGTGTTTCTACTTGGATTGCCTATTTCGAGCATGTCTGGTAACGACAAAGAAGCCTTGATCCCAGTTGCCAAGGGTAAACTGCAGCAAATTGAGCTACTGCAGGAACGTAAGAACTGTGGGTGAGGTGGCGAGATTGAATAGATCAATACACAAAGCTACCCAACATGGGAGAGTTCGGTCGGTTTTTCCTTTGGTTCGTGATCTCTTTTTTCTCGTTGTGTGTGGATCGCTCGCACTTTTCGGAGTGTGAAACCCACCACTGCTGCAGCGTTTTGTTTCTTATCACGACGATGATCGGCGATGTTGCGCTCGCACAAGCACGACAGATTGAGGGTAGAGTTACGAAGGTTCGAGACGTTGATACGATTGTCGTGCATTACACCCAAGCCCTATGAGCGCAAAAAGGTGCGTAAGCTTGAACCGGAAAAGCTGGCACAGGACGTGCCGGATCATCCGGACGTCTGTCAATATGAACGTGCTGCGCGGTTTGGTGTGACGTAAAAGTCGATCCGGCAGGTTTTGTGCAAACCCGACACAAACGATATGGAGAAGTTGATCTGAACACGCCGTTGGCATATATTGCCAATAAGGAGATTTGCAATATGGTCACGCGCAACGTCGTTCTCACCGAAACCCAGGACCAGCTGGTTCAGGCGCTGGTGGCGTCTGGTCGATATCAGAATGCGAGTGAAGCCATGCGGGCGGGCCTGCGGCTGCTTGAGCAGGAGGAGGCGCAGCTGACGCACATCCAGCGGGGGTTGCTGGAGGGGCTTCAACAGGCACAAAGCGGTAATCTGGCTAAGGGCAGCGGTGCAGATGCGGTTCGTCGCGCCTTCTCGAGGGTCCGTTCGGCGCAATGAACCGGTCCTTTCGGCTGACGCGCCGCGCCGAAGACAGTCTGGTCGAAATCGCCCGCTGGACCATTGAGACATTTGGGGCCCGTCAAGCGGAACTTTATGAAGCCGAGCTTCTCGCCCGCTGCGATGCGATTGTGAATGGTCGCGCGCGCAGCCGCAGTTGTGCGATCCTTGTGGAGGGGGCCAAAGATCTTCAGTTTTTCAAGGCAGGGGAGCATTTTCTTGTGTTTCTGGACCGGCCAGAAGAGATCATCATTGTCGACATCCTGCATTCCCGTAGCGATCTGCCGCACCACGTGGCCTGTCTTACTGCACTCAAGGGCGAGGATGGCTGATTTGCGCTACAATTCTGTGGTTACTCCATCAACAGGTCAGCCGCCGGGTTCTCCGCCACATCAATGTCGTCATAATACCGCTGGGCCTGTGCCGCCGAGCGGTGCAGGGACAGGCGCATGGCGGCGGGCAAGGGGGCACCATCAAGGGCGGCCTGGGTGAGGAAGCCCGAGCGCAACCCATGTGGGGAGGCGTAAGACAGGTCCAGCCCGACCTCGGTCAACAGGCGTTTGAGGATCTGCGTGTTGATTTCCGTTGAGAACTGACCCGGTATTTTCACCGAGATTTGACCCACCCTTATTGTTTATCAGCGGTCATGATTTGGTCAATGCCAGCGTCTCCTTTCTTGTTTTCTTTGCTGCCTCGGAACTGGCTTTGAAGCGGTAGCTGTCGTTGCCGGTTTCCAAGATGTGCCAGCGGTGTGTGAGGCGATCCAACAGCGCCGTTTGTCAATCGCAGAGTAAAATGGGTCCATGTCGCGGCGTAAAAATGGGCCACTTCGGTTGATGTTTTGTGGCGCTTTTGCACGCGTGCTCGTCACAAAGCTGAAGCGTGCCAAAGCGCATGCTGGCCATAAGGCCAGCATTATTCTGACTGTGATTGCGGGCTGGTTATTTTCGGTTGTTGCGACTGTGTTTGAGCCGATAGCTTTCGCCATTCATCTCGAGGATGTGGACGTGATGGGTTAAACGATCGAGTAGCGCCACCGGTCAGCCGCTCAGAGCCAAAGACTTCAGTCCATTCATCGAAGGGCAGGTTCGAGGTTATGATGATGGAGCCGCGTTCATAGCATTGGGATATGACCTCGAAGAGCAGCTCTGCGCCAGATTTGCTGAGCGGTACGAAGCCCAGTTCATCAATGATCAACAGGTTCTGGCTGGTCAGTTGCTTTTGAAGGCGCTGCAATCTCCGCTCATCTTGAGCCTCGATCAGATCATGGACTAATGCCGCAGCCGTTGTGAAGCGCACCTTCAGTCCTCTTTGACATGCAGCCAGCCCAAGTCCCAGGGCGATGTGTGTCTTGCCCGTGCCTGACGGGCCGAGCGCGATGATGTTCTCCCTGCGATTAACGTAATCGCATCGTGCCAGATCCATCGTCAGGGGCTTGTTCAAGCTTGGCATGATCTTGAAGTCAAAGCTATCCAAGCTCTTGGTGCTGGGGAACTTCGCCGCTTTGATGCGCCGTTCAATCATCCGGCGTTCGCGGTCGATCAATTCCATCTCACACAGCCGCGCCAGATAGTGGATGTGATCTTTGTTCTCTGCAGCACAGAGCTGCGCCTGTTTGGCATACTCGCCTTGGAACGTTGGCAGTCGCAGTTGTTTAAGATGATGCCGTAGAAGAATCCGAGGGGCTTCGGTCATGCCGCGGTCCTTCCCATCAAGCTCATGTAACTGGATGGGCGTGTTGTGCCGACATTGGCCTTGGGCAAGTATGGATAGAAGTCCAAATCCAATCGTGGTGGCCGCTTCTCAACCCGACACAGTACAAGGTGTTTTACGGCGTCATAGCCAATTGCACCCATATCTATTGCCTGCTGGATTGCGCCTTGCACAACATCCATTTCGAAGGTCTCCAAAAGGCGCAAGACTTGAACGTATTCTCGCTTGCCCGGCTTACCCATTCTGGCTTCAAGCAGTCGGTGCAGCGTGGCAAATACATCTGGCAAATGCCAACCCTGCAAAGGCGCGGCCTGATCCAGGGCACCCACCTTTTGTTCAAGCAGGGGCAAAAAGTGCAATGGGTCAAAGACCATATCCGCTGATGTGTAGGATCGTTTGTGCCGCGCAATAATCTCATTGCCGCAGCCGATGATAACCTCATGCACAAACCCACGCACATGAACATCGTGGTGCGCATAGGCTACTGGCACCGAGTAATCATTGCTGCGATAGCGCACCATTGAGATCGACGTTGCACGCGTGCTGACGTGATCGCAGGCTTCATATTCTGCGACGGGCAATCCCATCAGAGCATCCAAATCCGACATCAGGCGTGCGCCTATGGTTTGGGTGTGACCCCGCAACGTATCGTCCTGACGTGCTAAACACTTCTCTTCCAAATGTGCGTTCAGATCATCAAAGCTGTCATAGCGAGGTGCGGGAACCATGAAGTTGCGGCGGGTGTATCCAACCATGCCCTCAACGTTGCCTTTATCGTTCCCTCGCGCGGGTCTGCCAAACTTGTCATCAAACAAGTAATGCGACTGCAGTTCCGTAAACCGACGTGTGCGGATGCGCGTCTTATCCCCGAGTATCCGAGCCACGGCGATCTTGGTATTGTCGTAGAGAATGGATTGCGGAATGCCGCCAAAGAATGCAAAGGCGGACACATGGCCATCGCAAAACGCCTCGGTTGTCTCAGCTGGATATCCCTTCACAAACACCGCATCAGAATGTGGCAAGCTCATCACGAAGAAGTGGATCTTGCATTCCACGCCACCGATCACGCCCAGCGTCTCACCAAAATCAACCTGCGCATGGCCCGGCCGATGCGACAACGGCACAAACACCTCTTTGGTGCGCCGTTTTTGCTCGCGCACGTAATAGGTCACCGTGGTCAGGCTGCCGGCATATCCATGCTCATCGCGCAGCCGTTCAAAGATGCGCTTGGCCGTGTGTCGCTGCTTTTTGATCAGGGCTTTGTCTGTGCGCAGTATCTCATCGACCACACCAACATAACCATCAAGCGTTGGCCGCCGAGGCGCTTCCGACCGACGATACCCAGGCGGAAGTTCATGGCGCAGCATCTTCGCGATCCTCTTACGATCTTTGTTCTCTAATCTGTCAATGCGTGTTTCCTGAGTTTCCTGCTTTTGATGTCAGAGGTTGCCTTTGTTCTCTTCGAACTCTGAGGTTCATGATGGGGTTGGCTGGGTGTGGGTCGGCAATGTTGAAACCGCAATCATACCGTTGGTCTTGGCTGTTGCTACAGAATCGGCGCCGTGTCTCACGCCCTCCCTCGGGCATCGTCCCAGATGGGAACTTTGATTTAGGAATCCTCGTTGTCGCCTCGTAAGCCTTACGCGGACTGGAAGTCAGTTTTGTCTCGCATAATGGCATGAAGTATGATTGCCAGACGACGCGCCAGAGCCACTCGGGCCTTTCTCATCGTTGAGCGCGCACCGATTGCGAGGGCCCATGTCTTCAATTTGAGCGGAGCGGCATACCGCGTCAGCATCACATTGGCGGCCTCATAGAGAAGCGTTCTGACGCGCACGTCGCCCCGCTTTGAGATGCTGCCCGTGTAGTCGATTTCACCAGATTGATGCCGTCGCGGCACCAGTCCAAGATACGCCCCCACATCACGCGATTTCCTGAAACGCGACGGATCATCAATTGCTGCGGCAAAGGCCAATGCTGTGATCGGACCGACCCCTGGTACCGTCATAAGGCGCTGGCAGACTTCGGATTTGCGGGTCATCTTTTTGATGTCGCCATCAATGGCTGCAACCGCCGCGAGGATTGCTTCGCGTGCTGCGAACAGTCCGCAAATTGCGGCATGGAGGCCAGGCACTCCATCGCTAACTTTTAGCGCCGCGTTTTTGAATGCCGGAGACAAAGCTCGTGGCAGCCGCACGCCGAAGACGACGACCAGACCGCGGATCTGATTGTCGAGCGTCACACGCTGTCCGACCAGCTTCTTGCGGGCTGCGATCAGCGACCGGATTGCGTGCGCTGACAGTGATTTGACATGGGTCGGCTTGTAGAATCCCGTCCGCGCCAGGTGTGCCAAACCGCGGGCATCATTGCGGTCCGTCTTGTGGCCGGCCAGAGATTTAAGGGCCTGATATGCTTGCCTGCTCTCGATGCAAACAACCGGGACACCAAGCTCCGTCAGCCCATGGTAAAGCATTGGTGCCATCCGTCCCGTTTCAAATACAACTTTGGCACATGGTGGTCCAGAAGCGAGGAAGTCAGCGATCGCTTTTGGTGTTGAGCTCGCTTTTCCTTCACGAATAAGGGCCCCTTCACGATCCAGAATGCAGATATGCGTCTCTTCCATGGACACATCCAAACCAGCAAAATATTCCATTGGTCAGTCTCCTTTTCAATTGCATGTGCATCCAGAATAACAGGGGTAACTGAGTGCTGATCCTGATTACGCCATGTTGAAAAACCGCGCCGCTTCTCGGCCAGACATACCGTCCTTCAAACAAGCACGGCGCACACGACTATAAATATCCACAGAATACATCTCCCGCCCTCCGAATAAACGAAGGGCACAAACTGGCGGACTTTTACTCCGCTACAACTGCGATATGCAGCCGCTTCTGTGGCCCAATATTGCTCCGCGTTTTACAGCCGTTGTCGTCATGGCCATCGCCAAAGACTTGCGCCCATTCCGAGAAGCTGAGGTTGGTGGTGATGATCACGCTGGTGCGCTCATAGAGCTTGCTCAAGAGATGGAACAACAGCGCGCCGCCTGATGAACTGAACGGGAGGTATCCCAGTTCATCGAGGATGACCAAGTCGATTTTGGTCAGTATCTCGGCCAACTTTCCGGCCTTTCCGAGTGCCTTTTCTTGTTCCGATGCATTGACGAGTTCCCCTGTACACGACTCATGCGATTTTCTGCCTGATTTTGGGCCAGTGTCGGAAGGCTTGTTCCGGCTGGGTTCGCAGGAGCCTTCCGATTTCGTCGAGACCAATGCGGAAGATGGATTTGGCGTATCGCCCATGAGACTTTCGAGGCCGTTTCCGTGTTCCGGGCCTGGTGGATGCCACCTTTGCAGCCCATGCCATGGCCAGGGCAAGGAGACCGACCAACAAGCTCGACTTTTCGGCGATCGGGAGACGGGTGTCTTCCAGGTTGAAGCCCTTTGTCTTCGCTTCGGCGAACAGGCATTCGATGGCCCGGCGTTTGCGATAGACGGTCAGGGCGTGATGGGCGGGTTGGTTGCCGACAACGACAGGCAATTCCTTACCCTTGATGCGCCTGGCTGCGAAGTTCAGCCAAAACGGTGCAGTGCCCCCGGCAGCCCTGAAGTGGGCCGTGAATGTGCGCGGGCCACGGCAGGTGCGCGGCAAGGTTCGCAGACTTTGCCGGACGCCATCCCCGCCTGTCACGTACCGGTTCGACTTCACGCGGATGATGAAAGGAACGTCCTGTTCATGCAGGAAAGTCAACCAATCAAGGCCGATAAACCCACGATCCGCCGGAAGGCACCTGATGCTTCCGGACCCGAACAGATCCAGACAGCGCTTCATCAGTGCAATGCGCTCGCAGGTGTTGCTGTTGTCGGCCTTGCCCGACACGGTCCAGATCAGGGGCACGCGATAGCGGCGCGTGGCGACGGCAGGAACCAACAGGTTGATCTCCTTGCGCCCGATCTTCCGGTTCGTGCGATCAAGGCACGGATGCCGGCTCCCGGAGAGCCCGGGTATGCGAACAACAGGAGGGGCAGACCAGTCTTGCCCGAGGTTGACACGCTGAAAAAAGCGCTGCAATCGACGGCAGGTGCTTTCAACCCTGGCCTGCGTCGGCATCTCACCGCAAATGTGGCTCAAATTGACGGTTCGAACGCCGGCAATGCCAATCACCGGGAGGCAGAGTGTTTCGAGGCGACTATTGCTCAGCGACAAGCCGTCGGATAGTTTCGCCGAGAGGGTGTCGATTGCTTTTCGGATCATGGGAGGCTCCATCGTAATTTGAAGAATCCTAACCAAAATCACAGATTTGCGCCCTCAACCACCTCTACTGTCGTGTACAGGGGCCACTGACAATGACACGATCAATGCCGGCGATGGCGATGACTGGCTGTTCGGCGGTGCGGGCCATGACGAACTCTTTGGCGGTGCCGGTGCCGACACCTTCGTGTTCAACAGCGGTCATGACAGCGACGGGATCAAGGACTTCGAGCTTGGCATTGATACACTGCGCCTCTCCGGCGCGCTGACCGGCGGGAAGAGGGCTGCGGATATCGTCTCAACCTACGCGACGATCACGGACGGCGCTGTGGTGTTCGACTTTGGCGGAGACGACATCATCACGATCTCGAACCTGAACTCCCTCACCGGCCTGTCGGAAAATATCGAGATCTTCTGAGGCGTCTCCCGGGACAGGACAAACACGAAAAGCCCGCTCTGCGGAGCGGGCCTGTTCAGAGTGCAGGGCAGCCGGTTTCCGGGCACGGGGACATCCGGCGGCAGCCGCCCGATCTCCGGACTGCGGGCAGGACCGGAGCACGCGACGTCGCGCGAAGGTTTTTTTGCCGCTGGCCATGCCGGACCTCCCGGCGATTTTTTCACCGCCGGTATCGCGCAAATTCCGGCGCGACCCCTCCGGCGGTTTCCCCGCGCGTTTCAGGGGGGCATTTCGTTTCGAGCCCAGGGGCCATTTCGTTTCAGATGACCTGTCGGTAAAAATTTGCTCAATGGGTTCAATGTATTGCCGGGCGCGCAAATCTGAAACGAAACGAAATGCAAAAAAATCGGCACGCAGACATTGGAAGGTGCGGCACATAACACCCACAAGCCGTCCCCGCCGGGAAGGACCCGTGATTTCAGAACAACATGAGCGGCCCCTGGTGGCGCAAACAGGCCGTTGGCAAGCCGTTCCATTTATATTGCCAAGGTGTTAGCAGATGCCCGCAGGCGTGTCGAGGCGCTTGGGCGTGTATCTGTCGCTTGGGCTTGTAACCCGGGGGAATCGCATGGGTTTCACGGCGTTAGGATTTCAAGCAGGAATCGGGTGTTCCAGCCTGCCTTTTTTCGCATTCCCCTGAGGGAGTGTTTTACCTTTCCCGTTGCTGAGCAAGTTCATCGCGATATGCTTGATGACAGCGAAGTTGGCGGGTGCATGATCTTTTTGCACCCGGCTGTCTGTCAGCGAGGATATTTTGGTCGCAACTGGAATGGTGTGGTGCTGCGGGGTCTCATTCGGTGGGTGTCCTGCCCACAAGCCTATGAACATCCGGAAATGGCGCGCCGACAAAATCAGGAGCCACAGAACCCGTAGGTGCCGAATGAACACCGGTTGTCTTTCGAGGGATTCCTGGCGATTTATGCAATGCTGGGTGAGATTTCGGTTTCCCGTCGGGCGACAAATGCGTCCAACGCCTCGCGGCGGGCAACGTCCAGCTTTGGTTGCTGATATTCGCGCAGCAGCGTTGCGGCCTTTTCGGCGGCACGGGTGGGGATGTCCTTGCTGCCACGCGCCTGCCATTGCTCACAGGCCTCGTAATCAAGGATTTCTGGTGCAAAAAAGGCGTCCTTGAAGTGCTTGAGGGTAAATTCATCCCCCAGATAATGCCCCCCCGGACCGATACGCCGGACCGCTTCCAGAGCCTCCTCCAGTCGGTCAAAACGCACGCCGGCGGCGTATTTCGCCATCAGCAGGTTTTGTTCGGCATCCACGATCAGTTTGTTCAGGCAATGCACCATGCCTGCCTCGTCCCATCCCCCCGCGTGCAGCAGAAAGTTGGCGTTTGATGTGACTGCTGCCATATACGAGGTCGCGGATTCATATCCTGATTGCGCGTCAAAACTCTTTGAGGAAGCCTGTGAGGCGGTCGTGCGCCAGGGGATTTGGTATCTGCGCGCCAGTTGACCGACCAAAGCATTCATCTGGCTGACCTCGGGCATACCGGACATCGGTGCGCCGTTTTTCATCGACACCGACACGGAATATTGCCCGTAGATCGTCCTGGTGCCGGGTTTGACCAACTGGGCATAGGCAATGCCTGCGATTGCTTCGGCATTCAGTTGCGCGACTGTGGCCACCACATCTGCGGGCGTGTTGGCAGCCCCCAGCACAAAGGGAGAAATCAGAACGACCTGATTGGCCTCGGCAAACACGCGCAGACCCTCCAGCATGGTGGAATCCCAGACCAGTGGCGAATTGCCCGAAATCTGGCCCATGATGACGGCGTTCTGCTCTGGAAACCCGTTGCCGTGAACGATCCGTGCCATTGCGATGGAATCCTCGGCCCGTTCCTGACCCGTGGTCAGACCAAAATAGGCGAGATCCGTTTCCACCAGATTGGTGTGATTGATGTGCAGATGCCGCCACGGGACCGGGATTTCGGTGGGTTCACAGGCAAACCCGGTGGCCATGTGAAAGCCAGGGCTCATCTGGATCAGCTTGTTGATCCGGCGCAGGTCGTCAATCGTGGAAAATCGCCGGGTGCCGTCGAGATCGCGAATGTTTGGTGCGCCCTGCATCGGGCAAAAGGAAACCGTGTCCACACCGATCTCAAAGCGGGTGCCGTCACCGCGTCCGGTCATTTCAAACCGGTCAGGCGCCAGTGCCAGCAGCTCTTCAATCATCCTGGGGTCGAGATGAACCCGTTCGCCGCGCACATCGGCACCTGCATCCTTCCACTGCTGCAGGGCCACGTCGTCGCGGAAATCGATGCCGATTTCCTTGAGAATCCAGAGCGAGGCCAGATGAATACGCTCCAACTCGTCCTGACTGACCAGTTCGACCGGTTTGACCCCGTAGCGAATGGTGCCCAGGCGCGGTGTCACCTCGGCCTCGCGGGCGGCCTTGCGTGCATTGCGTCCCTGTCTGGCCGGTCGGGCAAGTGTCTCACTCATCTCGGCGATCCCTTATCTTGCAAGTATCTCGCCTCCAGCGGGGCAAGCGTTTTGAGCATGGCGGCCTGGGCGGCGGCATCAATCTGGCGCAGCGGGCGACGCACGTTGCCCAGGCCATAGCCCCGGTGATGCGCAGCCACGACGACACACTGCATGTACTCATGGGTCCAGATGTGCAGCAGGGAGGGCAACATTTTCTGCCACAGGGCGAGGGCAAGGGCGTGCTCTCCGGCGGCAACGTGATTATACAACGCCACCGTTTCATGCGGCATATAATTGGCGCCGCCCCAAATGGCTCCGGTGGCCCCGGCCATCAGGGCGTAAACGGCGGTGGTGTCACAGCCATTAAGAACCCTGGCCCCGGATTGCAGATACTGCTGATGGGTGGTCAGATCGCCGGCGCTGTCCTTGATATAGTTGAAGTTGGGCAACCCGCTCAACCGGGCAAACAGGTCCGGGGAAACGGCCAGACCGGTGGCCTGGGGGATGTTGTAGCCAACGATATCAATGCCGATTGCCGTATCGATTTCGCGATAGAATTCCTGGATGCCATCATCATCCACCGGCCCCTCCAGATAGGGTGGCAGGATCATCAGGGCATCGGCCCCGGTGGCTTCGGCGTGGGTGGACCGGCGGATAACGTCGTCCATGTTCAATGCGGATGTCTGGCAGACTGCGTTGCAGCGGCCATTGATCCGTTTGATACCGACTTCGAATAGCTTGTTGCACTCGGTTTCGGTCAAATAGGGGTGTTGACCGGTACCGGACCCCAGAACCAATCCGTGAACACCTGCGTCTATGTAGACGTCAATCAGACGCTCCCATTCGCTGTAGTCAATTGTTCCGTCCGCCCCAAAGGGTGTCTGCATTGCCAGGTTGATCCCTGCGAGATTGGCCATGTGTGTCTCCGTTCAAGTCTCTTTGCCGGCCCGTAGGAACCGGTATTTCGTTGTCGCCCTGACGCCGATTTCGGTCAGCCATGTGGACAGTCCCCGATTGGGTTTGGGGCGGTTGTTCAGAATATCTATGCTGCGGCTGGATCGACCCAGAGCCAATTCTGCGAGCGCCTTGCCAAAGCCCACGCCGCGGGCCACCCCGGTGCCGTTGCAAAAGGCCGCGCCAAAGACATGATCGCCAAGTTCACCAAACACCATTCCGCCATTATGCGCCATGGTCAGCAATCCGCCCCAGCTGTGTTCGTAGCCGATACGGGACAGAGCCGGATACCGGCGGTCAAACGCGACCTGATGGTGTTTGACCGCATGATCCACATCGACCTGACGGGATTGAAATCCGCGGGCATAGGAATAAACATTGCGAAGAAACAACCGGTTATCCTGGGTCAATCGGATGGTGGTGCCAAAGCTTTCAGCGGGAATGACCCCAAACGGACTGCGGGCTCCGACTGTTTTCAGCTCGGCCTCTGTCAGCACACGGGTCATCGAGCCATAGGTATAGACCGGGATGGCGGCGTGTTCGAAAAAGCCGCTGGTGGTCAGATAGGCCGCGTTGCACAGGCACAGGGTGCGCGTACGAATCGCCCCATCGGGCGTTTCGCAAACATGGTGCTGTCCGGTGTAATCGATGTGTGTTACCGGTGTCTTTTCGTAAACCGACACATTTTCCGGCAGCGCCGCGACCAGATTGACCAGGTATTTTGCCGGTTGCAGCAGAATGGTGCCCGGGGTGTGAATGGCTGAAACGTAATGTTTTGAACCGGTTATGGACTGGACTTCGTCCTTGCCGAGCCAACTGAATTCCTTGCCGATCTGCGGCAAGGCGGCGGCCATATCATGAAGGCACTGAACTCCGCGTTGTGTTGCTGCTGCATGGTATTTGCCCGAAGCGTCCCAGTCGCAATCTATGCCCAACTCTTTGACGGCGCTGTGCATATAAGTGATGCCTTCGACATTGACATGGAATTCCTCTGCATTCCCTTTCCTGTCTTCGGCAAAATGTTTGTTGCGGGGGTTGTGGGCCAGATCGATTGCAAAACCGGCACAGCGTCCGGCGGCGTTATTGCCGATGCGCCCTGCATCGACCAGCACGACCCGGGCCTCTGGCGCAAGTTCCGCCAATCGGCGCGCACAGTGCAACCCCATCCAGCCGCCTCCCACGACGAGATAGTCGCAGGTAATGTCAGCGTCCAGCTGGCGGGGTGGAGTTCGGATCCCAAGCGCTGCGTACCACCCGGATGAGGTCGGCTCCATATGAACATTCTTCAACTTCATGAGTGGATTATAGGGAAATGAGCTGTTTGCGGTAGATACTCATTCTTCAATCCGGAAATTCAGGGTAAGCGTCCGGTGTGACTGCTCTGACGGCTGACGGAGTGCGCTGATAGTGTCTGCTATCGATAGTGGACATTGTGAGGCGCATTATGGGGGCGAAGACGGGCGGCAGGAAGCGGTTCCGGTCGAACGAAGAGAAGATTTCGATTTGCGGACAAACGCGTGCGCCGGACGTTTCGGTTGCGCAGGTTGCGCGGCGTTACGCGATGAACGCCAATCTGGTCCACAAATGGCTGCGCGATCCCCGGTTCGCGCCGGATGGCTCGAGCGAGGACGATATCGCGGCGGCTGCGGCTGCTTTTCTGCCAGTTGAGATTGAAGGGGTGACATCTGCGCCGCCCGCGCCGGTCTCCACACCCACCATGAGCGCCCCGCTCGCTGCCCACCGTGTTGATATCACCTTGTCCGACGGGCGGCGTATTCCGGTGGAGGGTGCGACGGCATTGTCGGCGGTGTTGGCCTTGGTCGAAGGGTTGATGACATGATCCCGGTGCCGAGCGGCGTTGTTGCACGGATCCTCCTCCCCTGATATTTGTTTCAGTCTGTTCTCTTGAGGATGCTGTAGATGCCGCACAGGTTCACCGCCGATCATCGTGACAGGATTCCAAAACAAAAGCAGCGCGTGACCAACTGGCCTGAGTACAACGAAAGTCTTCGGCAGCGCGGTGATCTGGCGGTCTGGATCAGCGAGGACGCGCTGGCTTTGTGGGCGGCCCCGCCACGAACGACGCGTGGCGGGCAGCCTGAACTTCGTCCCTGTTTCCGGACACTGGGGTACTTTACCCCTGTCCATGAAAGGGGCACCAAATGGGACAACATCGACGGAACTATACGGACGAGTCCCTGTACACGACTCTTGCGATTTTCTGCCTGATTTTGGGCCAGTGTCGGAAGGCTTGTTCCGGCTGGGTTCGCAGGAGCCTTCCGATTTCGTCGAGACCAATGCGGAAGATGGATTTGGCGTATCGCCCATGAGACTTTCGAGGCCGTTTCCGTGTTCCGGGCCTGGTGGATGCCACCTTTGCAGCCCATGCCATGGCCAGGGCAGGGAGACCGACCAACAAGCTCGACTTTTCGGCGATCGGGAGACGGGAGACGGGTGTCTTCCAGGTTGAAGCCCTTTGTCTTCGCTTCGGCGAACAGGCATTCGATGGCCCGGCGTTTGCGATAGACGGTCAGGGCGTGATGGGCTGGTCGGTTGCCGACAACGACAGGCAATTCCTTACCCTTGATGCGCCTGGCTGCGAAGTTCAGCCAAAACGGTGCAGTGCCCCCGGCAGCCCTGAAGTGGGCCGTGAATGTGCGCGGGCCACGGCAGGTGCGCGGCAAGGTTCGCAGACTTTGCCGGACGCCATCCCCGCCTGTCACGTACCGGTTCGACTTCACGCGGATGATGAAAGGAACGTCCTGTTCATGCAGGAAAGTCAACCAATCAAGGCCGATAAACCCACGATCCGCCGGAAGGCACCTGATGCTTCCGGACCCGAACAGATCCAGACAGCGCTTCATCAGTGCAATGCGCTCGCAGGTGTTGCTGTTGCCCGCCTTGCCCGACACGGTCCAGATCAGGGGCACGCGATAGCGGCGCGTGGCGACGGCAGGAACCAGCAGGTTGATCTCCTTGCGCCCGATCTTCCGGTTCGTGCGATCAAGGCACGGATGCCGGCTCCCGGAGAGCCCGGGCATCCGGACAACAGGAGGGGCAGACCGGTCTTGCCCGAGGTTGACATGCTGAAAAACCGTTCCGGGTTGAAGCCCGCCTGTGCGCGGTGGAAACAGCCTGTGCCACGGTCGCGCCATGAAGGGCAGCGGCCGTTCGCTTATCGGTGGTCCCGGCGCTGTCGGGAACCCCGTTGAAAAACGTGGCCCATGGGTTGATGCGAACTTGAGAGTGGTGACGCTGCCTTGCGGTGATCCCGGTTGGGAAGATGGCGGATTTGCATAGCCCACGCCCTTTTGTTGCCAACAGGAGGATCAACGATGGCAAAGCAAAAGACCCGCAGGACTCCAGCGATCGAGGCCATGAACATCGGTGCCGCTGCCGTTGATATCGGCTCGCGTGAACACATGGCTGCAGTCAATCCCGACGTGACGGACGCACCGGTGCGTGCGTTTGGCACCTTCACCCATGACCTGCATGATCCTGCTGACTGGTTCAAAACGCACGGTGTCACCGGCGTTGCGACGGAATCCACCGGCGGCTGTTGGATCCCGGCCTATGGGATTTTGGAGCGGCACGGCTTTGAGGTCATTCCGGTCAACGCGCGCTGTGCCGGGAACGTACCCGGGCGAAAGACCGACGTCAGTGATGCCGGTTGGCTGCGGCGGTTGCATTCCTGCGGTTTGCCACGCGGCAGCTTCCGACCATCGGCCGGGATTGCCACCCTGCGGGCGTATCCACGCCAACGGGAACGGTTGGTGGAATATGCGGCGGCCCACATTCAACATATGCAGAAGGCACTGATGGAGATGAATCTGCAACTGCACCATGTTGTCTCCGACATCACCGGCGTGACAGGCATGCGGATCATCCGTGCAATTGTCGCGGGCGAACGGGACCTGGATGTGCCGGCGTCTTTCCGTGATGTCAGGTGCCGTGCATCTGTCGAAACGATCAAGGCCGCCTTGAACGGCAATGACCGCCCGGAACACATCTTTGCACTGACCCGGTCATTGGCGCTTTATGACTTCTATCAGTCCAGGGTGCCGGAATGTGATCGTCATCTTGAGGCAACGTTGGCGACACCGGGCTCGGATAACGAACACGACCCCGGCCAGACTGTCCCGTCCACGGACAAGGACCAGGCAGGTGAGCACGCCGTCATTTGATGTCCGGGCAGCGCTGTTCGGTGTCCCTGGCGTTGATCTGACCGGGATCCATGGGACGGGGCCTTCATTATCACTCAAACCGGTTGGAGAATGTGGAACTGACCTGCGCGCGTGGCCAGGCGCCAAACACTTCACCTCCTGGCTTTGTCCCGCACCCGGGAACAAGATCTCCGGCGGCAAAGTGCTGTCTTCCCGGACGCGACGATCATCAAGTCGCGCCGCTGCGCTTCCGCGATTGGCGGCTGTCACCATTGGGCGCAGCGATACCGCTCCCGGGGCATTTTATCGACGGCCGGCAGCAAGAGCGGGAAAGGCCAGGGCCGTCACCGCGACCGCGCGCAAGATTGCTGTTCTGTTCTGCAACACCCTCCGACACGGCATGACCTACAAGGATCCAGGCGCGTCCCATTATTGTCAATCGCAGAGTAAAATGGGTCCATGTCGCGGCGTAAAAATGGGCCACTTCGGTTGATGTTTTGTGGCGCTTTTGCACGCGTGCTCGTCACAAAGCTGAAGCGTGCCAAAGCGCATGCTGGCCATAAGGCCAGCATTATTCTGACTGTGATTGCGGGCTGGTTATTTTCGGTTGTTGCGACTGTGTTTGAGCCGATAGCTTTCGCCATTCATCTCGAGGATGTGGACGTGATGGGTTAAACGATCGAGTAGCGCACCGGTCAGCCGCTCAGAGCCAAAGACTTCAGTCCATTCATCGAAGGGCAGGTTCGAGGTTATGATGATGGAGCCGCGTTCATAGCATTGGGATATGACCTCGAAGAGCAGCTCTGCGCCAGATTTGCTGAGCGGTACGAAGCCCAGTTCATCAATGATCAACAGGTTCTGGCTGGTCAGTTGCTTTTGAAGGCGCTGCAATCTCCGCTCATCTTGAGCCTCGATCAGATCATGGACTAATGCCGCAGCCGTTGTGAAGCGCACCTTCAGTCCTCTTTGACATGCAGCCAGCCCAAGTCCCAGGGCGATGTGTGTCTTGCCCGTGCCTGACGGGCCGAGCGCGATGATGTTCTCCCTGCGATTAACGTAATCGCATCGTGCCAGATCCATCGTCAGGGGCTTGTTCAAGCTTGGCATGATCTTGAAGTCAAAGCTATCCAAGCTCTTGGTGCTGGGGAACTTCGCCGCTTTGATGCGCCGTTCAATCATCCGGCGTTCGCGGTCGATCAATTCCATCTCACACAGCCGCGCCAGATAGTGGATGTGATCTTTGTTCTCTGCAGCACAGAGCTGCGCCTGTTTGGCATACTCGCCTTGGAACGTTGGCAGTCGCAGTTGTTTAAGATGATGCCGTAGAAGAATCCGAGGGGCTTCGGTCATGCCGCGGTCCTTCCCATCAAGCTCATGTAACTGGATGGGCGTGTTGTGCCGACATTGGCCTTGGGCAAGTATGGATAGAAGTCCAAATCCAATCGTGGTGGCCGCTTCTCAACCCGACACAGTACAAGGTGTTTTACGGCGTCATAGCCAATTGCACCCATATCTATTGCCTGCTGGATTGCGCCTTGCACAACATCCATTTCGAAGGTCTCCAAAAGGCGCAAGACTTGAACGTATTCTCGCTTGCCCGGCTTACCCATTCTGGCTTCAAGCAGTCGGTGCAGCGTGGCAAATACATCTGGCAAATGCCAACCCTGCAAAGGCGCGGCCTGATCCAGGGCACCCACCTTTTGTTCAAGCAGGGGCAAAAAGTGCAATGGGTCAAAGACCATATCCGCTGATGTGTAGGATCGTTTGTGCCGCGCAATAATCTCATTGCCGCAGCCGATGATAACCTCATGCACAAACCCACGCACATGAACATCGTGGTGCGCATAGGCTACTGGCACCGAGTAATCATTGCTGCGATAGCGCACCATTGAGATCGACGTTGCACGCGTGCTGACGTGATCGCAGGCTTCATATTCTGCGACGGGCAATCCCATCAGAGCATCCAAATCCGACATCAGGCGTGCGCCTATGGTTTGGGTGTGACCCCGCAACGTATCGTCCTGACGTGCTAAACACTTCTCTTCCAAATGTGCGTTCAGATCATCAAAGCTGTCATAGCGAGGTGCGGGAACCATGAAGTTGCGGCGGGTGTATCCAACCATGCCCTCAACGTTGCCTTTATCGTTCCCTCGCGCGGGTCTGCCAAACTTGTCATCAAACAAGTAATGCGACTGCAGTTCCGTAAACCGACGTGTGCGGATGCGCGTCTTATCCCCGAGTATCCGAGCCACGGCGATCTTGGTATTGTCGTAGAGAATGGATTGCGGAATGCCGCCAAAGAATGCAAAGGCGGACACATGGCCATCGCAAAACGCCTCGGTTGTCTCAGCTGGATATCCCTTCACAAACACCGCATCAGAATGTGGCAAGCTCATCACGAAGAAGTGGATCTTGCATTCCACGCCACCGATCACGCCCAGCGTCTCACCAAAATCAACCTGCGCATGGCCCGGCCGATGCGACAACGGCACAAACACCTCTTTGGTGCGCCGTTTTTGCTCGCGCACGTAATAGGTCACCGTGGTCAGGCTGCCAGCATATCCATGCTCATCGCGCAGCCGTTCAAAGATGCGCTTGGCCGTGTGTCGCTGCTTTTTGATCAGGGCTTTGTCTGTGCGCAGTATCTCATCGACCACACCAACATAACCATCAAGCGTTGGCCGCCGAGGCGCTTCCGACCGACGATACCCAGGCGGAAGTTCATGGCGCAGCATCTTCGCGATCGTCTTACGATCTTTGTTCTCTAATCTGTCAATGCGTGTTTCCTGAGTTTCCTGCTTTTGATGTCAGAGGTTGCCTTTGTTCTCTTCGAACTCTGAGGTTCATGATGGGGTTGGCTGGGTGTGGGTCGGCAATGTTGAAACCGCAATCATACCGTTGGTCTTGGCTGTTGCTACAGAATCGGCGCCGTGTCTCACGCCCTCCCTCGGGCATCGTCCCAGATGGGAACTTTGATTTAGGAATCCTCGTTGTCGCCTCGTAAGCCTTACGCGGACTGGAAGTCAGTTTTGTCTCGCATAATGGCATGAAGTATGATTGCCAGACGACGCGCCAGAGCCACTCGGGCCTTTCTCATCGTTGAGCGCGCACCGATTGCGAGGGCCCATGTCTTCAATTTGAGCGGAGCGGCATACCGCGTCAGCATCACATTGGCGGCCTCATAGAGAAGCGTTCTGACGCGCACGTCGCCCCGCTTTGAGATGCTGCCCGTGTAGTCGATTTCACCAGATTGATGCCGTCGCGGCACCAGTCCAAGATACGCCCCCACATCACGCGATTTCCTGAAACGCGACGGATCATCAATTGCTGCGGCAAAGGCCAATGCTGTGATCGGACCGACCCCTGGTACCGTCATAAGGCGCTGGCAGACTTCGGATTTGCGGGTCATCTTTTTGATGTCGCCATCAATGGCTGCAACCGCCGCGAGGATTGCTTCGCGTGCTGCGAACAGTCCGCAAATTGCGGCATGGAGGCCAGGCACTCCATCGCTAACTTTTAGCGCCGCGTTTTTGAATGCCGGAGACAAAGCTCGTGGCAGCCGCACGCCGAAGACGACGACCAGACCGCGGATCTGATTGTCGAGCGTCACACGCTGTCCGACCAGCTTCTTGCGGGCTGCGATCAGCGACCGGATTGCGTGCGCTGACAGTGATTTGACATGGGTCGGCTTGTAGAATCCCGTCCGCGCCAGGTGTGCCAAACCGCGGGCATCATTGCGGTCCGTCTTGTGGCCGGCCAGAGATTTAAGGGCCTGATATGCTTGCCTGCTCTCGATGCAAACAACCGGGACACCAAGCTCCGTCAGCCCATGGTAAAGCATTGGTGCCATCCGTCCCGTTTCAAATACAACTTTGGCACATGGTGGTCCAGAAGCGAGGAAGTCAGCGATCGCTTTTGGTGTTGAGCTCGCTTTTCCTTCACGAATAAGGGCCCCTTCACGATCCAGAATGCAGATATGCGTCTCTTCCATGGACACATCCAAACCAGCAAAATATTCCATTGGTCAGTCTCCTTTTCAATTGCATGTGCATCCAGAATAACAGGGGTAACTGAGTGCTGATCCTGATTACGCCATGTTGAAAAACCGCGCCGCTTCTCGGCCAGACATACCGTCCTTCAAACAAGCACGGCGCACACGACTATAAATATCCACAGAATACATCTCCCGCCCTCCGAATAAACGAAGGGCACAAACTGGCGGACTTTTACTCCGCTACAACTGCGATATGCAGCCGCTTCTGTGGCCCAATATTGCTCCGCGTTTTACACATTATGAAGAACGATACCGCAATCGCGTGCTCGGCAATCTCAAACGACGGGCCAGGTCATTTGGGTATGATTTGCAGGAATTACCTGCAGAGGCCGACATGGCTGTTTCTTGGGAAAGCGCTGCGATCGACGGCAGGTGCTTTCAGCCCTGGCCTGCGTCGGCATCTCACCGCGAATGTGGCTCAAATTGACGGTTCGAACGCTGGCAATGCCAATCACCGGAAGGCAGAGTGTTTCGAGGCGACTATTGCTCAGCGACAAGCCATCGGACAGTTTCGCCGAGAGGGTGTCGATTGCTTTTCGGATCATGGGAGGCTCCTGTCGCAGATTGAAGAATCCCAATGAAAATCACAAATCTGCGCCCTCAACCATCTCTACTGTCGTGTACAGGGCTCCAGTTCAATACGCTGAAACCATCGCAAGTAGTTGTCCAGGTACCTGGTAGCGACGCCCCGGCAGCGCCGCAGGAAATCCTTCAACCGGCTGTGTCGGTTGTTGACCGTGTGAATGTGAAAGGCATCCCGTACCCGCTCCCCACCTGACAGGTTCAGGGCTTCGTGGTGTATCCCCGGTGCTGCGGCGCAAGGCGGACAGGCGCGGTGTCCGTCGGTCACCGGAACAATATCCTCATTCACGACGGGCTCGATGGCGGATCGCAACGTATCGGCATTGACCGCAGTCAGAACCGCGCTGACTGTCGTGCCGCTGCGGTCAGCGGCAACCAGGACCGGAACCCGTTCATCTGACAGGCCTCGTTTGCTGGCCTTGCCTCCCCTGCGGCGCGCCTTGCGCGCAAGGTTTCGTTCGCCTTTTTTGCTGTGCAGAACACAGGTTTCGTCGGCCTCGACAATGCCTGTGGGTTTGTATGCTTTCGGGTCTTGTGCGGTGAGAAACCGGTGCCGCCAACGGAATGCGGTATTGACGGCAAATTTGCAGCGTTCTGCTGAAGCACGAACCGTCAGCCCATCAGCAGGACAGGATCCAAAGGCAAGCCACCTGTCCTTGCGGTGCAGGCCCGACAAGGGGGTGCCGGTCGCCGCGTTGAATGTCTTCCTGCACCCCTTCACCGGTATCGCCGCAGGCCCCGTGCCTTGCCGCGCGATATCGCTCCCGGGGTGCCGCAATGCGGGCACTGGCGATCTTCATCCACACGGGCTTCAATTGCAGCCAGCGAAGAAGACTCTTCCGACCCCCCCGGAAAAACTGTTTCGGCTTGATGCCGTTGCGCCGGGCTGAGCTCGTCAATCCCGGATAACCACTCCTGAAACTTATTGTGGTTCATGGATTATTTCCCTCCGTGCCCTTATTTGACAGGGAACATACAGTGAACGCATACGATTTGTAAACTGAGCCTTCTTTTTTATTGCTCTGCATAGGCCGTGTCTCTTCTAGTGATGCGTGAAGCGACGCCAAACGTCAATTTGGGCTCCAAGTCGTCATTGACGCCGCGCACTTGCCTGTTAACGCTTATGACCAAAGGGAGGCTCACCATGACCCATGCGTTGATCGTGATCGATGTGCAAAATGATTTCTGCCCTGGCGGTGCGTTGGCTGTGGCCGGCGGAGATGAAATCGTGCCCGGCATCAACACCCGGATGGATGACTTTGCCACCGTGATCCTGACGCAGGACTGGCACCCGGTAGGGCATTCTTCCTTTGCCTCGTCCCACCCCGGCAAGGCCCCACTTGAGTTGATCGACATGCCTTATGGACCGCAGGTTCTGTGGCCCGATCACTGCATTCAAGGCAGCGACGGATCGGCGTTTCACTCAGGGCTTAACACCAAGCGCGCCGATATGATCGTGCGCAAGGGCTATAACCCGGCGGTCGACAGCTATTCGGCATTCTTTGAGAATGACCATGAAACGCCCACCGGCCTGCACGGCTATCTGCGCGAACGTGGCATCACGACGTTGACCATGGTCGGCATCGCCACCGATTTCTGCGTCACTTACTCAGCCGTGGATGCCGCCAAGCTGGGCTATGACGTCACCGTCGATCTGGCGCTCTGCCGCGCGATTGACTTTGATGGATCGCTGGATGCCGCCAAACAGGGGATGCAGGGCGCGGACGTGACGCTGGTCTAATGCTTGCCAACGGACCCTGCCCTCCCCTAACCTGACCCTCCCAATCAGATCGGAGCCGTGTCTTGGACATCGCCACCCGCGTTCATAATCACAAGTGGAAGATCGACCCGATTGTGCGGTCCCTGATCGACACGGATTTCTATAAACTCCTGATGTGTCAGTCTATTTCCCGCAACAAGCCGGACACGCAGGTGCGGTTTTCGCTGATCAATCGCTCAAAGCATGTCAAGCGGGCCGACCGGGCAATAGAGTGTCTGGAGCACGGCCTTGAAGACGCATTGGCCGTCTATGCCCTGCCATCAAAGTACCGCCGACGCCTCAAATCCACAAACATGCAGGAGCGCCTCATTCAGGAGGTCCGGCGCAGAGAGCGCGTGATCCGGATATTCCCTAACGAAGACTCTGTGCTCCGGCTGATCGGGGCGCTGTTGGCAGAGTTCCATGAAGACTGGCAGGGCAGAAAATACCTCGACATGGCCGAGTATCACGAATGGGACGCGCAGAGAAAAGCTGATGAAAAAGAGAAAACCGTCATATCAATGAGCGAGACCTAAGCGGCACGCCGCGCGAATTTACAGCAAACTTCGGACTTGACTGCGACCCATCCGGAAGCAAAAATGCGCGCGCACGCTTCCACACGAGTGCGTCCACTTTACGGCGATGGCAAATCGCTTCAGGCGCCTCCCGGTCCACGCATGTGAGGCTGAATGTTTTAGGCTCAGTTTACAAGCCGTATGCGTTCACGCTATGTCCCTTTTGCAATAGAGGGTAAAGATCACCATGGATCACAAGCAATTTCAAGAATGGCTGTCCAGGATAGATCAACCCAGCCTGGTGCAGCGGCAACAGGCCGAAGCCGAGCTTTCGGGGGGATCAGAGGCATCTGCTTCACTGGCAGCGATAGAAGACAGTGTGGGTGGGTGAAGATCGCCGGTGCCCGCATTGCGGCACACCGGGAGCCATATCGCGTGGCAAGGCAGGGGTCTGCGACGGTATCAATGCAAGGGATGCAGGAAGACATTCAATGCGGCGACCGGCACCCCTTTGTCGGGTCTGCATCGCAGGGACAGGTGGCTTGCCTTCGGAACCTGTGTTGCTGATGGGCTGACGGTTCGCGCTTCAGCAAAACGTTGCGGGTTTGCCATCAATACCGCCTTCCGTTGGCGGCACCGGTTTCCTGCCGCAAAAGACCCGGAAACACGCAGGCTCACGGGCATTGTGGAAGCTGATGAAACCTGTGTGCTGAAAAGCCGGAAGGGCGAACGAAACCTTGAGCGCAGGGCACGCCGCAGGGGTGGCAAAGCCGGCAAGCGGGGCCTGTCGGATGAACAGGTTCCGGTCCTGGTCGCCGTTGACCGCAGCGGGGCGACAGTCAGTGCGGTTCTGCCTGCGGTCAATGTCGATACGCTGCGATCTGCTATCGAACCGGTCGTGGACGCGGATATCGTTTTGGTAACCGACGGACACCGTGCCTATCCGCCTTGCGCCGCAGCACCCGGGGTGCACCATGAAGCGCTGAACCTGTCAGGTGGGGAGCGGGTGCGGGATGCCTTTCACATTCAGACAGTCAACAACCGACACAGCCGGTTGAAGGACTTCCTGCGACGCTACCGGGGCGTCGCCACCAAATATCCCGACAACTGCCTGCGATGGTTTCAGCGCCTTGAACTGGAACACGCCTCACCCCGCGCCTGCCTCGCAACCGCAATCGGAAATCCATGCATACGTTTTGTAAACTGGGCCATGTTTTATGAGGCTTGGCCATGCGAGGATGATGCACATCCCAATACAAAACGATATGCGGCAAATCGAATCACCGACAAAAAATCTCAGGCCAATTTAGGCGTTGGAGTATAATAAGAAGGGATCGCGCGAAACATCGTCAAAATGCGAAGTTTGTAGCAGCAGAATTTTACCAAATGCTCATTTCAAACAGCACGCAAATCCCAATTCACTGACGGCGGCCTACGCCTCTTATGCTGGGCTCCATCCTCGGTAATGAGGTCCAACGACAATGTATGATCCATATTTTTCATTCGATATTGCAGCATTCGGCGCGTCAAACGGTAAAGGTCGGCTGCGAATTCTGGATCCGTCGCCACGTTCTTCATTTCTCCCTCACCTTGGCCGTCAAACAACATTGGTGGCAAATCTGACGCAAATTCGACAAGCGTAAAGCGCGGTTCGCGAAGTATGCTGAGACAAGAGTTGCTCGTCGTTGTTCCAAGGGAATTTTGCCACTTTGTTGGAGTTTGAGGGTTGGCAAAGTCCAGTTCTGAAAATGTATAAATACGCCAGTCGTCTGGCACCTCACTTAAAACGAACGGCATCAAAGACCGCCCATCCATCGAATTCGGAACCTCCTGGCCGACCCATTCGAGTATTGTAGGGACCACATCAATCGATTCCGTAGGTAGATTGACCAGCGTCCCTGCGTTCTTTCCATGCCGAGGAATACGGATAATAAGCGGTGTATGATAGGCTGCGTCATAAATCGACATCTTGCCCCAAGAGTGTCTATCGCCAAGCATTTCACCGTGATCAGCGGTTATGACAATCATCGTGTTTTCGTATTGCTTGCTGTCTTTCAGAAACTGGATCACGCGTCCGATATGATGATCAACCTCCGTGGCCAGACCAAGGTAAATCGATCTCAGGCACTGAATGTTTTCGTCTGTCGGCTCCAGATCAGGAAAACCGATTACTGTATCGGCGGGCGTTGCGCGGGCCAGAGTGGGTTCAAAGAATGGATGCTGCTTGATTTCGGCATCGCGTGTCTCAAGCCGGGATGGCAGAGGTAGGCCCGCTGGGTCATACATCTTGTTGTAAGGCGCAGGTGCGACAAGCGGTGGGTGTGGGCGTATATAAGTCAAATGCGCAAACCAGTTTTGATCGTCACAAAATCGCATTCTGTCCAAGAAAGCATTTGTCAGAAAGGCGGTATCGCTATCTTCTGCCGAATAGAGGGCCGGGTCGTTCAGCTGAGCGACACCACCGGTGGGTGATACCGGTTTGAACAAATCCGAATATTCTTTAAATGCGTAGCCACGGCTTTTGAGGTGGGCGCGCCACGGATACGAAGTGGCAGAGCGCATCTCTAACATCTCACGAAAACCTCTCATCGGGTATTCATAGGATTTGAGAGCTGGGTCCTCTTTTGCATGTACACGAGGATCTTGGGACGTGTCTGTATATCCAAATAGCATCGGCAGATACCCTGCCTTGCGCATTTCAGTAGCTATGTTCGGGATGTCGTGACGCAGCGGTGTGCCGTTTCTGACAGACCTGTGGTTCATGGCATATTGCCCCGTCAGGATCGAAGCACGAGACGGACCACATGGGTTGGTCACCGAGACATGATTGGTGAATGTCACGCTCTCCTTCATAATGGAGCGTAGATTGGGCAGATCGACATAGTCGGACAAGGCACCCAACACACAATCAGCACGCAATTGATCAACGATGATAAAAAGGACATTTCGTGTTTCGGACATTCTGTCATCCAAGTGTTGGGTTGTATCTTAACTGCATACGAGAGAGCAGCCTGCTGACTCAATGGGAGGAAGTTAGTATTTTTAGAGTTTGCGACATTTGCTTAACAATCTTTGGAATACGTTTTTCATTGGCACCAGAAAAACCCAAAACAAGAGCCGGACGGTTTAGCAGGCGGGTCGAGTACACTGACAAAGGCAGAGTTTCTATGCCCTCTTCGAGCAATGCCCGATGCGCGACCTGATCATCAATACCGTGCTGGAGCCAGGCTAACATGTGCATGCCCGCATCGGTGGTTTGCGGCGTAGCCAAACCCGCGCGGTCCTTCGACAGGCATTCGAAAAGAACATCCCGACGCTCGCGATATCTCCGGCGCATTTTGCGGATATGTTCGACAAAGCGCCCATCCTCCATGAAGTCAGACATGGCCTGTTCCACCACAGCCGAAGAGCTTTGACCAAGCAGTGCTTTGGCTTTGGCAAAGGCTTCGGCCAGGCCGGGCGGCACGACCATGTAGCCAAGTCGTATTGCCGCAAACATAGATTTTGAAAACGTGCCGACATAAAAAACTCTTCGTTCGCTATCAAGCGCGCTGAGCGCAGGCAGAGGCCGACCACGGTATCGAAACTCGCTGTCGTAATCGTCTTCAATAATCCAGACCTCGTTGTCTTTGGCATAGTTCAGCAGGGCAAGGCGCCGCGACAGGCTCATCGTGATGCCAAGGGGTTGTTGGTGCGAAGGGGTGGTGAAAATCGCCTTGGGCCTTGGGTTGTTTTGATTGGCATAGGCCAGATCCATCCCTTCATCATTGATCGGGACGGGGGCGACATTCGCCCCCATGATCTGCATCACATCCCGTCCCGCGATATGGCCGGGATCTTCATACCAGACTGTATCGCCCCGGTTCAGAAGCACGAAGGCAATCAGAACAAAGGCCTGCTGTGCACCCGAGGTGATGACGATTTCGCCGGGACCGACCTGTATGCCGCGCGCATCTGTCAGGTGCTTTGCGATGGACACGCGCAAAGCTTCATTGCCGGCAACTTTGCCATAGCTCAGGTTTTGGCGCGCGCCTTTCAGAGCGGCGTCATGAAGGTACTTCATCCAGAGTTTCACAGGAAAAAGGTCCAGTGCCGGAACGCCTGGGCGAAACGGTGCTGTCGCGCCGTGCCGGATGCTTGCTTGAGACGAAAGGATCGGAATGGCGTGATCAGGAATGCTGATGTCCGGTGTGCTGTTCTTTTTTTCGCGGGGTTTGAACTTTGGCACCGTTTCCAAGTTTAAGCCTTTAGTGACAAAGGTGCCCGCCCCTGTTCTGGCTTCCAGATACCCTTCGGCAACTAGCTGTTCATAAACAGATTTTACCGTGATCCGGGACACACCAAGCTGGGATGCCAAATCGCGGGTTGATGGCAGTTTCGAAGAAGACCGCAGTGTTCCGTCTAAAATCTGACGCCGTAGCGTGGTCTCGATCTGACGATAAATCGGAACCGGGCTGTCCCGATCAACATCGACCCCGTGCAACAGCACAGCTTCGGCATGTTTGGGCATATGCTTGCTCCAAATGGATCTATAAATTTCACGATAATGGGTATATTTAATCACTCCATTTGTAAATATCCTTGCAGATGATCCGGGATTGCCGGGCGGATAATGACTTCATCGGTGAGACAGCCATGACCAAGATTGACGACTACATGTTCCCCAACGGTTTGAACCTGCTTCGGCGCTGGCAGGCAGGCGGTCCGGGGGCAAAAGCGGAGATGACCCGGTTCTTTGATGCCGCCAATGCGGGTGAATTTGATGACAATTTCAAGCGTTCGGCCCCTACGGACAGGGTGCATTCCACCGCTTCGGTGCACATGCTGGGCTTGGCCATCTTGCACGATCTTTATGGCATTGAATCGCGTGAATATTACCACGAAGACCCTTTTCGTTATGTCCGGGCCAATCTGGCCGTGAGTCGCCTTTTGGGGATCGACAAGTTCTATATGACATGGGCGCTTTATGCTTGGACGTGCGAACCGCTGGGTCAAGTAATGATGTATCCGGACAAATTTCCGCCCGGTGCGGACCCTGATGAGGTTCTGATCAACAAGGACAATTGGCACTACCTGAAGACGCCGGATTTCACCACCGGCGTGCCGTTAGCCATCGACAATATCCTGCGGGCGACGCAAGAACTAACGGGTGCGGCCCCAACATTGCAGATTTCAGCCCCTTACAGTCTGGCCGCTGACATTTACGGGCAGGAGCCTTTGCTGGCGGATGTGGTGAACGACCCCGACCGGGTGAATGCGCTGCTGAACCATCTGGGCGACGAAGTACTGGCCCCGTGGATGGATCATCATTTCGAGCAGTTCCCCGATGGCTGGGTTGAACTGTCGGACGCTTCCGGTTCGCCCTTCTTTATTGGGCCGGAGAACTGCATGGGCATGTCGACCCGGTCAATCCGGCACATGTTGCGGGGCAAGCCTTATGCAGACCGGGTGTTTGACAACAATTACCGGGGCGATTTTGTGGCCGAAGTGCAGAAGAAAGCCCGCAGTTCGCGCCGTCGGGGCGCGGTGACTGCCGGAGATATCACACCAAACCGCAGCAAATTGCTGGATCTGACCGAGGCCAAAGTGAGTGTGAACCCATTATTCATCATGAGACTGGAATCCGACAAGGTGGACATCTCCTTTTATGAGGAACAGGCCATTCAGAGGAATATGCCGCTTACGATCGGCATTGGTTCTCCCGAGATTGACCGCAACAGCATTGAAGATCTGGACGCCAAGAAGTGCGAGACCACCGAGCATGCCCGCGCAAGTGTAGCGGCGATAAAGCGGGTCTGCGAAACCGTCAATCTACCCGACGACAACCATGTGGGCCAATCCTGGCCCAGCCACATCTATTTTGAGGATATCAACGGGGAGTCGCAGTTCGACTTGGTCGAGATCATCCTGAATGAGGTGAATAATTGCCCGCCGATTGAACGGCGCGCATGATTTGGTGATCCCATGAATGCGCCCGTCTCCAGCCGCAACTCCTTCGTGCCCGACAAAATGACCACTCGAATCATGGTGCTGGACACCGACGGGATGTCCCTGACCACACTTTCTTCTACGCTGGAGCCGTTTCAACACGCAAACACAATAGACCTGTTTCGCAATAGGGAGATTTCTGCTATTCCAGCTTCACCGAAGCAGTGGGGTTTGCCGGAATGGCCGTACTGAAAGTTTTACGAGCACGTCCAGAGTTGTTTTTCCGCCTTTCCGGAATACGTCCGGCGGATTTTGATGCTCCGGTTTGTCAGCTTCACCCGATTTGGCTTGCCGGTGAAGCCGCGCGTTTGTCCCGAAAGAACAGACAACGGGCCATCGGGGGCGGCAGGAAGTATCGGCTGCAACTGGCGGAACAAATGCTTTTGTGCCTGATCCATTACCGCACATACGCCGGCCAGGCCTTTGTTGGCCTGCTTTTCGACATTTCCAGCCCCACAGTTTGCCGCCGCGTTCGCGCCATGACGACGGTGATGGCTGGCCATTTCGCCATGCCGGAGCGCAGGATCAAATTATCGACACAGGAAAGAAACGATCTTCTCTATCCTGTGATCGATGGTACCGGGCGCCCTGTTCAGCGCCCCGGGACGCCGTCAAGGCGCAAGGCCAGGTATTCAGGAAAGAAGAAACGCCATACAGCGTCGCACCGGATCATTACCGACGACAGGAAAAGGATCCTGGCCGTTGGTCCTGCACAGCCCGGGCGAAAGCACGACAGGCGGATATATGATGAAGCGCGCGTGGACAAGCCCCCCGGTGTGCCTGTCCCGGGCGATCCCGGTTATCCGGGAACGTCGCTGGAAGTCCCGCTCAAAGCCTCAAAGAACCATCCCCTTGCCAAAGAGCGGAAAAGCTGCAACACATGGCACGCAAAGCTGCGCATCGGCGCAGAGCATGGAATTTGCCGCATGAAAAAGTTCGGGATTTTTGCCGATACCCATCGCAATAATGGCCAGGCGGATATGATCGCAAAGAATGTAGCGGCCCTGGCAAACCTGAATTTGAAAACAGCCTGACCAAATGGGCAGGGATACCTCCGTTCGAAAACAACCGCCCTTATTGTGAACCGAGTCTAATATTGGGGCGTGGCAGATTTGAGCTTCAGCTTGTCTCGCTGAGAGACAAGAGCCCGACGACCAAGGCTGGGGTTTCCGTATCTTGTCATGTGTCATCCAGCGAGGTGCTGGGGCATTGCGTTATCATTCGAAGACCCGATCAAGTGATCCTGTGCTGCGGGCAAGTGCTTGCTGAGCGCGATAAAGGCCTGATGCGGGATTTTGTTCAAAAACTTGCTCTATCGAGCATTCCCTTCTTTGCTATTGGGGCGGCCTGCACCTCAGTCGCTGCGGCGGGCCTGATAAAAGGCGGTAAATGTGCCGCCCATTGGAAAACCATAGCGCCGATGGGTGAGCGCTTTCCCGACCTCAAGTTTGAAAACGTGCTCTTTGCTGGCGATGCCAAAATCACGAGTTGCGCTCGTGAGTTGGCCTCTTTCGATCTGATTGTGGGTTTTATTTTCCACAATCTGGTATAAAACCTCCGACTTTAGTCGGAAAAACATTCAAGCGTGCGCCGAAGGCGCTCATGAACCACTGAACCCTCTGACTTTAGTCGGAGGAGGTTCAGTGAAAAGACGTGTGGCCTGCGGATCAGCGGTAAGATTTGCAACCACTTCCTGGCCAGCGGCAAGCGCAGTGGAGCGACCGTGCAATTGCTGAACGGTGATGCGTTGATTTGCGAAGATGAGCGATTTCAGCGGGTATTGCGAATTATGATCGACATGATCGAATCACCTGTGGCCGCCTCTAAAAATTGCCCTGTTTCCGGTGCTGTGTTATATTTTGGGTATCGACTTGGTATGGGGGTGAGACGATGGCGAAGATGGGTTTTTTTTGATCTTTCAGACCGTTACGCGAGCCTGGACGCCAGGCGCGATCCGCTGGTCGAGATCGACGCTGTTGTGCCGTGGGAGGAATTTCGCCCGGCCCTTGAGCGGGTCTGGCGCAAGCCGGATGCGGAGCGCAAATCTCGGGCGGGGCGCAAGCCGATGGACGCGGTACCGATGTTCAGGACGCTGGTCCCGAGCGCGCTTTATAACCTGTCTGACGACCGGATCGAATATCAGGTGCGCGACCGCCTTTCGTTCATGCGGTTTCCCGGGTTGGGCCTTGAGGATCGTGTCCCGGATGCGAAGACGGTCCGGCTCTATCGCGAGGGGCTCGCGCAGGCGGGGCTGGTCGAGAGCCTGTTTTCTCAATTCGACGGTTTTCTGTCCCGCCAGGGCTATATCGCTCGGGGCGGACAGATCCTGGATGCGTCCATTGCCCCGGTGCCGCGCAATCACAATACCCGCGATGAGAACAGGACCATCAAGAACGGCGAGGTCCCACAGGACTGGTCTGACACACCCGCCAAACGATCGCAGAAGGACACCGATGCCCGCTGGACCAGGAAGCACGGGAAGTCGCATTACGGTTACAGGAACCACGTGAATGTAGACCGCAGGCACAAGCCGGTGCGCCGCTGTCACGTGACAGATGCCGCTTTGCATGACAGCCAGGCGGTGGATTCCCTGCCGATGCGGGGCAACACCGGCTCCGGCGTCCGGGCGGACGCGGCCTGTCGCTCGGAGGAAATGGAGGCCAGGCTGCGGGATCGGAAACTGAAGAGCCACATCCACCGCAAGGGCAAGCGCGGCAAGCCGCTGACCGCGCAGGCGAAGGGCGGCAACCGGACCAAATCCAAAGTAAGGGCCCGGGTGGAACACGTCTTTGGCGCGCAGACCAACGACATGGGCGGGACGATGGTACGCATGATCGGCATCGCACGCGCCAAAGCCGGGATCGGGATGAAGAACATCGCCTGCAACATGCCCCGCCCCGTTGTGTTGCGCCGCATAAATCCCTGCCCGGCGTGAACACCCGGCAAACCGGCAAGCCGAACAGGACGCCCGGCTGAATAATCAAATCACGAAAGGCGCGAAACAACGGGTTTCAGGATCAACAAGATCACCCGCCCCTCAAACCACAGCACAGAAAAACACAAAACAGGTCAAAAATCGAGGGGTCCCTGTATCAACAGCCGAGATTGCGCGTCGGGTAGGATTGTCCACACGCCAGATCGAACGTATTTTTGCACGCCACGGCTTTGATCCACCGCTAAAATACTACACGAACCTTAGGTTGACCCGGGCGCGGCAACCCATGGAACAAACCCGCATGTCGTTGACGGAAGTGGCGCTTGCTTGCGGGTTCGACAATCTTCCTGCGTTCAGAAAAAACTATAAGCGAGTATACGAGATCACACCAAAATATGCGCGGCGAGCTACACAGCCGGACTGGGGGATCAGGTTGGCTTGTCGTCGGGGGCCTGCACATAGTATTTCTCAGCCAGGTTCTGGGACTTTAGCGTTTCCCGGCACACATTGGCAAAGGTTTCGATCAATTTTGTAGGAACGGAACGGTTGGTGAAAGCCAGGCCGTATTGCGGCGGTGGCACGTCATCCGCAAGGGGGACGTAAGCCAGTTCGCCACCATCATAGGCCCGCTCATTCACCGGGCGCATGATTAAAATCGCGTATCCTTCCCCTGCCGCCACGAGGCTGCGCACCAGTTCATAGGACTTCGCCTGGTGTTTGGCCCGTGGGCGCAAGTTTGCTCGCGAAAACAATGACAGGAAAAATTGCCGGGTGATAGGCAGGTTCAACGCTACCATATCCCGTTCGGCAAGCTGTTTCAGCGACACGGATTGAGCTTTGCTCAGCGGATCATTCTTGGGCAAAAGCACGTAAGGCGGGGCTTCGATCAGGGATTCAAACTCGATCCCCGGACTGGGGTACATGTTGTAGGTTAGGGCGACTTCGATGCTACCTTGTGACAGCATGTTGTTAAGCTGATCCAGATCAGCCTCGTGTACGCGGATCGAAATATCAAATCCTCGTTCCCGAAGACCTTTCAGAATGATCGGCACAATGAATGCCGCAGTTGGAAAGAAACACCCCACATCGATCACGCCGCGTGGGCTTTGGTGTAGATTGCGCGCCTCATCATCAAACTCCTGAGCATTTTCCAAAAGGCGTCTAGCCTGCGCAACAAAGCGACGTCCGACCGGGGTTAACACCACCCGATGCGGTCGCTCACGGATAAAGAGTTTCAGTTGATATTCAGCCTCGACCTTTTGTATGGCGGCGCTGATGGCGGGTTGCGATATCGCCAGGTTTTCTGCAGCCGCTGAGATGCTGCCATGATCCGCAACGGCGACAATGTAAGTCAACTGGCGAATTGGTGTCATTATAAGAAAACCTGAGAATGATTGATACCATATACTATTTTACAGATCATACTTTTTACTTTCAACATGTTCAAATGCTCAACCTGGCGTCTGCTCTGCCTGATCAATGGTGCCGTTGTCAGAGTGAAGTTCGACCATGGTCCCTGCGAGGGGTGACATGAGTGTGTTAAAAAGCTAGGTGATAACAGGCTTGGTAAACGCAATTCTGGGAGGATCAATTATGAAGAAACAAAATCTATTCGCGGCAACATGTGCTGCCTTCGTGGCATTGTCTGCGCCCGCGATGGCCGAAAAATTGGATGTCGCCAGCACCTTCGGCACAAATAATCTACTTGGACAAATGGGGGTTAAATTTGCAGAAAACGTCACCGTTGCAACGGGTGGCGAACTGGAACTTGACCTGGCAGAACCCGGCGATTTGGTTCCGACATTGGAAGTCTTCGATTCTGTTGCGTCAGGCGCGATTGAGGCTGGTTGGGACTGGATGGGATACTGGTCCGGTACTGTGCCAGTGGCACAGTTCTATGGTGGTCTGCCCTTTGGCCCAACATCCGAAGTTTCTTCTTCCTGGATGTGGAACGGCGGCGGCATCGAAATTATCCGCCGCGAATATGCCAAACACGGTGTGATGGTGTTCCCTTGCTTTATCGAGCCTCAGGAAACTGCGGGTTGGTATCGCGAAGAAATCACTGGACCTGAAAGCTATGACGGCATGAAAATCCGTATCTCGGGCCTGGGTGCGAAAGTTCTGACCAAACTAGGCGCGTCTACTCAGCTGGTGCCGGGTGGCGAAACATTCCTCGCGCTCGAGCGTGGACGTGTTGATGCGGCCGACTTTGCAATCCCAACCGTTGATGAAGCGATGGGGTTCTACGAAATCGCTACATACAACTATTTCCCTGGATGGCACCAGTCGGCAAGCTGGTTCTCATTCATCATAAACAAGGATCTATATGACAGTTACAGCGATGAGCGTAGGGCACAGCTTCACGTGGCCTGTCAGGCGACCATTCAATACACGTTCAACCGCCTTCCTGCCGAGCAAATGGATGTGATTGCGCGCATGGCGGAAAAAGGTGCGATCACAAAGCGCCTGCCAGACAGCGTGATGGCGCGTCTGCGTGAGGCCTGGGACGAGGTGCTACAGGAAGAGATGCAAAAGCCTGTGGTCAAGGAAATGTACGAATCTCTGCAGGCTCACCAGGCGAAGGTCAATGCTTGGAACGATTTGCAAAGCTTAGACTAAGTCTAAGCTGAACTTATAGGGCAGAGGCCAGACCATGAAACAGCTGTTGGTGAGTATCGCCCGACTTGTCGAACGCATTGGGCGTTGGCTGGGTGAAATCACAAGCTGGCTCGCGCTGGGAACATTGGCCTCCGTCCTTGTCGCTGTCATTGCAAGTGCTATGCGCGCAAACATCATGTTGGACTGGGGGGTGGATATCCCCCTGTTCGGTGGCGATCTGACCGTTAATGATGTGATCGACCTGGAATGGCATTTCTTTGCGATCATGGTGATGGTCGGCGGCACATATGCCTATTTGGATGACAAGCATGTTCGATCTGACTTGATCTATGCCGGGCTATCAAATTCTAAAAAGAAGTGGATCGATACGATTGGCGATGTGTTCCTGATGATGCCCTTCGCAGCTGTGATGTGTTGGTTGTCTATCGGTTTTGTCATGCGGTCGTTTAATTCATCCGAAGGGTCTGATTATGGTGGGATGCTGGATCGTTTCCTGATCAAATCAACCATCCCAATTGGCTTCGCAATCCTGTTCCTTGTCATTCTCGCCCGCGTGATCCGGCGTTTGCTGGACGATGATCTGGCCAAAAGCACCTACTCTCCGACAGACGAAAGCTCGTAGCACCTGATGGATTTAATAGTCGAATATATCTGGGCGATTGCCATGATACTTGCCTTGGTGGTGGGTGTCTTCACCGGTTATCCGGTGGCCTTCCTGTTCTGTGGGCTGGGAATTGTCTTTGCCATCCTTTCGGGCATCCCGCTGAAATTCATGGGCACTGTGGTGTCCAAGATCTATGCGGGAACACTGTCCAACTGGCTGCTTCTGGCAGCACCACTGTTCATTTTCATGGGGCTGATGCTGGACAAATCTGGCGTGGCCGAGCGGCTTCTCCTGACGCTTGAACGGCTCTGTGGACGGCTGCCCGGCGGGTTGGCGTTATCGGTCGCTTTACTTGGTATCATCATGGCCGCGAGCACCGGGATCGTTGGCGCGTCGGTCATGCTGCTTGGAGTGATTGCGCTGCCGGTGATGATCCGTCAGGGCTACGACCCACAATTCGCCGCCGGCGTGACCGCCGCCTGCGGTACGCTGGGCATTCTGATCCCGCCCAGCATCATGCTGGTGTTTATGGGGGCGATCCTTCAGGTCTCAATCGGCGGGCTGTTCAAGGCCGCATTTATCCCCGGCCTGATGTTGGGTACTGTCTATATCCTATATATTCTGGGCGTTGGCTTTTTCACCCCGCACCGTGCGCCGGTGCCGGACCGCAGCGTGATCGCCAAAATCGCTGAAAAACAAGGCGACTTGTTCATCGAACTGCTGAAAAATCTTGTCGGGCCGCTATTTCTGATTGCTGCTGTTCTGGGGTCGATCATGATTGGCCTTGCCACTCCGACCGAGGCTGCAGGCATTGGCGCAGGCGGAGCAATGCTACTGGCGCTGATCGCGCGCAAGCTCAGCTTTGGCGTGATGCGCGACGTGGTGCGCGACACCTCCAAGACCACCGCCATGGTGATTTTCGTGATGATCGGCGCGGCCTGTTTCAGCGCCGTATTCAAACGCCTGGGCGGCGATGACATGATTGAAGAGTTGTTTGTTGGCACAGGATTCGGGCCCTATGGGCTGCTGTTGCTGATGATGGGCCTGATCTTTGTCATGGGTTTTTTCCTCGAATGGATCGAAATCAGCTTTATCGTGCTGCCCCTTTTCGCGCCTATCGTCACCACGCTTGATTTCGGGTTCGAGGCGACCAGACCTGAAATGCTGATCTGGTTCGCCGTTCTGGCGGCGGTGAACATGCAGACTTCGTTCATCACTCCGCCCTTCGGCTATTCACTGTTTTACCTGCGCGGCGTGGCCCCCCCCGGGGTTACGATCAAAACGATCTATCGGTCTTCCGTCCCATTCGTTGCCCTGCAGTTGATCTGCCTCGCCGCACTGGTCATCTTCCCGGATATCGTTTTGTGGCTGACGCGGCTTTGAACGGCTCCGACCATCCATCTTTCAAGAGGCATACAATGACCACCAATCAGGATTTTGAGACGAGGCGCGACAATGCGGTCGCACGGGCGATCGCCTATTCCTCGACCTTCGTGGCCGAGCGGGCAGAAAATGCCGAGGTTTGGGATATTGAGGGCAAGCGCTATATTGACTTCTGCGGCGGCATTGGGTGCCAAAATGTAGGCCATCGCAATGGCCGGGTGGTTGCGGCTATCAAGGATCAGCTGGATCGGCTGACCCATACCTGTTTTCAGGTCACGCCATACCCGACCTACATTGAACTGGCCGAACGGCTAAACGCACTCTGCCCGGGTGAATTTGATAAGAAATCATTGTTCTTCTCTGCTGGTGGCGAGGCCGTCGAGAACGCGGTGAAAATTGCACGCTATGTCACTGGGCGGCCTGCGCTGATCACCTTCACCAATAGTTATCATGGGCGTTCGTACATGGGCATGGGACTGAGCGCGCGGATGGTGCCGTTCAAGCAGGGGTTCCGCCCCTTCCCAACCGAGATTTACCGCCTGCCATTCCCGGATGACTATCACGGCATCACGCTAGACGATACCAAACGCGCGTTCGAGACACTGTTTCGCAGTGATTGCCCGCCAGATCAGATCGCCGCCTTGTTTTATGAGCCAGTGCAGGGCGAGGGTGGCTACAACATTGCATCGCAAGAGTTCCTGACTTACATCCGCGCGCTGTGTGATGAGCATGGCATCGTGATGGTCGCCGATGAAATTCAAACAGGCATGGGCCGCACCGGCAAACTGTTTGCCATGGAGCATTTTGGTATTTCCGCAGACTTGACCTGTATCGGTAAAAGTATCGGAGGCGGCCTGCCCATTTCAGGCATTGTCGGGCGTGCTGACATGGTAGATGCTGTGCCCCCCGGTGGGCTGGGCGGCACCTTTGGCGGCAACCCGCTGGCGTGTGCCGCGGCATTGGCGGTGCTGAATGAGATCGAAAACGAAAACCTCTTGCAACGTGGCGTTGAGATGGGCGCCCATATCGACCTACGTCTGCGCAAGATGGCGCAACGCAATACGCTGGCTTGCATCGGTGACGTGCGCGCATTGGGGTGCATGAACGCGATCGAGATCGTCAAAGACCGCGAAAGCCGCGAGCCCGACGGAGATCTGACTGTAAAAGTCGCAGCAACCGCCCTTAAAAGCGGCCTGATCCTTGTCACGGCTGGGCCTGCGCGCAATGTCATCCGCCTTTTGGTGCCGTTATCCGCGGAAATCGGAACTGTCGATGAAGGGCTGGATATACTCGAAGCGTCCCTCGAAGAGGTGCTGATCTGATGTGCTGTGACACGCAAGGAGGTGAGAGAGAATGAAAATCAAGGCAGCTGTTCTCAGACGCTCCGACCACCCCCGGCCTTATGCCCAAAGTCAGCCTTTGAGCATCGAGGAGGTTGAGCTGGACCCACCAAAGCAGGGCGAAGTTCTGGTTCAAATCAAAGCTGTGGGGCTGTGCCATTCCGATCTGGTCGCGATCAATGGGGAACGTGGCAAGCCAATGCCTATCGTCATTGGCCACGAGGCGGCCGGCATCGTTGTCGAATTGGGCGATGGCGTACAAGGTTTGGAATTGGGAGACCACGTGGTCCCCTCATTTGTAGCCAGCTGCGGTCACTGCGACATGTGTAGTGTCGGTCGACCTGCTTTATGCGAACCGGCTACCGTGTCCAACGCTGCTGCTGTGCTGCGTGATGGAACAACCCGGCTCCACAACGACGGCATGCGTATTCATCATCATTCGGGTATCGCCGGTTTTGCCGAATACGCCGTACTGCCGGTGGATGCGCTGGTTAAGATCGACAAGGACATCCCCTTTGAACATGCCGCACTATTCGGTTGCGGTGTTGTGACCGGTGTAGGTGCCGTGGTGAATACCTCAGGTGTCAAAGCCGGAGAAAGCGTTGCTGTCGTTGGATTGGGTGGCGTCGGCCTAAGCGCTGTTCTGGCGGCCGTCGCTGCCGGTGCCGGAAAGGTTATCGCTCTGGATATCAGCGCCGAAAAACTGCAACTGGCCAAAGAGTTGGGCGCGCATCATGCCATCAACGCCACCGATCCTGAATGCTTCCAACAGGTTCTCGAAATAACCTCAGGCGGTGTGCATGTCGCTGTCGAGACCGCAGGCTCACCCCGCGCCTTACAGACTGCCTACGACGTGACACGCCGTGGTGGCACAACCGTCGCGGCAGGTATGCCCGGACCGAATGCCGAAATCACTCTCTCGCATCTTAGCATTGCGATACAGGAGCGTACCCTAAAAGGTTCTTATATGGGCAGTTGCATTCCAAAGCGCGATATTCCGCGCTACATGGCCATGTTCAAAGATGAAAAGCTACCGGTGAACAAACTGCTGTCGCGCACCATTGGTTTCGATGATTTGAACAAGGCCATGGACCGGCTGGCAGATGTCGCAACGGTCCGCGAAGTTTTGGTTCCCTAGTTTCCTCTGAGCTTTTTGACTCACAAAATATCAAAGATGTGGCGGTGTATAGGGCGGTGCAAAATTAGGCCACGGTAGCGCCGCCACAGGGCGGCGCAAAAGTAGGCCACTTCGGGCACGCGTAGTCGGTTGGTTTCGGGCCTGCGCCCGGGGTCCAGCGGTTCCTCATAATTGTGTTCATGCTGTGTTCTATCAGAGGCTGGCATGCATAACCAACGCAAATTGAGCCTTCACTATTGAGCATGGTCGCGCGGCTGCGTTCGGGGTGCGGCTGGCCTCGGCCTGTCCGGGCCTCGGGATTCGACACGCGGGGGTCTTTTGAGGCCTTGCCGGGCCTATGGTGGCTGCGCTACGGTTTCGCATCAATCGCAACAGAAGGATGTGTGCTCTGGCGTTTCTGCGGCGTCGATCTGTGAAGGGCGGGTGTCAATCGCAGAGTAAAATGGGTCCATGTCGCGGCGTAAAAATGGGCCACTTCGGTTGATGTTTTTGTGGCGCTTTTGCACGCGTGCTCGTCACAAAGCTGAAGCGTGCCAAAGCGCATGCTGGCCATAAGGCCAGCATTATTCTGACTGTGATTGCGGGCTGGTTATTTTCGGTTGTTGCGACTGTGTTTGAGCCGATAGCTTTCGCCATTCATCTCGAGGATGTGGACGTGATGGGTTAAACGATCGAGTAGCGCACCGGTCAGCCGCTCAGAGCCAAAGACTTCAGTCCATTCATCGAAGGGCAGGTTCGAGGTTATGATGATGGAGCCGCGTTCATAGCATTGGGATATGACCTCGAAGAGCAGCTCTGCGCCAGATTTGCTGAGCGGTACGAAGCCCAGTTCATCAATGATCAACAGGTTCTGGCTGGTCAGTTGCTTTTGAAGGCGCTGCAATCTCCGCTCATCTTGAGCCTCGATCAGATCATGGACTAATGCCGCAGCCGTTGTGAAGCGCACCTTCAGTCCTCTTTGACATGCAGCCAGCCCAAGTCCCAGGGCGATGTGTGTCTTGCCCGTGCCTGACGGGCCGAGCGCGATGATGTTCTCCCTGCGATTAACGTAATCGCATCGTGCCAGATCCATCGTCAGGGGCTTGTTCAAGCTTGGCATGATCTTGAAGTCAAAGCTATCCAAGCTCTTGGTGCTGGGGAACTTCGCCGCTTTGATGCGCCGTTCAATCATCCGGCGTTCGCGGTCGATCAATTCCATCTCACACAGCCGCGCCAGATAGTGGATGTGATCTTTGTTCTCTGCAGCACAGAGCTGCGCCTGTTTGGCATACTCGCCTTGGAACGTTGGCAGTCGCAGTTGTTTAAGATGATGCCGTAGAAGAATCCGAGGGGCTTCGGTCATGCCGCGGTCCTTCCCATCAAGCTCATGTAACTGGATGGGCGTGTTGTGCCGACATTGGCCTTGGGCAAGTATGGATAGAAGTCCAAATCCAATCGTGGTGGCCGCTTCTCAACCCGACACAGTACAAGGTGTTTTACGGCGTCATAGCCAATTGCACCCATATCTATTGCCTGCTGGATTGCGCCTTGCACAACATCCATTTCGAAGGTCTCCAAAAGGCGCAAGACTTGAACGTATTCTCGCTTGCCCGGCTTACCCATTCTGGCTTCAAGCAGTCGGTGCAGCGTGGCAAATACATCTGGCAAATGCCAACCCTGCAAAGGCGCGGCCTGATCCAGGGCACCCACCTTTTGTTCAAGCAGGGGCAAAAAGTGCAATGGGTCAAAGACCATATCCGCTGATGTGTAGGATCGTTTGTGCCGCGCAATAATCTCATTGCCGCAGCCGATGATAACCTCATGCACAAACCCACGCACATGAACATCGTGGTGCGCATAGGCTACTGGCACCGAGTAATCATTGCTGCGATAGCGCACCATTGAGATCGACGTTGCACGCGTGCTGACGTGATCGCAGGCTTCATATTCTGCGACGGGCAATCCCATCAGAGCATCCAAATCCGACATCAGGCGTGCGCCTATGGTTTGGGTGTGACCCCGCAACGTATCGGCCTGACGTGCTAAACACTTCTCTTCCAAATGTGCGTTCAGATCATCAAAGCTGTCATAGCGAGGTGCGGGAACCATGAAGTTGCGGCGGGTGTATCCAACCATGCCCTCAACGTTGCCTTTATCGTTCCCTCGCGCGGGTCTGCCAAACTTGTCATCAAACAAGTAATGCGACTGCAGTTCCGTAAACCGACGTGTGCGGATGCGCGTCTTATCCCCGAGTATCCGAGCCACGGCGATCTTGGTATTGTCGTAGAGAATGGATTGCGGAATGCCGCCAAAGAATGCAAAGGCGGACACATGGCCATCGCAAAACGCCTCGGTTGTCTCAGCTGGATATCCCTTCACAAACACCGCATCAGAATGTGGCAAGCTCATCACGAAGAAGTGGATCTTGCATTCCACGCCACCGATCACGCCCAGCGTCTCACCAAAATCAACCTGCGCATGGCCCGGCCGATGCGACAACGGCACAAACACCTCTTTGGTGCGCCGTTTTTGCTCGCGCACGTAATAGGTCACCGTGGTCAGGCTGCCGGCATATCCATGCTCATCGCGCAGCCGTTCAAAGATGCGCTTGGCCGTGTGTCGCTGCTTTTTGATCAGGGCTTTGTCTGTGCGCAGTATCTCATCGACCACACCAACATAACCATCAAGCGTTGGCCGCCGAGGCGCTTCCGACCGACGATACCCAGGCGGAAGTTCATGGCGCAGCATCTTCGCGATCGTCTTACGATCTTTGTTCTCTAATCTGTCAATGCGTGTTTCCTGAGTTTCCTGCTTTTGATGTCAGAGGTTGCCTTTGTTCTCTTCGAACTCTGAGGTTCATGATGGGGTTGGCTGGGTGTGGGTCGGCAATGTTGAAACCGCAATCATACCGTTGGTCTTGGCTGTTGCTACAGAATCGGCGCCGTGTCTCACGCCCTCCCTCGGGCATCGTCCCAGATGGGAACTTTGATTTAGGAATCCTCGTTGTCGCCTCGTAAGCCTTACGCGGACTGGAAGTCAGTTTTGTCTCGCATAATGGCATGAAGTATGATTGCCAGACGACGCGCCAGAGCCACTCGGGCCTTTCTCATCGTTGAGCGCGCACCGATTGCGAGGGCCCATGTCTTCAATTTGAGCGGAGCGGCATACCGCGTCAGCATCACATTGGCGGCCTCATAGAGAAGCGTTCTGACGCGCACGTCGCCCCGCTTTGAGATGCTGCCCGTGTAGTCGATTTCACCAGATTGATGCCGTCGCGGCACCAGTCCAAGATACGCCCCCACATCACGCGATTTCCTGAAACGCGACGGATCATCAATTGCTGCGGCAAAGGCCAATGCTGTGATCGGACCGACCCCTGGTACCGTCATAAGGCGCTGGCAGACTTCGGATTTGCGGGTCATCTTTTTGATGTCGCCATCAATGGCTGCAACCGCCGCGAGGATTGCTTCGCGTGCTGCGAACAGTCCGCAAATTGCGGCATGGAGGCCAGGCACTCCATCGCTAACTTTTAGCGCCGCGTTTTTGAATGCCGGAGACAAAGCTCGTGGCAGCCGCACGCCGAAGACGACGACCAGACCGCGGATCTGATTGTCGAGCGTCACACGCTGTCCGACCAGCTTCTTGCGGGCTGCGATCAGCGACCGGATTGCGTGCGCTGACAGTGATTTGACATGGGTCGGCTTGTAGAATCCCGTCCGCGCCAGGTGTGCCAAACCGCGGGCATCATTGCGGTCCGTCTTGTGGCCGGCCAGAGATTTAAGGGCCTGATATGCTTGCCTGCTCTCGATGCAAACAACCGGGACACCAAGCTCCGTCAGCCCATGGTAAAGCATTGGTGCCATCCGTCCCGTTTCAAATACAACTTTGGCACATGGTGGTCCAGAAGCGAGGAAGTCAGCGATCGCTTTTGGTGTTGAGCTCGCTTTTCCTTCACGAATAAGGGCCCCTTCACGATCCAGAATGCAGATATGCGTCTCTTCCATGGACACATCCAAACCAGCAAAATATTCCATTGGTCAGTCTCCTTTTCAATTGCATGTGCATCCAGAATAACAGGGGTAACTGAGTGCTGATCCTGATTACGCCATGTTGAAAAACCGCGCCGCTTCTCGGCCAGACATACCGTCCTTCAAACAAGCACGGCGCACACGACTATAAATATCCACAGAATACATCTCCCGCCCTCCGAATAAACGAAGGGCACAAACTGGCGGACTTTTACTCCGCTACAACTGCGATATGCAGCCGCTTCTGTGGCCCAATATTGCTCCGCGTTTTACACGTAGGATTACGGCTGTCTGCAGGAACCGCCGTGCCCAAATGTCGCGGCGTGTTTCAAGGAATTTCCAGAGCTTTGTTTCAATGCTGCGCGCGGTACGCGCCGTCGCGACGATCCGGCGGGTCTCTTCCGTATCCTCGAACCAGCTGTCTGCAAGCGGCTCAAGGAGGTCCAGCGCAAGATCATCGTTTACCCAACGTCCGAGAGCCTGTGCCGATGCGCCCTGGATTTTCCGTTGGGGATCGGCCAGATCCAGAAGAGCCTGGAGGTCAAGTTCCTGCGGGCGCAGATCGAACAGGTCGCAGGCCTCAACCACGTCAAGAAACCCGGGGGCAGGCAAACAGCCATTTTCCAAACCATCAGCCAGGGCACCCTCAAGCAACACCCGCAAGGTGTCGGCGGAAATATCATCCGCGCCGGTTTCCGCGCGCTGTTGCCCGATCATGCGTTCAGCGTCATCATTGTTTTCCGGGGAAAGGAGGAAACCGTCTTTTATCCCATGCCCGGCCTTGATCAGTACCACTGCCAGCACGGTCTTCGCCCCCTGTTTCAAAACAACCGCAACGCTTTGGGTCCCGACCCCATCTGTAGTGCTCGCGACGATCTCCTGAATTTGCGAACCCGAAACACTGGTTTGTACAGGAATGGCTTTGCGGCGCGCTTTTTTGATCAGCTGATCCAATGCTGCCTGGACCCGACCGCTGGCAAACCAGCCCCGGATCATCGGAAGCAGCGTCATTGTTTCGGCGCTTGGGGCGGTCCCGTCGAGACGTTCGAACAGGCCTGCGATGGTTGCGTCCTGAACAGGCCCCGAACCGGAGAGGAGCAGGAACAAGGCACAACGCTCAAGGAAAGGGCTCTCCATTGCAGCAATGTGATTGGCAAGACTCGCCTGGATTTCCACCGGCACCGCCGCCAGCATGGTGTCGATTGCATCGAACAGGTCATGGGCTGAACCGTCTTCCGCCATAACATCACGCGCAAGGTTTTCCAGAATTTCCGAGAGATCGACGTCCCCCGTATCCGGTGGTGGAGCCAGGTTGTCGGGGTCGATCATAAATGATTGCGGCACCGTCAGGCCAACCCTCCGAAAGAGGCCCGCAAATTCGATCAGGTTCGTTTGCTGTATCGCTCCGGCGGCCAGCCCCGCCTGAACGGCCATTTCCACCGTCTCCAGGAAGTCCTCCGCATATTCACTGTGATTTTCCTGCCCCATGCGTGCTTCATCCAGCAGCAGGCTCAGTACCTGATGCCCGGCGCCCGAGTGGTCATCTTCCTGCGCGGTGAGCACCACCAGACCGCACGCGACTTCGCTGCTGGCAAGCAAGCGGGACTTCAGCCGCATGAAATACGATTGAAATTCGGGATCAAAACCATGGGTTTCATATTGTTCCATACATTCGGCAAGCAGTTGGGAAGACATATATGCTCCAGTCATGAGGCCATGGGCCCGGAATCGATCCGTTTGTCCGGCTCGATGAAGGTTTTTCGACGCGGGTCATTGCGCGGGGTTTCGGCACGGTCTGACTGTGGCCCGTGTTGACAAACCTCTCAGGGAGGAAGCCGCGGGGGCTAGGTGCTATCTATGGGGAAAGAGTGCGGTTGGCTTTGTCTTTGACTGTCACGGACGCACCGGCTTGGGGGTTCAGGCCGGTCGTCTCCGAGTTTTGCCAGAGGATTTGCCTCGGATGGATGTCCTTTTGCGTCGTTCGCGCGGCCTGTCGGGGCGCTGCAGACGAGGTGGCTTGGCCGGCATTGCCGCAGCAACCGGTCTGGGGTGGACGGGATGGACAGGCTTTCGGTCATGCGGCCTGCCTCCGTGGTGGAGCACGAGACCGTGGAAGCTCCCCGCGCCGGAAGGTCTCGATGATGCGCATCCGCCCGCCGCAGTCGGGGCATGGCTCCCGCAATGTCATCGGGATGACATCGGCGGTGGATGCGTCTTGCTGCATTGCTGGTTGCGCGCCGAGCAACGTGCGGGTCCTGGCAAGGTTGCTTTTGCGGGTTGCGCTGGCCAACAGGCCGTAGTGACGAATGCGGTGGAACCCGCCTGGGAGCACATGGATGAGGAACCGGCGCAAGAACTCGTGCGTATCAAGCCGCATGACCTTCATACGGTCTCCACGTTTGATCCGGCAGTCTTTCCAGCGGAACACCACGGTTCGGGCATCAGCGCTGACAGGGCGGCTGTTGGAGATGGCAATCCGATGCGTGTAGCGGCTGAAGTATGCCAGTACGGCTTCGGGTCCGCCGAAGGACGGTTTGGCATAGACCACCCATTCGGACTTGCGAAACGGCGCAAGCCAGGCGGCAAATGCATCAACGTCTGCCAACCCGGCCAGATCGCCGAAGAAGGCGAGCTCTCCCGCCCGATGCAACGCGATCAGACCTTCGATGAACAGCCGACGGAACAGTCTGGACAGCACCCGGACATGCAGGAAGAACCCAGGCTTGCAGCCAACCCGACGGACGCCATCTTGCGAGAGCCCGCCTCCTGGTACGATCATGTGGACGTGGGGATGGTGCGTCATTGCCGGTCCCCGGGTGTGGAGCACACTGGTCATACCGACGCGGGCACCCATACGCCTGGGATCGGCGGCGATGGTCGTCACCGTCTCTGCCGATGCTTTGAACAGCAGGCCGTGGATGGCCTTTTTGTTCCAAAAAGCGATCCGGGCGATCTCGGCTGGCAAGGTGAAGACCAGATGGAAATACTCCACCGGCAGCAGATCATCTGCCCGCGCCGCCATCCAGTCACGCGCGGCTGGTCCCTGGCACTTCGGGCAATGCCGGTTTTTGCAACTGTTGTATGCGATGTGTTGGTGATCGCATTTGGTGCAAGCCGCCACATGCCCGCCGAGCGCTTCCGTCCGGCAAGCCTCAATGGATGACATCACCTTGAGCTGCGAGAGGCTCAGATGCCCTGCATTGGCCCGCCGGTAGGCTGGACCATGCGCACGAAAGATGTCTGCAACCTCCAGCGCGTGCCGCGGCACGCTGACCGATCCGTCAGGTCACATCCCGGATATGCTCGAATGGGCTGGCGACGTTGCGCAGTGTCTTGGCGGCGACATGGGTATATCGCGCCGTCGTGGTCAGCCTGGCGTGGCCAAGCAACACCTGTATTACCCGCACATCCGTATCAGCCTCCGGAAGATGGGTCGCGAAGCTGTGCCGGAGCGAATGCAGCGTCGCAGGCTTTTTTATCCCCACCATTGCTTTTGCCGAGTTGAAAGCCCTGTTCAACGAACGGGGTGACATCGGCTCGACCCGGCTTTGACCCGGGAACAGCCGGCCTTGCGGACGGGCCTCGCGCCAATAGGCCCGCAGCAACTCCAGCAGAGATGGCGACAGCATCACGTCCCGGTCCTTGCCGCCCTTGCCCCGCTCGACGTGGATCAGCATGCGGTCACTGTCGATGTCCCGGACCTTCAGGTTGGTCACCTCGGAGGCGCGCAGACCGGCACCGCAGCCAATGCTCAAAGCAGCCCGATACTTCATACCCGGTCCCGGTGCCGCCGCCGGAACCGCCGAAACCTCCTCGATGCTCAGAACAATCGGGAGCTTGCGCGGCTCGGTGCGGAACTGCATGTACTTCTTCATGTCCTCGCGATCACACGTCATGCCGAAAAAGAACCGCAACGCTGTGATCCGGGCGTTGTAGAGCGAAGGTGTGACCTCAGTGTCCGTCATATGAAGCTGACAGGCGCGCAACTCCTCCGGTTTCGCGGTGTCCGGTGAGCGCCCCGGAAATGCAGTGAAATCCTTGAGCGCCCGGATATGGGCTTTCTGTGACGTCTCCGCCATCCCGCGAATACGCATGTCCTCGATCATCCGCGCACGCAGCGGGCTCATCTTCTCCTGTGTCATGGGAACCTCCTGTCCAATTGAGAAAGCTCAATCGTCAGTCAGATCAGTCACATCGCAAAATGCGCGGCATCAGTGAAGTTGTCGTCCGTTAGCCACACGCGCCAATGCCGCGAGAGCGGCTTAGTCCTCGACCCCGAAACGGCCATAGGGGTTGACCGCACTGCGCAGAAGCTGGCCGTTCAATCTTCCTAAAGCAATGACCGGCCTCAGCCGAAGCAGACATTGTCTTCATGCACCTGGGGCGGAAACCAGTCGTTCGCTGCGTTTGCAAGTTCTTCGCACCAGATCGCGAAAAGCGGACATTCAAAGGCTTAGTGACATCAATGATTGATGACGATACGGTCGCCTTCAAATTAACGAACGTTTGGATCGTATCTGTTATGAGGTGCTCTTCGAACAACCAAATACTTGGGAGAGTTTAAGTGACCGACCGAATGCAGAGCGATGATACTGGCGTTGGCAGCCTTTCGGATGCGGTAGGTGAACCCATCATTGAGTGTTTTAGACTGGAAGGCGTGAATGGGTACAAGACCATTCAGCTTGATTGCTCTTCTGCGGCCAAAATAGTTTCGGCAGAGAATGGTTCGGGAAAGACAACGCTCCTGAACGCACTCTATGGAATACTGGCTGGAAAACCCGCGCAAATCCAGAAAGTCCACTTTGATGTAGGTTTCTCGGACGCCTTGCGCTGTGTTTGAGTGACGCGGTTTCGTTGCTTGGCGTCGGAGAAGCGCTCAAGCGGGAAATCGCGGGGTTGGGCTTTGGTGGGTTGGTTGTTATGGGGATTTGCGCGTTGGGCTTGCGTCTGGTTTGACCTGACAGACTGGTTGAACAGACCTTGTTGTGCTTGCACGGTGTCTGCGTTGCCAACACCTTGTCGATATGCGCGGTGTTTTGTCGTCGTCATCACCTCTTGCTTTATCCACGACAAGATCAGTGCACAATGATGGGTTCGCAGGTGATGTCGCCTGCGGCTGAAGGTGTTGTTCGTTATGTGTGGCGCGCGTTTCATGCTGCGGCCCTTTTTGATTTTGGTGGCGCTCTGGGGTGCTGATTTGGCGCAACTGTGTCGATGATGATCAACCGCCCGCCGCAACACGGACAAGGAAGCGCGAGGACACGGGGCAACTCAATAGTATCGCCGGGACCGTCCTCATCAGTGCGATCTTTGTTTGATCGGTTGGCCCCGAGCAACTGCCTGATCCTGGCGATATTGGCCGCGCGATTGCCGTTCCCGAAGAACCCGTAGTGGCGGATGCGGTGCTGGCCTTTGGGCAAGACGTGGATCAGGAAGCGGCGGATGAACTCAGGCGTCGTTAGCGTCATGGCAGTGTGGCGACCCGCGCCTTTAAGGCGGTAATCCTTGACGCGGAAGGTGACACTGCGCTCATCGAAACGGATCAGGCGGCTGTTGGAAATGGCGATCCTATGGGTGTAGCGCGACAGGTATGCCAGCACGACCTTTGGCCCCGCGAACGGTTCCTTTGCATAGATGACCCAGTCGATCCTGCGCAGCGGTTTGAGGAAGGCATTGAAGGAATTTTGGTCGGTTAGGTCCGTAAGATCGCCAAAGAAGTGCAACTTCCCGGCTTTGTGTAGTTTGACCAGTCCTTCCAGAATGAGACGTCGGTACAGACGCGATAGCACCCGAACGGACAGAAAGAAGTTCTTGCGACAGGCGATCCACTTTGTGCCGTCCGCAGACAAGCCACCGCCCGGCACAATCATGTGGACATGCGGGTGGCGCGTCATGGCCGAGCCCCAGGTGTGCAGCACAGAGATCATACCGGCCCGGGCATCGAGGTGCTTCGGATCGGCTGCGATTTTGATCACCGTGTCGGCGCTGGCCCGCATCAACAGATTGTAGATCTCGCGTTTGTTTTGATGTGCAATGTCGGCAATCTGCTTTGGCAGGGTGAAGACGAGGTGAAAGTACCGCACTGGCAGCAATTCAGCCTCGCGTGCCGCCAACCATACCTTTGCCGCACCTGCCTGACATTTGGGGCAATGGCGGTTGCGACATGAGTTGTAGGCGATGTGCTCGTGGGCGCAGTCGGCGCAGCGTGCCACATGCCCACCAAGCGCCGCTGTGCGGCAGCGTTCGATGGCGTTCATCACCTTGAACTGGTCAAAGCTGATGTGACCTACATTTATGGCGCGATACGCAGCACCATAGGTGCGGAAGATTTCCGCAACTTCCAGCGATGGAGAAGGCAAAGTGGCTTACGAAGGCCTGGCTTTGCCTTTCCTGCGTCTGGATTTGTTCAAGTCATCCAGTGGGCTGTCGACTGCTGCAATCATCCCAGTCGCAACGCTGGCGTAGCGGGCGGTTGTCGTCAGTTTAGTATGACCGGGAAGTGCTTGTATCACCCGGATATCGACGCCACGCTCCAACAGATGGGGCGCAAACGAATGACGCAATGTGTGCAACGTGACCGGCTTAGTGATACCCGCCTCCTGCGCAGTCTGTTTGAACAATCGAGATATCTGGCGGGCCGAAAGGTGTTTGCCACGATAACCGGGGAACAAGACCCGCTCTGGCCCAGGCACATCCTTATCCTGACCCGTTGGACGTTCTTTCCACCAATCACGCAAAAGCCCCGGAATATCGCCGGGCAGCATTACGTTGCGGTCCTTGCGTCCCTTCGCTTGGACAATCCGGATGATCTCTTGCGCGCCGTCGATATCACCAACCTTGAGCCGAACGACCTCGCCCGCGCGCATCCCGCAGCCATAAGCGAGTGACAACATCACCTTCGCCTTCAGACTGGGTGCCATCGCCAGGATCCGTTTGATCTCCTTCTTGCTCAAAACCAGCGGCACCTTCACCGGTTCCTTGAGGCTGAAAATCTCAGCAACCAGATCGTGCCGCCTGAGCGTCACACGAAACAGAAACTTGACGCCCGTCATGGTCTGATTGCGCGTGCAGATGCTGGTGCCTGTCTCCATCAGATGAAGCTGGAAATGCTTCACGTCATCGGCTGTAGCCGTGTCCGGAGAGCGCCCCAGCCAAGCCGCAAAACGCTTGCAGGCACGCAGGTGACTGGTCTGTGATGCAGGTCCAGGCGTACGCGCCGCCATGTCCGAAATCATGCGTGCACGAAGCGGTGTCGATTGCTGAATGTTCATGGGAAATCCTCTGTCAATCGAGGCAAAATCACCTCGACAAACAGCAGACACCCGACCTCAAAACCCGCGCAACGTATCCCTGTGCAACCAAACGCCCGCAGCAAGCGCCCTATCGCGAAGCGATTTAGTGCTTGAGCAGAAGGCGCACTTCTT